>JAVJRN010000079.1:0-341631 GCA_040218415.1 Cyclobacteriaceae bacterium
AGATTCAACTTTTGCCATCAGCACTTGGGGAGGAACTGACGAACATTATTTGAGGTTGGTTAACAACTTAGAATTAGAGCGAGACGAGTAAACTGGCTATAACAGGCACTATCGGTTATATGCCAAAGTGCTTTCTGGCTGGTTTCAGTGGAACTCGACCGTGAATATACCGCTGGGAAAGTTCGGTGCTTTCTACTGAGTGCAGCTCGCAGGATTTTTTATCTTTTAGAACGCAGTGGTTATTTGAACCGTTGTGAGCTTCCCATTGCCGGGCGCGACAAATTTCACTAGATTGTGCTCTTTACAAGCTGTGGGCATACAACCGATAGCTTATCGTTATGCATAATGTCGCATGGACAGAAATACAAGAATGAAAGAATACAACTTTGAATATACCGACACAAACTACATCCTTAAAATATTCGGTATAACTGTTTTGATTTTTGCGTGCTTAATGATTCTAACATTTATATTCATTAAATCTCTAGGAGTGATAATAGCTTTGATTATTTCATTCTCTATACCAATTTTGTTTTTCTGGGTTAAAAAGAGAGGCTTTAGAAAAGAGGGCTCTGCAATAATTCAAGATTCTTTTACCGACCTTAACTTATCGACATTCAATCGAAGAGTGGACTTCAACGGAATTCAAAACTATCAAATTGAAAATTTTGAGGGCACAAAACTAAGAATAAAGTTTAAAGACAGCAGAGAACTTAAAATCCTTGCAAACTCAAATTTCTGTGACCCCTTGGGTTTTGACATTTACTGCAAGAGTCTTGATGAAGTCCTTAGAGAATATAATGATGCGAATGCAAATGAAATAATAAAAGAAAAGTCATTTTTTGAACGAAAGTGGGTCTTGCCAGTACTGCTAATACTAACAGCGACCTCTCTATTATCCATAATATATGCGATAATTAAAGGTGTTTCAGTTCCTGTAATTCTCTTTGGAACATTGGCTATATTACTTCCCTTATGGGTAGGATATTTTAATGCAACAAAAAACAAGGAATAGCAGAGAATAGAAAAATGCATAACACTAAATATAGGTCATTGGGCAAATAGTGCTAAAGCTGAAGATGATTACATTTAAGAAAATATGTAGCGGATTGGTAGTTTGGAGCCTTGAAGTGCCCAACGCCCTATATTCTTAACGTTACCTTTCAGCCATCATCACCATGAGAGATATTTTCGCAACTATCCTATTAACTTTTTTCATCGGTGTAACTGCTAACTGCCAAACTCAGGCGGAGATGAACAGGGAAGCAGCAGAAGACTACAAGAAGGCGGACGCTGAACTGAACAAAGTTTATCAACGGGTCATACAGAAGTACGGTGACGACCCAACTTTTCTGGACGCTTTACGAACATCTCAACGGAACTGGATAACATTTAGAGACTCTGAATTAAAGATGAAGTATCCAGATCGCGAAGCTGGATGGTATGGCAGCATTCATCCAATGTGTGTTTCAAACTACATGGCTGAACTAACCAACGAACGAACTGCTAAACTCACTACTTGGCTAGCTGGAATTGAGGAAGGAGATGCTTGTACAGGCAGTGTGAAAACGAGATTTGAAAACGAAGAAACCGAACTTCTAGAACAGTTTGATGAGTTTGATTTTGTCCGACTTTTAAACGAGCTGAAATTCATTAACTCCTACCAAACAGACGAACTCAGCATCAAATTAATGTCATCTTCGAACCTTCCGGGCAGTGCTGGTTTTGCAAGTGGGGAGGTAACAACTAACATTTGGATTGCCGTCTCTGAATTTGGTGAACTCCCTGAACAAATACTTTATCGAGTGAACAGCCTATATGCACCGAAAATCACTGATTTTGACGATTCTGATCCAAAACATCCAGTTTTAACCCTTGAACATCAAACTGACGAAGAATTCAACGAACTCTTTCTTCGAATTTCAATCGAAGTAATCGAGCAATTGTAAAGCCGAAAAGGTAACAATCGCTAGCACGAATGCGCCTGAGTGCCTCTTTGCTAAATTCAGTGCGAACTTCGCCATGAATCTACCGCTGGGAAAGTTCGGTGCTTTCTACCGAGTGCAGCTCGCAGGATTTTTTAACTTTCTGTGCGCAGTGCTTCTTTGAACCGTTGTGAGCTTCCCCTTGCAGGGCGCGACAAATTTCACTAGATTGTGCACTTTACAAGCTGTGGGTCGAGCCGCGTAGGCATATAACCGCTAGCTTATCGTTGGCATGCATTTCCGAATCGTACACATGTATTTGTTTCTGAACCTTGAACCCATTATTTTTGTTGTCGAACTAGATAACATGTTTTGCCGACATTAAAGAAAATTGATTCGATTAAGATTGATGTTTATTCACGTGAACATCCACCTCCTCATTTTCACGCCATTTATGCTGAATATGAGGAACTAATTGAAATTAAAACACTGTCCACTTATGCTGGTAATCTGCCAAAAGCCCAGCGAAATAAAGTGATTGAATGGGCAAAAGCGAAACAGGAATATCTGATGCAGAATTTTCAACGATTGAATCCAAGGTTATGAGAAAGAAATTGAGCATTCCAAGAATCATAAAAATCCATAAGATTGCCGGATTGACTATCAGGTGCATGTTTAACAACGGGGAAAATAGAATACTTGACTTTGAAAAGATATTTAAGCAATGGGAAATCGCAGAAAATGATATTGAGTATCCACTTCTAACACCTAGGGAGTTTAAGAAAGTACAACTCCGCAACTATACCTTGTCATGGCCTAATATTCCCGTTGCGCTCATCTCTGAAGATGGGGACGAAGAACTTCATCCCTACGAGTTGAGTCCTGATGAACTTTATAAACTAAGTGAACCTGCCGAACCCTCTAACTCGGAGAAATTTGGCAGTCTAATTAAATCGGCAAGAATAAAAGCTGGCTTAACCCAGGAACAACTTGCTCAGAGAAGTGGAACTTCCAGATTTTATATCTCAAGGCTAGAGAACAACCGAACGGATGTAGAATTATCAACCTTTCGGAAAATTGTAGAGGCTGGGCTTGGTAAACATTTCAAACTCATAATAGAATAACGACATGCCAACATTCGCTATCAAGGCATGGGGTGTCTGTGGCTTTTTAGATAATGTGAAGAACTTGGAAAATTTAGTGCACTCTTTAACTTTAGAATATAAAAATCCCCACGCCTGATAGCGTGGCGTTAGAATCTATCGACTGCACTAATCGAATTAAGTATTGAATACTACCCGAACTATAAATGCTATTTGCCAAATTGGAATTGTTATCCTTGTCTTAGTAAGAATCATGATCGATGATAAGGATTCAACTTGGAACAACATAACACTTTATTCTCTTGGTCTTTTGGTTGTTGCTGGAGTAACAACACACATAATGAAATCTAAACGATGAACTCTGAAGTTATCAGAACATTATGCTCGAATTCCTTTAAGATCATCAACTTGTTATTTGGAATTTCCTTCCTGATTCTTGTCGGTTTTCAATTAGTCTATGAAACGGTTCCAACTGCAATGCTTTATTATTTTTTCGCAGTAACTGGAATATTCATCGGGTACAGAATTGCTTATGAGGCTATCAAATACCTGAACAAGGACAACAATCAAAACTTCCGAATGAACTGAAGAACAGAGCCTAACAAACCTTTAGCTCGACATCATTGAATTATTTCGATTGATAGCATAACTTTCCCCACCTTCAGTTTTTCTCCATGAACAAGATAGACTCTGCAAGGGTTGCCTCAATTCTTTGTTAGTAATTTTTCCTCTACTCTCTCTTTCAGTGCTTCATTCATTTTCTGAAAATTAAGAGCGGTCTCTTCCCCTATCTTTTTCAAAACCATGCGACTCAATATCCCTTTGAAAGTCTCTGTTTGTACCAATCTGACTTTATTTTCCCCGAGCTCTTCTAAGATAAAGCGATGTTTCCCGTCAAATAGTCCCGGTATAAAGAGGTGGCCTAACCAAGTAAATTCCTGATTTTCATCCACGACCAACACCTTCGGGTTGAATATCATTTCCTTATTATTGGAACGCATGGTATTCTTGATTTTAGACCCAACTATTGCTTGACCTTCACTTTGGATAATAAATGGATTCCATGATTTCCAACTGGGAAGATCCGTGAGCACTTTCCATACTTCGGTCGATGAGGCATTGATTTCAATGGTTTCGGTAATGGTTTTTGTAGATTGTGAGTAGCTCATAGTTGCTAAAGTTAATAATCCAATTGTTAATGATTTTTTCATCTTGCGCTGTTTTATAAAGCAAACCTAGCCAAGCACCTACCTCCTCATCGTTAACAAAAGATAAGAAAACTACTTGCGCATCAGGCGTTTCCTAATACGGCTCAGTGATACCGGAGTGATCCCCAAAAACGAAGCGACAATGTGCTGCGGTACGCGATTGATCAAATCAGGCGAATTGTTCATGAACTTCAGATACCGCTGCTCAGGATTGTCTAATACAAAAGAAGAGAAAAATCCAAGCAGATATTGGAGTCTATGCTGTGTAAGGATCAAACCTACTTTATTCATAGCAGTAGAACTTTGCAGCAACTCGTTGAGATCTCGCTCACTGATTCTTAAAGCTTCTACAGGTTCCAAGGCTTCCAAAACATAACTACTTGGCACTTGCTGCAAATAGCTTTCTATTGATCCCGCGATCATGTTTTCGGTAAAAAAGAAAAGAGTTTTCTCCTCGCCCTCTTTGAACCCAAACAATCTCACCAAACCAGAATTGATAAAGAAAAAATGACCAGCGACCTCCTGATACTCTAGTAATCGATCTTTTTTCACAAATTTTACCAACTCAAACCGACTCCTGATAAAATTGATCTCTTGCTCGCCCATTGGCGCTATTGATTGGAAGAGTTTTTCTATTTGCGCAGATTTCATCTATTACAATTTACACATTCAAAACTAATTTGAAGTTTACCGCTCTTTTTTACCTCTGGTGCCAAAAGAGATACTCATGTACTTTCCGCCTTAAAAATGAAAAGCAATTATCTTGTGAATAAGCACAACATTGTAAGACCAGTCACTTATCACCATCAAAAAAAAGTATCAACTTACGACTAGTCGATGTGAATATCAATGGCTCCTCTATACACCTCCGCTATGCTATTCTTTGCTGGCAGGTTAGATTTAATTAAGGATGAAGCCCCAGAAGAAAGAACGCGCTTAAGAAGATTTATCCAATGGGAGTGAATAAGGTTCTTGAACTGATAGGAACCAGAGCATGGAAGGGTTCTCTGAAATGTATTGGTACAAAAAGAATGATCTGTATAACAGGAATTTTAGGAAGCGAATGGACAATGAAGGAGTTCATTCCTATGGGAGACTTTCCATTATTAGTTCGGCTTAAGGTGTATATAGGCGAATCGAAAAACCTTTCTAAAGAAGTGTTTCAAGAATTTATTGATGACATAGAACGAGGAAATATCAAATTAAAAATCGATAAAGTATGTCGATTAGATGAAGTTGCAAAAGCTCCTCAAGACTTGGAAGACAATAAACCGAAAGGAAGATTAGTCGTCAAGATTAAAAAAATCGCTAGGCCAATGCATCAAAAAAATTGTGGTTTGGGAATTATATCGAAGCTATTTAGAAAACTATACTTTTTTTTACCGGCTCTGAATATCTTCAAGACACTCATTTGTTAAATATCTCATGAATGCTATGTAAACAAGAATTACTTCCTGAAAATTATTGATTTCAATCTTGAGTGGGCAATATTGATTATTCAAATGATCGATCACTTTACCCAAATGACGCCAATTGATTTTAGCCATATAAATTCATAAAAAAACCGATCGGTTTGGCCGATCGGTTTTCATTTATAGTTATCAAAATGACTTAATCTTCTTTATCTAAAGCTTCGTCTATCCTGCTGATACAGTCTTTCAGGTGATTGTAAGAAATACCAGACTGTCTTGCCAGCCCTCTTGAGATCTCAGACCTAAGCGATACCAAGTTGGCTCTAGATACTGATGGTATATCTGAATTTTGATATGCTTCCTCTTTCGTATTGATCAACTCACCAACAGCTGAAATATAATTTTTCTGCAGATTTCTACGATAAGTGTCGATGGCCTTTCCTGAACGTAGCTCAGAGAAAATACCTTTTCTTAGATCATCGTATAAGGAAGAAACCGAGTAGGCATCCGATCCATTAAGCGCTTCATTTTCCACCAATCGCATCAGTCTCTCTCCATCCATGACTCTTTTGAGCATGCCGGTCTGAATCCGACCAATACGCGCAAGGCTACCGTTTGGCTCAAACTTGGCCAAGATCTGTGGGTCTATCATCCAAGTTGGCGTTTCGAATAGGTTCTTGTTTAACCATGCTGTAGCTCTACCTTGATCGGCCTTTGATGCGTGTTCATAAACTACTCCGTCTTGCTCAGCTGTTTTGAAGTTTTCGGTCACACCACCGATATACGAAACTACATGTCCCGAATATTTGTAGAACTGGCCATACAGACTTTCGTACATTTCCTGAAGGTCATCATAGTTTTTACCTTCAGTCGTACTCCATTTTTCTAAGTTCACCATGATCCTTTTGAGGTTGGCGATACCGAGTTCTCCACCTTTCATCACATCATCACCAAGATCTTCCGTTTGTGCTGTAGGATCCAATGGTGAACGACCTCTCTGTCGTCCGTATCTAAACTCTGGCTTGCCCGCTTTTTCCAGAACCCAGCTATTAATAATCGCTTTCTCCTCATCCGGAGTAGCGATATTATCAATCCTTTTATAGCCATACATGATAGACCAGTCATCATACTCTCCTACTATAGGAATGAAATTGGTCACACCATCACCTGGCTGTGCGATGTGGTTGAAGCGAGCATAGTCCATGATAGACGGTGCTGTACCGTGGGTACTCGTGAAAGTAGGTGAACGCAAAGAGTCCACCGGATAGGCCACACTAGAACCCATATTGTGAGGCAGACCCAATGTATGACCTACTTCGTGCGCTGCTACAAAACGTACGAGTTCGCCCATTATCTCATCTTTGAATTGGGGTGCTTGCGCTTCCGGATTCACAGCAGCGGTCTGCGAGAAATACCAGTTTCTTTGAAGATTCATGATGTTGTGATACCAAAGAATATCACTTTCTAAAATCTCTCCAGTTCTTGGATCGTGTACATGCGGCCCTTGGGCATTTTGAATATCCGTGGCGATGTATCGAATCACAGAGTATCGAACATCCTCTGGGCTCCAGTCAGGATCATCTGTAGGTGCATACTCTCCTCTAATTGCATTTTTAAAACCTGCCTTCTCAAAGGCTTTTTGCCAATCATCCACCCCTTGCTTGATATATTTCGCCCATTTGGTAGGCGTAGCTGGATCAATGTAATAGACAATCGGGTTTACCGGATCTACCAGCTCTCCTCGGTTATATGCTTCCCAGTCACTTGGCTCTAGTCTCCACTTTGTAATGTATCTACGCTTAGCCGCTCGCTGCTCGTCAGTACCGTAATCTATTTGCTGCACTGAAAAATAGCCGACTCTTTCGTCATAGTAGCGCGGCACCATTGGGTTTTCCGGAAGGAGAATGAAAGACTGGGTCATTCCAATGGAAAGCGTCCCTGTTAAACGGTTATCCGGCAACTCACCACCTCCCTTATAAGTGAGAATATGCTTTACCAAAATATTTTCTGGAAAAGCTTTCATTCCTGTGATCAGCGATCTGGATTTATCCAATCCACTTACCTTGAAATCTTTTCTTTGGCTTTCGCTTAAAGCACCTATCATGGCGACATCTTGTGTAAAAAGATCACTTACCTCAAAAACCACCGAAGAACTATCTTTCGAGATCGTCTCTAAATCAAAAACCTGTATGACTGGCTCGAAATTGTTGTTTTTCACAGAAGTGTAGATCGGCAAATCCTCGTCTGCTACGCTGTTATAGGAGACCGATCTCATCAAAATCTTGCGATCTATTCGCTGAAATCTTGCGACTTGCTGCGGACGAGATTTCATTCCAGCTCCACCAAAATTGAGGCCTTTCACATGACCCGAGATTCTACTTACTATGAGTATTTCCTTTTCCAAGAGATCATTGGACATCTCAAAGTAATACTTGTCTCCCACCTTGTGAATATCGATAAGTCCAGTCTGTGACTCTGCCTTATCGGTGATGACTTTGTCGTAAGTCTTCAAGGCATCCTTATCTTCTTTCTTTGGTGTCTCTGTTTCGTCAGATTTTTTATTCTTCTTTTTCTTTTTCTTCGATTGTGCTGTAGTGTCCAGCACGTGAGTGATCGTGAATAGCACGATGAACACCAGCGTCAATATTCTTTTCATAAGTAGGTTTTTTGGTTTGGATGAAAGCCAATATAATCTCCGACGCTACAGATTGTTTACAAGAATATGATCAGCGGTAAAATAACGAGATAATTTGAAGTTCAGCTCTAAGTCCCTTTAAGCATAAGCAACTAAAAAATCAATTCAAAAGTGATTGACAACCCAACACCATTTTGCTTTGATTTCTTTGATTAAATCAAACCTCAGAAATACGAATCTTTCTTTTTTTGATGTGGGTATTGTTTAGTGAATCGATGACTGATTTGGCTTTGGTTTGAGATACAGCCACAAATGCGCAATCTTGCTTTACTTCGATTACGCCAATATCCTCTTTTTCCAAACCCGCTTTTTTAATAAACGTTCCGGCTATATCACCTTTGGAAACCTTGTCTTTTCTGCCTGCCGAAACATACAATGTGCTCCACTTGGGATGAGTGGTATGGTCTACTTCTTCGAAATCATGAATTTCTGCATTGTCCAAATATTCTGGTAAGCGGCTGCCCGCCGTGGCGAGAATGTAGGCTGTGCCATCGTTGTGCATGCGTGCTGTTCTGCCATTACGGTGCGTAAACTCTTGTTCCCGCTGCGGCATATCAAAATGCAGAATGAATTTTAAGGCAGAGACATCAATACCGCGAGCGGCCAAGTCTGTCGCTACTAACAATCTATGTGTCCCGTTTCTAAACTTGATCAATGATCGCTCCCGGTCTCTTTGCTCCATTCCACCATGAAATGGGCCGAAAGCTGTGCTCTGCTTTTTAAGCAAATGACTTACTTCATCCAGCGTATCTTTTTGATTACAAAAAACAATACCCGGCTGATCGCCAATTTTAGCGAGCAATTCGGTTAAAGCTTTGAATTTATTACGCTCAGAGGAGGTGAATTTTTCTATTCTTAACCTCGGTACACCATCCCCAAGAAAATTGATGGTTATGGGATTATTCATTTCTACGAAAGCGGGGATTCTGACTTTTTGAGTGGCAGAAGTCAATATTTTCTTTTTTAATCCGGGAAGGGATTCCAAAATTTCTTTCATCTCCGGCTCAAAACCAATCTCCAGCGACTTGTCATATTCGTCAAGCACCAAAGTGTTGATATTTCGGGATTTAAAACTTCCCCGGTGCAGATGGTCGGCAATACGTCCGGGAGTGCCAATAAGAATCGATGGCAGATGCTGCAGGTCTTCTTTGTCTTTAGCTCCCGCCCGACCGCCATAAATGGCGTTGACCTTATGGCCTGTACCTATATCGCGCAGGACTAGTTCTATTTGCAAGGCCAATTCTCTTGTTGGTACAATAATCAAAACCTGAATTTCCTCGGTATCATTTTGAAGCCCTTCGAGTATAGGCAATAGAAAAGCCAATGTTTTTCCTGAACCGGTTGGGGAAAGAATGATCACTTCCTGGTGACTATTGATCGCCTCGCTTGCCGCTTCCTGCATCGGATTAAGCGAAGTTATTTGTAGTTTTTGGAGTATCTCTTGGTGGTTTTTGATCATGTGCTCGTGCTATATTGCCGCAAAGATCGCTTTCTTTTTTGAGCTTAGTGGTATTTAAGCTATACGCAAAAGCAGAGATAAAATCTCCATCGACTTAAATCTCGGGAATGTCCCACCCATATTTGGCGTCATAAGTCAAATACTCACCGTGTATAGCCAATGGACTTTTGATGTTATTATGGTAGAGTGACCCTGTGCCCAGTCCTTGATGCATCGGGCTTTCAAACTGTGCAGCAAATTGCGTTATGGCATTTAAACCAATATTCGACTCTAGCGCTGAGGTCATCCACCAGCTCACCTGCATCATATTGGCAAGTTCCATCCACTCTCTTGTTTCTTGTATCCCTCCGAGTAATGTTGGCTTCAATACAAGAAAACTTGGCTTGGTATATTTGAGCAATTCGAGCTTGGCTGACTTTCCTTTTACAAGGATTAGCTCCTCATCAAAGGCTATTGGAATAGGGGATTTTTGACAAATCAACTGCATGGCTTCAAACTGACCCGGCAAAATAGGCTGCTCTATGGAATGAATGTCATATTGACTCAATGTATTGAGCTTCTTGAATACTTCATTATTGGCAAAACCACCATTGGCATCTAACCTGATGATGGCTTTTGGAGATTTTGTTCTCAGATATTCGATGATTTTAAGTTCTTCCTCAAAATCTATAGCTCCTACTTTTATTTTAATGCACTTAAACCCTGCATCCAACTTTTCATCTATTTGAGATTTCATGAACTCAGGATCTCCCATCCATATTAAGCCATTGATTTTTAGGTTTCTTTTTTCTTCAAAAAAATCATTGCTGAATATTTTGCGTTTACCACCGTGGAGAAGATCTAACAAAGCCACTTGAAGACCAAAAACCAACGAAGGAAATTCCTGACTTACGAGCTGGTTTACAATGTGAAAAACTTGATGTTCATCTTTTGGCAAATCATATTGTTGAATATCTTTTGCAACTGTGATTAGCTTATCTCCTACCTCCTCAAAACTCTCCGGGCTTAACCCCGACAATGGAGCTGCCTCTCCATAACCTGAAATTGCCGTATGAGCATTATCGGCAATTTTCAAAATCCAAATTGGATGTTCGCGAAGTTTTCCGCGAGAAGTTCCTGCTTCAAACTTAAAATCCAGTTGGTAGTTTTTATATTCGAGTTTTAACATAGCTATAAAATAAGAATGTCGGCAGAAGGTTTGAATTTAAACCAATTTTCCTATGATTTACCAGCAGATAGAATAGCAAAACATCCGCTGGCAGATCGATCCTCTTCAAAGTTACTTTTTTACAACAAAGGAGAAATTAGCCATCATCAATACAAAACGCTCGATGAGATAATTCCCGAGGGTTCTTTGATGATGTTTAACGATACCAAGGTAATTCCTGCGAGAATCATTGTGCACAAACCTACTGGAGCCAGAATTGAGATTTTTCTGCTTGAGCCGATAGCTTCAGGATCTCACGAGCAAGTGATGAACGCAAAGAGTGTTTGCGAATGGAAATGTATGATAGGTAATGCTAAAAAATGGAAAATACACACCAGTATCACGCTCGAAATTGACGAGATTGAAGTCGACATTTACCGCGACTCAGAGGACAAGGTACTTTTCAGATGGGATGGCGATATTGTCTTTTCCGAACTCTTGTCAATGATTGGAAAAATCCCATTGCCTCCATACCTCAACAGAGAAGCCACAGACGAAGATGTGCCCAGATATCAAACAGTTTATTCTAAAAATGAAGGTGCAGTAGCTGCGCCAACTGCAGGTTTGCATTTTACAGAAGACCTACTTCAACGGCTCGACCAAAAAAACATTCAACGCGATTTCCTCACATTACACGTATCTGCGGGCACTTTTCAGCCAATAAAAACCAGTGACGTGATGGCACACCCGATGCACGAAGAAAAAATCATTGTCACGAAAGCGAATATTCTTAATATTATCAACGCCACAAATATCATAGCTGTAGGCACCACAAGTATGCGTACTTTAGAAAGCCTTTATTGGTACGGCGCATTGCTGGCTAATAACCCAGACGCTGATTTTTTCATCCCCAAGCTTTTCCCCTACGATCATGAAAGTCTAACCTTGGCTGAAAGTATGTCAGAAATTATTTCCTATATGGAAATGAGAAATCTCGAAGTGCTCCAAGGAGCTACTCAAATCATGATTTTTCCAAAATATAAGTTTAGAGTTTGCAAGGGACTAATCACCAATTTTCACATGCCCGAGTCTACGTTAATTGTGTTGATTTCTGCTTTTATCGGTGAGGATTGGCGTAAAGTCTATAAAGAAGCTTTACGAGATGATTACAGATTTTTGAGTTATGGAGATGGCTCATTGCTGATACCTTCATAAATTACAATAACCATGGACAACATTGCAGAAAGTATATGGGACTTCTTAGTAGAGAACTTCGATAGAATCAAAGTCTTGTTTTCAACATCTTTGTTTGATCTTGGTGAAAGTCCTATCAGCCTTACAACAATAATCTATTTCTTTTTTTCCTTCTTCCTACTCATTTTCGTAGCGGGCAGAATCAAAAAACTTTTAATTCATAAAGTATTGGCCAAGGCCAATATTGAGATTGGTGCACGCGCTTCTATTGGAACAATTACACGTTTTGTCATTATTATCGTAGGAGCTATTGTCATTGTGCAAACAGCTGGCATAGATATGAGCGCTTTAAGCTTGCTTGCAGGTGCTTTGGGCGTAGGTATTGGTTTTGGTTTACAAAATATCACTGATAATTTCATTTCTGGAATTATTATTCTGTTTGAAAAACCTATAAAAGTTGGAGATCGAATAGATGTTGGAGATGTACAGGGAGATGTTATGAGCATTTCTTTTCGTGCAACTCAAATTCTTACAAATGACAACATTTCTATCATTGTTCCCAATTCAGAATTTATTTCCTCCAAGGTGATCAACTGGAGTCACAACGATCGAAACATTCGCTTTCGAATTCCAGTTGGTGTGAGTTACAAAGAAGATCCAGAACATATCCGACGGTTATTATTGGAAGTGGCTGATAAGAACGAATTCATTCTCAAAACGCCGAGCCCGGCAGTTCTTTTTGATGAATATGGAGATAGCTCGCTCAATTTTTACCTAGCAGTATGGACTTCAACACACACGGATAAGCCAAGAGTACTGAAAAGCGAATTATATTTTGAAATCTTTAAAAGGTTTAAGGCAGAAAACGTCGAAATCCCATTTCCTCAAAGAGATGTTCATATTTTTCAAGAAACTACGAGCTAAAACTAATTCCATTGGTGATTCACTGCCAAACTGATAATATCTCTTTGATAATAAGACTCACCATTACCTCGCTGCTGATACCAGTGAATATAACTCATTCCTAGGTTTATTTTTTCCATCACCTGCCAATTCAACCCTAAGGATAATCGATTCTGATCAAAAGTATTGGTAGATACATTTTCGCCGAAATGGATCATGATCTCATCGTATAAGGCGGCATCCAACTTATCAGAAATCTCATATATAAGGCTGGCTTTTTGTCTGATTCTGATTTCAGTATTATACCCGGGCAGTCTGCCTACTGCATCTGAGTTTTGCCTAAAACGTTGCTCTAACTGATACCTCAATCCAAAACTCCATTTCTGCGATAATGACTGCTTATAGGACAAGTATTGAAACGGCCGATGTTCCGGCCTTGTAAAAGTGTTTTCAACATCAGGATCTTGTGGGAGTGTAAGAATAAAATACAAATAACCCAATCCTAAGCTCCAGTCATTCTTAAGTTTCCTTTTCGCCGTTATAGAATTGATAAAATGGTTGGACCGAAAGTCTTT
Source organism: Cyclobacteriaceae bacterium (assembly GCA_040218415.1). Lineage (GTDB taxonomy): Bacteria > Bacteroidota > Bacteroidia > Cytophagales > Cyclobacteriaceae > JAVJRN01. The sequence goes on from JAVJRN010000079.1 coordinate 13,622, forward strand.
GGTGTAGTTTCTATCTTCGATAAAATAGTTCAATGACCACTGATCGCTGAATTTATAATTCGCTGAATATTTTAACCAGAGTAAATCTTGATGCTCAACCGTTTTTTGAGAAAATCCCGAGAGAGATATAAAAAAGAAAGAAGCTGAAAAAAAAAGTCTTTTCATAAGCCACAAAGGAATTCAAAAGACTTAGAAGAAAAAATAGAATGTATTAAAGAATTGGGGAACATGGAATAAACATAAAAAAAGACCTCCCTCAAAAAGAGAGGCCTTATCTAACACCCAAATTCTATGATTCGAATATAAAGTTGCATTCACTATTTGCCATAAGGATTTAGACGAATCCCCTTGATTAATCGGTGAACGTTGCTATCTCATTTATTTGTCTTTTGAATCGCCGATATTCCAAGCAAGACCAATGCCCAATACGCTTTTGAATTGAACTCGAGGGCCTTTCTCATCAATAACACCATCATTGTTATTGTCAATTTCTATGTCAATATCATCATCATATATCAACTGAGTAAAGAAATTAGCCGTTAATAGCTTATTTACCTTCATCACTAATCCATTCTGCCAGTTGACATCAATATTTCCAAAATTTTCAATATAATTTGAAAAAAGCTCTAACCGTGACTCCAAATTCACATTTTCCAGTATTTCATCTTTAAATACGAACCTGAGGTATGACCCTAGCTCAGCTCTTGCATTTTTTCCCGGAGCAACTCCATAAGCGCCTGCATCAGCCAATGCCTGACTGGTTACAAAAGTAAATTTACCGGTAACTGGCACATAGTTCATAGACAATTTCTTGCTTGGTTTGAAATCAATACCCGCTCCAATAAGTAAATAACCTGGGGCTAAAAATGTCGAAATGACACTGTCTTGTGCGGGTGTTGCATACCCTTTAGTAAACTGTGTTCTCAAATCAAGAATACCACTAAAAAACCACTGAGTGTTGCCTTCTTTAATTTGATAACCATATTTGGTCACAAAATTCAAAAGATCATCTGACTTTGTAAAGTCCGCATCCCCCTGCTGAATTATGCCGTAAGCAATATTCAAAGAGTTGTCCCATGAGGTTCTATCCCTTTTATAATTGGCAAAAAGTGCTGAGGAACCATTGATAGCGACAGAGCTTTGCCCACCGGCGGCCCAATTCGTCAATGATACTTGTGAAAATGTCAAACTATTTAATCCACCTTTAGACCAATAGGTGGTGTCGTTGTTTTGAGCTGTGATACTTAGACTAACCAACATTAATATAAGCCCTGAAAATTTAAATTTCATTTCTCTAATTTTGTATTTTTTCGCAAAGAAAGTAAATACAACCATTTTTTAATGCACTTTTAGCTTTATGCGTCATAACCTAAGTCAGACAGTCCTATTTATTCTATTAATACTCACAGCTTGCGTTGATTCCAAAAAGGAAAAGGAAAAGCCAAATAAGGATACTAAAACAGGCATAAACACCTCTTTCGAAAACAGCAAATTTGAGCTTTTGGAAAGTAATTGTGGTGAAAATGATTGCTCAAAGGTGACTATTAGCTATCCTTCGTTCAATGGCAATTCACCTTTCGCTGAAAGGTTGAATGATCAGATTCAGACCGCTATTCAAAGTCAAATTTCAAATTATGTCATGAAGGCATCAAAAAGTGAGTCTATTGAAACCTTAGCGGCAAAATTCATTCAGGGATATGAAGATTTTACTAAAGAATTTCCAGAAGTGAAATCGAAGTGGTACGTGGATATTCTTTGCGAAATGACACATCAGCACCAAGACTTTGTTTCGTTAAAAATAACGACAGTCAGTTACACAGGTGGCGCTCACGCAAATACGGAGGTGGCTTTTAACAATTACAATAGTTCAGCCGAAGAAGTCAATGACTTGAGCTTCTTTTTTTACGACGAAGAGCAACTAAAAGTCACTGCCGAAAAGGAATTTAGATCTTTGTTAAAAATGAGTGAAGAAAAAAGCCTGGCTGACGCAGGCTATATTTTCGACAACAACTCGTTTACCCTTCCAGAAGAATTTGGATTTAATAACCAAGGTCTGGTGCTTTTTTATAATAACTATGAAATTGGTTCCTATTCAGAAGGCTTCATAGATCTGATCATCCCTTATACAGTTCTTGGAACTAATTATCGGTTTAACAAATAACTTTACTCCTATTCGTAGGTATTTTCCTTAAGGTCAGCCTCTTTGATGACTCTCCTCAGAATTTTCCCAACGTTAGACTTTGGCAGTTCATCGATAAAAGCAACGTGTTTAGGACACTTATATGGAGTGAGCCTTTCACGACAAAACGCTTTAATGTCATCTGCAGTTAAGGTTTCGTCTTTTTTCACAATGTATGCTTTCACAGCTTCGTTTGATTTAGGGTCAGGTACACCTATAACACCCACTTCCAGCACCTTAGGATGTGATGCAATGGCGTCTTCCACTTCATTCGGGTAAACGTTGAACCCTGAGACCAACACCATTTCTTTCTTGCGGTCTACTATTTTGAAATAGCCTTGTTCCGTCATGGTGGCTATATCTCCTGTTTTAAAGTATCCATTAATAAAGCATTGTTCTGACTCTTCGGGTCTTTGCCAATAACCGGAAAAAATTTGAGGCCCTTTTGCGCACAATTCGCCTTTTTCTCCTACGGCTACCTCTTTTCCATCATCGTCCAATAGCGTGACATCACTTTCTGGCAAAGGTAAGCCAATAGTCCCTGCCTGATTTCCATCACCCATCGGATTAATGCATAAGGCTGGAGAGGTCTCTGTAAGCCCATAGGCTTCAGCTATTTTCATTCCAGTTACTTTTTCCCACTTATCAAAAACTGCTCTTTGTAGCGCCATACCACCCGCTAAGGCTATCTTAACCGTGCTAAAATCTATCTCATCAAAACCTTTGGTGTTCAAAAGGCCATTAAACAGGGTATTGATACCAGTTATAAGTGTAAAAGGATGCTTCTTTAATTCCTTTACGAAACCAGGCATATCCCGAGGATTGGTAATGAGTATGTTTTTAGCGCCTATTTTCATGGGCAATAGGCCATGAGCATTCAAAGCGAAAATATGGTACAATGGCAATGCCGCAATAAAGATCTCTGTGCCCTCCTTTATTTCAGTTTGTTTCAGCCAAGCTTCTATTTGCTGCAAATTAGCTATCAAGTTTCTATGTGTAAGCATAGCGCCCTTAGATACGCCTGTAGTCCCTCCTGTGTATTGTAGAAAAGCTAAATCCTCCGGCTTTATCGTTGGAGGCACAAATGTATGTTTAGCTCCTTGATTGAGCGCATCTTTAAGTTTGACAGCTTTGGGCAAACTGAATGGAGGTACCATTTTTTTGAAATACTTGACCGCAATGTTCACAATAGATCCCTTGAGCCCGCCAATGAGATCGCCAAGTTCAGTAATCACAATATGTTCGATCTTAGTCTCCAACAAAATCTTTTCGAGATTACATGCAAAATTCGTCACGATCACAATTGCCTTAGCCCCGGAATCATTGAATTGATGTTTCATTTCTGAGGGAGTATACAATGGATTCGTATTTACTACGACGAGCCCAGCCTTCAATGCTCCATGCATGGCGACAGGATTCTGAAGGATATTTGGCAGCTGTATCGCTATTTTATCCCCAGGAACGAGTTTTAGTACATTTTGTAGATAGGAAGCAAACTTATTAGACAAATCATCCAGTTCAGCAAAAGAAATAACCTTGCCCATGTTTTCATAAGATGGTCGACCAGAATACTTTTTGGTCGCCTCTGAAAACATATCAGGAAGGCTCGTATATCTATCTGAATCAATACTTTTAGGTACCCCCGCAGGGTAATTTTCAATCCAAGGTTGCTTATTCATCATCTTTTATAGGGTTAATAATGGATAAATATAAAATGAAGCAATGATTCGCCACACCTAAAACCGACATTAAAACCAGAAGTTTCGAAGAAAAATGGGTTTAAAAAGAAAAAGGCCGTTGCACCCCTACAACGACCTAATTCAAATAAACAACATTAACCCAAAAATGATGGCTGTAGGAGAAGGATTCGAACCTCCACGGAGCAGTTAGCTCTGGTCTTCACGATAACAAGATCAATCAGATTGAACTCGTTATCGTGAAGGAGACCAGACTTTATCCTTTATCTCCACCCCCGAGACAGGAGGGCATGTCTGCCAATTTCATCACCCTACAGTATGTAAAAAAAGCCTTTTGCTTTATTTGATGACTCAAAACTAACAGACTCTAGGTTTTTTTAAAAATTTTTTAATAAATTTGATGAATATTTATACCTCATCTAATATTGATAAGGTTCTGTTGCGTATTTAAAAAAAAGCCTTCGAGAAATGAGCAAGAATTATGAAATTGACAATATTGACCTGAAAATCCTCAATCTTTTGATGGAAGATGCCAAGTTACCGTACACAGAAGTGGCTAAAAAGGTGTTTGTATCAGGTGGAACCGTCCATGTAAGGATGAAAAAACTGGAAGAAATGGGTGTGGTTCGAGGAACAACCTTAAAAATGGATTATTCAAAATTGAATTATGATGTTACTTGTTTCATGGGAATATACCTTCAAAAAAGCTCGTTGTATGATGCAGTTGTAACTCAATTGAAGAAAATTCATGAAATCGTGAAGATTCACTATACCACTGGTAATTATAATATTTTCATAAAAATTCATTGTAAGGATACCAAACATCTAAAAGATGTTCTTCACGATAGAATTCAGAAGGTTGATGGCATTGAAAGAACTGAAACTTTTATCTCATTAGAAGAAAGTCTAAATAGGCATCTGGAGTTTAATTGATTCGCATTAGAAGTAGTCAATTAAAAAAAGGGTGAACCAAACTAGTCGGTTCACCCTTTTTTATTTTCAAAGTCCTAGACTTTAACCTCTGATGATTAATTTTTCATCACCCTTATTACTTTTTGGCCTGATGGAGTTTCAAGTATCAATTGGTATAACCCAACATTCCAGTCAGAGACGTCAATCTCCACAGTATTCCTAGGCTCACTATAAGTATAGACTTTCAGTGCTCTACCAGTCATATCCACGACTTTCAGGGTAAAGCCAGTCAATTCCACGTTGGTTTCAATATGTAACAATCGAGAAGTTGGATTTGGATAAACTGACCAACTTATATTGCTCGCATTGATCTCCACAAGAATTATCTGTGTATAGGATGTATGGTCATCATAGTCTATCTCTTTGATTTGATAATAATGATATCCATTGATTACACTATTATGTTCAAACTGATAAGTGTGTTTGCCCTCCACATTGTTGGCCTTCACAGTACCCACAGCCTCTAGGTCTTTGCTTTGATAACCATGGAGGATCTCAAAATGGCTAACGTTGATTTCATCACTCGTTGACCATTCAAGTTTTACTTTTCCGTCTTCAAATCGACCGGTAAATGCTAAGAAATTTAATGGCAATGGAATATCGGTTAAATCCAGCACGTTGGCCACATTATCTTCGTCATTGTCGGGCACTCCGCTCACATTGCCATAAAAATTACCGTTTTGATCAATATCGAAAAGATTGATAATACCATCTTGATCTGTATCTAAATAATAGGTTGCATTATCCGGATCCAATAGGTTTGGCCAGTTGTCTCCGTCCGCATCATCTAAATAGTCAGGAATTGAATTCGCATTTCCATCAGCAGTAGAATAATTAGTAGAGGAAGTAGTGCTATTGTAAGCCGCTATTCGTGCTGCGTAATCACTTATATGAGAAAGATCTTCATTGTCATCAAACCCTTCATTCCAATCATAATTACCATCACCTTCAGAGTCAATGTCTAAATAGTTAGCTCCGCCAGTACCATCTGTATTTGGATAAGTAAATGCTGTTCCTCCGTTATCAGAGTCCCTTGAATTACCCCATCCATCACCGTCTGTGTCGCCAAAAGCATCAAGTATACCATTACCGTCAAAATCTGCTCCTCCTGCTTCGATAATATCTAATATACCATCATTATCAGCATCATAGTCAAAAACATTTTTCAGTCCGTCATTATCAAAATCACCATTCTCTAAAGCGGTTCCTCCTTCATCAGGATCGATCGTATTGATAACGCCATCCCCATCGGTATCCAGATCATAATCATCATCAATTGAATCGCCATCAGCGTCTGTACCACCTGTTAAGTCAACATCAAAAGTATCATCAATATCATCACCATCCGTATCAACGCCGCTACCACCATTTCCAGGTGCACTATCCACGTCTACATTATCAAAAATTCCATCACCATCGCTATCTGTGGTTCCGTCTACTTTTCCATCATTATCCGTATCTACACCACCCGCTTCAATGATATCCGGGATACCATCGTTATCAGAGTCTAAGTCGAAGAAGTTTGGTACACCATCTAAATCCCAGTCATATTCATCCCAAATACCGTCAGAATTAGTATCTGTCAAAGGGTTAGATGATAAGTCAGTTGGATTGTCCGAGTCATTGAAATTAAATACTCCATCTGCATCTTGATCGCCAAAAGGGTTTCTATAAACAGTATTGTCATACTCGTTACTATCAGGTATTCCGTCATTGTCACCATCAGCATCTTGTCCATCAGCAATCCTGTCATTATCTGAATCGTTGAAGTATAAATAATCGGGAGTTGCACCTCCGCCCTGGACTTTATCATTGGTCCAGTTTCCATCACCATTTACATCTTCAACAGCAGTGGTAATTGCATCTGCATCGTCATCCGTATCTCTAAAATCCAAGATTCCATCACCATCTGTGTCTTGGAGGTTTGCTCTGGTTCCTACAATATTATTCACTCCACGACCTGAAAATGTATCAAAAAGATTCCATAGTCCGTCATTGTCTGTGTCTATGTTATATCCATTTTGATCGGACAATAAGCCATCCAAATCTGTATCTAAGTCGCTGAAGCCATTTCTATTTGCATCATAGCCCTCAATGATATCACCAACAATAAATGCAGTATTGGTATCATTATCGCTATCTGTATCTCGATAATCAGGCTCATCAGTTCCATCCGTATTAGTAGGTATGATGACAGTTCCTCCATTGTCTGGATCGTATCTATCATCAATGCCATCACCATCGGTATCAATTCCTGTAGGTACGGCGTAGTTTGCTGTAGTCGGACCTTCAACATTATCGGTAAGTCCATCATTATCTGAATCAATATCTAGATAATCATCTAGTGCATCACCGTCTAAGTTGCCTTTAGCTAATGGCGTGCCAGCCAAAACATCAACCAAACCATCAGCTGGACCTGAATCTGTGCCACTAAATCTTCCAGTATTTTGATCAAAGCCTCCAATAATAGGCAGCAATCCATCATTAGCTTCAATGGCATCTAAAATACCGTCATTGTCTGAATCAAGATCGAAGAAGTTCGGAACACCATCTCTGTCTTTATCAACACGGTCATCCACACCATCATTGTTGGCATCAGTAAAGTTGGTTGCATCAGCATCTAGGTAATTATAAAGACCATCAGCATCGTCATCATCAAAAGGACCATCACCTGCTGTCGCATAAGTTGCGCCATCGTATTCGTCGGTATTCAGGATTCCATCATTGTCGGCATCAAGGTCCACATTATTATCAATACCATCTAAGTCGGCATCCGGGCGATATAAATAATCGGGTATCGCGCCTCCTCCTTGAGTAAAGTCATCAGCAAAGTTGGCATTCGAGTTATTATCCTCGTCGATGGTATTATTATTGTCTCCATCATCATTGATATCACGGAAATCAGGAATGGCGTCCGAGTCTGTATCCTGAAGACTTTGATTAGAACCATTGATGTTATTGATATTCCCTAGCCCATTAAAGCTATCGAACAAATATTTTATACCATCAGCGTCATTGTCATTATTGTAGCCCGCCTCATCCGTTGCGTCATTGTCTCCGTCGGTATCCCAAGAAGCAAATCCATTACTGTCACCATCCCAACCTTCAATGAGGTCGCTTACCGAGTCATTATCTGAGTCTAAGTCCAAATAATCAGGATTATCTGTACCGTCTGTATTTTGAGGAGCTATCGCATTGCCAATGGCAAAGGTCTCATCATATACATTCAATATTCCGTCTGAGTCTGCATCTCCTATCTGAGCTGCCACGAATGAGCCGCTTGGTTGTCCTTCGACATTATCAGTGATTCCATCGTCATCTGAGTCGAGATCATAAAGATTTGCAATTCCATCGCCATCGGAATCCAAAGCAAGTAAGGATACAAATCCATAATCGAAAGCTATATTTCTATTGCCTGATGCCCGAATAACCCTCACATATCTGGCTGCACTAGCCGAGAGCGTAACGTTTACTGTGTTTGTAGTTCCTTGGGCTGTTAAACCAGTATCGGTAGTGAAATTTGTCCAAGTTGCGTTATCAGTAGAATAATCAATAGTGTAACCTACGCTACCGTTATTACTGTCTCGGTACATATTTAAAGTAACCGTCGAGCCTTGATCTATCAACACGCCAAAGTCGAGCACGATGGTTCCATTTGCACCAAGCGTAGCAACGGCATCATCGTCTCCTCCTACTGCGTTTGCTGGTGAGGTAACAGTACCTGAACTGGAAATAAGGGCTGCAAAGGTCTCAATTACTGTACCTGTCTCATACCTGTCATCGTGACCATTAGTATTGACGTCCGTAATTCCAGAACCTTCATCAAGGGTGCCATCTTCATTAGCATCAGTCAGCCCCAACTCTATTACGTCCGCTATACCATCATTATCCGAATCGCGATCTCTAAAGTTTGGTATTCCGTCTTTGTCCTTATCGAATACGTCAAGAACACCATCTCCATTACTGTCCGCTTTTGACCATGTATCAGTTACACTATTACCATCTGCATCAGTATCAGCGGTATTGGCAAGTCCATCCCCATCCATGTCAGAATCTTCGAAGTTCATGAGTCCATCTCCATCAATATCTCCTGATGGATCCACACCTGAGTTTCCTGCTTCATTTACATCTGCTAAACCGTCATTGTCACTATCCAAATCCACGTTATCATTAATTCCATCGCCATCAGAATCAGGATTTCCAAATAAATAATCAGGAATAACACCATTTGGATCTGCGATAGCTGTAGTGCTCTCCGCTGATGTCAAAAAACCGTCGTTATCATCATCAACATCTTGGAAATCCCAAAGCCCGTCTTTGTCGGTATCCTGTACTGCAGAAGATGATCCAGTGACATTGTTATTACCTGATGAAGCTACATTATCGAACACATCCCATAGCCCATCTTCATCAGAATCTAAATTATAGCCTGTCTCATCGGTAATATCATTATTGTTGCCAGTATCCCAGCCTGCGTATAACGATTTAGTGGCATTATCACCTTCTATATTGTCAACTACCCCATCGTTATCAGCATCCGTATCTAAGTAATCTGCTACCGTAGCGGCATCTGTATTGACAGGCGTAATTAAGGTACCTCCAGCATTAGGATCATACACATCATCCAGGCCGTTCTGATTTGAATCAGTCCCTGACAATCCTACATAGGTAGCCTTTGTTTGCGCCTCGTAATTATCCACAATGCCATCATTATCAGAGTCGATATCATTAAAATCTCTGATTCCATCCCCATCGGAATCCGGGGGAGTTATCGGTGTTGACTCTTGGGTATCATTCCAACCATTATTATTGCTATCCAAAAAGCCAGCTATAGTTCCTGTTGCAGGATCAGCCGACTGCCCAAACTCGATAACATCAACAATACCATCATTATCACTGTCTAGGTCACGGAATCCAAGGTTTCCGTCAGCGTCTTTATCAATGAGTGAATATGGATTTGCTTCGGTTGTATCGTCAAAGCCATCTCCGTCTATATCCGGGTCAAAATTATTGTCAATACCATCTCCATCCGTGTCATTGCCACCAGTAAAATCAACATCAGCGACATTATCAATACCATCACCATCAGCATCACTTCCTCCCGTTTGGGAAACATCGGCCACATCTGGTATACCATCACCATCGGAATCGAGCAAAGCATCAACAATACCATCTCCGTTGCTGTCAACTCCCCCTCCTTCTAATATATCTGGATATCCATCGTTATCGCTATCTAAATCTCTAAAGTCAAGAATACCATCATTATCTGTATCCGCTAAACTTATGCTCGTTCCCCCATTGTCAGGATCAACAGCATCTGCTAAACCATCATTATCAGTATCTATAGAAAAACTATCAATTCTCCCATCATTATTTGTATCAGGAGCACCATTTTCAACGGCATCAGTAATACCATCGTTATCACTGTCTACATCCAGATAGTCTTGAACGCCATCATTATCTGTATCAATAGAAACATAGGCTGTGCCACCACTATCTGTATCGACTAAATCTGCCAAACCATCATAATCAGAATCTGTTGATGAGTCAACCTTTCCATCTCCATTGGTATCGGTACCTCCCGCTTCTGTGATATCCGTGATACCATCATTGTCACTATCAAGATCTACAGCATTGATAAGTCCATCGCCATCGGTATCGAATAATGTCAACAAAGTGCCTGAATTATCCGAATCAAATAAATCTACAAGCCCATCATTGTCTGTGTCAGTCAAATTATCAGCGATACCATTGCCATCAGCATCTACTCCGCCTAATTCAACGATATCTGGAATACCGTCATTATCCGAATCCAGATCTTGAAAATCCGGAATTCCATCCAAATCCTTGTCATAAACATCAAAAATACCATCGCCATTAATATCAGTATTAGACGATAATCCTGCTAGATCGGCATCCTTAAAGTTCGGAATTCCATCACCATCAGCATCTAAGCTTGGATTTACCGATTCTCCACCGTCCTCATCTGTATCTAAAATACCGTCGTTATCAGAATCTAGATCTAAAGCATCAGCGATTCCATCATTGTCTTTGTCGCCATTGTATAAATAATCTGGAATGCTCCCCAACTGACCATTGGTTTGATCATCAGCATAATTGCCATTGTTATTGATATCTTCATTGATGGTCAACGCGCTATCGTTATCATCATTATCATCACGCCAATCCTTGAAGTCTATACCGTCGGTATTCTGCAGAGCCGCAGCAGTTCCTCCATTATCCGTATCATAAGCATCATCCAAGCCATCACCGTCTGTATCAGTACCTGAGGAGGTAGCATCAGCTATCCCGTCAAAATTCGCATCATGGCCTTCAATGTTGTCTGGTACATTGTCATTGTCCGAATCCGAATCCAGATAATCTTGCAGATCTAAACCATCACTATTGACCGGGTTGATTCTTACACCACCAGATGTAGGGTCGTAACTGTCATCAATTCCATCACTATCACTATCTACACCACTAAGTGCCACGTAAGATGCAGTAGTTTGAGATTCAATATTATCGATGATTCCATCACCGTCAGAGTCAATATCTAAATAATCTCTTATACCATCACCGTCAGAGTCAGGATTGGCCAAACTAGAAATACCGCCAGCTGAAACATCATCAGTATCAATGTAATTCATCAGACCGTCATTGTCTGGATCTTGCAATTCAAAGCGTCCTGTTGTTTGGTTAAGACCGAATGGTACCGACCCATTGTTCGCTTCGATGGCATCCCAAATGCCATCATTATCTGAATCCAAGTCGAGAAAATCTGGAATACCATCAAGGTCAGTATCATATATATCAAAAACACCATCTCCATTGACATCAGAAGCGTCCGACAATGTGCTGGAAATACCCGCATCTTGATAGTTTAATATACCATCGCCATCAGCATCTTCTGATGGATTAGTCGCTTCTCCATTGGCCTCTGTGGCATCTAATATTCCATCGTTATCAGAATCTAAATCATCCTCTTCTGCGATCGCATCACCATCTACATCCCCTTTAAATAAATAATCAGGAATAACCACGCCACCTTGAGTAAAATCGTCAGCCCAATTGTTATTACCGTTAATATCTTCTCCTGAAGTTAATGCCCCATCGTTATCATCATCATTATCTTGCCAGTCTGACTCTCCAGCATTGTCGGTATTCTGACGTGGTGCATTGTATGGTTCATAAATATCATAAAGACCATCGCCATCTGTGTCTGTAGTGTAGACGCCAGCGCAGGTTGCGGTATTGATTAAAGAAAAATTATCAAAATTAAGTGTTCCCGTAGCTCCTGCTTTAGAAGACCAAACTTCTACAAAAGCCGTTCCGGCCGGAGCGGTAGCGTTAGCCACCGTAAAGGCACCATAGGTTCCAGTCTGAGAAATAACTTGCTGAGGTTCTGCAAGTCGTGTTGTTTTTGTTGCATCCCAATAGGTAATTCCGATAGCTGTATAATCCACAGCTCCAGTAATGAACGCTTGACCAGTAAGTGTCAGTGTTACACCTGCATCAATGGGTATAAAATTAGAAATGATTGTGCCACCGGCTGCTGGTCCTACAACAATCGCTGCATCCCCACTTTGTGCATTATTGGTAACTTGAACGTCACCGGAAAAAGATGTTAATCCTTTGAGACCATTTTCGAAATCAGCATTTTCCGTTCGAAGTAAACCTGGTGAACTAAACGCCCCACAAGCATCCGTATCATCCAAAGTGCCCGAATTATTCGTGTCTAAGTCCGAGAAGCCATCTTTATTGGCATCCCAGCCTTCTATAAAATCAAATACGCCATCATTGTCCGCATCTGTATCCATGTAATCCGGATTGGCATCTCCATCAGTATTGACCGGTGATAAAAGGGTTCCGCCATTGTTGGGGTCATAAATATCGAGTAGGCCATTACCATTCGCATCAGTCGTTGTTGGAGAGATGAATGAAGAAGAAAGTTGACTTTCAATATTATCTGTCAAACCATCATTATCACTATCTATGTCGAGATAGTTTCTAATACCATCGCCATCGGTATCAGGTCTTGTCAAGGCTATTATCTGCTGGTTATCATTTAATCCATCACCATCCGCATCATTAAAACCAGAAATTCTTCCATCAGTTCCTGCCGTACCACCTGCTTCCGTTACATCAACGATTCCGTCATTGTCACTATCTAAATCGAGAAAATTATCAACACCATCGCCATCTGTATCTATTGGTGTAAGAGCAGTACCAATGACACCTCCGCAATAGTTAGGATCAATAGGTGTATAACTATATTCAATACCATCAACTTGAATAGATTGGTTACCTCCATCCACTTCAAGCGTTATATGAATATACCTAGCATCACTTGCTAACAGATAATTATTATTTTGATCAACACCGCGAGCCGAATACGTGAATTGCTCCAAATTAATTCCATCACCGTTAACTCCAGTAAGGGATTGTCTAATTCCGATTTGGTGATTAGAGTGATTTGCATTCGACCTAATTCTTGAATTAATCGTTATTTGAGCTCCTGATGGAATTACTCCTCCCATATCAAGAATAAGCCAATCGGTAGTAGCGTTTAGCTCTGCTCGATTAGCATCGGTGACGCCAGTTGCATTACCAGGAGTACCCACAGAGTTATTTGTTTGCGAAGTAGCATTACCAGTGACATTTGCTGGTGGTGTTCCAGAGGTACACGCATCATCATAATTATCATCAAGACCATTTGCATTCACATCAGCAATTCCACTTCCATTGTCTACCGTTCCGTCCAGGTCTGTATCTACCAGACCATTCTCGACCATATCGGGAATGCCGTCATTATCCGAGTCGAGATCCAAACCATCCGGAATACCATCTAAGTCTGTATCATATTGATCATTCACTCCATCCCCATTGGAGTCGACAAAGCCTGCTATGTCTACGTCGAGATAATCTGGGATATTATCACCATCTGTATCCAAGTTAAAATCACCTACCCCCTCATTGGCGTCCGTGATGCCATCATTGTCACTATCTAAGTCGACGCTCGCATCTATGCCATCGCCATCAGGATCGCAGAGGTAATTAAAGGCAATATTTTGCGTACTAATCTGATAATAACCAAAAGACCAAGTATTGAAGAGATCCTCATTACTACCACTCCATATATGCTGAGAGGTATTTGTTCCGTCCAATTCTGTAACTACAGGTATGGTTCCACCGATAATTCCACTATCATCCCAATATATCAAATTAAAACTCGTGCTTGGCCTCACGTCGAGCATGGTAATACCAGCATTGTTATTCTCTACATCATAAAGAGGCACATGCACTGGTCCTGAGGTAAATCGGCCAGAAATGGTCATATCAGTCCCATTTGGAACTGGATTGTCATTTCCATCTAAGCCATCCCATCTCACTACCTGATTTCCTCCTGAATTGATTTGCGTTTCTATAATTACATCTGAAGTATTTGGTTGGTATCCATTCGTCCCATTCAGATCAATAATGATAGATATATAGCCTTCTTGGTTCGCATTGAAAAAAATCGTTCCCTCACCTCCATTACCGGCACTATTACAGTAGAAGTTAGCGTCAGAAATGGTTATTGAAGGTAAAATAGAAGTAGGATATAGTTCGATATCCGGATTGTTTACAAAAAGATCAAACTCTAATCTCGCAGAGTTATTCTCTTGACTCATTCGCTCATCAAGAAAGTTGATATCTCCATCACCGTTGGTATCTCCCTGCGTACCGTCAGTTCCTGTTGAGTTAGCATATATCAACATACCAAAAGGCTGTATACCCGACACGTCAATCTCTTTGATGAAATAGCCTGCATCCGCTCCTCCGATTATTGAAGGTACGGCGGCATATAATTGAAAATCGTTAGACAGAGCATTATTATCGCCTGCACCTGTAAATGACCAAGCTTTGCAGTAAAGCCTACCTGGCTTCTCTTCATTGTTGTCATAAACAGAAAAATCCCAGATATCATACCAACTCTTCCTGTTCGCTCCAGGAGCGCCCTGATCAAAAACAATATAAAATGCTTGGTCTGTGCCTGTATTATTCAGATAGCTAAGCGCTCGATATCCCGCACCTCCTACAACCGCTCTAGGACCTGCTAGTGCTTCCGCTTTACTATCAATTACGCCATCCTGAGGTGATTGAAACGTTGCATCATTAGTTGATGCTTGATCTCTTAGGATAGTTTGACTCGAAACCAAGTTATTGTCGCTATCATATAACAAGATTGTTAAATCGCCATGATCACCACCTGTATTTGTCACAATTCTGCGTAAGCCATAGTACAGCCGCTCTCCATCCTTCACATATACATAAAGCCTATCTTCAGCAACACCATTGGATTTAAGAAAATTATTAGAGTTACCACCATCATCATGCTGCAAGTAACCTCTATCTCCGTTGTTAGGAATTAAATTTTTTGAGCCTTCAGCCGTTGTATTAAAAATGACAATTAATGAGAAAGAAAAATAGATTAAAGCTTTAAAAAATCCTTTCATATTGCAGTATTATTATAACTACAAAGAAACCTTAAATGAAAGTAATTAGGGTGATTTTAAGAAGGTATCCACCATGTGAATAAAGTAGTTTATCGAAAATATTTGGCGATAAACAAATTGTCTTACTACTTATTTCAATAATCACCTACATTTTGGAGTATGTACACGATGGATTATTTCAATAGCCCATAAAATTAAAAACATCCCCAAAGTTGGTCTATTGGAGATGTTCTTTTGAGTATTTCGTGAGTACAAGCTAGCTATTCTACAAAAAACTTTTGCTGATGCAACACCCCACTATTTTCGATATTCAAGAAATAAATTCCAGAGGTTAGTTCGCTCAAATCGAGGTTTATGGCCTCCTTATTATGATCAAATATCATTTGAGTTTTCAATACTACACCGCCTCCAATATCTGTTAATGTCAATTCGATATTGCCAACTCTGTTATTAAACCTAATATTCATTATTTCTTTTACTGGATTTGGATAGATCAATATTTGCAGATCTGTCAAATCTACCTGTACACTAACGAGGGATGAATACTCGAAATCACCATCAAAATCTACTTGCAATAATCGATAGTAGTTTATCCCAGCATGTGGTTCAGCATCTATTAAATCATATTCTATCAATTCGTTGGAAAAACCAGCACCTTTCACCCTATCTATTGTTTCAAACTCAATTCCGTCAATGGATCTTTGAATGTCAAAATAATCATTATCTATCTCCGTAGCAGTGACCCAACGGAGCAACACTTTCTCCTCAATAAATTGAGCACTAAACGAAATCAAAGTAACTGGTAGTGCGATATCATCATCACTATCATACTGGTTAGGCCTTCCATTACCATTGTTGTCTGGTTCTCCACTTACACCACTGTAAGCTATCCCGCCACTATTTTCATCGTGTAGGTTAACTAGTCCATCACCGTCAGCATCAAAATATGCCGCGTTGCTTGGATCCAAGTAGTTAGGACGTCCATCGCCATTAGTATCCTCTAACCAATCCGGAATGCCGTCTGAATCCGTATCGGTAGCTGGATATTGTCCTGAACCATTGTTTAGCTCATAAGTGGCAGCTCTTGACACAAAATCATTAGATGCATTGCCATTTTCATCATCATCAAACGCCTCTATGTAATCGAAAATACCATCCCCATCAGAATCAATATCCCTGAAGTCTGGCCCGTCCGTACCATCTGTATTCGGAATAGTGAGTCTGGTACCTCCATTATTTGTATCTAAGTTATTATGAAGTCCATCTCCATCAGTATCTAATAAGCTGGTATATTGACCATCTGCATTCATTTCGGCCGGCAAAGGTCCGCCATTTCCTTCATAAGCATCAGCAATACCGTCACTATCCGTATCAAGATCAATATTATTATTTAATCCGTCCCCGTCCATATCCAAGTTGCTAAAAGGTGTTCCGCCATTGTCAGAATCATAGGTATTAGACCACCCATCACCATCATTATCAGTAGAATTATCCGTTTGACCATCACCATTGGCATCTGTTCCGCCAAATTCAATAACATCTGGTATTCCATCATTATCGGCATCCAAATCTCTGTATGTTGGCAAACCATCTCCGTCAGAATCATTGATAGTTAAAGCTGTGCCCCCATTATCAGGATCATAAGCATCTACTATTCCATCACCATCAGTATCTGTTGGATTGTCTACACGCCCGTTATTGTTGACGTCTAATCCTCCATTTTCAATAATATCTGGCAGACCATCATTGTCAGAATCTAAATCAAGATAATCCGCTCCAGCTAAACCGTCTGTATTTGGAATCAATAGAGCCGTTCCTGAATTATCCGTATCCACATTATCATGAAGGCCGTCACCGTCAGTATCTGTCAACGTTCCATATTGTCCATCTGAGTCCATATCTGACGGTAATGTACCTCCATTCGCTTCGAGAGCATCTGGCAACCCATCGTTATCACTGTCAAGATCAAGGTAATTTCTCCTACCATCACCATCGGTATCAGTCAAAATCAACACCGATCCTCCATTATCAGCATCGTGGATATTCACCCATCCGTCACCGTCAGTGTCCGTTGAAATATCCACCTTTCCGTTTCCATCTGCGTCGGCTCCACCGGCTTCTCTGATGTCCGCTATGCCATCATTATCACTATCGACATCTCGGTAATTCTTGAAACCATCGCCATCTGAGTCAGGAACTGTTAGGGCTGATCCACCCTCATTGCTGTCCACAATGCTGATCAAACCATCATCGTTCGCATCCGTGTTACCATCCAAACGACCATTATTATCTATATCTACTCCTCCAGCTTCTATGATATCGCTGATTCCATCATTATCACTATCTAGGTCAAGAAAATCAACATTAGCATCTCCATCAGAATTAGGATTGGCGAAAACAGATCCTGAATTATCCGTATCTACATCGTTTGCCAGACCATCACTGTCACCGTCATTACTTACAACATAAGAAGATAAATATCTACCATTTACGGTCATATTGATTGGCCTGTTTCCGTTGTTGGCTTCTATTGCGTCAGGAATACCATCATTATCGCTATCCAAATCTAGGTGATTAGGGATACCATCTAAATCTTGATCGAAGTTATCATTAACATTGTCTGTGTTAGTATCAAGGAAATCTGCGATATCTACATCCTCGTAATTCAATTGTCCATCAAAATCATCATCTCCACTTGGATCATTACCAAATGAAGATACCTCAGTAACATCTGGAATACCGTCATTATCATCATCTAGGTCTTCTCTATCTGCCACCAAGTCGTTATCACTATCTAATAAACAGAACCCTATTGCATCCACTTCAAAATCTGGAACTGGTCCGTCTTTAGTAATTCTGATAAATCTAGTATTAGTCGCTGGCGAAAATAAGGACGTAATGAAATTAACATCGTCATTCGTCGTGGATGTTCCGAGGGTAGTGTATGAACCATCGTCCACTGATTCTAGAATAGTCATGGTAGATATACCTACATCTCCTGTTTGTTTTTTCCAAGTCACCGAAATAGTACCTACATCAGTGGTTCGCATATCAAAATCTAGCTCGTCACCACCAGTATCGAAAAGAACAGTCACTCCGTCAGGAGCTCCAATTGCTTCATCTGAATCCGCCTCAGAGACGCCATTACTTGGTGTAATGTCTGCATCAATTGGATAAACTTGAACAGAGTTCGCACCACATGGATTGGTAGTGATTTCTAAATAGTCTGGAGTACCATTAGCCGGGTTGATATCGGCATTTTCATCTGTAGATGGTATTCCATCTCCATCATCATCTGTGTCGAATACGTCTATCCCACCAGTTCCGTCAGTATCTTGAAAAGAAGGAATAGCACCTTCAAAATTATTATCAATTCCATCATTATCGGAATCTAGCCCTGAAGGATTCACACCAGCAACACCATCAACAGTACCTCCTGAATTAGTCACATCAATATTACTGTCAAAAGCTTCAATAAGATCATCAACACTGTCGTTATCTGAATCAGTATCTCTATAATTTGGACTTCCATCTGAATCAGAATCAGTATAAGGAAGGGCACTTCCGCTATCATCAGGATCAACCGTATCAGCCAAACCATCATTATCATTATCACTAGGTATGCCAGTTCCGATTATCCCGTCATTGTCACCATCAAGACCACCAGCTTCTACTACATCAACAATACCATCCGCATCCGCATCAAGATCTCTATAATCAGGTCTATTAGTATCACCACCAGAAATGCCATTGTCTGAATTAGGATTGGCTAGTGGCGTTCCTGAGTTATCTGTATCTACATCATTATGTAATCCGTCATTATCAGTATCTGTAAAGACAGAATACGTACCATTGGCATCCATATTGGATGGAAGTGAGCCTCCGTTTGCTTCGACAGCATCTGGTATACCATCATTATCACTATCCAGATCATAACGATCAATATATGAATCACCATCAGTATCTGTATCAGCATATAAAACGCCACCGTTTGATGCGTCTCTATCATTCGAATAGCCATCACCGTCGGTATCAGAAAACGTCGAATACTGCCCGTTAGCATTCATATTCGCCGGAAGTACTCCGTCATTGGCCTCAAGCGCATCTGGCAACCCATCATTGTCAGAATCAAGATCGGCGAAATCGTTTAGTCCATCACCATCCGTATCCCTGTAAGTATATGGTGCGGCTCCATTATTGTTGTCAAACGTATCTGGCCAACCGTCGACATCACTATCTGTGGTAACATCTGGTACACCGTCATTATCTGAGTCCACTGTACCATTTACTTCTAAGACGTCTGACAATCCGTCGTTATCAGAATCTAAGTCCTGAAAACCAAATAGTCCGTCACCATCGATATCAACTATATTCAATGCTGTTCCGCCGTTATTACTATCAAATGTGTCTGACCACCCATCATTATCAGAATCAGTATTCGGGTTGGCAGGAAGACCATCATTATTAATATCGGCACCTCCCATCTCTACAATGTCAGGTATACCATCATTATCAGCATCTATATCTCGATAGTCTGGTAATATTCCGTCTCCATCACTATCAGGAATGGCAAGCGCTGTTCCTGAATTATCAGAGTCGAAAGTATCGGCGAGTCCATCACCATCAGTATCAACAAAGTTGTCAACTCTTCCATTATTATTGGCGTCCACTCCTCCTGCTTCAATTATATCTTGAATACCATCATTGTCAGAGTCAATATCTAAATGATCTGGAAGACCATCGCCATCGGTCGAAACGATAGTTGGAGTGGTTCCATCAGTATCGTTTAGAAGTCCATCGGAATCTGTATCGTTTGATCCTGCAACATATGCACTTGTATATTGGCCATTGGCATTCATATTGGCTGGTAAACTGCCGCCATTTCTTTCTATTGCATCAGGAATACCATCATTATCAGAATCTAAATCACGGTAGTTCTCATTTCCATCATTGTCTTTGTCTCTGATTATTAATGCGGTTCCCCCATTGTCTGAATCATATAAATCTACCCATCCATCGGCATCTGTATCCGTCAGCACATCCGCAAGCCCGTCATTGGTCACATCTGTACCATCTGCTTCATATAAATCTGACAAGCCGTCATTATCTGTGTCTGCATCAATATAATTTGGTAATCCATCACCATCCAGATCTTCCAGAATATATGCTGAGCCGCCATTATCCACATCAACAGCATTCGCTAAACCATCGGAATCAGAATCGCTGAACGCATCACCGACTCCATCATTATCTGAGTCAGCACCACCTGCCTCTATAATGTCTGGAATACCATCATTATCAGAATCTAAGTCTTTATAGTCCTCCAAACCATCACCATCAGAATCGGGTAATGACAATGCAGTTCCTCCTTGACTTGGTTCTACGTCATCCACCAAACCATTTTCATTTGCATCATTAGCTTGTGTATATGCTGCGGGATATTGTCCCTCTGAATTCATGCCAACTGGGCGAATACCTCCATTGGCTTCTAGAGCATCAGGAATTCCATCATTGTCAGAATCAAGATCTAAGAAATCAGGTATTCCATCCAAATCTGTATCGTACCGATCATCTATTCCATCATTATTGATATCTGCGAAACCAGGTTCAGAACTATCCTGAAAGGCAGGAATACCATCCCCATCCCCATCGTTATATGGGTTTGACAATTCACCTATTTCAACAGTATTGGGTATTCCATCACTGTCGCTATCAAAAGAAACATTATCTGCCAATCCATCCTGATCTCTATCAGCAAAAAACAAATAATCTGGACTCGCACCTCCTCCTTGGTTCCTATCATCATACCAAAAATTGTTTGCGTTAAAGTTTTCATTTCTTGTAAGCACTTCATCACCATCATCATCATTATCGCGCCAATCTCTTGTGCCATCTGAATCAGCATCCTGTAATGCAGCGATTGTTCCGTTAATATTGTTTACTCCAAACCCGGCAAAAACATCAAACAAGTCGACAATTCCGTCATTGTCGGTATCTGTATTATATCCAGTCTCAGTGGTGTAGTCATTATCATCTTGTGCTGTATCCCAGTCGGCAAATCCATTCACGTTTTGATCATGTCCTTCTATTCGATCCTCTACACCGTCACCGTCAGATTCTAAATCTCTATAATCAGGTTCAGAATCTCCATATGTCGCCACAAGTCGATCCGTATTTATTGGATCTATGGCTGTACCACCATTATCTACGTCGTAACTATTATCTAGGCCATCCTTATCGGTATCTACACCGGAAGGTTCAATTCTAGTTTCAGACTGACCCTCTTGGTTGTCAGAAATACCATCGTTATCACTATCGAGATCAAGATAGTCGGGTAAACCATCACTATCAAAATCCTCAGATTTATACATAAATCGAGCACCGTAAACAGCAACTCCTCTATTCGTTCTGGTTATTCGTATATACCTCGTATCAGCCGTTGTTGTATATGTTAAAACTTCATAAGGAGTTGTATTACTTACATCAACAGAAGAAGTATACGATTGTGTATTGGAAAAATTAGTCCCGTCTTCCGATTGGGTAATATCTGCTTCAGCATTGTCTCCAGACGGTTGAAGACGTGCCAAGTACACATAGACAACAGATCCGCTTAAGATAGTGTCTCCAAGATCCAGAGTTATGTTATCGCCTGATCTCACTTCCGAATAGGCTAACGGGTCACTTAAAGGATTTCCCAATGCATTTGCTGGATTAACTGTTCCTACATTGTTTTGAGAAATTGCATATACCACATCTTGACGACCATCATTATTGGCATCTATACCGCCCGCTTCTATGGCATCTACAATGCCGTCATTATCGGAATCAATGTCAAAAAAGTTTGGAATACCATCATAATCTTGGTCCACTTGGTCGTCAACTCCATCACCATTTATATCTATAAAAGAACCATTATTAACATCCGAAGCATCTAAGTAATTGTAAATATTATCACCATCTGCATCGTCAAAAGGAGTACCTCCTGAACCATAAACTGCATTTACGTATTCATCGACATTGCTTATTCCATCATCGTCAGAATCCAAGTCGATGGCGTCAAGTATGCCATCACCATCTTTGTCAGGGAAGAAAAGGTAATCTGGAATGGTTACGCCCCCTTGGGTAAAGTCATTGGCGTAATTTCCATCGGAAGGATCTCTATCTTCATCGACTGTATTTATTCCATCACCGTCATCATCAACATCGCGATAATCTGGAGAACCGTCAAGGTTAGTGTCTTGATAATCGGCATTTGAAGCATCAATGTTTGTGATTCCTTTTACCGTATTGTTAGTGTCATAAATATTCCAAAGTCCATCCCTATCCCTATCAGCATTATAACCTATCTCATTGGTGATGCTATTGTCTCCGTCAGTATCCCAATCCGCAAATCCATCACTATTGGCATCATGACCTTCGATGATATCATTTAATCCGTCTCCATCACTATCCAGATTAAGATAGTCGGGAACAGAACCATTGGTAATTACCGGTGTAATGGTAGTTGCACCTGTATTCCCATCATAAACATTTAATAAACCATCATTATCAGAATCACCTTTTACCGGAGCGATGTAAGAACCTCCAGCGACCTGCGACTCTCTGTTATCGGTCAATCCGTCATTGTCTGAGTCTAGATCTAAAACATCCTTTATGCCATCAGCATCCGTATCTGGATTTACAATGTTGCTTGTTACACCATTGTCTACGGCATCCGCTAATCCATCACCGTCGGCATCATTCGCCGGGTCATAATTGGCATTAGCTACAGTAAAACCAACAGAAGGAACAATACCCTGATTTGCTTCAATCGCATCAGGAATACCATCATTATCTGAATCTAAGTCTAAGAAATCTGGCACACCATCTCGATCCGTATCGTAACGATCATCTGTACCATTATTATCCGTATCCACAAAACCTGCGAAATCTGGATCTTCGTAGTTGAGTCTACCGTCTCCATCTGCATCTGCACTTGGATCAATGCCTACTCCACCATCTTCATCAGTATCCACAATACCATCATTATCTGAATCTAGATCATCAGTATCTTCTATGGTATCCCCATCTTCGTCTCTAGTTTTGTATAAGTAGTTTGGAATATTGCCATCTGGGTCATCTCCAAAAACATTAGTTTCTGTTCCTCCAGTGCCATCTCCGGTATTTATACCATCACCGTCATCATCAAGATCTTGGAAATCAAATTCATCATCGTTATCCGTGTCTTGATTAGCGGTATTTGAACCTACAATATTGGCAGAACCCAGTCCGCCAAACGTATCGAAAATATCAAGTATACCATCGAGATCTAAATCTGTGTTAAAGCCGACTTCATCAGTAAAAACACCGTCAAGATCACTATCCCAATCACCAAAGCCATCTTTGTTGGCATCATCGCCTTCGATAATATCCAAAATACCATCTCCATCGCTATCATCATCTAAATAATCCGGTTCTCCCGTTCCATCAGTATTTACAGGAATCAATAGCGTTCCACCATTGTCTGGGTCATAGGCATCATCTAGTCCATCACCGTCGGTATCGTTTCCTGAAATTGATAAAAATGTAGATTTTGTTTGAGCCTCAACAATATCAACAATACCATCATTGTCGCTATCTAGATCAAGATGATCCTCAATATTGTCTGAATCTGAGTCGGGAGGCGATATAGCTGCGCCTTCCTGACCATCATTTAGACCATTCCCATTGTTATCTAAAAATCCATTGATTCGACCGTTGGCATCTACTGTTAAACCTATTTCTATGGCATCAACAATGCCGTCATTGTCACTATCAATATCTGCGAAATCAGGTTGTCCGTCATTGTCAGTATCTCCGCCAGGAAATGGGTTCAACTCTACACTATCATAATATCCATTGTTATTGGCATCTAGATCAGATCCGTCAACCAAACCATTGCCATCAGCATCAGCTCCTCCACCCTCTGAAATATCCGACAGCCCATCATTATCACTATCGAGATCTTGATAATTTTGCAGTCCATCTCCGTCTTGATCGTTAAAAGTAAGTGATGTCCCTCCATTATCAGTATCGACTACATCTGAAAAACCATCATTGTCCGTATCGACAAAACCATCAAGCTCACCATCAGAATTTGTATCCCTGCCGCCTTGCTCGGTAGCGTCAGCAATTCCGTCACCATCAGAATCAACATCCAAATAATCATTGAGACTATCTGAGTCCGAATTAGGATAGGTAAAAGGTGTGCCACTTTCATTTAAATCAACAATGGAAGCCAAACCATCATTATTGACATCTACGAAATTATCAATTCGTCCATCTCCATTAACATCAGTTCCTCCACCCTCTATGAGGTCAGACAATCCATCATTGTCACTATCAAGATCGAGGTAATCTTTTCTTCCATCTCCATCATGATCCAAATTGGGCAATGGGGTTCCACCATCATCAGGATCAACATCAAGCGGGAATCCATCTCCATCAGGGTCATTAGCAGATACTGTAATGTATGACAAGGGATACTGGCCATTTGAAGTCATATTTGGTGGTAGCGTACCATTATTTGCTTCTACAGCATCGGGGATTCCGTCGTTATCCGAATCAAGATCATGATAATCAGGCACTCCGTCTAAGTCATTATCAGCTCGATCATCTACACCATCTCCATTAGAATCTGTGAACCCAGCTATGTCAGCATCTCTGTAATTTGGAATTCCGTCATCATCTGCATCTTGACTTGGGTCAACACCCAATGTACCTGCTTCATCTACATCCGGTATACCATCATTATCAGAATCGCTATCGTTCCTATCTGCTATTCCATCGCTATCATTATCTCCTTTGAATAAATAGTCGGGAATATCAGAGAGACCACCTTGTCCATCGCTTCGATCATCGGTATAATTACCATTACCATTGTCGTCCTCATCAATAGTCAGGTCAGCATCATTATCATCATTGGTATCTCTCCAATCTCTATCATCTAAACCATCAGAGTTTTGAATGACAGCATTCGACCCTGTAATATTAGAGATATCATTGATTGTCGCTACATTGTCAAATGCATCTACAATTCCATCTCCATCTGTATCTGAACTATAATCAACTTCATCTGTGAGACCATTACTATTATCATCCCAATCTCCAAAGCCATTATTGTCACTATCACTACCTTCAATTCTATCTAATATACCGTCATCATCAGAATCGGTATCTCTAAAGTCTGGCTCACCCAACCCATCAGTATTAATAGCAGTGAGAAATACTCCACCAGAATTTGGATCATAGGCATCATCTACGCCATTTCCATCGGAATCTATACCCGTCGGAGCTACATAATTATCCTCCCCTTGAAATTCAATATTGTCTGGAATACCATCGTTATCACTGTCCAAGTCTCGATAATCATCAATTAAATCACCATCAAAATCAGATTTAGGAAGTTTTGACTGGCCTCCCGAAAGAATGGTATTATTATCCACTTGGTTCATCAAACCATCATTATCTGGATCATCCAATACAAACTGACCGATATTAATATCAAAACCAGATGGCGCTATTCCATTATTCGCTTCGTAAGCATCATACATACCATCGTTATCAGAATCAGAATCAAGGAAATCTGGCGTTCCGTCCTGATCTATATCCATTCGATCGTCTACACCATCGTTGTTGCTATCCGTAAAACCCGCAATACTGGAATCTCTGTAATTGACTACTCCATCACCATTATCGTCGGCACTTGGATCAATACCCGTGCCTCCATCCTCGTCGGTATCAAGAATTCCATCATTATCACTATCAAGATCATTTAAATCAGCAACACCATCATCGTCGTAATCTCCTATAAATAAATAGTCAGGAGGCGCAAGCGATCCAGACTGGCCTTCGGTTTTATCATCAGCGAAATTTTTATTTCCATTTCTATCTTCACCAGAAGTTAATACATCATCATTATCATCGTCGGTATCCTGCCAGTCAGCATTATCGGCATTGTCCGTATTTTGATGAACTGCATTAGAGGCAGTCACATTTGAAATACCAGCAGAGGCTCCTGAAGCTTCTGTATCGAAAATATCCCATAGCCCATCAGCGTCAGAATCTACATTATAACCCACTTCATCTGTAATGAGGTTATTTGACCCGACCAAATCCCAATCTCCAAAACCATTTGAATTGCTGTCAAAGCCTTCGATAAGGTCTCTCACTCCATCTTCATCCGCATCTGTATCACGAAAATCTTCTCTTCCAATATTATCTGTATTGACAGGAGAAATCAGAAATCCTCCATTATTAGGATCATATGTATCATTCAGACCATCATTATCTGTATCTGTAAAAGCACCTGGAGGGGTATAAGATTGTGAATTGAATGCCTCTCTGTTATCAGCTATACCATCATTATCACTGTCAATATCTCGATAGTCGGGTAGTCCATCAGTACCTCCATCACTATTCGTTCTTGGCAGTCGGAATATTTCAGTATTATCATTCCAACCATTGCCATCACTATCTGTATAATCTGCAATTATTCCAGAGGAGAAATCCGCGCCTCCACCTGCCTCAATTACATCGACAATCCCGTCATTGTCACTATCTAGATCTAAATAATCTGCAGTTCCATCCTGATCAGTATCTCTTGTAGAAATTGGAGTGGTTAATGTCAGATAGACAGCATCTAAGAGCGTACCATCTTCTCTATAATAAAAATCAACGGAGTGTGAACCCGCAGTGAACGTAATAAGAATTTCATCAAAAGGATTAGCTTCATCACTATTATGTAGTGTATCATATACGAACTCACCAGAACCTGTCAGGGGTAGATCATTGTATCGGATTGGATTTGCAGTATCATCATCAATCACTACAAAAAAAGAATTATCAGCTCCTGAAGGAGCACTCACTCTTGCTTGAAGCCGGTAGTCTCCTGCACTACTTATCGCATAGGTAAATCGAACTCTATTGGCCGCACTGGCGCCAGGAAAGCTAGTAGAATTTATATTGGTCGTCACATACTCTCCTCCATTGGCTGATATCGATGACACTGTACTAAAATTCGACCCTACAATTGCATCTTCAGCTTCTATGAAAAACGCGAAAGTTGGAGTATTGTCTTCAATACCGTTATTATCCAGATCTGTACCTCCATTTTCGACTACATCGGGAATACCGTCATTATCAGAATCCAAATCTAATGCGTTAGGTATTCCATCTTTGTCTGTATCAAACTGATCATTAATCCCGTCGTTGTTTGTATCCACAAAATCAGGAAAGTCCGCATCCAAATAATTTGGTATGCCATCACTATCTAGATCTGCATTAATGTCACCTTCCGTATTATCAGGAATACCATCATCATCATTATCCGCATCAACATAGTTCGGAATTCCATCATTGTCACTATCACAATCATATGTAAAAAGAATGATTTGTGAATTTAATTGTAAATACCCATATGACCATGTGTTATGAAGGTCTCGATCTGAACTTGACCATGTATGTGGTACAGTATTAGTCCCATTTAACTCTATCTCCGGATTAGAGTTATACTCTCCCCCCCTATTCGAATCATCCCAATAAATTTGGTTAAACGTGGTTGATGGCCTTATATCATTCATCGTAATACCTACAGTATTATTTTCAACATCATAAAGCGGAAGGTGGATTGGGCCGGCGGTATAACGACCAGTAACACTTAGTAATGTACCAGATAGAACAGCGTTATCATTACCATCCAAACCATTCCAAATCAACGTCTGCGCTACATTTGCTGTAGCCTCAGCTTCAATGATTACATCTGCAGAATTACTTTGATAACCAGGACTACCATTAAGGTCTACAACTATAGACACAATTCCAGCTAAGTTAGACTTGAAGGTTACTGCTGCGGAAGCCGTACCATCAGCATTACATATTGTATTAAAATCGGATATTGTTACTTCAGGGAGTGTTGCTGTTGGGTACACTTCAATATCAGGATTATTCAAAAATAAATCATATTCTGGAAGAGCAGTATTAGTGTTGTTTTGACTTTTTCTTCGCTCCCTAAAATCAGTACTAACTGCTGTTGTAGAACCTACTGAATTAGCATAAACAAGCATTCCAAAAGGCTGAATCCCCCTTAAATCAAGCTCTTTCACATAAAACCCATCACCAACATTATCAACCAAGGTAAATAACTGAAATTCTGTAGACAGCCGTGCACCCGACGAACCAGCATTAAATGACCATGATTTCGCATGTAGCCGACCAACCTTTTCTTCAGTCCCATCATACACTGAAAAATCCCAGATATCATACCAACTGCGTTCCTGAGTACCTGTCTCTTGGAAAGAAACCCAGAAATCCTGATCCACACCTGTATTGTTTGTATAGGATAAGGCGTCATACCCAGCCCCACCCACTATAGCACTCGGACCCGCTGTAGCTTGAGCATAAGTTCCAATAACTCCACTTTGAGGTAAAAGAGTTGCATCGTTCGGGGAGTTTTGATCGCGGAGTAATGTAGTTTGCATTACTTGAGCATTCGCATTATCATACAAGGTGACAATTAGGTCTGTCTGACCTCCTCCGTCGTTAAATCTCCTCAATCCATAATATAAGGTTTCACCTGCTCGAATATAGATATATACCTTCTCATCATCCGTGGCATCAGGTTTCAGAAAATTATTCGAATTAAGAGCATCATCAGTTTGTAGATAACCGATAAACGTATTCGAGCCATTTGCGGATCCCGTATTGTTTGGAGTAACATTTTTGGAACCTTCGGCAAATACATGAATATAACCGAAAATTATAAGGGTAATAAGGCCTAATCGAAGCATAAAATTTTTTGATATAAAATCATTACAAAGATTACCAGTAAAACCTGCACTCGAAACTATTGAGACTTGTTTATACCGAGAAAAAATCTATGTTTAACTAAATTTTGCCGGAAGAAGTGTCAAAGATTAGGCGAAACGAGCATAAAAACAAGTTCATCCAAGGAGCATTCTTATATTAATTCTAAAATAGTTGTGACTTGATTAAAAGACGAAATATTAAAGGTTTTCGGAAATGACTTTTAATTTTTTCTCGTAGTTTTTGACATGAAAACTATAGACAGAAAACCATATTAATTATTTATGGTTAGCATTTTAAATTTTCGCTAACAAAAATTAGAAACTTAATCCTCGGATCTTCTATTTTAATGATTCTCAAGTTTAGATTAATCTTATTTTGGTTAGGATCAAATTAATTCCGATAATTTACCATCTTATTGAGAAGCAATGTGCTCCTATTCTGCAGTAGGATATTTAAATAACTAGCCAGAAAAGTTTTTTATAAAAAATTATAGGAATAGTAACTATTGGCAAGTCATAACCCTATATTTGCATTTTTTAATATTATTATTTAACAATGAACAGAGGCACAGTAAAATTCTTCAACGATTCCAAAGGATTCGGATTTATAACAGAAGAAGGCTCAAACAAAGAACATTTTGTACACATCTCAGGCTTAATCGATGAAATTCGTGAAGGCGATTCAGTAGAATTCGAGCTCAAAGAAGGTAAAAAAGGATTAAACGCAGTAAACGTTAAAGTAATTTAACTAAGCGCATTTTATACTTATTTGCATGAAGCCTGTCTATATGACAGGCTTTTTTTATGTCAAAAATATTTCCAATCGGTGTGATAACCTTATCTAGCTTTGTAATTTTATAAGTTATGGAAATAGAAAATATTGAACTTACCCAATTAAGCTTACACGACTATCAAGAGCTCAAAAAAGCCATGATAGATTCTTATTCGAATATGCCCAATCCCTATTGGGAAGAGCACGAGATAAAAACACTCATTGATAAGTTTCCAGAGGGACAAGCAGTCATCAAGGTAAATAATCAAATTGCCGGTTGTGCCTTGGCACTCATCGTTGACTATCAGAAGTTTGGTGACAAACATACGTACAAGCAAATTACTGGCAATTACACATTTAGTTCCATTGATTTAGATGGAGATACGCTATATGGAATAGATATTTTTGTAAAGCCAGAATTCAGAGGACTTAGGCTTGGCAGAAGACTTTACGATTATAGAAAAGAACTATGTGTGAAGCTCAATCTGAAAGAAATCGTATTTGGTGGGCGTATTCCTATGTATTACAAATACGCCAAAGAACTCACACCTCTTCAGTATATAGACAAAGTAAAACGAAGAGAAATTCACGATCCGGTATTCAACTTCCAGATTTCGAATGATTATTATCCTTCCAAATTATTAAAAAATTATTTGGAGAAGGATCTCGATTCAATGAAATATGCTGTCTTGTTGAAGTGGAACAATCTGAATTATGAAAAGGACGAACCGATCGGCAGCAGCACAAAAACGGTAGTAAGACTAGGTCTTATTCAATGGCAAATGAGACCATACAAAAGCTTAGAGGATCTCATGCAGCAGGCAGAATATTTTATTGATGCCGTCTCAGGATATAGAAGCGATTTTGCCTTATTCCCTGAGTTTTTCAATGCGCCGCTGATGGCTGAAAACAACCATCTCAATGAGGCTCAAGCCATTAGAGAACTAGCCAAACATACAGAGGATATTGTTCAAAAATTTGGTGAGTTGGCGATCTCCTACAATATCAATATTATCACAGGGAGTATGCCTGAAATTGTGGATGGTCACTTATACAATGTTGGCTACCTATGCAAGCGAGATGGATCTACTGAACGGTTTGAAAAACTACACGTTACACCGGATGAAGCGAAAGTTTGGGGAATGCAGGGCGGAGACTCCATAAAAGTTTTCGATACTGACTGTGGGAAAATCGGGATTTTGATTTGCTATGATGTGGAGTTTCCTGAGCTTGGAAGATTGCTCGCTGATCGCGGTATGGATATTCTTTTTGTGCCTTTTCTTACAGATACACAAAATGGATACTCACGCGTGAGAAATTGTGCTCAAGCCCGAGCCATAGAAAATGAGTGCTATGTGGCTATCGCCGGAAGTGTAGGAAACTTACCTAAAGTGCATAATATGGACATACAGTATGCGCAATCCATGGTTTTCACTCCATGTGATTTTGCCTTTCCTGCAAATGGTATAAAAGCTGAGGCAACACCCAATACTGAAATGATACTGATCGCCGATGTGGATCTTGTATTATTAAAAGAGCTTAACCAAATGGGAAGTGTGAGAAATCTTAAGGATCGAAGAACAGATATTTTCAGTTTGAAGCTTCGATAATCAGAAATTTGATAGGTTCATAGGCGCTACAGTTGAGCCGTACTGGCCAAATAGCGCTTATGTTCCATTTTTAATCCATCAAGGTAATCGATCGTCGTTGAGAAAATACGATCCTTGCAGTTTTACATCATCAACTAGTGATTCATTAATCTAAAGGTCAAATTTATTCTTGGAGTGGTTACCTTCTTCGTAGGTGGTAATCGATGAAGCCAGTTGCGCTGTGTATTTCCTTTCATTTCGAGGAGACTGCCGTTTTCTAAGCATAAGGACACTACTTCACCTGTCTGCTTATGTTTAAATGAGAACTTGCGCTCTGCTCCAAAACTGATCGAAGCAATAGAGGCACCAGAAACCAACTCTTTTTCATCATCACTATGCCAAGCCATGCCCTCATCTCCTGAATGGTATAAATTCAACAAACAGGCATTATAATACGCTCCTGTCTTTTCTGATACAAAATCACGAATTTCTCTCAGTTCTGGCGTCCATAAAAGCGCTTCTTTAGTGACTTTCGAATAGGTATATTTAAATCGAATATCTCCGTACCAAGCAACTTTTCTCTTGGTAATGATATGCTTCCCGAACATCCAAGCTTCATCGTTTTTCCAGTTGATTTGATTAGCTAATACCTCAAATAATGAATTAGATGATGAAGGATCATATATTTTATCATAATAAAACACTTCCCCATCTTTTGATAAAAGGTTTTTCTGATGATCAAATTTAAATAATGACATAAAATATGAACCACCTCGGTGGGTCAATGTTTGCTCATTTCTGATTTACCTATTGTCTGGTTAATCTTGTAATAACTCCCTCATGGTCTTGAAATTCCTTCAATAAATCGGCCCTGTTAGCCAGCTCAAAATCATCGAAACTAAAACCAGGCGAAACACCACACCCGACCAAGGCATAAGAATTTGAGCTGTTGACTTCTGTTGCAAACCAAGTGTTCGCTGGCACAACGAATTGTGGTTCATTTTCATGGGAAAGTTGCCCTATTGTTTTGGAATAATAACCTAAAGATTCGGACAGCATATGAATAGTAATGGGGCTTCCTTGATAAAAATGCCAAATTTCGTCTTGCTTAATTTTATGAAAGGCCGAAAACTTGTCCGACGTAAGTAAAAAGTAAATGGACGTAGCAAAATCACGTGTGACCGCTTCATTGTTCTCAAAGGTAATTTGCGCTGTGCCTTTTGATCTAAATACTTCTCTATAAAACCCACCTTCAGGATGGCTTTTTAATTCTAATCTATCCACAATGCTTTTTACTTCTGGTGTTAACGACATCTCTTTTTATTGATTTTGAATTGATTGGCATTTTCTCAAAAATAGGCTTTAATGAGTCAAAAACATGAAATTTTCACCGAAATCAATGGCAACCACAACATTTGTTTGTGCAAATAGAGCATTACAAACTACCTTAAATCTGGTTTTTTACAAACCATAATTTTGAGAAATTAAAATTACAATTTTCAGTAAAATTCAATCAAACGCCTATTTATCCTCCTATTTCATTTACGCTTCGAATAGCGCTTGACATTCCGCTCAAAATACTCAACCTAAATCTTTTTACGAATCAAGAAATTCGTTCAAAAAGAGCACTTAACTTAACACTATGAATAATAAACATGTTGTTTACGCATAAGAAAACTACTCAATAAAAAATTCAACTTTAAAACCGCAAGAAGAAACTCGAATGAACGGAAATATTATTTATGTAGGAGATCCTATGTGCTCGTGGTGCTATGGAATTTCTCAAGAATTGAAATTATTGAAGAATCACTTTTCCAACTTTGAATTCAATATCGTTGTTGGTGGATTGAGGCCTGGCGGAGGTGAAGTGTGGGATGAAAAATTGAAATCTTTTCTCAAACATCACTGGCAAGAAGTTCATGAGCGTAGCGGTCAGCCATTCAGTTATCAGCTTTTTGATAAAGAAAATTTCAATTATGATACAGAACCTTCTTGCAGAGCTGTGGTCGCCTCAAGACCTTGGACGAAAGAAAACGAGCTGGCTTTTTTTGAAGCTGTTTCTGTTAATTTTTATTTAAAAAACGAAAATCCTAACGAGCTTTCCTTTTACGAGCCTATTTGTAATGATTTTGACATCCCTTTTGGTGACTTCATAAAGTCTTTCGAGTCGGAAGAAACCAAATATCTCACTCATCAAGAGTTTCAACTCAACAGGCAGTGGGGAGTTACTGGCTACCCAAGCGTGCTTTTCAAGTATGAGAAAGAACTTTTTCAGATCAATCATGGGTACAGTGAATTTGATCAGATGAAAACCATTATTGAAAAAATTGTTGAGAAGCAATCTGCGGTTAATTCATGATTGGCGTTCTGTTTTATATTTTATCTTTTTTTCAAAGTGACTCTAGTGATATTCATCATATCGATCAAGAACTCGCGCAAAGTGTTATTGACCAAAAACTGAATGAGCAAGCCATTCAAAAATTAGCAAATCTTGACAGTGAATTCTTGACCAAAGCGTTGAATTCTGATGCAAAAAAGAAAGCCTTCTGGATTAACGTATATAACGGATTGATATATGCTCAATTGTCGCAAAATCGAGATTTATATAACGATAGAGATGCCTTTTTCAATAACAAAAGCCTAATAGTCGCTGGCATAGCATTATCCTTTGATGATATTGAACATGATATCCTGAGGAAGTCTACTTGGAAATACTCCTTTGGATACTTTCCTAACTTTTTCTCTGGAGATTTTGAGTCTGAAAATGAAGTTAACTCATTAGACCCGAGAATACATTTCGCCCTGAATTGTGGGGCAGAAAGTTGCCCTCCGGTCAGAGTATATCATTTTAAAGACATTCATCAGCAATTAGATTATTCGGCAAAGTCCTTCTTATCAAACACCTCAGATTATAAAAAATCCGAAAATAGCGTTTCTGTGTCCCCACTATTCAATTGGTTTAGAGGAGATTTTGGTGGTAAAAATGGTATCCACGAAATGCTTGAGAAATACGATGTGATACCCTTAAGTTCAAAGCCAGAAATCGAGTATCAAGAGTACAACTGGCAAATTAATTTGTCGAATACAGGCAGTTTTTAACTATGCATAAAACGTTCTGATATATATTTGAAAAAAAGTCTGATGAATAACCTATTCCTAATAAGCCTACTGGCACTAAGCTTGTCTTGTAAAAGTAGTAAGCCAGTGGATAAACCGCCTTCAACTGAATCACAAAAATCACCCCTTACTGTATTACGTGAGACCTACGGCACACAATTGATAACGCAGGATAGTGAGGATCAACAGTTCACTATGGCAATGATTAAAAAGAACGAAAATAATTTCAAATATCTACTTATTTCCGTTATTGACAATAGAAGCAATGTTATCGTTTATAAACCAAGTCAGAGAGTGAAATCAGCCGAATGGGTTTCTAACGAGGAAATTATGATCAATTTTATTCCTGGAATCAGCATCGCTTCGGGCGATAACAATTCTTATATTTATAATTTATCAACTCAAAAGCAAAAGCCGAATGAATAAATCTTTACTCAAAAAGTTAAGCGTCGGCTTACTTTCCGCTGCAGCGGTCTTATTATCATTCCTGATAATTAACACTAAACTCCATTCGGATAGAGTACCTCAAGTATCTCCAAAAAAGCACGTCAAAAAATCTATTGTTGACAATGGGGTAAAGTATGATGGTCCAGAAAAAATAGCTTTTTACCAATCTGCCATAAGAGCAGGACAAACCGACCTTGAAAATGAAAAGCGATATCCACAATATGCACCTTTTCAAAAATCTTTGGCTCTTAAAAAAGCAAAACAAAGGCTTGCCTCCAGAAGAATAGAATCCAATGCAACCAATGCGGTTTTCACGGAAAGAGGCCCTGTAAACGTACCTGGAAGAACAAGAGTTGTTTTAGTAGACCCTGACGATGACAGCCATCAAACATGGTTTGCTGGCAATGTGAGTGGCGGTATATGGAAAACTAGTAATGCCGGAAACAATTGGACAGAAGTAGCTCCTGACTTGAAAAACATGGCTATCACAACGATGGCTATGTCAGCCGCCAATACCAATGTGATTTATGCGGGTACAGGAGAAGGTTTTGTTTTCAGTGGTACATTTATTTTAAATGGAGAGGGTATCTATAAATCTACAGATAAAGGAGCTAGTTGGACATTATTGGAGAGCACGGTGAATGACCGATTTATTAACGTGAGTCGGATCATCGTTGATCCAAGTAATGAAAACTTAGTGATAGCCTCTACGTCAGGCTATAAACAATTCGGTTCTGGAGCGATAAACCCTGGATATATCATGCGCTCGGAAGATGGTGGTGAAACATGGACTGAAGTAGCAAATAGCTCCGCTCCTTTCCAACAAATCATTTATGCTCCAAGTGACTTTTCAATTCAATACGCCGCACTCAATGGAATTGGTGTTAAAAAATCAACAGACCGTGGACTAACTTGGATAGATGTGAATAATGGATTAGAAATTGACAGGAGAATTGAACTTGCTGTTTCTTATTCAGACCCTGATGTGGTTTGGGCATCAACCGAAGGTGCCATACATAACTCAGATCTATTTTACACTAAAAATGGAGGTAGTAGTTGGGATCTTGTGAACGTAAGCATCAATGGCGGAGCTTATCTTGACTTTTTAGGCGGTCAGGGTTGGTATGATAATGCCATTCAAGTCAATCCTTATGATGATTCTAAAGTGTATTTCGGAGGCGTATTTTTATACCATGTTGCATTAAACGCTAGCAAAGATTCGGATGGAATTTTGGGCTCAGATACCCGTGTTGTGGCAGATGTGTATCGAAGTTTTAGTGGTTCGAATAGCATCAATTATAATGTACATCCCGATCAGCATTTTATGCAAATGATCAAGACTAATGAAGCCAACGAAGAGTTCGAAGTGCTATTATGCAACGATGGAGGGATGTATCTTTCAAATCCTAGCCAATCTCCAGGTTTAACCGATGCTTCTTGGAGATCGGTAGGACGAACCTACAATACCACTCAATTTTACGGAGCGGATAAGTTTGCGGGTAAAAATGCTTTTGGTGGTGGCGCCCAAGACAATGGCACTTGGATTTCCAACGGAAGCCAAGAAACTACAGCCAACACAGATTACCGCTTCGTAATTGGTGGAGATGGTTTCGAAGTGGCTACACATTATACTGACCCACTGAAATTTATCGGAGGCTCGCAGTTTAATGGTTTCGGCGCTACGGTTGATGGAGGTTCTTCTTTTTATAATGCGACCAATGGTTTAACTGGAAATAACCCCTTTGTTTCAAGATTATCTGCTTCTTTTCAAGATCCTGACAGGCTTTACGCTGTAACCGGCGAAGGCGTATTCAGATCGAATAACTGGGGTAAATCCTGGATTAAAGCGGCAATAGAAACAAACTGGGGATTCTGGTCTGGAATAGATGTAGAAGTAAGTAAAGCTAACCCTCAAGTGGTATGGGCAGGTGGACGTATGACAGAGAATGGATCCATATTTGTGTCCCGAAATGGAGGAAATTCTTTCGAAGCAACCAAGAATTTCGCGAATCTTGGACTAACTACCGGCTTATACTCTGACTATACTGATCCTGCAACTGCTTTTGTTGTATTGTCTGTCGCCAACTCCCCAAAAATCCTGAAGACCTCAAATTATGGAGAAAGTTGGGAAGATATTAGTGGTTTTGCTGACGCAACTTCTTCTAGCGGCTTTCCCGATGTGGCAACTTTTGCCGTTATGGCCATGCCTTTCAACAAAGACATCATCTGGGCAGGAACAGAAATCGGGATTTTTGAAACTGTTGACGGTGGATCCAATTGGTATCTACTTGATCAATTTCCATCTGTTACCATTTGGGATTTTATCATTAAAGATGGAGAAGTGGTCATTGCAACTCATGGCAGAGGTATATGGTCAGCAGCTCTTGAAGACTTAAAAGATTTCACAGCGCCTACAGTAACCTTACCTCCACGAATCGTTCAAGTAACTCGCTCTTTAGAAGATTTATCGTTCACCACAGAAATAGCAGTTGTTTCTGCGCTTGATT
The DNA here is from genome assembly GCA_040218415.1 of Cyclobacteriaceae bacterium. Lineage (GTDB taxonomy): Bacteria > Bacteroidota > Bacteroidia > Cytophagales > Cyclobacteriaceae > JAVJRN01. The sequence goes on from JAVJRN010000079.1 coordinate 51,224, forward strand.
CATTAAAACTTACCCTCAACGATGAAGTGGTGGCTACATATTACGAAAATCAGTTGGACACGTTTGCCGTAGAGACAAAAACGGAGAATGCTGGAAATATTAGCTTGCAAGTCATTGGCTATTTGGATGGCGAGCCATACCAATCATCGAAAGAACCATATGCACTCTTACAATTTCAGGCTATTGCTAAGGAGTATGGAACCAGCTTCAAAGAAGTAAACCCACTTGATTTTCAATTGGATAGATGGAATATTGAATCGTCTGGCGAATTGGGAACAGAGCTATTAGCCACCGAGCATCCCTACTTAGAAGCCGATGCTTTGAATCTTGGAGAAGTCAATTTGATTGCCTCTCTGAATGTACCTATTATCGTAAGTCAGGAAAATCCTTTCATTAAATTCGATGAAATCGTATTGGTGGAAACTGGGGAGCCTGGAACGCAGTTTGGTGATCAAGCTTTTTGGGATTACGTCATTGTCGAAGGCACTAAAGACGGCTCAAATTGGATCCCTTTAATCCCTGGATATGATTCAAATGCAAACGATGATTGGAATTATACTAGCATTAATATTACCCCTGATTTATTCAAATCAAGAGTCATTGATATCTCTTCTGTATTCAATCCCAACGACACTATCCTTATCAGATTCAGACTGTATTCTGATCAAATAGTTAATGGCTGGGGATGGGCTATCGATAATCTACAAATCCAATTTGAAGCAAGCGATAATGATAACGATGGGTTTTCCGTCCTCGAAGATTGTAATGATAATGATCCGTTGATCAACCCTGATGCTACAGATATTCCTGATAATGGAATAGATGAAAATTGTGATGGACAGGACAATACCATTCCAATAGTTGTTTTAAATACTGAGGAAATAGAATCTGAATTCAAAGTGTACCCTAACCCTACGACTGATATCGTTTTTATTGACTTATCAAACACCGAGCTGAAGAATCCGCTTATCAATATTGTCAATACGAGTGGACAAATAGTGAAATCACAAAACGCAAAAAGCGAAATAGTCTCTATAGATATGCACTCTTTAAAGGCTGGTATATATTTCCTTCAATTTCAAACTTTAAGAGGAGCCCGAACAAAAAAGCTCATTAAACAATGAGCTTTAACGTGTCAAAATGTTAAATAAAAGAGACCATCTCAGTGGTTTCTTTTATTTATTTACCCACATAATTAAATGGCGTAATCGCTAACAGCTCTGTCTTGATAGTTTCGTTTACGTCAAGCGTTTGAATAAAATCTTTAATTATTTTCTCTGATATTTTATTACCCGTTCGCGTCAATGCTTTCAACGCTTCATATGGTTTAGGATATCCTTCTCTACGAAGAATATTTTGTATCGCCTCTGATACCACCGCCCAATTATTATCAAGATCAGCATTAATCGCTGTTTCGTTTACGACCAGTTTACTTATCCCCTTTTCTAAAGATAATAAGGACAAATAACTATGACTTATTGGCACGCCTATATTCCTAAGCACCGTGCTATCCGTTAAATCTCGCTGCAATCGGCTGATAGGTAACTTGGCACTTAGATGTTCATAAAGGGCATTAGCCAATCCTAAATTCCCTTCAGCATTTTCAAAATCAATGGGATTCACTTTATGTGGCATAGCCGACGAACCAATCTCGTTTTTTAAGATTTTTTGCCCAAAATAATTCATGGAAATATATTGCCATATATCACGACTAAAGTCAATGAGAATGGTGTTGATTCTTTTCAAACAATCAAAAATGGCTGCTAAATTATCATAATGCTCAATTTGAGTTGTGGGAAAGCTTCGCTCAAGACCTAGCTTATTCGTTATAAATACATCACCAAACCCATGCCAGTCAATCTCAGGATAAGCCACGTAATGTGCATTGAAATTTCCTGTTGCCCCACCAAATTTTGCAGGAAAGCCAATACCCATCAGTTGAGCCATTTGCTTTTCTATTCTCATTGCAAAAACTTTGATTTCTTTTCCTAAACGCGTAGGACTGGCAGGTTGACCATGTGTTTTAGCCAGCATGGGAATATTGCTCCATTCCTCAGCGATGTTGTTTAGCGTAAGCACCAAGTCTCTAAGTTTCGGAATATATGACTCTTGCAGCGCATCTTTCAAACTCAATGGAATAGAGGTGTTATTTATATCCTGTGAGGTTAACCCAAAATGTATGAATTCTTGAAATTCGGCAATGCCGAGCTCTTCAAACTTGTGTTTTATAAAGTATTCAACGGCTTTTACATCGTGATTTGTCGTTTTTTCGATCTCCTTTATCTCCCTTGCATCACTTTCAGAAAAGTTTTCAAATATTTCCCTTAACTCCACAAACTTCTTTCTATCAAAAGAAGTTAATTGCGCCAAAGGAAGTTCGCAAAGCTGAATAAAATACAACACTTCAACTTTCACCCGATATTTAATCAAGGCAAATTCAGAAAAGTACTTGGCTTGATCTGATAACTTGGCGCGGTATCGGCCATCAATGGGTGAAATAGCTGTGAGTTCTGTGAGTTTCATTCTTTTTTTATTGAGCCTGCAAAAATAGGTTAATAAGGTTACTTGGTGGTATCTGACGATAAAATTACCTTTGCGCGCTAAACGAGAATATCTTTAAAACACAAAATAAGTAGACAATGGCATTTGGATTATTTAAGAAAAAAAAGAAAAATCAAGACGACAATAAGTACACGACAATTACCATAAAAGAAGTTGTAAATATTGCCAAAGATGCTGTTAATCTCGTTTTTGAAAAGCCAAGTAAGGATTTTGAATATTCGCCTGGACAGTTTATCACCATCATCGATACGGTAAACGGTGAAAAACTAAGACGCGCGTACTCGCTATGCACCACCCCTTTTCTAGACGAAAATCCAGCAGTTACTATAAAGAGGGTGCCTGGTGGCAAAATGTCTAACCATATCAATGACCATTTCAAAGCAGGTCAAAAGTTAGAAATAATGAATCCCATGGGGATGTTTACCATCAACTACTCCTCAGACACGGTAAGAAAAGCCATTTTTTGGGGTGGTGGCAGTGGAATAACTCCTCTATTTGCCATGCTTAGATCTGTGCTCAATAAAGAGCCCTTTAGTAAAGTAGCCTTGGTTTATGGAAATAGAGAAGAAGAATATATCATATTCAAAGATGAGTTGAATGAACTTGTAAAGGAATATGGGTCAAGATTTCAGTTGATACATATACTTGAAAAAGACCCAAGCGGTATTACGCATCATCACGGTATTCCTACCCATAACATGATTAGTGATATTTTTGAGGAAATTGGATTTGGAGAAGTTGCTCAGCATTTTATTTGTGGACCTGAACCGATGATGAATGTAGTTTCAGCGGGTCTTGATAAGCTTGGTGTAAATGCTGATTTAATCAAAAAAGAGAGCTTTGAAGCGGCTAAATCTACTCCAAAAACACTCGTTGAAAATGAACCACAAAAAGTCAAGTCAAGCATGGTCACTATTGAACTTGATGGTGAAGAGCATACAATTGAAGTTTCCGGAGATACGCCAATATTGGATGCCGGGCTAGATAAAGACCTAGATATGCCTTATTCATGTCAAAGCGGGCTTTGTACGGCTTGTAGAGGCAAATGTGTTGAGGGAAAAATAAGCATAGATGATGCTGAAGGAATTTCGCAAGATGAAATAGATCAAGGTTATGTATTGCTTTGTGTAGGGCGTCCATTGACTGAAAAAGTCAAAGTGATTGTTGGATAATATACTTAGTATTTAAGCGACTAAATGACACTAGTGAAATGCGCTTTCTATTACTAAGAAGTACTTTTTCAGTATACTAGAGAGAAAAGCTGTCTCATAAAAGTGATCATTTCAGATCACTTTTATTTAAAATATAGACAATAGCACCGACGAAAATAGTCTCCCATGCTAGCACAATAACTAATGGTATAAAAGGAATATCCGTTACAACCTCTTCAAAAATATATTTAGGAAAGGGAACGGCAATAAGTTTATTCAGCGCATTTATTGGTAAAAATTGAGCCATATTTGACCAAATTGGATCTTCTAAAAAAGGTGCATTCTCTAAGACGAAGGCAAGAATTGGCTCAAACATTAAACTGTAAATTGTCAAAGCGACAATCACAAACCCTGCCTTCTTGATCAGTAATGACATCAAAAAGGCAAACGAACAAAAGACGAGAATGTCGAGCGCATAAGCGGCTAAAAACTCCATTTCATCAAAAATATATCTGACAGACATTACTTGAGAATACATGTACCCGTTGATCAAACCAGCGATAAATAAGGCCACAGTACTCATTAGCGCCAGTCCAACAATAAGTGCTATTTTGCTTATCAAATATTTTTTCTTACTGAAGCCATCGATAATATTTTGGCGAAGAAGGTTGTAGGTTAAATCATTATTGACAGATATAATCACAACATAAGCCAGAAGAATTTTGATAAATGAGGCAATCCATGTCAAATTTTGCCAAATATCTGGAAAATCATAAAGCGGCAGCATTGTTGGGTCAAATCCTTTAAAATCTAAACCCTTAGATTTCAGCCATTCAAGAAAAAAGGTGCCTCCAAAAGCTACAACCGTCAATGCAAACAGGTACATCATTATCAAAACCCAAAAAACTCGGTAGTTCTTTAGTTTTAACCACTCTAGTTTTATTGCGCTAATCATTGCTTTCCAATATTTTAAGAAACTCGTTTTCTAAAGAGTTTTTTCGGTTGTATAGTCTGGTAAGTAAGACTCCATTTTGATGACAGTATTCGTTCAATTTGGCAGCATCTATGGTTTCATCAGCGGTTATCAATAAAAAATCCCCTTCGTCTTGAATTTTCAAGACACGATTATTTGAAGCTAATATTTCCTGAAGTGCTTCATGATCCATTGAGGACAACTCGTACTGCGCAGTATCATTTAAGATTGACGCCACTTCTCCTTCGAAAAGCTTTTTACCGTTCCGCATCACACAAAAGTTGGTACAAATCTTTTGTACTTCATCGAGCAGGTGACTGGCAAGAATGATAGACTTGCCTTGATGTGAAATATCCTTGATCAGATTTCTGATTTCTGCAATTCCTTGTGGATCAAGTCCGTTGGTAGGTTCATCAAGAATCAACACTGGTGGATCCGCCAATAACGCTGAGGCAATTGACAATCGCTGCTTCATCCCTAAACTGTAGGTTTTAAATTTGTCATTTTTCCTACCTAGCAGACCTACTCTATCCAACACTGCATCAATACTACTGAAACTTACACCTTTGATATGTGCAGAAATTTTGAGGTTATCAAAAGCATTGAGATACGGGTAAAAACAAGGAGTCTCTAGTATTGACCCGATTTTGGTTCTCAACTTTGCCGTTGGCTTTTGTCCAAACCATCGATAGCTTCCTGAATCGGGAGTCACTACGTCCAAAATCATTCCGAGAGTCGTTGTTTTTCCACTCCCATTTGGTCCCAACAAACCGTAGATTTGTCCTTTATTAATGGTTAAATCAAGCTCATTTACGGCTTGAAGTTTGCCGAATTTTTTACTCAACTTTGAAATTTCTAATACTTCGCTCACGCTATTTATTTGTCAGGTTCTAATAAATTCAAGATTTGATTTTCTCTCAACAGCGCTACGACCTTGGGTATCTTTTGTAAAGGAATTACGCCAATAATATAAATAGCATATGCTGCATCTTTCTGCCCTAAAAGTCCAATAATTTCCATATTTCGACCTAACTCTTTACCCGCAACATAGGCATATTGACCTCCATACATTTTCAGATATTCATCATATGATTCGGCATTGTATTTTTCAGCGAGTGCTTGGAAAGATTGGTCCCTGGTGGTTGCCGAATCAAAAACGAACACATTGATTTTTTCAATATCATTGACCAACTCGTTGAAATTTTCATCTTTAGTGACATTGAGCATTCTCAATGTGCTTGCGTATAAGGTGTACTTTTTATCACTTCTTGTCTTGGCAAAATCTTTAAGAAATGATTCCTGAGCAACCAACGAGATGTTTAGGCTCACCAATATTGAAAACAATATGGCGAGCCTCATTGGCTTAATTATCATCTAATTTCTCTAAGTTTTCCAACCCTCCTACTTTCATTGCTTGCGCTATTTTTGAAATGTTCTTCAGGTCTATTTCGCCATATAGACTTAGAAAAACAAACTTCTTTTTACCTCCCACAACCATGATCAGTTCTTCAATTTTACCTCCCTTTTCTTTGATAGAAAACTGCATATCCTCTTCTGCATCCATGATGGACATCAGTTCTTCATAGCCGGCTGATTTCACGTCTTTCAGCACTTTATCATACATTTTACGAGATGTTGGCGTGCTATCAGATGCGATGATTTTTAGGCCTTTCAGCTTACTGACGGCACTTATAAATTCCTTTTCAGCATCACTGCCAGCCTCAAGCTCTGTAAAAAGCGAAAACATTTTGCTGCTTACTGATACCTTGGTGTAATTATCATCACCTGACAACTCTTTGAAATATTTTTCAACAATATTTCCCTGAGCTATCGCACCTTGTATTGTTACAAGTGCCAACCCTACAATTAATAATAAATTTTTCATATGCTTGATTTTAAATTCTTTTCAAATTGTTTTAATTGATCTTTTTTACTCTTGGATGAATTCTTGTGCTTTATTCAATCTTTTGATTTCGGCGGTATACTGTGTTCCTTCATTTAACCCATCAGATATCATCAGCAATGCCTTTCTAGTTACTTCATAGGCTTCTTTTGGATCATCTACGATGTATTCATTAGCATGCTCTTCTTTAAGGAAAAATAGACTCACGCTTATCAATAATGCAACCGACGCTGCTAGCGCATACCACTTTCTGACATTTCTCACAGGGTATTTGAATCCGACCTTATTTTGAACTTCTCTAGCTTGGACTATTTGGTCAAAATACGGCTCTGAACCTGATTTAGCCTGAAAGTATTGCTTAAGCTCCTTCTCTTCATCAAGTGTAGACTCACCGTTCCAATACTTCCTAAGCAGTCTATCAATTCGCGATTCCATATGCATCAATTTTTAGAATGATTTCTCTTACTTTTAGTCTTGCTCTGTGAATGTTCACTTTTACGTCACTGATTGACATGGATAGTACTTCCGCAATATCTTGGTAAGTCATATCTTCAATTTCTCTCAAATGAAATACTTCTTTTTGTTTATCAGGAAGACGATCCAAAGCAACCTGTAGCCAATTTAAACGATCGTTTAAAAGCGTAGTGTCGTCAGTAAATTGCGTATCAGGAAGTGTCTGCTGTTCATCTGTTAACATCGTATACCTATTAAGCTTTATCCAATCGTAACACTGATTTCGAACAATCCGCATGACCCATGCTTCATGATTATTAATATTCGTAAGGGTACTCTTTTTGTTCCAAATCTTAGTTAAGCACTCTTGTACAACATCACTCGCCAGTTCAGAATCCTTCAGGATTGAAAAAGCGTATCGATACATTTTATCTGATACTGGAAGTACGTATTGTTCAAATTGTAACTCGGACATTCGCTAAGGAGACGCCACCAATTTAGAAAAGTTACAAAGGCTATAAAAAAAAGAAATTCTCTAAAGCAGCTATCTCGAAGTTACCTCACCTTAGGAGGTTTATATTTATTTTCGAGACTGCCTAAAATGGATGGTATAAAGGATTTGCCAAAATTTACGATCAGAGCTTGTTTGGCTTACTTGTGTGGAGTTCATATTCCTTTTACAATGCTCGGCTATTCTGGCATGTGTCGTTTTCGATAACCCTTCAATGCTTTCGGATAACTCCTCCCAAGTCTCTTCAGAGAAATATGCTGAAATAGTATTCGACTGAAGGTTATTTTCATCAAATACTGAGAAAGCCGGTATGGCCTTAATAATTATACTATAAATCTGATGTTGACTCAATAGCACATCAAATTCATCTTTTGTACCTTGAGATAATAAATATTCAGATTGTGATAATGGAAAGAAAATAGTAGTGAAAAGAATTATTTGGAATAGCATAAATCCTATTTATACAATCAAAAGTACTTGATTATCTAGGTAGATGCTATACCCAGAACTGGGTAAAATTTAATTTATTATTGTTTTTCTCATATTATATAGAGAGAAATAGATGGATGACCACAACATAATTATTGAAAAACAAGGCTTAATCCCATTACAGGATGGATGAATAAAACTTACTTACAAGAAATAAATATCATGCGGTATCACCAAAATCTTTAATCGAATTCAATTCCCCTTTTTCCGAAAGGAACACCGCGATAAATCTCAAGCTCGGTATTTCTTCAAAAATTACGATCATCATCACCGTGATAGGCACGCTTAATATCATTCCCATGACTCCCCATATAGCTCCCCAAATAGTTAAAGATAGGATCACTACCAAAGAACTCATGTTTAAGCTATTGCCCATTAACTTTGGTTCGATGACATTACCCACCAAAACTTGAACCGTGCCGATAAGACCAAGTATGTAAAAGAACGGACTGAACTCGCCAAACTGTAATACCGCAAAGAATGCAGGAAAAAAAGTAGCGATAAGCGATCCAACTGTGGGGATATAGTTCAAAACAAAGATCAACATCGCCCAGAAAATAGCTCCTTCCAACCCTAAGAAGAGCATAACAAAATAACTAAAAAGACCGGTGAGTAAACTTACCCAAGTTTTGAGCAATAGGTAACGGCCTATGTTTTTATCCATCTTATGGAATAACTTGGCCATGTCGGAAAGCTTCTTCTTTGAGCTATAAATAGCTGCTAATTTTTGATCAAAAATACTCTCTTCAATAAGGAGAAATAATATGTAGAAAATAATCAGAAAAGAGTCACCCAAAATTAAAGTAAGCCAATCGAGAATTGGACTGGCCAAGTCTTTGAATTGAACGTTATCCACATAATCAATCATTTCAGAAAGTATATCCATACCTACCAAATTGTTCAGTTGGAGCATAGCAGCTTCAAAATTCTTTTGATACTTGTCAATGTTCCCAAGAAGGTCTTCCATACTCATGTAGAGCATATTCACTGTCAAAAATATGATCATAACCATCACGACGAACGAAATCATACTCTGAACCCACATAGGCCATTTTTCTCTGATGTACTTACTCTTTTGGAGTACTTCACGCATTTCGTGAATAATAAACCATAAAATAAGTGCGAGTATAAATGGCACAATATAATCCTGACTGTAAACGAGAATCGTTACTAATGCAACTGTAGAAACCAAAATATAAGCCGTCCTTTGAAGGCCAGACATGGGAGATTTTTCAGACATTATAAGTTGTATGTTGAGCCATCAATTTGCAAAAAAGAATCGAACTTTAAAATTGATCCGATTAGAAAAGTAATGACACGATAATAATTTAGAGTTAAAAAAATTCAATCCATTATCTACGAAAATAACAGATCCGCTGATAAAACACGTTTAGCTTAAAGCACAAAATCTCTCAATCCATTGAGCAATTAAAGCTCCGTCATGAGGTGTATTAAGACTCTCAATCGCCTTTTCTACTTTTTCTGGGGAAACTTTTCTCAGCCTATTTTCAAAAACTGCCCGATCATATTCCTGACTAAATTCCGGATGCCCTTGTATTCCTATAATATTATTTCCCACCGTAAACATGGCACAAGGACAGTATTCTGAACTAGCCAAAATGGTGCTATTTTCAGGTAATATTTTCACCTGATCTTGACATAACATCAAAAGGTGATAACTACTTACACCATTCATCCATCCTTTTTGTTCTGCTATTTGAAACTCGTGAACACCAATCAAATAACCCACGTCGGCCTTTTCAACTTTTCCTCCCAAAGCTTCAGCGATGGCCTGATGCCCAAAACAAACGCCAACAAACTTCTTGTTCTTGCTATCAATTTCCCTTATCAATTCTAAAAGATGAGGTATCCAAGGATCGCGATCATATACCGAGCTTTTGGATCCAGTGCATATAAACACATCGTAATCATCCACTACTGGAAAAAAGTAATCAATGATAAAGTAGGGCTGAATATTGAAATTAGGGAAAAGCTTTTCGAACATATCAACATACGTTCCAAATTTCTCTACGTATTCATCCGCAACATGATCGCAAACTAAAAGTGCTATTTTCACTTATTTTATCGTTTTTAAATGGAATGATTTCGGTCTGGTAAGGTGATTATAACCTAAAGAAGAAAGGGTGACCCCATGACCAGAATTTCTGATCCCTGTCCAAGCCAATTCTGGATCGAGGTAATCACATCGGTTCATGAACCACGTACCCGTGTCGATATCCTCTCCTATTCTCATGGCTTTTTCCTGATCTGAAGTCCAAATAGAAGCGGTCAATCCATATTTGCTATCGTTCATAAGCGCTAAGGCTTGTTGCTCGTTTTCCACGCTCATAATACCAACACAAGGGCCAAATGTTTCCTGTTGCATGACCCTCATCGAATGATCTACATTGACCAGAACCTGTGGATTGAGATACGGAATTTGCTGACTCGAAAAAAAATCTTCTGATATCAACTTCTTCGCACCCTTTTTCTCCGCTTCTTCTATTTGTTTTAGTACTTCCTCTGCGTTTCTTTTCCTTACCAAAGGCCCAAGTGTCGTGGTTGGCAATAAAGGATTTCCCACTGAATATTTTTTGGTGAGGTTTACAAAACCATCAATAAAATCATCATAAACTTTAGCGTCAACATAGATCCGCTCTATACCACAACAAGACTGTCCAGAGTTGAAAAAGGCACCATCAACCAAGTTTTCGATGGCATAATGGAGAGGTGCGTCAGCGCAAACATAAGCGGGATCTTTTCCGCCAAGTTCTAGCCCTACTGGCATAAATGAATTGGCCGCCGCAGCTGAAATAGCTTTCCCGCCTTGCTCAGAGCCTGTAAATGCCACGTAATCAATCATTTTGTCATGAAGAACCTCAGTAACTTGATCATGATTCATATGTATTGCCTGGAACACACCTTCTGGAAAGTCTGCTTCATCAAATGCCGCTTGATAGCGCTCGGCACAAATTGCCGTTTGATCTGCATGTTTTAAAATCACCGTATTGCCCGCCAGAATAGCTGGAATAATGGCGTTGACAGAAGTGAGGTATGGATAATTCCATGGCGCCAAAACCAAAACTACGCCTAGTGGCTCCTTCTTGATAAACCTAGTAAAACCTGTCTTTTCTGGTAGCTCAATATTTTGCAAAGCTTCTTCTGCCAAGGCAATCATTGTTTCTGCCCGCTCTACAAAACCACCCTTTATTTCAAAAGGAGTATAGGCTATCGGGCGTCCCATTTGCTGGGTGATTTCCATGGCCATCTGGTCAACATTTGCCTTGAAGTAGTCGATCACTTTCCTTATTTTGGTTATTCTTTCGGTAAGTGGTACTTTCTTCCAGTCTTTTTTTGCTTTATTGGCACTTAAAACTGCATCCCTTATTTCGCTATCAGAGGCATAACTTCTTTCTGCATATACAGCGCTATCAATTGGACTTACTATTTCAAACTTATTGGACTTCATTATTCTGGATTATTCCGGGGTTACATAAGCAGCTGTGATACCACCATCTACTAAAAATTCTGTGCCAGTAATATAACTCGCATCATCAGAGGCAAGGAATAAGGCTGATTTGGCCATTTCATCTGCTTCACCGAAACGACCCATAGGTATATGCACCAATCTTCGCTGCTTTTTGGCCTCAGTATCCAAAAACTTCATCAATAATTCAGTTCTCAATGGACCTGGACATAAAGCATTTACACGAATATTTTCTCGGGCATGAATTACCGCCAATTCTCTTGTCATAGATAATACAGCGCCTTTGCTGGCTGTATAAGCTATCTGAGGTGTGGCCGCACCCAAAAGTGACACGAAAGATGCGGTGTTAATCACGCTCCCTCCACCTGCTCTTTTCAAAGCTGGAATCCCATATTTACAGCCTAAAAAAACACCCTTAGCATTGATATTCATGGTTAAATCCCAAGTATCTTCGGTCGTGTTCTCGCTGCTATCATCTTGACTATCCATGATACCTGCATTATTGAAAAGAATATTGAGCTTACCAAACTGCATCTCTGCCATTTCGATCATTGCTTCACAATCTGCGGCGATCGAGACATCAGCATGAATATAGATGGCATCACCTCCTAAGTTAAGAATTTCCTTTTCGAGCTTAGCCCCTTCAAAGTCATTTACATCAGCAATGACAATTTTCGCTCCTTCCTGAGCAAAAAGAAGCGCAGAGGCCTTGCCTATACCACTTGAACCTCCAGTAATTAATGCGACTTTATTTTTGAGTCTCATAGATCATATTATTTAAATTGATTGGCTTATCACTTCACTTGATTCTTTGTAACAATATTATATTCTTTCAAAATAGCGCTGTTTTTCCCAATCGGTAACTGAGGTTTCGAAAGCAGCAACTTCTTTTTTATAGAAATGAGCATAATGAGACTGCACCGCTTCGCCAAAAGTATTTTTCACAAATTGACTTTTTTCGAAAGTACTGACAGCATCCTTCAGCGTCCTAGGCACATGGGGTAAATGCCTCGCTTCATAAATATCTCCAACGAAACATTCAGGTGGTGCTATTTTATCTTTTATTCCTTGCAGCCCTGAAGCAATAGAAGCAGCAAAAGCCAAGTAAGGATTACAATCTGCCCCAGGAATTCGGCATTCTATGCGGAGACTTTTACCCGCCCCGACTACACGAAATCCTGCTGTCCGGTTATCGCGACTCCATGCAATTCTGGTTGGTGCCCAGCTGCCGTCTATATATCTTTTATATGAGTTAATGGTTGGGGCATAGAAAACCATGACATCTGGTACATATTTGATCCAGCCACCGAGAAACCACCCGAAAATTTCTGAACCTTTTACCGGACCAAAATCCTTGTCTCCTACAAATGCATTTTGACCATCTTTCCAGAGGCTGACATGAATGTGACAACTAGAACCAGCACCTTTTTCATCATATTTTGCCATGAAGGTTAATGATAAACCCATTTGATCAGCGAGTTCTTTCATGCATTGCTTAAATATGACATGACGATCAGCCATGACGCCAATTTCAGCAAAACGAACGTTTAACTCATGCTGGCCAAGCCCCCATTCTCCTTTGGAAGTTTCAACAGGCACTCCAGAGTATTTAAGATGTCTTCTGGCAGCTGAAGTAAATACTTCCGTGCGTGAGCCTTGCATGATATGGTAATCTTCCAGATACCAGCCTGCTGGTTTTAATTTTAGGAAATGAGCTTCTGCGGCATCACGATAGCTATCTTCAAAAAGAAAATATTCTAATTCGGAAGCAGCATATGCTTCGAACCCAAATTCTGAAAGTTGTGCCATCTGATGTGCTAAAATAGACCGTGGAGCTTGCGATATAAGCTCGTGGCTTTTATCATTTTTGACAGCACAAAGAATTATTGCTGTTTTGTCAAGCCAATCAGCCATTCGCAAAGTGGAAATATCCGGCACTAAGTGAAAATCTCCATATCCAAGTTCCCAGTTAGCAAAATGATAACCCGGAACTGGTTCCATTTCCATGTCTGCTGTCAATAGATAATCGCAGGCGTGAGTCCCTTCTTTTATGGCCGATTCCAAGAAAAAATCTGCATCAAAGCGCTTACCCATCATGCGACCGTAATGATCAGTAAAGGCAACCACTACAGTTTCGATATCCCTTTTTTCCACCAAGGAAACAAGCGTTTCGATTGTAAGCATTCCTTCCATATGCATTAGCTTTTGTAAGTAATTTTAAACCAAAGAAAAGATACGATCAAAATGATCAAATAAATAGCTGCTAGCTCATGATTATTAATCACGATGGCAATCAATGCTGTCACGGCAATGACCAGAGCAATGATCGGAGACAGAGGGTAAAAGGGAACTTTAAAAGGTCGCTGCAGGTCTGGTTGTTTTTTTCGCAAAACAATGACAGAAATCATAGAGATAATATAGAGAGATAGCGCTCCAAAACAGGCGATAGTGATGATTTCACTGGTTTTACCCGTCAATAATGCTACAATACCAACGCAAGTATTAAAGATCAACGCATTGACAGGTGTTTTATATTTTGCATTTACTTTTCCTAATACTTGAGGAGCAAACCTCACCTTGCCAAACTCGTAGGTCGACCTGCCTGCCGCTAAAATAATCCCATGAAAAGAAGCAATCAAACCAAATAGTCCAATAAAACTTACCAACTTAAAATTTAATGAATCCGCCCCAAGCACCTTTTCTAAGGCCAAGGGCAAAGGCGAGTCGGACAGTTGACCATCAGCATCATAAACGATCGACTGCCAGCCATCCACACCAACAGAAAAGACAAAAGTGAACAAGCATAACACCACCAAAGTCCCTATCGCTGAGCCAAAACCGATTAAAATATTCCGTTGTGGGTTGATCGTTTCTTCCGCAACATTCGCTACTCCTTCGATGGCAAGAAAAAACCAAATAGCGAATGGTAAAGCAGCAAAAGCACCTTTCCAGCCATTGGGAAGCTGATCTTGCGTGAGATTTGAATATTCAAAACTTGGAGATGTACTAAAGAAGAATAAAACCAAACCAATAACAGCCAAAACAGTAACAGCCAATTCAAACGTGGCAGCAGTTTGCACACCTATGATATTAATTAACGTGAAAATAATGTAAGCGGCAATGGCAATAACAAGGATAGGTACGGAGGGCAAAAACAGATTTAAATAAGCGCCTATGGCAAAAGCGATGGCTGGTGGAGCAAAAATAAATTCAATGTTTTGTGCCATTCCAGCAAAAAAACCCCAGTTCTTACCCAATGCCTGATGTGCGTAATCAAATGCTCCTCCGGCTTTTGGAATTGCACAGGCCATTTCCGTATAGCTAAAAGTAAAGGTCAAATACATAATGATCACAAAACCTGTTGCCACGGCCATACCAAGTGTACCACCTTCTGCCAAACCCAAATTCCAGCCAAAATACATACCTGAAATGACGTACCCAACGCCAAGTCCCCATAACATAATCGGGCCTAGTTTACGTTCTAGTGAGGGATTTGATGCTTTTTCCTGATCCATTGAAGTAAAATAATGAATCAGGAAGGAAAGAAGTATAATTCTTTTAAGGAATTAAGTTAAAAGATATTTTCAGGCTTCTAAGTTTTCCGATAACGAAAACGAACGAATTCCCGTTCAAAGAAAAAGGTGTCTTGATTAAGCCAAATAGTCAGAAAAATTAGCAGATTTCCTAAATTATTAACATAAATCTACCCACCATCACATTTTACAGTTATATTTCTTAAAATAATTGTAATTTGAGGTTATATCAAGTGATACATTGATTCGACAATTATTATTGATATCAAATACCCATATTCATGCATAACACAACATTAAAAGACATAGCAAAAGCCACGGGATTGTCGGTTTCGACAGTTTCACGATTGCTCAACGCTAAGTATGACGCAAAGTCTGAGAAGGCCAAACGAGTGGCAAAAATCGCAAAGAAATTAGGCTACATGCCTAACCATGCAGCCGTAATGCTCAGAACAAACTCTTCAAAAACGCTTGGGTTGATCATTCCTTTTATCAACAATGGTTTTTTTTCAACGATACTTCAGGGCATTGAAAGTGAGCTGAAAAAATTTGGATATCGTGTCGTAATCTGCCAATCGAACGATTCCTCCGATGAGGAAAAAGAAGCTATCATGCAACTCATGCGCTTTAAAGTAGATGGCATTATTATTTCCCTCGCTAAGAATACCCAGAACCTTGAGCTATTAGCTAGCCTGAATACCACTTCGACCAAAGTGCTACAATTTGACCGGACAATTGACCATGAAAACGTACCAAGCCTAGAGATGCAAGATGAAAATGCTACAGCTCTTGCAATGGCCTCTTTACTTGAGTTTGGATTCAAGTCATTCCTATATGTGGGGCTTTCCCCAGACATAATTAATGATAAAAGTAGGTATACTGGTTATCAGAATGGGCTAAAAGATGATTGTAGTTTTAAAAGATATTATCCGGAAGTAATCAAAGCCGAAGAACTCTCAGAAGAAATCGATGGCATAGATTGTATTCTTTGTTACAACGATTCTATTGGCGTTGATATCCTTTTAGCATTGAAAAAACTCAATGTTGCCACCCCAGAAAAAATCTCCGTTTTAGGTTTTGATGATAGGCCATTTTGCCAATGGATCACGCCTACCTTAAGTAGTATAAGTCGACCCATCGAGCTTTTAGGAAAAAATGCCGCTCAGAGAATTCTCAATGATATCAATGAAAAATTGGAATTAGAAGAGGTAGTGTTAGAAAAACCGCAACTCATCATTCGAGACAGTATTTTGACCCATCGGACGTATTCTTGAACAAGTGTTTCGTCACAAAAGACTTTGTGAAGTTTTAGCCTTTTCCCGGAAAGTTTGGACCTTTTGCCGTTCCTACTTTACCCTCCTGCATATTGTAATAAATTCTTTGTGTGGGATAGGCAAAGTCAATTTTACTTTCACGAGAAAATGCGCGCAGCACATCCTCCCAAATATTGTGCTCGGAAGTTCTTCGCTTTCGAGGGTTGACCAAATAGCGCATGGTGAGCATGACACCACTTTCTTGCACGGAAGTGTAAACTATTGGGGTCAAGGAAGTGTAAAAAATCATAAACTTCTTAGAAGCTTCAATCAATCTTTTTTCAGCCACTTTAGACAAGTGCTCAGTATGCTCTCTGACTATTTTTTCCAAAATCGATTTAGCTCCTTCCCAGTCACTCTCAAAAGTCACCATAACCCCTATTTCATTCCATATATGACTAAAACCTTGCGTATAATTGGCTTGAGGTTCTTTAAAAACCCTCCCATTGGGCACATGAATGATACGACCGGTACTTTGGTCTGCATCTACCCAGTTGTTGATCTCATTGACTGTAAATTGAAAAAAACGAACATCGATTACATCTCCGGCTACCGTACCAATTTCTATTCTATCTCCTACTTCGAAAGGTCTTCTGATTAAGATAAAAAGCCAGCCTGCCAGGTTTACGATGGGATCCTGCAATGCAATAGCTAAGCCGGCTGTAACAAGGCCAAAAAAGGTAGCCAAAGAATCTATTCTATCAATCCAAATGCCACTTATAATAATAACAAGCAGGCTATAATGTGTATTTCTAATGCCATTTTTCCATAAATACCTTTCCTTGGCATTGATGATATTTTTGAAAATAAGTTTGATCGCAAAATAACGAATTAGCCATAAGCCCAAAATGAAAATGAACGATAGAAATAGCTTCCATTGCACTTCTGGTCCTATTTTCCAGTATTCTTCTATCCAGTTGGTAATCGACATTTTTGTAATTTATAAAAATAGCCTTAACTCCGTTTTCAATTATTCTGTCTTCTGAAGTCTTTTACGGTAAGGCTAAAAGAATATTTACTAAAGAAAACCGCGATCCTTCAACCCTTGCACCATTTTCTGTTGATAATGCCGATGATTTATTTTCATAGGAATTTTCACCAGCCAACATTTCTCTACAGTCGTTAGGGCTTGCGCGAGTACTTTTTCGTTTTTATCAATCAATATATCGTAATTCAAAAATGCCGCCTGATCAGAGGCCAAGGCATTATAACTACTCCAAACCAAGTGATCAAAAAACACATTGTACTCTCTAGAAATGACCAATCTGTTGAGCAGGGCAGCCTTTTCAGGAGTAATTTCTTCAAAAGTGATCTCTTCAGTTTCACAGCGAAATAAAATCAAAAAAGCATCTATTGGAATCTTACTATTCACAACCGATCCGTAAAAGTCTTTTGGTGAAATTCTTCTGCGTACAAACTGTTTTCCACGAATCGTGGCGTGAAGTTTGAAATGCAACTTATCTAGAAGGGAGCGACCACTAAATATTTGCTTCTTGGTGAATGCATCGCCTTGAATATTGTAGGCATATACTTTGGGGTAAGCGAGGTTAGGCGACACTTCTCCTTCATTGTTAATAATACAGATATCATCAGAAACAAAGGCCGCTGAGTGATCCTTACATAGGGTAATTTCTAAAGAAGTTTTCCCTACTCCGCCGGTTCCTCCAAATAACAGTGTTTTTCCGCTTTGCGTGCGTACAGCTGAAGCATGAATCAAGGCTAAATTTTCAGTTGTAAAAGCATATGGAACGAGAATGTGCTCATGAATCCATTGGCCGATAGCTTCTTTATGCGAAGTAAATTGCATATTCATCCACTTGCGCAACAAACGCATGGTAGTACTCGACTTTTTTATAGTAAAAGCGATTCTTTTCACCTTGGTATCTTCAAAATAATACCTGGCAATCACCGCTCCCATGTGGTAGATGAAACCATCAGAAGTAAGCTGATGAATCGATGGATTCGAACTGATTAAACCTGCAGAATCAAGTTCATCCACATAATCCACGACAAGATCAGGGATTTGATTTTCTATTGTAGGGTATAGCGAAAGCTCCTCTTCCAGAATGCTGGAAATTAAAGCATCCTTTGCCTGAATGAATATCTTTTTATCAAATATGGAATACGTTTTATTCATTTACTCCAGCATTTATGGTCTGTAGACTTTCTGCAAATTGGCGGAAATTATTATCCGCGTTAAACTTTTGGTCAAATGTAAGCATCGCTTCGCTTCGCCTACTTTCATCATATACGACCTCCATCAGTGCGCTTGAAACTTCTTCACTTGAAGGGTTTTTACTTACTAAAAATCCATTCGAAAAGTCGACAATTTCAGGAACACCGCCCACCGCCGTACCTACCACTGGAATACCGTATGACATGGCTTCCATCATACTCACAGGTATTCCTTCTGATTTACTCAAGTTTAGAAATGCGTTGACAAAATGTCGGCTATAAAAATGATGCAACTCACTATTTGGGAGCTGGCCTTTGAAATCGATTGTCAAATTATCAGGGATCTTTTCTTCAATAGAAGTTCTCAAATCCGTCACATTTCCTCCAATATGTACCCACTCAAAAGTTAGATTTTGATGCTTCCGCGCAAGAAAAATAATGGAAGATACAATTAATGGAAGTCTTTTCACTTTGGCTAAAGAAGAACAGGTGACAATTCGAATGAGATTTTGGTCACGTTCTGTTGCTATATTCTTAGGTGGTAGCACACCCAAATAGGAACTGCTAGCCCTTGTAAAATCATGCTTTTTTTTCAAATAACGTACTCCGTAACCTGAAATACAAAATACACGATTCATGGCCGTCAGGACCTCTTTTCGAAAGGGAATAAATCCATGCGGTCTGTTTTCTTCATAAATGTCAAAACCGTGTGTGCGAGAGACCAGCCGCATGCCCTTTTGACGCTTCAATTTATACAAACTCAATCCATAGGCTTCTACATCACACCAGTAAGTGTATATCAATTCATCACCTTTCAAGTGAGTAGTTGCCCAATGTTCTACAGTATTACCATAATGGACAAAGGACGCTACATCCCTGATAGCAGACAAAGAAAAGTTTCCATGTGAGACAACAGCTTCAATTATTTTGTAAAAATTGAATAAGACAGGGTAGATTTTTTTCTCTGAATTTAGCGCCACCGCATCAGCGTAAGAGTTATCTACTGTCACATTTCTAGGTAGCTCCCGCCTTTCTTTTAATATTTCTCTCGGAATTAAGGTGATTTTCAAACCTTTAACCTTTGATAATACGTCTATTTCATATGCTAAAAAAGACTCCTCAAATCCGTATGGAAAAGCTCTAGTAAAGAGATAAATCTTCATAGCTCCCGATCGATATTTTCAAAATAAACCCTAAAAATCAACATATCTTATGTGTCATTTTTTAAGAGGCGATCAGTGGCGGCATTACTCTTTGCGTAATAAGCACGTATATACTGGGTCGTCTTTTCATCCACAAAACTTTTTCTTGAGGAGAAAAATTGGAATAAATAAGGATCAAGTATAGCCATGAATATTCTGGAGACATTTCTCGTTGAAATATGATTGCTAATCAGGTTGTTAGGCTTTTGACTTGTAAATATAAAATGGTTGACAATCCTTAAAAGTGCAATAGACAGGTTGCAAAGAGATGAATTAACCTTTTTGTTGCTGCTTGTATCTGCCAATTTATCTCCAATAAATGCTTCAATTTGACCTAAATAATTAGTCTTATCCTGTTGGAGACTTTCATGCTTTAACACTAATATATTTTGTTTTCCAAATACCTCCATGTATAACAGAATCAGCTTGTCATAGCACAAGTAATCAGGATTGAATGATCGGCGATATAGGTTCCATTTTTTATCCTTGTCAATAAAATCTTTGAACCTGACAACACCTCCTTGGATCACGTACTGTCGATACAATGAATCGTACATTGTTACTTGATCTCGCAGCGTGATGATCACCTTATCAAAACCTAAAGATTTTAATCGTGCAGGTATATTCGATCTTCCCAAACCTTTGTAGATGAAAGGCGCACCAACAAGCGCTTCGAATGAAAATAGATTATCTCCACTTCCCATGAAGGTGTCCAGTTTTTTTTTGATAGGTGCTTCATCATAATCAAGATCATCCAAGTAGATTAAATCATTGAAAATACCTTCACATTTTCGGTAATCCACATAATTGCTATTGTGCAAATGAGGAAATACTTCTTTCTGCAAAAATGTAGTCGCTGTTTTTGGAAAACCTATATGTACGATGTTACTCATCCAAATTCATTTACTACGCGAGCTACTGATTTCACTTGGTCTTCGCTCATTTCAGGGAAGATAGGTAGCGAGATAATTTGCTTGCTCGTTTTGTAGGAGACTGGAATATCGGTTTCGTCCAATCCTTGGTACACATAAGCTTTCAATAATGGCAAAGGTGTGGGATAATGAATGGCATGGCCAATATTTTGATCATCCAATGCTCTTTGTAACTCCAGCCGATTCTTAGTCCTGATCACATATAAGTGGAAAACATGTTCCATGCCATCTGGCGTTTTAGGCTTTATGATATCTTCTTTCAAATATTGATCGTACCACTGTGCGACTTGCCTCCTTGCTTCTAACCAGCTGTCCAAGTGCGGTAGTTTAGCTTTTAGAATGGCTGCTTGTAGCGTATCCATTCTACTGTTTCTTCCGATAATTCGATGGTCATGCTTCTTTAGTTGACCGTGATTTCCAATCATTCTGCATCGCTCGGCTAGGTCTTGGTTTGAAGTAACAATTCCGCCAGCATCTCCATAGGCTCCAAGGTTTTTTCCAGGATAGAATGAAAAAGAGGCTGCATCTCCAAAGCTGCCTACCTTTCGACCATTAATTTTTGCACCATGACTTTGCGCGCAATCTTCAATTACACGAAGGTCAAATTTATTAGCCAATGCCATAATCTGTGGCATATTTGCTGGTAGTCCGTATAAGTGAACTGGAATTATCGCTTTGGTTTGGTCTGAAATAGCATCCTCTATGTGATAGTAATCGATGGTATATTGACTTTCGATGATATCAACGAAAATAGGTTCTGCACCGACATTATTCACCACTTCTGAGGTAGAAATCCAACTATTGGCCGGTACAATTACTTGATCTCCTTCGCCAATATTCATGGCTTTGAGAATGATTTCCATGGAATCTGTCCCATTGGCACAAGCTACACAATGATTCACACCAATATATTCGGCAAAATCCTCTTCAAAGTCAGTCACTCTCTTTCCTCCAATAAAACTGGTGTCTTGAATTACCGATGCGATGGCTTCATCAATTTCATTTTTTATTGATAAGTATTGTGCTTTGAGATCAACAAAAGGGATCATATTTCTCTGATTTTACGGGCTGGATTACCTGCATATACGCCAGGTTCTACAATATCTTTAGTCACTACGCTACCTGCTCCAATGACTACCTTATCAGCTATGACCACAGGCAGTATGGTGGCATTACTTCCAATAGAAACATTGTTTCCAATATTTGTCGATTTCCATAAATTTTGATCGCCTCCTGCTGGCGCTCCTTTTTGAAAAAGGTCATTGATAAACATAACTCCATGGCCAATAAAACAATCATCACCAATAGTAACCAATTCACAAATGAAGCTGTGAGACTGAATTTTTGTTCTGCATCCAATACTCACCGATTTTTGGATTTCAACAAAAGGGCCGATAAAGCAATGATCGCCTATTTCACAACCGTAAAGATTGACCGGTTCTACCAATTTTACGTGCTCACCAAACCGAACATCTTTGATTCCTACCGAATATTTCACTGGCTCATGCATTTTTAGCGGCAGCTTTATATATTTTATCAATGATTTCGACGGTTTTCAATCCTTCAAAACCATTTGTTGCAATTTCCCCATTATTTTGTAATACTGAGATCACATTTTGATATACTTTGTCATGATTGGACATGCTTCCTTGGTAATCACCATACTCATTGGCAGGGTTACCTGGAGCAAGTTCCCCAATTTCATAATTTTCAATTTTCTGGTATTCCAGCTTGTTCAAATATTGACCACCAATTTTCACCGTTCCTTTATCTCCAAAAATAGTCAGCGATCCTTCCATATTTTGCTTATAACTATTCACCGTGTAATTAATGGTGCCGACCGCTCCACTGTAAAACTTTAAACTTACGACTCCTGCATCTTCAAAGTCGATTATTTGGCGATGTTGAAAATTGGAAATAATAGCATTAACCGATTCCACATCACCGATCATCCAATACAATAAGTCTATGAAATGGCTAAATTGGGTGTAGAGCGTTCCTCCGTCCATTTCCTTCGTTCCTTTCCAGTCGGAAGAGGCATAATAATTTTCATTTCTATTCCAGAAGCAAGACAACTGCACACTTTGGATCGCGCCAAGTCTGTTTTCATCAATAATCTTTTTCACCGCTGCAATGGCGGGATTAAATCTATTTTGCTTCACAATAAAAAGGCGTTTGTTCATCTTCTCTGCGGTATTTATCATCTCACCACAATCGTGAACACTAATCGCCATTGGTTTTTCGCAAAGCACATGGTATCCAGCTTTCAAGCAAGCAATTGTTTGACTTGCATGGAAACCATTTGGAGTACAAATGCTGATAACATCAATATCGAGGTGAGCAAGCAACAGACTTTCTAAATTGGTGAATACAGTCACATTATACTCTTTGGCCAATTCTTGAGCTCTTTCAGGCCTAGTATCACAAACTGCCACCAGCTCGGCTTGAGTCGCGATGTGTCCGGCATGCCTGTGTCCAATTCTCCCACATCCAATAAGTGCAAATTTTATTTTGGTCATAGTTCTTCGATCAACTTTATCAATTGGTCTGTTTGATTTTTTCTTGAAAACTCGTTTAACAACTCCTGAGCAGACTGTTCGTCGAATTCATACTTTCCTTCAAAAATAGCCAAAAGGAATTGTGAAATTTCCTCTCCATTATTTTCCACATATTTTCCTATCGCCTTTCCATCCATTATTTGTTGCAAGTCAGTATCTGGAGGGCCAATAGCCAGAATAGGCTTAGCTGCGGTTAAATATTCAAAGAATTTTTGTGGAAGTATCCATTTGGCATTGTCCGTTTTATTTAAAAGCAACACCAGTAGATCGCAATCCTGATAAGCTTCAAAAACATCCTCATGAGATAAATAACCTTTTTCTACTATTTGGTTTCTGAAAAAGTCTTCAGAATGAAGTTTTTCCAAAATGGAATCACTAATAATACCTCCAAAAACAATTTGAAGTTGCTCATGGAACTTCGGCTCGCTTTTACTCAGTTTTCTCAAAGCATTCCACAAAATATCAGGATCTCTCAACTCATTCAACAGACCGAAATAGCCAATATTAAATTGCTTCCTATCTTTTCTTTCAAATTTTACTACTTGCTGAGAAGTTTCCACTCCATTATAAACTACAGCAACATTTTTACCCGCGTTGGCGGTTAATTGTGCTGCCAGCGAAGGACTAACTGTTATGGCTAAATCCGCGCTTCTTAGAACTTTTCGTTCCCAATTTCTGTGCTTTCGCATGGCAAATTTGCTTGTCATGAGTTTGGGTAACACATCCCAATTTGACCATGGATCACGAAAATCAGAAATCCATTTGATCTGTTGCAATTCCTTTTTCAAATCCAAACCTATCAAATGCATGCTGTGCGATGGACCGGTAGTAACCATAACACCTATTTGATTTTGCTCGATATAATTTTTCAGAAACTTGACAGAACTTTTCCTCCAATATTTTCTTGGATCAGGAATAAGAATATTTCCTCTGATCCAAACTATCAGGTCATCTTTCAGTGATTTTTTTCCTTTTTCAAGAACCAAACCCTGCTTGACTTTCCCTTTGTTTTTATTTCCAGTAAGCTTATGAAACAAGGAAAAAGGTTCCCATATTTTCGTTTTGACTGTGGTAAGGCTCTTTACTTTTTCAAGCAAATTAATGTCTTGGATTTCAAATTGCGGATTACTTGGTGTGTAAATAATCGGCTCATAGCCACGTTTTTTAAGATTCAAAGCGAAATGAACCCAACGCTGCACACCAACCCCACCACTTGGCGGCCAATAATAAGTGATAATTAAAATTTTGTTATTGGACATGGATAAAAAATTTATCTAAAACAACACAGCCTTAGATTTCATTCAAGTTCAATTTTCGTTAATATTGAGCGCTTTTTAGGCAAAGAAACAACATAGCTTGTAATAATTGATGATAACATTTGAATTCGGGGTAAGTAACCATAATCAACACCCAACGATCGTATTCGTTCTTATTCAGGATTCAATCAAAATATATTAAAATGAAAAGTATTGGAGTATTTACATCAGGTGGCGACTCACCAGGCATGAACGCTTGTGTACGGGCTGTCGTTCGGACAGCCTTGTATTTAGGAATTGACGTCTATGGCATCAAATACGGCTATAACGGCATGATTGAAGGTGATATTTATAAAATGAAATCATATTCTGTCAGCAATATCCTGCAAAGAGGTGGCACTATTCTAAAATCCGCACGATCAAATGAGTTTAGAACCAAAGCAGGTAGACAAAAAGCCTTTGACCATTTAAGCAAAAGAGGTATTGAAGGGCTAGTGGCTATTGGTGGCGATGGAACCTTGACCGGTGCAAATCTTTTTTACGAAGAATTTGGCATTCCTACAGTAGGTGCTCCGGGCACGATAGACAATGACTTATATGGATCGGATTGGACAATAGGTTTTGACACGGCCGTCAATACTGCTTTAGATGCGATTGACAAAATACGTGATACGGCCAACTCGCACGATAGAGTATTCTTTGTGGAAGTGATGGGAAGGAACAGTGGCTATATCGCTATACACTGCGGCATTGGCGGTGGTGCAGAAATGGTCATGGTTCCAGAAACTTCTGTGACGATCAAAGACGTAATTGAAACACTCACAGACGGTAGAAGTCGACATAAAACGTCACACATTGTGATTGTGGCAGAAGGCGGAGATCAAGGGAATGCACATGAAATTGCAGCTAAAGTTGCAGAGCACTTACCAGAATTAGATATGCGGGTGACCAATCTCGGTCACGTACAGCGTGGTGGTGCCCCAACTTCCAAAGATAGAATACTTGCGTCTCGTCTCGGGATGGCCGCTGTGGAAGGTTTGATAAACGGAGAAAAAAATGTGATGGTAGGTGTAGTGAATGACAAAATCACTTACACCAGCATAAAGTTGGCAATCTCCAAGTCTAAACCAATCAATCAGGAACTAATGCGCTTGGTTCATGTGATGAGCATCTAACCATTCTTTGATAAAATTTAAAGTTTCGGATATTTGATGTGGTTCAACCCACCGAATGTCCGATTCTTTTTTAAACCACGTTTGTTGGCGCTTTGCGTACCTTCGGCTATTGCGCTTCAGCAATCTTACGGCCTCTTCAAAATCGTACTTACCATCTATAAAGTCGAATATCTCTTTATAACCGACTGTTTGTAGGGCATTATGTTTTCTGAACGGATACAGTCTTTTTGCCTCATCGAATAGTCCCGATAAAATCATCTTATCCATTCTTTCATCAATTCGATTAAAGAGAATTTCCCGTTCAAGATGTAAGCCAATTTTAATGTTTTGGTAGAATACTGGTTTTTCAGGCTTGGACTTTCTGAAATCTGAAAATGGTTTATTGGTAGATCTTATAACTTCTAAAGCTCGGATAACCCGTTGATGATTTTGCTTGTCTACCACGTCAAAATATTTTTCATCTTTCTGCCTCAACTCCTCCAATAAGGGTGCTAATCCAGATGACGCCAATTGATCATTTAAGGCGATTCTTTGAGACAAATCAATATCAGGCATTTCGTCCAAGCCATGCCATAAACTCTTAAAAAACAATCCTGCCCCTCCCACAGCCACAATCACTTGATACTTTTTAAAAAGTGATTTTAATAATGCCTTACTCTCCTCCTCAAATTTTCCAACTGAGTAGTCTTCGTGTATACTCTGAGAATTGATAAAATGATGGTTGACTTGTTCTAATTCTTCTTTGGAAGGTTTTGCTGTACCTATTTCCATCTCTTTATAAAACTGCCGACTATCTACACTAATGATCTCTGTTTGTAATTGACTGGCCAAGTTGATGGCGAAAGATGTTTTACCCACAGCAGTAGGTCCAACAATAGAAATAAGTACTGATGATTGGCTAGTCACGATAAGTTGCTAATTTTAACATAATGCAAGGGCCAAAAGATGACATCCATGAACTTCAAGCTGAGATAACTCAACTCAAAGCTAAATTAGAAAAAGCTCAAAATGAGATAAAACGAGACAATAAGCACATCCGGGAACTATTCAACTCATCCAATGACCTTATTCAAATCTTTAAGCCTAATGGCAGTTTCGAATTTGTAAATGAGTCTTGGTACAAAAAATTAGGTTACCGATATGATGAAATTGGGAACTTAAAATTTGTCGATGTTATTCATCCGGATCATCAGCGTATAACCCTTCAGACACTTGTTAAACTTTCTGCGGGTAATGAAATTGAAAAATTTGAAACCGTTTTATTAACAAAATACGGCAAGAATATCTATGTAACGGGTAATCTTACCTGTGTATTTGATGGAGATGAGGCTGTAGAGTTTAGGTGTATATTTTTCGATATCACAGAAAGATTCAGAGCTGAAAGAGCGCAAACACTTTACTACAAAATTGCGAGTATAACTTTAAGGCAACTCAGCTTGAAAGACTTATATGAGAAAATACATTTCGAACTCAATGATATTCTCAAAATTCGAAATTTTAGTGTGGCGTTCAACGATGGGGAAAAGTATGACTATGCATTTTGGATCAATGAACTCGAAGAATCTGGAAGGGAGACACTCACAAAAGATATTAATGAGCTATTGAGCAATTATACTTTCGAAAGAGGTAAGCCTTTGATCGTATATAATGATGGAATAGCCAAGATTGCTCGGCAAAAAAAAGTGATACTTCAAGATGAATTTCCGGCAATTTGGTTAGGCGTGTTAATCAAGCTAGAAGGAAAACCATCTGGAGTAATGTCTGTCTACAGTTATGCGGATCAAGGCGCCTACAATCACAAAGATTTAGAACTACTTGATTTTGTCTCTGGACAGATAAGCCTTGCTATAGAAAGAGAAAAGAACGAAGAAAAAATTCAAAATCAGGCTGCTAGACTCAGCGCTATTTTTGAAAGCTCAACGCACCAAATCTGGTCCTTGAATAATCAATTTAAGTTCACGTCCTTCAATCAAAATTATTCAGATGCATTTGAAACGTATTACGGTTATCCGCCAGCTTTAGGGATGCCAATGGAGATTTTGCCGAATAAGGGACTAGGTAAAAAATCTTTAGAGGTTTGGAAAAATAATTATCAAAGTGCCTTTAAAGGGAAAACATCGAATTTTCAAATAAGTCAAGAAACTTTAGCCGGAGAAAAAATATGGAGAGACGTCTTCCTCAACCCTATATTTATGCCAGATGGTTCAATCGATGAAATTTCCGTAATCGCCAACGATATAACTGAGAAAAAGACCTCTGAAAATATCATCAAAGAATCAGAAGAGAAGTTTAGAAATATATTTGAATCTTTTCAAGATGTTTATTTCCGGTGCAATATTAAAGGGGAAGTAACGATGGTGAGTCCTTCCGTAGTAAATATGGTTGGATTAAATCCCGAAGAAATCATTGGCCAAAAAATCTCGAATTACTTCGACTCTGACATTTCTTCACGGACCTTGCTCAAAAACTTATACCTACACCAACAAATTCAGAATTTTGAAGGAACATTCAATTCAAAAGCAGGAAAAATTGAGTTCATCAGTAATGTTCGATTAATCAAACGCCACAAAAATCACTTGGAAATTGAAGGTGTTGTAAGAGATATTACATTACTCAAAGAAACAAACCGCGAACTTAGAGACGCGAAAAATTTGGCAGAAAAATCTTTAAAAATTAAGGAGCGATTTTTGGCCAATATGAGTCATGAAATAAGAACTCCAATGAATGGCATCATAGGAATGATCGACCTAATTGGGAGTACAAATCTCGATACAGAGCAATATGAATACATTAAAACCATAAAAAAGTCTTCTGACACCTTATTAAATATCGTGAATAACATCCTCGATCTTTCAAAGATTGAAGCCGGGAAGATGAATTTGAAGAATGAGGCATTCAGCCTGGTCGAAGCTTTTGAGAAAGTATATGAACTGTACTCTCAGCAAGCACATCTTAGTCAAAACTCTTTGTATTACCACTTGGATGATAAAACCCCAACATTCATCGCTGGGGATGAAACAAGATTAATTCAAGTCCTCTCCAACCTGACTAGCAATGCGATTAAGTTTTCACCTAAAAAAGGCACCATCAATATTGGATTAAAACTTCAGCGAAAAGAAGGTAAACAATGCTTTTTTAAAGTCTCTATTAAGGACTCTGGTATAGGTATCTCGAAAAAGGATTCTGAGAAGTTATTTAAAAGTTTTAGCCAGATAGACAGCAGTCGCAGTAAAAATTTCTCTGGAACCGGACTTGGCTTGGTCATTTCGAAAGAGCTAGTCAAATCTATGAATGGAGATATAGGTGTAGTTTCAACACCCGGACTAGGCAGCACTTTCTGGTTTACTTTTGAAGCACTCGAAGTTGAAAAACCAATTTCAAACAATATTGCAGAACCAACCTTAGAAAGAGAGTTTGAGGATATATCACCAAGAATTTTAATCGTAGATGACAATGATGTCAATCGAAACGTGGCTAAATCTATCCTTTCCAAAGCTGGATGTCAAATTATGGAAGCATCCAGTGGCAAAGAGGCGTTGAAAAAAATCACACGGCACACATACAACCTTATTTTTATGGACATCCAAATGCCAGATATGGATGGTATAACTGCGTCACAAGAAATTAGAAAAATTCTGACAGTCAACTCACCTCCTATCATAGCCATGACTGCCTATTCCATGGAAGAAGACAGAGCGCGGTTTTTAAAGGAAGGCATGGATGATTATATATCCAAACCCATCAAGGCCAGAATACTTATCAATCAGGCCAAAAAATGGTTAAATTTCGAGCCAATCGAAGTAAGTGCAGATGCTTTTGAAGACATCAGTGAAGATCTTATTATTAACCAAAACACCTTAAATCAACTTTTCAAATATGGAGGCAAAGAGCTGATAGACTCGGTACTGAAAGATTTTGATGATGAAGCAACGGAACAAGTGCGTAACGTCATCAATCATTTTCGACATAAAGATTTTGAGCAGATGCGACTAGAACTTCATACCTTGAAAGGTAATGCTGGTACTTTTGGTGTCGAGCGGATCAGCACGGTAGCCACTCGTATTGAATTGTTACTAAAAGAGAATAAATTTGATGATCTTGAAAAGCTCATTGAGGTATTAAAAGGGAACCTCAATGAATTCAAAGAAAGTTATGCCACATTCATAAGTTCATAAATCATGAGTAAAAAAATAATTGTCGCAGAAGATAGCTCTGTAATTCAAAATCTTACAAAACGGATTTTGACTCAACAAAATTATATTACCACATCAGTAAAAAACGGCGCTCAAGTATTGGAAAAACTTGATAAGGAGGCTTACGACATGGTTCTGATGGATATCAACATGCCCATAATGGATGGCGTGGCTTGTGCCAAAGAAATTAGACAGAGATCTGAAGATAAAAATGGAAAAATACCTATCATAGCCATTACAGGCAATGCCAACAATTACTCCAAAGAAGACTTCAAGGCCTTAGGCATAGATGATTACATCCCAAAACCATTGAACTACGATCTGTTGGTAGAAACAGTAAAAAAGCACTTTGAAAATGGAAATTAAGTATACCAATCATTTCTTGGGTAAACTGGAAGACATTTTCGCAGAATCAGATTATATACTCAGATACGAAAAAGGCAACTTCCAGTCCGGCTATTGCATCTTGAATGAAAGTAAAATTGCGATAGTGAATAAATATTATTCGCTCGATGGGAAAATCAATAGTCTTATTGAGATACTCAAGTCCACCACTATCAATACAAAAGGGCTCAATGAGAAAAATTCTAAACTATATTTTGAAATTACCCAAACAGAGTTTCAATTTTGACTATCACCTTTTTAGGCACGGGCACGTCTCAAGGAGTACCGGTAATCGCATGTGATTGCGCCGTATGTCGATCTGTAGATTATAGAGATAATCGAAGCAGAACGTCACTTCATATTACTACCGATGACAACCAAAGCATCGTTTTCGACACAGGACCCGATTTTAGAACTCAAATACTTCGTGAAAGGATCACCAAACTAGATGCTGTAATATTTACACACGAGCACAAAGATCACACGGCAGGTCTTGATGATATCAGGAGTTTCAATTTTAAGCAAAAAACGGATATGCCAGTGTATGCAAGAGGCCAAGTGATAGATCAACTAAAGCGTGAGTTTTCCTACGTTTTCGCTGAGAAAAAGTATCCGGGAGTTCCTCGCATTCTCATCAATGAAATTAGTAATGAACCCTTTATGGTTGGTGATTCCTTAGTGACACCTATTGAAGTTATTCATTATAAACTTCCTGTCTTTGGATTCAGAATCAAAGATTTCACTTACATCACAGATGCAAACTACATCGAGCCGAAAGAGCTAGAAAAGATCAAGGGAAGTAAAATAATTGTCCTCAATGCACTCCAAAAAGAACCGCATATAAGCCATTTCACATTAGATCAAGCCATAGAAATGGTTAATATCATTGGCCCTGAAAAAGCCTATTTCACACATATGAGTCACAAACTAGGTAAGCACAGAGATATTGAAGCCGAACTACCAGAAAATATTCATTTAGCTCATGATGGGCTTAAATTGCATATTTAACTCATGTACCATAATTATTTCTTTTTAAAACGACTAGCTCCTGCATTGCACAGCAGGCTTAACAACCTGGAATTAGTTACTTGTTTCTCACAAAGTAAAGATGAACTGGTGCTAGGTTTTGCGAGTGAAAACGATCAATGTTATCTACTCGCCAACCTTTCAAGCCAAGTAGGATTAATTGAAATAAAGAATAATTTTTCTAGAGCCAAAAAAAATTCCGTTAATCTCTTCAGCTCATTTATCGGGAAAAAAGTGAGTAAAGTCGACTCATTTAATAATGAGCGATCTTTTTATATTGACTTCCAAGAAGACCTCCGACTTACTTTCAAAATGCACGGAACGCGTTCCAATTTGATTGCATCCAAAAACGCTGATATCATCGATGTTTTTAGACATAATCTTGCTAAGGATTTGAGCATCGATATAAATAATTTAGATGTATCGCTTGAATTCAATTTTGATCAATTTGAAAAAGTGGAAGGCGAATTACTCCAGTTTAATCCTACCTTGGGAAAAGAAGTAAGATCAATGTTGATCAAGGAAGGCTACCAATCGGCAAATTTAGACTTGAAATGGAAGCTCTATAACGCTGCTATCACGATGCTTGCGCACAATAATCCAAAGATTTTTGAGACAAAAGAAGAGAAGCCATATCTGGTTTTTTGGGATACAGAAGATAAAAAAATATTCGAATCGTCAGACATCATAGAAACTAACAACCAGTTTTTTCGAGCTTCCACCTATTATCACCATGTCAAAAAATTACAAAATCAATTATTAAGTCAAATCGATGCGGACATTAAAAAAACGCAAAATTATTTAACAAAAAGCGAATTAAAATTCAATGAACTATTAAGTAAGCGTAACCATGAAGAAATGGCAAACATTCTCATGGCCAATCTTTATAACATACCAAAAAGATCAAAAAAAATAGTGTTAGACGATCTTTATCATGAAAATGATAAAGTAGAAATTAAGTTAAACCCTGATTTATCTCCGCAGAAAAATGCTGAAAATTATTATCGGAAAGCTAAAAATCAGAAAAAAGAATTTGATAATCTCTCAGAAAATATTGAGGCAAGGAAAAAAGATTTAACCCACTTATTATTGCGACGGGAGCAAATTTCAGAAGCGGAAGATCACAAGTCACTAAGAAATCTTGACAAGAATATTTCTACTAGAAAAGGCGAAAATGAAATATTACCCTACAAAAAGATCACTTTTGAAGGATTTGATATTTTTGTAGGAAAGAACGCCAAATCAAATGATCAGTTGACGCTAAAGGTTGCAAACAAAGACGATCTGTGGTTGCATGCGAAGGACGTTTCTGGCTCGCATGTGATAGTAAAACAACAGCCTGGTAAGAACTTCCCTAAAGATGTGATTGAATATGCCGCAAGTATTGCTGCAGGTCACTCCAAAAGAAAAAATGATTCGCTTTGCCCTGTCATTTACACCTTAAAAAAATACATTCGAAAAAGAAAAGGTGATCCTGCTGGTGCAGTGGTAGTAGAAAGAGAAGAGATTCTAATGGTAGAACCTCTTCTAAATTTTTAAAATATTAACTAACCAAGTCTACACGCATCATATTAGTATGACCTTCCCAATGCAATGGTATAGAGGAAGTGTTGATCAATACATCTCCTTTTTCCAGAAAACCAGCCTCAACCAACTTCGATTGGATTTCCTTGAAAGTATCGTCGATACCCAATGTTTGATCATAATAAAAGCCAGTAACGCCCCATACCAAATTCATTTGGCGGAGTAAGTATTTCTTATTGGTAAAAAGATAGATGTTGGCATGCGGGCGATGCATCGCTAGTTTATAGCCTGTATATCCTGTTTTTGTCATTCCAACAATCGCTTTAGCATCAACCGCTGCGGCCATTCTACAAGCCGATCTAATCAGCAAGTCGTTAAGTCTAGTTGTTGACTCCACATCTTCATCGTTGAACTTATTGTAAACCGCATTTTTTGAACCTGCCTCTATCGCCATGATCGTTTTCGCCATAGCTGATACAGACTGAACCGGAAATTTCCCGGAAGCTGATTCTGCGGAAAGCATCAAGGCATCAGCCCCATCCAATACTGCATTTGCTACATCATTGGTTTCTGCTCTGGTTGGTCTAGGGTTTTCAATCATACTTTCCATCATCTGAGTAGCAATGATGACAGGTTTTCCTAGTTTGTTACATTTCTGTACGATTCTTTTTTGTGCCAACGGAACATGCTCTCCCGGAATTTCAACACCAAGGTCTCCCCTAGCTACCATTATGGCATCTGTCGCAGCAATAATTTCGTCGATATTTTTAAGTGCTTCTGGTTTTTCAATTTTGGCTACCACCTTCGTAGTTACTCCAGCTGCATCTAATCGCTTCTTTATATCAATGATATCTTCAGCTTTTCTTACGAAAGAAAGGGCAACCCATTCTAAATTGAATTGCATCGCAAAATCAAGATCTTCGATATCTTTTTCGGTCATAGATGGAGCCGATACATTAGAACTTGGAAGGTTGATCCCCTTTCTGGATTTCAACAATTCACCATGAATTACTTTAGTATATACCTCAGTACCTTCTACTCTGATTGTTTCAAGTTCAATATTCCCATCATCCACCAATATGGTATCACCTGGTTTCACATCATTGGTAATGCCTGCATAAACGGTACTTACTCTCTCACTCGTTCCCAAAATTTCTTGGGTGGATATGATCAATTGTTGTCCTGGAGTTAATTTCACTCCATCATTTTCAACCTTCCCAACTCTGATTTTTGGCCCCTGCAAGTCTTGCAATAAAGCAACGTGCGTTCCCATTTCATCATTTAGCTCGCGAACCATATCGATAGTTTCCTTATGATCTTCATGGGCACCATGAGAAAAATTCAGCCTAAAGACATTCGCTCCTGCTTTTATGAGCTCACGCAGTGTTTCTTTGTTTCTGCTTGCTGGCCCAATCGTAGCAACAATTTTGGTCCTTTTAAATTTGGTATTGATCATAATTTTAAAATAGTAAATTCTCTTTATTCTTAATTTTTTCTAGCTCTATTTTCGTTACAAACCTCAGGAGTTCAATATCCTTCATTTTAAGAAGCAAATCATCAACCCAATTGTCTCTTACTTCATGCTTGACTTTTAGTAAAAAATCAAACTCCTTGAGTTCGGGTAAAAGATACTGATTAAAGGAAAAACCTGTGTCCAGCCTATTTTTTAATAAGTAAACTTTTCTGAAATCCGTCTCCTCGCGCAAATTAGAAATTCTAAGGATGAAATCATTAGCCAATTCGATTTTGATGTCATCTTCTTTCGATAAATCGAATTCATCCATTGTATTGAGCAGCCAACCGACTTTATATTCCCGCATTGGAGCAACAAGACCCAGAAGATCGAAATCAAAATGATAGTCAGATTTTAGCTTAGTGTGTTTGGCTTTCATAGCGGAATATCAAAATTAATAAAAGCCGTCAGAGATGCCATTTTTAGTCAGATTAAATTAGTTTGACTTTAAAGGGTAATATGTATTTCTTTGCACTTGATTTTTAACTAAAATTTAAAATAATGTCAGAAATTGCATCAAAGGTGAAGTCTATAATCATCGATAAATTAGGCGTAGAAGAGTCTGAAGTAACAAATGAGGCGAGCTTCACTAACGATTTAGGCGCAGATTCTTTGGATACTGTCGAACTAATCATGGAATTCGAAAAAGAATTCAACATCTCTATACCTGACGACCAGGCGGAGAACATCGCTACAGTTGGTAACGCGATTACTTACTTGGAAGAAAACGTAAAATAATTTAATCAATTATCTAGTCCCTTATGGAGCTTAAGCGAGTTGTAGTTACGGGAATCGGTGCACTCACCCCGATTGGCAATACTAAAAATGATTATTGGAATGCGCTTGAAAAAGGTATCAGTGGAGCGGCTCCTATAACTCGATTCGATGCTGAAAAATTCAGAACCAAATTTGCCTGTGAAGTCAAAGGTTTCGACCCTCAAGATTTTATGGATCGTAAAGAGGCGAGAAAGCTTGACCCAAATAGTCAATATGGAATGGTCGCCGGAGATGAAGCCATTGTGGACTCAGGACTGGATTTATCGACAATAAATAAGGATAAAGTAGGTGTAATTTGGGGTAGTGGAATTGGTGGATTTAAAACCTTCCAAGATGAAGTCCAAGCTTTTGCCAATGGAGATGGAACTCCAAGATTTAATCCCTTCTTTGTTCCAAAAATGATTCTTGACATTACTCCAGGTCAATTATCTATCAAATACGGATTCAGAGGTCCAAACTTCGCAACAGTTTCGGCATGCGCTTCGTCTAATAATGCGTTGACAGATGCTTGCAACTATATTCGACTTGGAAAAGCGAATATTATCCTCACAGGTGGCTCGGAAGCTGCCGTTATAGAATCTGGAATTGGTGGTTTCAATGCCATGAAAGCACTTTCCGAACGAAATGATGATCCTTCAACGGCCTCTCGACCTTATGATAAAGATAGAGATGGTTTTGTCTTAGGCGAAGGTGCAGGAGCATTGGTGCTTGAAGAATTAGAACATGCCAAAGCTAGAGGTGCTAAAATATATGCTGAGGTTCTCGGTACGGGAATGTCTGCTGATGCATATCACATCACCGCGCCACATCCTGAAGGTGAAGGAATCTTTTTAGTAATGAATAATGCCTTGGAAGATGCCGGAATGACTGCTGATGCTATCGAATACGTAAACACACACGGCACTTCAACACCTCTAGGCGATGCTGGTGAGGTAAAAGCCATCCAAAAGGTTTTTGGTGAGCACGCTTACAAAATGAACATAAGTAGTACCAAGTCCATGACTGGTCACTTGCTAGGAGCGGCAGGAGCTATTGAGAGTATAGCGTGCATTATGGCGCTAGAAAGAGGAATTATCCCTCCTACCATCAATCACTTCAATGACGATCCAGAGATTGATTCGAAACTAAATCTTACATTTAATCAAGCCCAAAAGAGAAATGTGAGTGTGGTAATGAGTAACACTTTTGGTTTTGGTGGACACAACACCTCAATCATATTTGGTAAATACCACGGATAGTGCCCATTGGTTTCTTCAAACGAAATCCCATTACTATATTATTTTCCTCAAAGGAGGATAAAGAACTAAGAAGAAAGTTTGCCATTATTATAGGTGCCAAACCAAGCAATCTTAAACTTTACCAGAGAGCAATGCGGCATACTAGTGCGGCTTCAACCAATGGTCAAGGTTTTCGCGATTCATACGAGCGTCTTGAATATTTGGGAGATGCAATACTTGGTATGGTGGTGGCAGATATGCTTTTTAAAAAGTTCCCTTTTAAAGAGGAAGGATTTCTTACTGAGGTGAGATCCAAATTGGTTAACCGAGAATCACTGAATAGTCTATCCATTAAAATTGGGTTGAAAGACCTTGTGGTTTTCACTAAACACAGAGGCACTACTATCTCTCACAAATCTGTTTACGGAGATTCACTTGAAGCACTGATAGGTGCAATTTATCTAGACAAAGGATTTAATTTCTGTCATTCATTCGTTCTGAAAAAACTAATTGCGCCTCACTTTGATGTTGACGAGCTTTCCAAGACCGTATTTAACTATAAAAGTAAAATCATCGAATGGGGTCAAAAAGAAAACATTAACGTTGAGTTTAGAATTGTTCAGGACAATGACGGCACAAAATCAAAGCAATTCGTCGCGCAAGTTTTTATAAATGACGAAGGAAAAGAGAAAGGATATGGATTTAGTAAGAAAAAAGCCGAACAGCTTGCCGCACAGAAAACTATAGAAGCATTAAACCTGAACATTGAATAATCGATATAAAATAGGCGGTGCAAGCCTCAATCAGATTCCAATGGATTGGGAGCACAATGTAGCGAACATTATTGCCGCCATTAGACAGGCAAAATCAGAAAACATCAAATTACTTTGCTTACCTGAACTGTGCATCACTGGTTATGGTTGCGAAGACATGTTTCTGAGCGATTGGCTCTTTGAAAAGGCACAAATCAAACTGAAAGATATTATTCAAGAAACTGACGGAATAGCGATTGCCGTCGGCTTGCCTGTAATACATGAAAATTTACGATTCAACACCACTTGGTTTATCGAAAATCGCGAGGTTTTAGGTATTTATGCTAAACAAAAGCTAGCGAATGATGGGGTGCACTACGAACCCCGTTGGTTTCAAGAATGGCCTTCAGGCAAAGTATCGCATTATGACTACAACAATCAGCAAATACCTTTTGGTCATATTTCTATTGCTTGGAAAGACTTAAATATTGGTTTTGAAATATGTGAAGACGCCTGGCGGATCGATCGGCCAGCACTTCATGAGTATTATCAAAATATTGATATTTTTCTTAATCCCAGTGCAAGTCACTTCGCCTTTGGGAAAGCAGACTTTAGAGAGAATCTTATCATAGACAGCTCCAAAATTTTTAATTGCGTCTATGTCTATGCCAATCTTTTGGGAAACGAAGCAGGTCGTATGATCTATGATGGAGATATTCTAATAGCCCAAAGCGGATCACTGATCGGAAAAAATAAGCGTTTATCTTTCGAAGACTATAACTTACTCGCGACCACTATTGATTTTACTGACCCCAAGTTGAGCATAAAGCAACTGGTTGATGATGATCATAATATAAACAGGGAGTTTACGAAAGCCGCCTCACTGGCGCTGTTCGATTATTGCAGAAAAAGTAAAAGTAAGGGCTTTGTCCTCTCACTCAGTGGTGGTGCTGATTCAAGTAGCATTGCCATACTAGTAGCGGAATCAGTTAAGCGAGGACTTCAAGAACTCGGTTTTGAAAAATTTAAAACTAAAATTGGACTAAGTCTAAAAGAAGGTTCTTGGAGGGAGATAGTCCAGCAATTTTTTCACACTGCGTATCAAGGAACCAAAAATTCCAGCGAGGATACGTTGAAGTCTGCCAAGTATTTAGCTGAAAGTATTGGAGCAAATTTTTATCATTGGAATATCGACGAAGAGGTCAATGCTTATCAGAAAAGTATGGAAAATGCCTTGGGCCGTTCTATTACTTGGGAAACGGATGATATTGCATTACAAAACATTCAGGCAAGAGCTCGATCGCCCATTATTTGGATGATGGCAAATATTCAAAACTGTCTGCTGCTAACTACCTCAAATCGAAGTGAAGGTGACGTAGGCTATGCGACTATGGATGGTGACACTAGTGGAAGTATATCTCCTATCGCGGCAGTAGATAAGCATTTTATACTCAATTGGCTGAAATACGCGGAGTTAACGTTAGAGCATGAAGGTTTGGCACCTGTAAATGCACTTACACCAACTGCGGAGCTGAGACCAAAGGAAATGAATCAAACGGACGAAGATGATCTCATGCCTTATGATGTTTTGGTAGCTATTGAAAAGCTCGCAATCAGAGACCGGAAATCACCGACACAGGTATATTTAACTTTAAGGGAACAATCTTTTGACAATGAGATGTTGATTACTTGGATTAGCAAGTTTTTTCGCCTTTGGAGCATCAATCAATGGAAGCGAGAACGAATTGCTCCTAGTTTCCACTTAGATGATTTTAATGTTGACCCTAGAACATGGTGTCGCTTCCCAATTTTATCCAGTGGTTTCAAAGAGGAACTCCTTGAACTTCAAGCAAATTACGGTACAGGATCATAACCACTTCCGCCCCACGGATGACAACTAAATATTCTAATGATAGCCAACTTTCCGCCTTTAATAATCCCGTGCTTCATAATGGCAGCCTTCGCATAGTTAGAGCAAGTGGGCGTGTAACGACAAGTGGAAGGCAGTAAAGGTGATATACTGTATTGATAAAAAAGTACCGGTAATATAAATATCTTCCTTATTATCTTTTTCACGAGTCAAAAGTAGGCATCAAATTTGGTGCTACCAATAAAATTAATTCAGTTTGCGGCTACAAAAACGCAAGAATATCAGCAAAAATTTGGTTTGGTATAGAAGTTATATGAAGTTGATAAATAGACTGATATTTTGCTTGTTGCTCTTATGGCTTCCCTTTATGGTAAAAGCCATTGACCTCAAGACCCAAGAATTAGATAGCACGGAAGTTAATAGCCCTGATTCTCTCAGCACCCGATTAGTGACTATCAAAGAAATATTCATCCTCGGAAATGCGGTAACAAAAAAAGAAATAATCACTCGCGAACTAACTTATAAAGAAGGGGATACCGTTCCGTTAAACATATTATACTCCTTAAGAAGAGAAGATCGGAACAAAATTTACAACACCAACCTTTTTAACACAGTCGATCTAGAGATTTTGATCAGGGATGATCAATCTGTGGATCTTTTTATCAAGGTTACGGAGAGATGGTATTTCTATCCATCGCTCAATGCAGAACTTGGTGATAGAAATATCAATGATTGGCTATTTAACAGAAGCGGTAGTTTTGAACGATTCAACTTTGGATTAAAGCTTGATAAATACAATTTCCGTGGAAGAAAAGAACGTTTAATCTTAGGAGGACAAATTGGGCTAGAGCGTCAGCTTGTAGCTGAATATAATATCCCCTACATCGAAAAGTCACTCCGGCATGGATTGCAGTTTGGAGTTAATTATTCTGAAATCAGAGAAGGCATAGCCTATCAAACCTTTGATCACAGAACGGAAATTCTCAGTAATGAAATTGATACTGAGCAGATAAATAGAACAACGTTTGGTGCCAATATGAATTATACCTTTCGCCCGAATTTTTATAAATATCATCAGGTCTTGGTAAAATACGAGGATTTAAATATTTCTGATACGATAGTGCATTTCAATCCAAACTATTTGGGTGATGGGAGAACACAACAAAAACTATTCAAACTAACCTATGCCTTTGCTGATGATCAACGGAATA
Source organism: Cyclobacteriaceae bacterium (assembly GCA_040218415.1). GTDB lineage: Bacteria > Bacteroidota > Bacteroidia > Cytophagales > Cyclobacteriaceae > JAVJRN01. The sequence goes on from JAVJRN010000079.1 coordinate 91,364, forward strand.
ATCGGAATTATCCTCTGAGCGGGTATTATTTCTTTGGATTTCTTGAAAAAGTAGGAATTGGAATTTTTGATGATGTAGACATTTGGAGATTAACCGCTCGTTACAGCAGGTATCTAGAGCTAAAGAATAAATTTTACCTTGGCTTTAATGTATCAGGATTTATCTCTTCAAGGAAAAATGTGCCCTACTTCAATTACAGTGCGCTTGGTTACGGAAATTACTTGGTTCGGGGATATAATAAAGAACTCATTGAAGGTCATACCAACCTGTTGGCAAAAACATCTTTGAAAAAAAGAATATTTAATCACACCTCAGATATATCGAGAATCATGCCTCTCAAGCAGTTTCAAAAGGTGCCTTTACAAATTTTTGCTAAGCTATTTGTAGATACTGGATGGACAGCCAATTATGATGATCATACGACCAGTGATCGATTGAGTAATCGCTTTTTATATGGGGTCGGTATTGGTTTAGATTTTTTGACCATCAATGATTTACTCCCACAAGTAGAAGCTTCGATTAACGCCGAGGGAGATTATAATATTTATTTAGGAGTAAAAGCGGAATTTTAATCAAAAGACTTCCATCTCTTCTTTTTTCCTGATTTATTGAAATAATACCAAACCCCTACTCTTTCATCATCTACAAAATATCCCTCGTACGTAGGTTTACCCTCTTCATTGTAGTATTTCCATAAACCATTTTGTTTACCAAGGATAAAGCTTCCCTTTTGATCCACTTTACCGGTCTCATGGTAAAAAGTCCAGTCGCCAGACGGTAGACCGTTCTCATAGTTTCCCTGCCTTTTCAATACGCCATTCTCATAATAAAAAATCCACTTTCCTGAATATAAACTTGACTGATAACTTCCCTTTTTTTCAAGTTGGCCATTTTCATAATAGTAGTAAGAAGTATCTTCCTGTAGATCATTGCTCCAATATTCAAGTGATTTCAAAGCTCCATTTTCATGGTAATTGTACTGCCCTCCTTCAAGGTTACCATTGTCGTAATTTAACAATGCGTTTATTTCTCCTGATGGATAAAGGAATGTCCAGACGCCATTTTTTAAGCTTTCAACATAAGTTCCGTAAGACTTAATTGCTCCTGAATCATACAGTAGCGTGTCTTGAGCACTCGCTCGTAGCAAGAAACAAACGAATAAAAATACCAAAGAATTTCTCAATAATTTCATGTGAACTTAAAGGTAACTATTGATAAAGTAAGCGGAAAAAACTAGATTTCATAATGCGTTTCACAACAACCGCTTTTTTGCTGATTTCTTTTTTTCTCGCTTCCTCACAAAACGGTCAATATAACTTTGGTGCGCGCAATACCGGAATAGGCAATGCATCTTCTACTTTAACTGATGGATGGTCCGTTTTTAATAACGTCGGGGGCTTAGGCATGATAGAGGAAAGTAGCTTTGTTCTAGGCTATCAAAACAGATACAATATTAGCGAATTACAAAGCCTTGCCGGCGGAGTAACCTTTGCACATGATTGGGCTACCGTTGGTATTGGCATATTCAGATTTGGTGGTGACCTGTTCAACGAACAAAAAATAAAGCTTGCCATAGGTCATCAGCTCGATATGATCAGCATTGGTGTAGGACTTAACCTGATTCAATATTCTACAGAAGGTTTTGAAACGATAAGTAAATTAGCGCTAGAGTTTGGAGGAACCTTCAAGTTAAGTAAGCAAATAACGATTGCCGCGCACCTCTATAATTTTCAAAAATCTGAATTCGTGCCTACTGTTATGAAAGCAGGGTTTTCCTATCAACCCATCAACGCCTTAATGATCAATATTGAGACAGAAAAAGACCTTGATCTCAAAGAGGTTGTCCGAGTGGGAGTCGAATATCAAATATTAACGCCACTATATCTCAGAACTGGATTACAAACCAACCCGATCAGGTCATCTTATGGTATCGGCTACCTGTTGAAGTCATTTAATTTAGATTATGCTTTTGTTGATAACGTGGATTTAAGTGCTATTCATGAGGTCTCGATCACGTATCAACTAGGAAAAAAATGAGGGCTTTATTGGTTTCATTGATTTTTGTTGCCTTCCTAAAATCAATCGCACAAGACCGTCAAATAGACCTTGAGCAATTTGCTGAAAGGTTATTTCAAGTGCAGGACTCTGATATCAATTATGAAGATATCTATGAATCCCTCCTTCTATATCAAACAAGTCCTATCAACCTGAATAATACCTCACGAGAGGAATTATCATCCCTTTACATTCTCACGCCATTTCAAATCAACAATTTCTTTGAGCACATTGAAGAAAATGGCAAACTCCTATCTATCAATGAATTACAAGTTATTGAGGGGTTTGATTTAAATTCGATTTTTGACTTGCTACCATTTGTGATAGTCAATGAACGAACGGACAATAGATCATTAGTCCAGCGAATTCGAGAAGAAACCAATAACTACTTTCTGCTGAGATACAGCCGAACGCTTGAGAAACAAGCAGGATATAAAGAAGATGGCAACTTTACTGGTGATCCTTCCACGATTTATGGAAGATATCGAGTAAGCAAATCACGAGATTTCAGCCTCGGCTTTACGTTTGAAAAAGATGCCGGAGAGGCTATTTCCTGGGATGCAAACAAGAAAAAATACGGCATGGATTACTACTCTGGACATTTTTTCATGGAAAATAAAGGCGTTTTTCAAACCATTGCCGTTGGGGATTTTCAGTTGCAATTTGGACAAGGTTTAGTGTTTGGCGCAGGGTTCGGTGCTGGAAAGGGATCTGAAACGGTCAATTCAACAAAGCGAAATTCAATAGGCATTAGGCCATACGCCTCAGTTCTTGAATCTGGATTTTTTCGAGGCGTGGGAACAACCATCAAAAAGCATAATCTCTCTTTTTCCACCTTCTATTCTTGCCTCAATCAAGATGCGAATTTGATAAATGATACTACTTATTCAGATTTTGATGAGTTTGTCAACGCGATTCAAGCTACTGGTTTTCATCGGACTCAAACAGAGTTAAACTCTAAAAATCAAATTTTAGAACAGAATATTGGAGGAGTATTGGAATATAAATTCAATAGCCGGTTTAAAATTGGCATGGCTAGCCTTCACACGTTTTTCGACAATCCTATTCAAAGAAAGCCCAACAACTACAACCAATTTGAATTTAAGGGTGATCAAAATAGCCTAGTCAGCGGCTTCTTTAATTATGGCTTTCAAAATTTCATGCTCTTTGGGGAAATCGCCAGATCTTCTTCTGGTGGAATTGGTGCGGTTGGCGGTTGGATGGCAAGTCTTACCCCTAAAATTGATATGAGTATGGTTCTTAGAAATTACGCCAAAGATTTTCATTCCTTTTATGGAAACGCATTTGGAGAAAACTCAAGAGTCATCAATGAAAAAGGCGTGTATTGGGGATTAAAAATAAAGCCATCAAGAAAATACGAATTTGCGTTATACTACGATCGGTTTTCATTCCCATGGTTACGTTTTCAAGCTGAGGCTCCATCCAGCGGTTACGAATATCTCGGGCGTTTCACTTATAGAATGTCAAGGAATGTAACCATGTTTGCTCAGATGAGATCAGAAAGTAGAGAAACCAATTTTACTGATGAAGAGTCGAACTTAAATACTCTCCAAGAAGGTATAAAAAACAACTACATTTTCAATATTGACTATAAGTTAAACCCAGTACTGACATTGAAAACGCGGGTACAGTCATCAACTTTTCAACAAAATGGAGATTTAAGCTCGGGTTATGCTTTGATACAAGATTTGAATGTTAGTTTTAGAAAAGTAAAGTTAAGTACCAGAGCAGCACTTTTCGATACCGATGACTTCATCAACAGGCAATATGTTTACGAAAAAGATGTGCTATATGCTTTTTCCTTTCCTGCATATAACGGACGCGGGCTGAGAAATTATTTCTTAATACAATATCAGGTTTTTAGGAATCTTACCACTTGGTTGAGGATATCAAGGTTTAACTTTGTAGATAGAAACACAGTCGGATCGGGTCAGAACGAAATAGACGGAAGTCGCCGCACGGATGTAAGGTTTATGATCCGACTAAAAATTTGAGCAAATTTCAATGATATCAAGAATACTAAAATTATTGAGTAACGAGTGGATCATCATTACAGCGATTGTGGCTAATTCCATATTGCTATTTTTGATGGGATACAAGCAATTTGAATTCGATGAGCGATTGGTCATTCTTGATCAGGCGTTCACGATCTTTTTTGTCATAGAATTGGTCTCGAAAATTATCTCCCGAGGCTGGAAGGGCTATATTTCTAATCCTTGGAATCAGTTTGATTTTGTACTTGTCGTCATATCTATTCCTTCCCTTTTTGAACTTGTCATAGATTTTCCAGACATCTCTTATTTACTGATGTTCAGGATTTTAAGGGTATTGAGGATACTGCGATTCATGCGATTTATCCCAAATATCACAAAGATGTTTGCTGGAATAGCACGAGCTTTCAGAGCTTCCATCTTTGTATTCGTGGCACTAGTCATATATAGTGTTTTACTAGCGGTTGTGAGTAGCCATTTGTTTAGAAATGAGGCGCCTGAGTTCTTTGGTAATCCATCAATATCGCTTTACAGTATTTTTCAAACCTTCACCATGGAAGGTTGGAACGAAATACCAACTACGATCATCGAAAATTCTACAGAAGGCTCAGTTAAGCCGGCATTCACACGGTTTTTCTTTTTCATTATTGTCCTCACAGGTGGAATATTCGGCATGTCTATCATGAATGCCATTTTCGTTGATGAAATGGTCATGGACAACAATGACGACTTGGAAGCGAAAGTGGACTATCTCCATGAAAAAGTGGATCGCCTTATGGCGAAACTTGAAGAACAAGCTCCGCCTTCTAAAAGCGATTCCTGAGACTATTTGAATATAAATCATAGAGACTGTTAGTTTTAAAAAACTATATAACCTTTTTGGTAATTATATATGTAACTACATTTAATGTATATACGTATGTAAGTTTATTCACAATAAACACAACGAAATGAACAAATCAGCCAAAACAAATTTTCCCATCATTGAGCCCATTTACCAGCGTTGGAGTCCTAGATCATTTAGCGAAAAAGCTATAACGCCTGAAGACATAGGAAGCTTGTTTGAAGCAGCAAGATGGGCAGCTTCCAGCATGAATGAACAACCTTGGAGATTCATCTATGCAAACAAGGGTGAAGAAGCCCATCAACTGATTGTCGAATCATTAATGGAGGGAAATCAGGGCTGGGCCAGTAAAGCGCCGGTACTTATTCTCACTATTATCGATAAGTTTTTAACTAAGTCAGGCAAACCAAACAGTGCTGCGATGCACGATTTAGGATTAGCAGTAGGCAATATGAGTATACAAGCGAGTGCAATGGGCATAGGGATTCATCAAATGGGTGGCTTTTTCCCAGATAAGGCAAAAGCTCTTTTCGAAATCAATGATCAATTTGATGCAGTGACGGCTATTGCTGTTGGCTACTTTGGTGAAGCCAGTGAGTTAGATGAACCTCTTAGAAGCAGAGAAATGGCTGCTAGAAGCCGTAAGCCATTAAATGAAATTGCTTTACATGGAAATTTTAATAAATAATGACATTACACTATTTAATAATACAAATGAAAACTATAATCCACAAAGCTGATTCCAGAGGAACAGCATTTTTCGGCTGGCTTAATAGTCGCCATACTTTCAGCTTCGGAAGATATTATAATCCTGAAAGAATCAATTTCGGAGCGTTGAGAGTACTCAATGATGATATTGTTGAAGCTGGAATGGGTTTTGGCACACATCCACATGACAACATGGAAATTGTATCGATTCCGCTACAGGGTGACTTGGAGCATAAAGATAGCACGGGCAATACAGAAGTAATCCGCACCGGAGATGTTCAAATCATGAGCGCCGGATCCGGACTCACCCATTCAGAATACAATCACTCCAAAACAGAAAAAGTCAATTTTCTTCAGCTTTGGGTGCTACCCAAAAAGAAGAATATTGAACCTCGATATGAGCAAAAGACATTCGACCTGCTTGACAGAAAAAATAAAATTCAAACTGTCGTTGCTCCCGACGATGACTCAGCAGTATGGATCAACCAAGATGCTTGGTTTTCCTTAACAGACATTGATGCAAACAAGTCCGTCCCATATACTTTTCACTTATCAACCAATGGAGTTTATGTGTTCGTTTTGGAAGGAAATGTTAAAGTCGGAGATAAGCAATTAGCCAAACGCGATGGGCTTGGAATATCTGACGTTGATAAAATCAACCTAGAAGCCAGTACAAACGCCAAGTTACTTTTGGTAGAAGTACCCATGATCCAGTCTGATTTTTAATTCAATAAAAAAGGCCAACTTAAATTTTAAGTTGGCCTTCATATTATAAAGATTGAATCTACTTTTTCGCCTCGTATTTTTCCTTATACTTTTGATACAATCGCTGTTGCAAGGCTTCTAAATCAACTTCTCTGCCTTGGATAAAGCTATACTCCACATTGTTTGTCCGCATGTCAAGTATATCTCCAGTAGAGATGACAATATTCGCATCTTTGCCCGCTTCTAAGGAACCCGTCAATTCGTCAATTCTTAAAATTTTGGCTGTATTCAAAGTAATCATGGATAAAGCCTCCTCTCTATCTGCTCCATAGGCGGCCACTGTTCCAGCGAAAAATGGCAAGTTGCGCGCACTTGCAAGCATTCCTGAAACGTAAGTCAATCCAACCAATATTCCTTTATCGGAAAGCATAGCTGCCAGTTTAAATGGGTGATTGATGTCCTGATCATCCATATTAGGCCTACGGTGAACGTTTTCAAGGAGGACAGGATATCCACTTTCTTTTACTAGGTCAGCCACTGGCCACACATCTTCACAACCTGCCAAAACCACATTGGGCACACCAAACTCCTTTGACATTTGAATGGCTTCTATAATCTCTTGTGGTCTATTCACATAAATAAATAAAGTTCTATTCCCGTTTATTACCTCTGCCATAGCCTCCAACATAAGGTTGGTCGTTTCTGGTTTTAGTTCCATATAGGACTTTGTATCATCAAATAGGCTTTTAACCGCCTCAACCTGCTCTTGGTATTTATCGTTTGCTTTTCTCTCTGTCTCTCCAAGCCACCATCTTGCACGAGTGGTAATGCTTGGCCAGTTCATGTGTACACCATCATTTTCTTTGTACAACGCATCTTCCCAGTTCCATGCATCCAGTTGCATAATACTGGAAGTACCCTCTACTCTTCCTCCTGCAGGAGCAATTTGAGCAATCTGGATACCGTTAAACTTCATGGTAGGAATAATCTCACTATCAGTATTGAAAGCAATGGCTGTCCTTACATGTGGTTTCATGCTGCCAACCTCTGAGTAATCTCTCGTTGCGCGTACAGCTGCCACCTCTTCCAGACCGAGCTTGGTCAAAGGAAGGATAAGTCCCGGATAAACGTCTTTTCCTTCGGCATCAATAATTTGATATAAAGAGTAATCAAATGTAGGATCATAGGTATCTACCGATTCTATTTTCCCATTGTTAAATAAAACAACGGCGTTTTCTACCACCTGTCCATTGCCAATGTGTGCAGTACCCTTAATGATAGCGATTGGCTCACTTTGAGCAGGCGCGGGTGATGGAACTTGTGCTTTTAACCCCAGGCTAAAAGTAATTCCGAGTATGATTAATGATATATACTTAGTCATTGTGAAGCGTATTTAGAATGGTACCATCAGCTACTATGTCTTCACAATGAAACATGTGCTTTTCTTTCTTCATTGCTTTTTGCGTTTTAGCTCCTCCTGCTTTTGCACCCTTCATTTTATTTATCAATCTGGTTCTCTCGGCTGCAATCGCCTTTTGATTTTCCGCATCTTTTTCTTTGCTGTAATAAACAATTCCATCTACTAGGGTCATGTTCGCCTTGGCATAAACGGACAAGGGGTGCTCATCCCACAAAACCAAATCAGCATCTTTTCCAACTTTAATACTTCCCATCTGATCATCGAGATGTAAAAGCTTTGCCGGGTTGAGTGTCACGAGTTTTAGCGCTTCGATTTCAGACATCCCACCATATTTCACCGATTTTGCCGCCTCTTGATTTAATCGTCGTGCCATTTCAGCATCATCAGAATTTATCGCTGAAGTTACTCCGGCCATACTCATTAAAGAAGCATTGTAAGGAATAGCATAGCGAACTTCCCACTTATATGCCCACCAATCGGCAAAAGTAGAACCACCTGCTCCATGTTTAGCCATTTTATCAGCCACTTTATAGCCTTCCAGAATATGGGTGAAAGTATTGATTCTGAAATCAAAATCTTCTGCCACTTTCATCAACATATTAATTTCTGATTGCACATAAGAATGGCAAGTAATAAATCGTTCTTCGTTGATTATTTCAAGCAATGTTTCTACTCTTAGGTCTCTTCTAGGAGCCGGTGTATTTGCCTTTACTTTTGATGACAATGCATTGTACTTGGCCATCGCTTCGCCATATTCTTTCGCACGGGTAAATCCATCAACATAAACCATTTCGGTACCCATTCGGGTTTGAGGAAATCTTGTCGTATTGTCATCTCCCCAATTGGATTGTTTTACATTTTCACCAAGTGCAAACTTGATAAAACCGTCTGCTCCTTTGATTTTCATCGCTTCTGGACTAACTCCCCATCGGAATTTCACAAGGGCGGATTGCCCTCCTACTGGATTTGCTGAGCCGTGCAATAACTGCGCTGCTGTAACTCCACCGGCAAGTTGACGGTAAATATCAATGTCTTCAGAGTCAATAGCATCGTACATTCTAACTTCTGCAGTAATAGAAGCACTTCCTTCGTTGACGGAACTCAAGGCTGCATGAGAATGCTCATCTACTATTCCAGGAGTGAGATGCATGTCTGTGGCATCAATTTCCTTCGCTCCTTTGAAAGTGATATTCTTACCTACCTGCGAAATTTTACCATCCTGCACCAAAACGTCAGCATTTTCCAGTTTTTCTTCACCTTCTAGCGTCCATACAGTGGCATTTTTAAATAAAATTGTTTCTTGAGTAGGTTGCGTCATCCATCCATTCGCAACAAATGGATAAATCATAGAACCTAGATCATCCACAGTTTCTTCGTCCTTTTCCTCTTCTTTCTTTTCTTCTTCTTTCTCAAGATCACCAGTTCTATCAGCTTTCCAACTAATTTCTGTTCCATCAGGTAACTGACCAATACCTGCAAAGCCATTTTCTTTAACCCAACCACTGAGTCGAACAGGTGCTTCGGCATCTTTTGGTGTATAGTTTATGACTACTCGGTTGTCACTTATTTTAAGCGTGATGCTTATAGATACCGTATCATTGATTACGATCTTGGATTTTGGCGAATTACCTTCTCCGGCCAATTCCATATTCATGGATGAATTATCCATTGAAAAAGAATATTTACCAGAAAAATCTTTTTCTTCAAGTGGAGAGAAGTCATATTTCACACCGCCTACCCAAGTTTGATGGATCTTGGCTTTTTCGTCAAAAATATTATCTGAACTTATAAAAAAGTTTGCTTGGCTTCCCTTTTTAAGAATACCTACCTCATTTTGTGCATTAAAATATTTTGCCGGCGTATAAGTAAAGGCCTTTAAGGCTTGTGCTTCCGTTAATCCTCTTTCTACAGCTAATCTTAAATTTTTCCAAATGTCCTCTTTCTTCTTCAAACCGTCTACAGTAAAGGCTATTTCAATACCCTGATCTGTTAGAATTTTAGCGTTAGAAGCGGCCATTTCCCAGTGCTTCATATCTGCAAGACTCACATCGAGGGCTGCAAGAGGATCATCTACATCATAGGCATCAGGAAACTCTAAAGGTATAATCAAACTTGCGTTTGTGGCTTTAATCTCTTTTGCGCGTTGGTACTCATCTCCGGCACCTTTAATGATGTATTGAACACCAAACTCGTCCCCTACCTTATCAGCTAAAAGTACTCTCAGTTTACCTCCGTTTGCTTCAAATACCGCCGGCATACCCTTTAGATCATTGAATGACTGAAGACTCAAGTTGACTTGATCTTCGTTAGCAGAAGAAGCGTACCACTTTGCATCATAATAAGTTTGACGTAGTAGCGCAACCATTCCCATGATAGAGTTTGGATAAGGTTGGTTTGAAGTTCCTTTATTAAATGAATAATGTGCAGAAGCTTTTCCTTTAATAATGGCTTCCTGTACCGGACCATCGCTAAGGTTGACCAAAGCGCCCGTGCCTCTAACTATTCCATCGGGTCGAAAAGTAATCACAGACCCAAAACCAAGTTTTCTCAGTTCCGAGGTTGATTTTTTATCCAAACTAAAATTTGAGGCAGCATCGAAATCCGCGTTGATGGCATCATTCCAACCATAGGCCTCTTTTCTAGCACTCTCATACTGAGGTTCACCTCTCGAACCTGACGACCTTTTCACTTCAGGCATACCCACATTGGTATAAGGGTCAACAAAGGCAGGATAGATGAATTTCCCTTTTAAGTCGGTAACAATAGCTCCTTTTGGAATGGAAAGACCTGCTCCTACAGCTACTACTTTCCCATCCTTAATTACCAGAGTTGCATTTTCAATTTTAGTTTGATAATCGGCATATAATACAGCGTTGGTAAATGCAAACAGTCCTGGTCTTTCGTCAACTACTCCGTTTACAGGAAATGTTTCCTGCGCAGAGAGTTGTTGCACCAAAACTAGCATTATACCTAAAATCCATTTTCTCATAGGTTTGATCAGTTGAGTTGAAGTTAAAATTTGAGTTTTTGTAATTTATAATAAATAGGCTTTTGAATCTTGCCAAATGATTATTAATGGTTAATTGATTAGATAAGCGCTAAGAAATGCATTTAAACAAAAGAGGTCTCCATGGAGACCTTTTTTGAATTATTGTTACTTATTTAAAGGCTTGGATGCCCGTAATGTCAGCTCCTAAAATGAGTAAATGTATGTCGTGTGTACCTTCATAAGTTACCACAGACTCCAAATTCATCATATGTCTCATCATCGGATATTCTCCTGTAATCCCCATTCCGCCATGAATTTGTCTTGCTTCGCGCGCAATATTCAAAGCCACTTCTACACTATTCCTCTTAGCCATCGAAATTTGTGGCGTTGTTGCCTTACCTGCATCCATCATGATCGCAAGTTTCCAATTGAGCAATTGAGCTTTCGTAATTTCTGTAAGCATTTCGGCAAGCTTCTTTTGTGTTAATTGAAATCCTGCCAAAGGCTTGTCAAATTGTATACGTTCTCCGGCATATTTTCTTGCGGACTCGTAGCAATCCATCGCTGCGCCTATTGCTCCCCAAGCTATTCCGAATCGTGCTTTATCCAGACAGCCCATAGGTGCTCCTAAGCCATCTTTATTGGGTAATAAGTTCTCCTTAGGCACTTTCACATCACTAAAAACCAATTCTCCTGTGCAAGAAGCTCGAAGCGACCATTTCCCATGTGTTTCCGGAGTAGTGAAACCCTCCATTCCTCGTTCTACAATCAAACCTTTAATTCTGCCTGCTTCATTTTTAGCCCATACTACAGCTATGTCCGCTTTGGGAGAATTAGAAATCCACATTTTTGCACCGTTGAGCAAGTAATGATCTCCTTCATCCGTGAAGTGGGTTTCCATTCCTGATGGATTCGAACCGTGGTTAGGTTCTGTCAGCCCAAAACAACCGAGCATTTCGCCAGATGCGAGTTTTGGTAGGTATTTTCTTCGTTGCTCCTCAGAGCCATAAGCGTAAATCGGATGCATAACCAAGGATCCTTGAACAGAAGCTGTGGATCTCATACCCGAATCTCCTCTTTCAATTTCTTGCATGATAAGACCATAGGAAACATAGTCTAGTCCACCTCCTCCATATTCTGCTGGCACGGTTGGACCAAAAGCTCCAACATCACCAAACTTTCTTACTATTTCATAAGAAAAATGATTTTTCTCTGCCCACTCTTCTATGTAAGGCGTAATTTCTTTTTTCACAAAATCCCTAATGGATGAGCGGATAAGCTTATGTTCTTCTGTCAATAAATCATCTAATACATAGAAATCAGGGGATTCAAAAGTATCAACAAAATTTCGTTTGGTTGCTTGTCCGTTTGGGGTTAATGTATGTGCAGGCATATGTTGTTTTTAATTATGGGTTTAATGGGTCAAATTTACAACAAAAGCGATCGTATGTTATGAGTAATGAGAGGTTTAGTGAAGAGATTTTGACTCAATTAGATGCATTGAGCAAGAAGTACGCGGCTATGGGGCAAGATTTATCCTCTTATCTTGATGGTCTTCTACACTCTGATTATTTGACTTATTGGGATTATATTAACCTTGACACCTTATTAAGCCTTCAAAAACCAAGAACAAGTTTTCCCGATGAAAAGATTTTTATTCTTTATCATCAGATTACAGAATTGTATTTCCGGTTGATCCTTAATGAACAAGAACAGCTCATTCTTGGAGAAAAAAAGCCTAATTCCTCAGAATTTCTGATGAGAATAAAAAGGATGAATAGATATTTTGCTCATCTCACTGACTCTTTTGACGTAATGATCGAGGGTATGGAAAAAGAACAATTCCTAAATTTTAGGATGTCCTTACTTCCATCCTCTGGATTTCAATCTGCTCAATATCGCTTGATAGAAATTGGGTCCACAGACTTTCATCTATTACAATCAAAATCTTCTGGATCACATCACACGGAGGGTTTTGAAGAAATATATGACAATCTATATTGGAAAAAAGGTGCTACCGAACTAGCAACGGGCAAAAAAACTTTAACATTAAAACAATTCGAGAAAAAATATAACCAAGACTTTCTCGGAAGGGCAAAAGAGGTCGAACACCATAATTTGCGACAGCTCTATCTTGAAAATTTCAGCGGTGATACGGAAATTGAAGAGGCTTTAAGAACCCTAGATTTTAGTATGAATGTCCAATGGCCTTTAATGCACTACAAGTCAGCGGTAAACTATTTGGAACGCGATCCTGTTGAAATAAAAGCCACTGGAGGCACCAACTGGCAGAAATATTTACCTCCAAGAAGACAACAAATTCAATTTTATCCGGAACTTTGGACAGAAGAAGAACTCCAGAAATGGGGAACTGAAAAGCTCCAATAAGTGCGCCCTTATGCACAAATACTACCTTATTATATGGCTTATTTTTCTAAGTCTCATCGCTGAGGCTCAAGATACTTTCGTGAAAAAAACATACTACGATATGTTTGATAAAATTGTGAAAGATGCTATAACCGTCAGAAAAAAAGATTCTGTCGCAGATGGGAAATATCAGTCATACTTTCAAAGTGGATCTTTAGAATCTAAAGGTTTCTATCTGAACGGAGAAATTGACAGTGTGTGGACTTTTTACTATCAAAATGGCAGAAAAAAAGCCTTTGGCAGCTATCGACTTGGTAAACCACGAGGAGTTTGGAGATACTACTTTGAAAGCGGCGACCTAAAATCTGAAGGAATCTTATCAGAAAATCAAAAAAGTGGAAGCTGGGCTTATTATTATGAAAATGGAAAGGTAAAAAGTAGCGGTAAATATGTGGCCGGTAATAAAGTAGGAATTTGGAATTATTTCTACGAGGACGAATCTTTAAAATCGCAGGCTTTTTACTCCGGTGAAAAAGCTGATTACAAGGAATTTTATCCAAATGGAAGCTTAAAATCAAAAGGAATAATCATCAACGAAAAGAGTACGGGATTGTGGACCTACTATTATGAAAGTGGTGAAAAAGAAGCAGAAGGTTCTTTTAAAAATGGCTTGCGGATAGGGATATGGAAGTATTACTACAAAAACCAACAAATTTCTGCAGAAGGCGAATTTACTGATGGTAATAAAACCGGATTATGGAAATATTATCATAAAGACGGCTCTCTGAGTGCCGAGGGTGCAATGAACCAAGACGCTAAAGATGGATTTTGGAAACTCTTCTACCCTACGGGCGAGCTAAAAGGCGAAGCTAACTACGACTCAGGCACTGGCTTGTCGAAAGAATATTATCCCGGTGGACAACTCCGAGCAATTGGAAAAATCGAAAACGATAAAAAAGAAGGTCTTTGGAAATATTATAACGAAGCTGGCGTATTGGATGGTGAGGCAAATTTTCAAAAAGGAGAAGGCATTTACACTGGATTCTATAATGATGGAACCATGAAGATGCAGGGTAAAATTGAAAACGACCGAAGAACGGGCGAATGGACTCTGTACAATACCGATAATACCGTGGCTGGTACTTACAGGCCTGTATATGAAGAATTAAATCCAATTTTCAGAACTGGAGAAATCATAGAAAATCAAAAAAGAAAGGAAAGCAGAGATAAGCCTGAATACAGATATAAAAACAACAAGCTAAGATACTTTGAACCAAATATCAATGAGTATCGGGGAATCATCATGGGGACAAACCCTCTTTGGACACTCATTGGCCAATTGCCAGTAGCTGTCGAATATTACATTCAAGAAAGAATGGGATATGAAATGAATATCAACATTCACAAAAAGCCATTTTATAGAAACTCATCTTCATTAGACCTCTTAGATATCCGCACAAATGGAATATCCCTTACAATGAGACAAAAATTCTATCATGAAGGCAGCAAACTGGGCATGTTTTATTTCGGTCATGAGATACAAGCTGGTTTTTTGGCACACCATACTTCAGCAATCGATTCTTCAGGTTTGCTTTCAGCCCCTGTAACCAGAAACTACGAAGCGAGTCAAAGAAGATTTGCGTATAGCTTGCTGGTAGGAAACCGATGGATGCAGCGCGACAATGATTCAGGGTTTTCTATTGACTTTCATATTGGAGTTGGGATTGGAGGAAGATATTTTAATTTGGATTATATACCCAACCAAACCACCGGCCGGTTATTCAATGACATAAACCAAGACCAATTTTATATCCCCCTAATCATTGGCGTTAATATCGGTTTTGCAGGACCAAAAAGGCGAAGTACAAGTTTCTAAAAATGAGAATCCTACAATATTCCTACCCTCTACATGTAGTCGAGCTGGAACTTTCTATTGAGGGGAAAACAAATATTTAAGCAGAGTTGATGGTTTTTGACTACCTATTTCCATAAAAAAGGGACTTGCTTTTGATCAAGTCCCTTTTTAATTCACTACAGATCGTATAAAAAATTACTTCACGAATAAGCTAATGCTTTTATCTTCCACACATTTATTATTCAGAAAGTCGATGGAGGTAACTCGTATATTTATCGCTCCTTTTTGGTTTAGCTCAATAGGACTTCCATATGCAATAAAGTTACCTTCGTCAATAGAGTAACTGATCATCTTGGTGTCAATGATCTTATCGGTAGCACTCAAATATAATTTTGAGCCAGTACTGTAAACACTCAAGTCTGTTTCTTGATCATTCAATGAAATAACACCAATTGGCTCCATACTAATTGTGTAATTCAAGACCGGACCCGTTTTGTCAACAAAAAAATTGAACGTTTTTGAGCTCTTATTTCCCACATTATCGGTTCCTTGAAATTCGATGGTATAATATCGCTCCTCTGGTAAGGTAAAAGGGTCATTGTAAACAACCATATCACCATCATTAATGGAATAATTAATTTCCTTCAGACCACTATCAGAGTCCTTAGCAAAAAGGCCAATCTTCGTTTGATCTGTGATAAATGTCGTATCACGTGTATTATATACTTCTCCTATAAACTCATTAGCAAGTGTTGGTGATATCTTGTCAAGTGCATAAGTTACGCTTTGATTTCTCTCGCTGATCATAGGGATATTTCCTACTTTATCCTCGGCATAATAGGCTATCTTATGTATTCCATGTGCTAAATCTAAGGTAAATGGATCATTATAATCCAATTTTTTATTAAGATTCAAATCGTAATAAATTGATGATACGCCTGCCTTATTATCACTTGCCGAGAGCTTTACTTTCGATCTTTCCGATACATAAGTCCTTTTATCACCTTCATATTGATCACCCAATATTTCAACATTTACAACGGGTGCTGATTTATCATAGAAAAAATGATAAGTCTGGGTAGCCTCCTCGTTCGATACATTGTCATAACCTCTATAGGTGAGTACGTGCTCCCCTTCACTTAAAAATTCAAAATTCACTTTTGAAGAATAGCTCTTGGTATCATTACCATCTAATTCGTAGGTAATGTTTTTCAAGCCTGAAGACAAATCAACAGACGTAAGTGTAATAGTCGCACGACTCGAAAGTACATTATCCAAATAATCTCCTGTAATCGACAAACTGGTATTTGGCGCCAAAAGATCCACAGTAAAGTCGTAGTTTTCATCATTACTCACATTGCCTACATTATCCACAGCATATACCCTTATTGAATAAGTACCATCCTCATTCATAGAAATCAAATCCTTATAAATATTAAAAGCTTCTTCCTGTTGAGAGAACCAAATACTCTCTACGCCAGACATAGCATCTTCAGCTGCTATACCTAGCGATAATCCAGCGCCATAAAATATTTTAGCTTCGACCGTACTTCGATATTTAGGCGCTCCATCAAAATTCAAGGCAACATTTGGAGGCAAACCATCAGCGAAAATCTCATATAACACTTCTTGTTTTGGCATAAGATATTGTCCTTCACTATCCATCGCCCATTTTGATCTTATATAATTCGCTCCCTCGGTATCTAGGTACATTGGGTCTCCATAGCCAGTTTCATTAGCCAGTTTTATCCCTTTTTCTGCAGATGGTTCAGGTGATACAAATAGATATACTGGCAACTTCTTTTGCCAAAATAGATTTCCAGAATCATCAACAAAGTATTTTTTTTCATGATCAACTCTGGTTTGTGCCATCAACACCACATTGACACAAGAGATTAGAGTAATAATTAAAAGTATTTGGCCCGCGATAATAGAAGTTTTAAATTTCATGAGATTGGTTAGCATTTATGTTAAAAAAATGAATTTAATATTATTAACAACTGATTATTCTATTGCAAAAAGTATGACTTGTCGAGATAATTCTCTTTACTTTTCATACAAAAAAGTACCTATGACTAGGGTTGAGTATTATGAAAAATACTCATTATTTACAGTGGCGTTTTTCAAAAGGGCAATGAATCACATATAATGTGATATAAGCGGATAAACAGAACGTGGGTGAACAAATCTTCTCTTGGAATTTATAATTTCATTGTTCTTTTCTATAATTTGGTTCGACGAAATATATTAATTGATCGTTAAATACAGAGTTTGCCAATCTTTACTCACCCAATCGACTATTTTAAAGTCATCATGATTTTGAGAAAGACGAAACTTTAAATTAAAAAGTAGCTAAAAAGCAGACTTAGCGCTCCATAACCGATAATCGACTTGCGAAACTTCTTTTATATATGAGTAAAAAAACAATAATAGTTGGCGCCTCAACAAACCCATCGCGCTATGCATACATAGCCGCCGAAAGATTGACCTCTCACAATCATGAAATTATTCCTATCGGCATAAAAAAGGGAGTGGTATCTGGTACGGAAATTTTGGACATCAAAGAAAGACCCCAAGTAGAAAATGTTGATACAATCACGCTTTACATAGGACCAGCACGCCAGCCAGCATATTATGATTATTTGATATCGCTCAAGCCTAAAAGAATAATTTTCAATCCGGGTACTGAAAACGAGGATTTGGTCAAACTAGCAGAAAAAAATAACATTGAAACTGTCTATGGCTGCACACTCGTCATGTTGAGTGTTGGCAATTACTAATTCTCAATAATTTGTTTCTCTATTTTTGGTGCCACGTTAACACCTTTATCTGATAACTCAAATAGAATGTTGGCTACATCTTCATTTTCAGGATCTGTAAAATCGATCGGATTATTGGTCATCGTAAACAAATCCAACGAAGGCATATCGAGTATTTCCAGAGGTATTTTTTTAATTTGATTATCAGAGATATCTAGATCTTCTAACTGTCTCAATTCTAAAAACTGCTTCGGAAATTCCATTAGATAATTTTCATTGACTCGGCAAGTTTCCAGAATACCCAATTGAGAAATAGCACTTGGCAAAGCGGTAAATCTATTATGATGAAGATACAATTCTGTCAACTTGGACAAGTTGCCTATAGATTCCGGAATAGTGTAGAGCTTATTGTGCGATAAATACAATATCTCTAAGTTCTTAAGCGTCCCAATTTCCTCTGGCACTACTTTCAACATGTTATAATAAAAATCTACTGCAACGAGATTTTCCAATCCAAAAACACCAATCGGTATTTTTTCTAGTTCGTTTTTATAAAAAGATAATTTTTGAAGTTGTTGGAGAGCTTCAATGCCTTCAGGAATAGTCGAAATATGATTCTCTTGAAGTTGTAGCTCTTTAAGGCCGCTCATCAAATAAAAAGATGGATGTATAAAGTGTAATCCAACATTATTGAGCTTAAATGTTTCTATGAAATTCAGTTTTTCATATTTACCCTTAGACAGCTGAAGTGGAATGTGATTTCTATTAAATGAGACTGTTTTTATAGATTCATTCCTTGACAACCGCCTAATCGGAATTTTATCAAAAAGACATTCCTCAGCCACAAGTTCTTCAAGTTCTTTGATCCTTCTAATCCCAAGCGGCAACCGAGTGAGTTTATTTTTACTCAAATCGAGCTTCTCCAGATTCTTGAGCTTAGCCATTCTAATCCAAAAAACATCTTCAAGGTTATTTGCTCGCCAATACAGCCGCTTTATATTACTTAACATCCTCAATTCTTTCGGAAGTCTTTTAATGTTGTTATGGTTCAAAACCAACACTTCAAGGTTTGTCGCACGAAACACGAAATCAGGAATCTTCTTCAACTCCAAAAAGGAAAGATCAATTTCAAGTAGTGTATCCAATCGTGTATTGGATTTATACCTTTCAAGTCTTTGTACCGCCTCCGATCTATTGCGGGCTATAAGTATTTCATTAGCATCAACTAAGGAATTCTTCTGCTCTTCTAATACTTGCTTCGATTTAATTAATTTTTTATTTGGCCGATTACTAATGATCAATTCATTACTGTCCTTTTCCTGAAGCGGAATGGCAGCCTGACCAAACACCAGCTGCTGAAGTATGAACCCTAGAAATAAAAAAATCATCAACACTCTCATAACTAAACTTTTAGTTGATCAAAGCTAGAAAACCAATTATGTAAAACCAAATGGCATGTCAAGCTTATTTTGTTTAGTTTTACAGATCGAAAAAATATCGAATGGAACAAGATAAATCATTAAGCAAAGGCAATTATTCAGCAAGTAATATTCAGGTATTAGAAGGACTGGAAGCGGTAAGAAAAAGGCCGGCCATGTATATCGGTGATGTGGGCATCAAAGGTCTCCACCACATGGTTTGGGAAGTCGTTGACAACTCGATTGACGAAGCGCTTGCAGGGCATTGCGATACGATAAACGTAGAAATAAATGTTGACAATTCAATCACCGTTAGTGATAATGGAAGAGGAATTCCGACAGATCTACACGAAAAAGAAAAAAAGTCAGCCTTAGAAGTTGTAATGACTGTTCTTCACGCTGGTGGTAAATTTGATAAAGATACTTACAAAGTATCTGGTGGGCTTCACGGAGTTGGTGTTTCATGTGTAAACGCCCTTTCTACCATGCTTAGAGCTACAGTTTACAGAAATGGAATCATTTACGAACAAGAATATTCTATTGGTATACCTAAAGAACCAGTAAGGGAAATTGGCACAACAGAACTCACCGGTACAACAATACAAT
Source organism: Cyclobacteriaceae bacterium (assembly GCA_040218415.1). Taxonomy (GTDB): domain Bacteria; phylum Bacteroidota; class Bacteroidia; order Cytophagales; family Cyclobacteriaceae; genus JAVJRN01. The sequence continues at coordinate 111,102 of JAVJRN010000079.1, forward strand.
TCAAGCCCGACGAAAGCATTTTCAATATTACCGAGTATAAATATGAAACCATTGCTGGTAGGTTAAGAGAGCTTTCATTTCTAAACGCTGGAATTACCATCAACCTTGTTGATCATCGTGAGCAGGATGAAAATGGCCAAGATATTAGCGACAAGTTCTTTTCTGTAGGTGGACTGGCAGAGTTTGTAGCCTATCTTGACAGTACAAGAGAAAGAATAATCCCTGAACCAATCTACGTAGAAGGTGATAAAGGTGGTATTCCTGTTCAGGTAGCTTTGAACTACAATAACTCATACACAGAAAATGTAGTCTCCTACGTCAATAATATCAATACTATCGAAGGCGGAACTCACGTAGCAGGATTCAGACGGGCGCTTACTCGAACCTTAAAATCATACGCTGACAAGTCAGGTCTATTAGACAAGGTAAAAGTTGACATTGCTGGTGATGATTTTAGAGAAGGATTGACTGCTGTTATCTCCATCAAAGTACAAGAACCACAATTTGAAGGGCAAACTAAAACCAAGCTTGGCAACTCAGATGCCATGGGCGCTGTTGATACATGCGTCAGTGAAATTTTAAATGAATATCTCGAGGAGCATCCTAAGGAAGCGAAGATCATCGTTGCTAAGGTTGTTCTCGCCGCACAAGCCCGTCACGCAGCTCGAAAAGCTCGAGAAATGGTTCAGCGAAAGAATGTGCTTTCAGGCACTGGACTACCGGGAAAACTCGCTGATTGTTCAGATAAAGATCCGGCAGCTTGCGAAATATATCTTGTAGAGGGTGACTCGGCAGGTGGTTCGGCAAAGCAAGGTCGAAACCGTAAATTTCAGGCAATTCTACCTTTAAGAGGAAAAATTCTCAACGTAGAAAAAGCACAAGAACATCGAATCTACGACAATGATGAGATAAAAAACATGATTACAGCACTGGGTGTTAGATTTGGTGTGGGCGATGATGAAAAAGCCCTCAACATGGAGAAACTGAGGTACCATAAAATAATCATTATGACCGATGCTGATATCGATGGAAGTCACATTAGAACTTTGATCTTAACCTTCTTCTTTCGATATATGCGACCTTTAATAGAAAACGGTTACTTATATATTGCGCTTCCACCACTCTATCTTTTGAAAAAAGGAAAAACAGAACGTTACGCATGGTCTGATAATGATAGAGATCGAATTATTGCTGAAATTGCACCTGAAGGCAAGGAAGATACCGTTGGTATACAACGATATAAAGGTCTTGGAGAAATGAACCCAGAGCAACTGTGGACAACAACGATGGATCCTGAAACAAGAAGTCTCAAAAAAGTGACCATTGAATCCGCCGCAGGGGCAGATCATCTTTTCTCTATGCTTATGGGAGACGAAGTAGCTCCCCGCAGAGAATTCATTGAAAAAAATGCGAAATACGCGAAAGTAGACGTTTAATATTTTTTTAAACTCAAATAATTACTCATGAAAACTTTTATCAAGGCAACTCTAATTATGAGTTGCCTTTTTACATTTGACGCATTTGCACAGCACGGAAATTACTGGCAGCAAGAGGCGAACTATTCAATGCAAATTGACTTTGATGCATCAAAGCATCAATTCTCGGGTATCCAAGAAGTCGTTTATACCAATAACTCACCTGATACCTTGAAAAAAGTATTTTACCACCTGTATTATAATGCCTTTCAACCTGGTAGTATGATGAGTGCAAAACGGCAACAAACTGAATATGCCGACAGTCGATTTCCCCTTATGGATGAAATAGACAATCTTAAAGACAATGAAATTGGCTACCATAAAATATCGGTACTAAAACAAGAAGACACGCCGCTATTATTTGAAATTGAAAACACGGTCATGGAGGTTTTACTTGCTCAGCCTATTCCTCCTGGGGATAAAACCAAGTTCTATATGGAATTTAACTCTCAAGTTCCTTTACAAATTCGACGCACAGGACGCGACAGTTTTGATGGAGTAGACTATTCTATGACTCAGTGGTATCCAAAACTTGCAGAATATGACGAAACTGGTTGGCACGCTCATCCATACATTGCAAGAGAATTTTATTCTCCTTGGGGTAACTACAAAGTAGACATCACCATCGATAAAAAATATGTTTTAGCAGGAACAGGAATAGTCGACAATGCCAACGAAGTGGGCTATGGTTATGAAGATGCCGGTATAAATGTGAAAAGGAAAGGAAAAACACTGACCTGGAAATTTACAGCGGATAATGTGCACGATTTTGCTTGGGCAGCAGACGTTGAATACAAACAAGTTGTGAGACAGTTAGAAAATGGGCCGACTTTGCGCTTCTTCTTTATCCCCGGTGAAGAAACCAAGCTTTGGGAAAAAGAATTGCCAGACTACACGGAAAAAGCTTTTGCCTACCTTCAAGAAAATGTTGGAAAATACCAATGGCCGCAATTTTCGGTGATACAAGGAGGTGATGGAGGCATGGAATATAACATGGCTACTTTAATCATTAATAAAAAAAGAAATTCTGGTGTTAGATCACTAAATTCTGTAGTCAGCACTACGGTACATGAAGCATTACATAATTGGTATCAAGGCACGATTGCCACTAATGAAACTTACGATGCTTGGATGGACGAGGGTTTCGTGAGTTATGTGGAGGATTATTGCCTCAATGAAATCTTTGAAAAGAATGAAGACCTTCCTGCGAAAGGCACGCTCAACTCCTACGTAAGATGGGCCAAAACCGGAAATGAAGAGCCGGCTTCCATTCATGCAGATTATTTCATGTCAGACAGAGCTTATTCGCGGGCATCCTACACCAAAGGAGCCATCGCCTTGCTCCAGTTGAATTACATCATGGGGGAAGAAAAACTCATGAGTGGATTGAGAAAGTACCATGAAAAATGGGCATTTAAACATCCCGGAAAAGAAGATTTTATTCATTTGATGGAACTGCACTCAGAACTAGATTTGAATTGGTTTTTTGACAGATGGATTTACACCACGTATACCATTGATTACGCCCTTCAAAATGTAACTGACAATGATGCTGGAGGCACTACTGTTCAGCTAAAAAGAGAAGGCCTTATCCCAATGCCACTTGATATTACGGTGACTTTAAAAAACGGGGAGAAAACAATGTATTACATTCCTCTAAGCGTAATGCGCGGCATTAAAGAAACAGAAATTGATTATGAATTAGTACAATTACCTGATTGGTGGTGGATCAAAACCAACTACGAATTTGAGCTGAACGTCCCTACCGCAGAAATACGTTCCATAGAAATTGACGAAAGTGGAAGAATGGCCGATATCAATAGAGATAACAATCTTTATAAATCCGAAAAATAAGAAAAACTCAGCGTGCTATTGAACGAAACCTAATCGTTTAATAGCACTTTTAATGAAACGGTTTGCGCTGGTGCCTCCGGGTCATTTGAAAAAACAGTAATCATTTTGTATTGCCTTCCTCTTCTACCGCTCGTATCAAAAGTCACAATCATAGACGTTGATTGACCAGGCTTTATGTTTTTCTCGTTGATATAAGCTGAGGTGCAAGCACAGTTGGTTTGAATATCCTTTATTGACAAAGTTCCCTCACCAAAATTTGTTAAGGTAAAGGAAGTCATCAGCTCCTCACCCACGTAAGCACTTTCAAAATCGTGTATCGATTTGTCAAAAACCAACTTTGATTTCGTCATTTGTACCTGAGAGTCAACACCTTCCATTACAGTAACTGCTAGTTCAAATGAAATTTCAATAGAATCTAATGCTAAGCCCATGCCATACAATTGATACCCAAGTTTCGTGTTTTCGTCTGGTTCAAATGCCAAAATTACATTGCCAAAAGACTTTGGTTTGATCACTGAATCAACACTCATTGAAATATTTGATGGTAAATCAAAATTCCAGCGATCAAAACCGATCGAAACACTGTCGTAGTTATACAATGGTATTTGCCTTTTGATAATAGCATTGTTTTGCACAGTACCCAAAGCAATTATATCAGAGGAATAACCAATAATCTCTGCCCGCTGATCCAATTTTGAAAGTGGATCATCTGATTTCGGAACAACGTATCCTGTAATTGTTAAAACAATATCCTCAGTATTCTCATTAAACTGAACCGTAGCTGACTTCTCAAACTTTCCAGGCCTATTATTTAAAGCAAAAGCCAGACTAACGGATCCCGTATCTTGTGGAGCAATAGCCTCGCGAGACCAGTTGGGAGACAAACAATCGCAGGCTAAATCAATATCACTTATTTGAATGGAGTCCTTTGTCAAATTTATAAATTGAAAATCATGACTGATCGTCCCTTCTTGTTCAGGAATTATTCCAAAATCATACGTGATCGACTTAAACATGATCGCAGATTGTCCTTGAGCACTGAAAAAGTATAAAATTGAGACGATTAATAGTACTGATCTGATCATATGCTTATTCCCTAATTACAAATTTTATAGGTTTGCAAAAACCTTATTATGGCACGTATACTTACTGGAATTCAAAGTTCTGGAAAACCTCATCTTGGCAATTTACTCGGCGCAATCATGCCAGCAATTGAACTTTCTAAAGACAAAAATAACGAGTCATTTTTCTTTATCGCAGACTTACATTCTTTAACTACAATAAAAGACGGTGATTTAAGAAAGGAAAATACTAAATCAGTAGCTGCTGCTTGGTTAGCGTGCGGTTTCGACACGGATAATAACTTATTCTACAGACAATCAAAAGTGCCTGAAGTATGCGAGCTCACATGGTACCTCAATTGCTTCACTCCTTTCCCAATGCTCTCTAACGCACATTCGTTTAAAGACAAATCAGACCGACTCGCAGATGTAAATGCTGGATTATTTACCTATCCAGTACTTATGACGGCAGATATTTTACTCTACGATGCTGAGATTGTCCCTGTAGGAAAAGACCAAAAACAGCATCTGGAAATGGCACGAGACATTGCCACCAGCTTCAATCATCAGTTTGGGGAAACTTTTGTACTCCCCGCATCTAAAATCAACGAACAATTGATGACCATACCAGGAACAGATGGTCAGAAAATGAGTAAATCTTATGGAAACATCATCGATATATTCCAAAATGATAAAAAACTCCGGAAAAACATCATGGCTATCATTACAGACAGCACTCCTTTGGAAGAACCTAAAAACCCAGATACATGTAATGTGTTTGCTCTTTACAGTTTATTAGGTACAGAAGAAGAGACTACCCAGATGAGAAAAAACTATTTAGGAGGTAATTTTGGTTATGGTCATGCAAAGCAAGCCCTATATGAATTGATCTTAAAGGTTTTTTCAAAAGAACGAGCAACTTACGATCACCTGATGGAAAATCCCCAGTTGATAGAAGACGCACTCACCAAAGGCGAAGAAAGAGCCTCTCAAATAGCAAAATCAGTTTTAGCGAGAGTGAAAGAAAAACTCGGTTTTTAAAGTTTTAATAACTCAAATGAGTTTTCAAACCCTAATTATTAAATATTTTCACGTAGACCAAGGTAATATTTTCAAACTCATACTTGTGGTGAAATTCATTCATTCTATATTTATTCAATCATAATTATAAAAAACAATTCCTATGACCCTCGAAGAAAAAGCTCAAAAATGGCTGACAAGCAGCAAAGTTGACAATGAAACAAAAATGTCAATTGAAAAAATGCTGAGTGATTCCGACACTTCTGAACTCACTGAGTCATTTTACAAAGACCTTGAATTTGGTACCGGTGGTTTAAGAGGAATTATGGGAGTTGGTTCTAACAGGATCAATAAATATACCATTGGTGCAGCCACGCAAGGTTTGGCCAATTATCTGAACCAAGAGTTTTCGAATGAAAAAATAAGTGTGGCCATCGCTCACGATAGCAGAAATAACAGCAGATATTTTGCAGAAGTAACTGCCGGTGTTTTTTCAGCCAATAACATCACTGTTTACCTATTTGAGGCATTGCGACCTACGCCGGAATTATCCTTCGCCATAAGGGAACTTGGCTGTAAAAGTGGCGTTGTTTTGACGGCTTCTCACAATCCTAAAGAGTACAATGGCTACAAAGCATATTGGGATGATGGTGCGCAAATTGTTCCTCCACATGATAAAAATGTTATCAATGAAGTAAATAAAATTTCAAGTATTGATGAAATACTATTCGATGCAAAGGATGAACTTATTCACTCAATAGGTAAAGATATTGATGATAAATATCTCAGTATGATCAAAGAATTATCCTTATCGCCAGAGATAATTAAAAAGCATCATGACTTGTCCATAGTATTTAGTTCTATTCATGGCACTGGCATTACTTTGGTTCCACCAATCCTTGAACAGTTTGGATTCACCAACGTGTCAGTGGTTGAAGAGCAAGCCGAACCCAATGGAGATTTCCCAACGGTCGTATATCCTAATCCTGAAGAAGCAGAAGCTTTGAGTCTTGCGCTAAAAAAAGCTGAAGAATTAGATGCTGATTTAGTAATGGCAACTGATCCCGATGCTGACCGAGTAGGTATTGCGGTAAAGAATGACAAAAATGAATTTCAATTATTAAATGGCAATCAAACAGGTACGCTCCTGTTATACTATCTACTGGCTAAGTGGAAGGATAACGATAAACTTGATGGTAATCAGTTTATTGTAAAAACAATAGTTACCACTGATTTAATTGAAAAAATAGCCAAGAAATATGATGTTACGTGCTATAATACCTTAACTGGTTTCAAATATATTGCTGAAGTAATTCGGGATTTAGAAGGTAAGTCAAAGTTTATTGGCGGTGGCGAAGAAAGTTATGGTTACTTGATTGGAGATGCAGTACGTGATAAAGATGCCATTGCCTCTTGTGCGATGATTGCAGAAATGGCTGCTTGGTCTAAAGATCTAGGAAAATCTGTTTACGAGTTACTTAAAGAGATACATCTTGAATTAGGGCTTTATCATGAATCCTTAAAATCAATCACCAAAAAAGGAAAGTCAGGCGCAGAAGAAATATCTGAAATGATGCTGAAATTTCGAAACAACCCGCCTAAATCTTTGGCTAATTCGAAGGTTATGTTCAAGCTAGATTATAAGGATGGCACATCCACTGATAGCCAAGGTGAAGTAAGTAAAATGGATTATCCTTCCTCCAATGTACTTCAGTTTGTGACAGAAGACGGATCTAAAGTTTCTATTAGACCTTCTGGAACTGAACCAAAAATCAAATTTTACTTTTCTGTCAATCAAAAAATTGAAGATTTAGGTAATTATGATGAAAGTAATCAAACCTTAATATCAAAAACAGATTTAATTATGAAAGACCTTGGTTTATAAGCGATTAATTATAGTTGTTTAAATCTATTGTTAACATTAAATTACCATGATTTTGAAAAGATATTATAAATATTTTCATATTTTCGTCTCTTCAAAACAATAACCTAATCTAAATCGCCTTGGAAGTAGTTGTTTTTCTTGTTCTTATAGCCATTGGCTTTGTCTTACTTATTAAGGGAGCCGATTTTCTCGTAAACGGTGCGTCATCTTTGGCAAAGCGATTTGATGTCTCTGATATCGCTATTGGTCTTACCGTAGTAGCCATGGGAACTTCTGCACCAGAATTAGTTGTAAATATTATTTCGGGTACTGTTACAACCGATGAAGGTGGTACACATGATGTTGTTTTCGGCAATATTATTGGTTCTAATATTTTTAATATCTTCCTTATTCTCGGTATCGCAGCTGTTATTTATCCTCTTTCTGTGCAGAAAAATGCACTCTGGAAGGAAATCCCCTATTCACTTTTAGCAACTGTCATCTTTTTTATTCTTGTAAATGATGTGCTTTTCTTTGGAGGCACTTCCAATACGCTCGGTATAATAGATTCCATCATTTTACTTGTGATGTTCGCGTTTTTTCTTGTCTACATCTTTTTGAATTTAAAAAGAAATCCAGAGGAGAGTGATCTGATAGAGGACATTGAGGTCATGGGCAGCTTAAAAACAACACTTCTCATTGTCGGGGGAATCTTCGGATTGGTTGTTGGTGGTAAAATGATTGTAGATAATGCTGTACAGGTAGCTCAAATGTTTGGGGTTAGCGAAAAGCTTATTGGTCTCACCATTCTTGCAGCAGGTACTTCCTTACCAGAATTGGCAACATCTGCAGTCGCAGCGTTTCAGAAAAAGTCAGACCTTGCAGTTGGAAACATTGTTGGTTCCAATATTTTTAATCTACTACTTGTTTTAGGTGTCACAGGTCTTGTGCACACTCCTTTACAATACAACCCTGTACTTAACATGGATTTATACATGGTCATGTTGGGAACATTCATGCTTTTCATCTTCATGTTTACTTTTGCAAAGTACAAATTAGATAGGTCTGAGGGTATTATTTATCTGATTGGGTTTGTCGCCTACATGTACTACCTTTTCGTACGATTGTAAAAAAAAAGAATTCATCATGCTCAACGCTATAAACCCTAAGAAGACCAAATCTTGGGACAAACTCTCTGAACATTTTAGTTCGGTAAGTAAAACATCTATTTCCGAGCTTTTCCAGCAGGATAAAAATAGGTTTGATAAGTTCTCGATCAGATTCGAGGACATTCTTTTTGATTATTCCAAGAATAATATCACGGAAGCAACGATTAAACTATTTGCCGATCTACTCAAAGAAATAGATCTGGAAGGAGCCAAAAAGGAAATGTTTGATGGTGCTCCGATCAATAGGACAGAAAATAGAGCTGTTTTACATGTTGCATTAAGAAATAGGTCTAACTCCCCTGTTATTCTCGATAGCAAAGACATAATGCCAGAGGTGAATCATGTGCTAGGACAAATGAAAGAATTCACTTCCAAACTGCATAATGAACAACTATTAGGATATTCTGGAAAACCAATAAGTACCATTGTTAATATTGGTATTGGGGGCTCAGACCTTGGGCCATACATGGTCACGGAAGCACTCAAACCTTATACTAAAAAAGGAATAAAGGCGCACTTTGTGTCAAATGTAGATGGTTCACATATCCACACTACGCTAGATAAAATTGACCCTGAAACCAGCCTGTTTATCATAGCTTCAAAAACATTTACTACCCAAGAAACTATGACCAACGCACAATCAGCGAAAAGTTGGTTTCTTAAATATGGTAAAAACGAAGATGTAGCCAAACATTTCATAGCAATCTCCACAAACAAAGAAGCTGTAGAGCAATTTGGCATTGACTCGGCCAACATGTTTGAATTCTGGGATTGGGTTGGTGGTAGATATTCTTTATGGTCGTCTATTGGGATGTCCATTGCGTGTACAATTGGGTTTGACAATTTTGAGGAACTTCTTGAAGGTGCGCACGCCATGGATATGCATTTCAAAAATGCACCTACGGAAGAAAATATACCAACTATTTTAGCCATAATAGGCATCTGGTATAATAACTTTTTTGGAACAGAGACCCAAGCTATTCTTCCATATGATCAATATATGCACCGATTTGCTGCTTATTTTCAGCAGGGAGATATGGAGAGCAATGGTAAGTCGGTAGCCAGAAATGGTGAACCTGTAGATTATCAAACAGGTCCAATAATATGGGGTGAGCCGGGAACAAATGGTCAACACGCTTTTTATCAACTTATACATCAAGGGACTAAAATAATTCCTTGTGATTTTTTAGCGCCAGCGCAAAGTCAAAATCCAATTGGTGATCATCACGAAAAGCTTCTAGCCAACTTTTTTGCCCAAACAGAGGCATTGATGAATGGTAAAAACAAGGAAACAGTTCTAGAGGAATTAAATAAAACCAATCTATCGGTAGAAGAAATCGAAGAAATTGCTCCTTTTAAAGTTTTTGAGGGTAATAGACCAACAAATTCCCTACTTTTCAAAAAGCTAACACCCCATACACTAGGTTCTTTGATCGCAATGTACGAGCATAAGATTTTCGTTCAAGGTGTGGTTTGGAATATTTTCAGTTTTGATCAATGGGGCGTTGAGTTAGGTAAGCAACTGGCTAAGGAAATACTACCAAGGCTCTCAGGAAATGATGAAGTTACTGATCATGATTCTTCTACCAATGGACTGATTAACGCATATAAAGCATTTAAGTAAGCCTCAACTGGTAGCATAAAATCCCAGTAGCGATTCCGACATTTAATGATTCGGCAGAACCAAAGCTGGGAATGGTTATAGATTCACTACCTAGTGCTTTCAGCGCGTTTGAAATACCGTGAGATTCGCTACCCATAACAAAAATTGATGGCTGTAATACTTCTGAATTTAAAGTAGAAATGGGTTTTCCATTCATTTCCACGAGATAAACCTTTCTGGACGATCGAGCAATGACTTCCTCCAGATTCGCAATTTCTATTTTAGTTCTAAAAAAGGAACCCTTTGAAGTATTCACGACTTTCGGAGAATAATGATCGGTAGTCTCTCGGGAACAAATCAGATGATTATACCCGAACCAATCCAGCGTTCGAATAATTGTTCCAAGATTGCCAGGATCATTGATACCATCAAATAAAAACATATGATCTGAATGATTATCCGATTCATCCTCACTTCCATACTCAACCACAGCGATACAATCATTATTCGTACTCAAAGTGCCCAGTGAAGAAAGCTCGCTTGGTGAAGCTAACAAGCATTTTGACTGGTCTAGAGCAACTTTCCCTTTTATGGTCTCAAAATAAGTATTTGTCCCTACTAAGAATTTAATTTTGAATTTTGAACTCAAAAGCTCAAGCACATTTTTTTTACCCTCAACAATAAATAACCTTTCCTGCTGTCGAAACTTTTTTATCTTCAGCGCTTTGATCATTTTTGCCTGTTTTGAAGAGAGTTTAAGCCTTTCCATATTTGTTTCTACGGTCATTAATAATATTGAGTGCTTTTTTGTTTACTTCTTGCATGGGTTACAAGTACCTTAAGCCTGGGCAATCAGTATTGGTAAATCAAAAAATTCGCGTCCCCAAAGGTATTAATACTGATGGCATCAAAGATCAATTAATTCAAGAACGTAATAGCCGTTTTTTAAATCTTCCAATATTTCACTTGGTATATGTGTACCACTGGGGACTAAAAAACTATGACACGGCAAAGGTGAAACAGAATCGATCAGAACTGATAGATAAATACGATAGAAGAATCGATAAGAAAAAAAGACAAAGTAAAAAAAGCCAACTATTATCTAAAAAAACCCGAAAAGTAGAGGAGTTTAATGATGAGCTAACCAATGGGAACAGAAGGATGCAATGGGGTGAACCATTGGCGGTTTTCGATAGCTCAATGATGCAACGCACCATAGATAACATGAACCAATACATGTTCACAAATGGGTATTTCAATTCGAAAATTAAAGGTTCCATTGATTATGAATATCGAGATGCGATGGTTACTTATAGTATAAAACCGAAAGCTCCATATATTATAGATTCGGTTTACACTTCCATTGCTGATAAAAAACTTTACACTTTATTTCACACAAGTACAGAAGAGAATCCTTTGAAAAACAAACAATTTTCACAGGAATTAATCACTCTTGAGAGAGATCGTATCTACGACTTAGTCACAAGTAATGGCTATTATGAATTCAAAAAACAATATATCCTTTTTGATATAGATTCAGTTAACCTTGAACCTCAAAAACTATTAGTTCGATTAACGATTACGAACCCGGCTAATCGATCTACTCATAAAGTTTATCATTACGATTCTTTGATTTTTAATTCTGATGGCGGCAAGAAATTTAGCAAAAAGCTAAAAACACTTACCTACAATGGAGTCACTTATAACCAATCAGCGAATAGTTATGCGGAAAAAATATTAGACAGAAGAATATTTATTGATAAAGACAGCCTTTACAGTAGAGCAAAGACGCTAGAAACGCAGAAACAATTATCCTACTTAGATATGTTTCGTTTTGTCAATATCAACTACGACACCACAGATGGTAATTTCATTGCTAATATTTTCACCTCTCCACTCAATAAGTTCCAGACATCTACTGAGATAGGACTTAGCATTTTTGAAGAAGCTCAAAGACCTGGACCGTTCTTTAATTTCAATGCTAAAAACAGGAATCTTTTGCACAAATTAGAAATTATCGACTTAGATGCCAACATCCGATTGCAAGGTATTCCTAATGTAAACCAAGAGACTACCCAATATACAAGATTTCAAGCGGGAGCTGTGGCCTCTCTTACATTGCCCATTTTCTATTTCCCTTTGAACCAAGGACTTAGAAATAGGTTTGGTTCCTATAACCCCCGAACGCGATTCTCCATTGGTATTAACTACGAAGATAGATTTAGCGAATATGAGCGCACGACCTTCAACTCTTCCATTGCTTATCTCTGGCAAGTAAGGCAGTCCGCACAATTTTCTGTCCGACCAATAGACGTCAGCTATATCGAATCCAAAAACTCTGCTAGTTTTAGCGAGGAGTTGCAAGGCTTTGAAGATCAAGGTAATAGATCTTACGTTAGTTCTTTTCGTTCCTCATTTATCAGTGCCGCAAGTGTGGCCTACAACCTACGAACTAATAATTACGGACTAGCCAATACAAACGCATCATTCTTAAGGATATTCATGGAGTATGGAGGGATTTTCCAGACACTTCTTGGCAGGAAACCATTTAACGAGTCTTTAAACTTGGAGTATTACCGATACTTTAAATTCAATGCAGATTACAGAAAAACTATCCGCGTTAAAAAAGGATCAAGCCTAGCTTATAGAATCAACACTGGGTTAGCTTATGTTTATGGAGAAAGTCAGGCTTTACCTTACGAAAAATATTTCTTTGCCGGAGGAAGTAATTCTATTCGGGCTTGGAGCCCAAGGAGACTTGGACCAGGTGCTTATGCTGAATATAATAATGTAGAAAATGATCAAATCGAAGTTGATTATCAGCGAGAGCAGCCGGGAGATATTATTTTAGAGTCTTCCTTAGAATATCGAGCGAATATTGTTGGGTTTTTTAACATTGCTGCCTTCATCGATGCAGGAAATACTTGGCTTTGGAGGAGTAAGACCATCAATGAAAATAATGATGGCGATGGCTTTGACGATGGTATATTTCGTATTAAATCATTCGTAAAGGAAATAGCGGTTGGTGCTGGACTCGGTTTAAGGCTTGATTTCTCATTCTTAATATTAAGATTGGATGGCGCTTATAAAATAATAGATCCAGCTAGACCTGATGGTGATAGATTTGTAGCTGATGAAATTACCTTCAACAATTTGTTTGATCGTCAATTGTTTAACCTCAATATTGGTATAGGATACCCTTTTTAAATGATAGGAAAAGAAGAAATAAAAAGCTGGTTTGAAAAGCTTCAAGATGAAATATGCAAGTCTTTGGAAGACTTGGATGGTCAAAGTAAGTTCAAAGAAGATACTTGGGATAGACCCGAAGGCGGAGGAGGTAGATCACGAGTTATTGAAAGTGGCGCGTTAATTGAAAAAGGAGGCGTCAACTTTTCTGCAGTTCATGGGCCTACACCTGAAAAAATCACTCATGCTTTAGGCTTAAGCAAACTCGATTTTTTCGCTACTGGTGTTTCGATAGTACTGCATCCATACAATCCTTGGGTACCGATCATACATATGAATGTTCGGTACTTCGAAATGGAAAATGGAGATTATTGGTTTGGAGGAGGGATTGACTTGACGCCTCACTATGTAGACGCCTCCGCTGGAAATTTTATCCATCACAAATTAAAAGAGGCTTGTGATGCTACCGATGCAAACTACTATGCCCGATTCAAAAAATGGGCTGATGACTATTTTTACATTAAGCACAGGGAAGAGACCCGTGGCGTTGGAGGCATTTTTTATGACCGCTTAAACGAAAAAACAGAACAAAAAAGTAAGCTTGATTTGTGGAAATTTAGCCAGTCGGTTGGGCAATCATTCGTCCCTATTTATACTCATTACGCTCAAGAAAATAGGTCAAAACCCTATGATAATGACAACAGGCACTGGCAACTTATCCGAAGAGGTCGCTATGCGGAATTCAATCTGGTTTGGGACAAGGGAACAAAATTCGGGTTAGATACGGGCGGACGTACAGAGTCCATATTGATGAGCCTACCTCCCGATGCTTCTTGGGAATACAACCTCGTCCCTCCAAAAGACTCTAATGAAGGTAAGACGCTTTTGTGGTTAAAAAAAGATATTGACTGGCTGAAAAATGGTTGAATGGTTAAACCAGACTGACATTGAAATAACCATTTATCTGAATGCGCTGGGGCAGCCCCATCTCAATTTTTTCATGTTATTTCTATCGAAAAAACTCGTCTGGATACCACTTTACTTATTCATTATATACCGTTTTGTCATTGCTTATCCCAAAAAATGGTGGTTAGTAATAGCAGCGTGTATTTTAACAATTGTCATTACGGATCAGACAACAAGCACCTTGATGAAACCTTTATTTCAACGCTTAAGACCATGCCATAATCACGAGCTTAGTTCATTGATCACAACTGTTGGGAATTGTGGCGGAAAATATGGGTTCGCCTCATCTCATGCAGCAAATACTATGGGCTTAGCCTTCTTTGTCATTTTAAAGAAGGAACTAAGGTTATCTACGTATATTTTGGCATGGGCAATAATAGTTTCTTATAGCCGCGTTTACCTTGGTGTTCACTTCTTTGGAGATATACTGGTTGGTTGGTTGGTTGGTATTGCAGCCGCTATTCTTGCAAATTGGCTTTATCAAAAAGTATCACATCGAATCTATGCTTATAATTGATTCAATTTATTGAGAAATTGTTCTTTGTAAGAAGCACCTACAGGAATCATTTTATCACCAATCGACACATTAAAATCTTCCATATAATTGATTTTGTCTCTATTGATAATATACGAACGATGAATTCTGCTGAATATACTCAGTGGCAACTTCTTCTCAATTCCCTTCATCGTGAAATGAACAATATATTTTCCTTTGTTGGTATTGAATATGACATAGTCAGCGAGAGCCTCTACATAGTTCAGGTCAGTGTAAGAAACCCGTACATGCCGCGAGTCTGATTTTATGAAAATGTGATTTTCTTTTTCGGCAAAAAGCAACTCTTTTTCGCGTTGTTCTCTTGCTTTCATGGCCGCTTTCAGGAAACGACTATATTCCATTGGCTTCACCAAATAATCTAAAACATCTCCTTCAAAAGCCTCTAAGGCATATTCCTTTTTAGATGTAATAAAGATGATTGGATAGGCGCCATTTAGTGACTTCACTAGTTCTAACCCTGTCATTTCTGGCATTTCAATATCGAGAAATAACAAATCGATATCATTATTCTTTTGATCAATTAAAAGATTGGAAGCTTCTATCGTGTTATCTAGCTCTGCAGCGAGCGTTAAGAAATCTGACTTCTCGATAAAGTTTTTTACGACCAATCGAGACATTTTATCATCGTCTACGATGAGACAGTTAAGAATCATAGGTGGTTTGATTGATTAATTTCTGAATATACTTACCAATAATGTCAAACTCTATATTAACAGTACTTCTTTTTTGGAGTTTTTTAAAATTAGTGTGTTCATAGGTGTATGGAATGATAGCTACCTTAAAACTTCTCTTAGCTATATCAAAGCAAGTGAGGCTAACTCCATTAATACAAACACTCCCCTTCTCTACCATCAAAGGTTCTATCTCTTTAAAACCAAACTCGTAAATCCAGCTTCCGTTTGTATCAGTGACAGCAATTACCTCAGCTGTTGCATCTACATGACCTTGCACAATATGTCCATCTAATCGGCCATTCATGACCATGCATCTTTCAAGATTGACAAGATCTCCTATATTCAGCGACCCTAGATTACTTTTGATGAGTGTTTCCTGAACAGCGGTTACATAATGCATAGAAGCATCACAAGCTGTCACTGTTAAGCAAACTCCATTATGGGATACGCTTTGATCAATCTTTAATTCTTTTGATATATCAGAACGAAATCCAAAATGAATATTTGACCCTTCTTCTTTTTTTTCCACCAGCTCGCCAAGTGATTCGATAATTCCAGTAAACATATGCCTAATTCATTTTATTTTTGATATTCAAAACCTCAACCTTAAACTCTTTGAAAGATTCATATAAGCATAAAGGAATGCGCAAACTTCTAATAAATGAAGTAAAATCGAAAGGAATCAAAGACGAAAGAATTCTGGAGGTTATGCTCAAAATTCCAAGGCATTTTTTTTTTGAAAGAATTTTTGAAATCCATGCTTACGAAGATAAGGCCTTCCCTATTGGAGAAGGGCAAACTATTTCTCAACCGTATACGGTAGCCTTTCAAACAGAACTATTAGAGGTAGAACCGGGCAATAAGATACTTGAAATTGGTACCGGATCAGGTTATCAAGCTTCTGTGCTGCTCGAGCTCGGCGTAGATTTATATACTATCGAATACAACAAGGTTCTTTTCGATAGAACTTCACATTTTTTGCCTAAAATGGGCTACAATCCTTATTTTTTTCATGGAGATGGCTCAAAAGGTTTAGCGCAGCATGCACCCTATGATG
Source organism: Cyclobacteriaceae bacterium (assembly GCA_040218415.1). Classification (GTDB taxonomy): domain Bacteria; phylum Bacteroidota; class Bacteroidia; order Cytophagales; family Cyclobacteriaceae; genus JAVJRN01. Next base: position 127,587 of record JAVJRN010000079.1, read on the forward strand.
GCATTATTGTTACAGCAGGTGCCCCTTCGGTACCTAATACACTCGTTAATCAATTGAAAATTGGCGGCCGACTTATTATCCCTGTGGGAGACGGAAAAAGCCAATCAATGATTAAAATAATAAGAACTTCGAAAAACAAAATAAGTAAAAAGACCTTCGAGAATTTCAGCTTCGTACCTTTACTAGGAGAAAAAGGATGGAATAAGTAAGCCAAACTATTATGGGGAAAAAAAGTAAATTTTGTAGAGAATCGATTGTGACCATGACCGAAATGGTGCTACCAAACGACACGAATACGCTGAATAATCTAATGGGTGGAAGACTTATGCACTGGATGGATATCGGCTCTGCTATAGCGGCACAGCGCCATTCTAATCGAATAGTCGTTACTGCATCAGTAGATAACATATCTTTTTCAAAACCGATTCGATTAGGCAATACAGTTACCTTAACCGCTTTCGTAACGAGAGCTTTTACCAGTTCAATGGAAGTTTACATTGAGGTCACAGCGGAAGATATTCCCTCAAATAAAAAAATAGAAACGAATAGTGCATTTTTCACATTTGTTGCGGTTGACCAAACAGGCCGACCTATTGATATTCCAGAGGCCGAACCTGAAACAGATTTTGAAAAGGAGTTGTATGCTGGCGCTTTAAGGAGAAGACAACTAAGGCTAGTGCTGGGAAAAAGAATGAAGCCAGAAGATGCAAATGAGTTAAAAGAAATCTTCAAAATACCATGATTGACAATGAAGCTTTAAAATATTTCATTCACGAAGAAATATTTCTCATCAAAGAAAATGCGACTTTCAGGCAGGAAACTTCCGAAACGACCATCACGGAAAAAACGAATGATGCGATTGTTGAACATTCCAAAGCTCAAGAAAATCAAAAAAAGCACTACGACCTAGTTGTTCTTTTAGAAGAAACTCAAACTCCTGCGGATGAAGAAATGCTCGGAAAGCTAATTCCTGCTATCGGAAAAAAGTATTCAGAGACCAAGTTCATTCTATCTGAAGACTGGGACTCGATAAGTTATAATTACCTCATTGTTTTCGGTGAGTTTAATATAGAAGGTCTGCCGCAAATAGCCATTAATGAGCCAAGAGAAAGAAACGGCACTTCAGTTATTCGCACCTTTTCAATGAATAAACTCCATACTGATCGGCAAACCAAAGGTCAATTTTGGCTAGGACTTAAAAAAATGTTTAAGATTTCTTAACCAAAAATCTCTTTTAACTTCGCCTCTAGGGACGGTCCTCGAAGGTTTTTAGCAATTATTTTACCATCCGGTCCTATCAAATAAGTTGCGGGTATAGCGTTGATTTTGTAATCTGCTGCTGCTTCCGAATTAAAATATTTTAAGTCTGACACATGCTTCCATTTTAGTCCGTCATCATCAATTGCCTTTAACCAAGCTTCCCTGTTTCTGTCGAGAGAAACACCCAAAATCTCAAAGTTTTTATCGCTGTATTCATTGTACATCCTGACAACATTAGGATTTTCCGCGCGGCATGGTCTACACCAAGCAGCCCAAAAATCTACCAAAACGTAGTTTCCTTTTAAAGAAGATAATTTTAACAGATCTCCGTCAGGAGATGGCAATGCTATTTCAGGCGCTTCTTGTCCAATAGCCAGTTTACGCATTGTAGCCACTTGATATACAAGGTCTTTAGTAAAAGGATGATTAGGAACTTCGGCTTGATAAATTGTGGCTATTTCACTATAAAAATCAAAATTTTGTTCTGGATCGAGACTACCGATACCATAAAACACAGCTAGTGAAGGAGCGATATCTTTAAAATAATTCTTCAATGATGTTTGGCTGGAAGCAACAGATTCGTAGTATTCATCTGTGACGTTTTTTAAAGCCTCTTCATTGCCATCCATTCTAGCCTTTATGGCTTTTTGATTCAGCTCTTGCACAAACTGTTTTTGCGATTCTACTAAAGAATCTATCTGTGCTAAATGATTAGATTGTTCTGAGCCGGTAATTTCAAATAGCCCATTGGCATCCGTTCCATGAGCTTTGATTGCGACCTCATCTTCCGTGCCATCAAGAATAAAACTGACCTGTTGCCTACCGAAAAAATTCAATCGAAAAAATTCCGGCTCATTGACTTCTACAAAAAAACGAAATGACTTGTTATCATCAATAAAAATAGTATCAACAGGCTCAAAACCGTTAGATTCGTACCGATTTAATATCACAGCACCTTCACCCTTATCAGTTAGTTGCCCAGTCACTTTTATACCTAGTTCGTTGGCAGAATTACATCCTAACAAGAAGAGAGTGATGCCGATGAGAAGCCTTGTTTTATTTAATATGGTCAATTTCATTATCTTAAATTTTACTTATTTGATCGTCTCTAACGATTGCTGTATTAGTTTGTTAGCCATTTTCGGGTCAGCCTTACCTTTGGTCTTCTTTATGACTTCTCCCATAAACATACCTAAAAGTCCTTTTTTTCCTTTGCGATATTCTGCGACTTTTTGAGGATGTGCTGCCAATACCTCTTCTACAATTTTGACTATTGCATCTTCATCATCATCATGGAGTAGGCCAATTTTCTCGGCCAATTTTGCAACATTCTCCTCAGGAACATCTATCAACTTAGGCAATAAATTTTGTGAAGCAGAAGAAGTGCTAATTTTATTTTGCCCTATCAAATCAGCCAATTCAGCTAATTGTTTTGCTTGAATTGCGTTATCTTCCAAGTTGAGCTTTAAATCGCTTAGTAACGATCGAAGCGCACCTACGATGAGATTTGCCACTATTTGATATCTATCTGAAAATGTGGCGACTGAAAGAAAAAACACAGCCGTTCTTTGATCTTCTATAAGAATCAAGGCTGTATCTTTTTTCAAATTATATTCATTCACCAGCCTATTATACAGTTGGTTTGGCAATTCTGTCATTTTCGACTTGATTTCACCGAGCCATTGCTCACTTACTTGGATAGGACTAAGATCTGGCTCAGGAAAATATCTGTAATCATTCATATCTTCCTTGGTACGCATAGCAAAGGTTTTACCTTTTTCTACATCAAAAGTCCTTGTTTCAGAGATTATTTCCTCGCCACTTTCTAAAGCATGAATTTGTCGCTTATACTCGTATTTAATCGCACGCATCACATTCCTGATGCTATTCATATTTTTGACCTCTACCTTTTTTCCAAGCTCCTTTTCCGTCTTTAACTTCACTGAAATATTAGCATCGCACCTTAATGACCCTTCTTCCATGTTTCCATCGGAAACATCTAAATATCTCACAAGTCTTCTTACCTCAGCCAAAGCTTCACCAGCCGCATCCGCTGTATATATTTCAGGTTCTGTGACTATTTCAATAAGTGGAACGCCAGCTCTGTTCAAATCGATTTGGGATTCGTTTCTGTTAGCCACATGGATTGACTTGCCAGCATCTTCTTCCATGTGTATTCGGTTTAACTTTACCGATTTTTGGTTCTCACAATGTGGAATTGGAATCGTTCCTCCTACACATATGGGTCTTTTATCCTGAGTAATCTGGTAACCTTTTGGAAGGTCAGGATAGAAATAATTTTTTCGATCAAAAAAACCAAATTCAGTTATTTCGCAATTACAGGCAATTCCCATTCTTATGGCTTTTTCCACCACAGATTTATTCAGTTTTGGCATGGTACCCGGATGACCCAACGAAACCACGCTTACATTTAAATTTGGGTCTACGCCAAAAGAATTATGATCCGTTGAAAATATTTTGGATTTGGTATTGAGCTGAGCATGAATCTCAAGGCCAATTACCAGCTGATATTTATCTTCTTTTTTAATACTCATCCAACACTGACTTTTTCTAAAATCAAACCTTTACCAAGATTCAAGGCAGCATCTAATCCTTGTAATTCCTTCCCTCCTGCGGTGGAATAAAAAGGTTGCCCTCCTCCTCCTCCTTTAATTTCTTTCGCCATTTTTCTTGTAATTTCTGAAGCATTTAATCCCTTTTCCTGAACAATCGATTCATCGATCATCACGCTAAGCATTGGCTTCTCATTAATATTAGCTGCTAAAAGTAAAATTAATCCTGGCAGTTCTCTCTTTAACTCAAAAGATAATTGTTTCAATAAATCTGCTGATGGTATCTCGATTTTGGCTGCAATAAATGAACCTGACTCAAAAGTGGTTTTCGAAGCAATCAATTGATTTTTAAGGCCAGAAGCCTTCTCTCTGTTGAGTGTGTCAAGCGTTTTCTCAAGTCTACCATTTTCATCGATCAGGCCTTGAATCGCTTTTTCCAAATCTTTAGGATTTTTCAAAATCGATTTTACTTTTGCCAGCAGATTCAGTTCACCGTTAATTATTTTTTCAGCGCCATCGGCGGTTACTGCTTCAATCCTACGAACTCCAGCTGCAACGGAACTTTCACTTACAATTTTGAACAGCCCAATCTGGCCAGTGCTTTCTACATGGGTTCCTCCACACAATTCCACTGAATAACTTTGATCAAAGGTAATCACCCTTACAAAATCACCATACTTTTCACCAAAAAGCGCCATCGCTCCCATGTCCTTGGCTTTTTCAATGGGCACGTTCCGCTGCTCGTTCAGGTGAATATTTTCACGGATTTTATTGTTAACTATTTGTTCGATCTTCTTTAAATCTTCCTCTTCTACTTTGGCAAAATGTGAAAAGTCAAAACGAAGTGATTTATCATGCACCAAAGATCCTTTTTGCTGCACATGGTCGCCAAGTATTTCACGCAATGCAGCATGAAGTAAGTGAGTTGCCGAATGGTTGTTTTCGGTCAACTTCCTTTTTGTTTTATCCACAATTGCCTCAAATTCAACCTCAGTATTGACGGGTAATTTTTTAGCATAATGGATAATCAAATCATTTTCCTTTTTCGTATCAAAAATTGAGATCTTTTCCTCTCCACTAATCAACACTCCTGAATCTCCAACTTGGCCTCCGCTTTCCGCGTAAAATGGCGACTTATCCAGAACGATTTGATAAAATGAAACATCCTTTTGATCTACTTTACGATACCTGGCAATCCTCGACTTTGAAGTTAAATGTTCATAGCCGATAAATTCTGTCGCATCAATAGCAAGTACTTCTTGCCAATCAGAAAGTGTTTGTTTTGCATCTGATTTCGACCTTTCTTTTTGCTTTTTTAATTCTTCCTTGAATTCATTTTCATCTACACTCAACTTGTTTTCTTTTGCTAAGAGCATAGTAAGATCAATCGGGAAACCATAAGTATCATATAACTCGAAAGCTACCTTACCGCTTACGGCCATGGTGTCTGATTCTAATATTGCATCAAATCTTTTTAGCCCATTTTCCAGTGTTCTTAGAAAAGAATTTTCTTCCTCTTTAATGACCTTGGCTACAAAATCTTGTTGCGCTATCAATTCAGGAAAAGTATCAGCGAGCTGTTCTGCCAATAATGGGACTAATGAGTACAGCCTGGCTTCCTTGAAATTCAAAAACGTGTAACCATATCTTACCGCTCTTCTTAAAATTCGACGTATGACGTAACCTGCCCCAGTATTGCTCGGCAGTTGTCCATCGGCAATCGTAAAACTTATAGCTCTAATATGATCTGCAATGACTCGAATAGCCACATCCTTTTGCTCGTCCGATCCATAAATTACTTGAGCATCTTTCGCAATTTGTTGGATTAGCGGCTGAAAAACGTCAGTGTCATAATTGGAGGTTTTTCCTTGAATGGCCATTGCCAGCCTTTCAAAACCCATGCCTGTATCAACATGCTGCGCTGGTAAGCTCTTCAAACTTCCATCGGCTAATCTGTTAAACTGCATAAATACGAGATTCCATACTTCCACTACTTGTGGGTGGTCTTGATTGACCAATTGATCTCCTGAAAGTTGATCAATTTCTACTTGAGGTCGAAGGTCAATATGAATTTCCGAGCACGGACCGCAAGGTCCCGTCTCTCCCATTTCCCAAAAATTATCCTTTTTATTCCCGTTGAGAATCCGTTCCAAAGGAAGGTGTTTCTTCCAAAAATCTTTCGCCTCGTTATCCGCCGCTAAGTTCTCCGATTGATCGCCTTCAAACACGGTAACATACAACTTATCTTTAGGCAATTTGTACACTTCAGTAAGCAGCTCCCAGGCCCAGTCTATTGCGTCTTTTTTGAAGTAATCTCCAAAAGACCAATTCCCGAGCATTTCAAACATGGTATGATGGTAGGTATCGAAACCAACTTCTTCCAAGTCATTGTGCTTTCCAGAAACACGAAGACATTTTTGAGTATCAGTAATTCTAGTAGATTCAACAGGCTTGTTGCCTAAAAAGTAATCCTTAAACTGATTCATACCAGCATTGGTAAACATCAAAGTAGGGTCGTTTTTAACAACGATGGGCGCTGAAGCAACAACTTTGTGCTGTTTATTGCGAAAAAAATCCAAAAACTCTTGACGTATCTGTCTGGAATCCATGTAACTAATTGATTGGTAGTTAGTTAAAACTAAATATTTGTTTTTGTATAAGTAAAAGCCGAAATTCGTAATAATTTAGAGTTTTACTTGCGCGGCAAAACTACTAGAATTAACCCTAAATTCGACCTATGGCAAGAATTAAGTACTATTATGACACAGAGTCATGCAGGTATGAGAGGATCAAAGTTTCCACTTGGGACATCATTTGGAACTCACTGGGTTTCTTGACGCTCGCTTTAATGCTAGCGGCGGGTATTGTATTCGTGTATATAGAATATTTTGAATCACCGGAAGAAGCTCTTTTAAGGAAAGAAAACGAAGAGCTAAGGCTCTACTATGATTTGCTGAGTCAAGAAATGGAAACAGCAAATAATATGCTTTACAATCTGCAAGAACGAGATGATAATGTATACAGAGTGATTTTTGGCGTTGAGTCTATTCCAGAAGAAATCAGGTCTGCTGGTACTGGTGGCTCAAATAGATATCGTGAGCTTATCGAAAAAGGACTTGAAAGACAAAAATTAATTATCGATAATTTTCAGAAAATCGATAAGTTAAAAAAACAGATGTACATACAAACAAAGTCATACGATGACATTGTAGGTATGGCCAGAGATAAAGAATTATTGCTAGCCTCACTTCCTGCTATTCAGCCTGTTTCAAACAATGAATTAAGAAGATTGTCAAGTGGCTTTGGAACCAGAATCGATCCTATTTTGAAGGTAAAAAGACCACACAGAGGCGTAGATTTTTCATTACCGAAAGGGTCTCCAGTATATGCGACTGGCGATGGTGTTGTGAAAATGGTAAGAGCCAGTTTTAGTGGATATGGAAAGCAAATAGAAGTGGATCATGGTTTTGGATACAAAACAAAATATGCCCACTTAAACGAATTTCTTGTCAAACAAGGGCAAAAAGTGAAACGTGGGGAATTGATCGCTTACTCTGGAAATACAGGGAAATCAACTGCCCCGCACTTGCACTACGAAGTACACATAAATAATAAAGCCGTAAATCCGGTTCACTATTTCTACAGAGACTTGGACTCTGATGAATACGAAGAAATTTTGAGACTAGCCTCTATTGAAAATCAAGCCTTAGGGTCTTATTAGAGTCATTCAATAGGATAATAACAAAAAGCCGATACTTATCGGCTTTTTTTATGTCAAACATTTAAGAAAAGTTGACTCCCAATTAAGCTAAAACAAATGCTAGTTTTGTAATCATTATAATTTCATTCTATGCGCATAGATCGCCTCATTTGTATATTAATCCTTTTTTTATCAGGTTGTAAAATTGCACAGCGAAGTGCTACGGATTCAGCTTCAAAATCAGATGATGACAATCTCATAGTAAAAAATGAAATAGATAGTCTAATTAAAGAAAGCACACCAACATATTGGATTACAAGCACCGAGGACACCTTAACTTCCTTAAATGAAGAAGTGGATATTAAAATATCGCGTTTAATTCCCGACACCTTTAAAATAATGGCAGTAGGTGATATTATGAACGGAACCACATATCCCAATACTTCCTATTTGCCTCCTAATAATGGCAAGTCATTATGGAACAGTAGTTGTGCTACACTTCAATCAGCAGACCTTACTTTTGGTAACTTAGAAGGAACCATTCTCAATGGAGAAGGGGATCCTAAAGAATGTTCAAATCCAAAAAGCTGCTTCTTGTTCAAAATGCCGGTTTACATGGCTGAGAACTTCTCTCATTGTAGTTTTGACCTGATGAGTACCGCGAATAATCATGCGAATGATTTTGGTTCAGTAGGAAGAAGTGCTACTGCCTTCGCGCTTGACTCTTTTCAAATAGCACATGCGGGTAGTGTTGAAAAACATTTTACAATAATTAAAAGAAACCATCTCAAGATTGGTATGGTTGCCTTCGCTCCGAATAAGGGAACTCTAACCTTTTATGACGAGCAATATGCTTCTTCTCTGGTAAAAAAACTTGACTCAATCGTGGATATCGTCATTGTTTCCATTCACGGAGGTGCCGAAGGAGCAAAAAATCAGCATGTAACTGATGCTACCGAATTTTATTATGGAGAAAACAGAGGTAATATTTATGCTTTCAGTAGGAGTATGATAGAAAACGGAGCTGATATTATTCTCGGGCATGGTCCACATGTACCACGCGCTATTGATATTTATCAGGATAGATTGATTGTTTACTCTTTGGGTAATTTTCTTACATATGGCCGGTTCAATTTAAAAAATGAGAATGCCTTCGCTCCTTTACTTGAAGCTAACCTCAATGGAAATGGTGAATTTTTAAATGGTAAAATTCATTCTTTTATACAATCATATACTTTAGGCCCATTGGTTGATGAAAAAAAACGTGCCGCATTAAAAATGAAAAAATTAAGTGAAGAAGATTTTCCAGAATCTGAAATTTACATTGATGAAGAAGGCATAATTTCCTATCTTCATCGCTGAAAATGCCCTACAAAGAAAAAGAGATAGAAAAAAAGTATTTCACCATAGGTGAAGTTGCAGACGAGCTTGGCGTTGCTACTTCTCTGATTCGTTTCTGGGAAGGAGAATTCGACATTATTCGTCCTAAAAAAAACCGCAAGGGTAATCGCCAATTCACCACTGAGGATATCAAAAATGTCAGATTAATTTATTACCTCGTCAAAGAAAAAGGCTACACCCTACAAGGAGCCCGAGAGTTTATTAAAAATGATGTGGAAGCTGCGAGCAATAAAATTGAACTCATTGAATCTTTAAAAAAGGTTCGTAGTTTTCTTGAGCAGATCAGAAACGAACTCGCATGACATGGACGAGGAAAAGCGTTATCAACTTGCGCTAAGCCTAACTGGTGGAATAGGGAACGTCAACACCAAAAACTTAATTAGTTATTGTGGTTCTGCGTCTAATGTATTCAAAAGCAAAACAGCTCACCTACTAAAAATCCCCGGCGTTGGCACTAAAACTATTGAATCAATAAGAAGTGGAGCGGTAATAAGGCAGGCAGATGAAATTATTGCCGATTGTTTCAAGAGCGAAATTAAAATTCAACATTATACTGACGCTGACTACCCAAGCAGGTTGAAAGTAATTGCCGATGCGCCAAGTATTCTATACTCTTCCGGCAGTGGAAATTATAACAATCAAAGAGTACTGGCTATAGTAGGAACTAGAAAAGCCACGGAATATGGAAAGGAAATTACGCGAAAAATAATATCAGAATTAGCTGGAACCAATACACTCATCATCAGTGGGTTGGCCTATGGCATTGATATCGAAGCACATAAAGCATGTCTTGAATACGGCTTACCTACCTACGGGATTATGGCCAATGGGCATCATAAAATATATCCTAGTCAACATAAGAAAATAGCCATCAAAATGCTCGAAACAGGTGGCTTGCTCTCTGAAAACCCACCTGATAAACAAGCACAGGCGCATTTCTTTCCTGCACGAAATAGAATTATTGCAGGTATGAGCGATGCTGTACTTGTAGTTGAAGCAGCTGTGAAAGGTGGCGCTTTAATCACTGCAAATATTGCTGACTCTTACGACAAATATGTCTTTGCTGTACCAGGAACCATTGGAAGCACCTACTCTGAAGGCTGCAATGAGCTAATAAGGAATCAAAAAGCTTACATTTACACCGGTGTAAAAGACCTTAACTATTATCTCAACTGGGATCAAAGCAATAATAAAGGGATAGAAAAAACAGTTGATATAGCCCAGCTACTGCCAGCAGAGTTGAAAGTTTATAATTTGCTTTTTACAGAAAAAGAAGCTCTGCATATTGATGAAATTGCGTGGAAAACTCAACTGCCGATCAATGAAGTAGCTTCACACCTACTCACACTTGAGTTTAAAGGAATTTTAAAATCACTTCCCGGTAAAAAATTTAAGCTCATTTAAAACGGGTAAATTATCGGAATTAAAAGGCACGCAAGCAACCAGAAAATTAAATTAAGTCCTGCGCCTATTTTAAGAAAATCGAAAAACTTATACTGTCCCGCCGTGTAGACCATGGTGTTGGTTTGATAACCGATTGGCGTCATCAACGATGCAGAAGCTGCGAGCATTACCGCTATTAGAAAAGGAAAAGGACTAACATCTAATTTATCTGCCGAAGCTATCGCAATTGGAGCCAATAAAGCCGCGGTTGCATTGTTGGACATTACTTCTGTTATCAGTGAGGTAAGTAAGTACAATGCTGCGAGCAACGCATAAGGACCGTACTGGCCAAAAACATTAATCAAAAGATGCGCAATCCCATCAGCCAAGCCACTGGAACTCATAGCGGCACCTAAACTAATCACACCTGCCAGTAAAAATACGATCTTCCATTCAATGGAAGCATACATCTCCTTCATAGAGACAATTCGACTGAGTACAAGAACACAAACGCCAAGAATAGTAGAGGCAACAATAGGCAATACATTGAAGGTGGTTAAACCAATAACCATCACAATTGTACTCATAACGGCGATAAAATTTTTCTTTTTGAAGTCAATGACACCAGCCTCTGAAAGAATAATAAAAGGACTTTTAGGACTGGACTCCATAGACTTAAGCATGTTGATTCTATGGGATTTAATTTCTATCAAAATCAAATCTCCGGCTTTCAGCTCCACTTCATGAAGATGCTCATGCAATATTTCCTCTCGTTGTTGAATCGCTAAAGGCACTGCTCTAAACCTTCTCCTAAAATCCATTTGTCGAAGACTCTTTCCTTCAAATTCAGAACCATTAGTGACAACTAGCTCAAGAAGACTTGTATCTCCTTTTTGGATTTCACTATCCCCCATACGTAAAGCTGAAAGGTTGAAACCAACCTTTAGTCTATCTTTTAAATCTGAGATTTTTTCAACATTACATTTGATCTTCAAAATATCGCCAGCATCTATTTCAAAATCTCCGGCTGGGAGTGTAAATCGCATATTCCCACGTATGACTTCAATAATATCAAGCTCCATATCGCGAACGATCATGCTGTCCATGATACGCTGACCTACAAAATCAGAATCATGTAATATTTCCACTTGGGTGATATAATTTCGGATACTGAAGCGAGACTCAATATCCTCTTTGATCGACCTGTCCGGAAGGAGTTTTTTACCAAATAAAAACAGATAAAGCGCACCAACTAAAAGAAAAACAACACCAATAGGAGCCGTATAGAACATTGAAAACTCACCGAGACCCGCGTCCAACGCGATACCACTAACAAGCACATTTGTGGAGGTGCCAATAAGCGTACAAGTCCCTCCAAAAATGGATGCATAAGACAGTGGAATCAATAATTTGGAATGGCTGATCTTTGCTATTTTCCCAACGCTGATCATTACCGGAATAAACATGGCAACAATGGGTGTGTTATTAATGAAAGCCGATGCTAAGCCAACAAAAAATATCATTAAAAGTAAACCTACGTTATAATTTCTGGTGAATACACCTGATAACCAAGGCCCTATTCTTTGTAAAGCACCAGTTTTTAACAAAGCATAGCTGATCACAAACATGAACGCGACTGTTATGGTGGCTGGATTGCTAAACCCAGCTATTCCTTGCTGAGGGGTAATGACTCCTGTTACTATTAGACTAGTCATGATCAGTATGGCCACCATGTCGACCGGCAACCATTCTGAAACAAACAATACTATCGCACCAAAAATAATAATCAGAACGACAACCGCTTCATAAGTCCATTCCATGATCAGAAATATTTAGTGAATATTTCGTCAGAAATTTGTTTACTCAAGACAAGAGATTCATGATCGATATTAAGAGGCTTCTGACCAATTTGATCAATCAAATCGAGTGTATTTAAATTTCCTGTTAAATCATCAGTTGCCATCGGACAACCTCCATAACCACCTATCGCTCCATCAATTCTTTGACAACCTGAGTTAAGCATGGCTTGAATTTTTTGTTTGGCACTTTGCGAGGTAACATGCAAATGCGCCCCAATTTCAATCTCTGGAAATTCACTAATCAATTTGCTCAATTGTAGCGCTATCGATTCTGGCTGTGCCATGCCGACTGTATCCGCCAAGGAGATAATATTTACTCCAAAACTCGCTAGCTTTCCTACGAACTCTTGAATATAATCGGCCTCATAAGGGTCGTTATAAGGATTACCAAAACCCATAGATAGGTAAACAACGAGTCTTCTTTCACTTTTTAATACTTTTTCTTGAATCGACTTTATCTCTTCAAAAGCTGTGGCTATTGACTTTTTGGTATTTCGTTGTTGAAATGTTTCTGAAAGCGACAATGGGAAACCTAAATAATCGATCTCTTTATAGACCAATGCGTCCTCCGCTCCTCTGATATTAGCGACTATTGCGAGTAGCTTCGTCTTAGTATTTAAACTCAATCCTTCTAATACTTGACGTGTATCCGATAGCTGTGGAATAGCCTTGGGAGAAACAAAACTTCCAAAATCAATGGTATCAAATCCAACCTTCAGCAATGAATTGATAAATCTTACTTTGTCCTTGGTAGGTATAAAGTCTTTGATGCCTTGCATCGCATCGCGCGGGCATTCGATGATTTTCATTCTGCAAAGTTAACCCGAATAGCTCAAGGTGTAAGCAATAAGCTTAAAATAGCTCTTTAGCCACCTGATACACAACGTCAGATTTACCCATAGAATAATAATGAAGTACCGGAACTCCGGCTTGCATCAATTCTCGAGATTGTTTTATAGCCCATTCAATACCAATCTGTTTCACCGCGGCATTATTTGTTGCCTTTTGAACCTCTTCTGCAAGCTCTTCCGGGATATCTATATGAAAAATACTAGGTAGCACTGTCAAATGATTTTTTACCGTCATCGGCTTAAGACCAGGAATTATTGGCACATTGATTCCAGCATTTTTGCAATCTTCTACAAACTGAAAATATTTTTGATTATCAAAAAACATCTGTGTTACAATATACTCAGCGCCTAACTCTACCTTCCGTTTCAAATAATTGAGATCTGTTTTGATATTTGGTGATTCGAAATGTTTTTCAGGATAGCCCGCTACACCAATACAAAAGTCTGTGGGTATTGCGGTTGTAAGTTCTTCGTCGAGAAACTTACCCTGATTCATTTTAACTACTTGATCTACTAAGTCAATGGCATAAGCATTGCCTTCTGGCTCAGGAACAAAGTTTCTTTCACTACTTATAGAATCTCCCCGTAAAAGAAGCACATTCTCAATTCCTAAAAAATTTAGGTCAATTAATGCATTTTCTGTTTCTTCTTTAGAAAAACCCCCACAAATAATGTGAGGTACAGGATCAATATTGTATCTATTCTTGATGGCAGCACAAATACCAACAGTACCAGGACGCTTTCTAGTGGTCTTCTTCTCTAATAAACCATTTCCTTTGTCTTTGTACACATATTCTTCTCTGTGATAAGTAACATCAATGAAGGGAGGCTTAAACTCCATTAACGGATCTATGTGTTCGAAAAGCCCACTGATACTATCGCCTTTCTTTGGTGGAATAATTTCCAATGAAAAGAGTGTTTTACCTTTTGCATTGTCAATGTTCTCTGTGACTTTCATCTTTATATCTTATTTATAACCAAGGTTCGGGCCGAGCCATTGCTCAATACTTTCCTTACTCATTTGTTTTCTTTGTGAATAATTTTCAATCTGATCCTCATAAACCTTACCTAACCCAAAATATTTTGATTCTGGATGAGAAAAGTAAAAACCACTTACAGATGCTGCTGGATACATAGCGAAGCTTTCTGTCAACTTTAAACCAATATTATTTTCTACATCAAGGCACTCAAATAATGTTGCCTTCTCTGTGTGATCAGGGCATGCAGGATAACCTGGCGCTGGTCTAATTCCACGGTATTTTTCCTTAATCAAAGACTCATTGTCCAACGATTCTGTTTTGTCGTATCCCCAAAGCTCTTTACGCACTTTTTTATGCATCATTTCTGCCAGTGCCTCGGCAAGTCTGTCAGCAATAGATTTGATCATAATTGAATTGTAATCATCATGATCCGCCTCAAATTGTTTTGCTAGTTCATCAGTACCAAAACCCGTTGTAACCGCAAAACCGCCCAAGTAATCTGCTTTTTCAGGTGACACAAAATCTACCAAAGATAAATTTGGAATTTTAGCTCCCTTCTTACCTTGTTGTCTCAGAAAATGAAAGGTCATTTTCTTATTTTGAAGCTGCTCGTCTTCAAAAATCACAACATCTTCACCTGATGCTTGAGCAGGGTAAATACCAACCACTGCTTTCGCCAATAATTGATGATTCGCAATCACATCATCCAGCATTTTATTAGCATCCACGTATAGCTTTTTTGCCTCCTCTCCGACTGTTGGGTTTTCAAAAATCTGTGGGTATTTTCCTTTCAACATCCAAGTAGAAAAGAAAGGTGTCCAATCAATGTATGGTCTTATCTCTTCCAACGAAATATTATCAAACACCTTAGTACCAATAAAACTTGGTTTTGGTGGTTGATATTCTGCCCAATTAATCTTGAATTTATTTCGCTGCGCCGCAGGAAAAGCCAAATGCTCTTTTTCTAGTTGTCTATTGGCATGACCATGTCTCAGCGCCTCGTATTCTGTTACTACATCAGAAATAAGATCATTATCGGAATCACTTAAAAGTTTAGATGCGACTCCTACACTTTTAGAAGCATCAAGCACATGAATAACAGCTCCCGAATATGCAGGATCTATTTTCACGGCGGTGTGAATTCTAGAAGTTGTTGCCCCTCCAATTAAAAGTGGAATTTTCATTCCTCGACGTTCCATTTCAGAAGCCACCGTAACCATTTCATCGAGACTAGGTGTAATTAAACCACTAAGTCCTAATATGTCGACGTTTTGCTTTTCGGCTTCATCCAGTATTTTGTGCGCTGGCACCATCACACCTAAGTCTACAATATCATAATTATTGCAACCAAGGACTACTCCAACAATATTTTTTCCAATATCATGAACATCTCCTTTTACTGTAGCTAGGAGAATCTTACCTTTTGCTTTATGCTCTGCTCCTTTTTCGGCCTCCATAAATGGTATCAAATGTGCCACCGATTTTTTCATTACACGAGCACTTTTCACAACCTGAGGTAAAAACATTTTACCTGACCCGAATAAGTCGCCAACAATGTTCATTCCATCCATCAATGGGCCTTCGATAACATGAAGTGGCCGATCATATTCAAGTCGTGCTTCTTCTGTATCTTCAATTACATAATCAACTACACCTCTAATCAAGGCATGCTTTAACCTTTCTTGCACAGTGTTTTCTCTCCAGCTCAGGTCTTGTTCTTTTACTTTCCCAGAGCCTTTGACATTTTCAGCGAATGCTAGAAGACGTTCTGTAGAATCCTCTCGTCGGTTGAGCAAGACATCTTCTACATGTTCTAATAAATCTTTATCGATCTCATCATAAACCTCAATCAAACCAGCATTTACGATACCCATATCCATACCTGCCTGAATACCATGGTACAAAAAAGCGGAATGCATAGCTTCTCTTACTTTATCGTTTCCTCTAAATGAAAAAGAAACATTGGAAACTCCACCGCTTACTTTTGCTCCGGGTAGATTTTCTTTGATCCATTTGGTCGCATTGAAAAAATCAACTGCATAATTATTATGCTCATCTATTCCCGTAGCAACTGGAAATATGTTGGGATCAAAAATAATGTCTTCTCGTGGAAAACCTATCTCCTTAGTAAGAATGTCGTAGGATCGTTGACATATTTCAATTCTCCGCTCATAAGAATCTGCCTGACCTTTTTCATCAAAGGCCATTACCACGGTAGCAGCACCATACATCTTTATCTTTTTGGCCTGCTCTTTGAAAGGCTGCTCTCCTTCTTTTAACGAAATTGAATTTACAACCCCTTTTCCTTGAATGCATTGCAATCCTGCCTCAATAATCTCCCATTTCGAGGAATCAATCATCACTGGTATTCGGGCTATTTCTGGTTCTGCAGCGATCAAGTTCAAGAATTTCACCATGGCAGCTTTTCCATCGAGCATACCTTCGTCCATGTTGACATCCAATATCTGTGCTCCACCGCGAACTTGATCTAAAGCTATTTCAACAGCCGTTTCGTAATCTTCTTCGGCGATAAGTCTGGCAAATCTTCTAGAGCCAGTTACATTCGTTCTTTCTCCTATGTTAACAAAGTTGGTTGCTTCATCAACAATCAAAGGCTCCATTCCTGATAACTTCAAGGATAGCACTGGTTGTTTATCTTTCATCTTATTTTTTGATGTTATGCCGAGGCAAATTCTATAGTACGAGGAGCATATTTTGCCGCTACATGGGCAATAGCTTTGATATGATCAGGCGTACTGCCACAGCATCCGCCCAAAATATTTACCAAACCATCTTTTAGGTACTCTTCCACCTGTAGCGCCATTTCGTCTGGTGTTTGATCATATTCTCCAAATTCATTGGGTAAACCAGCATTCGGATGCGCGCTCACTCCAAAAGAAGTCTTGTCTGATAATGTTTTTAGATATGGCCTTAGCTGATTTGCTCCAAGTGCACAATTCAGGCCTACGCTTAACAGAGGAATATGAGAAACGGATATTAGGAAAGCCTCAGTAGTTTGACCTGAGAGCGTTCTGCCAGAGGCATCCGTGATAGTACCAGAAACCATGATTGGTATTTTCTTTCCAAGCACAGTGCTTAGTTGATCAATAGCAAATAAAGCTGCCTTCGCATTTAGTGTATCAAATACCGTTTCAACCAATAACATGTCTGCACCACCATCAAGTAATGCTTGTGCTTGTTCGTAGTAAGCTTGTCTTAGCTGTTCAAATGTAACCGCTCTGTAACCAGGATCATTTACGTCTGGAGAAAGTGAGGCTGTTCGGTTGGTTGGTCCCATGCTACCTGCCACAAATCTGGGTTTATCTGGGTTTTTAGCGGTGTATTCATCGGCCACTTCCCGAGCGATTTTTGCAGATTGATAATTGATCTCATAAACCAAGTGTTCTAAACTATAATCCGCTTGCGCAATGGTTGTTCCTGCAAAAGTGTTTGTCTCTGCGATATCTGCACCGGCTTCAAAATATTCGGCATGTATCTCTTTTATAATATCTGGCCGAGTAATTGATAAAAGGTCATTGTTTCCTTTCAGATCAATGCCATGGTCTTTCAAAGATTCATTTCTAAAATCTGCCTCAGACAGATTTCGTCGTTGAATCATGGTGCCCATGGCGCCATCCAATATTAAAACTCGTTTTTTTAGGGATGATTCTATATCTTTCATAGTTGTACTTTTTGCACTCAAGAAAGATCTCAGATATTCTTTATTATCTCTTTCTAATAATTAAATTAGAACAGGAATTAGCACCGGACTCCTTTCGGAAATTGGACAGGTTGCTAAGACGTCAAAGGGCCTATTCCCTCAGTCTTTCTTGATAATGCTGCGCAAATATATGTGTCAAACTCCGGAATAAAAACGAATGTTTAAAACATAGAGCATTCACTTATGTATTTTTGATTAAACGTCTCTCTAATGAAAATTGCTGCTATTGATATAGGCTCAAACGCCATCAGACTTCAAATCACCAAAATCCTGACATATGATGAGTTAATTACATTTAAAAAACTTGAGTATATACGTTTTCCTTTACGTCTTGGGCAGGATGTTTTTAACACTGGAAGTATCAGTGAAAGTAATATTGTAAGATTTAAAAAACTGATGACTGCTTACAAAAACATGATTGATCTCTACGAAATAGATCATTATTATGGATGTGCTACATCGGCCATGCGTGAAGCAAACAACGGAGCTGAGATATTAAATAATATTGCTGAGGAACTTGGATTGGCTATCGAAATCATAAGTGGGGAAAGTGAAGCGGAATTAATCAATGAAGTCATCGGCCCTAATTTGGATGAGAAAACATACATGCATATAGATGTTGGGGGCGGCAGCACTGAAATCAATTTCTATGTTAAAAAACAAAAAGTATTGTCCAAATCATTCAAAATTGGCGGTGTGAGACGACTCCACAAAATGGACAAAGCAGAAACATGGGATGAAATGCGACATTGGGTAATGAATCAAGTAAAAGACCATAAGCGAAAAATCACCGCGATAGGGACAGGAGGCAATATCAACAAAGTCATTGAATTGGCTATGATAGGAAAGCGCAGGAAAATGAACATAGATTCAGTGATAAGAGTAAAAGAATTTCTAGCCAATTTGACCCTCGACGAAAAACTAAATAAGCTACAACTCAATCCAGATAGAGCCGATGTGATCGTTCCTGCGACGGAAATATATATAGGTGTGATGGAAGCTGCCGGGGCTAAGTCAATTCTTGTGCCTGATGTGGGTTTGAAGGACGGCATTAATTATCATCTTTTTCAACAATATTATCCTAAGAAGGGTAAAGTTTTTGTCAAAAACTAAGGCTTCCTATTAATCCTTAAAAGCCCCAGTAAACATAAAATTGCAATCACTACCCCTCCGAATTCTCTCGTACCTTCGATATACGGTTTTTCATAAACCATGTCTCCAAATAACTCATTCTTATTAGCTGCTAACAGGTAATCATAAAAATGTGGCGAAAGATAAATGGCAAAAATTGACAATGCGATAATCATCCCCATCACGATGGATCGCCGGTAAACCCTCACGGCAGACAATAAGCTTACAATTGCGACTGAACCATAAATTAGAATCCACGCTGGTCCGTCAGGGTCATTGTATTGAACCATTGCAAACAAGCTGAAGAGAACGAAAAAAGTGATTTCAATTACTTTTTTTATCATCAAAATGCAATTCGGTAAGTCAATATTGGGATCATGCCCAACTGGTATTGGGTTTCAACGGCGTTGGTAAAGCTGTCAAAATACCTAAAGGCCTCATTTTCCCTGTTAAGTACATTTTGAATATCGATAGAAAAAGTAGAAGTCCAATTTTTATGGTAATTGACTAACTGCCATCTTATATCAAAACGCAGATAATCTTCCGTTTGATAAGATAAATTATCAGTAAAACCGAATAATTCTACACCAGGATAATGTAGCCCTCCTTGATAAATTCCACGAAGATTCAATGAAGTCTTTTTCCCAGATTTCAATTTCCACTCTTTGCCTAAAGCAAGGCTACTGCTGTATCGATTGTCATATTGCTGAGTCACAATATCAGGATCGATGAGAGATCGAAAATAGGTAACACCCATACGAGCATAAAATTGATTATCAAAAGACTTATCAAATTGCAAAGATATACCCGAGGTACTCGCCCCTTTTACAGTTATTTCTGAACCTATTTCATTGATCAATGGAGCGTCAAAATAATAATGGAAAAGCTCAAGATTCGTGTTTATTATAGACGATTGGAAAGAATGGGATAGGGTAAAACGCCAAGAGGAGATAAAATCATAATCAATACCTGGTTGAAGCGAGCGAATATCTGTTTGAAATGGGTTGTAATAATAATAATTTTCTGGACCTAATAATTGACTATATCTCCCAGCCGCAAAAGTTAAGGATTGACTTTCATTGAAAAAATTGGTCAGCTGTGCTCTTGGGTCAATTTGAATATCACCTTTTACATTCCATGAAATATTAGTGCCCAGATCAAAAAATAAACGACTAGATAATTGTCTTGAATAGTTCAAGTAGGGCTGTATCAATATTTCTGATTTGTTATTAATTGCAGTGGAAAAGCTGTTGCCTCCACCCGGGGAAGAGCTAGTCGTAAAGTTGTAGATGTACATATTATTTAAAAATCCGACCTTAAATTGGTTTCCATTGAGGTTTTTGTTGATTTCAAATCGGTGAGATAAAAGCTTTCTTCCGTCATTTATACCCGATGAAAAATCGATCTCATCCAACACATTTTTAAATTCTTGATTTCTAATATTTTGGCTTGAAGAAAAAAGTAACGTGCTGAATAACTCAAAACCTGAAGACCGATAGTTAATCGTTGCGCCTATTGCCCCCATCTCTCCATCAAAATCAATATTGGATCGATCCTTTTGGTCTTCTGATTCTTCAAAAGGCAAGCCAGTAAACATGTTAAAATTTAAGCCACCCAAAGCGAATAATTTCACATCTGTCTTAGGATTAATTTGGTATTTCAGCGAGAATGACAAGTCTTGAAATCCAATCTTTTCCCCTCCAAAATCGACACCAAAATTGGCGAGTAATCCAGTAAAACTGTAACGGTAATTGGCCGCATAGGTCAGCTTATCATTTTGTCCGACCTTTCCTTCGGAGGAGAAATCCAAACCAATCAATGAAGCTTGTACCACATGATTCGATGCTGCCCCTCCATCTTTAATGTTCATATTAAAAATGCCGCCGACACTATTACCTAGTTCTGCGCCAAAAGCGCCATAATCAAAGCTCGATCGACTCATCATTTGAGCACTCAATATATTTACTCCTCCGCCATTAGAAGTAGCCTGATCGCTAAAAGTTCCAGCATTGGCCAAATGATTCGGGTTTAGAATTTCAGCGCCTTCGAGCCTCCAGATATTATATGCGGGAGAAATACCTCGGACAGATATCTGATTGTTTTGATCATTGGTTACCAGAATGTCGGATGAAGTGGTCATCATGCGAGCCGGGTCGTAATAGGTAGCTGCAAAGCGGTTAAGCTGTTCTTGTGTAATCGTCAATTTCCCAGGCTGCACAAGTAGTTGCCTTTCCGTAACGATCAAACTATCTAATCCATTAAAATTAGGTGCAAGAGCAAAATCTGATACTAGGTCAGCATCTCTATTCACAAATAATTCTTGTATTTGTTTGGTTCTATAGCCGACATATCTTACTTCCAAAGCATAAACACCCGGCTCCATAATGTCAATTTTATAATCGCCTGAAATATCAGATGTAGTACCAAGGTTTGAGTTCATGACCTTGATTGTAGCTCCAATTAATGGTGCTCCTGATTCGGCATCATATATTTTACCGGAAATACTTTGGCCAACCGCAATCTTCCCAAGTAGAATAAAAACAAATAGTAGGTTTTTTCTCATGAACGGAGAATATCCTCTGTCAGGTTTTTGTAAGAAATTTCAATACTTGTCAATGGATCATCTGATTGATCTTGCTCCACAAAGAAATATTTCATTCCTGAGACTTTTTTTAGGTCAAAAAGACGCTTATAATCGATAGTTCCAGTTCCAACCTCGGCAAATCCCTTTTCGGCCGTATCCGCCATATCTTTGACATGCCATAAAGGAAAACGACCTTGATTTTCCTCAAATATTTTGGCAGCATTTTGATTGGCTTTGTGAACCCAATAAAGATCCAATTCAAATTGCACTAACTCAGGATCCGTTTCATTGAGCAATACTTCCATGGGAATTTGTCCTTCTAGTTCGAAAAACTCAAAATCGTGGTTATGATAACATACGATTTTTCCAGATGACTTGGCTTTTTGTGCAATTGAATTCAATAATTCTGCATAGCCTTTATACTGATCTATGGTCTGGCGATCCTCCTGTGCCAGCCAAGGTAAAACGGCATACTTTTGGCCAGACTCATTCATAAAATCCAAGACCTGATCGAAATTATCTCTCAGCTCAGATAATGGAATATGTCCGCTGACAAATTGCAGGTTAAGATCTTCAAGAATTTTGTTTATTTCCTTGCCGCTGAATCCATACACTTTCCCGTTACTGTAGCCAGCCATTTCCACTTGATTGTAACCAATCTTTGCTACTTTGGCCAGTGTGCCTTTTGGATCTTTGTCCATAGCATCTCGAACAGTATAGAGTTGTACACCAACATCCATTTTCGAAGTACTTTCTATTGAACTAATACAGCCTGGTATTAGCGCAATGCCTGCCGTAAGGATACCTGACGACTTGATAAATTCTCTTCTATTATTAATCATGAGTGTGCTCGTTTTTTTGGGAATCAGAATAATAGTTCAATGTCATAAATTGCACCAAAACTGGTGTCTTCTGTTTTGTCCAAAAAGATAAAATAAAGGTCGTGCTCTCCCTCAAGGGAAGCAATTTTTGACTCAAAATAAATACTACCAGAAGAAGTTGGACGTGTATTTAAACGTGCAATTTCAGGTCCATCTTCACTTCCTTTTCTTACACTTACATCACTTCCAGGTCCTCCCGTTCTCAACTTAAGTCCAACTACATCCGTCATATCAACTCCTTCAAATGCGATCCAAGATTTGTGATAAATATTGTTTACGCGATCCTCCTGACCAATAAATTTTCTTATTTCCACATTATTGGATCGATCATTATTTACAGCAATAAGTTTGGCCGGCACCAATCCCAATTCGTTTTGTACCTCAATCGACTTCATAATCCCTGCTCCTTTGTCTCTATAAGACGCTTGAAGCAAAATTCTCTTCTCCTTGTCCTCTCTGTTGATCACAAGTTCTCCTCTGAGCGGGTCATTTTCTTCAACCAGTGAAAAGATATAGTCAACAATTTTACTTGCGTCGGATTGACTGAGATCAGGATGTGCAGACATAGCATGTTCGCCCCAAACACCTCCGCCACCGGCAATTATTTTATTGATCAGGTAGCTTCTGTTTTTCGTGGATGCACTATATCGCTGAGCAACCATTGTATAAGAAGGCCCAATTGACATTTCATTCAATTTATGACAAGACTTGCAATCTGATGATTCCATAACTTCCAGACCTTTAACATCTGCAGATTGGTGACCCAAAACCTCGGCCTCATCGTACCCTTCCAATCTTCTAATCTTGAATTCTATGGCTGTACTGTCAAGCCCGGTAATGGCATCTTCTCTATCCGTGACCTTTACTTCATAATTCACGACCCTTCCCGGATAATGGTATTTTGTATTGCCCAAAACAGCAATATCGATCTGTGGTGCTTCGTTCCCTACTTCGATCGTATATTGTTCCGTTTTTATATACCCATTTTTATCTCGGATAGTAATACGAGGATAATAAATTCCTTCTTTGTCGAAAGTGTAATTAACCTTCGAATCTTTAAACTTTAGACCATCAATTTCCCACAGAAAAGTAAGGTTATCTTGATCAGGATCAGTAGAATTGGCAGCATCAAAAACTACTTCGAGCGGAGCGGCTCCATTCTGAGAAGAAACAGTCGAATTCAAGACTGGTGGCCTGTTCCCTTTATAAAAATTAATTTTCGATAATTGAGAATCGATATTTCTCGTAAACCAACCTGTACCATATTCCAAAAGATACAACGTACCATCTGGACCCATTTCCATATCTATGATAAAGTTAAATTTACTATTGGGCATAATGCGCTGGAAGTCTCGGGGCTGATCGCCCGTAATATCTACACTGAAAATCCAACCTCGTATCCAGTCATAAACGAATAAACGACCGTCAAAATATTTAGGAAATCTAAACCTACTACCTTCATAAAAATCTGAATAGTAAACAGGTCCAACCATAGCGTTACGACCTCCAGAACCAAATTGTGGAAATTCTGTAGATGTTGCATAGGGATAAAAAATATAGGCAGGTCTGGCCGCAGGCAGATTGGTAATTCCGGTATTATTTATTGAATTATTAATAGGCTTCTCTGGGTCAAAATAATCAGAGGCTTTCCCAGTAGCAAAATCATATTTTCGGTAAGCTTTGTTATCCGCTACGAACATTGGCCAACCGTAATAACCGGCAGTCTTCGCTATGTTCATTTCATCATGACCTCTTGGGCCTCTTAGTTCACTGTCTTTACCTGCATCAGGACCTACATCGCCCCAAACTAGCCAGTTGCGTTTTTGATCTACCGAAATTCTGTAAGGATTCCTGCAACCCATCACAAATATTTCTGGTCTGGTCAGAGGGTCGTCATCCTCATATAGATTTCCTTCGGGAATGGTATAAGTGCCATCAGGTTGTGGGTCAATTCGCAATATTTTACCCCGTAAGTCATTGGTATTTGAGGCTGTACCACGCGCATCCCACGGAGACCTTCCTTCTCGTTCATCCATAGGACCATAACCGTTTGAATCAAATGGATTAGTGTCATCCCCCGTTGACAAATAAAGAAGACCATCAGGACCGAATTGGATCGAGCCGCCGGTATGGCAACATTCTTCCCTTTGGGTAGGCACCACAAGCATGACCTTTTCATTTTTCAGCCCCGAAAGGGAGAAATCAAATCTTGAAAGATGTTGCTTAGCTTCCTTTCCCGGGTGAGAGTAGTAGAGATAAATCCAATTGTTAAATTTAAAATCAGGATCCAATGCCAAGCCCATTAAACCATCTTCCATAGCATAGAAAACAGGCAAGGAGTCTATCAAGGTCAGCTTCTCTGTCTTGGGATCGTAAAGGTTTATTCCTCCTCGCCGTTCAACAAAGAGCACGCGACCATCTGGCATGACCTCCATTTCGGTAGGCTCATATAGTTGCTTAGCCAAAACCTCTTGTACAAACCTATTTTCTTCAGGAAAAAGAGACTCATCGGGCACATCAGTTTCCATTGTTGTGGGAGTACATCCTGTCATTAAAATAATGACTCCTAAAGTGAAAAATCTACTCAAAGTTCTTTGATTTTAATATTCCTAAACCATACTTTATCTCCATAATCCTGCAGAGCAATATGACCCTTCTTAGCTGTACCAAAGCCCTCCATTTCTGAAAATTTGCTTTTCGCGATCATTTCCTTCCATTGATCGTTATGCATTTCATATTCCACAACCTTATAGCCATTGAGCCACTGCTCCACTTTTCCATTATTCATGATCAATCGTACTCTGTTCCACTCTCCTGCAGGATTAACTGTTACAAATTTACTTTCGATCATATCATACAAGTCACCGGCTCGGTGCTTATATATCTGACCGTCAGGATGACGGATATTATCCAAAACTTGCATTTCTGGTCCTGTTTCCCACACATAATTGTAATCATCACTCTCAATTACATTATAGATAATTCCGCTATTGCCACCCTTCTCTATCTTCCAATCAAGATTTAATTCATAGTTTTCATATTCCTTATCAGTGATGATAATATCTCCACCATCCTTAGCTTGCCATCCTTGGCCATTTCCTTTACCTAAGAAATGTAATGTCCCATTTTTTGCTGTCCATTTTTTACCAAGAGTATTGGATTTGAAATTTCTTATCCCGTTGGTGGTTGTTCCATCAAAAAGCAGTTTCCAACCCTCTTTCTTTTCTGAAGAAGTCAATTGATTATGAGCCGTTTTATAATCATTGGTAAACCCATAATCGTCTTTTGGAATACTGGTAAGCGTGTACCATGATTCTGTCGTCCAAAGTTCACGATCGTTGGTGCTCACAAAAGGTCTTTTAATTCTAAAATAAACCAGATGTTTTTCCTTGAGCCCATCCAATTCGAAAAATACTTTCTTTCTATCTTCTGAAAGGTAAAACGCTTTTGGTGTGAGCTCCGTAACGCCAAGTTTTGGTCCTCCATATTGTGGCGTGGGTTCAAAATAGAATCGTTCGATGTAGAAGTCTTCTGCTGAAATATTTTGTCCTTCTTTGATCGGTTCGGTAAACTCAATTTCAAAACCATTCGTTTTGGCTTTTACGCTGAGCATTTCAAATGCTGGTGTTCCATTATAAGCCAGTCGTTGTAATCCATAATTAAGTTTGCCTGTTTGCCCCCAGTTACCTGAAACACCAATTCCACCAGCTAACAGTGAGCCATCAGGAGCCCAAGCCAGCCTGTTTACACCTGCTTCAATTCCTTGAGAAAATCTAAAAACAGCCCCTTGATACAAACCATTTACTTTTTCTACGAATACGCGTTTAATGCCTCCATGAGTCACCTCACAATGAATCATCTGTCCTTTATAAGGGCCAAGATCTAAAGCCAAAGGAGTACTTGGTGAATTGCCAATTTCATCTTGAGGTAACCAAACCACTGGCTCGTCTTGTATTTTATCTTTTACCTCCTCAGGGTTAACCGATCGGGAGCCAAACCATGCGCCTTCTCTTACATGATTGACCTTGGAAGCGGGCAACCAATCGCCCTGATTATCACAAACGAATATTTCGCCATCCACGCCTATACCAATTCCATTGGGAGTTCTAAGGCCAGATGCGATGAACTGTACTTCGCCAGTTGCTTCGCTAATCTTAATGATTTTTCCTCTATCAGGAATTTGAGGGTCGGCGGAGGCACCTCCGGGAAGAATTGCAGTAGCCAAAGCACCGTAGAAAAAACCTTCTTTATAAACCAGCCCAAAGGCGAATTCATGAAAATTTGCCGAAACTTTCCAATCGTCACTTATCGTTCGATACTCATCGATGATCCCATCTTTATCATTATCGATCAGTTTGGTGAGTTCCTGTTTTTGTAATACATAGATCTCGCCATCAACTACTTTGATGCCAAGAGGCTCAGCCAATCCCGACGCGATCATTTCCACCTTAATTTCTTCAGGGTTTTGTGATCGGAAATTGGAAATTTTATAAACCGGACCTAAAGAATCCCAAGTGCAAACCACCATTTCATCTTCAGATAAGAAATCGATACCGCCTACTCTAGGCCTGAAACCTTCAGGTCTTGCCTGTGAAATATCAAACGATGGATGTACGCCTGCCAACCATATTTTATCTCCTGGAATCGCTTTAACAAGCTTGCCTTCAGGTACATAATCTATTGTTTCCAAATAATCTTCAGCAGATGTTTCCATCATGCTTTCAGGAATAACTTCAAATTTTCCCGCTTTGATGTTAAACCATTGCAATGATATAGCCGCACCTCCACCACTCTGGAAGTAAAATATTTCGATGGGGTGAAGTCCTTCCTTTAACCAGACTTCTCCATCCTTTGGATCAGGTCCATGAAAACCCCAATTATCGATAATCTCATTTCCTGATAAGAACATTCTGGCACCATCATCACTTACAAGTCTTAAACTATAACTACCGGCTTTTTCTATTTTAAGGTTAGTCTTAAATCTGACTGCAAATCGCGACTCAAAGTCACCAAAATCTTTCCTAGATCTTACATGAAGCTTGGAAACTCTTGCGGCAGCAATTGGGCTGGTTTCTCGCATTACATCCAAGTTGGGCTGATCTCCACTGAAAAGATACAAATAGGCGTTAATCCCATTTCCAACTTTCGAAGCAGTAAGGTCATCTTCAAATCTGATAGGGACGGTCTTTTCTCCCAAATGCCAAGCCGAAGCATCGGAACCAATATCGGCATTGTCCAAACCGAGAATATATTTGACCATTTCGGCCAAGTCATCATCCGACAGGTTGGGATGAGCAGTCATCAGGGCATTGCCCCAAACACCACGTCCTCCATTTTTAATCTTTCCTGAAAGCATTTTTATGGTAGCGTCAGAGTCGTTGTACTTACGTGCGATGGCGATGTAAGGTGGGCCAACTGTCCAAACTTCCTCATTATGACATGAATGACAGTCACTTCTTTCGATAAGCGCCGCTCCCAATGCTACTTCCTCGCTTTCAACATTTTTTTCTCCTCCACCTTGTTCCAACTTATCAAAACCTTGATGAAAATAGGCTTTGAGCACTACAGGCTTTTTATTGTCCAGCAATTGTAAACCTGTCACAGTCATAACCGATCCTAATGCGTATTTGACGATCTCTTTGGAAGTAGTTTGGAAAGTTCCAGTAGAAGAAAGGTCGCGTTCATTCGTAAGGGAAGAAATTTGTGTAACAAATCCCACTTGAACATCCTCTGGCGCATTCATTTTAAAAGTCCTAGATAATCCAGACTGTCTGCCACGTTTTATCGCTTCAGGAGTTTCTGATATTTCCACTAACTGCCCTGAGCTAGTTTTTAACTCGTATTGAAATGACACTTGTCCATCCACAAACTTATGTCCTCGGTACTGCACTTCAGGCACAGTCCTTTTCCCGTTTTCGATAATGAACCATCGCATAGAACCAGGCTCATCAGTCATGTAAGCATATCCTTCACTTGTCGGTTGTGGGCCATGTACCGTGGTATAAACTGCCCCGTCGAAGTTTACGCCACCTTTCCATGCTTTATAAAGGTTAGCTGTTTTCGCATCGTACGACACCCACATATCTTTACTCAATGCCGCAGTAACCATTCGAGCCTGCTCGTCAAGTACGGATCTAAAAACCCAGTTATCTCTTGGCCTTTCATAAGTGTTCTCGCTTTCTGAGCACGAAGAGAAAATGGCAAATATTAATAATATAGTGATGGATTTGTGGAGTATGTTCATGTCTTAAATGCCTAAAATTTTTCTATTTGTCTGATCGTCGACTTTAGCTCCAGCAAAGTCATCAAAGGCCTTTTCAGTAACTTCAATAATGTGGCTTTGAATAAAAGGAGCACCTTCTTCTGCGCCCTGCTGTGGAGATTTAATGCAACACTCCCATTCAAGAACTGCCCATCCGTCAAAGCCGTATTGACTCAGTTTGGAAAATATTCCACGAAAATCGACTTGACCGTCACCCAGTGATCTAAACCTTCCAGGCCGATCAACCCATCCTTGATAACCGCCATATACACCCGCCTTTCCTGTTGGGTTGAATTCTGCATCTTTGACATGGAACATTTTTATTCTGTCGTGATAAAAATCAACAAACTGGAGGTAATCGAGTTGTTGAAGTAAAAAGTGGCTTGGGTCATACAAAATATTGGCCGCCTCGTGATCGTTTACTGCTTTCAAAAACATCTCAAAAGTGATCCCATCATGAAGATCTTCCCCCGGATGTAGCTCATAACATACTTTTACGCCATGGTCTGAAGCATGATTCAAAATAGGTAACCAACGCTTGCCAAGTTCCGAAAAACCCGTTTCAACCAAACCGGCTGGGCGTTGTGGCCAAGGATAAATGGTATGCCAGAGCAAAGCACCAGAAAAGCTCGCCATTACCTCAATATTCATGAACTTACTCGCCGAGATACAGCTTTTCACTTGGTTAACCGCCCACGCTGTTCTTCCTGCTGGGTTTCCTTTCAACTTTTCAGGAGCGAATGCATCGAACATGGTATCGTAGGCTGGATTTACCGCAACAAGTTGTCCTTGCAAATGCGTAGACAGTTCTGAAATTTCAAGCCCAGCCTCGTTGACTATTCCTTTGATTTCCTGCGCATAGGTTTTGCTAGAGCCTGCTTTTTCAATATCTATTAATCGTGTATCCCAAGAAGGAATTTGTACGGCCTTGTAACCCAGTGACTTGGCCCAGTCACACAAGTTTTTGAGATTATTAAATGGCGCTTTATCATCAACAAATTGCGCTAAAAATATTGCTGGTCCTTTTATTGTTTTCATACTTCAACTTACCTTTTGAAGGATTACTCCTTCAATCATTTCTTATTACTTCTTTACAATTATTGCCTTCAAGCGAGCAACTTTTTTTGGTTATCATCTAACCAAGTCCTTTTTTACAATCAAGGGATTTTGATTACATATCAATCCAAACTTGATCTTTTTTGGCGGATGCCAGTACTGCTTCAATAAACTTCATGCCGCGAACTCCATCTTTTACTGTAGGATAAGCTCCTTCCCTCACGCTCTGACCCAATATGGCCTTGGCTGTGCCTGAGTAAATATTTCCCATAGCGTCAAATAGTCCTTCGGGATGACCTGGCGCTATTTTGGTGCTCTCCATTGAAAAGTCAGAATTGTAAGGATTTCCTGGTTTTAGAATTCTGCGTGGCTCATCTTGAATCAAATGCGTTAAGCAAGTTGGGTTTTCCTGCTCCCATTTCAAGCCGCCCTTTTTCCCATATACAGCAATGGTCAGATTATTTTCTTCCGATGTAGCTATTTGGCTCGCTCTTATTACTCCTTTTACCCCATTACCAAATCGAATAAGTGCTGTGCCGTCTACATCCAATGGGTTATCATCGTACATCGTGTCGAGATCGGCCAATACTTTGCTTACTTCCATACCCGTGGTGTACTCGATCATATTGAAGGCATGCACCCCGATATCGCCCATGCAGCAGCTTTGTCCTGACTTAGCTGGGTCAAGGCGCCAAACCTGTGCGCGCTTTTCCTTGTCATGTATAAAAGGATTGATCCAACCTTGATAATACTGGGCGTCCACTTTGTGTACTTCTCCAATTACTCCAGCAGCTATCATTTCTCTCATCTGACGCACCATTGGGTAACCAGTATAAGTATGGGTCAGACAAAATACGACCTTATTTTTCTCTACCAGTTGCTCCAGTTCGATGGCTTCTTTGGCCGTAATGGTCATGGGTTTTTCACAAATCACATGAAAGCCTGCCTCGATTAAAGTTTTCGACATACTGAAATGCAAAAAGTTGGGCGTGAGCACGGATATAACTTCAATTCTTTCTTCTTCAGGAAGTGCATGCTCCTTTTCGATCAGCTCGGCAATGTCGTGATAAGTTCGCGCTGGATCGAGCTCTAACTTATTTGCAAATGCCACGCTTTCGTTATAATCACTATCAAAAACTCCACCAACCAGTGTATACTGCTCGCCCATGTAGGCGGCTATTCTATGTACGATACCGATGAACGAGCTCGATCCTCCGCCTATAAGTCCAAGTCTGATTTTTCTACTACTCATGGTTCTGGTTAGTTAGTTTGCAAATGATTGAATTTGAAAACTATCAATAATGCTACTCAATAACAATTGTACTTTTTATGCAAACGATTGCATTTGTGATGAAAATGCAAGATTGCTTTTTACACCTTTGAAAATCAATCGCATTTGATTTATTTACCAATTCAATTTTTTAAATATAACCTATCATGAACCAAGAAATTAATAAAAACAGACTCTTTATAGCGAGCTGTTTTGCACTTTTAACAACAGCGTTTGCATTTGGCATTAGGGCGGGTATCATGAATGACCTAGTGGCAGACATGAGTTTGACTGATAAGCAGCTTGGCTGGATCAATTTCATGGGCATTTTTGGGTTTCCAATTGCCACATTGGTTGGTGGCCCGTTATACAATTCGCTTGGGCCAAAAAGGATTGGCAATATTGCCTTTTTCTGTCATTTTTTAGGCATTACCTTCTCTATACTATCCAATAGCTTTTACACTTTATTCTTCTCTACATTCTTCATCAGCTTTGCCAATGGAATGGTAGAAGCTGCCTACAATCCAATGATTGCGGCTATGTACACGGAAAAGAGAGCCACGATGCTCAACAGGTTTCATGTTTGGTTTCCTGGTGGAATAGCGATTGGATCTATCGTTGTTTTGTTGGTCGCAAACGCTGGAGGTTCTTGGCAAATTAAACTGGCGATCATGTACATCCCCGCATTGATTTACTTCTTCTTATTTAGAGGTCAAAAGTTTCCAGAAGCACCGAAAGAAACCACCGTTTCCACAGTGGAAAACCTAAAAGCGATCATCGCCTCTCCTATTTATTGGTTGATGCTCGTGTGCATGGCGCTGACAGCCACTACGGAACTCGGCACGCAATCATGGGTAGAGAGAATCCTTGCCAATTCGGGCGCTCAGCCACTCTTGGTTTTGGCTCTTGTAACTGTGCTTATGGCTGTAGGTCGTATGTTTGCTGGTCCTTTAATTCATAGACTAAACATTACCGGCGTGCTTTTAGGCTCTTCGGTCATCTCAGCCATTGCCATATTTATGATGAGTTCTGCTACTGGCGGAATGGTGTACGTGTCGGCCATCCTTTTTGCTATTGGCGTTTGTTATTTCTGGCCAACAATGATCTCGTTTGTTGCCGAATATCTCCCAAAAACAGGAGCACTGGGCATGTCCTTAATTGGTGGTGTGGGTATGCTGGGGCTTTCGATTTTCCAACCTATCATAGGTTCATGGCTCGAAAATGCCAGAATGGAACTCAGTGAAGATGGTTTGGTAGGAGAAGCTTTGGAGCTGGCTGCCGGTCAAGCGACCTTGAGCAATATTGCTATTCTTCCGATTATTCTGATCATTGCTTTTACGATTTTATTTTTCTGGCAAAAAAAGCAAGCGGCTTCTGCTGAATAATAAAAATCGGATTCAAAATACAACTAACTCAACGTTTGGAATCTGCGCTTAGAGAAAGAAGTGCGTGGAATATTGAAGCGTTGTAGATGAAATTCTCGTTGACCTGTGCATGACGTCAAAGTTAAAATCCATCCATAAAAAGCGTCATTTCGCGTAAGATAGGAGCTGAAAATCTCTTGGCATTTGAGTTCTCTTTCTACGCGGAGATTTTTTACACTGAATTGGGTCTGGTTCGAAATAAAGTAATTAGAGGAGCGCTAGTGTTAAGCCTTTATTGAAAGGAAAAATTGAATAAAGCGAATGGCTCTACAATTCAATACAGTTTATCAACAGTTGAATACATGCGGTTTTTAAAGTAGTGTTGATGGTTACATCTTTGGATTGATTAAAAAAACTAGAATCATGAAATCAAATCGCAAGCATCTTCTCATTGCATTACTTACCGTCATCGTCTTGGTCGGTATTGCCTTTTCCTCACAAGCCCAATATGTGACGAGCATTGTTAACAAAAATGGCAAGTCAACCTTCAAAATGGAAAATGTTGGCGCTGGCTATAAGGTTGAATATCGGGGAGAATTTAAACTATCAGACGATGATACAGACATCATTTCCATTTCTAGAGGAGGGTATATAGAAATTTCCAAATCCTCATTTGGCAGAAATAGAAAAGTTAAAATCGAAGCGGATGGCGATGAGCTTATTCGTCAATATTATATAGGATTTTCAGAACAAGATTATGACCCTGAAGGAAAAGAATGGCTGGCGGAAATTATTCCAGATTTAGTTCATCATACCACACTAGCCGCAGAAAATCGTGTAGACAGAATATATGCTAAAAATGGAGCTTCTGGTTTAATAAAGGATATAAAGCTCATGAAGGGCGATTATCTTACCATGACCTACCTTTCACTCGCCTTTGAAAAAGATCTTAGTGATCAGGAGTTGAATCAACTTCTAACTCAGGTTGCTAGCAACATTAGCTCAGATTTTTACTTATCAGAAATGTTAGGCGACTTTCAGAAGAAGTACTCGCTGAATGCTACAACAATTGATGGATTTTTGGGATGCTATAATAACATAGAGTCCGACCATTATCAAACCAATATATTAACGGCCTTAGCCAACAATGAAGCGCTAGCCGGAGAATACCTATCTAAATTAATAAGTAGTACTGGTGAAATTGCCTCTGACCACTATAAAACCAATGTGCTCAGTGCATTTATAAATGCAAAAAAGTTAAGTCCAGATCAACTAGAAGCCTTATTGGAAAGCAGTAAAGACATACAGTCCGATCACTACCTCAGCAATCTGCTCATTCTATTAATTAATAAACAGGATTTGTCTTCTTTAGGAATAAGCAAACTTATCAACACGTCACAAAACATTCAGTCAGATCTTTATCAGCAAAACGTCCTTCAAGAACTATTTGAAGAACAAGCAATTTCTGATAGTGATTTGCTATTGATTTTGCCGTCTGTAGATAATATTAGCTCTGACTTATACTTGTCGAATGTCCTTTCTGATTTATTGAAACAAAAAAGAGAAACTATTGTGCTCAGTAAAATATTTGAGGTGGCGGGTAGTTCAATCCAGTCTGATTATTATTTATCTGAAATGCTTCAGATTGCTGCAAAAAACCAAGTACTTGCAGGGGAATCTCTGAAAACTTTTGTAAAAGCATTGGGCGAAGTATCTAGTGACAACTATTTTCAAAACGTGATCAATAAAGTGACGGATCAAGATTTCAATGAACAAGACCTTATTTTATTAATCAATACCTGTGCAAATAATAACTCCGATTATTATCTCTCCAATTGCTTGACCTCTCTGGCGCCAAAAGTGAATACTGCAAGTGAAAATGTGAAGTCTGCCTATAGAATAGCTGCTGGTAAAATATCTTCTGAATCTTATTATGGTCGGGCAATGCGGGCAATAGCACCCTAAATATTTGAGTTCATCATCGTATATTGTGTGACTTTGATAGGTTAAAAAAAGTCTTTAAAGTTACTCCCTAAACCAACTTAACTTGATCCGACAACTACTTCATATTGTATTGGGGTTTACCATTGGTGTTTTTGCCTTCATCTTCCTCACATTTGGAGACCTCTTCCTGATGAGCCAAAAGTTTTCGCTCATCTGCGCAGGCCTTTCGGGGATTATTCTTTCCTATTTAGTGCCCTTGGTTTCATTTCAAATTGGCAAATGGTTTAAATGGCAAGAAAATTTCGGAATTACGCTTCTTTCAAGCTTAATCGCTAATTCTTTGATTGTTTTCGCAGTTCTAATGGTTATTATTTTTGGGGCGAAAAAAATCTATCCTGATGATTTAGAGGCGGTTTCGCAAGGCGTATTTATTAAGATGGCCATTTTCTCACTTTTGATCATGTTAATTTATTCGATTCTCTATTTTGCTTATCAGTCTTTTAGATATTTCCATTCTGTAAGTCTTGAGAGTTTAATGTTAGAAACTCAGCAGATCGACCTTCAGCTAATGGCATTGAAAGCCCAACTGAGTCCACATTTTTTATTTAATAGCCTCAATACAATTTCCTCTTTGATAAACGAAGGTGATGACCTTTCCGAAAAGTACATTAGAAATCTTGCCCAAGTCTATCAATACACTTTGCCATCCTTTGACCGAAAGGTTGTTCGATTCGAAGAAGAATGGGCTTATGTGGAAGCCAATATCAACTTATTGAAAACAAGGTTTGGTGAGCATCTGACCATTTCATTAGAAAATGAAAAGGAATTGATGTCAATCAATCTGCTGCCACTTACACTCCAGCTCTTGGTAGAAAATGTCATGAAACACAATCTGATTGATGAAGATAATCCGGTAAACATTCGCATTAGGAAAGAGGGAAACTGGTTTATTATCAGTAACAATAAGACCTTAAAACCGCAAAATGTTGCCTCGTTCAAAATGGGACTGGACAATATTATAGATCGATATGCGCTCATCAATGAAAAAAAGGTCGGGATTATAAACGGCAAAGAATTTACAGTGAAAATTCCTTTGCTATGAAACGCTTATTTGTTCACTCCCCAAGGTTTAGGCTAGTCAGTCCAATTTTTAGTGGAATAGTGGTTTATTTGCTATTGCTACTTCTTAATAATAACGTAGAAGCGCTATCTGAGCAATTCTTAGGACAGGAACTCTATTTCTGTATTTTATTGGCTTATGTCATTCAAGAATTTTCCCGGCTGGCCATAATCTATTTTACCCGCTGGAGCCTGTTACGTAAAAACTGGATTCGCGTGTTTGTCGCCTCTTTGGTTTCCATAGTCATTACAATCTCCTTCGTGACAGGAGCAATGAGTATTTACTACCATTTCTTACTAGGATTTAGCCCTAACTCCTCAGAGCTTATCACCTTCAACATTATTTTTACAGCGATTAATCTCATTTACATTACACTCCATGTAAGTTATGATTTACTCGAACGAATTCATCAAACAAAACTCAATCATGAACAAGCTCGTAAGGAACAAATTCAAGCTGATTTTCAACAATTTCGAAGAGGGCTCAACCCAAAACTTCTACTAGAAAGTCTCGAAAATTTGATTCTATTGGCTAAATATGACAAGTATGCCGCTGAAAACTTTATTGATGACTTTGCCCAAGTGTATCGATATGTTCTTTCAAAAAGACATGAATTGGTCTCTATCCATACAGAGTATGAAATATTGATTCATTTGGTTCACTTATTCAACCAATTACCAAGTAGATCTTTGAAAGTAGAAAGCAGGCTAGAAATTTCAGATTTTTTAGTGGTTCCTGGCGTATTATTAAAACTCGTAGAAAGTATCATGCGAGATGCAATAGCCAATCCAAACCTACAACTGGAAGTTTTCCTTACAGAAACCGAAGATGATTTAGTGCTTTCAGCTTCTTTTATCAAATCGCTAAGGGATGGAGAAGTTGATGAGGTTCTAAACGAAATCAAAGGAACCTATGCACTCTATTCTGAAAAACCGATCACACATCGCAATGAAATAAAACTACAGGAATTTAAAATTCCAAAACTGAAGCTCGCAATATGAAGGTTTTAATTATCGAAGATGAATTGCCCGCGATAGAAAAACTCAAAAATTATCTATCCAAATTCAGTGAGACCATCACGGTGCTGGATACACTGACTAGCGTCCGTGCTACAGTGGATTGGTTGCGCGTTACGAAAGAGTTGCCAGATTTACTTTTCATGGATGTTCAACTCACTGATGGCCTGAGCTTTGAAATCTTCAATAAGGTTGATATCACACTGCCTATTATTTTCACTACTGCATTTGATGAGTTCGCCATAGACGCATTTAGGCTTCATAGCATTGATTATTTGTTGAAACCTATCAAATTCACAGATTTGTCTCGTGCCATGCAAAAGTACAGTGACCTTAAAAACTGGTCAGGTGCAGAAAAGCCAGCAGAAATTTATCGAGAGCTTACCCAACAGGTTTATAAAGACCGATTCATGGTAAAGCATGGTCAACACATTCAAACCATCAAGACAGAGGAAGTGTCATTGTTCTATGCCGATGGTCGTATTGTTTATCTCGTACAAACAGATGGTCGCAAGTACATCATTGATTATCGGATGGAAGAACTCCAAAACTTACTTAATCCCAAGGATTTTTTTAGAGTCAATCGTACATATTTGATTCATATCAATGAAGTGAAGGATGTTTCCGTATTTAGCAACAGCCGCCTGAAGGTGGCCACAAAAGTTAAGTTTGGAGAAGATATTGTGGTGAGTAGAGAAAAAGTTTTTAATTTTAAAAACTGGCTTGAAGGACTTTAAACATACAATAGGCAAAGTAAATTCTGATTTAAAGCTTATGCTATAATCTGTAAAACTTAAAAGACCCGTCTCAAGTTGAAGTCCAGAAAAAAGTGCCAATATTTTGAAAACGTTATTAAAAAAACAATAAAATGTCATTTAAAACAATCATCCTCCTCAGCTTAACGGTTGTACTCATATGGTCATGTTCGGAAGAAAATGAAGTCGCTCCACAATTAGAATTAACTGGAAAGTGGAAAAATGTATTGACTCAAAATGCAGGAAGGACTGAAATATTACTGGATTTTCAAGCAGACTCTAGCTTCGTGATGACTCTTTCACATTATGGCTTGCAGCCCAACACTGCACCTGATGATCTCAACGCCTCATTAGAATACCCAGGAACTCTGACTGTGACAGAGGATCGGATTGAGTTCAATATAAATGAGTATACCTATACAGATTACTATTTTGAAACAGGGCCCGAGACTTTTGAGAACAGAACTGTTTTCTATGATAATTGCACGTATGTAATCAGTGGCGATACCTTAATTCTATCTTATACAAGTTATCCCGCAGATGCACCTATTGCTGCCGAGCAACGCTTTTTAAGAACGGAATAGACGCCATACTGCCGTGAAAATTCGATAAACAATAGGACATGATACGTCGATAAATTGATCAACAGATAAGACTTTTAAGAAAAGTCACCTGATTATCAAAAAATCAATAAACTAACGCTTTATTTTTCTATCAATTCACCTTGATTTAACCAAAATAAAGGGAAAAGTCTACATATCGACGACCGATAAGAAATCTCAGTTTTACTACCTATCAAAAGACCTTTGCAGCCATTACCGTTTCGCGTCTGACTCTGTAAAACTCCTTATGGATATTGAATAATTTGGCACCTTCGGCTGGTTTTATAACCTCAAAAGAGCCATCTTCTTGCATTTCATAAGTATTGACATTGTCCTTAAGGTTGTAGGCAAGAATATTGATGGCTTGCTGTTTTAACAACTTATCAGTAATCAAAAACAAAGACTCTAATCGACGATCAAAACTTCTCACCATCATATCCGCACTGCCCGAATAGACATGCGCATCTCCATTGTTATGAAAATAGTATATCCTCGAATGCTCAAGATATTCTCCTACCAATGATCTCACGCTTATATTTTCACTCAAACCAGGGCGCTGAGGTCGAAGGCAACAGATACCGCGAACCATCAACTTGATTTGTACGCCCGCTTTAGAAGCCTCATAAAGCGCATAAATCGTGTCACTATCCTGAAGCGAATTCAGCTTCAATACGATACCTGATGGTCGTCCATTTTTGGCATTCTCAGCTTCTTGATTGATGTAACCAAGCAATTTTGTACGCATTTCACGAGGCGCAGTAATTAGATAATCGTAATCATCAGGCATGGAATGGCCTGTAATTACATTGAAAAACTCCTGTACGTCATTGGCATAAGTTTCATTGGAAGTAAGCAAACTCAAGTCAGTGTATAGCTTGGAAGTTTTCTCATTATAATTTCCACTAGACATGTGCACAAAGCGCATGACCTTGTCTTTTTCTCGCTTTACGATCAACAAAAGCTTAGTGTGCGTCTTCAAACTACTCACCCCATAAATCACAAAACAGCCCGCTTTTTGCAGCCTTTGTGCTTCTTTCAAGTTATTTTCCTCGTCAAATCTTGCTTTGACTTCAAAGAGCACCGACACGTGCTTTCCGTTTTCGGCAGCATTGAGTAAGGCATTCACTACTCTGGAGTCTTTGGCAAGTCTATAAATGGTGAGTTTTATCGATAACACATTCGGATCCTCTGCCGCTTGATCGAGCAGATCTAGCAATGGGTGAATTGTGTTGTAAGGATGATGCAACAGGATATCACGATCCTTCAATATCTTGAACATATCCTGATGCTCGTATTCCGCCATACTAATCGGTGGTACAGGCGTTGGAGGTGGTGCTTGAAATTCAGCAAATTCTTCACTCCCCACGATTTGCCATAATCCGGTATAATCGATTAGTGCTTCTTTGGGTGTCAAAAAGATATTTTCCGCCTCCAGTACATATTTATTCCTAAGCTGCTTGATGAGCCATTTGTCATGCACCTCCTCTACTTCTAATCTGACTACACGACCCGTTTTTCTGGTTTTTAATTTCTTTTTTACTTCATCTATGAAGTTGGCCTCATCATCTTCTGACTCTTCAAGAGTAAAGTCTCCGTTTCTGGTTACTCTAAACAGCGTGGAACTTAGTATATCTACATTCTTGAATAACTCTTGAATATGAGCTCTAACCACTTCTTCTATGGGTACAAAAAGTACCTGTTCTTTTCGCTCTATTTCGTAGAACCGTGGCAGGTTTTGAGGAATTTGAATGAAAGACATTTTCTTTTTTTCCTTGGCTCCTTTTGATTTTGAAACAACACCAAAAATCAAAATATTATTGACCAGCACAGGAAAAGTATGGTATGGATCAAAAACCATCGGAGTGAGCATTGGGAAAACTATTTTCTCAAAATAGTTGGTCACTTTGGTTTGCTCCCTTTTTTCCAATTCCTCATACTTCAAAATTTGAAATCGATGCTTGGCAAAGTCAGGCTTGAGCTGTTCTATGAAAAGTC
The DNA here is from genome assembly GCA_040218415.1 of Cyclobacteriaceae bacterium. Classification (GTDB taxonomy): domain Bacteria; phylum Bacteroidota; class Bacteroidia; order Cytophagales; family Cyclobacteriaceae; genus JAVJRN01. The sequence continues at coordinate 167,295 of JAVJRN010000079.1, forward strand.
GATTTCTTTCCTCGGTAAATTCATTAACCTCGCTGAAGAGTTTTTTCTTAAATGGCACAGCACGCAACCCTGAATAATCGATCCTATCTTTCCCATAGTCAAGATAATTGTACAGGCTCCCTATGCGAATCATGAAAAACTCATCGGCATTTGAAGCCGTAATGGCTAAAAACTTAAGCTTTTCAAAAAGTGATCTTCCATCCTTTTTGGCTTGGTCGAGCACCCGATAGTTGAATTGAAGCCAACTAAGGTCTCTACTTATTAAATCACTCTGGGCTATAATTTGGTCGTACTTTTCTATCATAGAAATTCTTGGTCATCTACAAAAAAAAGCCGCACTCAGCGGCTTATTTCAAATATATCAATATTCAGTCTAAACCATTTTCATGTCGACCAATACATCATTCATTTTTCTAACCGCATCGGCACTGGCTTGAAATTTTGTTTTCTCTTCGTCGCTCAAGTCATACTCAACGATTTTTTCAACACCGTTTTTACCTACAACTACTGGCACACCTATGCAGATATCGTTCTGGCCATATTCACCATCAAGATACACGCAGCAAGGAAACAATTTCTTCTGGTCTCTTACGATACTTTCTACTAAGAAAGCCCCTGCTGCTCCCGGCGCATACCAAGCAGATGTTCCTATTAGTTTGGTTAAAGTGGCACCACCAACCATCGTTTCTTTTACTACACTTTCTTGCTCTTCAGCAGTCAAAAAATTAGTTACTGGTGAAGAATTATAAGTAGCATGATTGATCAAAGGAATCATGGTTGTATCTCCATGACCTCCTATCACGACTCCTTGCAAGTCATTTGGAGAACAGTTGATTGCCTCTGATAATCTGTATTTAAATCGACTACTATCCAAAATACCGCCCATTCCAATCACTTTATTTTTTGGTAGGCCACTGGCCTTGGCCGATAAATAAGTCATCGTATCCATAGGATTACTAATCACGATTAAGATTGTATCCGGCGAATATTTTAAGATATTGTCTGTTACTGATTTTACAATGCCTGCATTCGTTCCTATCAACTCCTCACGGGTCATTCCAGGTTTTCTCGGCAAACCTGAAGTGATCACAACAACATCAGATCCTTCTGTTTTGGAGTAATCATTTGTAGATCCAACAATTTTAGTGTCAAATCCATTGAGCGTGGCAGTTTGCATCATATCCATCGCCTTACCTTCAGCAAGACCTTCTTTGATATCAAGCAATACCAACTCTTCTACAAGCTGCTTTCTCGCTATATTTTCTGCGCAAGTTGCTCCTACTGCACCTGCTCCTACAACTGTAACTTTCATTTATTTTGGGATTTTTTGTGAAATTTTTCGATTTTCTCGAAGTTAGTCACTGGCAGTTTAAATTAAAACTATGCCCCCGAGTAAACAGTCGTTAAATCAAAAAAACCAAGACTTGACTTGTAGGTTGCGAATAGCCGAGTGGTGTATTTGTTATACGCTTCGGCGAAAGCAGTCATTATTTTTGCCTTGATCAAAGGGTGCGCATTCAATATTTCTAATAGATTTTCTTTTGGCAAAACATAGATTGAAGCTTGCTCTGTTTCAACTATTGCGGAGTATATCCTTTTGCTGTTGGGTAAAAGGGCATTATCCCCAAAAAGGCGACCACTCCTCAAAGTCATCAACTTCTCGAAACTATCCTTAATGTCCAAGTTCAAAGTAATGATTCCTTTTTTCACCATATATAAAGCGTAACTCGGATCTCCAGTAAAAAAAACTACTTCATTCTTTTTGTAATCACGCAAATATAGATAAGGCAAAAAGTACGACAACTCATCGTCGGTAAGTGTCTCCAACATTTCTGCTTTTCTTAAAAAATCGAAGATCTGAATCTCGGACTCAGAATGTTTTTTTTTGAAAAATTTAAAGGATTTCATGTTCCAACATTAAAGCTTCTGTAGTTTGACTGTCAATTTTATATCTATCGTCCGTTCTATAGCCAATTACCCAAACGATATCGTCTTCGTTCATTAATACTTGGATATCTTTTTTCAAGGTTACGGGAATTTTCAAGTCAATCATAAAATCACTCAATAATTTTCTTCCTTTCATGCCAAATGGCACAAACCAATCTCCCTGCTGCCAGGCCCTGATTTTCATTGGAAATTTTATTTTCTCTAAATTAAGAAAAGCAAACTCCTTTCTTTTTACTAAGTCGATCGGCCGTTTCACTAAAGTGGTCTTTATTCTTGCATTGGTTAAGCTGATACTTTGCGGAGGCGAAGAAACCAAATATGCTGATGGTTCATGATGTAGAGATCGCTTTTGTATAAAAAGTCTGTTCCTATCCAATAAAATATGATGAGAAGACGTCTCCACTTGCTTACCTGATTCATTTTTGATGATAACAACAACCAAATCAGATAGTTGAGTCGCGTTTATTTGTGCATATTTTAAAATCTCAAAAAGTACTGCCTCGTTCAATTCATTATTATCAAACCAATCCAATGACAACTCTTGACTGTCCTTTTTTTCTAGAAAATGTTCTGATTTGATCTTTTGTGAAATGGTTTTTAGTGCCATTTCTGCCCCTCTCAAGTACTTCGATGTATTCAAAAACGTATGCTCTATCTGTGGATTAATGCCTCTCAAAAGTGGAATAACTTCATTTCTAATAATATTTCTCTGGTATTTATTGGTGGCATTCGATTGATCTTCACGCCATGTTACGTGATTTTGGACTGCAAATTCTTTCAATTCTTCCTTTGTGAAAGATAAAAGCGGTCGAATCACATAATCACGCTGTACTGGAATACCTGTTAGGCCTGAAATGCCCGTGCCTTTAACAAAATGTAATAATGCGGTTTCGAGGCTATCATTGGCATGATGTGCGGTGGCTATTTTATTGTAGCCATACTGATGACTGATTTCACCAAAAAAATCATACCGTATTTCCCGAGCCATCATTTGGATTGATTGGTTTTTTTTCCACTCACTGCTCTTCACTTTTTTTAAATGGAAAGAACAACCAATCTCTTCGGCTACTTTCGCGACAAGCGCCTCATCACTTTCTGAGTCTTTATTCCGTAAGCCATAATTGATATGACATATACCAAAGTGAAATTCCGACTGCCGCAGCAAATGGAGTAAAACCATGGAATCCAGCCCTCCAGACACTGCGACTAAAACTTTATCAGCATGCGCAATAAGAGAACTTGTATTAATTATTGTTAAAAATCTTTCAAACATATCAGACATCAGTACACTAACGTTAGTATTGTTAGTTTTGCGCTCTCGATGGGAAAGTTACTGAAATACGTATTATCACTCCTTATAATTCTAATGTGTCTTCCTACATTAAAAGGACAAAAAGCAGAGAAGATCAGCTATGATGCGGGATCCCTTGAGTTTGGTAAAAGGCAAGGTGACAGAGTGCGTATTTTGAAGGAAAATGTAGTTTTCAAACAAGAATCAACGACCGTTTATTGTGATAGCTCCTACTTTTATAAAAAGAACAATGAGATGAAGGCCTTTGGCCATGTCAAAATTCTTGACGACTCCACAACAATAACATCCAAAACGCTCATTTATAATGGAGACGATCGTACCGCGAAATTACGTGAAAATGTGATTTACGTTCGTGGCGAAAACAGGCTTTATACCGATTTTTTAGATTATCACTTTAATACAGAAATAGCCTACTATTTCAACAAAGGAAAGCTTATCGATACCTCTAATGTTTTGACCAGTGTCAAGGCCGAATTTCATGCAAAGGAAAACTATGCGCTTTTTCAAAAAAACGTAGTACTCACCACCAAAGATTTTATCCTTAAAACTGACACTTTAAGATACGATACAGAGACAAAAATTGCCTATACCTTTGGCCCCACTGAGATCATCACCGATGATGGTAGCAAGCTCATTTCCAAAGGAGGAGAATTTAAAACAGTAACCGACGAGTCTGAATTCAAAGATGGATACATAGAAACGCCAGATTATTTTCTCAAAGGAGACCGACTTTACTTCGATGAAGCAAATAAGTATTATAAAGCTGAAGGTAAGGTGTCTTTGACCGCCAAAAGTAAGGACGTCATCATCATCGGAAATGAAGGTTATTATGATAAAAAAAGTGGCTTCAGCAAAATTTATGGATTGCCGCTCATGAAAAAAATCCTTCAAAATGACACTTTATATCTCGCAGCAGATACGCTTACAGCCGTAGAAAGTGAATATGATTCCATGAAAAGGGTTTTGGCTTATTATGATGTCAAAATTTACAAAATAGGTCTTCAGGGCGTAGCAGATTCTATGGCATATTTTCAAACTGACTCGTTGATAAGATTTTATCGAAATCCGATCATGTGGAATAAGAAAAGCCAGATTCTATCCGATACCATAATTATGGAAATTAAGAATCAGACGATTGACAATATGCGGCTGAGAAAAAACGCCTTCATCATTTCTCAAGATACATTGGCCAATTTCAATCAGATAAAAGGGCGAAACATGAAGGCGGTTTTTGAAAAAAACAAAATCTCCAATATCAATGTCGTTGGTAATGGCGAAATGCTCTATTATGGTTTGGAGGACAATGACACCCGAGTACTTGGTATGAATAAAATATTTTGCAGCAATATGAAAATAGCCTTCGACACCCTACAGCGGCTTTCTTATTTTAAGGTATACATTGATCCAGAAGCCCAATTCATTCCACCACATGAGCTCACTCCTGAGATTCAAAGACTCGCGGCGTTTTCATGGAAGATAGATTTAAGACCAAAACTTTTTGATGTGGCCTATTATCTTGATCCTGACCTCAATTATGATAGTTTACTCATGGCAGACTCTGTAAGCTTTAGAGCGGAAGAAGAAGAGACAGAAATACAATATAATAGCAATAAAAGCGGGGTGATTTCTCGAGGATCTAACATTGATTCAAAATCGAAAAGAAATAATAGTTCAGGCAATAGAGATATTAATGTCGACGAAAGGAACAACCGAAATAACTCGATACCAGCTGGCACTCGCGGATCAAACAATCGGCCAGCTACTGCTACTCGAACAAGAGAAAAACCAGTTATTAAACCATCAATAGATGATCAATAACAATAAAAAAATTAAAAAAACTAAGTTTGCGCTCGATTTGAAAAACATGGGGAGAAATATTACGAAGGTATTTTTTTTAGCTATTTTGATATTGGCTGTTTCAAGCTGTACCAAATTCAAGAAAATACAAAAAAGTGCTGACTGGAGAGTCAAATATGAGGCTGCACTAGAATACTACGAGGAAGAAGATTACTTCCGTGCGGGCACATTATTTGAGGAAATCCTGCCAATCATCAGAGGTACTGAAGAAGCTGAACTTGCCAACTTCTATTATGCTTATACTTACTTTCATCAGAAACAATATATATTAAGCACCCATTACTTCAACTTGTTTGCCGACGTATATGGCCGGAGTAAATACTTAATTGAAGCAAAATACATGCATGCCTATTCGCTGTATCTCCAAAGTCCCGAGCCAAGCTTAGATCAAACAAGCACCTACGAGGCAATAGCTGCGATTCAGAACTTTCTCAATAGATATCCACAGTCAGAATATGCCGTAAAAGCAGACGATTTGATAGATGAATTGCAAGTAAAACTTGAAATGAAGGCCTATGAAAATGCCAAATTGTATTACAAGTTGAGAAGATACAAAGCCGCGCTGGTGGCATTGGATAACTTTCAATATGACTTCCCCGATTCTAAGTTTAATGAAGAAATAGCATTTTTAGCTATCGAAACGGCTCATGATTTAGCACAATCCAGTATCACCAGAGTGCAGGAAGAAAGATTCAAAAGTACCATGGAACTATATTTAAAATTCATTGATAAATATCCCAACAGTGAATATTTAAAGAAGGCAGAAAAATATTATGCAAATAGCATTGAACAATTAGCTACATTTGCAGATCAAAATAAAGTGAATTAAATAATTTAAAGATGGCGACACAGGCAGCATTGGTAACTAGAAATAATCGAGATATAGCTGATAAAACAGGCAATATTTATGAATCTATTGCTATAGTTGGTAAAAGAGCAAGACAAATCAGTGCTCAAACGAAGGAAGAATTAAATTCTAAATTGGCTGAATTTGCTTCATCTGTAGACAACTTAGAAGAGATTTTTGAAAATAGAGAGCAAATCGAAATCTCTAAATTCTACGAAAGAATGCCCAAACCTTCGACTATCGCAACAGATGAGTTTCTTGAAGGCAAACTTTCCTTCAGAAAACCAGATGTAGATTCATTAGACGCATAAACAGCAGCAATGCTGGAAGGTAAAAAAATAATCATAGCGGTTTGTGGCTCAATAGCAGCGTACAAAACCGCTTTTTTTATTCGCTTACTTGTAAAACAAAAAGCGGAAGTCCAAGTCATCATGACTCAAGATGCGACTGCTTTTATCTCTCCACTAACATTAGCCACTCTTTCCAAAAACCCAGTCAAAATCGCCTTCGAAAAAAACGCGGAAGGCGAATGGAATAACCAAGTAGCACTAGGTCTTTGGGCTGATTTAATGGTGGTGGCTCCTGCAACCGCCAATACCATCTCCAAGTTTGCCAACGGTCTCTGCGACAACCTTCTTAGTGCAGTTTATCTTTCAGCAAGATGCCCGGTAATGATCTCTCCGGCCATGGATTTAGACATGTACCAGCATCCAAGTACGAAGAAGAATTTGGGAACACTCGCCTCTTTTGGAAATAAAATCATCGAAGCTGAAGATGGTGAATTGGCCAGTGGACTCAGCGGCATTGGAAGACTTGCAGAGCCCGAACACATTTTGGCTGCCATTGAAGCTCATTTTAAAAGCAAACAAGACTTTGAAGGGCAAACAGTACTGATTACCTCCGGCCCTACGCATGAAGCTCTTGACCCTGTCAGATTCATCGGAAATCACTCGACTGGAAAAATGGGGAAGTCACTAGCGTATGAATTAGCCAATCGAGGCGCTAAAATAAAATTCATTTCAGGACCGGTGGCACATTACCCCAAGCACGAAAACATAGAAGTTGTGAAGGTAAAGTCGGCGCTAGATATGTTTGAGGCTTCTAAAAATATTTATCCAGAGGTGAATATTAGTATTTTTGCGGCCGCAGTAGCTGATTATCGACCAAGTGAGGTATCGGATGTGAAGATCAAGAAAAAAGAAGCCTCCTTGGCTATTCAATTAATCCCAAACCCAGATATTGCCAGAGAACTCGGGTTAATTAAAACAAAGAGCCAACTAAATATAGGATTTGCGCTAGAAACCGACTCAGAAGAAATAAATGCAAAAGGGAAATTAGAAAAAAAGAATCTTGACATGATTGTTTTAAACTCCCTTCAAAACCAAGGTGCAGGTTTTGCTCATGATACGAACAAAGTATCAGTGTACGATAAAGATAATAAAGCCGTACATTTTGAGTTAAAAAGTAAAACCGAAGTGGCGAAAGATCTTGTAGATTTAATAGCCAAGAAGTTATGAGAATCTTATTCACCATTTTATTTACTACTTTTTTTGTTCAACTCTATGCCCAAGAGTTGAATTGTAGGGTAGTATTGAATGCCCAGCAAATACAAACCACCGAGCGGAATATTTTTACCGAAATGGAAACCTCATTTGCGCAGTTTCTCAATGACAGAAAGTGGACGGATGATGAGTTCAAACTAGAGGAGCGCATCAATTGTAATTTGATTATTACCCTTGATCCAAATGAAAGCGACCCAACCACAGGCAGATATGGTGCATCCGTACAAATTCTAAGTTCACGACCCGTGTATGGAGCCGATTACGAAACGGTATTATTCAACTTCGCAGATAGAGATTGGCAATTCGAATACCTTCCTTCTCAGCCCATGATATTTAACGAAAATTCGTTCACGGACAATCTCACCTCTATATTGGCCTATTATGCCTATGTCATTATCGGTTATGACTATGACTCATTCGAAGAACTTGGCGGAACAAGGTTTTTTCAAATAGCCTCACAAATTGTCAATAATGCACAAAATTCAAACTACTCTGGCTGGCAACAATTTAATAGCGTTAGAAACAGATATTGGCTAACCGAAAACTTACTGAGCACCACTTTTGAACCAGTGAGAAAAGGTTTCTACAACTACCACCTCTCGGGATTAGACGTTTTTTTAGAAAAACCAGATGAGGCTCGACAGAACTTATTGACTTGGTTGGTCGATTTCCAAACGGCAAATAAGACAAGACCAAGATCGATTTACTCTATTGCATTGCTGGAGGCAAAATCGAATGAACTTACACAGGTTTTTAAAGAAGCTCAACCAATAGACAAAAGGAAGGCCTTTCAAGTCTTGATAGACCTAGATCCATCAAGAACAGAGCAGTTCAAGACCATCATTCAATAATGTCAAAAGTTCAGAAAAGGCTGGCGCTAAACAAGCTTTCTGCGCTTTGTGGCGAAAATCAATACCTAAATTTTGTTTTGAAAAACGGATCTGTACACTTTGCCATTCCAATGAAACTTATGGGCAAAGAAATACAAGTCAAAAATGCGATGAGACATCTTCTATCAATACCTTTGAATACCATAGATGAAATATGGATAGAAAACCAAGTATGAGCTAAATCATGCTATTTTTGTAATTATATACCAAACCTGCTAACTCCACATTAGAATAATGATTCAATCATTATCAATTAAAAATTACGCCTTGATTTCGGATTTGAAGATGAATCCTTCAGATAAGCTTAATATCATTACTGGAGAAACTGGTGCTGGAAAATCAATCATGCTTGGAGCTATAGGCTTGTTACTTGGAAAAAGAGCCGACACAAAAGCCCTGTTTTCTGAAACCGAAAAATGCATCATTGAGGCAACATTCTTACTTACCGAAAACTTCAAATCATTATTTCAGCAATTGGATCTCGATTTTGAACTAGAATGTATCATAAGACGAGAAATAAGTCCTGCAGGTAAGTCTCGCAGTTTTATCAATGACACACCCGTTACTTTAGAGATTCTAAAACAACTTGGGGTGCACCTGATGGACGTCCACTCTCAATACGAATCCCTCGAGTTGGGAAACAATATTTATCAATTAAACATACTCGACCAGTATGCTCAACATACTGATTTACTTCAAGGCTATCAATCTGCCTTTGGCAAGTATCAAATCGCCGAAAAGAACCTTGCCAACCTTAAAAAGAAAAACAATCAAAACAGCAAAGACCGTGACTTTAACTCCTTCTTACTGGAAGAGCTTGAAGCAATTAATTTAGGTGATATAGATCAAGAACAATTAGAAGAAGAGCTAAAACGGCTGGAAAATGCGGAAGAAATAAAAATCAACCTGAGCCAACTCAGCGGTTTACTATCGGAGAATGAATTTAACGTAGTAGATAGTCTTCGCAATGCAGTACAGCTTCTTTCCCCCTTCTCATCAATAGGAAAAAGTTTAAATGATCTTTATGAACGGCTGTTGAGTTCCGCCTATGAGTTGGATGATGTTGCACAAGAAACATCACGAGAATATGATGCGATTGAAATTGATCAAGAAAGGCTTATGGAGGTCAAGCAGCTCCTCGATGCAGTAAACAAACTCTTGATTAAGCACAGTGTGCAGTCAATTCCAAAATTGATAGCTATTCGCGATGCATTAAAACAACAGATGGATGACTTCTCTGACATGGGTAAAGCACTCATCAACGCCGAGAAAGAAGTGATTGCCACTGAAAAGATCATGCTGAAAGAAGCAGGCATTTTATCAAAAAACAGGATAAAATATTCGTCAGAATTGGCCGACGCAATCCAGACACAAGTACGCGGGCTGGGAATCGAAAATGCCGTAGTGAAAATCACAATCAATGCTGCCACGCCTGATATTTATGGAGCGGATAATGTCGAATTGCTTTTTTCTGCCAATAAAGGGGTAGCTCCTCAGGAAATCAAACATGTAGCATCAGGAGGTGAATTCTCACGGTTAATATTTGCGGTTAAATACCTACTTGCCGATAAAGTACAACTACCAACCATCGTCTTTGACGAAATTGATACCGGAGTTTCAGGAGAGATTGCGCTAAAAATGATCAAAATGATGAAAAAAATGGCTTCAAGCCATCAGGTTATAGCGATCAGTCACCTGCCACAATTTGCTGCTGGTGGGGACATTCATTATTTTGTTTACAAAGATCACTCTGCAGCTAAGTCTGTCAGTAAAATCAAAATATTGGATGGAAACGATCGAATAGAAGAAATTGCGAAGATGATTAGCGGTGCAGTCCCCACCGAAAATGCCAAATCTAACGCGCGCGAATTGATCGAATCGATAAGCTAGAATTAAATAACATGAATATTTTAGCACTAAAAAAGATGAGCGAAAAGCTTATTTTTAAATTTTGAAAAATAAAATTGAATCAAAATACTATGTCTAATAATCTATTAAAAGGTAAAAGAGGTATTATCTCTGGAGCGTTGGATGAAAACTCAATCGCTTGGCATGTGGCTCAGAGAGCACATGAAGAAGGTGCAATATTTACATTGACCAATGCTCCAATCGCGATGAGAATGGGAAAAATCAACGAGTTAGCTACTGCAACTAACTCCGAAATAATCCCTGCAGATGCCACCTCTGTGGAAGAATTGAATACTCTATTTAGTAAATCAACAGAAATTCTTGGCGGTAAGCTCGATTTTGTGCTCCATTCTATTGGTATGTCTCCTAATATCCGGAAGGGAAGATCATACGGTGACCTTAATTATGACTGGTATCAAAAGTCCATTGATGTAAGTGCTTTGTCTTTCCATAAAATGATGGCAGTTGCTGAGAAGCAAGATGCACTGAATGAATGGGCTTCAGTTGTTGGCTTATCGTATATCGCTGCACAACGTACTTATCCTTTTTATACCGACATGGCTGATGCCAAAGCAGTACTTGAGTCAATAGCCAGAGGGTTTGGTTATAGACTTGGAAAGTCTAAAAAAGTGAGAGTGAATACGATTTCTCAATCACCTACAAAAACCACGGCGGGGGCTGGTATTGATGGATTCACCTCTTTCTTTGATTTTTCTGATAAAATGTCGCCTTTAGGTAATGCCCCTGCTGCCGATTGTGCCAACTACTGCATCTTCTTATTTTCAGAATTGAGCCGAATGATTACCATGCAGAATCTATATCATGATGGTGGTTATTCAAGTACTGGAATTTCTGAAGAGCTGATTGATTTAATGAACCAGTAAATACGAGACTGTGCTCGACTTTCCAAATGCAAAGGTCAATCTAGGGTTAAATATAACCGCCAAAAGGCCTGATGGATATCATGAAATTGAAACCTGCTTTTTGCCAGTTCCCTGGAAAGATGCTTTGGAAATTGTTGAAGCACCAAAATTTTCTTTTACAAGTTCAGGGTTAAATATACCCGGAGATGGAAGTGATAATCTTTGTGTAAAAGCATACAAGATTATTGCTTCATCTTACAGCATTCCACCTGTTCATATCCACCTACACAAAATAATCCCGATGGGTGCTGGCTTAGGCGGTGGAAGTGCGGATTGTGCATGGACAATACGCTTGCTCAATGAGATGTTCGAATTGGGTATGAGCCATGAAAAAATGGCAGAAATAGCTGGGAAATTAGGCAGTGACTGCCCTTTTTTTATATGGAATAAACCACTTTTGGCGAAAGGTGTAGGTAACGTGTTTGAGGAAATAAAAATTGATCTTTCCGGAAATTACATTGCTTTGAATTACCCTAATATACACGTTTCTACGATCGAGGCTTACAGTGGAGTCTCTCCTGCCATTCCTACACAATCATTGAAAAATATATTGAAGAATCCTGCGAACTGGAAAGATTCCTTAATCAACCAGTTTGAAGCTAAAATCTTGAAAGATCACCCTGAGATAGCCTACGCTAAAAACAAACTTTATGAACAAGGCGCATGGTATGCAGCCATGTCAGGTTCTGGCTCTACGGTATTCGGGCTATTTAGTAAAAAACCTGTTGGTGCTTTTGATTTTGTTGGTGCTCTTTAAGCCAAATTTAAGACTTAGACATCCTTCCAACTATCTCCACGCTTAATTGAATACAAGGCACTTAATGAGACCCCAAATTGCTTGGAAATGATTTTCATTCGGGTTTTACGGTTGGGATCACCTAGTATCTTTTTCAATACTTTCACCTTGGCTGTTGTTAGCTTAGGATTGGGTCTGAAATTTTCATAATAATCGTAAGCACTTTTCTGGAATTGCTTCCGGTATTCGTTGTACTTAACTTTGTCGACCCATTCAAGGTTTCTCGCTTTACAATTACCTCTATCGCCATCTTTGAAGATAATCCACTTTTCCTCCTTGGGATTCTCCACAAATAAGTTTGCTACTATCTTATGAACGTATATTAAAGTGTTCTTACCATCAATTTTACGTGTAGGGATGGCGTTGTATCCGGCATTTTTATAGCCTGAAAGCAGAATTTCTTCGCCTGGCTTATTTCTCGGCCTACTTTTTACACGACCATAATTAGATACCAAAAAAGTGGATCTATATTTTTCATCAGCATATTCTTTCCAGATTTCTTGAGCCATTTTTTAATATTAATTTGCGGTCATTTTATTTGTTGTTTTTATTAGAACGAAAAGAGCTTTTTCAAAATTTTGAAAGTTTCCGTTCGCTTAATAAATGATATATTCTCCTTTTTATTTTTATCTGATTCCAATTATCTATTATCACAAAGCGCTCTATGGTATTTTAGGCTAAAACCAATGAGCCACTTGGTAAATTTACATTAAGTTAGTTTGTATTAGGCAACTAGATCAAAATTATAGACTCATTTATGTTAAGTTTTTTAAGATTGATTTTTTTAATTAATTATCCCTCATACTACTAGCATAATCATCTTAAAACATCAGTATCTAAAGGTTTTCTATGAAAATGCTTGTTAAGTATTGGATAAATTAAAACCGAAAGCAATATTAAACCAGTACCTGCGTAAAATCCGGGAGTCATTTTTTCTCTTTCAGGAAAAAACATCAAAGCCATGATGATACCATAGACGGGCTCTAAATTCACAGTAAGATTAACGGAAAAAGCAGATATACGTTTCATTAATTCCACAGAGTAAGAATAAGCAAAAACAGTACAAATAATTGATAAAATCAACAAATAATACCAATCATCCACCGATGGGCTTAAATTCAAAGCGCCTACCCCTTCGATTTTAGAGTAAAACGGAAAGAAGATAACGATAGAAAAACAAGCGCCTATCATTTCATAAAATGTGATGACGAATGAATCCAGCCTTTGACAGAGCTTTGCATTGATGACAGTAAAAACAGCCGCAATAAATGCAGATAAAATAGCAAGCAATAATCCGATGTATAAATCGAACTCTACATTGAAAATTATCACTATTCCAACGAATGCAATAACGCTCAATAGCACTTCATATAACCTGACTTTTCTCCCATTAGACAGTGGCTCTAAAAAACTTGTCCAAAGTGAGCAAGTAGCTATCCCCGCAAGGCAAACTGAAACATTCGAAACTCTTGCAGATAAAAAAAAGAGAATCCAATGAGCTGCGATCAAACTACCCGTGCCAAGTACAATCAGATAATCCTTTTTGCTATTCAGCTTGAAAGATTTTTTACGAACAAATAATACCACTGCCAGCCCAATTGCAGCTAGAAAAGTACGGAAAAAGACAACCTCGACCGGTGGCATAATGATGAGCATACCTAAAATGGCCGTAAACCCCCATATTAATACAATAAAATGTAGGAAAGCGAAATCTTTGGTATTTTGAGTCATCGAGGCACGGTGTTATACAATAGTATACCAACCATACTAAAAATAATATTGGGCAACCACACAGCCAGTATGGGATTCATCGTGCCTGCTTCCGCTATCGCTCGGGTAAGAATAAAAAGTATCACAAAGACAAAAGCGATCAAAAACCCTAAAGCAATCTGAAAACCTGTACCCCGCCGCGATTTTCTGGCGGAGACAATTAAAGCTATAAAACACAAAATAATCACTGTAAACGGCTGCATAAATCGAATATACTTCTCTATCAAATAGACTTGCACATCATCAGCTCCTCTTAGCTGCTGCCTTTCTATATGCGCATTCAACTCGGGAAGTGTTAAGGTTTCCCACAGTCTTTCTTTATTTTGAAAGTCAGAAGGTGATAATACCAAGGTAGTATCTAATGAGGCATCATTTTCCGCTTCGGTAATGATCTCTTTATCTGGAAGAATGGTTCTTTTTTGCCAAGAGATAAGGCTCCATTTATGGGTGGTTGTATCCCATTGAATTCGCTTCGCAGTGATCTTTTCCTTGAGTTCTTGCCCTTCGATTCTTTCGAGTGTTACATTGTATCCGATATCTCGTTGATTATTGTAGCGGTCGATATAAATATAATCAGTAGCTCCAATTTTAAAATGGATATTTCTATCGCTGAAATAATACGGTTTTTCGAGGTATTCCAACTCAAAATTGATCCGAAATTTATTGGCATTGGGAATGATGTAACCAATAAAAACAAAACTAAAAGCCCCAATAAGCACGGCACTATAAAAGTAAGGGTACATCATCCTTCGAAAACTAATTCCCGATGATAAAATAGCGATAATTTCGGTTTGTGACGCCATCTTAGCAGTTACTAACACCGTGGCAATGAACGTGGTAATCGGTGTGAGAAGGATAGCGAAATATGGAAAAAAGGTGAGATAATACTGTAAAATCAGCTTGGCAGGAACCTGATTTTTCATATAGTTATCATTTTTTTCTGTAAAGTCAATGACGCAAATGATCAATACCAACAGCACCACCACATATACGAATGTGGTAATCAGCTTTTTGAATATGTACCAATCTATTTTTTTCACAGTGACTTCTTGAAAATGCGCTTATAGCCTTTGTCCTACTTTGGCTATCATTTTATTTTTCCAGCTGGCAAATGTATTATTTAATATTTGTGTTCGTGCCTCACCCACCAACCATAAGTAGAATGACAAGTTTTGAATACTCGCAATTTGCGCACCCAGTATTTCTTTACTTATAATCAGATGACGTAAATAAGCTTTAGTGTAAAACTGGCCGACATAGCCTGGCAAACCGCTATCAATTGGCGTAAAGTCGGACTTCCATTTTTCATTCTTTATGTTTATTTCTCCTTCAGTGGTATATATCATTCCGTTACGAGCATTACGAGTTGGCATGACACAGTCGAACATATCAACTCCAAGATTAATACATTCCAAAATGTTTGTAGGCGTGCCCACACCCATCAAGTAACGAGGTTTATCTGAAGGAAGTATATCGCATACCAAATCCGTCATTGCGTACATATCTTCATGAGGTTCACCCACGGATAATCCGCCGATAGCATTTCCCTCTCGCTCCTGTGAAGCAATAAACTCTGCCGACTGTTTTCTCAAATCAGGATAAGTACTGCCCTGCACGATTGGAAACAAACTCTGGCTATGACCATAGATAGGTGTTGTCTGATCAAAATGATTGATGCATCTTTTGAGCCAACGATGTGTCATATGCATAGAATTCTCCGCATACTTCTTATCACACGGGTATGGGGTACATTCATCGAATGCCATGATGATATCAGCACCAATTATTCGCTGCACATCCATGACCCTTTCAGGCGTAAAGTCGTGCTTGGAGCCGTCAATATGAGACTTAAACATCACGCCTTTTTCTGTTATTTTTCTATTGGCACCCAAAGAATAAACTTGATAGCCTCCACTGTCGGTCAGTATTGGCTTATTCCAACCGTTGAAGCCATGTAAACCGCCTGCCGCTTCGATGACTTCCAATCCTGGCCGCAAGTACAAATGATAGGTATTTCCCAAAATAATTTGTGCTTGTATGTCATCGTGAAGTTCTCTCTGATGAACCGCCTTCACTGTGCCCGCAGTACCCACTGGCATAAAAATTGGCGTTTTGATTTTCCCGTGATCAGTTTCCAGCTCTCCGGCTCTTGCTTTACTTTTTGAATCTGTATTTTGCAGCGTAAATTTCATTGGACGCAAAAGTACCTCGTCCAATACTTTTTTTGATCATGGATGAAGGAGTTTTGATTGTAGGTTTGTTTTTTCAGCTTTTCGCTGGAGTCATTCATTTGTTTCATTACTTGCAAAATAATAACACCTTAAAAAACGCCTCTCATCATTCTTCCAAAACGATCATACCTATCACGGTGATTATTGCCGCGCACAACGAAGCACAAAATCTCAAACGGCTCATTCCCAAATTGCTCAAACAGCATTACGCCAATTTTTTTATCCAAATCATTCTTGATCGATGTACTGATGAGAGTAAAGAATATTTAAGCTCCGTAGATGATACTCGCCTTTCCTTTGTAGAAATAAAAGAAGTACCGCAAGGCTGGAATGAAAAAAAATATGCACTCAATCATGGGATCAATGTTTCGACCACAGAATGGATGTTATTCACAGATGCTGATTGTATTCCTGCAAGCAATGATTGGATTCGCCGATTTGGAGAAAAAATAGAGGATAGAATTGATCTGGTTTTGGGTGTTGGTTTGTATGACAAATCCATTGGATTATTGAATGCATTTGTTCAGTATGAAACATTAAATACGGCAGCTCGGTATATTTCCAGTGCGCTCAGAAACAATCCTTATATGGGTGTGGGTCGAAATATGGCTTACAGAAAATCCAAGTTTTTAGAAAAGCAGGGGTTCAAAGGTTTTGAGCATCTTGTTGGAGGCGATGATGATTTAATGGTGCAAAGATTGGCCGGCAATAACAATACTCAGGTGGTTTTTGGTAAAGACAGCTTAACATATTCTGCTCCCAAACGTACATGGAAGGAATACTTAAAGCAGAAAACGAGGCATTATTCAGTAAGTAAACATTACAGGCCAAAGCATCAAGGGCAACATGCCATTTGGTTTGCAGTGCATGCATCTTTCTGGCTGAGTTTCTTAATTTTGGTTAATTTTAACCTCTCTGTTAACATTGCTTTGAGCATATTTGTAATATTTATACTTTTTAAAGGACTAATTCTTAAACTGACTGCAAAGCATCTTAGCTTTCAGTGGAATCCTGTTTGGATTGTTGCTGTAGATCTCATTTATGTTTTTGGCACACCACTTTGGACTTTAAAATCAGTTTTGACTAAAAAAATCGGATGGAATTAAAGAGGCAATTCTCTGAGAAGGCACTACAAGACTTTAAACTTATTGATAGGGCGACCTTAGACAATGACGAATCTGCATTCGCAGATTTGATGGATAGGTACAAAAAACCAGTCTATCATATGGTCTTAAAAATGGTTCGCAATGTTGATGACGCGGAAGATCTTACGATTGAGGCCTTTGCAAAAGCATTTAAAAACCTGGCTCGATTCAAAAAAGACTACACTTTTAGCACGTGGCTTTTCAGAATAGCGACGAATAATGCCATAGATTTTATTCGGAAGAAAAAACTCGACACTTACAGTCTCAATACCTCTTTTACTGATGATGCTGGGGAATCGGTAAATATCGATGTTGAAGATAAAAATCTGATGCCTGACGAAGAGGCGATCAACAAGCAAAAAATAGAACTTGTACAGATGTTTGTCACCAAATTACCCGCCAAGTATCAGCGTTTGGTAAGGTTGAGATATTTTGACGAATTGTCCTATGAGGAAATTGCCAAAGAACTCGAAGCACCGCTTGGCACAGTGAAAGCACAACTTCACAGAGCCCGTGAGCTGATGTATGAGCTCGTGAAAGACAAGAAAAAACACATATAGCCTGTGGATTCATCTATCATCCACCGTTACTTTCCTGATCTTAGCGAAAGTCAAAAAAATCAATTTAATGCTCTTGGAAGCATCTATGAGGAATGGAATGCGAAGATCAATGTAGTTTCTCGAAAAGATATTGATGAGCTGTATATACGGCATGTACTGCACAGTCTGGCTATTGCTAAGCTTTTTGAATTTGAAAAAGGCGACCGTATCCTCGATATAGGCACAGGCGGTGGTTTTCCTGGTATTCCTTTAGCCATCATTTTTCCAGAAGCAAAATTTCATTTAGTAGACTCTATTGGGAAAAAAATCAATGTGGTCAAAGAGGTATCTTCAGCCATCGGCTTAAAAAACATCACCGCAGAGCACAATCGTGTCGAAAAACTCAAAGGTGAGTACGATTTCATCGTTTCTAGAGCTGTTGCACAGACTAAGCAACTCATGCGCTGGACACACCAAATAATAAAAAGAGATAGCCCCGAAGAAGTGGCCAATGGATATATATTCTTAAAGGGAGGAAACTTAAAAGCCGAACTCAACGAAATCCGAAGACCCCACCAAGTGACTGAAATCAGTAGATTTTTCAAAGAAGAGTTCTTTGAAACCAAGCAGATTGTGTTTATTCCTACGTAATATTTGGTTGCGACATAAGAAGAAGAATTTGTCAACTTACCACTAAAATAAAAACCTTAAAATCAATGGAGCAAACTTTTGAAATGGTAGATTATTTCAATATTTTCATGGCTTAATTATAAACTTAAGAATATGAAGCAGACTTTTCTATTAATTATTGCTCTTTTGGCATTTAGCACGAGCTATGCCAATAACTCGTCTAAGTATTTCGTGAACGATGAAAAAATCGAAAACGTAATGCAAGAATCTACTCAAATCGACTTCACCGTTGATGCAGCTCAGTTGGAGATGCTTATGAATTCAGAAAGTATTCAGCAAGATAAAAGTGCTTGGGTAGCTTTTGCCTTGGCTTGGGTTGTTGGATATATTGGAATTCACAGGGTTTATTTGGGCGGTAAAGGATCTCTTGTATTGATCTATATCGTTACGTGTTTCGGTATTTTCGGTATTGTTCCTTTAGTTGACTGGGTTGTTCTCTTAGTTGGTGCAATTAAAGGTGACATCAGCCAGTTTATTGGTAACGACAAGTTCTTTATGTGGGGTAATTAACAACTCTTGTTTAATTATAAAATTAAAATCCCGAGCTACAACTCGGGATTTTTTATTTGCTGGAAAAAGCGATGGCTAATGTTATTTTTTATTTCTTGATTTTTTCTTTCGGCCAACTGACCAGAATATCGAATGCCACCAACGTAAAAATTCTGAAATAGCGCGGCTCCTGATAAAGTTCCAGTAAAAAAATAACCAGTATAAAAACTCCAAGCAGTGAAGGTTATTAAACCAGCCTGTACCCCACCTGACACCAATCCCTTAAACCAATAGCCAGCATACATTTGCCCTACTCCAGGGAAGAACATAGAGAGATTTCTCGCTTTCTTTTCGCTCTTAAATTTGAGATTTTCAGGGACAATCTGAGTGAGTTGATTCGTATCAGACAAAAGATTTTGGTTTGCAGTCAAATAGCTTCTCGCGTCTTCCAATTTTTCCAATTGTACGTAATTGAGAAATTGAATGATTTTAAGGTTATTGGAAATTGGGGCTCCAAATCGGAGTTTATATTTTAAAAGCTCGTTCTCTACTTTTGGCGCATCATTTTCCAGATAAGCCATCAGAATTTTCTCAGCTGATACTACTTGAGATACGGAATCCTTTTTGATAGGAATGCGTGAAAGCGTCTGATAAGCATCCTCGTATAGTCCAAGCCGTTTCTTACATTCCGCTTTTTTTAATAAGAAGGTTTCTCTTGATTTTACTTCCTCATTAAAGAAATAAGCCTTTTCATAAAGGATCGAAGCTTGTGCATAAGATCCTTTGGAAAACAACGTATCTGCTGACCGATAAGACTGACCCTTAATCGAATAAGACGCGCAAAGGCACGTGCATATTAACCAAAATTGCTTCATTCGCTGAATCATTAAATTCTATTTCTGTCATTTTAACAGTAACTACACTACCCCAGATATTCGCTACATAAAAGGCGGAAAAAAGGCTACCAAAAATGATAAATCTGGCACTCTTCACTCCGTCTTTTCGGTACGACTCCCAAGTTTGCAAACCAAATACTCCAGAGATAAGCAAGCTCATTGCACCTTGCCCGATCTTACCCGCATAAATTTTCCCAGAACCGGGAATCACAGCAGACATCATCCCCGCCAAAAGTGGTGATTTTGACTTTCTATTCTTAATCAGTTCATGAATGCCCGTTAAATCTTTCTCATAATCTTTAAAAGCATAATAAAGCCCATCGAAATTATTCGCATTCTTTTCGTAGGCGTCAAAATCTCGTTTCAGTAAGCCAATCGAGGCTAATTGAAAATATTGAAGTCCCTGATAAAGGTCATCCACGGCTGAATAATTATCTAAATATTGATAGGCCGAATCATATAAGTTCAAATAGGCAAGTTGCAGCGAACTTTGAAATCTTGCCTGTCTGTATAATGGCCTCACAGAACTAGAGACCTGATTGAACGCATTGATAGATTGAGCTAAGCTTTTCTTTCGATAATGTAATTTTCCTTGCCAAAAATTAATGGTATCAGCTTGACCTTGGCTATTAGTTTTCAGCGTTCGAAGATGAAAAAGTGCATCATCGTAGGTTTTTAATTCATTTAAATGCTCAATAAAATTGATCTCTTGCTTAAATGAATACTGAGAATAAGCTAAATCAACAAAACTCAGAATAGCGATGAGGCTACTTAATATTTTTATAAGCATCCCAATGATCTATTATTTTGCCATTATCGTTTATTCGCACCCGAGGTGTTTCTGCATAAGAAGCTCTTGAACATCTTGTGAGTCTATCCAAAGTCATGACAAACCCTTTGATTGGCCCATAGGCCTTGATAGCACCTTGACTGAAGTGTGAGCAGGACTCTTCATAAATACAGTCACTTATGAGCTGCTCTGAAATATGTTTTTGGTAAATTTTAAAAAGGCCTGACATCTCCTTTTCCTGCTGAATCCCCGATTCGGTGGTGATTTTGATTAATTCAAGATCACTTTTGACTATTTCCTGCGCACTCAGTTGTAAAGTGAATAACAATGAGCCAATCACGATTAAATACCTCATTTACTCAAAAGTTTAGCATTTTCAGGGATTTTCAAATCGAGGATTTCTCTATCTATTGGGTCGTTTAAAATGAAGTCGCTGAATGTCGTTTTACTTATTACAGAATCCTCTTCGATAAAATCGATCTCCGTAATTGATTTAGGAACGGCTTTTCCTCCGACATTTTCAAAATCGTAATAGAATACTTTTTTGAAACACACACCCTCATCGTCATAAAAACCCTGATACACATTCTTTTCTCCGTCATTGACAACTTCTATATAACTGAGATCTATGTCAGATTTTTTAGGAGGTGTCCATTTGGTAATTAAGAGCATGTCATTTACTTCGGAAGTGGATATTTCATAACCTGCTTCCTCTAAGCCCATATTTTCTTTTTCATTCAAAAAATAAAATATGGGTGTATGCTGGCTACTGTAATTATAATTTACTGATTTGAATACCGAGTTCTCTTTTGGGTTGTACACCTTGAGTTCTCCATCAGCATTATTGAGCACATAAAGTTCTTGAGGTTTAGTAAAATAGGTAACCATATCCCCACTTTTATCAAAATGAATTCTTGCATCCATCCAAGAAGTAACGCCCGTTTTATTGATGCGCTTCACCATGCTAAAACTCACCCAATTGAATTGTTGAGGTAGCGCTAAAAAGTAAATAAGCAATAAAAGGTTCATAGGTCTTTTTTAAACTACTTGAGCTTGCTAATATAAAATTTAAGCGCGTTCGCTCAACTCTAACCAACGCATTTCTTTAGATTCCAAGTCCTCTTTGATCTTATCAAGGATAGTAGCCAATTCTTGCAGCTTGGCGTATTCGGTTTCTTTGGTTAAGACTTTCTCTGTCTCCGCTTTCTTAGCTTCGAGTTTGCTCATTTCCTCTTCTAATGCCGTGAACTCTCTTTGCTCATTGTAAGAAAGTTTTTTTACTGGTTCTACGACTTTGGCTGGTTCTGGTTTTTGGTCGGTATTTTTCGTCTTTCTTTCCGTGTTTCCTGACTGGCCTCCGCCTGAAGATGGCATTAAACCTGATTCTCTTAAATCAGTGTAGTTCCCTGGAAAATCTTTGATTTTTCCTTCACCCTGAAACACGAATAAATGATCACTTAACCGATCCATGAAATATCGATCATGACTTACAATCATCAAACATCCTTCAAACGTATCTAAATAATCCTCCAGAACATTGAGCGTAAGTAGATCCAAATCGTTGGTTGGCTCATCGAGAATCAAGAAATTGGGATTGAGCATGAGTACACGCAATAATTGTAACCTGCGCCTTTCTCCACCACTCAACTTTCCGACAACATTAAATTGCATTTTTGGCGGAAACAAAAACTGATTCAGCAATTGTGAGGCCGTTATTTCAGAACCGTTGGCAAGTTTGATTACCTCGGCAACTTCTTTTACCACATCCAATACGCGCATCTCCGGTTTGAATACTTGCTCTTCCTGCGTGTAATAACCAAACTTGGTCGTTTGTCCCAATTCCATTTCGCCACTATCAGGGGCTATATTGCCCATGAGAATGTTTAGGAAAGTGGACTTACCTACACCATTTGGCCCGACGATACCCACACGTTCTTTCCTTTGGAAAACGTGATTGAATTTGTCTAAAATGACCAAATCGTCAAAACTTTTGGATATATCCTGCAACTCAAGAATCTTTTTGCCTTGGCGTTCACCTTTTAGGTTGACTTCAAGACTCGCCTTGCTCACATCTTTAGAAGCCTTTTCCTTGGTTTCATGAAAAGCTTCCACTCTATATTTTGCTTTGGTTCCACGCGCTTTTGGCTGCCTGCGCATCCACTCAAGCTCTTTCCTTAAGAGGTTTTTGGCTTTCCCTACGGTAGAAGCATCTTGCGCTTCGCGTTCATCTTTCTTTTCGAGAAAATATTGATAATTGCCTTTATATCTAAAAAGCTGTCCTTGGTCTATTTCGATGATCTCATTGGTCACCTTATCGAGAAAGTACCTATCATGTGTTACCATCAAAAGGGTAAGATTGGCCGTGGCAAGATAATTCTCTAGCCATTCGATGATCTCCAAATCAAGATGGTTGGTTGGCTCATCTAAGATCAAAAAATCAGGGTTAACCAAAAGAGCTCTGGCCATGGCCACTCGCTTTCTTTGACCTCCGGAAAGATCACCCATTTTTTGTTCCAAATTGTGAATGCCCAACTGCCCCAGAATTTGCTTCACCTGACTTTCGTAATCCCAAGCGTTGAGTTGGTCCATTCTTTCGATTAACTCGGAAATATCAGGTGCATTTTCTGGATCTACTTCTGCCATTTGTAAGGCAATCTCATAATCACGGATGACATTGAGCTCTTCTACGTCTTCACCAAAAACAGCCTGTACTATAGGATCCTCATCGTTAAAATGAGGGTTTTGAGGGAGAAATGAAACTTTTACACCTTTTCGAAAAGACACCTCTCCTCGGTCTGGCGTTTCCAATCCGGCAATGATTTTCAACAAGGTTGATTTTCCACAACCGTTTACCCCCACCAAGGCAGCTTTTTGACCTTGATCTAATCCAAAGGTAAGGTTCTCAAAGAGCTGGCGCTCATCGTAGCTTTTAGCTAATCCCTCAATCGACAAATGATTCATTCCGCAAAGCTACCATAAGCCGTGCAACACTTCTCAAAGAAAATGTAACTAATAACCTTCTTGAGTTTTTGCCCCTGCTGGCATCTGGAAAAATTCTCGATTCAGGTCATTGTTAAAACTGACGTCAGATACTTCAATTTTGGTGATATGCTCACCAACTGATTCATTTTTCCACCAATAAGTGTGGTATCCGATAGCCAGTTTGATCCCTGAAGTTTCTTGTAAGCCAAGTATTTTCATAAACTTTTCAGGACTATGCCCTCCTTCAGGGAAAAAGCCAGGGTAACTCACGATATAGCGTAAACCTGCCATCAGATTGGTTTCTTTATCTATGTAAATAACATAAAAATCGCCAGAGGCATCTCCTGTGCCATTTTCGTAGGTCGCCTTTACCAAGTCATATTCTTTTCCTTCAAAGGTCAGATCTTCTATGTCGGTAAGTATCACGCCATCATCGGCCAATACAAAGGGTAATCCTAAAAAATAATAAGGTGTCAAGGACCAAAATCGCGGATTCATGGCTATCGAAGCGGTATCAGGATATTGCCAAGCATTCTCCCCATCCCAACCAAACTTTACTGATCTATCTTCAGCTAACTCGTGGACAGCCTTTGCCGACCACTTGTCTACCGTCTCAAAAGTATTTCGTTGTGTACCGCCACCAAGTGGCTGATAGTTAAAATGAAACGAAATTGGGCCATTCCTAAACCACTGTGTTAAGCCACCATGCGCCTCTATTGATGCAAATATTTTCACTCCGCCGGGCGAAGCTTGTAACCGCTCAGCTGAGGCCAACACTCTTTCACTGATCCATGTTTCAGGAGTATATTGGCTTTCGCTGGCAGATTCGGTGAGGTCTTCTTTGTTTTTAGTTGAGCAGTTGTAAAGAAATATAATCAAGAGAATGGCTAATATTGAATTTTTCATTTTCATAGAGTGATGAGTTCATGTATTGATCGCTAGAAGAAAATGATCCTTTTTCCAAACGAAGAAACCGTTTAACTAGCGCAATGTGGAAAAAGAATGTCAGAATCCATAGAATAGAAACATAGTGCAGCCGACCTTTGTATAACCTTCTATTTTCTACAACTTCGAATTTGAAATAATTAAAAGAAAAATGATCAGAGTCCTTAGCGTAATAATTTTCTGTACTTATTCCATCATACTACATGCTCAATCTATCAAATACAAGCTTAATCTAAAAAACATTGTTCATCATGAGCTTGAAATCACCATTGAGTACACCAATATATCCAAAGATTCGCTTTTACTTGAAATCGCTAACTCTTCACCCGGAAGATACGCTATCCACAATTTTGGGAAAAATATCTATGGAGAAAGTGCCTATGACAAAAATGGGCAAAAGGTTACGCTGGTAAGAAAAACGCCACTATCCTGGAAAGTTGCCACTAAGGATGGATACGTGAAATTTGTGTACACGCTTTTTGGCAATTACGCTGATGGCACTTACGCAGGCATAGACAATAAGCGCTTGCACTTGAATATTCCTGCTTCGTTTGTGTTTACGAAGGATTTGAAAGAGCTGCCGATAAGTGTAGATATAGACTTAAGCCAAAAACCCGATTGGAGAATAGCCACTCAGCTAGAAAAGATCGACGGAAACACTTATCGGGCACCTAATTGGTACTATTTTATGGATAGCCCGATCATGGCTGGAGAAATGGACTTTGCCTCTTGGCAAGTGGATGGACAGACAATAGAAGTGGCTATGATGCATGAAGGAACTACCGCAGAATTCAATGACTTTGTGGAAAACGTGAAGAAAATAGTTGTCGAGGAACGTGATATTTTTGGTGAACTTCCAAGTTTCGATTTTGGGAGATACACTTTTTTATGTGCTTATAATCCATGGGTACATGGTGATGGCATGGAGCACAGAAATTCCACCATTTGCACTTCTACGGGTAACTTAAAAGAAAATGCTCAACGACTTTTGGGCACCATTGCTCATGAATTTTTCCATGCATGGAACATTGAAAGAATCAGACCTTTGACACTTGAGCCTTTCCAGTTTGACCAAGGAAACGTGAGCGGCGAATTGTGGTTTGGTGAGGGGTTCACCAATTATTTTGACGAAATCACGCTGACAAGAGCGGGGATTCAATCGGGAGAGGAATTCATTAAAAAATTTAATAGAACTTTCAACTATGTGAAAGATTTTCCAGGACGAACGATTAGAAATCCTATTCAAATGAGTCAAAATGCGACTTTTACCGATGCAGGTGTTGCCAATGACGAAACGAACTACAGCAATACTTTTGTGAGCTACTATTCCTACGGTGAAGTATTGGGTATGGGACTCGATCTTATGCTCAGAACCGAACAAAAAAAATCGCTCGATGGCTTTATGAAACTCGTTTGGAAAAAGTACGGAAAAACAGAGAAACCTTATACGATCAACGAATTACGAAAAACGTTAACGGAATACACCAACGCTACTTTTGCTAACAACTTTTTTGATCAACACATTCTGGCCTCTGAACTACCCAATTTTGAACAACTTTTTGAAAAAATAGGCGTCACCTATACACTTGCCAACCCTTCAAAAGTAAATAGTGGCATGAGCCGCGTGGATGATCAAGGCGTGGTTCAGGCATATCCATTTTATAATACCCCACTTTACGATGCAGGCATAAGCATAGGCGATAAAATACTGTCAATCAATGAGATGGCGATTACGGCAGAAAATAGTTACAATGATATTATTGAGAGTCTGGAAGTTGGTAAAACATATACCATCAGCTTTGAGCAAATGGGCGAAACGGTAAAATCTAGTTTCACTACTAGTCAAAACCCAACCATTTCCTTACAATGGATTGATGAAAATAAGGTCTCCAAATCTGCGCAAAAATTGAGAAAAGGCTGGGTAGAATAATTACCGAAGTAGAGGCGATGAAGGCTCTTTTTGATTTATGATCCTTATGGGTCAGTGTTGAGATGGAATTTTTTATTGCCAACTCAACACAAAATACCATGGCTCATCTCGCAAAAACAGAGCATATACTTATCTATAATCTATTGCAAATCTCCTTGTAGGTGCAATAACTGCATCTTTTCACATCTTCCGTTTGCTCAAATGATATTTCAGGATCAAACACCTCATGAAGTAGTTCGCTCAAGCGATCGACGAAATCTTCCTTATATCTGCGCCATTCTTTAATCGCAACAACAGGTGACTTTTTCTCTTTTAGCAATACACGCCAATCAAATTTCTTATCGAACAAGTCTTTGCTATTGAAAATAGCAGGCTCCAAGACATTATATTCTATTGGGCTGTTGGATTCGAATAAATAAGCGTAAAAAAAGACCTGAAAAATAGCTTTAGCGTCTCGGTTCTCCTTCGAAAACAACGCATCAATATCACCAAAGGACTTGGAATCTCGCCCAGTTTTATAATCAATAACCCTCACGGTTCCTTCTTTGATATCGAGCCTATCGATAATACCTTTAAGCCTCACACTTTGCCGAGTCTCGTCAATATTGATAGGGAAGTCAATGGTGTAGCCTTCCTTGGTTCCGGCCTCTAAGCCAATAATCTTAAACGGAGCATATGCTTCGTCATAGTCCAGTATCTTATTGATGAATTTTTTAAGAATGTCGGCTGCAATGATCGATCTCCCTTCGAGCTTAAATTTCTTTACATTTTTGATACCATAATGCTTGATAAACTCTTTATTAATGACTGTTTCGATTCCTTCTCTAATCCAAAATATATCCTGAGGCTGGACAATTTTTGAGGTCTCTTTCCCTAGAAAATTCTTGTACAAGGTCTCCATACTATTGTGAAGAATATTTCCAAATAGCATCGGATCCATTTCTTCTTGCACCTCATCGGGCTCGTAGAGTTTCTCCACGTATTTGAAATAAAATTTCAGTGAACAATCCAAATAAGTGCTCAATGCAGATGGCGTAATTCGGGATTGATCCTTGCCAGTATAACCTACTAAGTAGCGCGACAAACGCTGTAGTATAATCGGTGTTTTTTCCACACGAATTTCCTCTGCCGGCGTAGTTTGTATTGGGTTGGAAAGTATCCGGTGAGGAATTTTATAGCCAGACTCAAACTCCAACTGCTTTACCAATCGACTAACCTCTCCATTGACATTGAACTCTGAGACCGTATTGTGATAAAAATGCACATTTTGAGCGCGCTGGAGCAATCGGTAAAAGAGATACGAATAAATAGCGTCTTGATGATCGTTGACAGGCAAGTCAAATGCTTTTCGAATGTTGTATGGAATAAATGAACCCTTTTTAGCGGCAGCCGGCCAGCTGTCTTCATTCATATTCAAAACGAACACATGGTCAAAATCAAGGTTTCTAGTTTCCAAAATCCCCATGATTTGCAAGCCTTGTAGCGGCTCTCCGGTAAACGGCACTTTTAAGCTCCTGGCTAGTCTTCTGAAGAGTTTTATCAGGAAATCATAACTCAACTCATTCGCTCGAGCTCCCATCATCTCTTCCAGTTTCGTAATGTGTCCGTAGAAGTTTTCGATAAATTCTAACTCCAGATCATGCCCTTTGTCTTTCCAAGTGTCATGTAAACCATGAAGAATACTCTTCAAATAGTGAAACGCCTGGTCGCGCTTGGCAAATATTATTTTCAACAAGGGGTGCTCAAAGGTCAGGTCATTTTCATCGAGCCGGATGAGATTCCCCTTCTTTATTGACTTTATCAAAGACTTTATGCGCTCATCTTCGAGAGAAAAAAGTAATGGATGATTGAGCAATTCAACAATGGGCTTATAGTAATATTTGGCTCCTTTAAGCTCGTCCGTTCTGTAATATTGGAGCAACAGCACACTTTCCAATAAACTAAATACTGGCGTATCCTTAAGTGGATAACCCATGGTAATATTGATTTTGTCTATTTCATCAGGTAAAGAATGTAAAACGGGCAATAACATATGCTCTTTTGGCAATACAATCACTGTTTTGTCAGCTTGGAAGGTAGGATCCTTGGCTAACTCGGCCAGAGATTCGGCCAAACTTTTGACCTGTCCTACTTCTAGACTGACGCCTGTCTTTTGAAAGTTCTTTTCGGATTTGAAGCGATTGGGCACCTCCTTTGGAAACGTTTTACCCAAGACAGAATCATTGGCATATTCTCTTAGAAAAAAACCCGCTTCTTGTTTCTTGTCTCGAAAGTAATAATTGTCAATATCCCAAAATATCTTCGCGTTTGCTTCACGAACGTAATACTTTATGATCTTTTCTTCTGCAAATGTGAGGGCATTGTAACCAGCGAAATAGACCTCCTCCTTTTCATCCAAAACTGTTTCGGCAATTTGCTCCGCTACTTCTCTGTAGATAAGCCCGCCATAAGCTTGTTTTTGGTCTAAAAGATGACTTTTAAATGCCTCGTATACAGGTAAAAGAATTTTCCATGTTTGAAGAAATGCTTCTTGTGTGCGAGTTGCTTCAGGTAAAAATGTGCTCCAAAATTTTAGTATCGTTTCTCGTTCTTCGTCGGACAAAAAGTAAAATTCTTCGTCCAGCTCTTTTTGTGATTTGATGCTGGTAAAAAGCTGCTGTGGGTTGACCAAATACTGGTCTATTTCCTCAAAATCTCGAATGATCATTTCTCCCCAAAAGAAGAATTGGTCGAAAGATTCTTCCGTAGGTCGGTGTTTTTTGTACACTTCAAATAGTTGAAATACCGCTTCCAGTGTTTCTATTTGTTCGAGTTTTGAGTGGCGATAGACAAAATCCTGCATACTCAAAATCTGAGGCAAGCGCGTAGGCTTGTCGACAATTTGACCCAAGGCTTGTATTAAAAACAAACCAGCTCTTCTATTGGGAAAAACCACCGTAACATTGTCAAATGACGCGTGGTTATCAATTAAACTTCGAGCGATATCTTTTATAAAAGTCAATGCTATATTTTTTGAATGTTAGACCCGTACGGTTAATACGGTGAGATCTTGTAGATAAATCAAACGTCCTGAGACCTTTTCTCGTCCCATTTTTTGCAAGAGTTTAATATACCCAGCTACCTGGTTTTGATCTTTGTTTCTTGGCTCACCAGTTTTGTAATCAATGATGACTGTTTGCTCCGAATTGGTATTGATTCTATCAAGCCTTTTCACCTCACCACCTGGCAATACTATTGGAACCTCCACATCCACCTGCCACTGTGGATCAAACCAAGAGGCAATACTTTCACTCGTTACGATCCTTTCAATTTTGTTTCGGGTAGTCTCATCAAGCGATTCCAAATCTGAAAGATATCTGACCTGACTGAGCAAATCATGGATTTTAATCCCTTTTTGAGTGGCTTCTAAAAACGGATTATCGCCAAGTTGGGAAGAGATTGATTTTTTAATAGCTATCTTATTTCTCCAAAAATGCGAATGATAAGTGCTCAAAGCATATTCTCTGACTTCTTCCTTGGCTTTTGTGTTTTTGGTGATGGAGCCTTTTTCCCACAAAAGACCATCTTCCTTCCATCCTTCGTCGCTTAATGAGCTGAACAACAAGTCGTTAATATGTGTGAGTTTCTCTGGATTTTTAGGCTTGGGAGCCGCAATCCACAAATAATTTACCGCTCTGGTCAATGCAACATACAATACATTCACATTGTCCAGAAATACCTTAAGCCTTTCTTGATAATAATACTCGGCCCAATAAGTACTGACCAGCGCTTCTCCATATCGCAAAGGAATAATGGGCAGTTTATTGTAAGGCGCTAGGTTGCCACCATGACACCAAATGATCGTGTCTCTCAAGCCAGTGGTGATATGATCGGCTGACCAGTTTAAAAATGGAATCAGTACAATTGGAAATTCAAGCCCTTTAGATTTATGAATCGTCAGAATTTTAATGGCGTTATTGTCGTCCGATACCTGAATGGCTCGTTCCTTTCTCACCTCTTCCCACCACTCTAAAAAGGAAGAAATATCACCTCTTTCGTTTTTTGAATAATCCAATATGGCATCCTGAAATCCTTGCAGATAGGTAATTTCTTCCTTGATTTGAGCCAATTCGAAAACGCGAATCACCTCTTCCATCAACTCAAATACGGGTAATGATTTGATGAAGTCTTTTTGTTGTACAAAATCCTGAGGAACGAATTGTTCCCAGTTTTGAAAGGTAGTTATGATTTCATTATCTGGTTGAGGGTCTTTTATTATGTATTTCCGATATTCATAGTACCACTCCGTGAGCACCACCGTGTTGGCCTCATCTTGAAGCCATTTTATCAGAGAAACAATAAAGCGAACCACATGGCTTGATGTTAAATAGAGCGCTTCCGAACTGATCACATCATAACGTAAAGACGGGTCTGCCGATGAGGAATTTTTATACTGCACAAATGCGTCGGCCAACTGCTTACCTTCCTTATTCCATCTTGTCAAAATAGCGATATCGCGGAGTTCATAACCCTCACGTTGCAGCATTTCTACTTGTGCGATGGTTTGCGCTATCGATTCTTCTTTCCAATGCACTTCAGCGCCACGCTCATCAGGGATAAACTCCACGCGAACAGCCCCCTGATCCTTGTCCTTTTTATGAGGAGCTACATTTTGAGCCACATCATGGTAAATACCAAAAGCATCTTTAATCTGTATATGGATATTCTTTTTGATAGTGCCATCTTGCACTTCTTCGATACTTTTTAAGAAAAAATCTATAGCAACACCCACCGAGTTTAAGAAAAGCGTATTGTTGAAATTGATCACATTGGCATCACTGCGCCAATTGATGTCAAGGTTTTCTTCCTTAATGATCGCCTCAGGATACTGTCCGCCAATGTCTTGTTTTACTTTTGATTGGAGCAGTTCCCAGTCACCACCTCTGAAACGATAGATGGATTGCTTCACATCTCCAACTACCATCGAAAAGTCCAGCTGATCCGCC
The DNA here is from genome assembly GCA_040218415.1 of Cyclobacteriaceae bacterium. Lineage (GTDB taxonomy): Bacteria > Bacteroidota > Bacteroidia > Cytophagales > Cyclobacteriaceae > JAVJRN01. The sequence goes on from JAVJRN010000079.1 coordinate 198,729, forward strand.
GCATTTTTAACCAAGGGCTTGAAATTATTCCATTGAAAACTTGATGTATCCTGAAACTCATCGATTAAATAATGAGCATATCGGCTACCCACTTTTTCATATATATAAGGCGTTTCGCTATCGTTGATAATCTGGTTGAGAAAATCAGGTAAATCGGCGATCAGCATTACATCATTGTCATCGCGGTATTTTTCTAAGTAATGATTGATTTCGGATAAAATACCATAAGTGTAGAGATACCTAAAAGTCTCCAGCGCAGAACGATAAGCGATGGTATTTTCGTTAATAAAATCAATGAGCTGATCATAAAGCCTGCCTAAACCTGCAGCAATAGCTTCTGCCAAGATTGGATCATTTGGATCTTTTACTTTGATCCAAGTCTCTGGTTGACCATATTTCGATTGTTGTGTTTTGGTGAGTTCATAGGGTTTGTCTCTGGTTTCTATCCGATAAAAAATCAGTGCAGGACTTTGCGTCGAACCTCCTTTATACCATGCTGGGTCTATTCCTTTAGACTCTATGAGCGCTATGGCCTCTGCGCAAATACTCGATATTGTAGTTTTGAAATTTTTTATTGTCCCATTCAATTCATTTTTGATATTACCAAAAAGTTCGGGTGATTTGCTCAACTCGGCAATAGCCTGACTATGCGCTTTGAATTCTTCCTTAAGCGTTTCTGAAGCCAGTTTCTTAATCTCTGCTCTAAAATCCCAATTAGTTCCTTGTTCTACCCTGTTTTCGGCAAACTCCGTTAACCATTTTCTTAAAGTCACATGCTCCTCCGTACCAATATCCAACAGCATATTGTCAATCACTCGCTCCATGACATTATTCAAATCAAGATCTATGGAAAAAGTGCCTTGAAGACCCATTTCTTTGGCAAACGACCGAATGACCTGATGGAAAAAACTATCAATAGTGACAACAGAAAACCGACCATATTGGTGTAGGATATCGGTTAAAGCGCTTTTTGCTCTTTTTCTCAGTGTATTGGTGTCAATCTCCAGACTAGATATTAGATAATCAGTCATTGGATGTGTCTTACCTTCTGAGAGCTCCTCTAGAATCTCGACGATTCGTGACTTCATTTCCTCGGTGGCCCTGTTAGTAAAAGTCACACCTAAAATTTCTTTAAATCCGTGAGGTTTAGATAATGCAAGCCTGATGTACTCTTTGGCCAATGTAAAAGTCTTTCCCGACCCAGCGGATGATCGGTAAATATGAAAAGGTAAACTCATAAGATAAAGATAGAAATAAAGCCTTCGGGAGATCGATCAATTTTGAATCATCGACCAAAAAGTATGTTTTATCGAAGCTTTGCAAATTACAATGTTACGGAATTGTTAATTAATTAATAATGTGGTAATATTGCCTTATAGTTAAAGTAACAAAACAGAAACGATCATGAAAAGAGGAGCAATATTATTCGCATTATTAATTGTTGGAACATTAACAGTTTTTGCCGGTTCAGATCCCGTTTCTACTAAAGTTCAGGCTTTGAACATGTCTGAGGTAATTGAAAATATAACTTACCCTATTGCTTCAAGACAGCAAGCGGTAGAAGGTAGAGTGGTTGTCTTGCTTGATATCAATGAAATGGGCGAGGTAACTAAAAACAAGGTGATTATCGCTAATTGTCCAAAATTAGCGGCTGCAGTAGAAAAGGAAATTCAAAACTTGAAATTTTCGCCTGCTACTGATAAAAACGGTCAAGCTATTGCAACAACTGTTAAACTACCAATCGATTTTGAATTGGAAGTGAATTAAAAATATTCAACTGTAAAAAGTAAAAGGGAGCGATGCTCCCTTTTTTTATGCCTTATCAAATATTATCGAAATGTTACCCGAAATAATCATAAGCCGCAGTAAACTTACGCTTAATATTTGCAGTCCCTAGGTTTCCAATTGACCCGAGATGTGTATGATCAATGTCTTTATTGGGTTTGTAGTTACCTGCCTGAATCTTTGCCCCAACTTGTCTATATGCGTCTCTAAAAGGTATACCCTCCAAAACAAGCTTATTGACTTCTTCTACGGTAAACAATAAATCGTATTTTGGATCATTGACTATTTCTTCGTTGACTGCCATATTTTCTAACATCTTGGTGACAATCACCAAGATGTCCTTCATGGTTAACAGTGTAGGCACAAACTTTTCCTTTAACACTTGAAGATCTCGATGATAGCCTGATGGCAGATTGGCCAGTATCAAGCTGAGTTCATAAGGCATGGCCTGTATTTGGTTACATTTTCCTCTTACCAATTCAAAACCATCAGGATTTTGCTTGTGAGGCATAATACTTGACCCGGTGGTATATTTTTTTTCAATGGAGAAAAAGTCATAGTTCGCTCCGCTATACATGCAAACATCCATACATAATTTGGCAATTGTACCCGCTAAACTGGATAAGGCAAAACCGACAGACTTCTCCAATTTGCCTCTGGTCATTTGAGCATATACACTATTCACGTTGAGATTACCAAATCCCATTTCTTTGGTCGTCATTTCTCTATCAAGTGGAAAAGAAGAGCCATATCCCGCTGCTGAGCCGAGTGGGTTTTGGTCTGAGATTTCAGTGGCTGCTTTTAAAAGATATAAGTCATCAACCAAACTTTCTGCATACGCTCCAAACCATAATCCAAAGGAAGATGGCATAGCCACTTGCATATGGGTATAACCAGGCATTAAAGTATTTTTATTCGCCTCACTTTTAGCCTGTAAAAGATCAAAAAGAGTTTTAACTAGTTCTGCAATTTGATGTAGTTGATCTTTCGCAAATAGCTTTAGACAGGTCAAAACCTGATCGTTTCGCGATCTACCACTGTGCACTTTCTTACCTACATCTCCAAGCTCTCTTGTGAGCATCAGCTCAATTTGACTATGACAGTCTTCTATGCCTTCCTCAATAACAAACTTTCCGTCCGTAATAAGTTGATCAATATGAGCAAGACAATCAATAATTTGAACTACCTCTTCTTTTTCCAAAAGGTTTATGGTTCCCAGCATTTTGACATGCGCGTTACTACCAATCACATCATAGTGCGCTAATAGCACATCCAAAATTGGATCTTGCCCTATTGTGAACCGCTCAAAAAGTTCGTCAATACTTTGTCCTTTATCCCAAAGTTTCATTTTATACTCACAAAAAGGTTGGATAATAAATTGATGTAGCCCTCTATTCCTTGCGCTATTTCTTTGACAAATATGAATTCATCAGGTGTATGAGATCTTTCTGACCTACCTGGACCCATTTTAAATGTTGGATAGGGAATGACCGCTTGATCCGAGGTAGTTGGCGAACCGAATTTTTCGATATTCAAATCATCGGCGACTTTTGATATTGGATAATTTTCAGGCAAATAAGAAGAGTTCAAGCGTGTGGAGCGAGCTTCTACTCTACACTTTACATGTTCTTTGATAATTTCCAAAGTAGTCGTGTTATCGTATAAATCGGTGGTTCTTACATCGACCACAAAATGACAAGTATCAGGCACCACATTGTGTTGATATCCTGCGCTGATCATGGTAACAGACATTTTTACAGCACCTAGCGAATTGGATATTTTATCAAAAGCATAATTTCTAAACCATTCGATATCTGTTAATGCTTCATAAATAGCGTTAACCCCTTGATCTCTGGCCGCATGACCGGATTTACCTTGCGCATAGCAATCGAGCACCATTAATCCTTTTTCGGCAACACCCATTTTCATTTCTGTAGGCTCACCTATTATTCCAAAATCAATTAAACCAATTTCGTCTAAAATCAATTCAACTCCACCAAGCCCCGAATTTTCCTCTTCCGCTGTAGCAGCCATCACCAGGTTATAAGGCATATCTTTATCATAGAAGTGATGGAAGGTAAGAATTAAAGATACTAAACAACCACCTGCATCATTGCTACCAAGCCCAAATAGCTTACCTTCAGCTATTTGAGGTTCATATGGATCTTTAGTATACCCCTTATTAGGCTTCACCGTATCATGATGAGAGTTCAATAAAATGGTTGGCTTTTTTGCATCAAAGAATTTATTGAATGCCCAAATATTATTTCCTTTTCGGTGATAGTTAATTGATTTTGAATCAAAAAAATCTTCCAATATTTTGGCCGTTTGGTCTTCCTCTTTGCTCAAACTTGGTGTGGAAATGAGTTTTTGAAGTAAGATCAGCGCATCTTCATAATAGGCATTAATGTTATTGGATTCGAGTATAGCCATCAAATGTTCTGTTATTTAATTCGTTTATTTTAGAATAATGAATAATTGAAACTTCAGCTACTCCTTTTTCTATTGCCTGAAAGGAATTATCCAACTTAGGAATCATTCCATCTTTTATAACTCCAGCTTCTTTGAGATTGGAATAATTAGCCTGGGAAATATGTTTTATGAGCGTAGTTTCATCATTAAGGTCTCCCATCACTCCTGCCAATTCAAAAACATAAACCAATCTCACAGTATAAGTTTCTGATAAAATAGTAGCCACTGCGCTGGCGATGGTATCTGCGTTTGTATTTAATATTTGCCCAGCAGAATCCATAGTTAATGGAGCAATCACGGGTATAAATGAAGCATCTGTTAGTACTTTAATCAGTGCTGAATTAGCTTCTGAAATGTCCCCCACAAAACCATAATCAATACCATTTTTGATTGGTCTTTTTGTCGATAACAATAGCCCCCCATCAAACCCTGAAATACCTACAGCCTTCTGGTTCAAGGAGAGCAACTTTGCTGTAATATTTTTATTTACCTTTCCTCCATAGGCCATCGTTACAATGTCAAGCATGGCTGCATCTGTAATCCTTCGTCCTTCGATCATTTGAGCTTCCACTCCCATTTCTGCAGCCATTTTTGTAGCTACTTTTCCACCACCGTGAATGAGTACTTTTCTTGCCGATAGCTGGGCAAAAGAATTTAAAAAATCATGAAGCTTCGTCGTGTCTTCAATAACATTCCCTCCTACTTTAAAAACATAAATTTCTTCAAGCGCCATTTTCGAGTATCTTTTTTAATACCACCTGAGCCGAATAGGTTCGGTTATTGGCCTGTTCGTTGATGATTGAATGTGCTGAATCTAGGGCATCATCTGAAATCACGACGTTTCTTCTTACTGGTAAGCAGTGCATCAGTTTTGCATTATTTGTCAATTGAAGTTTTTCAAGATTGACCTGCCAGGACGAGTCATTGTGCACTTTCCCATAATCCGTATAACTTGACCAGTTTTTAACATAAATGAAATCTGCATCTACAAAAGCCTGTCTCTGATCATTCACAATTTTGGCTCCAGAAGTAAACTTGCTATCCAAATCCATGCCTTCAGGGTGAGCAATGGTTAAATCAAGTTTACTGGCTAGCATCCAATTAGAGAAACTATTCGCGACGGCCTGTGGAAGGGATCTGACGTGTGGTGCCCAAGTGAGTACCACTTTAGGCTTTTCAATTTTCCTTTCCAAAATCGTCATCAAATCAGACAATGATTGCAACGGATGAACAGTTGCTGATTCCATATTTACAATAGGAATTGTTGAATATTTTGCGAAAGCATTGATTGTTGACTCTGTATAATCATCATTTCTATCAACCAAACCTGCAAATGATCTCACGGCTAGAATATCGCAATATTGGCTCATGACAGGTACTGCATCTTTGATATGCTCAGCCTTTCCTCCGTCCATAACGGCTCCATCCTCCATTTCGAGCTGCCAACTGTCATTCCCAACATTTAAAGATATCACTTTCATGCCGAGGTTATAAGCAGCTCTTGTAGTACTCATTCTTGTCCTCAAACTTGTATTGAAAAAGATCATGCCAAGAACCTTATTATTTCCAAGACTCGCGTCGGCAAAAGGACTCGATTTGAGTCTGATCGCTTCTTTCGCGAGCGAAATGGGGTCATATACATCTTCAAGAGATAGAAACTGCTGCATTGGAATTGAGTAGTGAATGAATACCTTGTTTAAAATGATTGATTTCAGTATCACCGATGCATAATGGAGGCAACAACCTAATAGTGTGCGCCCCAGTTGCAGACCCAGTAAATATTCTAAAATCAAAGAGTAATTTATTTCTAAAATCTTTCGCCAGTTCTTCTACCTCAAAACCTATCATCAAGCCTCTGCCTCTTAAATTTTTGAACTGTTCTATTTGACCTAAAAAGTCCAAAAGCTCCAAACCTTTGTTCTTAGTGTTTTCAATCAAAGAATCCTTTTCAATAACTTCTAAAACAGCAAGTGAAGCAGCGCAAGCAAGATGATTGCCACCAAAAGTAGTTCCCAACATGCCAGGCCAAGCATTTATTTTTGGTGAAATAATCACACCGCCTATAGGGAAACCATTACCCATGCCTTTGGCAATTGATATAATATCTGCTTGAATATTAGCATATTGATGTGCGAAAAATTTACCTGTTCTACCAAAACCAGACTGCACTTCATCTAGGATAAGTAATGCGTCATTTTGATCACAAACAGATCTTAAGTCTTGTAAGAAACTATCGTCGGGAATATTAATACCTCCAACGCCTTGAATCCCTTCAATCATTATTGCTGCAATATCGTTCTCTGAAACAGTTCTATTTACAGCATCAATATCATTGAGCGGTAGACGAATAATATTACCTGTATGGTTGGATGGCGCTTGAATTTTGGCATTGTCAGTGGCTTCTACAGCCAATGAGGTCCTACCATGGAAGCCTTTTTCAAAAACAATGAATTTTGATTTTCCAGTATGAAAAGAGGCCAATTTCATGGCATTTTCATTCGCCTCTGCCCCAGAGCTACATAAAAACAGATCATAATCTGGATAACCAGAAAGCTCACCCAATTTAGTAGCCAATTCATCCTGAATAGGCATTTCTACTGAGTTCGAATAAAATCCTATTTTATTTAACTGTTCTGTTATTCTTTTTATATAATGAGCATGATTATGACCTATAGAAACAACGGCATGACCACCGTAAAAATCTAGGTAATTGTTATTTTTATCATCGCGAACATAGCATCCATCACCTTGTGTTATGTTTAATGGATATCTCGGATAGACATCAAAATGCTTCATTTAATATTATTAATTTTATGATATGACGTCATCAAACCTTTAATCAAAGATGAACTAAAGCCTTGATGTTCCATTTCATTCAATCCTTCAATAGTACAGCCCTGAGGGGTCGTGACTTTATCTATTTCTACCTCTGGGTGTTGCCCATTTTCTAAGATTAATCCTGCCGCTCCATTGGCTGTTTGTACCGCTATGAGTTGAGCTTCAGCTGGATGAAATCCCATCTGTATACCTCCTTGTGTAGCTGCGCGCAAATATCTCATGAAAAAGGCAATACCACTAGCACCAAGCACTGTAGCTGCTTGCATAAGCCTTTCTTCTATAACCAGTGTTTTTCCAAGCGTTTCAAAAACATCAACTACAAGTAATAAATTTGGGTCATTTGACGATAAATTACTAGCAATACAGGTCATGGATTCTCCAATAGCTATAGCAGTATTTGGCATTGCCCTGATCACAGTGACTTCCGCCTCAATCTGTTCTTCAATTTCCGAGATAGCGACTCCCGTAATTACTGATACTAAAACATGCCTTGAAGTCAGAAACGGATTAATCTGTTTTAACAAACTGGATAATTGTTTTGGTTGTACACAAAGCAAAACAGTCTCAGCTTCAGACACTGCGTATGCAGCATCTTTTGATAACTCAAAACCAAATGACTTCATATCGTCCAGCGCTGATAATTGACGCTTAACACATATTATTTCATCAGCAGACCTCAATCCTTCTTTAAAAATCCCGAGCGCTATGGACTTCCCTAGGTTTCCTGTACCCAATACGGCAATCTTATTGTTTTTCATTAGAAAATACTTGGTTTAAGGTTTAATCCTATTTTTTCTTCAAAACCGCAAATCAAATTCATATTTTGTATTGCTTGCCCAGAAGCTCCCTTTAACAAATTATCTATGATAGAAATAACCACCGCCTGACCGCCAATAACGCAAGGATATATCATTGCTCTATTGGTATTCACGACAAGCTTAAGGTCAGGATTGGTGTCAATCACTGTAGTAAACGCGGCGTTTTTATATGCATCAAAATATATAGACTTGAGCGCCTCGTCACTAAGCTCCGTATCGAAATAGGAAGTGGTAATAATGCCCCGCGTAAAAGCACCGCGGTAAGGAATAAAATTAATTCTATTATCGAAAGATGGGGATTGAATCTTGGCTTGTTCTCCTACCTCAGTCAAATGTTGATGATTCAATGGCTTATAAACGCTGGCATTGGAATGCCGCCAAGTAAAATGTGATGTTGAACTTAATGATTGACCTGCACCAGTTGACCCTGTAATACCCGAAATATGTATCTCTCCTAAGATAGCATTAGCCTTCAATGCTGGTAAAATACCTAACTGGATAGATGTGGCAAAGCAACCTGGATTGGCTATATGCTGCGCCTTTTTAATTTGAGAAGAATAAAACTCAGGCAGTCCATAAATAAAATCATGACTACCATCGAGCCTAAAATCTTGACTGAGATCAATTATTTTTTTCATTAAATACTCAGGATTTAGTGCTAATATTTTCGAAGACTCTCCATGTCCTTTACATAAAAAAATGAGTTCAGCCGATGGATCCAGTGTTCTTGAAAAATTCAGGTTTGTCAATCCGACTAAGTCCTTGTGAACATCAGAAATTGGCGTTTCTGATTGACTTTCACTGACTAACGAAACCAAATCAACAAAGTCATGATGTAATAAAATTCTTATCAGTTCGCCTGCGGTGTAGCCAGCAGCACCTATAATTCCTACTTTAATCTTTTCCATGTACTGTTTGGTATAGTTTCGCCTGATTAGCATAGATTTTAGCAAAAGCCCGCGCATCTTCTCCAGTCCATGCCGTGTTTTCTTCTCCATATTGCCCAAATGAAGATTGCATTAGATCGTTTTCGGATTTTATTCCAAGTACTTGAAAGCGATATGGTGCTAAAAGTATTCTCACCTCTCCAGTCACATTGGCTTGAGAAGAAATCAGAAAAGACTCTATATCTCGCATCACCGGATCTAAATAATTGCCTTCATGTAATAAATTGCCATACCAGCTTGAAAGACCCTCTTTAATGAAAAGTTGATTCTTGGTTTGCACATGCTTTTCCAATAAATGATGAGCCTTAATAATTATCAATGAAGCTGCAGCCTCGAACCCAACACGTCCTTTGATACCAATTATCGTATCACCTACATGTATATCACGTCCTATTCCATAGTCATTTGCAACATTATTCAACTTTTGAATTAATTCAATCGGCTCCAATTTTTCACCATTTAAAATAGTGGGCTCACCTTTCTCATAACCTATCGATATTTCGATAGGATTTGATTCTTTTACCTGATGTGGAAAAGCTGACTCTGGTAAAAATTGATCAGAGGTCAAAGTTTCCTTACCACCAACTGAAGTCCCCCAAAGTCCTTTATTTATTGAATAAGTTGATTTTGACCAGTCTCCAGTAACATCCAAAGCTTTTAAGTAGTTGATCTCTTCAGTTCGAGATAAAGACTGATCGCGAATTGGTGTGATTATTTCACAATTTGGGCATAGCGCATGGAAAATCATGTCAAATCTAATTTGATCGTTTCCTGCACCAGTGCTCCCATGGGCAATAGCCTTTGCATCAATCTTGTTGGCATGTTTGGCAATAGCCACAGCCTGAAATATTCTTTCAGCACTTACCGACAAAGGATAAGTTTGATTTTTCAGTACATTCCCAAAAATCAAATATCTGATTCCGTTTTCATAAAAGTTCTTAGTTTCCTCAATAAAAGTGTAAGATGCTGCACCGAGTTCCTTTGCCCTATCCTTAAGTTTATTAGCTTCATCGGCATCAAATCCGCCCGTGTTTACAGTAACGGCATGAACTTCCATACCTTTTTCGGTTTGGAGATACTTTGTGCAATATGACGTATCTAAACCTCCGCTAAATGCTAAAACAACTTTTTTCATCTTCTTAAAAAAACAATGCTTGAATTTGTAATAAACTTTTCTTCTTAATTTCCATAAATCGAGCGTAAACCTTGGATTTTTTCATAAAATTCCATCGCTTACTTTTTTTCGCCTTCGGATCAAAAAGCATAGCCGTACACATGCAATGCCTCCTCTCCTTAGATTTTAAAATTTCGAAATTTACACAGCTTTGACAGCCATTCCAAAATAATTCATCAGTCGTTAACTGATTATAAGTTACTGGAACATAACCCAACTCAGAGTTAATTTTCATGACTGGAAGTGAAGTAGTCAAACCAAATAATTTAGCCTCTGGAAATAGCTTTCTTGAATGAGCAAACGCTTTTTGTTTAATCTTTCGTGACAGCCCCTCTCCGCGGAAAATGGGATTTACAATTAGCCCAGAATTAGCAACATACATTTTATCGCCCCAACTTTCTATATAACAGAAACCGGCAAGTATATCACTTTTATTGGTTGCGATAATTGCCTTTCCTTCTTCCATCTTTTTACGGACATAATCTGGAGATCGTTTTGCTATTCCTGTTCCCCTCTCTTTTGCACTAGTTTCAATAAGATTACAAATTTCTTCGGCATAGTTAAAATGCCTAGAGTTTGCAACCTCTATAATGAATGAATTCATTGTGGTTGTAAAATTAAATTTAAATAAAACGGTGGATGTAAGGATCTGTCAAGTAGACAGACCACTGATTATAGTACAGGCCTGAGCCTGATGGGGAACGTGGGCACTATCGCCGTGGGGATATGGAAATTGATTTCATTCACTGATGCAAAAATGAATTCATTCTTTATCAAATCAAAATTTTCGACTGGCAAAATCAACTTTTAACATCTTTTTTATGGGTCAACTAATATCTAGCGATTTATTTTACAAACCTGACAAAAAAAAGGGGATAACTGTTGCCAGTTATCCCCTTTTAAAAAGTTTTTTCCTTTATATAGATATTCCAATGAAGGATTTAAAAGCCAATCCCATTAATCCGGTTATAAGCATGGTAATTCCCAAACCCTTTAATCCATCAGGGACTCCTGAATATTTAAGTTTTTCTCTTATTGCTGCTAAAGCTATGATCGCCAAGAACCAACCTAATCCAGAACCAAAACCATAAGCAGTAGCTTGTGCAATATTATAGTCTCTTTGAACCATAAATAACGAAGAACCCAAGATTGCGCAGTTTACTGCTATTAAGGGTAAAAATATTCCTAAAGAACCGTACAAAGCAGGAGAAAACTTTTCAATTATCATTTCCACCAATTGTACCATAGATGCAATGACTGCTATGAACATAATAAATTGAAGGAACGTCAAGTCGACCTCTCCAAAGGAAGCATTGATCCAAGACAGTGCACCTTCTTTAAGGATATATTCTTGAAGTAGCCAGTTTACCGGCACAGTAATAGTCAGTACAAATATTACAGCTAATCCTAAACCAAAAGCAGTTGATACTTTCTTTGATACAGCCAAGAATGAACACATTCCCAAAAAAAGGGAGAAGATCATATTGTCTATGAAAGTCGCTTTAATAATAATATTGAATAATTCCATCTCTCTCTATTCTTTAATGTTCTACGTAACCAGTCTTATGTCTCTGAACCCATATCAAGATTCCGAGAACCATGAAGGCACCTATTGAATCAACCATTAATCCATTCGTTGGGAAACTTTCCCAACCGATCCATTCAAAAATTTTAAAATCAAAAACTGATCCTGATCCGAACAATTCTCTAAAAAAAGCTACCACGAGTATAATCCAAGCATAACCAAAACCACTGCCTAATCCATCAAGAATTGAATCATACGGTTTATTTGCCATGGCAAACGCCTCTAATCTTCCCATAACTATACAGTTTGTGATGATCAATCCTACAAATGCACCTAATACTTTGTACATGTCAAAATAGTAGGCCTTCAAAACTTCGCTTACTAAAGTCACAAGTGTAGCGATCACAGCTAATTGTACAATTATACGAACACGACTTGGAATCAAATTTCGCATCAACGAAATAAGCAAGTTTGCAAATACAATAACAAAAACAACAGCTATTGACATCACTAAGGTTGGCTCCATCTTGATGGTAATCGCCAATGCTGAACAAATTCCAAGAACTTGTACAGTAATTGGGTTATCCTCATTCAGCGGATCAGTAACAATGTTTTTACGTCGCTTAGATAATAATGCCTCAGCGGGCTTTTTTTCTACCGAGGGCGCTTCTACAGTTTCTGTACTCATTTTGTGAATAAATTTTATCGTGATGCGACTTTAACGTCACCTGATTTTACTTTCTTAAAATATGCTTGATAACAATTGAGATATTGATCGAGCATTTTATTGACACCTTTTGCTGTCATTGTTGCTCCAGACAAGCCATCAACTTGATGATCAGTGAGACCTGTATTTCCTTCCCCCTTCACCATCGTTACTGATACCATTTCTCCAGCGCTATTATAGATTTCTTTTCCTTGATAACGACTCTGTATTTGTGGAGAAGTTATTCTCGCTCCTAGACCTGGAGTTTCTTGTTTATGGTCAAAGGCAATCCCCCTAACTTCATTAAGATTTTCATCTAAAGCCATAAAGCCAGAGATCCAATCCCAAAGACCGTTACCAAACATTGGGAATATGTAAGAATCAACCTGATCGGAACCATCAGCCATAAACATAAAAACTGGGTATTTCCTTTCTTCTTTTGACAGTCTGTAATTCTTCTGAATATTAACCTTTTCAGCAACGATTGGATTACCCTTCGCATCTTTTTCGATCACCGCACCATTAATATCCACAACTACAGATTTTACTCTTTTCTCATACAAAGCCAACAATTCTTTTGGATCCTTGATATTAGAAATATCCATTACAGCACCCAAAATTTTCTTCTTTGTATCTAATTCCACCTGTATATCTTGAGCAGGCTTTAAGCCTACTGAAGTGACAGATAACAATCCTCCTAAAACAATGGTAAGGATGATTGAAAAAACGATAATGTAAGTATTAGATCGTTGCACGGCTCAGTCTTCGTTTTTTATTCGCATCCACTACATAATAATCAACCAGTGGAGCAAATACGTTCATAAATAAAATTGCTAACATAATTCCCTCAGGATAGGCAGGATTTACTACTCTAATGAGGACTGTTAAAATACCTATCATAAATCCGTAGATCCATTTACCAATTTCAGTTTGTGAAGCCGAAACTGGGTCAGTAGCCATAAATACAGCACCAAAAGCCAAACCACCAGATACTAAATGATAATGTGCTGGCATTTCCATAAAAGTGTTGGAACCTACCAAATTAAATATCACACCCATGAAATACGCGCCTCCAAAGACACTTAAAATAATCTTCCAACTTCCTACTCCTGTACCTATCAAAATAGCAGCCCCAATGAGACACATTAAAGTAGACGTTTCTCCAATACTTCCTGGTATTGTTCCTATAAACATACTCATGAAGGTAAACATGCCATCATACCAATGACTAGACATTTCTGCCATCATATTCGTACCTTCTGTTGCTGCAGCAGCACCATAAGCTAAAACTGTCGCTCCGCTGTATCCATCCACAGGCGTTTTGTCTCCGAAATACGTCCAAACGTCTCCTGAAATTTGCGATGGGTAGGCAAAATACAAAAATACTCGTGCTGTAAGCGCTATATTTAGAATATTCATTCCAGTACCACCGAAAGCTTCTTTACCTATAATGACAGCAAAAACAGTGGCTAGAGCAACTTGCCATAATGGAATAGACGCAGGCATAATTAATGCAATAAGCATTCCCGTTACCAAATATCCTTCACTTATGGGGTGATTTCTGATAACGCAAACAGTGAACTCCGTGGAAAGTCCTACGGCGTAGGAAACAATTAAAATTGGAATAATAGTTTGAGCACCAATTAAAAATTTATCAATTAATGTTGCGTCAACTCCAGTTGCGATAAAATGTTGGTGGCCAGTATTCCACATACCAAAGATTAGACAAGGAATCATCGCGAGAACTACCGTTATCATGACTCTTTTCAAATCTACAGCATCCTTGATTTGCGTACCTTTATTGCTGGTGATTAAATCGGGAGCAAAAGCAATGGTTCTGTGCCCTTCATAAAGTGTATGAAATTTCTCCCACTTTCCCCCTTTTTCAAAATCTGGTTTTACTTTATCAAATAGGTCTTGTAATGCTTTCATATAAGCTTAGCTATTTTGTATTAGTTCGATTCCTTCTCTCAATAATTTTTGAAGCTCATTTTTGGATGGATCAATGAACTCGCATAATGCAACGTCTTCTTCGACTAATTCAAATATCCCGAGTGTTTCCATATCGTCATAGTCATTTGCTACTATTGCTTTGAAAAGATATGTAGGCAAAACATCCATAGGTAATACCTTTTCGAACGAACCTGAGACCACAAATGGTCTTTCTTCTCCGTGCGTATTTGTATCAACGGTATACTCTTTTTTGCTATTTAAAAAGGATAAAAGTCCTATTGCTCGATGAAAACTTAATTTTTTAGCAGAAGGTTTTAGCCATCCCAGAAACTCCTCATAATCTCCTTCTGGTATAACAGTAACTTGACTATGATAATGTCCGATATAGCCTTCCTGTCCTACATTTTCTCCAGTAAGCACATTACCTGATATAAATCTGTTTTTTACTGTCGAACTTTTCAGCTTAGCCGATACTAGCTTGCTTATCTGCGCTCCAGTATATGTTTTAATATATCCAGTTTGATTAAGTTCTGATCCTGTAATGGCAATTAGCTTAGAAGAATCATATTTTCCTTCTAAAAATAGCTGTCCTATTTGAGCAACATGGTAAGGAGAAACAGTCCAAACAACATCTCCTTTATTTATTGGATCGATATGATGTATTTGAACACCTACGTTTCCGGCAGGATGAGCGCCAGATATTTTATTAATTGTTACTCCTTTAGTTTTTGAAAATATTCGAGGAACCTCTTCGTCACCATTTAAGTTTAAATGAACAATTCCAGATGTCAGTTTCTTTAAAATATTTATCCCTGCCTGAAAATTTTGTTCCTTATCTTCAAGTTGAAATGCAACATCACCAGATAAAGGATGAGTATCAAATCCAGATATGAATATTGATTTGGGCTCAACTTCCGGATCTGCAACTATACCGAATGGTCGTTGAATTAATCCTGGCCAAACTCCACCAGCACTCATTTGGGTAATTATTTCCTCTCTGGTTAAATTATTGACATCTGAAATGGAATGCACTTTGAACATTTCGTATTCCATCTCTTTGTCAGCGAGAATTTTTATCTCTAGAAGCTTTCTCTTCTCTCCTCTTTTAATCTCCACAACCTCACCGCTTACTGGGGAACAGTATTTGATATTCTCCGTATATTTATCGAATAAAATAGGTGATCCTGCTTTTACGTTATCCCCTTCCTTAACCATTAATTTAGGTCTGGTAATTCCGTAAAAATCAGTGGGTTTTAAAGCAAAAGTTTCTGATTGTGGTGCTTCAAGTATTTTTTTTTCAGGTTTCCCCGCAATATTGAGGTTAAATCCTCTTTTTAACTTAATGGTTTTGGACATTTTATTAATTTCAGTCTACTTGAAAATCCTTGCAAAAATAGTAAATAATTATACAAATGAAATGTTTAGGCAATAACCTTAAAAGTATTTATTTAGTTTTCTAAATGTCCTGATTTTGTGTTTAATAATATGTGATCGGCCACAGATTCCATCAACCATCTAGGTGTTGAGGTAGCTCCACAAATACCAATAGAATCATTGCTATCAAACCAATCGAGATCTATTTCATTTTTATTTTCGACAAAATAGCTTTTCTTGTTATTTTCTAAACAGACATTAAACAACGCTCTACCGTTAGAGCTTTTTTTGCCAGAAACGAAAATCACCACATCGTGCTTTGATGAAAAGTCGATCATTTTTGGTTCTCTATTAGAAACTTGTCTGCATATGCTGTCATTAGCTTGGAAGTTTTCTAAAAGAAATTCACCATTCGTTTCTTTGATTCTCTCTTCGATTAATGACTTAATTTTATAAAATCCCGCTGTGCTTTTTGTTGTTTGGCTAAACAAAACTACCGGGCGATTAAAGTCTATTTGTTCAAGGTCTTCTTCATTAGATACTATCAACGCCTCGTCATGTGTTTGGCCTGTTAATCCAATAACTTCAGCATGACCAGGTTTTCCGTAAATAACAACCTGACCGTTGATCCTTTTTGCCTGATCGTATGAATGCTTAACTCTATTCTGCAATTTGAGCACCACTGGGCAGGAAGCATCGACTAACTCAATATTGTTTTTTAGCGCTAGTTCGTATGTTTCAGGCGGTTCTCCGTGAGCACGAATGAGCACTTTTGTATCTGACAGATTCGCTAACTCATCTCTTGATATTGTTCTTAATCCCTTTTTATGTAATCTCTCAACTTCCATAGAATTATGAACAATATCTCCAAGACAATATAGATGCTGGCCGTTTTGCATCTCGCTTTCTGCCATTTGAATAGCGAATTCCACACCAAAGCAATAGCCAGAGTTTTCATCAATTTCTACCTTCATACTATTCGTTTTTCTGCTAATTCGATTATTTTAAAAACCTGTTCTTCAAATTCAATATCCGATGTGTCAATTTCATATGCCTCATCCGCTTTCACCAATGGAGACTCCTGTCTATTGCTGTCCATTTGGTCTCTATCCAATAAATTTTTAAGAATATTGGAGAGTTCTTCGTTTACACCATTTTGGGCTAGCTCTTGCTGCCTTCTCATAGCGCGCACCTTAGGCGAAGCAGTCATGAAAATCTTCAGATCAGCGTTGGGAAATACTACTGTTCCAATGTCTCTACCATCCATGACAACACCTTGATTTTTACTTAATTGCCTTTGTTGCTTTACCATCGCTTCTCGAACCCCTTTATACTGACTCACTACACTGACAGCATTATTCACAGCCATCGATCGAATCTGGTTGGTTATTTCTATGCCATCAATAAAAACAGATTCTTTTTCATTAAAACCAATTTCAATGTTGTTGGCTACAGCATCAACCTGCTCTTCATTCTTTATATCAATGCCTTTTTGAATACAAGCCAAAGCTACGGATCGATACATGGCACCTGAATCAAGATATTTATAGCCAAAATGTTTTGCTACTGCCTTTGCAGTAGAACTTTTCCCCGTACCAGAATAACCATCTATAGCAATAATAATTCCTGACATTAGCAATCTTTTATAGGGCAAGGGATTGGCTTACCTCTTTTTATCTGTTTTTTCTTCCCGTATGAGCCAGATGGTCCCTTTCGACATCCTTCACTTATAGTTAGCGTAAATAAAAGTAGAAAATAAAATAAGTATTTCGATAATTTCATATGCTTGAAACAACTGAATCTTTATCGATTTTTTTAATTAAACCTTGTAAAACCTTACCTGGCCCGCATTCTACAAACTCAGTAGCCCCATCCGCGATCATTTTTTGAACTATGTAAGTCCATTTTACAGGCGCTGTAAGTTGAGCAATTAAATTTTCTTTGATTTCGTTGACTTGGGTATGCGGTAATGCGTCTGCATTTTGATAAATAGGACAAATAGGTTCAGAGAAATCAGTTGACATGATGGCTTTTGCAAGCTCTTCACGCGCTGGTTCCATCAATGGCGAATGGAAAGCTCCCCCAACTGGTAATATGAGGGCTCTTTTTGCCCCGGCTGCTTTCATCGCTTCACAAGCTTTATTAATTCCTTCAATAGAACCTGAAATAACCAACTGTCCAGGACAATTGTAGTTGGCAGGCACAACAACTTCTTCAATTTCACTACAAATTTTTTCAGCTATTGCGTCATCCAAACCAAGTATGGCTGCCATGGTTGATTGCTGAACTTCACAGGCTTTTTGCATAGCTAAAGCTCTTTTAAAGACTAATAACAATCCGTCTTCAAATTTCAAAGCCTTGTTTGCAACCAAAGCGGAAAATTCACCCAATGAGTGTCCCGCTACCATATCAGGTCTGAAATTGTCTGCTACAATTGATTTAACTACACTATGGATAAAGATAGCCGGTTGAGTAACTTTCGTTTCTTTCAAGTCTTCGTTAGATCCTTCGAACATAATTTTCGAAATTTCGAAACCAAGGATTTCATCAGCCTGACGAAATATTTGTCTCGCCTCATCCGAGGCGTCATATAGATCTTTCCCCATTCCCGAAAATTGAGCGCCCTGCCCAGGAAAAACGTATGCTTTCATATCTCTAAGTTATTGAAGTTTATACTTTACTATTTCTGTTTTGGCTCGTCGACAGTTTGCATTCGGTAACCCAAATGTCATTTAGACGGCAGGCAAAACTAGGAAACATCCTTAAGAATCAAGGAATCTTTCTTTCTCATCTTCTGTGGCAATCCTACAAGTGTCTTTTTTACCAAAAACAGAATAACGTGAGTTTGCAATCATCGAATAGATGAAATCTCTAAATATTTTGGGAACAATTTTCAAAAAATAGAAATAACGATAAAAGCGAAGATGTTTCGCTATTTCTAAAATGGCAGAACTTTTATCATATAAACGACCATTAGCATAAAAAATAACTGAGTCCATGTTCCGACTGGTCATCCCAAACCTCGGCAAAAAATTAGCAGCAAAATCAGATTGCAGAGAAGCAAAATAGAGCTTACCTGCATAATCTCGTCGAAGGATTACGTCCACTGCACTGTTGCAGAGATTGCATACTCCATCAAAAAAAACGATGTTTTTATCCGCTACTTGAGTATTTGCACCCATCCATTAATGGTGTTAACTGCTTTTGTTGTCGCTAGCACGTCATAAGTGAGCTTCGCACTATAAAAATATATTTCTGGCTCTAAGGATAGGCCAGCATTCGTTTTTCCATCCCAATCGATATAAATATTATTTTCATTTTCTCTTGAGTCATAAGAAAATACTTGGGCTCCTGATCGATCACTAACAAGAAACTCAACCCTTTTTACAAACCGAGGACAATTGGCTAGGTTAAAACCGCTGATTGGATCAAAGCGATCAGAATATAGCGGAGTAAACAAATCATTAACCCCATCTCCATTTGGTGTAAAAACATTCGGCAATTTGTACACAGGGCAATTATCATTACAAATTTCGGCATTAAGATCACTTTCATTTCCCGATCTATCAACCGAAGATATCCTGTAACACCCTTTGTAAGAACTCAAATTTTCATGAATAAAATTGGTTTCCTCCACTGTTTCAATGAGCTCATAGTCTTCTTCAAGGCCTGTCGATGAAAAATAAATATTGTAACCTCGAATATCATCTTCACAATTTTCGTCTTCATCTACTCCCCAAATTAAATTATTTGAAAACACTTGATCATCACAAGATTTGTTGCTCAAGGAAGCCAGACAATTAAAATTATCGGCCAGCTGCAATGATGGTGGCGCACAAGGAGGAATAGTATCATTGGGCTGTGCACATGATATCTGTGAATTATTAATGAGCGGTGATTTTATCAGTGAATTACCATAAGTGCCATAAGTGGATACGAAATAGCAATATTCTGTTTTGTCGTTTAAAGAAACATTATTGAAACTACCATTGTCCAAATAGCTGAACTTTGAGGAAGTTACGTTTACACTATCAATAAGTACCAATTCTCCCAGATTTGACTCATCTACTTGATCTCGATATATATAATGGTATGGATTGTTAGGATCATTGAGAGACCAAGGCACCTGAGCACTCCAGTTTACCTCAATCGATTGAATCAAAGGAACTAAATCTAATCTGACGGAACTTGCTGAAGCAGAAGTATCTATCAGAACATCTAGTCCATCGTAAAACCTCACAAAATAAGTATATTGGTGATCTAATGTATTTAAATCAGTATCAATATGAAATGTGTCGGTTTGAATACTTGTGATTTGAATAAAATCATTGTTCGACCCATTATTCTCGGCTCTGAATAAATCATAAGTATATGTTGGAGGATAGATGGATTGGTCGATTTGATAAGGAGGTGTCCATCTAACCAAAATTTCGCCATTGGACTCACTGGTGGTGAGCACATCCACATTGGTTATAGCAGGAACATCAACTAAGATACTATCGCAGGCTTCCTCTGAAACATAGCTTGTTCCTCCACTCGGTGAAGGATATTTGGCTACCAAGCGATAACAATATTTTGCACCTGCGGCGAGCCCTCGACCAAGGTTATCATCCTTGTAAGTTGTTGTATCTATGCCTATGGTTTCCAATAGTTGATATCCGGTATTAGGTGGCATGCCGATCTCACAATCTTCCGCCTCAATTGAAAAATTACCCACTCGTCTCCAAATTTCCATCCGATCTGCATTGGAACAGCTATAATCATCCCAATCTAATCGAATTGACTTATCGGGAAAAACCTCGGTTTTGAGTCCTGTCGGTGCGGGTCCTACAACTGTTATTTGAAAAGTCTCAAAATCTACTAAACCTGGGCCAATCTCTGGGTCATCGGTTACTTTGAACCGCACTTCGTAAGGTCTCTCTCTTACATGACCACAAACCGTTTGCCACGTGAAATTGGTGAAGTTTGGTGATCCTGAAAATTGGACTGGTTCAAGTTTGGCAGCTCCAAAAGCACTTTCAAACGGACCTCCAAAGCCTTCGATTTTTACGGGATCTCCATCGGCATCATCCGCAGTGATTATTTCATCTATAAAAGCACCAGCCTCTACACATATGTCTTCAGGAACTTCAAGGATTGGTCTTTCATTATCTGTTTTCTCTACGATAATCTGCATATCACGAGTTATCTCTCCAATTCTGACAAACTCACCTCCTATTTTTCTCCACTCTTCAATAACAAAAGCCACATTATATTCTCTCACTTCTTCCCCCCGTTCTCCAACTAAAAAAGCACACCCTGGAGCATCCCAAATTAAATCTCCCGTGATAGAATTCAAGGTCAATGTAGGAGGGCCTAACGACTCACTTCCCGCAGAAAAATCGTCATAAAATTTAGCATCATTCAGTGTTTCATAACCATTAACGTTACTGTTTTTACTCATCTTCGGTATAGTAAAACGATAAGCGAGACTATCACCTTCGGCATCTTGGGCGCCCGGGTTATGCTCGAACCTTACACCAACGGCTCCAAAATCTATGGGAGGCACTGTCATCGTAGGTGTGTTGTTAAGTCCTACAAAAGGATCAATAAGTATAACTGATTCGACATAAAAGGTTGTCCCAACCGAATTATCGATATTAATGATTAAATCATTTCGAAAATCCTCTTCATAGCTCACTACATATCTTGCCGGTGCGGCATAAGTATGCTCAATGACAAAAACTACCTTTTCTATCCCATTCCCTGCCGGTTCTGATATGGTGGCAAAATTATCTCGATTATTTCCATCTCCGAAACTAAAAGTCCCAGATCCGAATTCAATATTAGATCCTGTATCCCTATATCCTGTAAAGGTAAATTCATAGGTGAGACTTGATATTCGCCTAGCGGTTATCTCACCAGCACGAATATGTGTCGCCTTCACATAAGATTGTATCAAAAAAAGTAAGCAAACTAGGGTCGTTACTTTTTTAGAAATAGAATTGAAATTAAGACTCATTAATAAATAATTAGGACTTGTAATTTACTTTTCCTTTAAACGAAATTTATAATCACTTAGTGATACCAAAGATAAGGTACTTTGAAGGTTATTTAGTTCCGTTTCATAGGAGAATGGCTTCTAACCTATTTGGTTCTATTTAGTTTTTCTAGAAGACGCTAAACATCATACTTGTTTCATACTCTACATTTTTTTTAGATAATCACGGGTTTAGCTGATTTGAGACATCATTATGGTAGGTATTAAGAATTATTAATAAACTCTGAGAAATTTCAAATTTACTTTTATCGGACTTTTGATCAGTAATGGAAGACTTGAAGAAAATAGTGACAGAAAGGTAGTTGAACATCAGAGAACCAAAATTTCCAAGTAGAGAGATTCATTTTATTAGAACAATTCAAAAACACAAAAAGTATAAGTATTACAAATTAAATCTTGGTTTAAAATGGTCAAAATAAAAGGTGGAATTGTTTACCAAGTGTACAGCACCTAACTTTACCCTAAGATTTGAATTATATAAAAAAATAAATGTCTAATATGTTCTCGAGTTCAATTGGTAAGAAAGTAGCGATGGCGCTTTCAGGCCTTTTTCTTGTAATATTTTTACTAAATCACATTACAATAAATATGATTTCCGTGTTCAGTGCAAGTGCATTTAACGATGCATCGCATTTTATGGGGACGAATCCTTTGGTTCAATTTGGCCTCCAACCAGTATTGATGTTCGGGGTTGTGTTTCACTTTGTCATGGGATTCGTTTTAGAAGCAAAAAACAGAGCCTCGCGCCCTGTGGGTTATATGATGAAAAATGGAGCTGCAAATGCTTCTTGGATGTCAAGAAATATGATCTATTCAGGTTTAGTCGTTTTGGCTTTTCTTGGTTTACATTTCGTGGATTTTTGGCTTCCAGAAATGAACTATAAGTACATTGAACAGCTTCCTGAGGATGCCAATAGGTATTATGATGAATTGGTGCATAAATTTCAAAGTCCATTGAGAGTTGGAGCTTATGTGATCTCTTTTGTTCTTTTATCACTACACTTACTACACGGATTTCAATCGTCTTTCCAATCCATGGGCGTGAATAATAAGTTTACTCCCGGAATCAAAAAATTTGCTAAAGCATATGCAATCGTAATCCCAGCTGGATTCATATTTATTGCGCTTTACCATTATTTAAACCACTAAAATAAGTCATGAAAATAGGATCTAATTTTCCATCATTTATTCCAGAAGGCCCCATTGCTGAAAAGTGGACCAATCATAAGAACACTATTAATCTTGTTAATCCTGCAAACAAACGATTGATTGACATCATCGTTGTTGGAACAGGATTAGCTGGAGGATCTGCGGCAGCTTCGTTAGCAGAGTTAGGTTATAACGTCAAGGCTTTTTGTTTTCAAGATTCTCCAAGAAGAGCACATTCCATTGCCGCTCAAGGAGGGATCAATGCTTCTAAAAATTATCAAGGCGATGGAGACTCAAATTATCGTTTATTTTATGACACTGTGAAAGGTGGAGATTACAGATCTCGCGAAGCAAACGTGTATAGATTGGCTGAAGTTTCAGGAAATATCATCGATCAATGCGTAGCTCAAGGCGTTCCATTTGCTAGAGATTACGGTGGACTTTTAGACAATAGATCTTTCGGTGGAGTACTCGTTTCGAGAACTTTCTATGCGAAAGGTCAAACAGGTCAGCAATTATTGTTAGGCGCGTATTCGGCAATGAACAGGCAAATTGGCCGTGGTAAGTTAAAAATGTACAATCGCCACGAAATGATGGACCTTGTGCTGGTTGATGGTAAAGCAAGAGGAATTATCGCACGCGACTTGGTTTCGGGAAAATTGGAAAGACATTCGGCGCATGCTGTAGTCATAGCCTCAGGAGGTTATGGAAACGTCTTTTACTTATCTACCAATGCCATGGGCAGCAATGTATCTGCCGCATGGAAAATCCACAAAAAAGGAGCTTGGTTTGCTAATCCTTGTTACACACAAATACACCCTACATGCATTCCTGTTTCTGGCGATCATCAGTCGAAATTAACATTGATGTCGGAATCTTTAAGAAATGACGGTCGTATTTGGGTACCGAAAAACTTAGAAGATGCGAAAGCAATTAAAGAAGGCAAACTAAAGCCTACTGAACTTAAAGAAGAAGACAGAGATTATTATTTGGAAAGAAGATATCCGGCCTTTGGTAATTTGGTTCCAAGAGATGTCGCCTCAAGAGCAGCGAAAGAGCGATGCGATGCTGGGTATGGAGTGAATAAAACAGGTGAAGCGGTATATCTTGATTTTGCTGACGCTATTATGCGATATGGTAAAGAGCAAGCTCATGTTAAAGGGCTTAATGAAGATGACGAGAACTTGGTTGAAAAATTAGGAAAAGAGGTCATCAAATCTAAATATGGCAACCTCTTTCAAATGTATGAAAAGATTGTAGATGAAAATCCATACGAAACACCAATGATGATTTATCCAGCGGTGCATTATACCATGGGCGGTACTTGGGTAGATTATAACTTAATGACCACTATTCCAGGTTGCTTTAGTATTGGAGAGTCAAACTTCTCCGATCATGGAGCAAACAGACTGGGTGCTTCTGCCTTAATGCAAGGATTGGCTGACGGTTATTTTGTATTACCTTATACTATTGGGCATTATCTTTCCGATGATATTAGAACTGGTAAAATATCTACCGATTTGCCAGAGTTTGCAACAGCAGAGTCAGAAGTCAAAGCTGAATTAGACAAACTCGTCAACAATAATGGAACTAAATCAGTTGATTATTTCCATAAACGATTAGGTAAAGTAATGTGGAATCAGGCAGGTATGGCAAGAAACGAAGAAGGCCTAAAAGCTGCTATTAAGGAAATTGCTGAAATCAGAGAGGAGTTTTACAAAGACGTTAAAATACCTGGTAAAGCTGAAGACTATAATGAAGAATTAGCTAAAGCAGGCCGTGTTGCTGATTTCTTAGAATTAGGTGAATTATTTGCGAAAGATGCCCTTGATAGAGAGGAATCTTGTGGTGGACACTTCCGAGAAGAACATCAGACTGGTGATGGCGAGGCGAAACGTCGAAAAGAATACCAATACGTAGCTGCTTGGGAATATAAAGGTAAGCCTAGTGAGGCTATTCTTCACAAAGAAGATCTCATTTACCATGATATTGAAGTAAAAGAAAGAAGTTATAAATAAGGAATTGTTCCTTAAACTATAAATGAAAATATATGAATCTTAAGTTAAAAATCTGGAGACAAAGTAACGCATCAGACAAAGGAAAAGCTGTTGACTATGACATTAAAGGAATAGAACCAGACATGTCTTTTCTTGAGATGCTCGATATATTGAATACTGGCCTTATTGAAAAAGGAGAAGAACCAGTTGCATTTGATCATGATTGTAGAGAGGGCATTTGTGGTAGCTGTTCATTACAAATCAACGGGAGGCCGCATGGCCCAGATACTGAAATCACAACGTGCCAACTTCACATGAGAAAGTTCAAAGATGGCGACACAATACACATAGAGCCATTTAGAGCTAAAGGATTTCCTGTAATCAAAGATCTTATCGTTGATAGAAGCTCTTTTGACAGAATCCAACATGCAGGAGGGTTTGTCTCTGTGAATACCTCTGGTAATACACAGGATGCCAATTCTATTCCAATCAATAAGCAAAATGCAGACTTGGCTTTTGATGCTGCAACTTGTATTGGATGTGGTGCTTGTGTTGCAGCTTGTAAAAACGCTTCTGCGATGCTTTTTGTATCAGCGAAAGTTTCTCAATATGCATTACTACCTCAAGGACAAGTCGAGAGGAAACTGAGAGCTGAAAATATGGTGGCTCAGATGGACGCAGAGGGCTTTGGAGCATGTACTAACACAGGAGCATGTGAAGCTGAATGTCCTAAAGGAATTAGTTTAACGAATATTGCCAGATTAAATCGAGAGTATTTAAGCTCATCAGTGAGCTAAATAAAACTCAAAAAATAACTTTAACCCCGTGCTACTTAGCTCGGGGTTTTTTATTTCTAATACAATTTATCAATCTTCGTGCAATGAGTTATTCCATATTTAATATCAAGGATATAAAACCACATAACCATTGAAAAAAATTCTGATCGGTCTATCCATTCTGTTGCTTTTGAGCGCATTAGCCATTACCTATCAAAAATGGAATAATGATGAAAATCTAACTGTTTGGTCCTTTGTGCCGAAAAATGCGCTTGCTATTTATGAATCCGAAGAACCGCTTGCAGCATTTAAAGAAGTTTCCCAAACAGAATTATGGGAAAACTTACGAGTGATAGAAACACTCAAAAATCTTCAGCAGCACATCCAATCTTTTGATACCCTTTCTGGTGTAAAGTCTTTCTCCAATCATTTTAAGAAGAATCATATCCTAGCGTCGCTCAATAAAATAAGTAGTGACAATTTTGACATTTTACTGGTGGTTGAGGTCAATAGTTTATCCCAACACACATTTATCAGCAAAGTACTATCTGAAATTAAGAATAACGGCTATCAACTGAAAACAAGAAAGTACCTTGAGTTTACCATTACGGATATCACAAGTTCAAATTCAGATAATGTTTTCACCTACATTTATTATCAGAATTATTTCGTTTGTAGTTTCACCGCATTCTTGGTTGAGGATGCCGTTCGGTCAGTGGCAAATGAAGATCAAGAAAACTTCCTGCAACTTAATTCTGAATTAAATAATCTCACAAAACTTCAATTAGACCAAGGAAATCTATATTTAAATACACTCGATGCTGAGTCATTCTTAAACACATTTACCAACAAAAGAAATGACTTGAAAATTGGCAAGTCAAGTTACTTAGACATTAAAGTAGATCAGAAAAACATCAGCTTGAGTGGATTCACCATTTCTAATAAAACTGACGACTTTCTCTCAATCTTCAATAACATTTCATCGGGAAGTTTTTTGATGACGGAAATAATACCCAATGAGACTGCTTTTTTAAACCATATTAGCGTCAGTGATCCCAATCAATTTTCGAAAAACTTAGATAAATATCTCGAAAAAGCATCACCGAAAGTGCTTGAAAAACGACTTGAGATACTTAATTCAATTGATTTGGATGTGGCTTACACTTATCAATTAATTGATAGTGAAATAGGCGTTGTTACTTTAGAAGAAAGTAGAGAAGACCAGCTGGATAAGTTGCTTATTTTACAGGTGCGTGACATGGGTGAAACAATGAAATATTTCAATTCTGTTGATGAAAGAAGAAGTGCTTTAGAAAATGATACCGTATATGTAGAGCAATTTGGAAATTATGAAATAAGGAAACTGCCAGCTGCAGATTTTGGATATGCATTGATTGGAGACATTGGACATGGTTTTGATCAGAGTTATTATCTCCCCTATCGTAATTATGTAATCATTTCCAATAATCTCCAACGTTTGAAATCATTTACATTTTCCATAGAAGATGAAAACACTTGGAGTAAATCATTGGTCTCCAATAATTTCTTATCCAATATAGACCAAGGAGCCAATTTAAGTTTGATCGTAAATACACCAAGAGTTTGGAGTAAAATCATAAAAGCACTCAAACCCACTTGGGCTGATCACTTAGATAAGTATGCCTATTCCTATAAAAATCTCGAATTTTTGGCCTTCCAGTTTAGCGCTGTAGACGATAAGTTTTACACTCGATTTACCATTAATCAGCCAGAGTTACCAGTGAGTAAATTACCGACGGAGATTAAAGTTCAACAATCGATTACGCTCGGAGATTATGCCAATCAAAAACCATATTTAGTTACCAACCAACTAACTAAAACCAAAGAAATCATCATACAAGACTCTTCTAAATCACTATATCTGTTAGATGATCAGTTTGAATTTTTATGGTCAAAAAACATAAATGATAAAATAAAATCGAAGATTTACCAAATTGATTATTATAAAAATAACAAGCTTCAATATTTATTTTCCACTGAAAGAGCGGTTCATTTAATTGACCGAACAGGGACTTATATACCAGGTTTCCCGAAAACCCTTCAAGGAAACGAAAGAATCAAATTTTTCACCTTGGTTGACTATAAAAACACCAAGAATTATCGTTTTGCCATTGCTGGCTATGACGGTCAACTTTTCTTAACGGATAAGGATTTAAAACCAGTCGGGAACTGGACTCCAAAAAAATATGATGGTGAGATTCAAGAGGAATTTCGGCATGTCAGAATCGAGAATACTGACTTTATGATAACCTTACTAAATAGTGGTAAGCTCTATGTACAAAATAGAAAAGGAGACAATAGGGATGGTTTTCCTTTAGATTTTGGCATACCTACCACTGGATATTTTATCAAAACCTCCAACAATATTTCGCAATCTTCTATGGTGCTGGTAACCTCAATAGGTGAAATCATAGAAATAGCCATGGACTCAAGGCTTATTAGTCGGGAGCAGATTTACAAACCAGCCACACAAACTACTTTTGAAATAATTCCTGATATCGCGAATGAAACATTTCTAATTCTCAGGAAAACTGAAAACAAGTATGAATTTTTAAGTGAATCGGGCGAACTGCTCTTTTCGAAAGATTATTTCGCCACCAAACCAATATCTATACAGTATTATCGGCTTGGCGGGGACAATGATTATGTAGTTATTGTAGATCCTAATGGCTCATATCTATATCTCTATAACATGAGTGGCAATCTTATTACCGGTAGACCGCTAGCCGCGTCACAACCTATTAGCCTAATGAAATACGGAAAAGAGCTGCGCATTTATCGCGCTCTTGATAGAAATGTGGAACAACTGTCAATCAAATTCTAAACTAACAACTGTTCCAAGTTACTTTTTAACATATTAATTCATCGAGGAAACTCAATTTGCATAAAGCATAATCCTGCCGAATAATATTGAAGGTTTACTTCACTTATGGACAAGAAAGCGATGAGAATGGACAAAAAATCCATGTCTTTTCAAAAAATACTTTTAGGATCAAAACCCAGTGAGAAATAATAGCTGAGAAATGAAAATACGGAAGCATTAATTCAGAAACTGAATGTTTAACTTTTACACCTGAAAAGTGCCTAAAATTTAAATAATCACAGAAACTCCATATTAAATTTATAATTTAGCCGAATTGGTTTATTTTGGTGTTGTCACCCTATAAAATGAATAGAGACTACAAACTATTGTTAAAAAATTTAATGAGCAGACATTACGATGAGGCTTTGCGAGAGTCCGTAGTATCTGATTCGTTTAATCAATACGACTCTGAAGTGATGCAATACGCGCTAGAGTCAATGGCTGAAATAGATCCTTCCTATGCTTACAAGGCCTTTCATTTAGCAAAAAGAATTCAGGAAAAACTAGCCAAAGAATTAGCCATCCGAAACTATAACGTTGATTTTAGGTATCAAGGACCAATACAAACAGAGACCAATATTGTATTATATGGAGATATGGAACTGATGGTTATTGCCGAAAGCGTTTACTCCGAGCCTTGGAAAATAGTCAAAAACATAACCATGGAAATGATGGATATTTTGACACAGGGTAGTATTTATCAGCGAGTAGACAATAGCGACAAAATGAAAGTTCGAATTCAGACACTAAAGCCTAGCTGTGAAATTACCATACTACCGGCTTTATGGTTAGACAATAAAGAATACAAGGAATCAAAACGTGAAATAGACCGTGGAGTCACTGAGTATAATCTTCTAAGGAAAACACGAAGGAAGTATCTCCCCTTTAAGCATATCGCCAGAATAAACGCGAAAGACGCTAAGACTAACGGTGGCTTAAAAAGAGTCATCCGGCTTTTGAGGACTTTGGTTAGAGATTCGGAGAGTAATATAGACTTGACTCCTCAGGAAATAGAAAGTATTATGTATGCCATTCCTGAAAAGCAGTTGATCCATGATCCGAAAAAATCTTTAGCACTTCTAAATATTGCTTTCGCGCAGCTGAGTCGCTTATCGCAAGATTTAACTTATCTTCAAAAACTAATTTCTCCAAGTGAAAAGGAACTAGTCTTTGGGCGTAAAGCATACAAGCAAGCAGAAGTGAAGAGGTTGAAGGAAAATCTCAATGATTTGATAAAAGACCTAAGTGAAGAATTAAAAAAAGAGGACAAGAACCTTTATAGCGACGTTCTTTATTAATCCTCTTTTATTTTTCCCGCTAAAAATGCATTAGGACAATCCCGCTCTGATTAACAATGCTTCAGGGCTTGGCTCTTTTCCCCTAAATTTCACATACAGATCCATTGGATGTTCTGTTCCCCCTTTGCTCAACACATTGTCCTTGAAGGCGAGCGCAACTTCTTTATCGAACACTCCTTTTTCCTGAAACAGTGCAAAGGCATCCGCATCCAATACTTCCGCCCATTTGTAGCTGTAATAACCCGCCGCATAACCCCCAGCGAAAATATGTCCAAATTGAACACTCATACTGGTATTTTCGACATTCGGGAAAAGGTCGACTTTCTCAAAGGCTTGTTTTTCTATTGTTACCACATCCTCCATTTTTTCTATTTCAGTAGCAGTGGCATGATGCCAAGTCATATCCAATAATGCTAAACTAATCTGACGAACGGTAGCATATGCTTCGTGGTAAGTAGCGCTTGCCTTTATTGCATCAATATACCTCTGAGGAATAAGCTCATTGGTCTCATAATGTCTTGCAAACAAGTCTAAACATTCTTTTTCATAGCACCAGTTCTCAAGAATTTGGGAAGGTAACTCTACAAAATCCCAGAACACGCTTGTTCCTGAAAGACTCGCATATTTTGTATCAGCAAGCATGCCGTGCAATGCATGACCAAACTCATGAAACAGGGTATTAACCTCTTCAAATTTGAGCAAAGAGGGAGTCTTGGAAGTCGATGGTGTAAAATTACAAACAATACTCACTATCGGAATGGTGGTCTTTCCATCCATTTTTCTTTGTTCTCTGAATGAGGTCATCCAAGCACCACCACGTTTGCCTTTTCTAGGAAAAAAATCAGCGTAAAAAATGGCTTTTATGTCTCCATTAGAATCAATCACCTCATATGCTTCTACCTCTTTATGGTAAGTAGGAAGATCGTTATTTCTCTTGAAGGAAATATCATATAACTTTTCAGAGGTAGTGAAAACACCTTGAATAACATTTTCAAGCTTGAAGTATGGCTTGGTCAATTCATCATCTAAATCGTATTTCTTCTTACGAAGTTTTTCAGAATAATAAGCCCAATCCCATCTCTCCAAATGGTGACTCGCGCCTAATTCTTTCATGAACTCTTTAATTTCCTCAACTTCCTCTTTTGCTTTGGGTAATGCTCTTTGCATGAGGTCTTCTAAAAACGCAAACACTTGAGTGGGCTCTTGCGCCATTCTTTCTTCGAGTACGTATTTGGCATAGGTTTCATAGCCAAGTAACCTGGCAATTTCAGCTCTTAAACTAACTATTTGCTTAAGCAAATCCTGATTATCGTATTCATCTCCTTTTAAGCATTTTGACATGTATGCCTTATACAACTGCTCTCTAAGCACTCGATTTTCAGCATGCTCCATAAAAGGAATATAACTCGGCGCTTGAAGCGTAAACACCCATTTCCCTTCCTTACCGTTCTGCTTTGCGGTATCCGATGCTTGATCTTTGACCCCTTCAGGCAAGCCTTTCAAATCTGCTTCATCATCTATAACCAACTCGTATTTATTGGTCTCCGCTAAGAGGTTTTCTCCGAATTGCAACGTCAACTTTGAAAGTTCCATGGAGATTTCTTTAAACCTCTCTTTAGACTCTCCCTGAAGGTCCGCGCCACTCCTGACAAAACCTTTGTAGGTCTTTTCAAGCAACATAGCTTCCTCCCCTGTCGACTTAGCATTTTGATAAACCGTTTTGATCCGTTTCCACAGCTTCTCGTTTTGCTTAACTTCATTATCAAAAGCACTCAACATTGGCGAAGCATCACGTGTAATTGCCTGAAGATCATCACTCGTTTCAGCTGAATTGAGGTTAAATAGCACAGAAGCTACATTACCGAGAAGTTCACCACCTTTTTCGAGCGCCTCAATTGTATTAGCAAAAGTTGGATTATCCTCATTATCGGTAATTAAGTCAATCTCTTTTTTAGCCCTTGCTATTCCCTCCTCAAGCGCTGGCAAGTAGTGCTCATTTTTAATCTCATGAAAAGGTGGAACTTCAAATGGTGTTGTATAACTATTTAAAAATGGATTAGACATATTCAATTTTTTTATGAGCCTCAAATTTAGTTTTATAAGCGTTAAATTTGCGCCAAAAATGCCATTTATGCGTTTCGTTATATTTTTTGCAAGTCTATTTTTTATTCAACTATCGGTCAAAGCGCAAGACTCAACAAGCGTTGATCTAAGTAGTCCTTTCGATGCAGTAAGCACACATTTATATTTTTTACAAGAAAGTAATTATGACTTAGAAAAAGCTTCTGCCCCTTTTTATCGATTTACTGACTCAAAAGAGGAAGCTTATGAAAAAGCAATCCAGTTAAAACAAATTCTAGATGGAGAAGGATTACTGATTGACATGGAATCCGTTCCAAATAGGTCAAACTATTTTGACAGCACATTACAAAAGCAGCGATACATCCTTACGCCAAATTATTCGAGCATTTACCTATCCAAGGTGGGTAATCAATGGGTTTACTCGGCGAATAGTATTGAATCCATCCAAAAAGTACATGACCAAGTTTTTCCTCTGGGAATAGATAAGTTATTATACCTTCTTCCAAAATTGGGTACCCGCGAGATCATGGGGCTATATTTATATCAGTATTTAGGCATCTTGATACTCATTTTTTTAAGTGTAATTATTCATAGGGTTTTTACCTTCCTTTTTGAGCGAATCCTCCTCAATGCCTTGTTGAGGACGGGTTACACCAAACTTGCCGACCGTTTTTTATTGCCTGTAGCCAAGCCTATAAGTTTGTTTGTAGTTACCTTATTATTGGTGATTTTCATCCCAGTGCTGCAGTTGCCACCTTCGGCTAGCCAATACCTCATGATTTTCTTGAGGGCAATACTTCCACTTTTTGGAATAATCGTTTTTTATAGAGTGGTAGATGTCATAAGCATGTATTTGCAACAGTTGGCACTTAAAACCAAAAGCACACTGGATGATCAGTTGGTGCCATTGGTCAGAAAGACACTTAAAACCTTTGTCGTAGTAGTTGGAACACTCTTTATACTCGACAACCTTAATATTCCGATTATTCCCCTATTGACTGGTTTATCAATTGGAGGTTTGGCTTTTGCACTTGCTGCACAAGACACGATCAAGAATTTCTTTGGTTCGTTGATGATTTTCGTAGACAAGCCGTTTCAAATTGGAGACTGGATCACTTCTGGTGAAATCGATGGTTCTGTGGAGGAAGTAGGCTTTAGATCATCTAGAATTAGGACTTTTCGAAATTCATTGATGTATGTACCCAATGGAAAACTGGCAGATAGCACCATAGACAATCATGGCATGCGCCAATATCGAAGGTTTTATACTCAAATAGCTGTGACTTACGACACACCTCCTGACCTCATAAATACATTTGTTGACGGTTTGAGGCAAATTGTAGAACGGCATCCGGAAACTAGAAAAGACTACTACCATATATATTTTAATGATATGGCAAGTTTCTCACTCAATATCATGTTTTATATATTTTTTCAGGTTCCCTCTTGGCCCGAAGAGCTCAAAGCAAGACATGAAATACTGATTGAAATAATGAAATTAGGCAAAGAACTTGGTGTCAATTTCGCCTTCCCTACTCAAACTTTGCATATGGAAAACTTTCCTGGAAAGGAATCACTTTCTCCCAGTTATGAAAGCCCAGATGCCTTGAAAACAAAACTTAATCAATACTTTAACAACTAATGAAAGATATAGCACTCGTTAAATTCGGGAAGGCCACCCAAGCATTTGAACTTAGAGAAAAACCAACTCCTGAACCAAAATCAGATGAAGTATTGATTAAGTCAGAGGGCTTTGGATTGAACTTCGCCGATGTAATGGCGCGTTTGGGACTTTATCCCGCTTGTCCTCCATTACCTGCGGTTGTCGGTTATGAAAATGTGGGAATCATCGAAAAAGTGGGTACTCATATCACTTCCTTAAAAGTTGGAGATCGAGTTTTGGCTTTTACTAGATTTGGTGGATATGCCGACCATATCATTTCTAAAGAAAATGCAGTTGCGAAAATACCTGCAAAATTTTCCATTGGAGAAGCTACTGCTTTGGCAACTCAATATATAACAGCATGGTATGCAGTCAACGAAAGTGCTGTACTCCATGAAGGCGACAATGTACTGGTACATGCTGCAGCTGGTGGGGTTGGAACAGCTCTTGTCCAATTGCTGAAAATGAAGAAATGTGTGGTTTTCGGAACAGCCAGTAAGCCTGAAAAGTTAACTTATCTGAAGTCTCTAGGCGTGGATTACCCAATCAATTATAAGTCTCACGACTATGTAGAAGAGATAAAAAAATTAGGATTTAATAAAAAAATAGACTTGGCGATTAACCCTGTTGGCGCTGATTATGTAAAGAAAGATCTAAGCTTGCTCAGAGCCGGAGGCAGAGAGATTTTATTTGGTGCCTCGAAATTTACTGACGCGAAAAATATTTTTCAGAAAATAGCGGTTCTTCTTTCTTTTGGTAAAATTAAACCGATGGAACTTTTGTCTCAATCAAAATCATTGGTAGGCTTAAATATGCTGGAAATAGCGGATAACAAACCTGAAGTATTTCAAAGGGGTTTGATGGAAATTATAAGTCTGGCTGAAAAAGGAATAATACAACCCACGGTAGGCAAAGAATTTAACTATTCAGATATTGCCGCTGCTCACGATTATCTTGGCTCCAGATCTTCTATGGGAAAAGTAGCTGTAAAGTGGTGAAAAAAATCATCCTCTTTCTGTAGGATTTAAAAGCGCAACCCGCATCATTCTTAGAACTCAAGATGTTGACGCCAACTATCAGAATTTTAAGAAAAACCCATGAACTGACTATTGAATTCATGGGTTTGGAGGAGGCTGTCCTTTTCGGACAGCCTCTTTTTTTCATCCAAATTTGTTTGTAAGTCCAAACCACCCGGCAATCGAAATGATATAAATAACGAGCCCGTACATTGTTGTTATCATAGAAACTTTTAGACCTCCGGCGAGTATCGCTGGCGAAACTGTTCCGACTTGTTCTATTGCACCAAATGCACTGAAAAGCCCAATGAATTGCCCCAAAATACCAAAGATTAAAGCGAAAAGACCCACACTTTTCAAGTAACCCAGCTTAATGCTGATTTGCTCGTGAGAAAAGTCATTTTTTCCAAATTGGAAAACCAGATATATTGCTAATGCAATATTTGCGAAAAAGATTAAGGTAAGGATACTCATAAACAGTGTACCTCCCATGTAAAATAGATTCATCATAACATTTTTGTTTTGTTTTCAATAACCCAAAACTAGTGGCAGATTACAGCTCTCCACAAGGTAGAAAACGACGATAAACCTGCAGTTCGTCGACAAAACCTTGCTGAAAATGATTTTTTAAGCATTTTCACAGTCAAAAGATTAAAAATGACTAGACACATCATCTATTGGTTATTCATCATGACCGCACTCGTTTTCTATTTCGCTTATGAGAGCGACTGGCTATACGCCATATATTTTGTCAGTTTTTTGACGCCAATTGCTCTTGGTACGACTTATTTTTTCAATTACTATCTTGTTCCAGAGTACCTGTTGAAAAAGAAACATTTTCAATTCGGGCTGTACTTTATTTATACCTTGATCATTTCATTCTACCTCGAAATAGTCGTGATGATTTTATCACTCGTGGTATTAGCCAATTTTCAGATAGAGGCAATGAGTCCTCGCTCGGGCAATATCATCCATCTGAGTATTATCATCTATTTGATCGTCTTTTTTACTGGTTTTTTGAAATTAATTAAGCAGCTGCAACTACACAATCAATCTATTGTGAACCTCCAATCCGATAATCAAAAACTACAAAAACCCTTTATTAATATAAGAGTCGATAGAAAAGATTACAAATTGTCACTCGATGAAACAGTGTATATAGAAAGTTTGGCAGATTTTGTGAAAATACATTTAATTGATCAACAGGTTGTTACAAAACAAAAAATATCCGCATTAGAAAAAGAACTACCTCCATATTTCATAAGACTACACCGATCCTTTTTGGTCAACAAAAATTTTGTGGCTTCTTTTAATAAAGAGCACGTAACGACTAACAAAATTGACGCAGAACTACCGATAAGCAGAACGTATAAAAAGGAGGCTATTGAAAAACTTACTGATTCTCTCCAATCCAGCTAGATAAAAGAACAACCAACTTCAGCCCAAAAACGAACATCAAGTGGATCAATATTTATATTACGTTAGAGAAAACCAAGGACCAGTTGAGGCGAGCCTTTGGACGTAATTCGGGGTTACTTCAAAATTTTTCGAATTTCCCGAGCTTCCGTTAAGAAAGTCTTAAGGCCTGTTTCATTTTCTTCTTCAATTAATTCTTTGAGCCTCCTCATATGCTCCATGTAATTATCTATGCCTTCCAATATCATCTCCTTATTTTCTATAAATATGGGTGACCACATCTCTGGCGAACTCTTGGCTAGTCTTACAGTGGAAGCAAATCCAGATCCAGAGAGTTCTAGAATGACCTCTCCATTTCTTTCCTTTTCAAGCACAGTACTACTCAATGCGTAAGAAGTAACATGGCTTAAATGTGAAATATACGCCAAGTGACGATCATGTTCTTCTGCACCCATCTTCGTTATTTCAAAACCAATTTCAGTAGCTAAGGATACAAACCTTTCTAGTTCATCTGGCTTTGATAATTGATCCTCACAAATAATTAATCGCTTTCCCTTATATAAGTCAGGAAATGCTGCCGTTGGCCCTGAGTACTCTGTGCCAGCAATAGGATGAGCAGCAATAAATTGGTTTCTTTTTGGATGGTTTTTGACGGCTTTGCAAATGGCTGCCTTTGTGGACCCAAAATCAATGACCACCTGCTTGTCAGCAATTTGATCTAAAATATTGGGTAGCATTTTTTTAATTGCATCTACTGGTATAGAAAGTATTATCCAATCGGCCCAAGCAGTGGCAGCCTTTAGATCGTAAAACTTTTTTGAAATGATTCCCAGTTCTTTGGCAGTGTCTAATGTTTTCTCCGATCGACTCAATCCTCCAAATTCAAAGCCCTTGTTTTTCAAGGCCAAGGAAAACGACCCTCCAATAAGTCCGACCCCAACTAATAATATTTTCATTTAAAATTTTCTTCAATTCGTGAAATGGCTTCCTTTAATCTTTCTTGTTTTATACATAAAGATATTCTAATATAAAACCTTCCTGGCTCGCCAAAAATAATTCCTGGAGTCATGAACACACCCGTTTCTTCAAGCAGTTTTTCAGAAAA
Source organism: Cyclobacteriaceae bacterium (assembly GCA_040218415.1). Taxonomy (GTDB): domain Bacteria; phylum Bacteroidota; class Bacteroidia; order Cytophagales; family Cyclobacteriaceae; genus JAVJRN01. Next base: position 235,765 of record JAVJRN010000079.1, read on the forward strand.
AGAGGCTGCATCTTCACTGATCTTTCCCCAGACAAACATGCCTGCCTGTTGATGACTGAAAGTAGCTTTAATCAAGGTCATCAATTGAAAAGCTAGTTTTTGGCGATCCTTATATTCTATGTTATTGGCAAGAAACCATTCCTCTGAAGTATTTAATGCTTCAATAGCGCCAAGTTGCACTGGCTTGAACATTCCAGAATCCATGTTGCTTTTTACTTTCAAAATATTGGCTAGAAAATCGGCATGACCACAAACCCAACCTACACGCCAACCCGCCATATTAAAGGTCTTGGAAAGGGAGTTCAACTCTATGGCCACCTCCTTCGCTCCCGCCACACTGAAAATACTCAGTGGCTTCTCATTGAGTATAAAACTGTAAGGATTGTCATGACAGAGCAATACGTCATATTTCTTGGCTAGCTCAACCAAACGCGTCATCACTTCAATAGAACCAGTTGCGCCAGTTGGCATATGTGGATAATTCAACCATAACAGTTTTATTCCTTTCCAGTTGAGACTTTCAAAAAAGTTCCAGTCAGGTTCCCAATTATTATCTTCCATCAGCGGATAATAAATTGGCTGAGCACCAACAAGCTTGGTCACAGAAGTATAGGTTGGATAACCAAGAGAAGGTATAAGTACTTTATCGTTTTGATTGAGATAAGCCAACGAAACATGCATAATCGCCTCTTTCGATCCCATCATTGGTAAAATCTCGCTTTTGAAATCTAATTCAATTTGATATTTGCGGTTATAAAACGAGGCAATGGCATTTCTCAATTCTGGAAGACCCACATACGACTGATAACCGTGATTTTCGGTTCCTTTGGAAGCTACTTCAATGGCTTTTATCGCTAATTCGGGTGGCATTAGGTCAGGACTACCCACACCAAGGTTGATAACATCTACACCCTGCTGACGTAAAATGTCTATTTCTTTCAACTTTCTCGAAAAAAAATATTCACCAACATGCGTAAGTCTATCTGCTGCTTCAATCATAAATCAAAATATAAAACATAAGACCATATTACGCGCAATTTATTTTTAAACTAAGAACTCTGGTTGTACAAAATTTTGTAACCAATCCTGAGCACTCAAATCAATCAAAAAAAGATTTGTGTCAGTAAGTAATAAAACCAGAAAACGGATTGCGTTAAAAAAAAGAAAGCTGGCTCATAAGAGCCAGCCAAGCTGTAACCGCCACAGTCACATGAGAAAGTTTTACTTTCTTCTGCAAATTAAAGTAAAATTATTTTGACAATTCCGATAATTAGTGGAATAATTCTAATTGATGAACAGCTTTTTCAATATTTATTAGGAGTTATTTGTAATGAATTCATTTATTAGATCCCTTAAATTTAATTTAAAGGCGTTTTCAGCCAGAAATGTCAATATTTTGAATGTAAAATTTGAATGCGACTTTTTTCATCGTTGTATAAAATAGATTGTCGTAAAAGAGTTTCCATTGATCAATAGCCGATGACTAACCTAAAATCACCGATTTTCTTTCTTGATTATCTTGTCTTTAAATATAACAGGGATTAAAACAATCTTTTAACTTAGGGCTAAACCTATTCTAAAAACATAAGGAATGAAGTTCGGAACTAAAGCAATTCACGCTGGTCAGAAACCAGACCCAACAACAGGTGCGATTATGACACCTATCTATCAAACATCTACTTATGCTCAGCAATCTCCCGGAGACCACAAGGGTTATGAATATGCGAGAACAAAAAATCCTACAAGAACTGCATTAGAGGCAAACCTTGCGGCTCTCGAAAATGCAGACTTTGGAAGATGTTTTAGCTCTGGAATGGGTGCAACAGATGCAATAATGAAAATGCTCTTGCCTGGCGATGAAGTAATATCTACTTATGACTTATACGGTGGTACTTATAGGTTATTCACAAAAATATATGCCAACTATGGCATCAAATTTAAATTCGTGGATATGGGGAAACCTGAGGTGGTAGCACAGGCCATATCTTCAAATACTAAAATGCTTTGGATCGAAACTCCTACGAACCCAATGATGAAAATCGTGGACATAAAATCAATGGTGGAAATTGCCAAAGAAAACAATATCACTACTGTTGTAGACAATACCTTCGCATCTCCTTACATACAAAATCCCCTATCTCTCGGTGCAGATATAGTCATGCACTCTGTAACTAAATATATCGCGGGACATTCTGATGTCGTCATGGGCTTTGCTGGAACCAATGATTTGGAGATTGATAAAAAATTGGGTTTTATCCAAAATTCAAGTGGCGCTATCCCCGGACCTCAAGATTGCTTTTTAGTTCTTAGGGGAACAAAAACCTTACATGTGCGCATGGAAAGGCATTGCGAAAACGGCGAAGCGATTGCCTATTTCCTGAAAAATCATACAAAAGTGAAAAAAGTTTATTGGCCAGGCTTTGAAGATCATCCAAATCATGAAATCGCAAAAGAGCAAATGAAAAAATATGGTGGGATGATTTCTTTTATTTTAAAAGAGGACAGCCAAGCAGCTGCCTATAGCCTTATGGAAAAAATGAAGGTTTTTACACTGGCAGAATCGCTGGGCGGTGTAGAGTCTTTGGTTGGACATCCGGCGACTATGACCCATGCGAGCATACCGCGTGAAGATCGATTAAAAACTGGGTTAACAGATTCTTTGATCCGACTCTCCGTGGGTATTGAGGATATTGAAGATTTAATAGAAGATTTATCTCAGGCGTTAGGTTGACCCAGATCTCAGCGAGGTTTTCTTAACTTCTGACAGTCTGCAGCTTTACTTTTCTAATCAGACTGCTTGGTGAAAACAAACCCAGATATAGAAAAGATTTTTTCGTAATGCTGACTAAAATCTGGGTTTCCTCCTGAAATAAACTTTAATTTCTTCTCTCTGGATATACTCGCAGCGCAGAATTAACACTGGAATCTATGCCAATAGCCTTTTCCAATTCACGATAATTTGAAAAATCAAATCGCCCATTAAAAAAGTCTCCAGGTATTACGACAACCCGAGCCACCCATTGGTCGGTATCCACTTCCGTTAATTCGCTTAAAGGGAAATTCGCACCTAAAAATAATCGAACATCATTCTTCGTGAAATCATAATTATACTGGAGTGTACCGTCAGTAAAAAGCACTGTTTGCGGCAAAAGACGCCAAATTTCTAGTCTTTCACCATCTACTATTTCATCACCCCATAAAAAATACACCAAAGCCACATCAGAATTATAGCCAACGAAATCATCTGGATAGCCAAGAATTACATCATAATTGGGTGCCGTGAAATTAATATTTTCATATTCAAAAACATAGGCATTATCTGAAGCCACTCCTGTAGGACCTTGAGGGCCTTGAGGACCGACTGGGCCTGCTGGCCCAATAGCAGTATCATTACAAGAAATAGCCAAAAGCAAAGAAATAATCGCGAGTACTAAAAATGTCTTTTTCATGTCGGTGTATTTTGTCTTTCAAAAAATTAGAACCAAACACCGTTCCAAAAAATATTTATTATTCAATTGTAGTTGAATGCCGAAGTTTCAAGCCAAAAATAGCAGGCCTTAAATAATGCCCGAATACACCAAAATGAAAATATTCTTTCAATACAAGATTGAAAAAATATTTTCAAAAAAGTATTTTTTTTACCGCAAGTGAATGCTTCTTGAAGTCAACCTCCCAATAGAGTCACAAATAGTAAGCGCTATCAGCCATTGGTAAATCATTTGATTTTCTGAGTAAATCAAAATTGCCTAATTTCACTAAAATGCCACTAAGAGATAATGGAAATAAGAATTTAGAAATTGCGGATGCTTTTGTAAGGTATACCTCCACACACCTTTTTTTAACTGGAAAAGCAGGCACAGGTAAAACAACTTTTCTTAAAAGAATGGTAAGCACATGCAAAAAGAACATCATGATTGCTGCACCAACTGGGGTGGCGGCCATAAATGCTGGTGGCGTCACATTGCATTCCCTATTTCAATTGCCCATGGGTCCATTTCTGCCCATCGACCATGCGCAAAGCGATCATGTAAACACCAAAAACTCGCTTTACAAGAAACTCAAAATCAATAGAGACAAAAGGAAACTTATCAACGAACTTGAATTACTGATTATTGATGAAATATCCATGGTCAGAGCTGATATGCTCGATGCAATTGATGCCGTGCTTAGGTATATCAGGAAGCAGCCTCAAAAACCTTTCGGTGGCGTTCAACTATTGATGATCGGGGACTTGTATCAGCTGCCACCCGTCACGAAAGACGATGATTGGCGTATTTTGAACAGCTACTACCCTTCGCCGTTTTTCTTCCATGCAAAAGGATTGGCCTCTACCAATTTTATATCCATAGAATTACAAAAAATATACAGACAAAGCGATGACCGTTTTATTAGTATCCTCAATGGTATAAGAAACAATAATCTGTCAGCTCACCAGCTGGAAAGCTTAAATGAGCATTTTGATGCTTCACTTAATTCCACAAAAAAAGATGGGTATATCACTCTCACTACGCATAATCAAAAAGCATTTCAGATCAATCAAAACAAACTCAATAGCCTAAGTGGAGATAAGTTTAGTTATAAAGCGAGCGTTTCTGGAGACTTCCAAGAACGCTCATTTCCAGTAGATGAGGTCATTGAATTGAAAGTGGGTGCTCAGGTGATATTCACCAAAAATGACAAAGAAGAACCCAAAAGATATTATAATGGCAAGCTGGCTATTGTATCCGCACTGGATGGACATTCCATATCCGTTCGATTATCGGGTAGTGAGGAAGAAATAAACGTGGATATAGAAGAGTGGAAGAATATAAAATACAAACTGAACGAAGAAAAAAATGAGATTGAGGAAGAGGAGTTAGGCATATTTTCCCAATATCCTCTAAAATTAGCTTGGGCGATTACCATTCACAAAAGCCAGGGCTTAACGTTTGAAAGAGCCATTATAGATGCGCAATCCTCTTTCAGTTCAGGACAAGTATATGTGGCTTTAAGTCGATTGACTAGTTTGGACGGCTTAATACTTCGCTCGAAAATACATGAATCAAGTATTCGCACGAGCAATGAGGTTGTTGCTTTCATGGAAGCGCTACCCAGCTATGATCATTTGCTTCCGTACTTAGAAAAATCGAGTAATTCCTACTTAACAGGCCAACTGGTAGCGACTTACGATTTTCAACCATTTTTGGATAGTATTCATGACTATTTGGACGAATTAGGTACTGGAAATGCGACTTTTAAAAATGAATTTGAAGAGCATGCCAAGGCTTGGCTTATTAAAGGAAACGAATTACAAATAGTTGGTAGAAAATTTCAAAACCAGATTTACCAATATGTTGAATACAATCAAATTGATGAACTCTCTCTGAGGATATCCAAGGGAGAGGATTATTTTTCGGAACAAATCAAAACCCTCCAAGATGAAATATCGAAGGAGAAAAATAGCCTAGGTCAGAAAAAAGGAGTTAAAAAATATCAGACGGCTTTATACTCTATTGAGGTAACGTTAGCACATCTTTTTGGTGGTCAAAGTCATGCTATGGTCATAGTCAAGGGCTTAAAAGACTCGAAAAAAACGATGGACATCCTTACTGAACTTGATGAAATCAGGCTTAGCGATAAAGCCGAGATTGCCCAAAAAGTGAAGGAAATTAAACCTAAAAAAATCTCACGCGGCGAGACCAAGTTTATTAGCCTCGCATTATTCAAAGAAGGAAAAAATATCGAAGCTATTGCGGAGGAAAGAGGCTTAGTCCCTGGAACTATAGAAAGTCATCTGTGCAATTTTATTGAAACAGGAGAAGTAAAGGTCACGGATATCGTAGATCCTGAAAAATTAAAAAATATTTTGACGGTCATTAAAGAGCTAAACACCGAGGAGCCATCGTCGGCTGATATCAAAAGCAAACTTGGTGACGACTATTCTTATGGAGAAATAAAAGCCACACTACTCTTCACCAAATTTGAAAAAGTCAAGTTAGCTGCGGGTCAAGCAGACAAGACTTCCACCGAGTGAGTGATCTCAGTAGATTCATTCACTGTTGATGCCACAGAACAATATTTTTCTACTGCAAGATTCACGATTTTTTCCGCATCGGCGTGTGATAAGTCAGGACTCTTGATTGTGTAATGAATATGCATACTTGTAAACTTACGAGGCTGCTCCTCTCTCCTTTCGCCAGTTGCCTCTCCTGAAAATTCGATCAACGTTTTGCGCTTCTTTTTTATCATCGAAACGATATCCACAGCTGCACACGCAATCACACCGGACAATAGCAGCTCGGTCGGTGACATGGCCTTTTTTTCTTCTTTTGGAAGCATATCAATTTCAGTCCTATTGCCTGATTCATTGATAGCAAAATATTCATGATCCGATTTGTAGCCGAGATTTACTTTCATTTTTACGATTTTTTAAATTTTGATAGTTTATATCTACAAATATGCAATTCGCCGAATTGTATCTCTTCTTTTTTTCACCTCTTTTTTGGTTAAGAAGGTTCAAAACCTACTTTTGTGTTTCATTTAAAAAAATACAGGGTTATGATCATCCCAAAGGAGCCAAGATTGACGGAAAGTCAATTAAGTGAAGTAAAGGAAATCGTCGAGGAATATGGTTGCCGAATTCAACAAATAGAAGGTCATCACAGAACGATCTACGCAGTTCTTGGAGAAGAACGAGAAACGATCATGGTAAATCGTATCATGGGTTTAGATTATATCGATCGATTCGATGCGGTTGATTCACCATTTAAACTCATGGACGTTCACAGTGAACTCGCTAACCATAAAATTACGATTGGAAACGAAATCGTTGGGGAGTCGCCTTTTATTATCGCAGGACAGTGTACCATTGATCCAAAAAATCCGCAATTGTTCTTGGAGACCGCTCATGCAGTAAAAGAAGCTGGCGCCAAAGCAATACGCGGTGGGGTCTGGAAACCAAGGACAATGCCTTACTCTTTTCAAGGAGATGATAACTCCATGAAAATATTGATAGATGCCAAAAACCAAACAGGCTTGCCAGTAGATACCGAAGTAATGGATGAGCATCAGCTCTCGATTGCAGTGGCTGCCGGAGTTGATATTCTTCAAATTGGGGCCAGAAATGCCTTAAACTATTCGCTACTTAAGAAAGTCGGGGAAGCCACTGCAGATAAAAAGATTGCCGTACTTTTGAAAAGATCTATGGGCATGGGACCAATCAATGAGTTTATTGCAGCCTCAGAATATATCGCCGCTGGTGGAAACCCAGACGTCATGCTTTGCCCACGCGGTACTGCCCCTACAATGGATGGTTATAGAAATTACCCTGATGAGTCAATTACTCCCTTACTAAAAGAAAAAACTTGGGCTCCTGTAATTGTAGACCCTTCACATTCCGTTGGTCGGGCCAAGTATGTACCTTCAGCGGCTATGGCAGCTATGGCCTACGGTGCTGATGGCGTGATCATAGAAACTCATTGCCAACCAAAAAAAGGAATCGGTGATGACCCGAAACAGTCTATTACGCCAGAAGTCTTAACCAAGTTGATTAAAGATATTAATCAGATCTGGGAAATCAGACAACATTACAATAGCCAACTAGTATCGGTAAAAGCATAAAAAAAGGCTACTCTGAAATTTCAGAGTAGCCTTTTTCTTGATGTGTCTACTGTTTCATCTCAACAAATAAGTAGTTGGCGCTTTTCAGAATGCCTCTCTATCTGAAATGATGGCTAAGAACCTATAATTCCCTCACCCATATATTTCTAAATTGCATGGGATCGCCATGATCCTGTAATATCAAAGGTAACTTTTCTGGATGAGCGACATAATAAGGTGTGCCGATGTAACACGTCGGACCGAGTAGCTCTACTCCATTTTGCACCAAAACGCCATTATGCAAAACAGTTACTTTTGCTGGTCTTACAAGTGTACCTTTTTCTGAAAACCGAGGAGCCATGAAAATGATATCATATTCCTGCCAAAACCCGGGAGCCAATGATGCATTGACTAATGGAATGTGTTGCTTATAAACTGATGCGGCTTGGCCATTGGCATAAGTGGGGTTTTCATAAGAGTTTAAAATTTGCACTTCATAAAGTCCCATCAAAAAAATACCACTGTTGCTATAGCCCTGACCAGATTTACCCTCGACAATCGGTGCAAACCATTCAATATGCAGTTGAATATCTCCAAAAGCCTTTTTGGTAGCGATTGCTCCCGCTCCTGGCTCAACCGTCATCACCCCTTTATCAGACTTCCATGAAACAGGTGGGTTTTTATAAGTAGATTTCATTTGAGGAATCATTACTTTGAACCCCTCCATACTCACAGGAAAATCAAATTGTGGCTTTTGCCAATTGGATAATGCTGATCCATTGTAGAGTATCACCGCATCAGATGGAGGTTTGTTTAACTCTCCCGGAGTGACAATGGGAATTTCTTTATTCAATTCTGTCTGCTCCCAAGGTTTGGTTTTTTGCAGTTCATCCCAATCAGGCTTGGGTATTTCTTGTCCAAAAACTAAAATTGTCAAAGAAAAAAGGAGTGTAAAAAGAATCTGTTTCATGTTTGAGGGTTAATTGGAGTGAAATTTATCAATATCGACAATTTTATTCTAAAAAGATCAATTATACCCAAAGATCATTTCTATCATTTATCCAATTTTCATCAGTTCAAAATAACCGATGCACCTCACTATTGAAAAGGGAAATCGAAAAAAGACATACACCACTCCCTAACAAAGTGACATAGTCTGGCAAGAAAATATTAAAAATGTCGATGACTGAAAAATAACAACTCATCGATTCTGAATGATGGAATAAAGAAATTTTGATCAAATTAGCAAAGCCTTAAAACATTACATTTGATCATCTCTAATCAGAAATTTTTAAAAACGAAGTGGCGATTCGAGATAGTAATTCGTCATCAAATAACTTAATTTTAAACAAAAACCCAGCTCCATTGATCTACTATCTACTATATGTCAGCCATACCGATAACACATTTTCGCAAGGGGAACTAGAGCTTCTATTGAACGAGAGTAGAACCAATAATAAAAAATTTGAAATCACTGGTATGCTTATTTATTTAAAAAATCAGTTCATTCAAATACTTGAGGGCGAAAAAGAAACAGTACTCAATTTATATCATAAAATTACGCAAGACCAACGACATCATAAGGTGAGCAAATTGCTTTCAGGAGAGCATGAACATAGAAATTTCAATAGTTGGAGTATGGCGTTTCAAAATAATACCACTGATGATTTGGATCATTTGAACAGTTTTCGTGAATTATCTGATCTGTTTAATAGCCCTGACATTAAAGATCATAAGCATCCGGCTGTTTTGTTTTTGAAATTGTTTCACGGCAAGAATAACAAGTAAATAGAATCATTTTGATAAAAGGAATCAAGAAAGGTTGTTTTCCTGATTCCTAAAAAAGTTACCAATATCACGTTTGCCTGATTCTTCAAATTTGAGATAATGAAGCTTTGACATTTGATATATTACATATTTCTTCTGTATTGCCCCCCCACTTCAAACATAGCATTGGTTATTTGACCAAGTGAACAGTATTTTGCCGCTTCCATTAGTTGCTCGAAGGTATTTTCATTTTTTAGTGCCGATTCTTGCAATTTTTTAATAATTGCCTTGGTCTCTAAGCCAAACTTTTGATTCAAGTTATTGAGGTTTTGAATCTGTTTCTCTTTTTCCTCATTAGTAGCCCTTATGACCTCACTTGGAATAATCGTTGGACTGCCTTTGGAAGACAGAAAAGTATTCACCCCAATTATTGGCAGCTCTCCAGTATGCTTCTGCATTTCATAAAAAAGGCTCTCCTCTTGGATTTTACCACGTTGATACATAGACTCCATAGCACCAAGCACACCTCCTCTTTCAGTGATCCGATCAAACTCCAGCATCACCGCTTCTTCTACAAGATCAGTCAACTCCTCTGTGATAAACGAACCTTGCATCGGGTTTTCATTTCGAGAAAGACCTAACTCTTTGTTGATGATGAGCTGGATAGCCATTGCTCTTCTTACTGAGTCTTCTGTAGGTGTCGTAATGGCTTCATCGTAAGCATTGGTATGCAAAGAATTACAGTTATCATAAATAGCATATAATGCTTGTAGCGTAGTTCTTATATCATTGAAGTCAATTTCTTGGGCATGAAGTGATCTTCCAGAAGTCTGAATATGGTATTTGAGTTTTTGAGATCGGTCATTTGCACCATATTTCAACTTCATGGCTTTTGCCCAAATTCTGCGAGCAACTCTTCCTATGACCGCATATTCTGCGTCTACTCCATTGGAAAAGAAAAAGGAAAGATTAGGCGCGAAATCATTGATATCCATGCCTCTCGAAAGATAATACTCCACGAAAGTAAAGCCGTTTGATAAGGTAAATGCCAATTGGGTAATAGGATTGGCGCCTGCCTCAGCGATATGATATCCAGATATGGAAACAGAATAAAAATTTTGTACTTTTTTATCAATGAAATATTGCTGTACATCTCCCATTAATCGGAGAGAATATTCTGTAGAAAAAATACACGTATTCTGTGCTTGATCTTCTTTGAGAATATCCGCTTGGACTGTTCCTCTTACCGTCGAAAGCGTTGTTGCTTTGATTTCCTCATAAATCTCCTTTGGCAGAACCTGATCACCTGTAACGCCTAAAAGCATCAAACCAAGTCCATCATTACCTTCTGGCAATGCCCCATGATAGCTCGGCCGAATGGTGTCTTTATATATTTCTTTTATTTTTATCTCAACCTCATTTTCTAACCCATTTTCTTTGATGTACAACTCGCATTGCTGATCGATTGCTGCATTCATGAAAAATGCGGTCATCGTGGCAGCAGGACCATTAATGGTCATGGAAACTGAAGTTGTCGGGTCGCAAAGGTTGAAGCCTGAATAAAGTTTCTTAGCATCATCGAGACAGCAAATGCTGACTCCAGAGTTTCCTATTTTCCCATAAATATCAGGTCGGTGATCAGGATCTTCCCCATACAAGGTGACCGAGTCAAAAGCGGTTGATAATCTTGCTGCTGGTAATCCTTTTGAGAGATAATGAAAACGCTTGTTGGTTCTTTCAGGGCCACCTTCTCCAGCAAACATTCTTGCCGGATCCTCTCCTTTTCGCTTAAAAGGGAAAACACCCGCCGTATAAGGAAATTCACCAGGGACATTCTCTTGAAGATTCCATTTGAGAAGATCTCCCCATGCCTCGTATCTCGGCATGCTTACTTTTGGAATTTTAGTATTAGATAAAGATCTCGTGGCTGTTTCCACTACTATCTCTTTTCCCCGCACTTCATAAGTGAACGAATCGCCTTGATATTTCACTTTTTTATCTTCCCAGTTGTCAAGAATTTTTTTATTATGTGGATCAAGATCTAAAAGGAGACTTTCTTTTGCTTCATCGATGGCTGCCAATGCTTCAGCCTTATCACCCAAAATTGCAGCAGTTTGATCGAGACTATAAAGTTTTTGGGCTATCGTCTTTTGATTTTCAACCGTCTCATTGTATGCGCGAATAGTTTCAGATATCTCGGATAAGTAACGTGTTCTTTTTGGAGGAATAATGTAAATCTTCTCGGACATTTCATCACTCGACTCAAAGGTTGAATCCAGAGGTGCGGAGGTTCTCTCTACGACGAGCTTCATCAAGGAAGTGTAGAGTTTATTCATTCCCGGATCGTTGAATTGTGAGGCTATAGTCCCATATACGGGCAATTGATCGTCCTTAGACTCCCAAAGGTTATGATTACGCTTGTACTGTTTTTTGACATCTCTAAGGGCATCCAATGCTCCTCGTTTGTCGAATTTATTCAAGGCAATGATGTCCGCAAAGTCCAGCATATCGATTTTCTCCAACTGTGTAGCGGCACCATATTCAGGAGTCATGACGTAGAGAGATAAATCCGAATGATCGGTGATTTCCGTGTCGGATTGACCAATTCCTGAAGTTTCAAGAATAATCAAATCAAAACCAGCAGCTTTTACAATATCGAGGGCATCTTGGACATATCTGGACAATGCCAAGTTGGACTGCCGAGTGGCCAAAGAGCGCATATAAACTCTGTCATTAAAAATGGCATTCATTCTAATTCGATCACCGAGTAATGCTCCCCCAGTTTTTCGTTTCGATGGGTCTACCGATATTACGGCTATCTTTTTATCTTCAAAGTCAACAAGAAATCGCCTGACGAGCTCATCAACAAGCGAAGACTTGCCTGACCCTCCTGTACCCGTAATTCCAAGAACAGGAACGGTATTTTTCTCAGTCTTTCTGTTTTTGAATGACTGCAGTAGGTCTTGGTTTTCCTGAGGATAGTTTTCCGCCGCAGATATCACTCGCGCAATGGCATTGTAATTATCAGTAGAAACATCTTTGTGCTTCAATTCTAGACTTTTACCAATGGGAAAATCTGCCGCTTTTACCAAATCATTAATCATTCCCTGCAGCCCCATTGCCCTTCCATCATCTGGAGAATAAATTCTTGCTATGCCATAATCATGTAATTCTTTGATCTCTGTAGGCAGTATTGTACCACCCCCACCGCCAAATATTTTGATATGACTTGCGCCATTTTCCTTGAGCAGATCAAACATATATTTGAAAAATTCGACATGACCTCCCTGATATGAAGTAATCGCGATGGCCTGAACATCTTCCTGAATGGCACAGTTCACAATTTCTTGAACCGATCTATTATGCCCAAGATGTATGACCTCACAGCCAGTCGACTGAATGATTCTACGCATGATGTTGATGGCAGCATCATGACCATCAAACAGCGAGGCAGATGTAACTATTCGAACATGATTTGTCGGCTTGTAGGGAGTCGATGCTGTTTGGGACATAATTTTGATTTTTCGGGTTATATATAAAGGTTTTCTTGTGGGGTAATATTTGCAAAATTAAACATTTTGGTCTTCGTCTAACGTCATTTTGATTTTCACCCATTATCAAAAAAGTCAAATCAAGATCACCTCAATCATCCTTTTTATCTATTGCCTATAAGCGTTCACACAAAACTTTCTTTTGCGACACGAATTCGTTGTAAAAAGTGAGGTTGCCTCCATAACTGAATTTCGTCGAAGCAATGATGTGGCGGCTACTTGATTGATATTTCAGATAATTTCACATCTAAAACTATCGTCTTTGGTCATTATTAAAGTAATCATTCATTTTATTCTAGTGAACGATAAATAGACTCTAGTTTTAAGAGTTCTGTCTGATTATCAGGCATATCTATATTATCTATCACATTCTGCTTCTCGCGTGTTGTCAAATGCCAGCTGAGCGAAGCACGTTCCATCCGTTTACGTTCAAGCTCTTTTGCTTCGAGAATATAACTTTGATCTATATAGGAGTAGGTATTGTATTGCAATGAAACTAGATCAACCGGAATATTATATAATTCTTTTAATGCCTCAATTTGATCGTCGTTGTTAACGTCTTGAATATTAGCCAAGTTGTTATATACATTCGAAATGGGGTTGGTTAATCGGTCGGTAATCGAAGGTCTTGATGGCGCTTCAATTGGTGCGTTTTTACGAGAGTCGCGGATAATCAGAAACGTAATGCTCTCAGTATTCTCTTCAAACCACTCCCTAAAATACATTAGAAATCTTGCGGCATCACTAATGCCATAATTATCAGCAATACCAGCATCCATAATTTCTATTTTTGGATTCGTTGGCAGACTGATGGTTGGGGTTATGTAGGGAAAAGATGCGGACATTCTTAGTGCTGTCAGAAAATCTAAATCACCAGCACCATGCTCTTGGAGTAATTGGGTGATTCCTATTCCTTTTATTTTAAATTCCTCTCCACTATTCGCTGAGTTTGCTGAATTCATGTAAGAAACAGGTGTGCTAGATATATACAAGGTTCTGCCATCATTGGCAATGACAGGCGACATCAATAAAAGTGGAATTTCAGCATTTCTTTCTAATGCCGTATAAGATGATATTTTGGTGTTAAAAATATAGTCTAGATTTTTGTTAAGATTGTTTTCAAAAACATATCCTCGATCCATTTTATACGACTTCCCTTCGTAATCGAAGGTTCTGACAGGAAAAAAAGCGTCATTCACTAGCAGGCTAAAAATGATTGAGTTTAGGTTATCCTTGGAAATATTGGCGAGCATTCGTTTCTCTTCCAAATCTAAATTTAACTTGTAGAGCTCTCGATAATAAGCCGCTCCTATCATACCTCCCGAAGCACCAGTAATCATGACTGATTTATTCATCAGTTGGCCTTTCATGACATTGTCCGCATTGGCCAAACCATTTAACGTCCACAGTGCCGCACGCTGACCTCCTCCACTTACGCAAATAAATACAGGTCGAAATACTGAGTCAATTTGGTTTTCCTTCCAAGCATTGAGCATGCTAATTCCATAGATCGAATCTTTTTTTACATGCTGTTTTGCATTGAGTTTTTGAAGGGAACTGATGCTGTATTCTGCTGGCGGTTTATCATAGTTTAAGCCTTTCGCCTCATATACTCCCTGCAATAACCCTATTCTCAATAGCAGGTTAATGAGGAAAAATACTATCAACACAAACAAAGTGCTCCAGCCTCTAAACCAATAGCTGACAGAACCTATTAGCATGACAATAATGGCCATAAAAAGCAGCACACTGGCCGCTGCGGGAATTTGGAAATAAGTGTTTTCCATAAAAAACCCTAAACCCAAAATCACGATAATAAAAATAAATTCTATGATTACTGAGTTCAAATGATTTTGATCAAAGACTTTTATCAAAGAGCTTTTATCATAGAAATCTTGTAAATCTTGGCAGTCTCTAAACTTTAGTTTTAAGTCAAAATAATGGGTGACCGTATATTTATTTTTGCTTTCTTTTAACCGCGACATGACTCTGCTGCGGTTAATTTTCGATTTGCGAAGCGTTCTATCCACACTTCCAGATAGAAATCTGAAGATATCTTTATTTGTGGATTTGAAATACAAAAAAAACAAAAACAGTATCACTGAAATACCCAACAATAAGCCGACTACATTCACGAAAACATCTAGCCCCGTTGAATATTCATTTTGGATCTGAAATCTGATGATGAATAGTAGATAAACCACTAAAGCAAGAAAAGGGATCAAGCTATTGTTGATAGAAAACTTGGTAAAAGGACGCTCTAAAACTCCCACAAACGGAAATCGATGGGCATCAAGAATATAACAAGTAATATTAAATGCAGTAACTAGGTTACCATAACATGCTCCGACGATAAAGAAACTCCAAAAACTTACGTCATTGATATACTCAGGATCTAGAAAAAGAAAATGCACCCCGTATACCCGACCAAAATTACCCGTGATTATTGCCACAAAAAGTATCCATAGAAGAATTAACGCGAAGTTTCTTCTGACATGAATCAGTACGAGTTGTACTGGAAACGAATAAAGAATTTTTTCTAATATCGGATGCATCAATAATCTTCAAACTAATGTGTTTAATTTAGATAAATTCGACCAAAAGCTTCGATAATGAACAAGACTTCAAATTATTTTTTATCTCATGATGGCAAGAATATATTTTACCGTCACTGGAAGATTGATCAACCAAAAAAAATTGTATGCATTGTTCATGGATTGGGGGAGCACAGTGGAAGATACGAACATTTGGCCGAGTTATTTTCCAAGTCTTCGATAACCACATTTTCCTTAGACTTGAGAGGTCATGGCCAATCGGAGGGAAAGAGAGGACATGCCAAAAACATTGATGATCTACTCGCTGATGTGGAAGAATTGATGAAAATAGCAAGGGTTATTTACAATGATTTGCCTATGTTCCTGTTTGGTCATAGCATGGGAGGAAATCTAGTGGCAAGCCTTGTTTCGAAAAAGCCCACGAAGGAAATTACCGGATTCGTACTGTCGGCTCCATGGTTAAAGCTTGCCTTTGAACCTCCAAAATGGAAATTAGTCTTAGGTAAATACATTAGCAATATCATTCCCAGCCTTACACAGCCCAATGGATTGAACACCAATTACTTGTCAAAAGATGAAACTGAGATCAAAAAATACGAACAAGACCCCTTGGTTCACGGACAAATTTCCGCGCGATTATTCTCCGAAATAGTCAAAAGTGGAAAGGAACTACAACAAATCCATGGAATTGATATTCTTGGTTTCTGTTACCATGGTTTGTCCGATAAGATTATTGATTCGACAGCTAGCCATCGTTTCGCAATAAACAATGATCTAAAGTGGATGGGCTATGAAAATGTGTATCATGAACCACACAACGATTTAGAAAAAGCGCAGGTAATGAAGCACTTGGTTGAATGGATCGAAACTGAGGGCAAGGAGGTCTAGACCTCTACATTTTAATTATACATTGTCGGTTTTGAAGCTCTTTCCTAGAAAATAAAGCTCCTGCTCTGCGCCATCATAGGTATTGAGTCTAAGGTGGAAATAAAAAGAATTGAGATTATAAAGCAAACCTCCATGAACGTTATTTTTCTTGTAAACAAAGCCATCCATTCCATTGAGGATGTAACCTTCTGTCGTGCGCTCTTGAACGACCATAAGCAAGCCCTCCTTTTGCTCATTAAGCAAGGCGCGAAATATGACACCAATGCCTTGATATTGAAAAATTATTTTTATCAGTGAATTACTTAACTGATTTATTTCCACTTGTAATTCCTCCAGATCTTCATTTCTAGAACTAACAAGTACACCACGATATCTTCCTTTTATTTTTTCAGCCAAATTCATGTTGAATGGGTGTTCTTTCCTTAAGTTGAATATCCTCACAAAAAACAAGAAGATCACAGAAGTTGTGAGTGAATAGGAAGATGTATGGCGTGAACCAGAAGTTACAGCGGAAATTTGAGGGTTACCGTAGTTCCCTTCTTTTCTACACTGTCAATGATAATTCTGCCTTGATGCTCTTCCATAATATTGTAGGATATAGATAAGCCTAAGCCAGTTCCTTCTCCTACATCTTTTGTAGTAAAAAACGGATTCATGACGTTTGGTAGATTATCTTTTGGTATACCCTCGCCATTATCGATAAACCTAACAACAAGGAATTTCTTTTCAACTTCAATTTTAATGACAATCTTTCCAGAATCAGAAATAGAATAAATCGCATTGTTCAATACATTCAAAAAGACCTGTTTGATGGCTTGTAAATTAACACTAACCTCTGGGGCGTTATCCTCAAGTTCTAGTTCGATAGTAATTTTATCTTTCACTAGGTGACTTATCAGATTTAAAGTTGACTGAATAGGTTCTAAAATATTGACTTTGGTTTTTTCGGTATGACTCTTTGATGAAAAATTATTAAGCTCTGACATCAAAGTGTTTACACGTTGAGCGCCCTCTTCAACGGCAGCTACCAATTGAGATATCTCTTTAAAAGTATCCTTGATATATTGCGGCAAGTCTAAATGAGAAGCTTCAAGATATTTTTTTATCTCTTCAAGATCAGCCTTTATTGGTTCAATATTTCCTGAGACATAGTTCATCGGGTTATTTATCTCATGAGCCAACCCAGCCATTAACTGTCCAATGGATGCCATTTTCTCCGATTCTACAAGCCTCGCTTGTGTAGCTTCTAAGTCTTTTAAGGTCTTTTTTAGTTTTTTATTGGTTTTTTGCAAGCGCTCTTCTGCTTGCTTTAAAAAAGTAATATTGTATTGCACTCCCAATAGAAAATATTCGCCACCTAATTCGATTCGCTTTTTAGTAAGAAAATACCATATATCTGAACCATCATGATCTATTTGCAGATTTTCTTCCTCTATGATCCGACCTGTTTTCAAAATTTCTAAGTCTTCTTTGTAATATTGATCGGCCTTTTTTTTATCCAAATGGGTTTTAAGTATTTCTTTACCTGTTAAGTCTGCCGTTTTGTAACCAAAGGAATTGATAACTGCCCGGTTGGCCATGATATACTCTCCCTTATTATTCCTAACAAAAACCAAAGAAGGAACTTGGTCAATGATATTCTGAAAGAAATTCTTTTGAGAGACTAAGTCATTTGTTCTCGCCTCCACCAGTTCTTCCAACTGATCCCGATACTTTTCTAGCTCTTGCTCAGCTTTTATCTTTTCAGTTACCTCGAAAATATTGGCCGTTAAGCCTATTATTTCGCTTTTATTTTCAGTTCGAGAGTAGACCGGGTTATATACAAGGGAATAATACTTATCACGGAAAATAGTGGTGATAGTGAAGTGGTCTCCATTCAATGCCTTTGTAAAATAGGTCTGCATTGCATTAGAAATACTCTCAGGAATTAATGGCAATATCTCCATCCCTTTTTCAATCTTCGCATCAAAGATTTCCAACATTTCCTTTTCATGTAGCGAGTTAAAACCAGTATATTTCAATTCCAGATCCAATGAAAATATACTTACTGTACCAGGGTTTTCTATAAAGGACAAAAGCTGCGCATTAGACACTTGTAGCTTATTCTGCACCTCCACCTTCTCTTCTACCTTTTCAGAATATTTCAATGAAGCAAATGCGATGAAACTTAAAATAAGAACTATGCTAAAGGCTGCCAAAAAGAGAATGACCTTTCTTAAATATCCAAAATCATCGTAAAACATCTCATTTGGAACAGTTAAAATCAAGACTACAAACTGTGAATCGTTAATATCGATTAAGGTTATAAACCTTAACAAGTCGTTATTTTCGATAAGGTCAGTATAGATTTTATTGCCAATTTCCGACATATCCAAATGCTCAGTATGCGGCAGAATTTTTCTTAAATCCGTTGAATCGGTATTAGAAAGAAAAACTCCTGTATTAGAGAGCAAGTAAGCAGATGCCTTTAAAGGCTTAGCGATTTTCTGTAAGGTTTGCAATAATGACTTGGTGTCAAAAATGGCTGCTTTTTGAGGATAGTTTTCATCGGTGAATGCAATAAAAATATTGCTGTCGCTATCGATGAAAGGTGTTGGTGAGTTGTCGGTATAAAATGAGTCAACTACACTTACTAAACCTAGATCTTCATAAGATAGATTTAGAACAAGGGAGTCTTGGCTTTTCCTGCTATGAGAAGTTGATTTGAGTAATAAAGAAGTTAACCGCTGATTGGAAGCAAATTCCTTTTGAATCAAATTCTTAATCAGTCCGAGATTCTCCTTTGCCTCTCTTATCTCCCCTAGCCTAACGTCTTCTTTGCCTGATGTAAATAATTGGAACACAACAAATAAGAACACTAGAAGTGCGCCTAATCCAATAAGTTGTATTTGCGTAGGTTTTTTCAGAGGATTTGATCGTTTTAAAAGTTAAAATAAATCAAATCCTCTGAAAAAGAGTTTTTAAGTGCTAATATTTAGTTTGAACGCTTCAAATATATAGTTCTTTATAATATTGATCGGCCATTCTATTACTGCCAAATTCTGGAAGCACATCTGCCATACTCTGAAATACCAATTTATGCCAGTTCGCAGGTTTATCATAAAATAATGGCAACACTTGGTTTTCCAATATGTCATAAAGATTGTCATAGTCAACCTGATCATGCTTAGCCAAAGGAAGGGCTAAATCAGCAGGTGGCAATACGAAACAGTTTTTGCCATTTTTAGCAAATTCAGGAATCCATCCGTCATCTGTAGATAAGTTTACCGAGCCATTCATAGCAGCTGTCATACCACTCGTACCAGAAGCTTCACGGGTGATTCTAGGATTATTCAACCATATATCCGACCCAAGCTTGAGCGACTTAGATAGCGCTAACTCATACCCAACCAATACCGCAACGTTCGTTTTGTTTCTTGCAAAATTAATAAGCCTGTTGAAGGTGTCTATTGCCTCAAAATCACGTGGATATGGTTTTCCCGCCCAAATGATTTGAATAGGATACTTTGCTTTGTTGAGAATCTTTTCAAATCGATTTAAATCGCTAAGCAGCAAATCAGCTCTTTTATAACCAGCAAATCTTCTAGCCCATACCACGGTAAGTACTGATGGATCAAATATTTTTCCTGTCTGATCCGAAACGATCTGAAAAAGTTCTTTTTTCAATTGATGTTTCCGCTTATCGAAGCTTTTTTCATCTTTTTTATCCGCCGCTTTCTTCAATGCTTCATCTTGCCAATACGTTTGATTTTGTGCATTGGTGATTGGAATAATTTTACTTACACCTTCAAAATCTTTCCACATACCTTTAGATACTTTGGCATGTAATTTCGAAACGGCATTAGAAATTTTTGATAACTTCAAAGCCGCTACCGTGTAATTAAGCATTCCTCCATTGACGGTATATTGTGAAAGCTCTGAAGGATCTAGATATCTACCGAAGAATCCCATCCTATTGAGGAAATCTCCTTCACGCTCTTCATTTCCTGCTTTTTCTGGGGTATGCGTTGTAAATCTGAAATTCTCTTTTCCTAAGCCTTGATCCTTTAGATAGAAAAAGGCTGGCAATCCGTGTCCTTCATTAAGGTGGTATATATCAGATCCACCCAATGCTTCTACAACCTTAGCTCCTCCTACACCCAATACAATGCTCTGAGATATTCTTGTCAAATCATTCGCATCATAAAGCTTATCAGTGATTGTTTGCGATAAATGATCGTTTTCCGGCACATAGGTCGACAGAAAATACATCGGCACTGTACCAAAGATTTCAGGCTTCAAATGATAAGCTCTAACGTGTACATTTGGGTTATCAAGTACTGAGATTTGTACTTGAATCCCTGTATCGACTAAGTAAGGATAATTTTTCTCTACAAATTTTGCTTCGAGTGTCCTGTCTTCCTTTCTTACCTGATCATAGTAGCCATATCTCCACAGCATGCCTATTCCAATCATATTCTGTTTCAACTCGAACGCACTGCGCATATGCGAGCCGGCCAAAAAACCAAGTCCACCAGAATAAGTCTTCAATGCCTGATCGATGGCAAATTCCATGGAAAAGTAAGCCACCTTTTTTTCATATTGCTTGGCAGGCTTGAAAGTCTGATACCACTTATTATATTCGTTCATTTCTTGTAGTTATTCATTTCGATAAAGCCACGAAAATAATCGTTCTAGACAGTATTATAGCTTATAAAACAAAGAATTTAGTTTTTACAAAAATTTCAATCGTTTGCAAGGTTCCGAATACGAGTTTAAATCCTTTAACTTTTTCAATCACCCCTATGAATTCTAGAAATTATTCTATTTCGCTGAAATTAGTCAATATGTTTCTACTATTGATTTGGGGTATTTGAGGTCAACATTGTTTTAGTTAATCTTATAAACCATATTTTTGACGCATGCTTAACGACAAAAAAGTAATTAAAGCCTGGTATATGTATGACTGGGCTAATTCCGTTTATAACCTTGTCATCAATACTTCAATTTTCCCTATTTACTACACGGCTATCACCAGTAATGAGGCAAACAACGACATGGTTGATTTTTTCGGTTTTGAAATAGTTAACTCAGTACTTTACAGCTATGCAATAAGTATTTCCTATTTGCTCTCAGCGGCCATTCTTCCTGTATTATCTGGAATAGCTGATTTTTCAGGAAAGAAAAAATTCTTTCTCAAATTATTCACTTTCATTGGGGCATTCTCCTGTATGGGGATGTTTTTCTTCACCGAACACAACCTTGAATGGGGCATTGCCTGTGTTGTTTTTGCCAGCTTGGGCTATAGCAGTGGTTTAGTATTTTATGACGCCTTTTTGCCTGAAATTGCCTCAGAAGATCAAACTGACAGAATAAGTGCCAATGGCTATTCTTATGGCTATGCAGGTAGTGCATTGATGTTAATCCTGAGCTTAGTTCTTCTATTATCACCCACTACATTTGGCTTAGCAGATGATGGCACAGCTCCGAGAATTGTCTTTCTACTGGTTGGCGTTTGGTGGATTGGGTTCGCGCAAATACCTTTCAAGTATCTTCCAAATAATGTCTTCAATAGAAAACCAACAGGAAGCATTCTTTTCAATGGTTACTTAGAATTGAAAAAAGTATTGCTTGCGCTTAAATATCAATCAAACATCAAAAAGTATCTTATTGCATTCTTCTTTTTCAATATGGGAGTACAAACGATCATGCTTTTAGCTACGCTTTTTGGCACGAAAGAATTGGGGCTTGGTCAGAGCGAATTGATACCGACTATCTTAATCATTCAATTTGTGGCAATTGCTGGAGCCACACTTTTTGCCAAACTTTCAAAGTCTAAGGGAAATATTTTCTCATTAAGCTTGATGATAATCATATGGATCGGTATCTGCGGATATGCGTACACAGTAACATCCGTTTATGAGTTTTATCTAGTTGCAGCTTTGGTAGGACTAGTCATGGGCGGCATACAAGCGCTGAGTAGAGCAACTTATTCTAAGTTAGTACCAAAAGACACGGTAGATCATGCCTCCTACTTTTCATTTTTTGATGTGACCTTTCATTTGAGCGTTGTTTTTGGAACCTTTTCTTATGGCTTTATCGAACAACTCACTGGTAGTATGAGAAATAGTACGTTGGCACTCGCTTTATTCTTCATAGTTGGATTAATCATGCTACAATTTGTTAAAATGAACAATGAAAGATCAGCCTAAGCTCAACCTACCTGCGTTTGATGTAAATCTTACAACGGAAAGTGAGGGTATATACATTTTTGATCCAATTCGAAAAAAAAACATCCTGCTCACGCCTGAGGAATGGGTGAGACAACATTTTCTCAATTTGCTAATCAACCACTTGCACTATCCAAAAGGCTTGATGAATGTAGAGTCAGGCTTGACTTATTTTAAAAAAACAAAGCGGTCTGATATCACCATTAATCAAAGAAATCAGTCGGTGTTTATGCTGATCGAATGTAAATCGCCACAGGTGAAAATTGATAAAAAAACGCTAAATCAAATCAGTCAATACAATAAGAAAATCGCCGCAAAATTCATTTGTGTAACCAATGGGATTAAGCATTTTATTTGGGAGTATGATTTGGAAAAACAGGCGTATTTACAGCAAAATTCATTTCCTAAATACCCAGAAAACTAAGAAAGCCAACGGAGTTTACTCCATTGGCCTTCATTAATTATTTTAGAGTATTTATCTTAATCCAAGTATTTTTCAGCTGGTGAAAACGGAAGCCCGAAAGCATTCGCTACTGCATCGTATACAATTTCATTGTTAACAATATTCAATCCAAGTAGTAACTCTCTATTTTCCTTACATGCTCTTTTCCAACCTTTATTGGCCAACTGGATGGCATACGGTAAAGTAGCATTGGTCAATGCCAACGTGGAAGTATAAGGAACAGCACCTGGCATATTGGCAACACAATAATGAAGAATATCGTCGATAATATAAGTAGGATCCTGATGAGTAGTAGGACGGCAAGTTTCAATGCAACCTCCTTGATCCACAGCTACGTCAACCAGAACAGTTCCAGGTCGCATCTCTTTTAACATTTCTCGAGTAATTAAATTTGGTGCTTTTGCCCCTGGAATAAGTACCGCTCCTACAATTAAGTCATGAGTAGCAATTAACTCTCTTATGTTGTATTCATTAGACATAAAAGTGTTAACATTCGCTGGCATCACATCATCGAGATATCTTAATCTAGGCAAACTGACATCAAGAATAGTAACGTCAGCACCCATTCCGGCAGCCATTTTAGCAGCATTAGTGCCTACAACACCACCACCTAAAATCATTACTTTCGCCGGTCTCACCCCAGGTACACCGCCAAGCAAAATCCCTCGACCTCCCATAGGCTTTTCAAGATATTTTGCACCTTCTTGGATGGACATTCTTCCTGCAACTTCAGACATTGGAATGAGTAGCGGCAAAGATCTGTCAGCTTTTTCTACAGTTTCATAGGCCAAGCAAACTGCTCCTTGTTTTAACATAGCCATGGTCAATGGCTCATAAGAAGCAAAGTGGAAATAAGTGAAAAGAAGTTGATCTTTTTTGATTAACTCATATTCAGGCTCAATCGGTTCTTTCACTTTCATGATCATTTCTGCGATATCATAAGTATCCTTTATGTTATCACACAATTTGGCTCCAGCAGAAGTATAATCTCCATCTGTAAATCCACTGCCCAAACCAGCAGTCGATTGCACATAGATCTCGTGACCATTTTTAACCAACTCAATCACACCCGCAGGCGTAAGAGCCACACGATTCTCATTATTTTTAATCTCCTTAGGAACACCTATTATCATATGCGTATTAATTAAACGAGTATTTTTCGAGCAAATATACTTGGATGTCAATTCAAAAAGATCAAACAAAAGAAAATCAATAAATAGTAGAATTTATTTTTTCAGAAACAAAATATTATTCCACTCATCCATGATTTACAGTATTTTATTCTTAGTCTTTACGATTGCCCCTGCTCTATCCATTATATTATATGGGTAGCTTGAGAACAAAATAGCTCGGATTTTATTAGGTTTACAGTATTAATCCATCTAAACTTTTCGAACATTGAGCGAGCCAAAAACCAAAGAAGTTTTACAAGTTGAAAAAGAAGAAGTCTTACTAGACTATTCGACGGCTATTGAAAGTAGAGAGAATAGCTTGATAGGGAGAAAGGAAGTTTTTATGGGAAAAGCCAAGTTTGGCATTTTCGGTGATGGAAAAGAATTAGCTCAAATCGCCATGGCTAAGTATTTCAAAAATGGTGATTTCAGATCAGGCTATTATCGTGATCAGACCTTTATGATGGCTATCGGTTCATTGTCATCAGAACAATTTTTCGCTCAATTATACGCGCACACTAGCGTTATTGCAGAGCCAGCATCGGCAGGCAGAATGATGAACGGCCACTTCGGCACCAGGTCTTTAAATGAAAAAGGCGAATGGCGTACACTTACCGACATGAAGAATAGTAGCTCTGACATTTCGCCTACTGCTGCTCAAATGCCTCGATTGGTTGGCTTAGGATACGCTTCCAAATTATTCAGAAATAACCCCAACTTATCTGACCTCAAAGATTTTTCAAATAATGGAAATGAAGTAGCCTTCGGTACCATTGGAAATGCGTCTACTTCGGAGGGACATTTTTTTGAATCAATCAATGCTGCAGGTGTTCTTCAGATTCCTTTGGTAATGTCTGTATGGGATGACGGATATGGAATATCTGTTCCTCAGAAATACCACACCACTAAGGAAAGTATTTCAAAAGCTCTTGCTGGTTTTCAAAGGAACGAGGATGGAGAAGGATTTGAAATATTCAATGTCAGGGGTTGGGACTATCCAGCACTATTGAGCACATATAAGAAAGCTGTAGAAATATCTCGGACAAAACATATTCCATGCTTGATTCATGTCGAAGAAATGACCCAACCACAAGGCCATAGTACTTCCGGTTCACATGAAAGGTATAAGCCAAAACAACGTCTCGAATGGGAAAAAGAACATGATTGCATTCTTAAAATGAAAGAATGGATCCTATCGGAAGGCATAGCAGACGAAAATGAACTTACCCAGATAGAAAAAACAGCAAAACAAAAATCTAAAAAATCTCGAGAAAAGGCATGGAAAGAATTCACAGCAGAAATTAAAGAGGATTTGAGTGAAGCTTTATCCTTACTTCAAAAGTTGGAACTGGTTTCGAAAAAACAAGAACCAATAAGAGCGATAAAAAGCGAATTAAAAGCTAGTTTAAACCCTCTAAAAGCTGACATCTTCCGAGCGGTACGAAAAGCCATTAGATACGTTGCTGAGGATGAAACTGCTGAAAAAAAGGCCTTAGCAAAATGGATTGACCAAAAAAGAAAAAAATACTTCAATGAGTATAGCTCTCATGTTGTAAGTGAATCGCTAGCTTCTCCACTTTTAACGAATGAGGTTTTTCCTATATTCGATGAAACTCCAACATTGGTTGACGGTAGAGAAGTGGTACAAAAAGGGTTTGATGAGATTTTCTCTAGAGATCCTCGAGTTTTTGCTTTCGGTGAAGATGTTGGGAAAATCGGCGATGTGAATCAAGGTTTTGCTGGATTACAGGAAAAATATGGAGAAATTAGAATAACAGACACTGGTATTCGGGAAGCAACAATAATAGGTCAGGGAATTGGTGCGGCTTTGAGAGGTTTACGGCCGATTGCAGAAATTCAATATCTAGATTACTTATTATATGCTATTCAGACTTTATCCGATGACCTAGCCACGCTACATTACCGAATGAAAGGAGGCCAAAAGGCTCCATTGATTATACGCACGAGAGGCCACAGATTAGAAGGTGTTTGGCATAGTGGATCGCCGATGAGCATGATACTTGGTTCTGTCAGAGGTATCCATGTTTTGGTACCAAGAAATCTCACACAAGCAGCAGGATTTTACAATACGTTGCTCGATGGTGACGACCCTGCCATTGTTATTGAATCTTTGAATGGATATAGGCTAAAAGAAAAAATGCCAGCGAACATAGCAGATATTCGAACCCCGCTAGGCATTTGTGAAGTAATAAGAGAGGGTAGCGACATTACATTAGTTACCTATGGTTCTACTTGTAGAATTGTAATGGAAGCCGCGCAGCAACTTGATGAATTTGGCATTAGCGCAGAGGTTATAGATATCAGGAGCTTACTTCCATTCGATCGTACAGGCACCATTAATAGTTCCATTACGAAAACGAATAAACTCGTTATAATCGACGAAGATGTTCCTGGAGGAGCCTCCGCTTTTATTTTGCAAAACGTATTAGAAAGAGATAACGGCTACTTTAATCTAGATTCTAAACCGATAACTATCACTGGTAAAGAACATAGGCCAGCATATGGCACAGATGGTGACTACTTCTCAAAACCAAATGTAGAAGATGTATTCGAATCAGTCTATGAGCTAATCAGGGAAACTAAGCCAGATAAGTTTAAGGCTTTATTTTAATGGAAATGATCTAGCCAATTTATGACAAGTCCATTTCGTAATAATAAAATGTTTTAGATATCTATTGGGGTGATCTAGTAATTTCCTCTAATACAAAATCCGTGGACTCTGCAATATTGCTTTTATTTAAAGCTCGATCAAAGATATAAAATCGAACTTTAATAGGATCGTTACGAAATATTTGTTTGAAACCCACAGAAAGCATAGAATAGCTAATCGTTCCAGATAAAGGCTCGCCCAAGTTATCAGGTTCAAAAATTGGTATTCGTCCATCAAAATTAACAACATTACAACCTGAATTACCAACCTCCGCCGCAAAGTCAATCAGTGTATATTCATTATTTCTTCTTCTCAAAAACTCAATATATATGTTGTTGTAATAGGGGTTTTGCGAGACGTAAAAAGTATCAACTTCTGCACCCACCCGTTCTCTTCCAGGCTGATAATCGTTGCAGTTGTAAGGTGGCCTGTTATCTGTATCGCTAAAGAAAATCTTATTCGACAAATTAGGACTAATGCCATTTGGATCAATTAAGTATAGCGGAGGGAAAACTGTAGTATCACGAAGTGTAATGAGAGAGTCTTTAGAGTCTATCACTAAATTAAACTGGTGATACGGCGAGGTTTGCTCGAAGGAAGCCAATCCTACATCACCCAAACCGTCTTCGAAATAGAAAGTCATTACCAGCGAATCGCTCTGTCCATCCAAATCCGCAAAGTAAATATCTCGAAATTCAACAAAAGGAATTGCAGAAAAATTTGGATCTTCAAAACAACCAGTTCCAAAGACAAGAAATAGGATTAATAAACAACTTGGAAACTTATTCATTCTTTAATTTGTGTAAACAAAACTATTAATAAAGTGACTGATTATAATAACTGATGTTTGACATAGAAAATTTCAAAAGGCGAATTTTTTCTGCCGATCAATCATCTTTCAATCATCTAGCTATTGAAGCATTCAATTATCAATATGAAAATAACAGTATTTATCAATCATATTGCCAACTTTTAAGCAAGACACCCTCTGCTGTAAATAAGTGGCAACAAATACCATTCCTACCTATCGATTTTTTTAAGTCACAAAAAGTAATTTGTGGTCATTGGGCGGAAGAAAAGGTCTTCCTAAGTAGCGGTACTACTGGCCAGATAAGAAGTAAGCATTATGTTAAAGATTTAAATTTTTACCACCAAGTAAGCCAATTCATTTTTGAAGCTAACTTCGGTAAATTGACCAATTTCAATCTATATGCAATTTTGCCATCTTACCAAAAGATGGGAGATTCTTCATTGCTCTCTATGGTCGACCATTTCATTACCTACAGTGGAAAGCCAAGCGGATATTTTTTAGAGAGTCAAAAGTTACCCTCTGCATCTAAGAAGGAATTAATATTTGGAGTAACCTACGCCCTACTCGACGGTGAAATTATTCACAAAGATCTAAGTCAGTGCATGATCATGGATACTGGTGGAATGAAAGGTCGAAAAAAGGAAATGGTCAGGGATGAGGTTATAGAATTATTGAAAAAGAAATACCAACAAACAAATATTTGGACAGAATATGGCATGACAGAGCTTACATCTCAGGCATATGGTAAAAACGGGATGCTTAAATTCCCGTCTTGGGGCAAGGTTTTGATCAGAGATATCAATGATCCTTTTTTGATGAAAGATGAGCATCAGGCCGGGGGAATAAATATTATCGATTTAGCTAATATCGAAACCTGTTGCTTCATCGAAACAAAAGATATTGGAAAAATCCATGGAAATGAACATTTTGAAGTTTTAGGAAGGTTTGATAATTCTGATATACGCGGATGCAGCCTTCTTATTTAATTTTAGTTAAAGATATTTAGTACGCATCTTCTTGTAATAAAGAATAACAAAGCATACTTTTGAAGTATCGCAAGGCATAAATTAGCCTCAATAAACAAAACCATCATGAAAGTAAAAGTTTTAATAATTGGATTAATCTTAGCTGGAGCAAGTGCTTGTACTCAACAAACTTGCCCAACCTACGCCAAAGCGGACGCTGAAAAAGAAGTAAAAACTGAAGCGAAAGTTTAACTAAATATCGACGTATTTTTTTACGTCTTCTTTTGAAATAGCGTTTTGGTTAGACATGATAATTAGTCTTTCCACTACATTTCTCAATTCACGTACATTTCCTGACCAAGAATAACTGCTCATTAATTCTATAGCCATTGGCTCTATGGTTTTAGGTGCATAACCGTATTCTGTAGTTATTATTTGGAGGAAATGTTCTGTTAAGATTTTGATGTCCGCTTTTCTTTCTCGTAGAGGCGGAACGCGTATAATCATCACGCTAAGTCTGTGAAATAAATCCTCGCGAAATTTCTTATGAGCAATTTCTTCTTTTAAGTCTTTATTCGTAGCACTCAAAACTCTTACGTTCACTTTTATGGATTTTTCACCACCAACACGAGTGATCACGTTCTCTTGAAGCGCACGTAAAACTTTAGCCTGAGCTGACAAGGTCATATCACCTATCTCGTCGAGAAACAGTGTGCCTCCATTGGCTTGCTCAAACTTCCCTATTCGTTGTTTATGCGCTGAGGTGAAAGACCCTTTTTCGTGACCAAACAATTCACTCTCTATTAGTTCTGAGGGAATAGCAGCGCAATTTACCTCAATAAACGGCCCCTTTGATCTCAAACTATGGTCATGTAGCGATTTCGCTACTAGTTCTTTACCCGTTCCATTTTCTCCAAGTATTAAAACACGCGCGTCAGTAGGGGCTATCTTATTGATTATTTCTTGCATCTCCAAAATGCTTTCTGACTCCCCTACAATAGCACTTTGCTTATTTATTTTCTTCTTTAGAACTTTTGTTTGTTGTTTAAGACTTCCCTGTTCTAGCGCATTTCTCACCGCAATCAACAATCGATTGAGATCAGGTGGTTTTTGTATAAAATCAAAAGCACCAAGCTTTGTTGCCTCTACAGCTGTCTCTATATTACCATGAGCAGATATCATGATAAACTGGGTATCTACACCTTCCTGAGTTACCTTTTCTAGAAGTTCGATTCCGTCAAGTTTGGGCATTTTTATATCACAAAGGGTGACATCTATTTTTTCGGAAAGAAGAACTTTCAAGGCCTCTTCACCATCCGCTGCTTCGAACGTTTCGTATTTCTCAAAATCAAGGATTTCTTTAAGCGTGTCCCTGATATTTTTCTCGTCATCTACAATGAGAATCTTGGCCATTATTATGAATTTTAAATAAACAAGTCTATAAGCCGGGTTCTGTATTCGAAAAACGAATGCTCACCATTTATCTAGTTCAATTGTCGCCAATTGAATCAATCGGTCTACCCATTTTGTCAAAGGAGCGAGCAACTCCATACAAAACCTATTTGACCTTTCAGCTCGTAAGGTTTACAATGCCATAAGTATCACTACCTACGCGGTAAGCTTTTACCCCACCTTTTCACCCTTACCCCAAAATGAGGCGGTATATTTTCTGTTGCACTATCTGTAACTCTATGAGTCCCTTCCTGTTAGGAAGTACGATGCTCTATGCTGCCCGGACTTTCCTTCCCGCTTTATAGCGCGACGGTGAGCCGACTTGTTATATTATTAGTAGTTGTCCTGCCCAGTTATGATAAATTCCCAATCATCGGCAGTATACGTTACTTCGATAATCATTTCTTTTATTAAACTATCGGTAAGATTATCTAGAAAGAAGGAAGCCTCTGTTTTAAGAAACCCATCTTCAACAATGAATCTCGTATAAACAAACTCTGTGCTAGCTTCAAGTGCTTTTACAAAATCAATGGTATTGCTTTCAACTTTACAAACCTTTGATGTCACTTTAACTACGTCCTTCTGGTATTTTTTATTTTCTTCAATTCGTGCTATTACAGTCTGATATCTGTCGTCCTTAAGAGGAACTATAAAAACTGAATGTTTTGAATCATATTCGGTATACTCTCCTTGTATATCCTTCGCAAGTTTTTGACTAAATGCAGTAAAGTCCATGTTTTAAAATTTTTCAGAAAATTACAAACTTTTACGCTATGATACTGCCTCTTTGTAGGTGTTTATAGCACGCTCACGTGCTTTCTTATGATCAACTATCGGTGAGGGATATTTATTTGTGTTTATTTCTGGTACCCACTTCTTGATATAGCGCATTTCTTTATCAAATTTATCTTGTTGACTTGATGGGTTAAACACCCGAAAGTAAGGTTGCGCATCAGTACCTGTACCAGCGGCCCATTGCCAGCCGCCATTATTACTGGCCAATTCAAAATCCAATAGCTTTTTAGCAAAATACCGCTCGCCCCATCGCCAATCAATTAAAAGATGTTTTGTTAAAAAGCTGGCTACAACCATTCTTACTCGGTTATGCATGTAGCCAGTAGCATTGAGCTCTCTCATACCTGCATCTACAATTGGGTAACCAGTTTTTCCTTCGCACCATTTCTCAAAGTGCTCTTCATTGTTCTCCCAAGGAATACTATCGTATTTTGACTTAAAAGCATTGTCAACAACCGAAGGGTGATTGGAAAGCACCATCGCATAGAAATCTCGCCATATCAATTCACTCAACCATACATCAGAATGTTTTCTTGCTGATTTTACGGCTTCTCTAATACTTCGCGTTCCAAACCTGAGATGTATTCCTAATCTAGAAGTGCCTTTTTTTGCTGGATAATCTCTATCCTCTTTGTAATGCTCAAGGATATTCTCTTCTATTATATTTTCAGGGATTTCGATCGGAGATTCTTCAAACCCAATATCCTCCAGAGTTGGCAACTCCGGCGCATCATATTCTAAAAGATTGTCTAACAGCGCTTC
This sequence comes from Cyclobacteriaceae bacterium, assembly GCA_040218415.1. Classification (GTDB taxonomy): domain Bacteria; phylum Bacteroidota; class Bacteroidia; order Cytophagales; family Cyclobacteriaceae; genus JAVJRN01. Next base: position 267,404 of record JAVJRN010000079.1, read on the forward strand.
ACTATTTAATTCTTCCAAGCAATTCTTAGAAAGCTTTTCGAGCCACTTATTCTTATAGGGGGTAAATACTTTGTATGGTTCGTTATTGTCCGTAAGAATTTCCTTTTTTTCAAATATCACATGATCCTTAAAATCGAGAAAACCGATGCTCTTTTGATCCAATTTCTTTCTTATATTTTCATCTCTCTCTGTGCCATAAGGTTCATAGTCACGGTTGCAAAAGACTGCATTTATCTCATACCTTTTAATCAAATCATCAAAAGCTTCTTCTGGTGTTGTATTAAAAACACTGATACCTGAGTTATACTTTTTGTAAGTAGTGTTGATTTTTCTTAGTTCTTCTAATATGAACTGGACTCGTGCATCTTTTTTATCATCTAACTTATCGAGAATGTTAGTGTCGAAGATGAATATTGGCACCACTGGTAGGTTGTCATTTAAGGAATAATACAATCCGGTATTATCTGTAACCCTTAAATCTCTCCTATGCCAAAAAATGTTGATTTTATCCATTCAAAATAAACTCAAAATAGTCGAGTATGTTTTCTTATTTGAGATTGACGCTCTTGTTCATCGGGCTTATTGAACTTTTGCTTTTTTACTTGCTTTGCTTAGCAATTCCTTTAGATCATCAAACGATTTGACGAACTGAATACTGAGACCTGTTTCTCTTTGCCATTCGTCGATTATCTGCTCGTTCTGACTAAATACTCGCACCCTCAATTGTCCATCTTCTGTCAGTGAATATCTCACCGACCAATCACCTAGAAATTGATTAGATGTTTCATTAATCTCCGTTTGTGCCCCTCCGGTAACTTTCAGTCGACCGTCGAGAAATGTATAAGATAACCTTAATTGAAACGTATTGAACGCATTTTGATCTAAGGAGCCAATATCAAAATCAAATTCAAGATTTTCATCTACTTGGCTTAAAAAATAAGAGAACTGGTTACTTAAAAATTCACTTACCGAACTACCAAACGCCTCTCCCCCTACTGCGAAGGTGTTTTGTGGAGAAAGTTTCTTCAAAATTAGCAGGCTAAAAACTTGTCTTTTGAGCTCTTGCTCGTTCTCATTCAACGCACTAAGAACCTCTTCATCTCGAATAGTTATATTAGAAAGACTTTGGTCAAAATCAATACTAAAGTTAATGTTCGGAGAGAGCATATCCCCGTCGAGCTGAAGTTTTACTAAGAAAGGAATTCGATTATTTACATCCGTTTCTCCTGTATTTAAAAAATCTCCAAGAGTCGCTATTTGCCGGTATGTTGCATCCAAATCTAAGTTACCAGAATATGGATCGCCGTACCAAGAAATGGTACTCCCAGGCAAAATATTAAATTCTTTATTAATTAAATTCGGAATGGTGAAGTTGTAAGCACCTTCTGTGATTGTCACTCCCCCAAATAAATCAAATTCGCCATCGGTATCTAGCTTCATATTAAGGTCTCCATTTGCCCTGCCGCGAATAATATCTCCCGTGCGTATATCAAAAATCAATTCAACGTAAGCATCGTTTGTCACCGATAAGTCTAAATCAAAAGAAACTCCAGAAAGATTGTTATTAATAATATCATTTATTCTACGTTGCTCATTCGTATTTTTAACAAGGTCAACAAACGAAATATACTCCTTTGTGGCAACTTCACTCCTCGTGCTTAGCGGAATAAATATTTTAGTTCCTTTATTGGTCGTGGCTTTTGATTTAATAGAAATGTCATTAGTTGGTCCTTGAACACTTACCGTGCCTGTGCCATAAGCAGTACCATAATACATCTGATTGTTGTTTCTACTAGTGTTAAGCACTAGTAGGTTATTTACATTAACATCGATATCAATGATGGGTCGCTTATAATCGTTTAGTGCTATGTTGCCCCTTAATAATCCTCTATTCCCTTCCCTATCTGAAATACGAAAATCATTAAAGGTTAAATTATCATTTTCCATTCGAATATCACCTTCAAAGTTATAGCCAACATTAAGGTAGTCTACTTTCAATCTTGCCTCAGTTACGCTTATATCACCTTGAAAATTCGGTGAGGTAATTTTTCCTCCAATATCAATTTGACCATCAGCTCTACCATTTATTCCGGAAAAAACATTCTCTAAAAAAGGAGATATAAAATCAATTTTAGTGTTGTTGAACTTTAAGTCTAAGTCAACAGGACTTTCTCTATTGTCAAGATGATAGTTTCCTGATAAGTGAATTTTGGATTCTGAATCGCGTATAACATCATACCGTAACTTGACTAACGAACTATCATTTGAAAATTTAGTATCACCTGAGATATTGCCTATCTGAATATTATCCACCCATAAATTTTCAACTTTAGTAGTAGAAGAAAAAATTACACTGTCTTCATTAAAAGACTCATATTCAAACAGGTTTGATATTGCACCTTGGTACTCGTGTTCTGAAATTAATCCCAAAATATTCATCTCTAAATCTATAAGTTCAATGGAATATTTTTTCAATGAATCATACTTGTAAATTCCATTCAGCGATATTGACTCTGTATTGTTATAAATCTCAACTCTATCAAACGCTAGCCCTTTTCTATTCACAAGAATTGAATTAAATGGATTGATTGTCCATTTCTTATCTAACAGTATAACTTCAGCGTTTTCCAAGGCTACTTTGGCATTTACTTTGTCGAATATCATAGTTGACTCCAAATCCACTGAACTTAAGGTAGAAGGTTGTTTTAGTCTTGTATAAATTTTCAATTCCTGATCTAGCCAAACTGCCTCGATAAACATTTTTTCCGTTTCTGGTATATTTGCATAGGACTGTCTTGAAGATTTTAGTATCACGTTAGCTAAGTTTTCATTACGATCAATTGCACGTGAAATATTTGCGTCAATATTTACATCAATGAGGCTAATACCTTGATAGTGCATCGAGTCAAAATCTGCCAATAGATCAAAGTTGAAACCTGAACGTTTATCAAAACGACTTTCGACCTTTCCATATGGTGAAAAAAAAAGGGGTAAATTAAAAAAAGCTAAATAGTCATCGAGATGTTCATATGTAAGCACCAAGTCGGCGCTATATGTTGAGTTATCATCAGGTACTTCGATATTTTGACCATTTAAAGTATCATTATAGATTATTTTGTTTTTGATTGATGCTATGAATCCTGTAAAGTCCTCGATAAGTTTACCATAAATAAAATCACCTTTTATAGATAAATCTATTTCGGGCAACACCAATTGAATGGTTTTCACAGATTCAGCATTTGCAACCTTTAGCTCAACAGAGTCTAGTTTTAAAGTATCTTCAGATGACTTCAATACGAATTTTTTCATATCTACTTTACCCTGGAGGCTATCTAAAATAATACCCTCAGTGTTTACTTTCAGTTGAGATGACAATACAATTTTTCTATCGGATAAACCAAGTAATTGGAAATCAACAGTATCTATAGATATTTCAGCGCTAAATACTTCAGGGGTTTCATTCAAATTCAAAAGAAGTGTGCCATCCATAGCTGCGGCTACATCTCTTAACTTAACATTTCCACTAAAAAATTTATCTCTAAATTTTCCATCTAAATAAAGAGAATCCAATTGATAATTATTGAAATCAAATGAGGTTACGATAGCATTGAGATCGACCTTCGCATAATTTAAATCAAGACCCGCACCTTTTACCTTACTTTCAAAACTTACTTTATCTAAAAGGTCGCTTTCACCAAATAATGCTCCGATTCGAAAATTCGTTGCGCCTAAACTACCAGAATATCTGGATCTTGCTAAATCAGAAGGTATCTTTAGATTCAAATCCATTTTCAAGTCTCCATAAGAGGTTTTTATATTAGCATAAGACACAAAATCATATAAAAACCCCACCAAAGAACCTTTAATATCCACTTTGGCAATATCAATTTTATTAGTGAATGACTTGGGTAGCCATTCATCAAAATCTTCTTTTTCAATGTGACTTTGTTTTAAGTCCAATTGAATGAAAGTTTCATCTAAATCAGGTAATCCATTAAGAGAGAAATCACCCTTCATGCTGGAATTACGAACATTTAGCGCTAAATCTTCAACCTTAAAATCGGATATTTTACCGGCTAGCTTACCCGAAAAATGAGTCTCATACTTATAGCATTTTCCATTAACAAAATACTTCAACTCCTCGGTATTGAAGTGGGTATCCGTAAACTCAGCCGTAATATCTACCTTATCAATAAAATAATTTATATCTGAAATTTGATCAAAATTTAAATGAATCTGATTCTTAACTATAGACTGTCCTGTTTCTAGTAAAAGCGAATCAAAAAATATACCCTTAGGAAAAACGGTTAATTTTGACCTAAGATTTTTTATTTCAAGTTTCGAGATTGAGTCATATCCTTCAAAATTTAAAATATTCAAAATCAAAGAATCATTCATCAGTGAGAAGTCACTGAACTCAGCCTCTTTAAGTTTCCAAGTAATATGGCCTTGATCAAATCTGATTTGTTCAAGACTATCCTTCAACCTATTATCGTAACGAAAAATACAGTTGGCCAATGCTATGTGATCCACTTTGATTGCTCTGCTTGCTTTGGATCTCTGCGTTTTATTCAAACCTCCTTTAAGTTCAGCAATGAATTTAACCAAATTGATATCGAGGCTATCACGGTATTTTAACAGATTAAATTCAGCTGAATCGATGAGTACCTCATCAAAGCTAATTTGAGTTTTTCGAATTATTTTGGTAACGTTGAAGTCAACAGTCACCGTTTTTGATGCAAAAAGAATGTTATTGTTATAATCAAAGACTTTTAAGCCACTCAATGATAAGTTATCAAACCAATCTATCTTGATATTATCAAAAACAACACGAGAAGAACTTAGCTCATTCAGCTTGTCTACAGCAAAATGAGTCAATTTATTTTGTAACCAACTTGTTTGTAGTAGAATCAAAACCACAAACATAACGCACATAATTATGGTACTGAACCAAAAGAATAGTAGCCTAGTGTTATCGAGTATTATACGTATGATTAACTTGCTTCCCAAAATTGTCTTTAAAATATGACGATACTAGGTATTGAATCTTCTTGTGACGAATCAGCTGCGGCAATCTGCAAAGATGGAGAAATTCTTAACAATAAAATTGCCACTCAAGATGTTCACATAAAATATGGTGGCGTTGTACCAGAACTGGCATCAAGAGCACATCAACAAAATATCGTTCCAATAGTAAGCCAGTCTATTCAAGAGGCTGGTATAGATATCAATGATATAGATGCGATTGCCTACACTCAAGGTCCTGGATTACTAGGAGCCCTTTTGGTTGGCAACTCATTTGCCAAAGGTTTAGCTCTTTCACTGAACAAGCCTTTGATTCCCGTAAACCATATGCACGGGCATATTATGGCTCATTTCATAAAAGGTGACAAACCACAGTTCCCATTCATTTGCCTTACTGTTAGCGGCGGACACACACAAATTGTCTTAGTCAGTTCTTTCACGGATATGAAAATAATAGGAAGCACCATCGATGACGCAGTGGGAGAAGCATTCGATAAATCTGCAAAATTATTAGGTTTAGGCTATCCAGGAGGCCCACAAATTGACAAACTTGCCTCAAATGGCAATCAATCCAAATATCATTTTAAGGCATTTGAAATTGGAGGTTACAATTACTCTTTTTCCGGAATAAAAACGTCATTCCTTTACTTTTTGAAAGATCAACAAAAACAAAATCCTAATTTCATTAGTGAGAATAAAGCCGACTTAGCAGCTAGTATCCAATTTACTTTAATCGAGATGCTTATGATTAAGCTTAAAAAAGCTGCCCACGATTTAAAAATTAGCGAAATAGCGATTGCTGGAGGAGTCTCTGCTAATAGTGGGCTCAGAAATAGACTTAAGGAAATCGCGAAAGAGGAATATTGGAATACCTACATTACAGATTTAGAATACTGTACAGATAACGCAGCTATGATAGCCCTTACGGGTTATTTTCAGTACAAATCAGGCCAATTAGGGAGTCTGAGGGATCAACCAAAACCAAGAATGTCTTTTAACTTTTAGTATGAAAAAAAATAATAACCCTCGATTTTCAAACAATATCCAAATACGGAATAAAAAAGCTTATTACGAGTACGAGTTAATTGAAAAATATGAAGCAGGCATAGTACTTGAAGGAGCAGAAGTCAAATCCGTAAGGGAAGGAAAAGTCTCCTTACAGGAAGGCTATTGTTTTATAAAGAGAGGTCAAATATTTATTAAAGGAATGCGAATTTCTCCATATCTGAATACCTCATTCAATGATATTGAGCCTACGAGGGAAAGAAAACTATTACTTCACGCTCGTGAAATCGCAAAGCTGACTGAAAAAAGTGAAGAGCAAGGTCTAACCATTGTTCCTACCAAACTATACATTATTAAAAGAGGACTCGTAAAACTTGAAATTGCATTGGCCAAGGGTAAAAAGCTCTATGACAAGAGAGATAGCATCAAAAAGAAAGATCAAGACAGAGAGCTTAAAAGATTAAAGCTCGTATAAAATGTATTGAGCAAAAAAAAAGGGCTTGTTGCAACAAGCCCTTTTTCAAAATCATTTTAACGATTATTCAATAATTGTTTTGATAGAACTATATAATACACGACGTGCATTACCTTTTCTTAGTTCTTGCTGTACATCTGTCACGAGACCCATTTTAACCTCAGTGTCTACCTTCATTGACATTGTGATTTGATCTCTTTCTACTTCAGACAACTTATCCTTTTCCTGATTCACAAACTGAATAACATCATCAACGGTAACAAACACATCGTTGGTTTGAATTTTAGGTTCTTCACCATACAAACTTGAGTTTTTTGGTTCTCCCATATAAATGTAACTCACCAACGATTTTCTTTCAATTTTAGTTAATTGAGTCGCCTTTGGTAATTGCTGTTTCACCATGATGTCTGTTTCCCTCATTACCGTAGTTACCATGAAAAAAAACAATAACATGAAAATAATATCTGGTAATGCGGCTGTTGGAATATCTTCTGATGTTCCTTGACTTTTCTTAAACTTTGGCATAATAGTATTTTAGTCTGGTTCAGCGATCGAAATTGCTCTTGGTATACCTTGACGAGCTCTAGTATACATATCGTCTTGAATCTCATCATCACGATCTAATGTTAACCACTCGTCAGTAGTGATTCCAACCCTTTCTGCATAAATTTCATTGTAAGCAGAATTTACCGCATCAAGAACTTGAATGTAGAGATCATAACTCGTTCCCCGATTAGCCTTAAATGAAACGATAGCGTTTCCACTCGTAGGATCATCAGACGATTTCTCGCTCTTCCCATTTTGATTTACAAATCGTTTCATATTTGATGGAAGGCTATTATAAACACGCATTCCTTCTTCGGTAGGGTTACCAAAGTTCAAGACGAACTTTTTCACCTCATCCTTAAGATCAGAAACTGGCCCTCTAAAGGGCTCATCTTCAACGAGTAGCTGATCTTGTGAATTAGCTAAAATTTTGAAAATATTCCTTTCTTTCAATTTTATTTCAATATCCTCTTGAAGTGGATCAGGGGGAGGCGGCAATAGCATCATAATTCCCTTATCATTTGCGATCGTGGTGGTTACCAAGAAGAAAATAAGCAATAAGAATGCTATGTCAGCCATGGAGCCTGAGCTCACTTCAGGAAGTGGTCTTTTTCCTCCTTTTGGCATTACTTTATGATTTTTGTTACTTCAGTTAATATGATTCCAACGATTGCACCGAAAAACAGTATATACATCGAAATTATACCTGCTCCTACGAGCTTTGAGGTTGTTTCAGTGGCACCTGCTGAAGTCCCATCAGCAACAATATAACCTACCAAAAATACAACTAACAAAACACCTACTCCAACCCCTGACTTTATCAGGGATTGTGGGTCACCGAATGACTGCACTAGTGGTATCACAATAGCTGCAATTGCACAAAGAGCTATTAAAATGTAACTAGCAAATAATCCTACATCTACAATATCCATATCTTAAGTAGTTAGTATTAAAAATTATTACTTAGAAAGTTTGTGCTTGACAAGCATGTCTACCAAAGAGATAGAAGCGTCTTCCATTCCATTAACTAAAGAATCTATTTTAGAAATAAGATAGTTGTAGAATAATTGAAGGATAACAGCAACGATTAGTCCACCAACTGTAGTCAATAGTGCTACTTTGATACCTCCAGCAACGAGTGATGGAGAAACGTCTCCTGCTTCAGCGATGGCATCAAATGCGCCAATCATACCAATTACAGTTCCCATGAAACCTAGCATTGGAGCAAGTGAAATGAAAAGTGATATCCATACCATTCCTCTTTCTAATTTCCCCATTTCAACCGAACCATAAGAGATGATTGATTTCTCAACCATTTCGATACCTTCGGTCATTCTCATCATACCCTGTACAAAAATTGAGGCTACTGGACCTCTGGTATTTTTACAAACTTCTTTTGCAGCTTCTACACCGCCAGAAGCTAAAGCACTTTCTACACTCGCTAACAATTTCTTGTTATTGGTAGACGCTAAGTTTAAGTGAATGATTCTTTCGATCGCAATTGCCAATCCTAAAATAAGACAAAGCAGAACGATACCCATAAATTCTGGTCCACCGTCAATAAATTGCTGTTTTACGACCTGATGAAAAGATTCTTCAGGTTCTTCAACAACTGGGGGAAGTACCTCATCTATTGTTTCAACTGGTGCAACTTCAGCGACTTCAGTTGAATCATCTTCCATGGTCGTGGTAGAGTCAGCATCTTGTGCATTCAAGGTGATTGAAGAGAAGGTAAAAACACCTGCTAACATCAAAAGAGTAAATAACTTTTTCATAATCTGTTTGGTAGTCTTCGGTTAAGTTTTGTTTTTATTTTTTCGTAAATATATTAATTAATAATGAACTGCGGAGAGAGAGGGATTCGAACCCTCGATACCCGTAAAGGTATACACGCTTTCCAGGCGTGCGCCTTCAGCCACTCGGCCACCTCTCCTTTATTCGACTTTGCTTTACACAAGGCGACAAATAAATCAATAAAAAGATCCTAATGCAAATTTTAATAACTTTTGAATGGACTATTCATCCATTTCTCCTACAATTGATGATCCTAATTTTAATTTTAACTTTTTACTATCGTTTTCATTGGCAAGAAGAAACATGAGTTTTGTTGTAGCAGCTTCAGTGGTTATATCTCCGCCGCTCACTACTCCAATATCATTCAACTGCTTACTGGTTTCATATCTGCCTTGCACAACTTCTCCTCCACTGCATTGACTCACATTAAAAATAATAACATCTCTCTTTACAGCAAGCTTCAGTTCACTCAAGAACCACGAGTGATTCATCGTGTTCCCAGAGCCGTAACTTTCTAAAATAATCCCTTTCAACTTAGCATTCCTCAAGATAGAAGTCACTGTGAACTTGTTGATACCAGGGAAAATTTTAAGGATCACAATATTATCATTGAATCCTCCTAATAATTTAAATTTTTCTTTTTTCAACCCAGCATTCAGATGGGCATAATTAAATTCAATATTAATTCCTGATTCTGCTAATATTGGATAATTCTGAGATTCAAATGCTGCGAAGGTACTACTCTTAATTTTTTGAGCTCTGTTTCCTCTTAAAAGATAAAAATTAAAATAAACACAAACTTCTCGCACAACAGACACACCATTAATTTTTTTTGATGCTATTTCTAATGCCGTTATTAAATTCTCCCTTGCATCCGATCTTATTGATCCTATCGGAATCTGTGCTCCCGTGAATATCACAGGTTTTGTAAGCCCCCTAAGCATGTAACTCAATGCAGATGCTGAATAAGCCATCGTGTCAGTCCCATGCAAAATAACAAAACCATCATATTGCGCATAGTTTTCAAAAATGATGAAAGCCATATTTTGCCAATCCTGATGATCTATATTAGAGCTGTCTCTGGGTTCTGGAAATGAAATAACCGTAATTCGAAGATCTAATGCCTTCAGCTCGGGTATTTGTTCTATCACCTTCCCAAAATTAAAAGGTGCCAATGAACCATCTTCATCCATCGCCATGCCGAATGTACCTCCTGTGTAAATTATCAAGATAGCGTCCTGAGGATTTACCTTTGAGGAGGTGCGAATATTAACGATTTTATAATTCATTACTCTAATTTGAAGAGTCTTTTGGAATTTTGAGTAGTAGTCTCTGCTATTTCTGCAATATTTATATTTCTTACCTCCGCAATTTTCACAGCAATATCGTAAATCCGCACGGGCTCATTTCGCTTGCCTCTAAAAGGAACCGGCGATAAATAAGGGCTATCAGTTTCAAGAACTAGTCTTTCCAAATTTGCCTTCATCAACACCTCTTCAAGTCCTCCATTCTTGAAAGTAGCCACCCCACCTATCCCGATATAGAATCCTAAATTTTCAATGCGTCGAAGCTGAACTACATCACCTGTGAAGCAGTGAAACACTCCTTTGAGACCTCTATCTGAAAATAATTCAACTAGCTCAATGGTTTCGTCAATTGACTCTCTGCAATGAATAACGATGGGTAGTTGATATTTCAATGCCAGTTCGCATTGTATTTTAAATGCCTCTTTCTGATATTTAAACAATGATTTATCCCAGTATAAGTCAGTTCCCATTTCGCCTACGGCTATAAACTGCCTTTTTGAAAGCCACTCTTCCACTTCATAAAGCTGCTTTTCGAAGTTTTTCGTCACATAACAAGGATGAAGCCCCATCATGGAGTAACAAATCTTTGGGTAGCGCTCCTCCAACTCAAGCATGTTATCAATACTTTCATGGTCAATATTTGGCATACATATTTTTGTAACACCTGCCTCAGTTGCATTATTTATAACTTCTGCAACATCTTCGTTAAATTCTTCTGAAAATATGTGGGCATGAGAATCAATAAAATTCATGTAGGTAAAACTTTAAATTGGTAACCCTGATTAGTAAAATGCTTTAAAACTGCCTCTAAAATTATTTTAGTTGAATTGACAGACTTGATTTGATCATGAAAAAGCAGGATAGATCCTGTTGGAGCTTTTGTCATTTTATTGATGGATTTTCCAATGTCCAAATTTGGATCAAAATCCCATGAAATATGACTCCACATATAAATTTTATATTCTTTTAAAAGGCGCAACTGAGCATATTTAATCTCTCCATAGGGAGGCCTAAAAAGACGAGCTTTTTCACTGATTCGATTAAGTTCTTTTTGACACAATTCCACATTTGCTAAATATTTAGCCGTTGATGTCTTCCATCCCGATTCGTGATAATAGGCATGATTTCCGAGCAAATGACCTTTTGAAATAATAGTATCGGCGATTGAAGGATGACTTTTCAAATTTCCCCCAAGGCAAAACCATGTGGCCTTTGCATGATAATTGTCCAGTAATTCGAGAATTTCAAAAGTAGAATTAGGAGTTGGTCCATCATCGAAAGTGAGAAAAATCTCTTTCTGGGTTGTTTTAATTTTCCAAATAGCAGAAGGGTAACCCCACATAACCAGTTGTGGCACCTTATAAAACCGAAACATGATTGGGGCTAATTATAATTATGACCGAACCAAACAAGACAATATCGTTATGTCATCATTGTAAGGAACCTCCTTGCGAAAATCATCAAGAGATTTTAACAGGTTAAAATGAAGACTATCCAAGTCGAGATATTCCTGTCGAGTAAGTACTTCCTTGATTTTTTCTTCCCCAAACTGTTCATCCTCCTCATTAAAGGCTTCTGATAATCCGTCGGTATAACCAAAAAATAGAAAATTAGAAACATTTTTCACTACTGCCTTATCAAGGAACGGTAATGGCTCAAACATACCAAGAACTGTAGTGCCTTCGCTTAGCTCTGCTATCCCATTTTTTTGAACCAAGTAAAGAGGATTATGGCCGCAGCTTATGTATTCAAAATCAAGCGATTTGAAATCATACATACCCACGAAAAAAGTAATGAAATTTTCCATATTACCACTAGTGGTGATAATATGATTGAGTTCTGCTACAATTTCAACTAAATCTTGGGTTTTTCGAATCAGTGTTCTTAATGATGCCTGAAAATTGGACATCAGCAAAGCAGCGGGTACACCTTTCCCCGATACGTCAGCGATACATATTAAAAACTTATCCTCATCAATGGCTAAATAGTCGTAATAATCACCACCTACATCCTGATGAGGTAGGTAAATAGCATCAATTTTCAAGCGATCTGAGTTGGGTAGCGTTTTAGGAAAAAGAAAGTTTTGCACCTTTTTGGCAATTTCCATTTCTTTTTTGTGTGCTTCTTGCAATAACTGCCTTCGCGCCAACTTCTTATTTTCAATCGCCACAATAATGATATTGGTCAGGGCTTTCAAAAAAGTTGTGTTAGCGTTCTCCATGTTAGGAAGACCACCGATAAAAAGTATTGCCAGCAGCGAATCTTTGTGTAATACAGGTAAAACATGATCGAAAATTCCATATTCAGAGCAATCTCCGTTAAGATCTGCGGTATCTGTTATGGTCAAAAATTTTGCGTCCAATTCCGTTGAATTCCAGTCATGATCACTTCCAAAGTGAACTTTACATTTCCAACTTCGATCTTTTACAAATAAGGCAAGCTTTTTCACCTTCAAGTCCGCCAATAATGTAAAACGGTATATTTTATATAAATCCTCCTCCGAAAAATTATTATTTATTGCTTGTGTGATTTCAAGCAATGCGTTTAATTCAAGATCACGTATATCTAGTCCTTTTTGCATTTAGGAATTGTGCGCGAGTAGGCCTTTTTTGGTTGCGAGAAAATAATACTTTTCCAAGTTAGCGGGTTTAATCTGATCTCTTGATGCTTCAAGATCTACATCCGATAATATTTTTATCCAGCCCTTATGATAAAGAGCTATTAAGTTCTCCACCAAAACGTCCTTGGTAAGATTCAATTCATTAAAAAGATATTCATATTTTTGAACAAAATATAATTCATCTAAAATTTCAAATTCTTCATCCGTCATAATGTCTACCTTTCCAGCTATAGCTGCCAAAAATAGAAGCAATGGCCAAGAATATGATAAAAAAAGGGTAAATAATCTGTAGGCTCAGTACTGAAACAGTAAAAGACTCTAGCTCGAAAAAGCGGTTTAGCCGCTTAATATAAAGATATTCAACCATCAATTTGGAGGCAACAGCAATGATTACTGGCAATAGGTTTACCTGATTAGTTAGCAATAAAACTATGAGAATTGGAACCGAAGCGTAGCTAATAAAAAAGAGAAGGGATCCTAAGACTATTTTTAAAGACCGGAATTTTTTCCACTTGCTACTCCACCGAATTCTTTGGTTGATTAATTTTTGAAATGAAGGCTCAGCCTCCGTTGTTACAATGGCCTCTTTTGATTTGAGATAAGCTATTTTATCAGGAAAACTTCGACTCATTTTTTGTAATAAAAATTGATCATCACCACTAGCAATATGCTCATTTCCATGGTAGCCTTTAACTTTTATAAATGCAGACTTTTTGTAAGCCATATTGGCTCCATTGCAATAAAACGGGTTGCCGGCTGACAGTAAAATAGCTCCTGCTCCCGTAAGGCCTGCAAATTCTATAGACTGTAACCTTTGAAACAAATTCGATGAGGACATTTTCACAGGGCCAGCAATGAATATATTTCCGAGTAAAAAACTTTTTGAATAACAATTCAAAATGCCACTTTTAAAAGTACAATCCGCATCTATTGTTAAAATATAATCATGTCTTGAGAGGTCTATTCCCTCAGTAATTGCATTTTTCTTCCCTTGTTTTTTAGCAGAAATTAATTTCGCTTTAATCTTAGCGTTTTCATCAATAAACTTTGCGATCGTGTTTTTTGACTGATCAGTAGAGCCATCATCTATAAAAATTACCTCCCAATCACCTTGATATTCAATACTTTCAATAGATCTAAGTAAAGGTTCAATACGCAATTGCTCATTTCGGACGGCAACAATCAAACTAATTGATATTGAAGGTGAGCCGTTTGGCTGATATTCTACGTTTGGCATGGTATGCCAGTAGGACCGCATAAATAAAAAAAAAGCCAGATGAATGAAGACAAATAAAAACAAAATCATGCTGGCAATATTTTATGGGATCCTTGAGTGGAAATTAACAAAGCCCCAATTACGGAAGGTGTAACAGCATTTATCAGCCAAATAAGTGTGCAAGGAATCATGATGATGGATGTACTGCCCAATAACCCCTCGAAAAAGACCATTGCGCTCGCTTCTCTAACACCTATTTTACCTAAAATGCCAGGGGAAAAAGTTTTAAATAAAAAGATCCAACCTATACCCATCAAAATTTGTATCGTAGGTAAGTCAACATAAAGATCAATTAAAAGGTAAAACTGAAAAGTAAATACGAAATACCTCAAAATTGTAAGCCAAATTACCGAACCCAATTCATGGATAACTTTAATAAAAAAAGCGAAGAACAAAGTCAACGTAAAAGCGCCGATCAACCATAACAATTGATGAGTATCTATCTTATCGAAATAGAAAGCCATGGAGCATCCACCAAAGAGCATGGTGATAGCAAGACTTAAAAAACTTATGATCACGGCGGATTTCGCAGATTGAAAATGATTGTTTACATTTTTTAATCTTACCAAAAAATCACCTGTTGCGTATGGTAAAAGCCAATTGATTGCCTGACCAATCAGAACAATCCTTACAGATTCTTTTCTGGTCAAATGTTCATTTGGCACGGCCATTCTCCACTTTTCCGCCTCAAGCCACCAGTTCACTACTCCTAGAAGACACACTATCACTAGAGTAAATAAAAAACCGTCAATATGAATTTCACTGATTGATAGTTTCTGGTCTCTCAGCTGAAACCCAATAAAAAACAAGACCACTACGGAAAAAGAGAGCTTAACGTACTTATAAATATGCTTTTTAAAATGGCTTTTTGTGTGAGTAACTTGCATCTATGATTAAAAAATCTACTGCCAAGGAAAAAGTAATTTTAGGACTTGATCCGGGGACAAGCGTAATGGGTTATGGTTTGATTCATGTCAAAGGCAGTGCGATACATTTGTTGCAATTTGGCGTGATACATCTAAGCAAATATCCAAATCATGAAATTAAACTAAAAAAAATCTATGAACGTGTTTTGAGCCTCATTATTGACTATCATCCTGATGAAGTAGCTCTTGAAGCACCCTTTTATGGTAAAAATATACAATCGATGTTGAAACTCGGTAGGGCGCAAGGTGTAGCCATGGCAGCCGCATTATCACGAGAAATTCCAATTACGGAATATGCGCCAAAAAAAGTAAAGCAATCTGTCACTGGCAGTGGAAACTCCTCAAAAGAGCAAGTAGCGGCTATGCTTATGACCTTATTGAAAATAAAAGAAGCACCCAAGTTATTGGATGCTACCGATGCTTTGGCTGTAGCCTTGTGTCACCATTACCAAGGGGGAAAAGAAACTTCATCTTCCAAAAGCTGGAAAGCTTTTTTGACTGAAAACCCAAATAGGGCAAAGTGATAAAATCTACAGCTTATCTCGAACTTGCTTAGCAATTTGCTGAAACTCGTCTTCTTTAAAGCTCAACTTAGCATTTGCAAAATTCATATCATGAACATCATCAATTGGAATTAAATGGATGTGCGCATGGGGCACTTCCAAGCCAATCACAGTCACTCCTATTCTATGGCAAGTAATCGCCTTTCCGATAGCTTGCGCCACTTTCTTAGCGAAAATGTGTAACGAAGAAAGTTGATCGTCAGTCAGATCGTAAATGTAATCAACCTCTACTTTTGGTATGACCAGCGTATGCCCTTTTTTCAAAGGGTTAATATCTAAGAAAGCAAGATGATGCTCATCTTCAGCTATGACATAAGCGGGTATTTCCCGAGCAATTATTTTAGAAAAAATCGAAGACATCCTTATTAAAACGAGATTTCAACAATTTCAAATTCCATTGTACCTGCTGGTACTTTAATTGTGGCGCTTTCACCAACTTTCTTACCTAAAAGGCCACTCCCTATCGGTGATTTAATGGAAATTTTATTGAGCTTCAAGTCAGCCTCCTCCTCCGCTACGATTTGATATTTCAATTGAGCGCCGTTCTTGCTATTCTTAATCTTTACGATGGACAAAATTCCCACTTTTGATCTATCCAGGCTTGACTCATCTATCACGCGCGCACTGCCCATCACATTTTCCAGCTTAGATATTTTCAATTCTAGAAGGCCTTGAGCATCTTTAGCAGCATCATATTCAGCATTTTCGCTTAAATCTCCTTTATCTCTTGCCTCGGCAATTTGCTTGGCCATGTTCGAACGGCCTTTAGTTTTCAAATAATTAAGCTCCGCTTTTAATTTATCTAATCCTTCTTTGGTGTAGTAATTTACTTCCATGATTCCTTCTTCTAATACCCTTTATAACAAAAAAGAACGGCCCCAGTCAGGACCGTTTCTAGTGTAAATCTTTTTCAATTCAGAGGCAAATATAAGACATACGCGCCTTAAACGCAATTTTCTCTTAGTTAGCTTGAGCCGATTATAAATTTAATGACTTAAGTTTTTCTACAATGACTGTATTTATTCTTCGATAGGATTCATATGTCCAACCGGCGACATGCGGAGAAAGAATCACATTTTGTAGTTTAGTTAACCTCAATATTTTATTTCTCTGCCCATCGTTGAGATTATTGAATTTTTCGTTTTCTAGCACATCAAGGCAAGCACCACGCAACTTTTTATTTTCAAGCAAATCCAGCAAGTCATCCAGCACAACAATTTCACCTCTTGCGGTATTGATCAAAACTTCAAGTTTTTCAAATTTCTTCAAAAACTCTCGGTTGAAAAGTGATTTGGTTTCATCTGTAAAAGGAACATGAATACTCAGAATCTGAGTATTCTTCTGTAATTCAGATAGTGTTACTTCCTGAACATATTCACTGCCAAATCCAGATTTAAATTTATCGTAAGCAAGAACATTACACTCGAAACCTTTAAGTCTTTGGGCAAATGCCTGCCCCATAAAACCATAGCCAAATACACCAATAGTCTTACCTTTAATTTCAAACCCACGATTTGCTTCTCTATCCCAAATCAGATTTTTTACTTGAGAGCAAGCTTGAAATAATTTATGGTTCAAAGCCAGTAACATACCCAAAGTATGCTCAGCAACGGCATCTCTATTGCCTTCTGGCGCATTGATGATTTGAATAGCTTTTTGTTGAATATAGTCCACATCCAGTTTATCTATACCTGCTCCTGCCCGAGCAATCACCTTCAAATTGGTTGCTGCATCAACTAATTCTTTGTCAAAAACTGTTTTACTACGAACAATGATCACCTCATAACCATGCGCTATTGCTAGTACTTCATTTCTGGAAATTTCTGGTAGGTAGTCAGCCTGATATCCTTCTGCTGATAGCATGGGTACTATGCTTTCATGCATGTCATCAATAATCAATACTTTTTTTGTCATCACATATTATAAATCAGGTGAGCAATTGAAAAATAGACAGCCAAACCAATTAAGTCATTGGCGGTAGTGATGAAAGGTCCTGAAGCTAAAGCAGGATTAACACCAAACTTATTTAGAATCAAAGGCGTAATTGTACCCATAAATGAAGCTAAGAGTACAACAGAAAATAGGGCAATAGAGACAGTAAAAGCCAATTCTTGATTTTGATTAAAAAGGATCACAGCCCCGAAAATCATGGTAGCCAAAATGATTCCATTAAGTGCTGCAACTACCAATACCTTAATTAGTCGCCTAACCATCGTATCCGCAAACACATTAGGATTCGCCAAGCTTTGCACCACGATAGATGATGATTGAATACCCACATTTCCACCAGTTGCGGTAATTAATGGAATAAAAAATGCAAGGGCTGGTATCAAAATGATTTCGCCTTTGAAAAGCCCGAGAAACTGTGCGCCAATAAACCCACCTATCATTCCAATTATTAGCCAAGGAAGTCTTGCCCTGGAAATAGCCCAAATCGTATCGTCTTCCTCCACATCCGCACTGATACCAGCCATCATTTGTCGCTCTTCTTCGGCCATTTCCGTGATTACATCAACGATATCATCTATGGTTATTCTACCGACTAATTTCCCTCGTGCATTCACAACCGGTACCGCTTCCATATCATATTTTCTCATAATGGAAGCGACTTCCTCATCCTCCATGTAAGTTTCAACGGAAACTATATCAGAATCGTAAATACTTTCAACTTTGGTATTGGCATTGGCCAGAATAATTTTTTTCAAACTGACTTTCCCCAATAATTTCCCTGAATCGTCCACCACGTAAACGGAATACACCTTTTCTACGTTCTCCGCTTGGATTCTAAGCTCTTCGATACATTGCTGTACACTCCAGTTGACATTGGCTCGGATCATCTCCTTTGCCATCAATCCGCCGGCTACATCCTCATCGTACCGTAAAAGGTCGAGAATATTGCTCGCCTTTTCTTCATTGGGCAATAAGCGGATAACCTCTTCTCGCTTCTTTATTGGCATTTGATAGAGCACGTCAGCTCCATCATCAGAATCCATATATTCCAGATAACCAGCCAGTTGTTCTATCTCAAAATCCTGAATAAAGGAATCTCTAACGTCAGAATCTAAGTCTATAAGTATGGCCGCATTGATTTCATTAGAAAGTAAGCCGAAAACATAACGGCACTCTTCGGCATCAAATTCATAAAGAATTTCAGTGATGTCTACAGCATTTACTCCTTCAAGAATTTTTACAATAAACTCTCCGTCCTTCTCGTCTAATGCCTGTTGGAATCGCTCTAAAAATTCTTTGGAGAGTTCAAAAATTTCTAACTCTTTTTCAATCATTCGTTGTTTAATCTATTCGTTAATTGAATAAACTCTGAGACTGAGAGTTGTTCAGCTCTTCGGCTAAAAAGATCCTCTTCAAAGTTAAATTCCGTCAAGTTGAGATCTTTCAAAGCGTTCCTCAGCGTTTTTCTACGCTTTCCAAACGCAGACTTTACTACTCTTTTAAGAAATCGCTGATCTACATCAGGAATATCTTTTTTCCTCTTAAGCGTGATCACCGCTGATTGAACTTTCGGTGGAGGATCAAAAACTTGAGGAGGTACAGAAAAATTATACTCGATATCAAAATAGGCCTGAAGTAGCACACTTAATATACCATATACTTTATTTCCTTCCTTGGACACTATTCTATCCGCCACTTCCTTCTGAATCATGCACACAGTATAATCTATGAGCTTGTAATTTTCCCAAATTCTAAAAAACAACTGCGATGAAACATTGTAAGGAAAATTACCAATTACAGCGATACCACCCTTTAATTCTTTAGAAAAGTCAAGGCTTAAGAAGTCCTGATAAACAAATTGTTCTTGATAAGCCGGATACTTTTTTTTCAGATAATCGATCGAATCCTGGTCAATATCAAAAGCCACGAATTTCCTTTCAAATTTTTCAATGAGGTATTTGGTTAATACACCCATACCAGGCCCAACTTCGATAATTTGTTCAAAATCATCGACTGGTAACTGTTCAACAATTTTTCTCGCTATACCTTCGTCTTTTAAAAAGTGCTGGCCGAGATGCTTTTTTGGTTTAACCTTTTCCAAGAATGATTGGTTAGTTTAATTTCGAATAATAGAATCGTGTAAAATAGAAAAATATGATTGATACTTCAGAGAAAAGTTATAAGCCCGTTATTGGTATATCTATTGGAGATTACAATGGGATTGGCCCAGAAGTAATTATTAAGACTTTCTCAGACTCAAGAATGTTCGATTTCGTTACACCAGTAGTTTACGGAGATGGACGCATTTTTTCTTTTTACAGAAAACAACTCAAAATTCAAGGGTTTAATTACAATCAAACAAAAAGTATTGAAAAATTAAGATACGGACAATTCAACATTTACAACTTCGATCAATCTCCTGTCAACATCCAACCAGGAATTGCTTCAAAGGATGCTGGGGAATTTGCTATCAATTCCCTTGAAAAGGCAGTAAACGACCTAAAAGAAGGACACATTCAAGCCTTGGTTACCGCTCCTTTAAACAAAGATTTGGTTCAGGCAGAAAACTTTAAATTCCCCGGCCATACCGAGTATTTAACACAGCAGGCGGATGCAAAGGAAAGTCTGATGTTTTTAGTTGCTGAAAATTTAAGAATTGGGGTGGTTACAGGCCATATCCCTTTGAGTATGGTCAGCGAAAGGCTGACCAAAGATTTACTTACTCGAAAAATTGAAATAATGCTACAGTCACTTAAAAAGGATTTTGGCATCAAAAAACCAAGAGTAGCAGTACTTGGACTTAATCCTCATGCTGGAGAAAATGGCTTATTAGGTTTAGAGGAAAAGGAAATTATAGACCCAGTAATTGAAAATTTTAAAAATAGAGGCGATTTAGTGCTGGGAAGTTATCCTTCCGATGGCTTTTTCGGAAATGGTCAATTCAAAAACTTTGATGGCATACTTGGCATGTATCATGATCAAGGATTGATTCCATTTAAAAATATGGCTTTTGAAGAAGGGGTAAACTATACTGCCGGGCTTTCCTTCATTCGAACATCCCCAGATCATGGCACTGCATTCAATATTGCCGGAAAAGGAATAGCGAATGAGGCGTCATTTAGAAGTGCTGTATTCCTTGCAATTGACATCATCAAACATCGCCTTGGTTGAAAAACAAGAATTAAGCTTTTTTATTCATCTGTTTTGTAGCTAAATTTGCGGTTCTTTAGCCGACAGTGGGAATGGATACGAAAGAAAGAAAAAAATTTGAAATCAATATCTTCAACCTGAGTAATAAAACACATCAGTTTGATTTTGTTGTTTCAGACAGTGTTTTCGAGTATTTCGAGTATTCTATTGTTGAAAAAGGTTCTGGAACTTGTCACTTAGAATTGCAAAAGTCGGAGACGATGATGACTTTGAATTTTAATATAAATGTAAGTGTGGAGCTTACTTGTGATAGAAGTTTACAGACTTTTGATTATCCTATCGAGGTTGAAGAAGAAATAATCATCAAGTTTGGAGACTCGGATTATATGCTCAGTGAGGATGTACTCGTGATCAGAAACGACTCGCCAAGTATCAACGTGATGGAATTTATTTACGAGTTTATTTCGTTATCCGTACCAATGAAAAAACTTCATCCCGATCTTGAGGATGAAGAAGCGCCGGATTTGATATATAGCTCAGAACCTGAGGAAAAGGCAGAGGAAACTGCAGACCCAAGGTGGGAAGCATTGAAGAAATTGAAAGATAATATATAATAACGCATAGAAATGGCACATCCTAAACGGAAAATTTCGAGAACAAGAAGAGACAAAAGAAGAACGCATTACAAAGCGACACCAAAATCTTTTGTAATCTGTCAAACTACAGGTGAAGCACACCTACCTCATCGTGCTTTTTGGCATGAAGGAAAACTCTATTACAAAGGCAAAGTTGTGATGGAGAAAGAAGTATTGGCCTAAAAGGTAGATCAAAATATGTCAACAATAAGAGCGGCTATCACAGGAGTGCATGGTTACGTACCTGATTACGTACTAACCAACAAGGAACTAGAAACAATGGTTGAAACTTCTGAAGAATGGATTGTCTCTCGAACTGGCATTCATGAAAGGAGAATTCTCAAAGGTGAAAACCAAGGTACTTCAGTTATAGGTGCTGAAGCAATGAAAGGTTTGTTGGAAAAAACCAATACCAATCCTGATGAGATTGATCTTATCATATGTGCGACTGTAACTCCGGATATGACTTTTCCTGCAACAGCCAATATCATTGGAGATATGGTTGGAGCTAAAAATGCGTTTGGATATGACCTTGGAGCTGCATGTTCCGGATTCCTTTATGGTTTAGCTACAGGAGCAAGCTTTATTGCATCTGGCACTTATAAAAAGGTGGTAGTTATTGGAGCTGATAAAATGTCTTCTATTATTGACTACACAGATCGAACGACTTGTATAATCTTTGGTGATGGAGGCGGTGCAGTTCTTCTAGAACCTTCGCAGGACGAAAATGGAATTATGGATTCTATTTTAAAATCTGACGGATCAGGCGCGCCATTTTTACACATGAAGGCTGGTGGGTCAAGAAAACCGGCAACCATCGAGACCGTTTCAGCAAGAGAACATTACGCGTACCAAGAAGGCTCTACCGTCTTCAAATTTGCCGTAACAAATATGGCACAAGTAGCGGCTGAAGTAATGGAGCGCAATAATCTTACTGGAGATAATATCGCTTATTTGGTGCCGCATCAAGCCAACAAAAGAATCATTGACGCTACTGCGAAAAGAATGGGTATAGGCGAGGATAAAGTCATGCTGAATATTGAAAAGTATGGAAATACTACCGCAGGAACACTCCCTCTTTGCTTATGGGACTATGAGAAGAAATTAAAAGCTGGAGATAATTTAATTTTGGCGGCTTTTGGCGGTGGTTTTACCTGGGGAGCTACTTGGATTAAATGGGCATATAATATTTAAAACTTAGAACTAATTTTATTATGGCTACTACAGCTGACTTTCGCAATGGTTTAGTAATTGAGTACAACCATGATCTATTTGCTATTATAGACTTTCAACACGTAAAACCGGGTAAAGGCCCAGCTTTTGTAAGAACCAAGCTGAAGAGTTTAACAACAGGAAGAGTCCTCGATAATACATTCAGTGCCGGTCATAAAGTAAACACTGCAAGAGTGGAGAGACGTCCTTATCAATTTCTGTACAAAGACGATATGGGCTTCCATTTTATGGATAGTAAAACTTTTGAGCAAATCCCTATCGATGAGCACTTGATCAATGCACCCCAATATCTCAAAGATGGTCAGGAAGTTGACGTCATTTTCCATGCAGAATTGGAAAAAGTACTCGCATGTGAGCTACCACAGCATGTTGTCATGAAAGTAGTGTATACTGAACCTGGAATCAAAGGTGATACAGCGACCAATGCTACTAAACCAGCCGAAGTAGAAACTGGGGCGACCGTTCAAGTTCCCTTGTTTATTCAACAAGATGAGGTGATTAAAGTAAGTACGCTTACTAACTCATACGTAGAAAGGGTAAAATAAATTTTCTATCTTACTAGTTCCATGAGCTGAGGCCTTAGGAACAATAGAACCCAACAAAACCTAACTATAGAAAAATGAAGGCAAAAGAAATTAGAGATTTAATTGATTTTATTTCTGAATCAGGACTAGAGGAAGTGAATATTGAAACTGAGGAATTTAAAATTAGAGTTAAAAGAAATGCTGAATCTGCAGTGCCGCATTTCGTATCTGCCCCCGCAGCACAAATACAATCTGCTCCTGCGCCAACTACAGCAGATCCCGCGCCAACTGCAAGTGGTGGAGGCTCAGCTACAAATAGTGCTTCTTCAGACGCTCAACTTTTAACCATAAAATCTCCAATGATTGGTACTTTTTACCGATCAGCTAATCCTGAATCAGATGCATTTGTGACTGTTGGCGATGATGTGAAAGTTGGTAATCCTGTTTGCATTATTGAAGCCATGAAGCTCTTTAACGAAATTGAATCTGAGATTTCCGGTAAAATTGTTAAGGTTCTTGTTGAGGATGCACAACCTGTAGAATTCGATCAGCCATTATTCTTGGTTGACCCATCATAAACCCCATTCTACCGTGTTTAAGAAAATACTAATAGCCAACAGAGGCGAGATAGCATTACGTATTATCCGTACTTGTAAGGAGATGGGCATAAAAACTGTTGCCGTTTACTCCACGGCAGACAAAGACAGCTTGCATACTAAATTTGCTAATGAAGCTGTATGCATCGGGCCTCCCTCAAGCAAAGAATCCTATTTAAATATTCCACGAATAATCTCTGCAGCAGAGATTACCAATGCAGACGCAATCCATCCTGGATACGGGTTCTTGGCTGAAAACGCCGAATTCTCAAGAGTGTGCGATGAATATAATATTAAATTCATTGGAGCCTCCGCAGAAATGATCAATAGCATGGGAGACAAAGCAACAGCTAAGGAAACCATGGAAAAGGCGGGTGTGCCCACTATCCCAGGCTCCAAAGGTTTGTTGGAAAGTGTAGCCCAAGGAAAAGAATTAGCGAAGCAAGTCGGCTATCCAATCATGCTCAAAGCTACTGCGGGTGGTGGTGGAAAGGGAATGCGTTTCGTCAAAACAGAGGCTGATTTTCAAAAAGCATGGGATGATGCCAGACAAGAAGCCGGAGCTTCTTTTGGTAATAATGGACTCTATCTAGAAAAATTTATTGAAGAACCAAGGCATATAGAAATCCAAATAATTGGTGACAGTAATGGCAAGGCCTGTCATTTATCAGAAAGAGACTGTTCTATTCAAAGACGTCATCAAAAGCTCATTGAAGAAACTCCCTCTCCTATCGTAAATCAAGAATTGAGAGAAAGAATGGGTGCAGCTGCTATCAAAGGAGCCGAGGCTATTGGGTACGAAGGAGCTGGAACTGTCGAATTTTTAGTAGATAAGCACGGCGATTTCTATTTCATGGAGATGAACACCAGAATTCAGGTGGAGCATCCTATAACAGAAGAGGTCACTGATTTTGATTTGATTAAAGAGCAAATTAAAGTTGCCGCTGGCATGCCTGTTTCAGGCCGGAATTACTATCCACAATTGCACGCCATAGAGTGTAGAATTAATGCTGAAGATCCTTCAAATGACTTCAGGCCAAGCCCAGGGAAAATTACCAATTTACATCTACCAGGCGGTCATGGAGTAAGGATAGACAGTCATGTATATGCAGGTTATGTCATTCCTCCTTACTATGACTCGATGATTGCCAAGCTTATTGTCTCGGCACAGACGCGAGAAGAGGCACTGGTAAGAATGAAAAGAGCCTTAGAGGAAATGGTTATTGAAGGAGTAAAAACTACGATTCCTTTTCACATAAAACTAATGGATGACCCAGCATTTAAATCTGGGAAATTTACAACCAAGTTTTTAGAAACTTTCGATTTCAGTTCTCTCAAGAATTAATTTTACACTTTCGAATTATCGGCCTGAGTTGTATTGACAATTGAACAACAGGGAGTCAAAATATTAATATTTTGACTCCCTATTTTTTTAAATTAATGTAGGTCTGATAATCAACAATCCCTGTCCCTGTCAGCCCTTTGTCATTTTGAAAAGATTTTAAACTGTCTCGCGTGGCTAAGCCAAACACAGCATCAACCGGAATTGAATAACCTTTGTCGTTGAGAAACTTCTGAATAACAACCACTTTTTCCCCAACACTGCCAAGAGCTAATCCGGCATATTGGATGCTTTCCTCGCGCAGTGACATCTCAGATGGGTCTATTCCCTGTTCCATCAATTTTATTTCTGCAATTGACCACCCTTTTTCACGCCCCATTTTTGAGGCAACAAGTCGAGATTCGATGAATTGATTTCTTGCTTTCAGATGTGTATAATATGTCGAATAATTCAAAGACAAAGAGTCCTCTATATCTGGAAATCTAACATCGATTCCATCATTAAACCACAGCGTCCGTGCCAATTGTCCCATCTCAATACTGTTCCGATAATACTCTTTGATCATATCTTGATCGTAGTACATTAGATCTATCTGATCACTTATCGGATAATCGTAATTAACGGGAGGATGAAACCTATGATAATTGGCATATTGAAAAAACGCAATTAATGGAAGAGTAATTACGATGACTATTATGAGTAATTTTTTCATGTTTGGTGATGGTGGTTTTACCAGGAATTTTGATCTTTTCCAAAAAAATGTTCCAAAGTGGAAGTAAGTTCTTCATTATTATCTAATGATTTTTTAGTTGCTTCTTTGACGAAAGCCAACAATTTATCATCCAGTTGACGCTTATAATTTGCGTCCATTACACCAGATAAAACCACTGCAATATAGAATTTCTGAAATGACTGGATATAAATATTAAACTGATCATACGATACAGAGGCTAGCTTCTGATCCTTTTTATTAAAAGCATCTTCGACAAAAGCTTTAATGGCCGTAAGCATACCAGCAACCATATCTTGATCTACAGTAGACCCTTGACTAAAGCTCGCCATCAAGATTCCGGATTCTTCCTCTATGATAAATATCTCCTCGATAGTAGCTTCTAAAGCTCCCTTTATCAGTAATTCTGAAGCCTTTGATGGAATGAACCAAGACCTAATTTGATTGATGATATGATCTATAGAGAAAGTGCTTTCCAGTTGCTTATCGATGCGCTCGGTCAAAGCCAGCATCTCTGTTTGGATGTACTTTTTAACCATCTGCCCAATGATGGGGAAAAGTGCCTGTACCATTTCATCTCTTGACTCTCTTATTTGAGTCTTGAGAGTGGCAGTAATAGCAGGCCCCATTTTTTCAGGCATGATTTCCGAAATTTGCTCAACAAGTTCCTGCACCTCAGCATCAGGTCTTTTGCGAGCGCTTATATCATTATCAATCTTCTTCTGAAGCGATTCAATCGTCTTACTTAGCTCCGAATATTTTTTACGCTCTTCCTCAAAGAGTAGCTCTTTAAGCATATTTATGCTTTGTTCGGTAGCCATGATGTAATTCTAGTTACGCGTCAAGTTGCTTGGCAATGTCCATAAACATAGAAGAAAGTGCTCTTCTGTCTGCTTTGGCATCTTTTAGATCAGCAATTTTTTGAGAAAGGCTATCTTCAGTACTCGTAATACGTGCGTTGATGCTGTCTTCTAAGGCACTTATTTTATCCATAATCTCAGTACGTACATCAGAGATTCGGTTGTCAGTTCGCTCCTGATTATCACGAATAATTGACTTTATCTCGTCGAATTCCTTTTGGTACTGCTGCATATTCTCACCAAAGAGAATATCACGGATAGAATTCAGTTTATTAAATTCCTTTTGAAATTGTACGTCTTCTGCGCTTTGTACTTGCTCTTCCTCGTTGGAAGTTTCTTCAGGTTCTTTACCTTTGTTAAAAAGTTTACTCATGGCTGTTAGTGATTAAATTTGACTTATTTTTTCAAGTAAATCCTTACGATACATATTGCCCAAAGGCAGTATTTTATCTCCTAATTGTAAATTACTCGTTTCAATATTATTGATTTTATCGATTCGAACGATAAAAGATCTGTGAATTCGAATAAAATCTCTTGAAGAAAGCTTTTCTTCTACGTTTTTCATCCTGTTATAAATGACATAAATCTTTTTTTCAGTGTGCACCTTGATATAGTCACCATAAGCTTCAAAATATAAGATTGACTTCAAGCTCACATTTACCCACATCAAATCTGTTTTTATGAAAACAAATTCTCTCGGTACATCTGAGATATTTTCATTGTACAACTTTTCAATCAGTGCCTTCTCTTCTTCTACCTTTTCAAATTTCCTTTGAAGTTCAGATCGCTCAATAGAAGAAACATTTCTCTCTTGCTGTAGATCAATGGTCTTTTCGTATTGTTCTTTAAAGTCGTAGATAATTACAAAAAAATTATCCAAAGACGATTTTATTATAAAATCGTAATAAGACTCTTCCCCAAAAAAATTTGCCCAAACACAATAAAGCTTATGCGATTCTCCATCATGAAGTTTTGCAAACTCTTTCTGGTAGCCTTGTAAAAAAAATAATTCATCAAAGAAATTATTGATTTTATCAATTTTCACTAAAGTATTACATGATTCGATAAAATTCCATTCTTTATCAAGCACAATAATTTGTGATCGAGTTATCACTGGGGCAAGTTTTATCTCCGTTAGATTCACAACAATTGCTTTGCTATATTTTGAAATGCCTGATCCACATTAACTCCTGTTTTGGCGCTTGTAAATAAGATTTCTCTCTGCGTGTCGACTTTGATCTTTTCGATCAAATAATCATCAGCTAAGTCTGATTTATTTCCCAATACCACCAACGCCGGATCCTTTAGGTTTTTTTGTAATTCGAAAATATCCATGGAAAGGTTCTCATAAGTCTCAGGTCTATTTACATCGAAAACATAAATTATTCCATGAGCGCCCATCGTATATGCCTTTGGAATTTTAGTTGCTGATGACTCACCTGCAATATCCCAGAGAATGAGACTCATCTCAGTACCTTCGACATTGACAACCTTCTTATCTACCTTAACTCCTATAGTGGTTAAGTATTGATCAGAAAATTTTTGATGTACATAACGACTCACCAATGATGTCTTTCCTACACCGAAATTACCCACCAAAATAACCTTCTTAGATATCTGCATTTGTTGCCTCTAATAATTTGACTTTTTAAGAATTTAAGCTGGTAGACTCTTCTTCTATTTTATTTGACAGCTCAATATACCAATCCTCACCGAATTTTCTTATGAGCGCATCCTTCAAAAACTTATATACTGGTACTCCTAGTTTTTTTCCTAACCCGCAGGCAGGTGAGCAAATTCCCCAACGGTCATAGTTTAATGCCAAGTATTCATGGAGCTTCACCGCCCTTATAGGATACAAATGGCAAGAAATTGGTTTTTTAAAAGTAGTTTTTCCATCTTTATAAGCCTGCTCTATGCCACATTTTAATATCTTTTGGTCATCGTAAAATGCAAATGAACATTCCTTGTTATCGATGGTTGTTGTACTAAAATCACCTTCCTCATCGAGCAAATAAGCCCCATGCTTATCTAAGGCCTCTATGGCTTCTTCGCTCAAATAGGGCTTCACATGATCTATTACCTCTTCTATAAGTAAAAGCTCGTCCTTTTCTAATGGAGCCCCAAGATCACCTTCGACACAACAAGCCCCTTTACACTTTTCTAAGTCGCATACGAAAAATTCTGATTTTATATCGTCAGATATAAGCGTGTTGCCTATTTTTAACATAGGTCAAATTTACTATCATAATAGGTTGTGCACATTTATTTTTTAAAAAAATATGAACCTAATTGATCCACTTTCGTTCGAAAGCTTACATTATATGTATGTACATTTAAAATTACAAGTCTAAGAAAAAAATTATGTTACAATCAATTTTATTCAATTTACTGTCAATTCTTATTGCTATAGGCGGTGAAGACATCCAAGAAACCTACACGGTCGATTCTGCGGCTAGCAAAATCGAATGGTCAGGCAAGAAAGTCACCGGAGAACATAATGGGACAATTTTATTAAAAGAAGGATCTTTCGTTTTTGAAAATAAAAAATTAATCGGCGGATCATTTGTTATCGATATGACTTCAATAATTAACAAAGATTTAGAGGGTCAGTGGAGACAAAAACTTGAAGGTCATCTTAAGTCTGATGATTTTTTTGGTGTTGCGCAATATCCAACCGCAAATCTTGTAATTACTCAAGCTGTACCCCAAGGGCCTGGAAAATATAAAATCCTTGGAGACATGACCATCAAGGGAAAGACCAATCAAATCAAATTCAACGCTGTATTTAATCAGACGGAAGACAAGGTAATCGGAACATCTACCATAGTAATTGACCGATCGAACTACGATGTGAAATATGGTTCTGGGAGTTTCTTTGACGACTTAGGTGACAAAACCATCTACGATGATTTTGAACTCAAGGTGAAAGTAGTCGCCAACAAATAATTTTTATTTTTACCCTACTTTACCAAAGCCGGAATTTTCCGGCTTTTTTTATTCAAAAATGTTTCCAACCTTGAGCTGTTAGGGGAACGGAATTACCACTTCTTGTTACAAATACTTTACCCTTGTCCAGGCTGTGCATATAACCTATAGTATGGATATCCACGTGCTTTTCTATTTTTTTGAAATCCTTTTGTGGTACAGTAAAAAGTAGCTCATAATCTTCTCCACCGTTCATGGCACATGAGTTTGGATCAATGGAAAACTCCGCTGCTGTCTCATAGGTTAGCTTGTCAATAGGTAGTTTATCTTCAAAAATTGCAGCACCTAAGTTGGACCTTTTACATAAATGAAAAATCTCAGAAGCCAACCCATCAGAAACGTCGATCATGGAAGTTGGAACTAACGCTAATTCGGCCAGCTCGTGAATAATGTCCATTCGAGCTTTAGGTTTCAATTGCCTACCAACGATATAATCATAGCCCGATAGCTTGGGTTGCATGTTGGGATTTTCAATGAACTCCATTTTTTCCCTTTCCAAAACTTGTAAGCCCATATAAGCCGCTCCAAGATCACCTGTAACACACAAAATATCATTGTCTTTTGCCCCTGACCGGTAGGAAATTTTCTGATCGCTCGTAATGCCGGTTACAGAAACAGAGATAATCAATCCTGACTTGGATGCTGTGGTGTCTCCCCCAACCAAGTCTACTTTATAATCGTCACATGCTGCTTTTATTCCCTCATACAGCACTTCTATGGCTTCTACAGAAAACCTATTGCTCAATCCAAGACTCACTGTTATTTGAGTTGGCGTACCATTCATCGCTGCAATATCCGAGACATTAACCGAGACAGCTTTGTATCCCAAATGCTTCAAAGGCATGTAGCTCAAATCGAAATGAATGCCCTCAATCAACATATCCGTAGATAGCAGTATAAGTTCGTCTGCTGACTTAAAAACGGCCGCATCATCACCAATACCCAATATCGTGCGCTCATGGTAATGCGTGATATTGCTAGAAAGCTTATCTATCAGTGCAAACTCCCCTAGCTCGCCAATTTCCGTTCTTTTCTCCTCGCTCATGGTATTAATCATTTAATTTTTCAATTCTTTTTTCTTGACAAAGCTCAACCAAAACGCCATTCGTAGATTTTGGGTGGAGAAAACATATCAGCTTATTGTCTGCTCCGTCTTTAGGTTTTTCATGTATTAACTGAAATCCTTCTTTAGTCAATCGCTCCATTTCGGCATGAATATCATCAACTTCAAAGGCTATGTGATGTATCCCCTCTCCCTTTTTATCAATATACTTTGCAATCGCACTACTTTCGTTACCTGATTGCAAAAGCTCAATCTTGTTAGGCCCTATCTGAAAAAATGAAGTAGTAACGGCCTCCGATGCGACCTCCTCTACTTTATATGCCTCCTCTCCAAAGAGTTTTTTAAATAAGTCATTGGCCGTGGATAAGTCTTTTACAGCGATTCCAATATGTTCAATTCTAATCATCATTTTGGGATTTGGTGAAGGGATAGCTAATGAAAAAGTGTTGATTTTTTCTTTCTGCAAAAGTGATGAAACTTTTCGAAGAAATATAAGGTTCCAAAATATGACTTAACGAATGTACTTAATAAATGCGTTGAGTAATCGAGTATATTTAAACCAGCATTTGCTATTTTTAGAATATTTTTATTCTGGTTCAAACAAGATATTTTTGCAAACGGATTTTAGAAAAAGATTATTATGATAAACGTTACGGATAAGGCTAAAGAAAGAATTTCGGTTTTAAGAACAGAAGAAGGCCACACCGATAATCACAATATTCGTGTGGCGGTAAAAGGCGGAGGTTGCTCTGGTTTGATGTATGACTTATTATTTGATGATAAATTGTCAACTTCGGACGAAGTTTTTGAAGACAAAGGCGTAAAAGTCATCGTAGATAAAAAAAGTCTGCTTTACCTTTTAGGAACCACCCTAGATTTTACTGATGGACTCAATGGAAAAGGTTTTCAATTTGTTAATCCAAATGCCTCTCGAACATGTGGATGTGGCGAGAGTTTCTCCATTTAACTCAATATCAATTTCAAAATATTGAAAGCCGGAATGCACAGCATTTCCGGCTTTTTTATATATTAGTGACATGATTCGCATTCAAGTGCTACAATTTAAGCCATCACAACTCCGCAACCTTCAGCCAATTTTCAATTGCTGAAATAGTATTTCTTCCCTTTTAGGCCATGACTTCCATGGCAATTTTCTTTTACAGTTTCGAAATACTAATATTTTATCATGCGACTTATATTCTCATTTACGTTGTTGTTCATGACGCTCATGCTACACAGTCAGGGCAAGATTATGCTTGTTGGAGGTGGAGGTGAAGGAAATTGGAGCGACCCTGCCTACAGTTGGGCTATAAAGCAAAGCGCTAACAAAAAAGTAGCGATTATTAGCTACAATGAAGAATCTCAGGCGCTTCCAGATTATTTTTTAGAATTGGGTGCCAGTGAAGCCATCAATGTTCAAATAGACACGAGAGAACAGTCTGAACATGATTCGACCTATACCTATCTGATGGCGTTTGATTGTTTCTTTTTTAAAGGAGGGGATCAATCGAACTACTATCGTGTTTATAAAAATTCAAAAGTCACGGATGCTATCACGGCAAAATACCTCGAAGGAGGCGTAATCAGTGGGACTTCTGCCGGTATGGCAATTTTATCTGGAATAATTTATTCTGCAGACCGTGCAAGTGTTTTTCCGGATCAGGTATTGAACAACTTCCAAGACAATGACATCACATTGCATAGCGACTTTGTGAATTTATTGCCTGGCTACATCGCCGATACGCATTTTATTGAACGAGGCAGGTCATTCAGGCTGATTGGTTTTATTGCACGATGGTTCCATGATACCAATGAAGTGATCAATGGTATTGGTGTTGATGACCAAACGGCCTTTTGTATAGATGAAGAATTGGTTGGGACAGCCATCGGCACAGGTGCTGTAAGTCTGTTTTTTCCTCAAGGAATCAATATCAAAGAAAATAATTTTTACTTTGATTCCTTAGCCTCGGTTCAACTCATTGATAGCAATAAATACGACTTGGTGAATCACCAACTTTTGGAAGCTGGAA
Organism: Cyclobacteriaceae bacterium; assembly: GCA_040218415.1. Classification (GTDB taxonomy): domain Bacteria; phylum Bacteroidota; class Bacteroidia; order Cytophagales; family Cyclobacteriaceae; genus JAVJRN01. Next base: position 300,042 of record JAVJRN010000079.1, read on the forward strand.
AAATTGATTCTAGTCCATTAACAAATGAAGAAACCGGAAATTTTACCTTATTTCTATCAGGCAGCCAGTCATTAGCCAATAATATTGAAATGCTTCAAGAATTTAGGAATTCGAATGGACTCAATGATAGCACGCTCATCGTGACTAATGATAAAAATGCAATTGGACAATTACTACTACAACTACAGGAAATACCCTTTAAGGTAGTGGAAACTTCTAGTGAAAATAACCACCAAGACAGTACCGCACTTAGAAACTGGATAAGGAACAGTGCTAAAGTGCTCTTTTATCTTAATGATATTGATGCGTTGTTTGAGTTTATTCATGGTGGCGCAACCGGAGAATTGCTCCAATCACATATTAAAAGAAATGATTTGATTTTAGCTTTTATCGGTGATGACGCCAGCTTAGCTGGTCAGTCTGTTGTTACCAATAATATTGATGATGTTTCAGCCTCCTATCGCAATAGATTAAAGTTCACTGACGGTCTTGGGGTTTTAAATCAATCATTTATAGTATCAAATGCAATAGACCGATCAACCACCGACTATTATGAAAATAATACCTCGGCAGTGCTTTATCAGCTGCTAGATCAAAAATTGAAATACGGATTTTATATCAATGCTGGTTCGTACTTGAAAATATCAACTGATGAAAACGAACTTATCGTGTATCAAGTTGGTGATTATCCAACCGTGGTGGTGACCAACGAAAGCAAAGTTGGAGGGAAAGCGGAGGATCGTAATGTAATTGGCATTGATTTGATCAACTATCATATATTGCTTGACGGGCAAAACATGTCAATAGGCTCGAAAAATGTGGCTAATCAAACGCCTTACGAATATGAGCCAGTCGTCTTGGCACTAAGCAGCGGCAACATAGAACGAGAAATTTTCTTTTATCCGAATCCCGTGAAGGAGCAGATTAACACATCGGCTGAATGGATTAAAAATTATCAAATTTTTGACGTTCAAGGTAAAGTATTGAAAAAAGGTAAATTTGGAACCCAAATAAATGTTCAGGAATTGAAATCTGGCAATTACTTCATTCAATTAATAAATGATGAACGAACGGAAACATTAAGATTTCAAAAGATAAAATAATACAAATCGAATATTAACCTTTTTTTATATCACATTATTGGATAGTTTTAAAATCTAATTTCATAAAAATGAATTTTACAACAGTTAAAGAAAGACCAATTCAGGCGCACAAAGCAATCAGTTTGCTTAATCTGCAGCCTATCTTCAACTGCTAGTCAAGTAAGTATAGTTGATCACTTAATACAGACCTTGTATTAAATCAACCACGTATCAATACTTATTAATTAATCCTTTTACACATGTTATTAAGAAACATTTTCGTAGCTATTGCTATGGTGTTTTGTGTATTCTGGGTCTCCGGGCAATCTGTTGTTACTGGCAGGGTTACAGAATCTAAAACGCAAGAATCACTCCCCGGAGTTACCGTAAAAATCAAGGGAACAACTACAGGTACCATCACCGATCTGGATGGAAATTTTCGATTAGAGGCGCAACCAGAAGATATTTTGGTATTGTCTTTTGTCGGCATGACTCCCAAGGAAGTTGAAGTTGGTACACAGACCAACTTCAATATTGAATTAACTGAAGATACCAAAAGACTTGGTGAAGTAGTTGTTATAGGCTATGGTTCTTCAAGCAAAAAGCTTCTTTCAGGATCGATCACTCAAGTAAACGCCGAGCAATTGGCTATTGGCTCGAATGCAAGCATTGATGGCGCACTTCAAGCCAAGGCACCTGGGGTAAGAATAACTCAAAACTCAGGGACTCCAGGAAGTGCTATTTCAGTTCAAATCCGCGGAGCAAACTCGGTAAGTGCTGGATCACAGCCACTATACGTTATCGATGGTGTGCCAATGACGACTGGTGATTTCGGTCAAATAGGTTTTGAAGGTCAAAACATCAATGCACTCGCCGATCTCAATCCTGATGATATCGAAAGTATTTCCGTTCTGAAAGACGCTTCCTCTGCAGCAATTTATGGAGCAAGAGCCGGGAATGGCGTAGTACTAATCACCACAAAATCAGGAAGCTCTGGTAAAACCAAATTTTCGATAGATGCCTATAGTGGTGTGCAGGAAATTAGAGAAAAACTTGACTTGATGAATGCAGAGCAATTTGTTTCTTATTTAAATGAAACTTCACAAGGGCTAGGCGATAATTTTAACTCAGGAATTGATATCGATTGGCAAGATGAGATTTTCCGTGCTGCTCCGATCAGTAGTATTAATCTCTCTGCAAATGGAGGAACTGAAAAAACGAGTTTTTACATCTCAGGTGGTCTATTTGATCAGGAAGGAATTATAATTGGCACAGACTACCGAAGAATCAACGGACGTATCAATTTAGACCATAAGGTCAATGACAGGTTTAGGTTTGGGATTAAAAATGGGATAACTCATTCCATCAACAATCGCGTTCCTGGTGACCAATCAATTAATGGTGTTTTACCCAATGCGATTTCAAAGCCACCCATTTATGGCATTCGAGATGAAGAAGGGAATTACTTAGAAGAAGGTTTTTGGGATAATCCTGTGGCTGTTGGGAAGGAAGCGCTCAATGAAGCAAAGGTTTTTAGAAACATCTCCAATGCCTATTGGGAATATGACATTCTGCCGGGATTAACTTTTAAAAATCAATGGGGCTATGATTATTACTCGCTTGAAGAGCGTAGATACGAGCCAACAACTACTGATAGGGGCGCAGAAAGTGACGGAATCGCACTTTCTGCAAGGTCTGAAGTAAGTAGAATTACGCAACTGAGCACACTCGCCTATAATTTCTCATTAGGTGACAAATCAGAAATATCCGCACTTATTGGTTACAGTTTCGAAACGGGTAGCGAGTCTTCCAACTTCATTCGTGCGATCAATTTTCCATCTGATGAACTACAATATATCACCTCGGCAGGGACTATTGAAGAAGCATCATCAAATGCGCTCGATTTTGGGATCAATTCCTACTTTGCTCGCCTCAAATATGTTTTCGATAACAAATACATATTTACAGCCAACATAAGAAGAGACGGGTCTACGAGCTTCGGACAAAACAATACTTATGGAAATTTTCCAGGAGCCTCCGTTGCATGGAGAGTATCAGATGAAAGTTTTCTTGATGGTGTAAATATTCTTAGTGACTTGAAGCTAAGAGTTGGTTATGGACTGTCAGGGAATGACCGAATAGGAAACTTCCAGTTTCTAAATGCCTACGCTTCAGGCTTTAATTATAGAAATAATCCGGGAATCGTACCGAATAATATTCCAAACCCTAATTTAAAATGGGAATCGACAAGTCAATTAAATATTGGGCTAGATGGGGGCGTTTTGAAAGATCGATTGACTTTCACTGTTGATTATTACATCAATAAAACAAAAGATCTTTTATTAAACAGACCACTACCAGGTTCGGTTGGATTTACCTCGGTAAGTGCCAATGTTGGGAGGTTAGAAAATAAAGGTCTTGAGTTCTCTATCAATGGAAAAATCATTGCCCAAAAGGATTTCAGCTGGAACACGAACTTTAATATTTCGACCAATCAAAACAAGGTAACAGAATTATACAATGATCAGCCGATCACCGACATTGGGAGAGGAAACAATGCTGTAGTTGTAGGCGAATCGATAGGCGTCTTTTATATGTGGAAATCACTTGGCGTGGATCCTTCGACAGGAGATTTGGTTTTTGAAGACGTAAATAACGATGGTCAAATAACTGACCTTGACCGCCAAGTGGTAGGTGACCCGAACCCTGACTTTTACGGGGGAATGACCAATACGCTTAATTATAAAGGGTTTGATTTAACGATTTTATTTCAGTTCAATGTTGGTAACGACATTTATAATGGCGTTCGTCAATATGGTGAAAATATGACTTTCGGTGAGAATGACAATCAACTCACTTCTGTTGCTCAACGCTGGAGAAATCCTGGCGACAGAGTGCCTATTCCACGAATCAATGGTGAATTCAATAACGACATTACCTCGCACTACATTGAAGGTGGATCTTTCCTTCGCTTGAAAAATATCTCAGCGGGTTATACTCTTCCATCTGCCTGGTCTGAAAAAATTGGTATAGCGAAAGCCAGAGTGTATATCAATCTACAAAACATCTGGGTTTGGACTGATTACTCAGGATATGATCCTGAAGTAAACTATTCTGGAATCGATCCTGTACGTGCAGGAACTGACTTTTTCACATTCCCACAGCCCAAATCAATCATGGGCGGAATCAACTTAAAATTTTAAGAAAATGAAACATACAATATTCATATTCTTGTTTGCAGGATTACTTTTTAGTTGTGATCCTCTAGATGTAAAACCCACTGATCTCATTCCAGCAGAGGACGCCCTCACTACTGGAAAAGGACTTCAAGCAGCTTTGGTTGGTGTGTATGATGGGCTTCAAAGAGAAGATGTTGCCCAGTCAATCATCGTTTTTGGAGACCTAGCAGCGGATAATCTAGAACCTGTAGGATCAAGAATTGCTTACAGAGAGGTTTTTAATAATAGAATAACTCCGAGTAATATTAGAGTTGAAGGTATTTGGAATGCGCACTATGACGTGTTAAATAGAGCTAATAATATTTTGGCTCAAATAGATGCCGTTGATGTCTCTAACACGACGAAGACCAATATTAAAGGCCAGCTTTTGTTCATCAGGGCTTTCGCTCATTTTAATCTTTGGAGATTATTCGGACCAGTTCCGATTAAAACCTCTCTTATCACCGGAATTACTGATGAAGAGCTAAACAATCCAAGAAATGCCGATTCTGAAGTGTACGCGCAGATTATGGCAGACTTAAACGAAGCACTACTAAGTTTGGCTGGAACGGGAAAAGGTGACCCAACAATAGCAAACGAAGGTGCTGTCCTTGCGCTCGCTGCGCGTGTTGAGCTATTCGCTGGGAATTATCCAGCAGTGTTGACTCATACCGAAGAGTTGATGAGTTTTGGTTACAGCCTAATAGAAACAGATTTATTTTCAGCGCTTTATGACGAGTCAGTTGACGATGATGAAACGATTTTTGAAATCTCATTTTCGGACGATGACGTAAATACTTTAGCGGATTACTTTCAACCGACGGCACGATTTGAACTTGCAGTTACATCAGAAGCCGCCGCTATTTACAACGGAGAGGATACCATTCGAGGAGATGTTTCAGCTATTCCTGTAGATCAAACTTTTTATAACAATAAGTACACTGATGTTTCGCTAGATTCTGACAATGCGATCGTTTTAAGATATGCAGATGTATTGTTAATGAGAGCCGAGGCATTAAACGCAATAAATTACACTGCCGATAGCGAGGCTTTTGATTTAATAAACGCAGTAAGAAATCGTGCTAACCTAGACTCACTCAACGCATCATCGATAGCCAATCAAGCCGCCTTCCAGCAGGTAATAATGGACGAACGCCGTAAAGAATTTCTGGGTGAAGGCCATCGCTGGTATGATTTAATACGAACCAATACCGCTTTCGAAGTGCTTAGCGCTACAAAAAACATTGAGGCAACTGATTTATTATTCCCCATTCCTCAATCAGAATTGGACACCAATAAACATCCTGAAATGACTCAAAATGATGGATACTAATTTTAAAAATCAAACTATAAACATTATGAAGACTGTGAAAAAAATTTCCTTTAGACTCTTGATGCTATTATCACTTGCATCGGTAACTATTATGACATCATGTGATGAAGATGAACCAGAAGTAATACCTGCAACACCACCTGTGGCTAGTTTCACTGCATCGGCATCCAGTGTTGAGCTTGGCACTGCAATCACTTTTACAAATACCTCTACCGATGCGACTGCAGCCCAATGGTCATTTGGTGATGGCGAAACTTCAACGGACATGAGTCCAAGTCATACTTACGCACTGGTAGGAAATTATACCGTTACATTGATCGCATCCGGAGAAGGTGGAACAAATCAAACAACTGCAGAAGTAACAATTACCGAACCTGCACCAACAGAAGAGCCAATAGAGGTTTATTTTACCGACAATACTGGCGATGTATTCACCGTACAAAAAATATCAGGGATCGGTGTTGAGATAAAAGTTGAAACGGCTTTTAGTACTACAGGATATGCCATAAACATGATTTATGATGATGTCAATGGAAAAGTATACTACAGTGACGATGATAATGGGCAAATTGTAAGCGTAAACCTTGATGGAACCAGTCAAGAAATTGTAGCTACCGGACTAGCTGAGCCGAGGGGCTTGGCATTAAATGATGACCAAACGCTTCTCTACTTTAACGAAAGAGGAATTGACCAAGTATCCGTCATTGATTTAAGCACCAGTGTGATCACTATTCTTTATACAATTGAAGATTTTGGTATTGCCCCGGAAGATGGTCTTATTCCCGAAGCACTTGCTTACCATAATGGCGACCTTTATATCACTGCAGTGGAAATTGACGCAGAATCAGTGTGGACCGCAAAAGCAGATGGCTCAAGTGAAACTGTAACCAATATCATAGACTACAACACAGGTGGTTATGGATACAGCATTGTCGTTGACCCTACAAATAACAAGTTATTTTTCGATGATACTGATAGTAATAAAATTATGACATCTGATCTCGATGGTGCCAACATTTCTAGCGTGGCAAATACTGGCGACAAAGCGTATGGTTTAGCTCTTGACTTAGACGCTGGTAAAATTTACTATGGCGACAATGCCGGAAGTATTAAAAGAGCCAATCTCGATGGCTCAGAAGAGGAAGATTTATCAACGGTTCAAGACAGAGTCAATAGAGGGCTCTTCATTGTTAAAAAATAAATTCAGTAGTTCTAAAGGAGGGAATACTTCCCTCCTTTTATTTAATCAATTCTAGTTATGCGTAAAGCAATATTTTACTTCTCTATCCTATTAAGTATCATTTCAGGCTGTGGAGATGATAGCTTCCCCGTACCTCCCGCGAGCACTGTCGCAAGTTTTTCTTTTACCATTGACAATGAAGGATTCGCCCCGGCTAATGTTGATTTCACGAATAATTCTATTATTCCCGAAGAAGCTGGAGATTATACCCTGAGTTGGGTATTCGGAGACGGGCAAAGCTCCATGGACGATAGTCCAACCCATCTTTATGAAGATCCAGGTACTTATGATGTGAAATTGACAATTATCACGGAAAGAGAAATTGAAACGGCGAGCTTAAAAGTGGTCATTCAAGACCCTGCGGCTACTGGTTTAACGGTGTTTTTTGGCGATCGGAACGATGAAGCTATCAAAATTGCTTTGATCAACGAAGATGAACCAGCTGGCGTGACGATTTCAACGGAACCAATCGCGCGACCATATTCTATGATTGCTGATACTGTGGCCAACAAGCTTTATTACGTTGGATTGTCAAGTGGCACTATTTTTAGAGCCGACTATGACGGAAAAAATAGGGAAGTTTTCAGAAATGAGCTAACTGGTCCCGCTGGACTTGGAATCGATTACAACAATCAAATGGTATACTGGACTACAGATGAAGGCATACAATATGGCAGTATTTCCGGCACAGACGTAACAGATTTTGTAACTGGTCAAACCGCAGATCCTGAAGGTCTCTTCGTGGATAATACCAACGAAAAGGTGTACTGGGTCACTTATGACGGAGGATTATGGTCTAAAAATATTGGTGGAGGAGTTGAAAGTGAATTAGCCACTGACATATTGGGCGCTGCAGTCATTGTTGTAAACAATATAATATATTGCCATAGTTATGATTTAGACGCGGAAATGCATACCATTAAAACATTTGACACTTCAGGAACCCAACTTTCTACACTAGCTGACGGAATGGATGGTGACGTTTATGGAATGTTTTATGAGCCCGTCTCCTCGCAAATTTATTGGACAGATCAGCGGTCTGGTACGATTTGGAGAGCCAACCTTGATGGAAGTGGAAGCGAAATTTGGCTATCCGACGGAGGTCGTGTTTATGGTTTGGCTCTAGGAGAAAACCTTTAAAAAATGAAATTTGGTCTAAGCTTTATTCTAGTCCTAGCTTGTTTCTTGGTCGCTGGACAGCATGAAACAGGAAGTTTATTTATCATTGGAGGTGGGAAGCGTCCCGTAGAAATGGTTCAATTCATGATGGATAAAGCTCAGATCACTGAAAATGATCCCATCACTATTTTACCTTGGGCAAGTGAAGAGCCTGACTCTTCTTCCTTTTATGCCAAAAAGCAATTCTCAGAACTAGGACATCAGCATTTTTTAGACCTTCAACCAAATGCGCTGGCTTCTCTGAGTAAATCAGATATTAAAAAGTTTCTCAAATCAAAACTGATTTATATTCCCGGTGGTGTTCAGGGGAGGTTTATGGAAATAGCTGTGAAATTCAATTTTGATTCCTTGATAAAAGTGGCTTTTAATCGTGGTGCAATGATTGCTGGAACTAGCGCTGGCGCTGCGATTATGAGTGATAAAATGATCACTGGAACGGCTCTCAAGTATGACGAATATCACCCGACTTTTAGAACACTGGAAAAAGACAATATCGAAGTAGAACAAGGTCTTGGCTTACTTCATGAAGACATCATTGTAGATCAACATTTTATATGGAGAAGCCGATATAACAGGCTACTCACTGCAATTATCGAATTTCCGAACCTTACTGGATGGGGTATAGAGGAATCAACGGCTGCTTATGTGAAAAATGGAATGGTTGAAGTGGTGGGTAAATATCAACTAATTGTTTTCAAAAATACCAACAAGGAACAAGCCGTAAAAAATGGACTACTCGGAGCTAAAGACTTATCTATCGATATTTTACTTCCCGGTGATTCTTTTTCTATTCATTGAATTTAATAAGTTTATCAAAGTTTATCATTTCATTCCATAACTACTGATTTGTCATGCTTCCATCTTGATCCAAATGCCCCTTTCAACTGATACTTTAATAACTTGAAATTCATGAAGACGGAAGCAAAAATAAAATTACCAGATACTTTAGTCATCATGAGTGGTATACTCCTAGTGATGACCATACTTACTTGGGTAATAGATGCCGGAGAGTTTGAAAGAGTAGAAGTGGACGGTCGCACGCTTGTCGTTCCCGGCACCTATACCGAGGTGGAATCATCAGGGCAAGGAATTGCCGATTTGCTTATCAGTCCTATTAAAGGTCTTATAGGAGCTGCCCAAATCATCGCTTTTGTTTTGGTCGTTGGCGGAGCTTTTCAAATCATTCAAAAAACAGACGCCATTCAAGCAGGCCTTCAACGCATGGTAAAATACGCAACGGATTACCCAAGCCAAAAACATTTTATCATCCCACTTTTAACCATTCTTTTTTCACTGGCTGGAGCTACCTTCGGAATGAGCGAAGAAACGCTTGTCTTTATCCTTGTCACTATTCCACTAGCCAAATCATTGGGTTATGACTCGCTCGTTGGCGTTGCTATTCCATTTTTAGGAGCAGGAGCAGGTTTTGCAGGAGCGTTTAGTAATCCATTTACCATAGGTATTGCACAGGCCATCGCTGAGATTGCCCCTTTTAGCGGGATTGGTTACCGACTGATTGTGTGGACTTTAATGACTTTTACAACTACGTTTTTTATCATGCGTTATGCGATCAAAATTTCAAAAAAACCTGAACATAGCTTGGTCAAAAATATTACACCAGAAACACTCGAAAAAACAGAATTTTTAGGATTTAACACCAAAAAAAAGTGGGTACTTTTTATTCTTTTTAGTGGGATTGCTTGCCTCATTTTTGGTGTTACTCAGCTCGGATGGTATATCAATGAGATCGCAGCACTTTTTTTAGTCATGGGACTTTTATCTGCTATTGTGGAACGTATGTCGGCCAATAGCACTGCAGACTATTTTATGCAAGGTGCTAAAGAAATGCTTACCGCAGCTATGGTCATTGGGTTTTCAAGAGGGGTACTTGTATTGGCTGAAGATGGGAAAATCATTGATACCATTCTTTACTCAATGTCTTCGATCATTTCTGAGCTGCCTCCCTATATTTCAGTTCAAAGCATGTTTTTTTTCCAGACCTTTTTAAATTTTTTCATTCCGTCTGGTTCTGGTCAGGCAGCATTGACCATGCCTATAATGACTCCACTGAGCGACCTTTTGGGTATCAGCAGACAAACAGCAGTCTTGGCTTTTCAGCTCGGAGATGGACTTTCCAATATGATTATTCCTACAAGTGGGGTAACGATGGGCGTTTTATCTATCGCCAAAATTCCTTATCAGATTTGGTTAAAATGGGCACTTCCTTTAGTTCTTATTTTAACAGTCATCGGCATGTTGGCCTTACTTCCACCGGTCTTACTATTTTATTGGCCCTAAAAGTTATTTCTTATAAAAGGATAAATGGATCCAAAAAAGGTGTCAGACCTTTGACCTTTATAACCTGAGTTCGACTTCAAAAGCCTGATTGCTGGATTAATCTTTTATTCTTTTCTCCCTGAAAAGCCGGCAATCAAATACCAACCCGCACAACGCAATCAATGAGCTGTTTTTTTTAAGTTATACTCAGATTATGTAGAAAATATTCTGAAAGATACATGTTGAGAAGCTAAGCTGGCTACTTGAAAATAAATGTCTCGAATTTTGCTTCCTGATCTACTTTACCTCGATACATTCCTTCCGAATTAAAAGAAAAAACTACCTCTCCTTTAATATCAATGCCAATAATTCCTCCTTCACCCCCCATTTGGACGAGTTGATCAAGTACTACTTTATCAGATGCTTCTTGCAAACTCATGTCACTGTACTTATACACTGAAGCGATTTCATGGGCGGTGACATTTCTAAGAAAGTACTCACCATAACCTGTGGCAGAAATGGCACAGGACGTATTATTTGCGTAGCAACCAGAACCGATAATGGAGCTGTCTCCTACTCTTCCGTATTTTTTATTAGTCAATCCTCCTGTAGAAGTAGCCGCCGCTATATTTCCATGTTGATCTAAAGCCACAGCTCCAACTGTACCGAATTTCCTGTCTCCATCATGATCCAAAACTGCTTCACCACCATTCTCCATCACATTAAGCAGCTGTCTTTCTCTGAATTCCGTATCAAAATAAGAAGGATCAACCTGCTGGATCTTATGGTCCTTTGCATATCGCTCGGCTCCTTCACCAATCAAATACACGAACTGCTCATCGTGAAGAATGGTCTTGCAAAGGGAAATAGGATTCTTAATAGTGCTTATCCCTGCTACGGCTCCTGCATTTAATGTTTTGCCGCACATAATGGAAGCTTCCAGCTCATGTGACTTATCGTTGGTATATACCGAGCCCTTTCCAGCATTGAACAACGGACTATCTTCCATTGAAACTACTGCCGCTTCTGTTGCTTCGAGCGCGGTTCCCCCTTTTTGCAAAACCGCATACCCTGCTACCAGAGCATCATGGAGTGCTAACTTATACTGTCTTTCTTTTTCTTTATCTATTTGAGACTTAAGAAGTGTACCCGCGCCACCATGGATGGCCAGAACAAATTTTTTCATGAAAAGTGTAATTATTAGGTAAATATTTGATTACAAAGGCTTTACGCCTTACCTAACAATTAAAGATTGGCTGTAGATTGAGGTCTACAATAAGATTGATTCCGTGGACGATCACTAATTTTATATTTTACCTAAATATAAAAAAAAATACGTTTCTGAGTTCAATAATATCCTTTTAACCTTGATGAATCATTCATTTACCCACGAGCACTGAGGTGATCTCATTCAGTTTTTCAACCTTGGATTTAAAGTCCCCTTTTAACCGATCTCTTATAAACTTTAACTTATTCAAAAGCTCCGGTGTATCGTCGGGAAGGGCTTCTTCCAGAACTTCTCTAAATCTTTTGGCAAAAGTCGGAGACTTTCCATTGGTACTTATTCCAATTTTTAAATCTCCTTTTTTCACAGTAGATCCGAGATAAAAATCACATAAAGAAGGCGTATCTGCTACATTCACCAAAATATGTCTCTGATTGGCGAGCTGTTTTACTTTTTGGTGCAACCCAAAATCATCAGTGGCCAATATTAAAAGATCAATATTCTTCAAATCAGCATGAAGAAAATGTCGCCTTTTGATTTCAATATTGGGAGAATGCGCGGCTATTGCTCGCAAGTCATCTGAAATAAAAGGGGCAACTACTCGGATATTCGCTAGTGGGTCATTTTTCACCAGTGCCTCTACTTTTTCTAATCCAACATTGCCACCACCAACTACCAGAGTCTGAATCTGATCCAGTTTTAAAAAAATTGGGAAAAGTTTATTTCCTGTATCTATCACATTCATGCTACTACGCGGTTTTCTTCCCATAATATGTCCGATTGAAAATACTGAGTCGCATATTGAGCGCCTTCACCAAAGACCAAGAGTGCCGGAGCTTCTGGTTGATACTTTTCGACCAACCCCAAAATATTTTCAACTGTTCCTTTTAAAACACCCCCATCGATATGAGAGCCTTTACTTATAATGGCTACAGGCAAGTCAGATCTTCTATTTTTAATGTATTCCGCCACAATTGATTCAATTTTCGCTAATCCCATAAAAAACAATGTAGTAGGTGAATATTTTGCAGCATTTAACACTTCATTACTTAATATTCCCTCTTTTGTGGTCGCCGTTACAACAGTAAAACTCTGATTGACACCTCTGCAAGTAAGCGGAACGCCAAAGAGTCCGGGAAGCATAATACTGCTTATGCCCAAAACAACATCCGTTTCAATTCCATGGATCTCGGCAAATTCTTTTTCCTCAAAACCACGACCAAACACAAAAGGATCACCTCCTTTTAAGCGTACCACATGACCGTATCTATGCGCTGATTCTACAATCAATGCATTGATGGTATCTTGAGAAACACTCGCTTTTCCTGCTCGTTTGCCTACGGGGATATGTACTGCGGAGGATGCATATTGCAAAAGCTCAGGTGCTACCAAGGCATCATAAAGTACCACATCGGCTGATTCTAGAGCGCGTACAGCTTTTATAGTGATTAGTTCAGGATCGCCAGGACCTGCTCCGACTAAAGTAAGTTTTGGATGAATATGCATGATTAAGCTTTGTAAAATTCGTTGATGACTAATTTATCTGAGGAGTTGGCATTTCTTAAGGCCAATAATTGATTGTAAAAATCTTCAGCTTCACTAATAAATGAAGTTGCAAAATCCTCCTCAGGTTCTTTTTGACTTATCTGAAGTACTATTTGGTCGAAGGTTGTCGATAATTTAATCTTCTGGGTATCCACGAAATACTTTTGAAAATCATCGATGATCGACTTGTGGGTGTTGCATTGAACATCTTCGCTGAGTAACATAGCTTTCGCTCCAATGACCAAAGTATTATAAGCGTAATAAATCGAGTTTGCCCATGCCTTATCTTTCAAGGCTGCTTGTCCACTGCTCAGCCGGTCTTTGGCATCATTCAAAATGGTTGACACCAAATCAAGCATTACTCCGGCACATTCACCAACCCCAATTTCTGGAACGAAATCGTCAATCCTCCCCCAGTCTTGATAATCAGCATCCGACAAAGTGGTCACATCTCCGAGATACTTTAACAAATCATAGAAATAGATTTTGCCCTTTTCTCTAACATATGCATTGAAATACTGGTCTTCATGGGCATTTTGCTCAAAATCATCCAGCAAATCTCGAATGGCCTGAAGTATTCTTTTGGTAGGCAACTTGATCACTTTATTGGCAATAAAACCCTTCCCGTCGGGATCTACACCACCACCGAGTACTACCTGCATGGCAGGTATAATTTTGCTTCCATTTTTAATGCTGCTTCCGTGAAAGCCAATATTGGCGACCATATGCTGGCCACAACTATTCATACACCCACTTATTTTTATTTTAATAAGTGCCTCGCTTACTAAATGTGGATACTCACTACGAATCAAGTTTTCAATTTCCAAGGATATGGCCGTGCTATTTGTCACACCTAGATTACATGTATCTGTTCCCGGGCAAGCGGTCACATCTGCCAAAGTGTCAAAACCCGGAGCTGCAAGATTCAAGGTTTTCAAAGCTTCATAGACATCCCTGACATTCTCTGGTTTTACACTTCTGAAAACTAAGCCCTGATTTAATGTAAATCGAATATCTGGAGCAGCCCATTGTTCTGCAATAACTGCCAATTGGATAGCTAGCTTTGACTGGATATTCCCCAATGGAATCCGAATCTTCAATGCATACAATCCCTGTTGCTTTTGCTCGAAAACATTGGTCTCAAACCATGTTTTGAATTCGGTATTGCTTAGATCAAATTCGTAAGCACCTTCGTTGGCCGTTGATGATTCAAGAATTTCACTCTGATAGTCAACAGGGAAAACTTTATTGGCCAGGGATGCTCTCTCTAATTCAATTAATTTCAAAAAATGGGCTAATCCGATTCCTTTTTTAGGCTCAATAAGAAATTTGAGTCTCGCTTTATGCCGTCTTTCTCTCTCTCCAAAGCGATCAAAAACCCTTAATCCAGCTTCAATAAAAGGTATTACTTGATCTGCTGGCAAAAAGTCAAAAGCTTTTTGAGCCATAAATGCCTGGGCACCAAGGCCTCCACCAACTAACACTTCAAAACCTCTAGTGCCATTTTGAATCTTAGGTATAAAGCCAAAATCATGGATATAGGTAAAAGCTGAGTCAGATTTACTGGAAGAAAAAGCAATCTTGATTTTCCGTCCCATGTCTTGGCAGATTGGATTTCTCAAAAAATATTTGAATACTGCATCCGCGTATGGGCCTACGTCAAAAGGCTCATCAGGATCTATGCCTGCGAAAGGTGAGGCAGTCACATTTCTTACGGTATTTCCACAAGCCTCCTTCGTGGTGACACCCACTTCTTCGAGCTGTTGCCATATCTCCGGAGAATCTTCTAATTTCACATAATGTAATTGAATGTTTTGACGAGTCGTTAAGTGAAGATTGCCGTTGGTGTATCTTTCTGAAAGTTCAGCCACTTTTTTGAGGGCAATCGGCGTTATTTTGCCGTATGGTAACTTTAATCTAAGCATTTGAACGCCCGGCTGTCGCTGGCCATATACGCCTCTAGCCAGTCGAAATGACTTAAACCTCTCCTCTGGAATAACTCCATTTTTAAAGTCTTGAATTTTGTTTTTAAGCTCTTGGATGTCAGCTTTTGCTTCTTTTGTGATCATGATTTGATATGAAAAGTCATAAAAAAACCCCGAGTGGTTAATTCGGGGTTGGTTAAAAATATAATATTTTTTAAATAACGCTATCCCCGAAATAAAATACAACACATCACTGCTTGGCAGCAGGTACAAGTGCTAGAAAAGGGAATCGTAAAGATTGATTGAATTGAACTCACGTCAATGATTGATTATTGTTACAAATTGAACTAAAAGGGGATTTTAGCAACAGCAACAACAACATCTCTCTATTAATGAGAAATTTACATTGACTTGTATTGGTTTATTTTGATTTGATTGCATCTGTTTTTCATTCATATTCTTCCAATTTTGGAATCAGGAATTAGCACCTTTCTATTATCGATGGTTGCTAGCATTTCTTCGAGCCTGTCTCTCCATGCTTCTTTATAAATCAATTAGACTTTCGAATTGATGAGTCAAAGGTTCTATCCTTTATCTAAAATTCAAAATTTTTGAGCGTATTTTTTTTAATTTGTAGTTCAGTTATTGCGTAAATACCTTAAAAACTAACTTTCTATTTTGAATTCTTCTTTAGTACGCGCGTACTTCCACACCTTTCATGAAATTAACGAAGGCATTATTGACCACTCTATTTCCTCCCCTTGTTGGGTAATCTCCTGTGAAATACCAATCCCCTAAATGGTGCGGGCAAGCTTTATGCAAATTAGCCACGGTTTGATAAACGACTTCAAGGTCAGCCTTCATATCGGCGGGTTTTACGATTTCTGTTATTTTAGCAGATACTTGGTCATAAGTAAAAGGCGCATACAGTTCTTTGACATAATTCAGAGGGTCCTCATCGTTATTATGAGCTAAGCATTTCTCATAAACTTCATCAAGTAGATATTGCTTGTCATGTTGTTCAAGCAGCGCCAATACAGCTCTAAAGGCTACAAATTCCTTCATTTTACTCATATCAATACCATAGCAATCAGGAAATCTGATTTGAGGTGCTGATGAAACGATCACTACCTTTTTCGGTTCTAGCTTGTCAAGCAGCGTCAAAATACTTTTTTCTAAAGTCGTACCTCTAACGATCGAATCATCAATAATTACCAGTGTATCCGTTTTCTTTCTGATAACCTCGTAAGTGGTATCATACACATGCGCCACAAGATCATCGCGATGTGCGTCATCAGTAATAAATGTCCTTAACTTGGCATCTTTTAATACCAATTTTTCTACCCTTGGTCTAAAAGACAAAATATCCTCCAAAGAATCAGCACTTGGCTTTTGATCCAAAATGAAGTCTTTTCTTTTACTGATTAGATATTTGTCAATCCCTCGAAGTAGACCTAAAAAAGAGGTTTCCGCTGTATTTGGTATATAACTAAAAACGGTATTTTTCAGATCAGAATTAACTGCTCTCAGAACTTGTGGAATGAGTAGTTCTCCTAGTTTTCTTCGCTCGTTATAGATATCCGGATCTGTTCCCCTTGAAAAATAGATTCGCTCAAAAGAACAAGACTTCTTCTCTTGTGGTTGAATAAACATTTCTTCCTTGAAGCTGCCGTACTTATCTAAAATCAGTGCATGACCCGGCTTTACTTCTTTTATCTCAGAATATTCACAATTAAAGGCTGTTTTGATCGCGGGCTTCTCCGATGCGACGACAATCACCTCATCGTCGGCGTAGTAATAAGCCGGTCTAATTCCATTAGGATCTCTCGCAACAAATGCTGCACCATGCCCCACCATGCCTGCCATAGTATATCCGCCATCAAAGTCACGACATGCGCGTTCGAGCACTCTGGCCAGATTAAGCTCTTGCTCGATGAGCTCGGTCGCTTCAGCGTTACTTACAGAGTCTTTGTACTTGTCAAATATTTCTTGATTTTCCTCGTCTAGAAAATGACCAATTTTTTCCATTACAGTCACCGTATCCACTACCTCTTTGGGATGCTGACCTAACGAAACCAATTTATCAAATAGCTCATCCACGTTGGTCATGTTGAAGTTACCAGCTACCACAAGGTTTCTGCTTCTCCAATTGTTTTGCCTTAAAAATGGATGACAACTTTCAATATTATTTTTGCCGTGAGTTCCGTAACGAAGGTGACCCATCCAAACTTCGCCTGAAAATGCAGTATTCTGCTTCATCCAATCGGCATCATAATATTTGGATTTTCCCTCCTTTTTAGCTTTCGCATATTTCCGACTGATCTTATCGAAAATCTCATCGATCGGTTTTCCATTAATTGTACGGTATCTGCTAATATATCGAGTTCCCGGGGGCATATCTAACTTGATATTGGCAATACCTACTCCATCTTGTCCTCGATTATGCTGTTTTTGCATAAGAATGTACATTTTCTTTGCGGCATAAGAAGGAGTACCATATTTATCAATATAGTATTGAATAGGTTTTCTTAATCTAAGCATGGCAATACCACACTCGTGTTTTATAGAATCACTCATAGGAATTAGTAGAAGTCAATCCAAGTTAATGTTATCAATGATGGTAATCAACAATTCAGGGTATAAGAATCCCAACAACAACAGTAAGGAAAAAATAGTTGCGACTAGTTTTTCGGGTAAATTGATGTTCACGGAAACTTCGTTAGATGATTTCAAAAACATATTATAAGGCACTTTCAAGTAGAAAAAAAGCGACACCACTATAGAAAAAATAGCGACAATAAAAAGCGTCAGAATCCACAGATCATTGCTCAGCTGATAATAGCCCAATAATGAGGAGAACATATACAGTTTAGCATTGAAGCCTAATGTAGGAGGTAAGCCAATGAGTGCGAGCAATATCACAGTAAATACAGCTCCAAGCAGTGCGTTTTTTGATCCTAATCCTGAGTAATCTTCCAACTCGATAATAGATTTTTTTTCAAAAATGCTAATCATCATGAAAATGGCCAAGTTGCTCAAAGCATAAATCACCGCATACCACAGGAAGGAATTAACACCAAAACCGTCAGGCAAAATAAGCATAGCCATTAAAAATCCAGAATGTGCAATAGCCCCATACGAGACCATTCGTTTCACATTTTTTTGTCTTAATGCTGCAAGTACACCAATGCTAATGGTGAAAATTATTAATAACGTAAACAAAGGTCTTGCCCAATCATAACTAAAGAATTTCATGCCATCTAACCAATGTATCAGCACTAAAAATCCGGCTAATTTAGGTACGGTGGCTACTAATGAAACAGCAGCATTAGGGCCTTCTTGGTAGGTAGAAGGCACCCAAATATGAAATGGGAAAATACTTACCTTAAACAATAATCCTGCAAAAGCGGTAAGCAAACCAAACAAATAGAAAGGCTCATCTCCGAAATAAGTAAACTGGCTAACCAGTAATGTTTCCTGATAACCATATAAAATAGATATGCCGTAAAGCATAATCGCCGAAGATGTTCCTCCAAAAATCAGGTATTTAAAACTTCCTTCAAATACCCTTTTTCCACTACCTAAACTGATAATGAGATATGAAGAGAAACTCGTTAATTCAATAGCAATATAGAACAGCAACAAATGGTTGGCCGAAATCATGAATATCGAGCCAATAATAATTGCCAGCATGAGAAAATAAAACTCTACACCTTGCTTCTTTTCGGACGGATAAAAAACCAAAAAACCACTGAAAACAATAAATAGTAATTTAAAGAAGGATTGAATCGAACTTGTTTTATAGAAATCTGAAAATAGGTAAATCACGCTTAAATCAGCCTGCTCATGAAGCAGCAGATAGACCAAAAGTGATATCACATAAAACGACTTTAAAATCAACCTTGAAGTTGTGGTCAACCCTATGATTAAAAAAACTACCGAGGAAAAGATCAGCACAGCATCCGCCTTCACTAAAATAAGGTCGTTGAGTATCTGATTTAACTGATCGTTCATAAGCTATTTTGGAGCATATTCTACTCCCTGTGTCAGTATGTGATCAGTGAAAAATCGAACTGTTTCACTCATTGCATCGAAAATTACATTTGGGAATAAACCAAAATAAATCACCATCGCTCCTAGTGGCACCAGCATGATCCATTCTCTAGGTTTTAGGTCTTCAATGGCTTCCTCCCATTCGGGTTTTCTTAGCCAGAATCTACCCATAAACATTCGCTGGAAAGCCCATAGATAATATGCCGCCGATATTATTATTCCGAGAACCGCAACAAGACCCACCCATGAAGAAACAAGGCCGTTACTATTTTCCGAACCAACGGCACCTAATAAAACAAAAAGTTCACCGACGAACCCTGACATCCCAGGTAAACCCAATGAAGCAAAAAAGAATAAGGCAGTGAAAAACGTGTAATTGGGTAATCGAATGGCCAGACCGCTCGCATTTTCTATTTTTCGATCTCCAGTGCGATCATAATATACGCCCACAATCAAAAACAAAGCACTGGAAATCAAGCCATGCGATAACATTTGAAACATGGATCCATTGATTCCTTCACTCGTCAAGGTCGCGAGCCCAAGCAGTACAAAACCCATATGAGAGATTGACGAATAGGCAATAAGCCGTTTCAAATCTCCCTGGGCCATGGCATTCATTCCTCCGTAAATAATAGAGATCAAACCTAAAATAGCTATCGGTTGCGCGTAGTGCATAGCTCCATCGGGAAACATCGCATAAGCAACCCTGAAAAGTCCATAACCGCCGATTTTCAACAAAATACCTGCAAGCAAAACGGATATTGCTGTAGGTGCCTCCACATGCGCATCGGGCAACCAAGTATGTACTGGAACAATCGGCAGTTTGATGGAAAAGCCGATGACTAGAAATAGGAAAGCCCAATATCTCATAGGAATACCAGCAATTTCAAACCCAGTATTTGGTGAGAGAATTGCACCATTGTCATAATTCCCATCCAAAATAGTCACCATATTGAAAGTATGCACAACTTGCTCTATGCCAGTTTGCTCAGTAAGTTTTGCTGATAAATCTGCATCCGAGACCGACAAATAAAGCCCGACAAAGACGACTAAAATAAAAAGTGACCCAAAAAGTGTGTAGAGAAAAAACTTAATCGATGCGTATGTCCTTCGAATTCCACCCCAGATGCCAATGAGAAAAAACATTGGGAGCAGCATAAACTCAAAGAAAACGTAAAATAGCATGAGGTCGAGTGCGACGAAGCATCCAACGATCGTACTACTCAGCATTATATATAAAAAGAAATATCCTTTTGTCCGCCTGGTTACTTTCCATGAGGATAAAACCCCGATGACTAATAATAGCGCACTCAAAACTACCAGCCAAACACTAAGACCATCAACCCCGACATGGTACTCGGCTGAAAGCCAACCTAAAGTTCCTAAATTGAGTAGGATCCATTGTTTTTTCTCAACAAATTGAAAAATTTCACCCCAGCTGTTCGCTGAAAGTTGTGGATCAAAATTGATGATAAGAATAATCGCCAGCACAAATTGTGCACTTGTTGAAAGCAAAGCGACCCATTTGAAAATTGGTGTAAATCTCTGAGGTATAAGCAGTATTATCCCTGCAGCGAGAAACGGTATAAATATAATTAAACTTAACAAACTCATAGAAAAAGTATCCATGCGATGATACTGATAAATAAAATCAGCAAGTAAAGAATTTGAGACTGAATGCCCCTTGATTGAAGTCTGCCAAGTATGGTACCCATTGTAGCAGCGAATTTAGCAGAAAACCGAACAATTCCATCTACCAGATATCTATCAATCCATCCAATTGATCTTGAAAACATCACCATTGAAACGCCCAACAAATCAATAGAATGATCGATGAATCGCTCGTCTATTTTGGCCAGTACCCGACAAAAGCTTTGATAAGTAATTGCAATCGCAGCATAAACATTCGTTAAAAACCATCCTCGAAAAGCAAACTCAGCAAAGAAATTTCGCCTTTGGCCAACACTCAGAATAACTCCTCGACCATAAATGAGATATGCCAATGATACACCAGCAATCACTAGTAATGTCGCCACTACTTCCCCTATCACAGTTATTTTGAATGATATTGGTATTGAGGCAAATGAAGCAAAAGCGTATTCACTTAAATACCAGCCATTGGCATTCAATGGGTTCAGTCCAAAGAAAAACCAAACACTCAGCACGGCCAGTATAGCCAAAGGTGCTTTCACCCAATATGATTGTCTGAAGCCTGTAATCCAAATCGGCAGATTAGTTTTATTCGCGTAGACCAGAAATAACTGTCGTGCGATATATATCGGAGTTAAAAATGCGGTAGAAAACGCTAAAAATGGCACCAAATACGCCCACAGAAAACCTATTTCTCCATAATTATTGGCCCACTGAATTGATCCAGATAAAATACCGCCTTTTGACATAAATCCAGAAAAGAAAGGTATACCAGCCAAGGCCAAACTACAAATGGTATGCACCACAAAAGTAACGGGCAAAAACCGCCTCAATCCACCCATATTTCGCATGTCTTGTGGGTCATATTGATGCCTGAAAACATGATGCATATACATGATAACGCTCCCTGCCGACATAAAAAGACCTGCTTTAAAAAAGGCATGCGTCCATAAATGAAAAGCCGCTGATGTGGTAGCACCTACGCCAATGCCAACCATCATATAACCTAATTGTGAAATAGTGGAATACGCCAAAACACTTTTAATATCGTATTGAGCCAAAGCAGAAAAAGCAGCGTAAAATGCAGTACCTGCCCCGACAATAGCTATGACAAATTTGAGAGATTCGGGCAGTACAGGCGATAACCTAATCAATAAATAAACTCCGGCAGTAACCATGGTAGCCGCGTGAATCAATGCCGAAACAGGTGTAGGACCTGCCATGGCTTTAGGTAGCCAGCCTGAAAAAGGCAACTGTGCCGACTTACCAAAGGCACCAAATACTAAGAAAAGTCCTGCCCAAAAACCCAATGGCTCATTAAGCGCAGAAAGCGAGTGGTTGCCTTGAACCATGAGCATAATGATACCAATTAATAGAAAAGCATCGGCCACTCTATTGATCATGAAGGCTTCCTTAGCAGACTTTGCCTTCTCCTTTTCATAATACCAATAGCTGATCAATAAATAGGAAGAAAAGCCCACCATTTCCCAAAATATAAACAGGAGTATAAATGAGTCTGAAATAAGAAGACCCACCATTGAACTAGTGAAAAAGCTTAATTTCAATCCGTATCTCTTGATCCCTTTTTCACCTTTCATGTAGTGAATGGAGAAGATGAAAACCAAAAGAGCAATGAAATAAACGAGGGTAATAAGCAGCGCTGCTATTCTATCTACATTTATCTGAAGCGTATAATCATCCAACCAATGTCTCGACGCTACAAAGCTTTCACTGTGAACCATACCTATCAGCCCAAAAGAACCGATGAGAGTAACTAAAACAAAAAAGGCATTCACTTTTAAGCTCACGTCTTTTTCAAAACGATAAGCAACCAGTCCACCAATCACTGGTAAAAGAATCAAGGCCAATATGTAAGTTCCGGTGATTTGCATTAATGCTTCAAATGATCAATTTCACTCACGTTTGCGGTCATGTAATTTTTATAAACATTGATGAGGATGGCCAAGCCAATGGCTATTTCTCCAGCGGCGAGAACAATCACAAAAATTGCGAACATTTGTCCTGAGATCTTTGGATCAAACTTTGAAAAAGCTACCAAATTTAAGTTGGCTGCATTCAACATTAATTCAATTCCCACCAAAACCAACACTGCGTTTTTTTTGACTAAAACAATGGTCAAGCCACTGGCAAACAGGAAAATGGATAAATATAAAAAGGCATTTAAATTCATTTTTTGGCCTCCTTAGATTTATGAGCTACAAACGAAGCGCCGACTAACACCACAAGAAGCAAAAAGGCTACTAACTCAAAGGCAAGCAAATGGTCTGTTAAAAATAATTTTCCCGTTGTTTCAACGACATTCGTTGGCATAGCTTCTTCATGCCAAGTAAGCGAAGAACGGTATATCATCCATCCGCCTCCAAACATGACAATCAGAAAGATCAAAATAGCTGGAAAAATTTGATGCGTTCCTGTAGTAATGCCTTTCTCCGAAATTTCTTTTGTAAGCATAATGCCAAACACCATAATCACGACAATGCCGCCAGCATAGATCATCAGCTGAATGACGGCCACCAATTCTGCATGTAACAAGACATAAATACCAGCCAAGGCGATAGTCACCAATGCAAAAGCAAAGAGTATTCTTAAAATGTTGGTGGAGAATAAAATAAAGCCCACGGCACCTACCATAATAGCAGCCAAGAACAAAAAGATGATATTACTTGTCTCCATCATCTGTCGGTTTTTTTCGAATCATGGGTTTGGGCTTGAAAGCCGGCTTGACCTTCACCTGTGGCTTGGGCTTTACCACTTTAGGTTTTTCCGCACCACTTGGTTGATCGCTCTTTGGAGGCTTTGCAGCCGCCAATTTAGCCGCCTGAAAATCGTTAAATTCTTGTTGCTTCTGTGCAATTTCTACGAGCGACATTTCGGCAAAAGAATAATTGTGGTCTTTTACATCGAATTCACTGAAATCGTAAGCTTTCGTCATGGTCAGGCATTCCGTAGGGCATACCGTGGTACAAAGGCCACAAAAGCAGCATTTGGCCATGTCTATGTCAAACTTCGCTGCATATAATCTTTTGGCAGTGCCATCCGAAGTACTCCCAATAACCTCCGCCGACCTTACTGGCTCAATATCGATGCAATTCACTGGGCAAATCTTTGCACATTTATCGCAGACAATACAATCATCAATTTCATTGTGAAGCTTATACCGTGCATTGTCAGGCACAGGCAATGATTCAAAAGGATACTGTAATGTGGCTATCCCTTTGTCCTGATCAAAATAATTTTCGTCCTCCACGCCTATTGGTGTTCTTTTCTCGCGCGCTTCAAACAGGTATTTGAAAGTGAGTTTCAAGCCTTCAAGTGAGGTACTTATAGCCAGGGCGATATTTTGAAAATAAGCTTTCATATCAATGCAAGTTTCCAAATTCCTACGATAAACAATACTAAAATGGAAATAGGGGTAAGATATTTCCAAGACAATGTCATCAACTGGTCAACACGCAAACGCGGATAAGTCCATCGCACCATCATTTGCAGTAAAATAAAAAACATGGCCTTCGAAAATAGCCAAAATACGCCCCATACTGGTCCATTGGTCCAGTTAGCCAATTCCAGAAATCCGATATTGGGTAAGGGAGATTGCCAACTGCCAAAAAACAAAATAGCGGCTAAGAAAGAGACCAAGAGCATCATTCCATATTCTGACAACATGAACAACCCCCATCTGAAACCTGAGTATTCCGTGTGATAACCGCCAATTAATTCTGATTCAGATTCTGGCAAATCAAAGGGAACACGATTGGCCTCAGCCAAGCTAGAAATAAAAAAAACAACAAATGCGACCACAAGTATGGGCATTTGAAAAATATTCCAAGACAAAAATCCTCCGATATTACCCACGTCAAGCGCTGGAATTCCTAAAAAAAAAGAATCCGTTTGATTGGCAACTCCCTGATAGCTAGATATTTCTTGCAGATCGAGCGTACCACAAAGCATGACCACAGCCAAAACGCTTAATCCTAAAGGAATTTCATAAGAAACTATTTGAGCGACTGCTCGCATGGCACCTAAAACTGAAAACTTATTGTTCGAACCCCAGCCTGCCATTAGAATACCTAAAACATCTAACGAAATAACCCCCAAAAGGAAAAAAACACCAGTTGTAATTTCACTCCCTGCAACCCCTTGCGTAAATGGTAACACACTAAAACCTGTGAAAATAGAGGCAAAAACAATCAAGGGAGCAACTAGAAAAAGAAATTTATCTATGGCAAAAGGTCTAATATCTTCCTTTTGCAACATCTTGAGTAGGTCGGCGATGGTTTGAAACAAACCCATAGGACCCACTTCAATGGGACCAACTCGCGTTTGCACAAATGCAGAAATCTTGCGCTCAGCATATACAGCGACTACTACAAACAGCAGTAGAAAGGGCAGATAAATGAGAAATGTGATCACAGGGCAAAAAAACTACAAAGTCAGGTCAATTGTTACTAAAACAAGGAATAGTATTTAGGTAATATTAAGTTTTCATTATTCAAAAAATTGATATCAAATATGTAGAAGCTACGAGATGATTTGGTTTTTTGATACGTACAACTTCTTTGCGGGACAACTTTCAAAAGATTCAACAACCTTTTAACCCGAGTTTGATTACTGGTCAGTACACGCTCGTTTAAACTTGAAAAGATAAAAAAACAGTAGCAAACGGCTGGAAAGATGAGCTTACTTCAATAAAGTGAAATCCTTCGATTTTGATTCTTTTATTGCTTGCGATTGGATTAAAGTCTCTGTGAGAAAAGAAGATTACCTATTTTTCACCAATGGTAATTATTGTCATGGGCGTGAGCGGTTCTGGAAAAAGTACAATTGGGAAAATCCTTGCGGAAAAATTGTCCATTCCATTTTTTGATGCGGACGAGTTCCACCCTCCATCAAATATTGATAAAATGAAATCTGGTCATTCTTTAAATGACCAAGACAGATCACCTTGGTTGAAAAAATTGGCTGAAAAAATTGAAATTTGGAATAGTGGCCAAGGAGCTGTTCTTGCTTGTTCTGCTTTGAAAAGTAGTTATCGTACCATTTTAGGTCGAGACCATTTTTACATTTATCTAAAGGGAAGTTTTGCGCTTATTTACCAACGTTTGCAAGAGCGATCAGATCATTTCATGCCCGAAAGTCTTTTAAAATCACAATTCGACGCATTAGAAGAGCCTGAAAACGCATGCATCATTTCCATTGATGGCAGTATAGAAAAAATTGTAAATTCAGCCTTAGAAGCATTCAAAAAGCATGGACATTAATCTCATTCTTGCCATTTCTGGAGGTATAGCCATTTTGCTGATACTTATTCTTTATTTCAAAATACAGGCTTTTCTTGCGCTGCTCATTTCAAGTTTGACTGTCGGGTTATTGGCTGGCATGAGTCCAGATCTCGTAATCAAGAGCATTACCTCCGGAATGGGAAGCACGCTGGGTTTTGTTGCCACCGTGGTTGGCTTAGGCGCCTTGTTTGGTTCTATATTGGAGCATTCTGGCGGATCGGAGGCGATCGCACGATTCTTACTGAAGAAATTTGGAGAAAAAAATGCTGACTGGGCATTGATGTCGGCAGGTTTCATCATCGCTATCCCCGTTTTTTTCGATGTGGCTTTTATTATTCTCGCGCCTATAATTTATTCTTTACAAAAAACATCAGGTAAGTCTCTCCTACTTTATGCGCTTCCATTGTTGGCAGGCTTGGCGATCACGCATAGTTTTATTCCACCGACTCCTGGACCAGTGGCTGTCGCCGAAATTGTCGATGCTGATCTAGGTTGGGTCATTTTGGTAGGACTTATCATAGGCTTACCAACAGCTTTTATCAGTGGGCCTATTTTCTCAAAACATATTGGCAATAAAATCTTTGTAGGTGTTCCTGATTATATCACGCAATCGCCAAGTGTTGAAAACAAACCACCAATCAGCACAATTCTAGCGATTATCGCCATTCCAATATTATTGATTCTACTCAATACAGCGAGTAAAAGCTTTAATGGTTTCCACATTCCTTTGATCAATCTTATTGGGCATCCATTTACGGCTTTGATAATCGCGAACCTATTGGCTTGGTATTTTTTGGGGATAAAAAGAGGTTTTACCAAAGAGCAATTATTAGACATCAACAGCAAATCGCTTGCTCCAGCAGGAATTATTATTTTGCTGACAGGAGCAGGTGGCGCATTCAAGCAAGTGCTGATTGATACTGGCTCGGGACAAATGATCGCCGAAGTGATGAGTAATTTCGGCATACACGTGGTTTTGTTTGCCTTTATTGTGGCTGCTTTGGTACGAATACTTCAAGGATCGGCCACCGTAGCGATGATCACAGCAGCAGGAGTTGTATCCACTACTTTGACCCCTGAAATCACAGAATTTCAAAAAGCGCTATTGGTTATTACTATCGCTTCTGGAGCAACTATTCTTTCTCATGTCAATGACAGTGGCTTTTGGTTAGTCAATAGGTATCTCGGATTAACAGAAAAACAGACTTTCAAAACCTGGACGGTGATGGAAACAATCATTGCCTTGTCGGGCTTGGTACTGTCAAGCGTTTTATGGTATATAAGTTCATTATGAAACTAACACCGCTACATTACCTAGAATCCTGACCATTACCTAGAATCCTGACTTTATTTTCGAAGAAAAAGTGAGCATAACGAAGGTAGATCAAACATTCACTTATCTACATTTGAGTAACTATCAGATCATGAAAAAAGAAACAATTATACTCCTGCTGTTCACGATTGTCTTTTCTGTACAATCACAAGATCTTGAAAAGATTGATGCTTATTTAAGCAAATCTCTTACCGACTGGGACATTCCCGGCATGTCTGTAGCGATTGTCAAAGATGGAAAAGTTGTTTTGTCTAAAGGATACGGGTTAAAAGACATCAACGGATCAGCCAAAGTCGATGAAAACACCCTTTTCGCCATTGCGTCCAATACCAAGGCTTTCATTTCTTCCTCCTTAGCTATTTTGGTTGACGAAGGAAAATGTGACTGGAACGATCCTGTAAAGAAGTACATTCCAGAATTCGAAATGTACAACGATTATGTCACCAACAATACCACAATAGCCGATTTATTGAGCCACAGAGCTGGACTAGGTACATTTTCTGGCGATATGATGTGGTACAAATCCGACTTAGGAGTCAACGAATTAATCAAAAAGATCAAATATCTTGAACCCGCCTATCCATTTCGAAGTGGCTATGGCTACTCCAACTTGATGTTTATTACCGCTGGAGAGGTGATCAAAAGAATCACCAACCAAGAATGGTATGAATTTGCAAAAGGTCAGTTTTTTGATCCTTTACAAATGACCAGAACCATCGCCAGTACCGATGACTTGAAAGCGAAAGGCAACTATGCCATGCCACACAAACCTTTCGAAGGGGAAACGAAAACCATACCGTGGGTAAATTGGGACAATATGGGTGCAGCTGGTGGTATCATTTCCAGCGCTAACGACATGGCACAATGGATGATTCTGCAATTAAAAAATGGCGTATTTAATGGTGACACCATTCTTCAGCCGCAACAACAAAACATTACCTGGACGACACACAACAGTCAAGTTTTAAGTCAAAAAGCGAAGGAAACTGTACCAGGACGTCATTTCAATGGTTATGGATTGGGCTGGGCACTCAACGATTATTATGGAAACTTGATGGTTGGGCATAGTGGTGGTTATGATGGAATGTATTCGAGGGTGATGATGATCCCTGATCAAAACCTCGGTATTGTGATACTCTCCAACAGCATGAAAGGCAACACGTTTCCTTTGAGCTTATATATCGTTAATCAGTTTATTGAGAAAGATAAGCGGGATTGGTCTGATGAGTTTTTGAATAGAAATGGTGGCACTAAAGACCCAGTAATGGCACGCATCGATGCGCTCAAAAAAGCCAGAATAAAAAAGTCAAAACCTACCTTGTCACTAGAAAAATACGCTGGCACATATCATTCTGGGATGCATGGGAAAGTGAAAATTAAAGTTTCCGAAAACAATCTCCTCCTCACTTTTGAAAATGCACCATCGCTTGGGGCTACACTTACGCACTGGCACAACGATACTTGGCAAATCAACTGGAATGAAAACCACGCTTGGTTTGATTTTGGTTTGGTCACTTTCAAAATCGATAACGCCTTAAAAATCACTGGAATGAATATCGAAGTACCAAATTATGACATTTTCTTTGATGAGATGGATTTGGTGAGAGTGGAGTGAAGGAATCTAATACTTGCCTGATACACAGGCAAAGTAAACTGATAAAAAAGTGCCTTCATTAGGTTTAATAATGACCTGAATGACCGACTCATGGATTCCCATGACCTTTCTTAGAATCGCTGAACCTATTCCCGCACATGTATTTTGCTTGTCAGCCGGCGCTTTTCTGTAGTGTTCAAAAATGATGAGACGCTTGTTCCCTGCTCATTTTACCTTGCAATTTTAAAATTACATTTTAAATTTACAAGGATGATTTCTAGGAGAATAGATGATAAATTGATCTCAAAGCTCAATTTATTCGCAATAATTTGTTTCGCCTCAAACTTAGTCTATTCAAAAAATTGACGATTGAGTTTGGATAATCGATCGGCACTGCTGCAAGTGACAGATCGACTTCTGTTCCTTCGATTCACCACCATCATGTCGTACATGAGATGCCATAACCAATAATTCAAACTCCTATGGCACATAGTCCTATTTTGATTTGTTATTGAATTAGAAAAAAGGCGTTTCTCTCGAAACGCCTAATATATATCCATGCTAAGTCAAATTAAAATATGGATATCAATCTCTCCAAGGCTTATAATTCTTGGCTGCTGGACCTTTTAATTTTGGTTTTGATTCACCAAAAACCACCACTTGCTCATTAGAGGCTCGTTCATCTCTCCATCTTTTGAGGTTTTTAGCTTCTGGTCCTTTCAAATCACTTTTATCCGTGGTAACTATGGTAGTGGGCAGCTCCGTTTTATTCATCCAAGGCTTAAAATTCTTCGCCTTTGGCCCTTTAAGGTCATTTCTTGATTGACCATTGGCCATGGTCAAAGTCCCTATCATTAGTGCGATAATCAAAAATCCGTTTTTCATAATCTCAATATTTAGTTGTTGTTCTTGATTATAAAAACGGCAGAGAGGCACACTTTTTAGTCCCAATAAGTTGGTATATTTTTCTAAGTATTTATACTTAGCTTATCGAAAACGAATTAGAAATTTAGCCCGAATTACTTGATTAGGCGTAGCTTCATGGCGGTACTGATAAGCTCCGAAGAATTTTTCACATTGAGCTTTTTCATCATATTGAGCCGGTGTGTTTCAATCGTGCGGCTACTTACAAAAAGTTTGGAGGCTATTTCTTTCGTGGTAAGTCCTTTGGCAATATGCAGAAGAACTTCCTTTTCTTTTGGCGTAAGCTTGGAAGACATATTCCCTTCTATGGATAAAACGTCAAACATCCGACTGGAAATCTCAGCAGAAAAATGCTTTTCCCCATCGTAAACTTTAAAAATTGCTTCTCGAAGTTCTGCGGCATCTACATTTTTGGGCAGGTAGCCATCGGCTCCTTTTCGTGCAGCTTTCAATATGTAGCTGCCATCGTCATGCATGGACAACACGATGATTTTAAGTTTGAGTTTCTTCTTTTTTATTTTTTCAATCACTGAAAAACCATCCATTTCGGGCATGGTCAGGTCTAAGAGCAACACATCAGGAGACTCCTTTTTTTCAAGAAATTCAAAAAATGATGCTCCGCTATTGAATGAACCTATTAAATCATAGTCATCGTCGTAGGCGGACAATAATGATAAAAGTCCATCTCTAAATAATTGATGGTCGTCAATGATCGCAATGCTTATTTTTTTCATCGGCCAATTGGAATATCTATTTCTACCTGCATTCCCTCCTGCGAAGTGAATACAATCTCTCCGTTTAGTACCTCTACCCTTTCCATGATGTTTCTTAGCCCAAAACCTTCATTGGCGCCTAGGTTCTTGATACCTACACCGTCATCCTGATAAAAGAGCGAAACCCGATCCTTGAATTCAGTGATAGTGAAAATAATATTTTTTCCCCGCGAATGTTTGATGGAATTGTTGATCAATTCCTGACAGATGCGAAAAAGCCCAATATTGATTTGGTCATTGAGCTTTGACTTATTCGGCAATAGTTCGTCTTGAAATTTGATGGTAAAACCTGAAGACTGATTACTTAAACTAACATAACGTTTTAATGCAACACTGACGCCAAAATCTGACAAAGTAGGCGGCATCAAATTATAAGACATATTTCTGATTTCCTGAATCGTGTTATCCACCATCTCTTTAATATCCGACAATTCTTTTTCCTCTATTTTCAAATTCTCCAACTTGAATTTTATGGTCGTAAATAGAGGCCCCAATCCATCGTGTAATTCTTGAGAGAGTCGCTTTCTTTCCTTCTCCTGCCCTTCTATCAAGGCTGACTTTGAGCGAATTTTATTCTCCTTTTCCAAGCGATCGTAGGCAACCAGTTTTTCTTGCATTTTTAATAAAGATTTACCCAGCTCGTCGTATTCACCCGCCAAATGATATTTGGCATCAAGATGCATGCTGCTTATCTCCGCGCAAAAAACAATGGCCTGATTGATGGATTGTTTGAGCTTAGCCAATGCCTTAAAAATATCTGCTATTTCCTGCAATTGACTGGTTGTGGTAATCGCTTCGTCAAAGTTGCCACGTGCCATGCCCAAAAGCCTGACACGAAATGCAAGAAGGGGTTGTAGCAGTAAATTGGATAGCAAAAGCGACGCAGTGATGGCGATGATCAAGGTAATAATTCCTATCAAAATGAGCCGATCGCGCATGGCTTTCAATGGGACAGCTACCTCGTCCAAATCAATTTCGGAAAGAATAGCCCAATGTAAAAAAGAAATTTTCAGTTGATGGTAAGCGCTATAAACGTCAATCCCTCGATAATCTTCAATAATATCATATCCATTTTCACCTTCCAATGCAGCCAATGCACCTGTTGTTTTCACGGTGATGCTCGAAGGTATTTTTTCCGGGAAAAACCTGGACGTGGATCGCAGACTATAATCAGCACCAACCAAATAGGACTCACCACTTTGTCCCATTCCTGTTCTTTCGAGAAGTATTTCCTGAATTGGAGTAAAATCAAGTTGCTGAAAAAACAACGAATCTTTGTTGATCGATTTAATAAAAAGAATGGACGTTAATCCCTCTTGATTGCAACTGGTAATGTCATAAATTCCAGAGGGTAAAACTTGGTTAGATAAGACTTTTCTTAAACATGCATTTTGGAAAGTGGGTGACAGCAATTCGAAAAATTGATCCTCAGAAATACCTTGCCCCTTTTTACTCGTCACCGAATCAAAAAGCAGCCATTGTTGATCTATGTATTGTTCGATCTGCACACGCTTCAGCTTTTTGATGGACAATAATTGAAGTAAAACACGCTCGTCAAGCGATGACTTAAAGCTTTGATAAGAGAAGATGGATACCATGGAAATGACCAGAACCAGTAACAAACTAATTAATGCAGGTACCCAAAAACGAATGCTCTTCATTTAATCTAAAAATTTGAAAGGCTAAATTAATGGAAGTGGAAGACTCGCTGATTTTTTTGATTAATTAGCGGAAATAGAAACCGATCGAGTGACCATTAAAATAAAACCCTGACACATTTTTCATATGTCAGGGCTGCAAGTAAAGAGTAAGTAATTAATTTGAACATTAAACTAAAGAAAAACCTGTGAAGTTCCGATTTCTCCTCCTATTTTTTTTACCCTTTGCTATTCTGGCTCAACCCCAACAGCCAAAGCCGTCATTATTATTTGATGATACCGTATTGCCCATTATAGAAATTACCATCGATCAAACCGACCTTAACTTCATTTTGGATCCTGCCAATGAAGCGAGTGACGAAGAGTTTTCGGCAGATTTTAAATTTACGTCGAGTACATTTTCGGCAGATGAGAAAAATATTGGATTCAGACTAAGAGGAAATACCTCCAGATCTGCCGCCAAAAAATCATTCAAAGTTTCCTTCAATTCTTTTGAAAAAGGAAGAGATCTTGATGGATTTGAAAAACTCAATCTTAATGGTGAGCACAACGACCCCACGATGGTACGGGCAAAATTGTGTTGGGATCTGATGAATAGCCAGGAAATACCCTCCTCAAGAGCCAACCACGTAGAGCTTTATATCAACGGCGAATATTATGGATTATACACCAACGTGGAGCATATAGATGAAGAATTCGCGGAGGAGTATTTTGGAAATAAGGAGGGTAATCTTTTCAAATGCTTATATCCCGCAGATTTGAATTACAAGGGGAGCAACCCGGATCTTTACAAAGAGGTTATTTTCGGAAGACGTGCTTATGAGCTCAAAACCAATGAAGATGAAGACGACTATTCAGGTCTTGCCAACTTCATTGAGATTCTCAACCAAACGACTGATGCCCAGTTTGCGGCACAAATTGAAAGCGTCTTCGATGTGGACACCTACATAAAGGCATTGGCTGTAGAAGTATTAGTCGCCCATTGGGACAATTACAGTTTCAATCAGAATAATTTTTACCTATACGAGAATTTGGTAGATGGTAAGTTTTACTACATTCCGTATGACTTAGACAATACGCTCGGAATCAATTTTTTCAATTTTGATGAAGCTGAACAGAATATTTATCAATGGTTTGAAAGCAATGCTGACCGACCACTCACACAACGTATACTGGCCATAGAAAAATACCGAGAGCAATTTTCACAAGTCATCTACAGGCTACTCAACAATGAACTGAACCCAGACAATCTCCTTCCAAAAATTTCTATTATAAAGGCAATGATCCAAGATGCCGCACAAAGAGATTTATATAGAACCAGAGATTATGGTTTTAGTATTGCCGACTTCAATAATAGCTTCTCAGAACCGCTCGATCAAGGACATGTACGCTATGGGCTCACTGAGTTTGTCGAAAAAAGGCATCAAACTGCCACAACGCAATTGGATGAGATTACGATTTTATCCTTTAATAGGAATCATGAAATAAATATCTATCCGATTCCTTCACATGGAGCATTTACGATATCCTCAGAAATACCCTTAGGAACGGTGAAAATCTACAGTCTGACTGGTCAAAAAGTTTGGGAGGAAATAATGACGACAACTGTCCATGAAGCAAAAACAAAGCTTTCATCAGGCGCATATTTGATTCGCTTTGACAATAACGAAACACGAAAACTCTACATCAAATAGTGTAAAGCTGAGCTGCCTTTCGGGTTCTGTACGTTTGATCAGATCGAGTAAAGTAGTTTCAAATTGACCTATTCAGATTGATCGGAAAACGGCTTAAGAACAATCCGCCGATGGCTTTTTAAAACAATAAATCAATTAACCTGAGTTCGAATGTTCAGTTCACTTAGAAGTGTCATTGTGATGTTTTTTAAGCTCATCTCACCGCTTAATCGAACTCAGGTCTTTAGACCTTTCTTTCAAATCAAAAATGGAATTACTCCGCAATGGCCATCAGTAAATCACTTTGCGTAATGATGTGTGCTTTTTGCATGTGATCGCGCACCATCAAGGCTTTCACTTCTTTACTTATCAAGGAAGAAAGCACATCGATCGTGTTGTCCATACTTACAAACTGGAATGGAGCATCCATGATATCCCCGACAGTTTGGTCTTTCACAGCAGGATTGTCGAGGATGCTTTTTAATACCTTGGTATCGTTGAGGCTACCTACAAAATGATCACCATCAACAACTGGCACCTGATCGATTCCATTGAGATTCATCATCAAAATAGCCTCTCCTACTTTGGTGTCTTTGGTCAAAGTTCTAAGTACCGTAGAATCTTTACGATGCTTGATAATGTCTTTGGCTGTAGCAAACTTGCGCTCTTCAAGGAAGCCATGGTCTTTCATCCAGTTGTCATTATATATTTTACCCAAGTATCTTGTTCCGTGATCTGGAAGTATAATCACCATCACATCTTCATCAGTTAGGTTTTCGCGCGCATATTCGAGAGCGCCATAAACTGCTGAGCCGCAAGACCAACCTATAAATAGACCTTCTTCTCTGGCCAATCTGCGGGTCATGATCGCAGCATCTTTATCCGTCACTTTTACGATATGATCGATCATATCAAAGTCAACATTTTTAGGCAAAATATCTTCACCTATGCCTTCTGTCAAATATGGATAAACTTCATTTTCATCGAAAATGCCCGTTTCTTTATATTTTTTAAATACCGAGCCATAGCTATCAATCCCCACAGTAACCACCTCTGGTTTATGTTCCTTTAGGTATTTGGAAGTTCCACTAATGGTTCCACCAGTGCCTACACCGGCAGCATAATGTGTGATTTTACCTTCGGTATCTCTCCAAATTTCTGGACCCGTAGTTTCGTAATGAGAAGCCGCATTGGAAATATTATCATATTGATTGGGGTAAAATGAGTTCTCAATATCCTCATTCAGTTTTTTTGCCACGGAATAGTACGACCTTGGATCGTCGGGCGATACATTGGTAGGACATACGATCACCTCTGCTCCGACTGCTCTCAGGATATCCATTTTCTCTTGTGATTGCTTGTCGGCAAGCGTAAATATGCATTTGTAACCCCGAGCGATCCCTACCAAAGCCAGACCCATGCCTGTATTACCTGATGTCCCTTCTATGATGGTGCCGCCAGGCTTTAAAATTCCCTTTTCCTCAGCATCTAGGATCATTTTAAGTGCAATCCTATCTTTTATAGAGTTTCCAGGATTGAAATACTCAACCTTGACTAATATGGTGCCTTTAATTCCTTTGCTTACCGAATTCAGTTTTACTAAAGGGGTATTACCAATGGTATCGATAAGGTTTTCGTAATAATGCATATCTATTTTTTTTTCTCGCTGCAAAAATAGAAAAATCATTTGTGGATTAATCCACACATCTGGTTAATTAAAAACCAACAATCATTTAATGCTATTACTTGATGAGGATTATAGAAACAAAGCGTGTGTAGAAAATTGACATTAATGAAATAAATGGCGAAATTCATAACTTATTGATATGTTAGAGCAAATCTTCTTATCAATCCTCTTCAGGTTACGCGCCAAATGGCGCGTAATTTTTTTCAATCTATTGTATTAAAAAAATCGTTGAGGCTCAGCTCACTCGGCAAATTCAATTTTTTCTTCAGGCGATATCTCGCCGTTTTTACGCTCTCAGAAGATATTCCAAGAATATTGGCGACTTCCTTCATGGAAAGATTCAGTTTGATCAATGCTGATAATCTTAATTCATTATTGGTCAGTGACTCATTTTGTGCCATCAGCTTATCAAAAAAGTTGCTGTGTAGCGTTTGAAACCGAACCTTGAAATCATCCCAGTCACGTTCTGAATTTAACTGACTATTAATAGCCCTTTCCAATTGCTTAAACTTTTCCTTTAAAGTAGGATCTGTCTTTTGATTCGTTTTTACTTGAACTACGATGTTTTTTAGCTCTTCAAAAACCTTATTTTTCTGAACATAATTCACAGTATAGGCTGCCAACTCTCGGTTGGTTTGTTCGAGCTGATAATTTAAAGCCTTGGCTTCTTCTTCAGCCTTTTCTTGTTTCCGTAGCAGTTTTAATTTTTGTTGTTGGTAGATGAGGTAAAAGATGAAAGCCCCAAATGCGACCACTACCAATATGATCAATCGTATCAACCATGAAATCCTGGCATTTTTCTCCAACACTTCGATTTCAGATTCCTTTAGTTCGAGCAACCTCACTTGCTCACTTATGGCCAATTGCTTTTCAAATTCGATCAGGTTTTTGGAAGTCTCTTCACTGAACAAGCTGTCTCGTAACGTGATATATTTATCAGCATAGGCCAAAGACTTTTTAAGATCCCCTCTGATAGCGTAGATCTTTTTTAGCTCAAGAAAGATGGTTCTCAACCGACTATTCAATCCCAATTCCAATGACAAATTGGCTCCTAATTGCAGCATCAATTCGGCAGTATCAAAATCATTCTTTTGGACATAGACCTGAGCCACATCTTCATAATATTTCGCCAAACCATCCTTATCATTGATCTCTTCGCTGATCTTTTTTGATTGGTCTAAGTAGGAAAGCGACTTCTCCAAGTCTTGATTTTCTAATTCCAATAACCCCAGCCTATTCAAAGCTTCGGCCTCTCCATATTGAAAACCATTTTCTCGATGTATCTCCAATGCCTTCAGCAGATATTCTTTGGCTCGTTCCAGCTCATTGGTTTCAATGAGCGCACTACCTATTTTGGAATAAGTAGTCGCCACTCGTCCGTCTTGCCTCAGCCGCTCAAATATTTCCAACGCCTTAAAAAATTGCTCCAATGCCCTGTCAAAATCCTGCCGATCATGAAAGACCAGTCCTTGATTCATAAGGCAATTGGCTTGCCCTAAAGAATCTCCCGTTGCAGTATATATAATCAATCCATTTTGGATGTTGATCAGCGCTTGATCATAACTGCCTTTTGCCCAATAAGCTACACCTATGACTCGAAATGCAAAACCCAGTTGTGAAGAATCATTTAATGAAATGGCCATTTGCTTGGCTCGCTGACCATAATAAATGGACAAAGAAGGATTCACGATCCAATACTCATAGCCAATATTGTTGAGTAACGTTATTTGCTGTTGATTGACCTCTCCTGACAGTTTGGCTTTCAGACTATCAATCTTACTTTGCGCTTGAAGAAACAAATGTCCAAGCATGAATATTATAAAAAACTGTACACGCCTACTCGTTATGCTCCAACTCATGTGCT
Organism: Cyclobacteriaceae bacterium; assembly: GCA_040218415.1. Taxonomy (GTDB): domain Bacteria; phylum Bacteroidota; class Bacteroidia; order Cytophagales; family Cyclobacteriaceae; genus JAVJRN01. The sequence continues at coordinate 337,575 of JAVJRN010000079.1, forward strand.
CGTATCTTATTAGAAATACTTCAACGCTGATCGCTAATAAGTCCTAATTTTGGTTGCACAATATTAGGTTCAAAAGTCTAAAAATCTGATTATTGCTGTAAATGTCTTCAAAATTGAAAATCATGATCAAACGAATAGCCGTTTTCTGTGGCGCAAATAAAGGGAATGATCCTATATATGAACATGCTGCAGTAAACTTGACCCAAGTGTTGTTTCAAAATCATGTGGGTATTGTTTTCGGCGGTGGAAAAGTGGGGCTCATGGGCGTAATTGCCGATGAAATGATGCGTCTCGGTGGTGAGGCGATTGGGGTAATTCCTGAAAAACTAAAAGCCATGGAAGTCGGCCATGAGGGTATTACAGAGCTTCATGTGGTAGATACCATGCACCAAAGAAAAGAAATGATGGCCAATCTCTCCGACGGATTTATTGCCATCCCCGGGGGAATTGGCACCATGGAGGAGATCATCGAAGTATTTACCTGGATGCAGATTGGTTATCATACTAAACCGTGTGCATTGCTCAATGTCAATGGGTACTTCGACCATTTTATTGCATTTATGGACAAAATGGTTGAAGATGGCTTTCTCAAACAAGAACAAAGAGATAAAATGATTATTGAAGAAGATGCCGAATGGCTGCTAACAAAAATTCTAGAATCGCTTAAAAACTAGAAAAAAGCAATCTTCGCTGATGTGTGCCGCTCTTTCCTCCCATTTAGACTGATCAGCAATTGCTCTTTATTTATCAAAGAAATTATCAAGCGTTGAAGCTGCAAAAGAAGCCTTAGCTCTTACACTGGAACGTCAGAAATGGTTTGAAATATATACCGCACTGCTCGGCAGTGTGTAGACCTAAGCCCTATTTCAATCGATTGTAATAATTTTGTCTTAAATTATGGATAATACTGGGGTAATGTTTGATTACATTTGTAAGTCAAGATTAAGCACTTTTAGTCCCGTGAAAAGAGAAAAATTAAACAGAAGGAACTTCACACTCACCATTGAGGTAGCGCTTTTCATCGCATTCCTATCCATTATTACCCTCAACCATTATTATCGCTTTCTGCCTCAATAGGCAAGCCAACCATACGGCGCAAGCAAAAATATTGTAAGTTATATTTTCTTCCTGTAGAGGCCGTAAAACCCCAAATCACCTGAGTTTCTCCTCCAAAAATATCCCCAATCAAATCTCTTTTTTGAGAAACTACTTTTACGCCATCCCAAAATACTTCAATTAACTGCTCACTTGGATTCCACCTAAATCGGAAATCGTGGAGGTAATTGTCCTCCATATTATAGAGCGAATCTCCACCATTCCAATAGGCTTCATGTCTGCTGCTGCCATTTTCCAAGTAGGCTACATGATCACAAGACGGATCATTTTGATACCTGTTTTGATAGGTATCAAACTCCACAGCTACTGATGGATTAATGGAACTACCGATGTTGAGCGGATTGAAACTCCCATAACCCATGCACTCGCCCCATTGGCCATAGGCATCAAAACCACGGATATCATTGTGAACAACGAAGGTGATACCATCCGCTCCCTCCTCTTTATCGCCCAGAAAAACGTCAAATTGGATTTCGAAATATTTTTCCAAATCCAACCGCGAATAATTATAAGCCAAACCTTCGGCAAAAGGCATATCAGGTGTGAGCATAATACAGCCATTGTCCATCACTTGGCTGGTGCCAAGCATCCGATATTGCCCTAGACTCAACGTGCTACTCGCCAATATTATTGATATTAGAATACTACGCATATAAGTAGTAACTATTTAAGATATATTTTGATTTCAAAAACATGGAGTGCTTCTTCTGTTCTGGTTAGTTTTGCCGAATGGCGAGTGACGAACAAGCAAAATATTTGGAGGAATTAAACCCTTCACAAAGAGAGGGAGTAATAAATGTAGAAGGGCCTATCATGCTTATAGCAGGTGCTGGATCAGGAAAAACAAGGGTACTGACATATCGCATCGCCCATTTGATACGCCATCATCATGTAGATCCGTTCAACATTATGTCTCTGACTTTTACCAACAAAGCTGCCAAAGAAATGCGTCATCGTATTGAAAGCATTGTCGGTAATGAGGCAAAAAACCTTTGGATGGGGACTTTTCACTCCGTATTTGCCAGAATTCTTCGCTCGGAAGCGCACCATCTCGGATACCCGAGCAATTTTACCATTTACGACACGGACGATTCCAAGCAGCTGATCAAACAAATCGTGAAGGAAATGAACCTTGACGACAAATTGTACAAGCCCAACTTGGTGTACAATAGAATCTCGGCTGCCAAAAACCGCTTGGTTTCCTTTGAAGAGTACAACAACAATCCCATTTATGCCGAGGACGATGCGGCCAATATGCGCCCTGAAATGGGTAAAATTTATAAAAGATACGCGCTGCGCTGCTTCCATGCGGATGCCATGGACTTTGACGATTTGCTGTTCAATACCAATGTACTTTTTGCGCAGCATACCGATGTGTTGAATAAATACCAACAGCGCTTCCATTACCTGATGATTGATGAGTTTCAGGATACCAATATTTCTCAGTATGTCATTGCAAAAAAACTTGCCGCTGTTAGGCAAAATATTGCTGTGGTAGGTGACGATGCACAAAGTATCTATGCTTTTCGTGGAGCGGATATTCAAAACATACTCAACTTCGAAAAAGACTATCCCGATCTTAAAACAATCAAACTAGAGCAAAATTATCGCTCTACAAAAACGATTGTAGAAGCAGCCAACTCAATCATCGCCAAGAATAAAGCGCAGTTAAAGAAAAATGTATGGACCTCAAATGAAGATGGCGCACTGATCGAATTGGTCAAATCGACATCAGACAATGAGGAAGGCCGATTGGTGGCCAGCGCCATTTTTGAAACAAAAATGCAAACACAGGCCAGCAGCAACGAGTTTGTGATTCTTTACCGAACCAACAGCCAATCAAGAGCAATGGAGGAAGCGCTTCGCCGGATGAATTTGCGGTATCGCGTGGTTGGTGGTTTGTCCTTTTACCAAAGAAAAGAAATCAAAGACTTGGTAGGCTACCTCCGGTTTATCGTCAACACCAATGACGAACAGGCCATGCGCCGAGTCATCAATCTCCCAAAACGTGGAATTGGCCCAGGAACAGTGGAAAAACTGGTCGTGAGCGCCAATGAAAACCAAAGAACACTTTGGGAAACCTTGCAAAAGGCATCCTCCATCATTGGGGGTCGTGGTGGTAGCCAGGTGGAAAGTTTTGCCAATTTAATCAAGAGTTTTAAACTCACCAATGACAAAAAAGATGCTTTTGAAACGGCATCTCACGTAGCAAAAAGTTCTGGCTTATTGAAAGAACTCTATGAAGATAAAACCATAGAGGGCATGAGCAGATATGAAAACGTGCAAGAACTACTCAACGCCATCAAAGAGTTTACCGATGATCCAGAGCGCGAGGACAAAAGCCTGGACGCCTTCCTACAAGAAGTGACTTTGCTTACCGATGAAGACCGTAGCAATGCGCCTGATGATGCCGTCACCATGATGACCATACATAGCTCCAAAGGTTTGGAATTCAACTATGTATATATTGTGGGTATGGAGGAAGAGCTTTTCCCTTCCCAAATGATGCTTAGTTCACGTGCCGACTTGGAAGAGGAAAGGCGCTTGTTTTATGTGGCCATTACCCGAGCAAAAAAGCAAGTACAATTGAGCTATGCACTCAATAGATATCGCTTTGGCCGCTTGAAAGCCTGTGAGCCGAGTCGATTTATTGAAGAAGTAGATCCACGTTTCATGAAGGTCAATAAGAAGTTTGGAAGCTCAGCCGCGCTATCTTCCGCTGACAGTTATGTGACCAAAAATTTTGTAAATAACCTGAAAAAAGATCAGGCTAATCGAAAATTTGGGGCACCACCAAAACATACGCCAAGCTCCGATTTTGTAGCAAGTGATACGGGTGCTTTGGCCGTTGGAATGAAAATCGAACATCCGAAATTCGGTTTTGGTAAGGTGATAGAAATTGATGAAGATGGAAGCAATAAAAAGGCAAGGGTTAATTTTG
>JAVJRN010000015.1:0-17952 GCA_040218415.1 Cyclobacteriaceae bacterium
GATAAAGATGATAACTGTCCAAACACAGCAGGTATCAAAGAACTTGGCGGCTGTCCAGACGATGATGGCGATGGTATTGTGAACAGCAAGGACAATTGTCCGAATGAAGCGGGCACGATCGAGAACAAAAGCTGTCCTGAAATCAGCCAAAAGACTCAGGAAATATTGAAAGAAGCTTTGTCAGGTGTTCAATTTGAATCGGGGAAAGATGTGTTGACCAAAAAGTCTAACGACATCCTTAACAAAGTAGCCAACCTACTTTTGGAGAACAACAACTATGACTTGAAAATATCAGGCTATACTGACAGCTCAGGAGACGAAGAAAAGAACCTGCAATTGTCTAAGCAAAGAGCCAATGCAGTCAAAGGGTTTTTGGTAGAAAAAGGCATCAATGCTGATAGAATCACTGCCGATGGATACGGACAAGCCAAACCTTTGGCAGACAATGCCACCAAAGAAGGCCGAGCCAAAAACAGAAGAGTTGAGTTTGAACTCAAAGACAGAAGAACTTTTAGCAAATAGCAGATAAAATACAAACAGCAAGCTGGTTGAACTGGTGTGGCTCCTTTGGGGGTCGCACCTTTTCTTTTGGTGGGTGTTCAATTGTTCAATACACGTTCGAGCGTCATTGCGATATTTTTTAAGCTTGAAAAGCTTGAAAAATAGAAGCAATCTGCTAGAAAGATGAGATTGCTTCAATAAAAACCTCATTTTAATCGGTTCTTATTTCGCAAAGAGACGGTTTTAACGTTGATTTCAATGCTCTATTAATCGAACTCAGGTTTTTAGGACTTTTGTAGGTTTTCGGGATTAATGCCAAGAGAGCTGACATTAATCCTTTAATATTCTTGTCAGGCGCTTTTTATTATTGCACTTCTTACAATTAGTTTATACCCTATCAAAGCGGCTAGCTTCAATTCTGTGAAGTCACTGAATGATGTATAGTGAAGCTAGCCTTCCTATATTATTGAAAAAGGAGCTTATAAATAAAGGAGGTCAAACAAATGATTTACGAGTAATGGTATCTTTAAATGTTATCAAAAATTGGGCGCCATTGGAATATGAGTAAGTGGAAGAACCATACAGTTGTTTGCATAAGCTTTTAACCAGACGTAACCCTAGAGATTTGGCATTGTCAATATCAAAGTGGTCAGGTATTCCAGGGCCAGAATCCTTTACAGTTAATTCATAATTTCCGTCTTGGTCTTCTTGAAGGCCTAAAGTAAGTTGACCTTCTACTGAATTGATAAAAGCATGTTTGAAAGCATTACTAATCAATTCATTAAGAATTAATCCTACAGGAATAGCAGTATCAATATCAAGCAAAGCGTCTTTTGTAGGAAGAATGATGTTTACATTATTATTCGGAACATAAATGGCAGATAGCATTTCACAAAGTTGTTCGGCATACTGTTTAAAGGAGATACTTCCCAGATTTTCGTTTTGGTAAAGTTTCTGATGGATGAGTGCCATTGCCTGAACTCTGGTTTGCCCATCATCCAAGGCTGTTAAAGCAGTTTCATCTTTCACCCCTTTTCTTTGTAAATCAAGCAAACTGCTGATGATTTGTAGGTTGTTTTTTACTCTGTGATGGATTTCTTTTAAAAGGATTTCTTTCTCCTCAGATTGTTGACTAATAATTTCATTTTTCCGTGATAGTTCTTTATTTGTTTTACTCTTTTGCAGAGAAAAACGATATATCCATATCAAGAGAAGAATTACTCCAGAAATGCCGACTGTAAGTAATACAATAATGATTTTTTGTTGACCTTGGAGTGCTTGTGCTTGTTCCAGGTTTTTTGCTTTTATCTCATTTTGATCGTTGAGAAGACTTATTTTCATTTCTTTTCTTTCACTTTCGTACCTGGCTTGCATATCTGCAACAGCGGCTAATCTTTCCTGAGACAATAGAGAATCGTTGATGGCTATATATTCTTCAACATATTGGGATGCGGGATCATATGGTTTTAGCGCAGTTAAAGTTCGAAAAAGGATAAGTGCCGCCCGACTTTTATTTTTAATAAGGTTAGCATTGTTGGCGGTATTATATGCTTGCTGGGCAAATGATTTGGCCTGTTGAAGGTGATAGATATCAGTACCTTTTGATAAAGTCAAATGGACCTCAGCCAGGTGCTGCAACGCATTTGCACGTTTACTGATAAAGGACTTTTCTGGTAAAATATTTTTAGCCTTTTCAAAACTGACCAAAGCTGAATCCGGATTCAACAACTTCATAAATATCTCACCTTTGGAAGTGTAGTAGTCATAAGTAAGGCTACTATCCTGGAGTTCCAAATTAATACTTTGGGCGCGATCAAGATTGGCAATGGCAGAATCGAATTGATTCATTTTTACGTAGGTTTCTCCGATGTACCAGTAAGCTTCACTGACGATTTCCTGATCACCGTCATTAGCGGCTTTTTCTACTCCTTGCTTCAAATAGGATAGCGCTTCAGGGTAATTTTCAGCATCCACGTAAGTAGCACCGATATTCACTAATAAGCCAGAGGATATTGGCAAATTTTGTTTTTTACGGTAATTGACGCTAGCAATCATGTTTTCTATGGCTTCAGGAAATTTACCTTGCTGAGCACAGAAGAAACCAAGGTTAGAGTAGCAGATTGCAGCCATGCTGTGATCATTTGCAGAATCGGCTAGAATGGCGGCTTTTTGAAGAAAAATGATCGCTTTTTCGATAGGTCCATTATATCCGTAATACAATCCTTCCAGCCACGTGGCTTCTGCTAAATAGCGCGTGTTCCCCACCTCTTGAAATAAACCAGCAGCTTCCTGTGCACACTGTAACACCATGGCATGCTCTTCAAGATCGAGATGGGCCTTGCCTTGATATAAAATTGCACGTCCACGGACTAGCAATTCATTTTCGGCACGCTCTTGACTTTTTTTAAACCAAGTTATCGCAGAGTCAAGGTTGCCCAGCATATATTGATGTTGTTCTCCGATTCTCAACATTAAATCAGCACAACTTGAGTCAGTTAAACATTTTTTGAGTTCATTTTTCAAAGAATCTATCTTCACAGATTGGGAGTGAGAAGGAAAGTAAAACGCCAAGAAAAAGCATATTATCAAGAGTAGTGATGGATTTCCGAAACTACGAATTTTGTTAAAAGGAACTTTTAACAGACAAATTAGCATATGATTTGGAGATCTTTTGATCATTGTTTTATCATCTAGCAGACTCATATTTATGCGTTAAAAATCTTGAGTTAATCTTTTTACCTTTTAATTTCTTCAATTTAGTCTCAATTTAACTTGAATTTTCACCTTCAAGTGTCTTAACTTGATATTTTGGTAGCTTACAAGCTTAATCAATTGTTTCGCATGGCAACTGTAAAAATTCTGGTGGTAGAAGATGAAATGATCATCGCAAATAATATTTGTATGATATTAGAAGATCTTGGTTATCAGGTGCTCGAACCGGCTATTAACTATGCCGAGGCTCTTGAAACTATTGAAAGGGATGAGCCAGATTTAGCACTATTAGATATACAGTTAATCGGAAAAAAAGATGGGGTTGACTTAGCTGAGCAGATCAATAGCAAGTATCATTTCCCTTTTATATTTCTGACGTCAAATTCTGATGCCAAAACGATAGAACGCGTAAAGAATGTCAATCCACATGCTTTTTTGGTCAAACCATTCAAAAAAGAAGATATTTATACTTCCATCGAGTTAGCGCTTCATAATTACTCAAGTAACAAAAAAGAGCAGAAGGTAATCGATGATGACCTGCTCATCAAGGATGCTATTTTTATTAAGGAGAACCATCTTTTTCACAAAATCAAACTCTGTGATATCAGGTATTTTAAAAGTGATAGGATTTATGTCGAGTTATTTACCACTGATGGCAAGAAACATTTTTTCAGAGGGAGCTTGAGTGATTTGTCAGAGCGCCTACCCAAAAACTTCTTCCGCTCACATCGCAGCTTTATTATCAATGTAGACTATATGGATGCCATCAACTCTTCCTACGTACTTATAGGTGATGAAAAAATTCCAATCGGTAGAAATTATAGAGATCATTTACTGAGTAGAATAAGAGTAGAGTAGCTGGTCGAATTGATTGACAAGAATGGCAAACAATAAACTCACCTCTTTTTTATGCTACCCCTTTTTTTGGCTCTGTCCTCTTTAGTATCAAGTATCGCTAACAAAATCATTTTTTGAACGGCGCACTCTGTTTTTGGTCCAGATGATTTCAACGACAGTTTCTAATACTTCGTCGATTTTACCCATCAATCATTCCTAATCTTTTGGAAAACAATTCGGAAAAGCATTCATAAAGTTGGGAACACCCAGAAGCTAGTTGGCAACATTAATTTCCTAGCGTGAATGGCTTAGTCTTTATTCGCTCATTAGACATCAAGACTAAAAAGCTATACCATGCAGATTGAAAGCACTTCCAAATTAAATGTTTCAGGGAACCATAGATTCCTGAGCATGATTCCATTGCTCAAAAGCAAATTCATTTTAGGGGATAAGTTTTGGGTGAAGATCATGTGTCCATTGATCTTTACGGTTTTCTTAGTACTCGTTCAATCAAGTGCTAATGCGCAATGGACACAACCCATAGGAGATGGTGTAGTTGGAGAAAGTACTTTCAATGGTTTTGGTACCAATGTGGTATTATCCTCTAACGAAAATGTATTGGCTGTTGCGTCACCTCGTTTTAAAAACACAGAAGGAAGCAGCCTGGATTTTTTTGGGTTTGATGTCGCCATTGACGACCGAGAATTATTAGTGGGCACAGATTCAAATCAAGAACCCGGGGGTCCACAGTCTACTAACTCTTCAGTTTACGTAGTTGATCAAGTAGAAAGCACAGCCGATGTTTTTCAAGATGCCATCATAGCGGCATCAGGTTCGGTCACTTACCAAGCCAATACTAATATCACAGGTGTCCTTTCTTTTGACAAAGCACAAGACTATTGGGTAGATCTGAATGCGCTGCAAGACGATTTGAACGGCACTAGTCGTTCCGTTTTTATGTGGGTGAAAGTTGAAGATGATGTCGCGGGTGATAACCAAGTTCTTTTTGCCATAAATGAAGCCAATGGTGATAATAGATCCTTTTTATTCATAGATAATTCAGGGGATAACTTGGAAGTCAATAGAGGTGGAATTAATACTCAATCTGCCGATTATAATATGGGCGATGAGCAATGGCATTACGTGGGCTATACCTATGATGCCAGTACCAATGAAACTGTAATATATGTAGATGGCATAGAGAATAGTAGAGCTTCTAGAAGTCAACTAGCGGTAGCAGATGATCAATATTCACTCGGTCAGGAATTTGATGGAAAGAATGATAGTGACCACTTTAATGGTGATATGGCGGAGGTTTCTGTTTGGAATGATGTGCTAACAGGTGGTGAAATTAGAGAAGCCATGAAGACTAAAATCACAGATAGTCATCCAAAATACGCCAATCTAGTTGGATACTATTCCATTTTTGGAGCGTATAGTGAAGATGCCACCGTACTCAAAGACCACTCTGGCAAAGGCAATGATGGTGTGATGCAAAATGGCTTACAAGTAGATTTCAAAAATGTACAAGCCATCGAAGGTTTCAATGCCATAGACTGGTACACCAACCTGTCATGGTCTAAAGATGGATCAGAAGTATCCACAGATGCGGCTTACACCACCGATGTAGCAGAGGGTACTTATACTTTCACCGCCACCAGAGATTTTATAAAAGCTACCGACTCTTGGACAATGACCCTCAACAGCAATGCGGCTACAGTAGACGAAATAGCTGATGAAACGCTCTGTGCCGATGATCCGATCACGAGAACGGTCAATACCAATACGGTCAACTATCTTGATTTTGAAGAGGATGATGAGAATTTTATTGATGTTTCTGAAGTGGTAGATGACTTGGTAGGCAGTAACAGGTCAATCTTTATGTGGGTAAATAAAGAGTCCAATGTTGCCAATAATGACTCAGATGTACTTTTCTCAATACATACTGACAATGGAACAGAATCTGTCAGTAACCTTTATATTAAAGATAATGAAAGGCTGGCCATTTACAATGGTAGCGGTAACGATCAAGGTACAACCTCTCTTGGTAATGATACTTGGTACTTTGTGGGGTACACTTATGATGCGACCACTTTCGAAACGAAGATCTATGTTAATGGCCAGTTAGAGAATACCTTCACAGAAGAAATGCCTGTGATAGCTGGGGGAACAGCATTTATAGGAATGGAAATGGATGATGAAGGGCCATCTGATTTTCTTGATGGCAAACTGGCTGAAGTCACTGTTTGGGACAAAGTGCTGACTCAGGAGGAAGTGACCGTCCTTATGGGAGCTGCTTCAGCCAATAATGTAACGAACCTTGTAGCCTCTTACGGAACACTAAAGAATATTGCTGATAATCGCTTGTTTGACCTTTCTGCTAATGGCAATGATGGGCTTGCCTCTCACGAAACTATTATAGTAACTACCGAAGAAGCCACTTTAGCAGATTATGATGCTAGCATTAATTACTCGTTTTCTTGGAAGAAAGATGCCGCTGAATTTGATACAGATGCAAAAGTTAATATCGCTATAGCAGAAGGGACTACAAATTACAGTGTAAACTATGGTACGCCCTTCTTTCAAAAAACTGATGTGTTTGCATTAAGCTACACCAACTTACTCCCTAATCAACCGACCTCCAAAAGTGCTGGGGTAACAGGTAAGGTCACTTTTGAAGTGGACGACATTTCAGGGGCTAGTTATCAGTGGTATCAAAAGGGAGAGCTAAATGGAATAACACGTCTAAGGAGTACTTTTCCTTCTACCAAATATGTCAGAGATATTGTTTATACAGAAAACAAGCTTTTTGTGGCAGTTGAGGGTGGTCTGTACTTTTCTGAAGATTTAGGTGCTTCTTGGCTCCAAGTGCCTCCAAATACTAATGGATTTCCAGCAGGAGCCTTTGTGCAATCATTATTTTATGATAATGGTAAGTTGTATGTTGGAACCAATGATGGACTCTTTAAGTCAGAAGATCAGGGGCTCAATTGGGAGACAATAGCTTCCGGATCAGACATTACGGGTGGTACACCGGTTGCAATTTATGCGTCTGGAGATAATATTTCTGTAACAACTTCTTCTTCATCAGGGGGTATTTCTATTTCTAATGACGGGGGAAATACATGGTTGAAGACTGTATCAGCAACCAACACTATTGGCTTCTGGTCAGCTCAAAATTTGAAATCCTTAGGGCTGATAGGAGATAATGTTTTTGTTGGTAGCGGTTCTACCACAGGTCTGGCCGTTTCGAGAGACGGTGGAGCATCATGGTCTGTTCTAGGTGAACCCGAAGGTGTATTCGGGAAAGTATTGGGAATGGATGTAGACGGTATGCATATATATTTGGCTACAGACCTTGGTCTTCATATTTCAGAGGATGCAGGCCTTACATGGGCTAAAGGTCCAGGCATTTTGGAAGATGCTTGGTTGTTAGATGTGGTGGTTGAAGGAGATAGACTCTTTGCTATTGAAAATACAAATTTTATCATTTCCGATAGTGACGGTGGAAATGCTACGAGGTACTCCAATTCATCAATAGGCACTAATGGGGGTTTTTTAATGTTGGATGCTTCTCAAGATAATTTTTTTATAGGTCCTTCCGAAAATAGCACTCAATTAGTGTCTATTGTGAATGACATAGTAGCCTTACAAGATCAAACAGATAACACAGCTCTCAACCAAATCCAAGGCGCTACTACTCATCAACTCACCATTAATAACTTATCGTTAGATCAAAATCAGTCAGAGTACTATGTGGTGGTTTCCAAAGACGGCTGTGAGCAAATTTCTAATCAAATTACCTTAACAGTTTTAGATGTCCCGGGTATTGAAAGTATTTCCCCTGCAGCTTCGAGCTCAGATGTGGCTATAGATGTGCCAGTTGTGATTACTTTTAATAGGGATATTACCAAGGGATCAGGAAATATTCGAATAGTTGACCATGCCACGGATAGTGAAATACAAAGCTTTAGCGTAGATCAAACTGACCTATCTGGTCGAATACTAACATTACCTTCGGCTAGTTTGGCTAATGACACGAGATATTACATCACAATAGACGAAGGTATTGTTTTAGATATTAGCAGTAACAAAAACTTAGCGGTCACTGATAAGGAAAAATACTCGTTCACTACCGTTTGCGAACCGTTGGTACTCACGCAACCAGCCGACCAGATAGGAGCAGTTACAGGTAGTGCTACTTTTTCAGTTCCAGAAGTCACGGGTGCAAGTTATCAGTGGTTTCAAGAAGGAGGAATCGGGGAAATCGATGAGCCGATAACAAACATGCCGGCTCCTTCAGATGCTACTAGAATAGTGAGAGCCATGTCATCTTCTAATAGCAGATTATTTGTTGTTTTTTGGTCTGGTGGTTTTAGTAATTCAACATCAGTTCTGTCATATTCTGAAAATGAAGGAGCTACCTGGACTGAAGTAGTTGGAGGGGAAAATGGATTTTCTTCTCAGGAGGTATCAGACGTGTACGCAGATGGAAACAAAATCTATGTGGGGCATAAAGCTTTAGGCCATTTTAATGGAAAATTATCTATCTCTGAGGATGGAGGAAATTCTTGGGAAATCATTGAATACACTGATACCAATGGGTTTACAAGAGGATCAATTAATGCAGTATTTGCAATTGGAAACAAGCTTTTTGTTGGTGAAGGCAATACTGGGTTATTAATTTCTGAAGATGGCGGAGAAAACTGGAGAACTGTAGCGGCAGGAGAAAATGGTACCCTATCGACAAACATTCAATCCATTTATGCTGAAGGTAATAATGTATATGTAGTTGCTGAAGGCGGGCTTTCCATTTCTACGGATGGTGGAACCAATTGGACAAGTGATTCGAATCAAAACGGTTTAGGTGGTGGTCCGATTTTTTCAAAGGTTTTCGTTGATGGTAATAATGTCTATGTAGGTGCTGGTTCAGGGTTTAACATTTCTAATGATGGGGGCAATACCTGGAGAAAGTTAAGTACATCTGAAATGGGTTTTGCTACCAGTTCCTCTGTAAAAGGAATTTATGCAGATGGAGATAAAATATATGTTGGCGTATTCAATGAAAATGGTGGGCTTACTGTATCCGAGGATGGTGGTCAAACTTGGACTACATTTTCAACTACAGGAGAAAATCAATTGACGCTATCAAACGAAGTTTTGAGTATGACAGAACATCAAGGTTCTGTGTATATAGGAGTAAGAGGTGGAATAGAAGTATTAGTGCCGAAAACCAAATTGACAAACGTCACAGATCAGTCCTCAGCTAACCAAATCACAGGAGCAGATAGTCGAGAACTTACAATAAACAATCTTACCCTAGACTTAGATCAATCACAGTTTTCGGTGGTTGTGACCAAAGGAAACTGTGAAGAAACTTCTGATTTGGCCACACTTACCGTTGCTGAGGCTCCAGTTTTAGCAAGTTTTACTCCGGCTCTAAACGCAACAGATGTAGCCCTTGATACTGATATTACGCTCACGTTCAACTTGCCAGTTACCAAAGGAACAGGAAGCATCCGCATCAAAAAAGCAGATGACGATACTGAAGTTGCGGCTTTTGCTGTAACCAGTCAGTCGGTAAGTCTTACAGACAAAACACTCACGGTAAGCCTGGGAGCTACTACATTGGATTATGCGACCACCTACTACGTGACATTAGATGCTGATGTAGTGAAAGATGGTAGTGATCAGGGAAATCCAGCGGTCATAGATAAAACAGCCATCTCTTTCACCACGGTTTGTCCTAACCTTATCACTGAGCAGCCTACTTCTCAAAGTTCTACAGTAGGAGGAAGTGCTACTTTTTCTGTGCCAGAAGTAGATGGAGCTAGTTACCAGTGGTATCAAAGTGGAGCTGGCGAATTCGTTTCAACCAATGGTGGTTATGGTGCTTTTTCTGTAAGTGTAGTTGGGGAGAGTGTTTATGCGGCAATTAGTGGTGCAGGCTTACAAATTTCTAAAGATGGAGGAGCTACTTGGTCATTTACCAAAAGTGGTGACAATGGTTTTGCATCTTCAGATTTGGTGGGAACCGTATATGCGGAAAACAATACCGTATATGCCGGTACATACGGCGGTGGCTTGTCAATCTCTAGCGATGGGGGGCTCAATTGGACGACTCATTTGATATCAAAACTTGGTCTTCAATCTTCGACTATTAATTCCGTTTTTGCCGAGGGCAACATTGTTTATGCGGGAACGAGTGAAGGTGTCTCAATTTCTAACGATGGGGGAGTATTCTGGACAACTACCACCAATGGTGAAAATGGTTTTGCACTCTCAGGTAATGTTAATACAGTATATGCTAAGAATGATGTGATCTATGCAGGTACTGCTATGGGCATATCCATTTCTACTGATGGAGGTGCAACCTGGAGCACCACTACCAACGGTCAAAATGGTTTCGCAAGTTCGGATAAGGTTAATTCCGTTTTCGCCGCGGGCAATAAAGTTTATGCAGGAACGAGTGGTGGCATCTCCATTTCTAACGATGGGGGAGTTAGCTGGACAACTACCACTAGTGGTCAAAACGGTTTTGCACTTTCAGATAAAGTTAATTCCGTATTTGCAACAGGTCAAAAAGTATATGCAGGAACTGATAAGGGCTTATCCGTTTCTACAGACGGTGGAGCAAGTTGGAGCACGACTACCGCTGGTCAAAATGGATTTCCTGCAATAGATCAGATCTTGGCAGTCAATGAAATAAACGGTACGCTATATATTGGAAGCAGAGGACTTTATACTCAGGAGATGTATAGCCTCTTGGAGAATGTGTCGGATGAATCATCCACTAACCAAATAACGGGGGTAGACACCCGAGAACTTACAGTCAATAATTTAATGACTGATTTTGACCAATCGAAATTCTTTGTGGTAGTGAGCAAAGGAAACTGTGAAGAGACTTCTGAGTTAGCAACACTGACTGTAACAGTTCAAGGCCCTGATATTTTAATGGTATCACCAGCGAATGGTGTTTCTAATCTTTTCCCAAGTTCTTTAAATACTGTCTCTTCAAGTTCAAATAAATTCACATTAACCTTAACGGAAAACATTAAATACGGAAATGTTGACGCTGAGTATAAATTATACACAGCAGATAACGATGAACTGGTAGCAAGCCAATCTTTAATCTCTACACAAACAGGGCCTTTGGTGAATAGTCCGAGGGCTACCTTTGGGTTTTATGATTATTCTTTCGAGTATGGTAAGTCATATTATATCTTGATAGATGCTGGCATGCTTAAATCTGACGCTACAGATGCAGATTTTGCAGGAATAACAGATAAAACTGTATGGGCCTTTAGTACCATTTCTGACGAAACGCGCCCAACAATCAATACACTAAGTCCAGCAGCAGGAGCCACCAATGTTTCTATTGCTGATATTTCCATTACGCAAGATGAACTGAATACTGCCACGAGCACTGATGACACAGATCAGTTCACCATTGTTTTTAATGAAAGAATTACTTTTGGCGCAAATTCTACTACTACGACCTTCAAATTGTATAAGGCTGAGGGAGATGAATTGTTAAGCGAGCAGACCACCTTCGACTTAGCGTTGAGAGGGCCAAATATCAAGTCTTCAGATCCTAATACATTCATTTTTAGATTTGTAGATGTAGTCTTCGAACCAGCTACTGAGTATTATATTCAGATAGATGAAGGGGCAGTTGTTAACTTTGATACCACTTTACCTTTTGCTGGAATCAGCGATAAAACTACCTGGAGTTTTACAACAGAAGTTGCTGAAGCGGAGACATTTGAATTCACAGGAACTTTTCCAGCAGATGATCAAACAGATGTGCCCTTGGGGATAAGTACGACTGATCCTTTTGTAGGCACAGGTTTTGAGGGATTTTTCACTGGTCATATTATTAGTTTTGAAAATAAAATTAAATCGGGCGTAGCAGGTAAAATCAGCCTTTACAAAGCCAGCGATAATTCACTGGTTCATGAAATCAATACAGCTAACGATCCAATTATAATTCAAGAAAATATTAATTCAACAGTAGGAGAGGTTTACATCGGAGGTTTTGGTGAAACCGGGTTAATGATTAATGCGGATATTACTCTAGAGCCACAGAGGGAATACTATTGGCTCATTGATCAAGGAATCGTTGAGTATAGTGAATCATCAGCAGTATTTGCAGGTATCTCAGATCCTACTGTCTGGAATTTTACTACGGGGATAGGGGAAAACACAGAAGGTATAACCATCGTTAGTCAAACGCCTGAGAACAATGCAACAGACGTGTCAATTAATCCTGTATTGGAATTCACATTTAAAACTGGAACAGTTCAGGAAGATCTAATAACGGCCAATACTGGAAGTATAAAGATCAAAAAAGTATCAGATGATACGGAAGCTGCCGTAGTGGATGTGACCAGCGACAAGGTGAGGGTAAGCTTTGAAGTGACCACAACTTACATTACGAATGTGAGTGTATCTTTTGAGGATGCTTCATTGGAGCCTAACACTGAATATTATGTAGAAATTTCACCTGAGGCATTTAAGGATCAAAAAGGTGGGTTTTATTCAGGAATCAGCGATAAAACCACCTGGAGTTTTACTACAGGTCAAGCTCAAAACACAGAAGGTCACTTTATTACTACATGGGAAACTACTGGAGCTTCGGAGGCTATTAGCATCACGCTAGGCAATACTTCGGGCGCTACCTTCCAACCGCATAACTACTCCATCGACTGGGGAGATGGAAGTGAAGTAGAGACTGGAGTGAGTGCTGATGTTAGTCATACATATGCTGAGCCTGGAATTCATACAGTAAAAATATCTGGAGAATTCTATCAGATTTCATTAGGATCAGATCTTAACAATGCCAAAAAGCTAAGGACGATAGAACAATGGGGTGCAATAGTATGGAAGGATCTGTCAAGGGCTTTTGAAGGCTGTGAAAATCTGGTCATCAATGCAAATGACCAACCCAATTTGTCAGAAGTAACCAGTCTTGTGTATACATTTAAAAATGCCACAAATTTCAACGCTGATTTGTCTGGCTGGGACGTGTCTAATGTGACGAAAATGTCCGGGATGTTTGATGGTGCGAGTGCATTTAATCAGGACTTGTCTTCCTGGGATGTGTCTGCTGTGAGAGATATGGGAGATATGTTCAGTGGAGCTACAAGTTTTAATGGTGATGTTTCAACTTGGGATGTTTCCTCGGTCGGTTCAATGGCAAATATGTTTAAGGGGGCTAGTGCTTTTAATCAAGAGCTATCGTCATGGGATGTGTCTTCTGTAAGAGATATGCTTTATATGTTTTCTGATGCTACTTCCTTTACTTCTGATCTGTCAGATTGGGATGTATCGTCAGTAACTCAGATAATTGGCATGTTCAATAAAGCAGCTGCGTTTAATTCAGATTTATCAGCTTGGAACATATCTTCTTCAATTACGTCCACGAGCTACATGTTTGGTGGAGCCACCAACTTTAGTTCTAATCTCTCCGGCTGGGACATGTCTTCAGTGACAGACTTGAGTTACATGTTTTATAGTGCCAGTTCATTTAATGGTGATTTATCAGGATGGGACGTGTCGTCCGTTTCTGACATGAATTTTGTTTTCTGGGATGCCACTAGTTTCAAATCTGACTTGTCTACCTGGGATGTGTCGTCTGCTACCCGGATGAGTGCTATGTTCATGGGAGCAAGTGTTTTTACATCTGACTTGTCATCTTGGGATGTGTCATCTGTTATTTTCATGAGCAATATGTTTGAAGGGGCAAGCGTGTTTAATTCAGACTTATCAGGCTGGGAAGTGTCATCGGTTACTTCAATGAGCAATATGTTTGATAGGGCAAGCATGTTTACTTCCGATTTATCAGGTTGGGATGTGTCATTAGTTACTTCAATGGGTTCTATGTTCGAGGGGGCAAGCATGTTTAATTCAGACTTATCTGGGTGGGACGTGTCACGAGTTACTAACATGGGTTCTATGTTCAAGGGAGCAAGCATGTTTACTTCCGATTTATCAAGCTGGGACGTGTCACTAGTTACTAATATGAGTTCTATGTTCGAGGGGGCAAGTCTTTTTACTTCCGATTTATCAAGCTGGGATGTCTCGTCTGTCAGTCTTATGAATTCTATGTTTGAAGGTGCAAGTTCATTTAATTCAGACTTGTCTTCCTGGAATTTGGTTAGTGTCAAAACAATAGAAAACATGCTTAAAGGTGCAGCAATCAGTGTGGTTAACTATGATGCTATACTTAGAGGTTGGGGTGCCAATTCACTTACACCAACAAGACTTAGGTTTGGGGAAGTGTCTTCATCTTATTGTGATGCGGATGCCAGCAATTTTTTTAGACGTAAGAGGTGGATATATACCGATCAGGGTCAAGATTGCCTGGAACTTGTCACTTTGCTACCAGCTAACAATGCAGCAGGCGTTTTAGTACAACCTGAGATTAGCATAACCTTTGATGAGGTAATAGTAAAAGGTACAGGAGACATCATTTTATATAACACATTAGATGATAGTGAAGTAGTACGTATTTCAGTAGAGTCGACATTGGTAGGAGTAGATGGTACCACCACTACGATTAGACTGGGGGATTTAAATTTAGATTTTGGTACTTCTTATTACTTTCTTGTTCCCGAAACAGCTTTCAAAAACGAGGCGGATCTTTATTTTCAAGGCATCACCGATAAAACCACCTGGAGTTTTACTACTGCCGAGGAAAACGTTGGCTTAAGCATCTCAAGCTTAATACCAACTAATGGTTCCATTGATGTTTCACTAAGTGCTGTTAATAGTGCGTTTCCTGGTAATAATCGATTTTGGATTACTTTCAATGAAGGTGTTAAAAATGGCAATACCAGCGCTGAGTATAGACTATACAAAGCAGATAATGACGAATTGGTTGCAAGTCAGACTTTTATCTCTACACAAAGTGGTCCTTCATTTAACAATACAAGTACAGGACTTGGGTTTTATAATTATTCCTTTGAGAAAGGAACATCCTATTACATTTTGATGGATGCAGGGATGTTTAAGTCAATATCGAGTGATGAGGAATTTGCAGGTATTACCGATAAAAATGTATGGAGTTTTACGACAGAAGCTGAGCCATTGTTGGTAAAAAGTACTGATCCTAATAGCGATGAAGCTGTAAATTTAGATGATGCTTTCATTACAATAAATTTTGATGAAGAAATAGCTATAGGAGTTGGCGCGTTTACAATTTATAGAGCATTAGACAATAGCGTTTTTGAGACGATTGATGTTTCAAATTTTAACATTATAAACAATGGTATAACAGGTTTTGCCAATGTAGACTTATCCCAAAACTGGGAAATCGGGGTAGATTATTACGTTCAATATCCGAATGGTTTGTTTACTAGTTTAGATGGAGCTAAAAAGATAAAAGCCGTTATTGATAAAATAAGTTATACTATTCAGGCAGAACGTTTTGCTGAAAGTATTTTCACGGCATTCTATCCCGCCAACGGTAGTGTCAATTACAAAGTGGACTCAGGCGATGATTTTGTGATTTCCTTAAGTGAAGATGTTTATGGAAATGGCAGACCACCTATAGGTGCTTTGAGAATTTACAAAGCCGCTAATGATGAACTCATAAAAACATTTCAGTTGCGAGGTGATTTTCAGCAAGGAGAGAATGAAGGTGACCTGAACGACTATGATGATAATGATAATATCGAGGATAAAATTTACATTAGTGTGGGTGATGTGCTGGAACCAAGTACAGAATACTATATTTTAATCGATGATGGTTTTGTTATTTCTTACGATGAGGAGTTATACCATCTAGGTATTTCAGACAAAAACACCTGGCGATTCACTACGCTTGACTTACCATCTACTCCTGTGTTGTCAGCCACGACTCCTGTCAATAATGCTTCGGATGTAGCTACTAATACGGCCTTGATCCTTGAGTTTAGTGAAAATATGGTGGCCAGTCAGGGTAATATCAATGTATATGCTGCCAATGGTAATCTGCTGGAAACAAAAGAGGCTATTGCTGCCACGACGAGTGGAGCGAAAGTCACTATTCGTTTAACCAATGAATTAAGCAATAGCGAAACCTATTATGTACTCATAGATGCAGATGCATTTGAATCGACCAATGGCGTTGCATTTGCTGGAATATCCGATGACCAAGTATTTAGATTTACAACTGCAGCTGCTGGCAACAAGGTGCCGACAGTCAGTAACCAGAACTTCACAGGAAGGCTTGAAGTCAATCAGCAATTGACGGGAAGCTATACTTACACTGATGCAGATAGCGATCCTGAATCAGGAACTACGCTACAGTGGTATGTCGCCGATAATGCTGCTGGAGCCAACAAAGCACCTGTCAGTGGAGCAAATGCCATAAACTACACACTGACAACCAGTGAAGTAGGAAAATTCTTAGCACTAGGCATCACGCCAAATGATGGAAAAGATGCAGGAACGGAAGCGTTCACAGATTATCAAGGACCAGTTTTAGCAGCAGTGATACCTACGCTAGTAAGTACCGTGCCAGCAGATGGCGCTTTGGATGTGGCTGTAGATGCTAATTTGACATTGACATTGAGTGAAACGGTAACAAAAGGAACGGGGAACATCGTACTGACACCAACGAGTGGTACAGCCACGCAAGTAGCTGTTACTTCCAGCGATGTGAGTATCTCAGGAGCTGTAGTTACAATCAATCCTACCGCTGATCTTTTAGAAGGTCAATTCTACACAGTCACTTTTGATGCTACTGCCTTTGTAGATGCAGACGGCAACAACTCGGCTGGCTTATCGAGTCAAACAACATGGAATTTCACCACCAAAGAAGCAAATGTAGCACCAGTAGCCACAGGAGTCACACTGAAAAAATCATTGGTTGTGGATGGCGTGCTGGAAGGTTCTTATACTTATACAGATGCCAATGGAGATGTAGAAGCTGGAACGACTTTCAAGTGGTACCGTGCTGATGATGTTAATGGAACGAACAAAGCCGAAATCACAGGAGCAACAACTGGTTCTTATACCATTGTGAATGGTGATAATGGTAAATTCATCAGTTTTGAAGTAACACCGAACGACGGAGCTTTGTCAGGCACTCCAAGCGAAAGTGTATTCTTTGGTCCAATTCTGATCAACGATGGCAATACCAATATTCCACCAGCCTTCACATCAGATGCGCTCACCAGTATCAAGGACAATGAAAACTATTCCTATACAATCACTTATGAAGATTTGAACAGTGATGTTCCGGTACTTACCAAAACAACCGGACCAGCTTGGTTATCAGTTTCGGGATTTGTGTTATCCGGAAGTCCTACCGCTTCGAATATAGGAGATCATCAGGTAGTGCTAACATTGGATGATCAGAAGGGTGGTACGGTTACCCAAGCATTTACTGTCACGGTAATTCAAAGCAATACTGCGCCTTCAGTAAGTGGGGTAGAGCTAGCTGGAACCACCACGATTGACCAAGTATTGACGGGAAGCTATAATTTCATCGATGCAGAACAGGATACCGACAACTCCACTTTCAAGTGGTACCGATCCGATGATACTTCAGGAAGTAACAAAGCAGAGATCAACAGTGCAACTTCAACGACTTATACTTTAACCACAGCAGATGCAGACAAGTATATCAGCTTTCAAGTCACACCAAATGATGGCACGATCAACGGAACCACAGGTGAAAGTGCGCTTTTAGGTCCGATCGGCAAAAAGACACCATCGCTATCTCTCGCAGGTATTACCAAGGTTTATGGAGATGCAGCCTTTGATTTGAGCGCAACCACCAACTCAAGTGGAACAGTTACCTACTCATTCGACAATGATCAAACAGGCGCAAACCTCAGTGATGTGCGAGTAACACTAGGCAATGTTGGACAAATCACCGTGAATGTAAGTCTTGCAGCAGATGCCGAATAC
>JAVJRN010000016.1:0-12864 GCA_040218415.1 Cyclobacteriaceae bacterium
CAGGGGCAAAAACAGAAGAGTGGAGTTTGAACTCAAAGACAGAAGAACATCTCGAAAATAGGAGATAAGTTATAAACAGCAAGCTGGTTGAACTGGTGTGGCTCCTTCGGGGGTCGCACCTTTTCTTTTTAGTGGAAAAAATGATGCTGATTTCTACAGAGTTCCATTAGCTGTGTCCTCAGATGTAAAAAGTGTAACAATCAAATATGATTCTTAAAAAGCTGGAAGGGTATTTTTTACTGGTGAGCCATTCCATTATTTTAATGCCATTCTTGCTCACTGTTTTTGGATTCCAAAGTGCTGACACAGTAAGCTCACTAATGATTTTCTTGTCTATTTCAATATTTTTAAAACGTAGATTGTTGGCGCAATATTCCCTCAAACTAGATACGACAATGGTAATTCCCCCATACCGGCTCACCTGTATAAGCCGACTATTTTGCGAACATAGATTGTGTGTTATTTGGGGTTGAAATCCATGGTTGTTGCAGAGTAAAGTTAAATAGGCCCGTAAATCAGGAATAATTTCTTCGGGATGAAAAACGATCGTTTGATTTTCAAGATCTGGAAGGCCTATCGATTCCTTTTCTGCCAATGGATTATCATCCCTAACTACAACTTTAATAGGCTCGGTAAAAAGATTTTGAAACTTTAGTTGTTTGGACTTTGATGGAACATAGGTAAAAGCAAAGTCAATTTGATTGGACAACAACTTTTCCTCAAAGTCATTGATGCTGAAATACTCTAGCAGGTCTATATGTAAAGAAGGGTATTGAACACGAAAGTCTTCAATCATTTCAGGCAAAAAATGAGTGTATGCCGAAACACAATAACCAATTCTCAAGGAGTCGCCATGTTCTTTGATATTCTGTGGAACCTTCTTTAAAGCTTCAAATTCTTTTATCTGCTTTTTTGCTTTTTCATAAAAGTAGGTGCCAAACTCTGTGAGACGGATTTTCTGCTTTTCCCTTATAAAAAGTTCCTGTCCGAGCTCCTCTTCCAATACTTGAATAGCCCTGGTAACTGGTGGCTGTGTGACATTCAAATTACGTGCAGCCTTCCTGAAATTTAGCTCCTCAGCAACATTGATGAAGAACGTTAAATGTCGAATATCCATCTGGTAAAGTTATCTAATACTGTTGATACCTATTAAGAATCAGATGATAGTTATTAAGCATCAGATGCAGAAGGATTTAGAGCGTCGAACGAGCGTTTTTTGTACAGAACAAGTACGTATGGAGGAATGTAATTAAACTTATTTTCTGCCAATATAGAAATAGTCAACCAAAAAGAGCTCAAATATTTTACAATGAAACGAATCACACTGCTATTTTTCCTAATATTTTTTTCGTCCTTTTTAAACGAGTCCTTTTCTAAAGAAGTATTCAGCGGCGATAACCTTCTAATATCACCAACCGATATTGATGAGGTTGATTGCTCCATAGACGAAAACCTCAAAGACAATAAGGCGATCGATAATTCTGCCATAACTCTTTTGGCAGGATTAGAAGTCCAAAGTGTAACGCCTACTTTTGGAACGCGCAATGTTGCCAAAGATGCGACCATTCAATTGACCTTTAATGAGTCGATTGATGGAGCCACCTTAAATTCTACAGGTATTTTGATCTGGGGAGATTTGACAGGACCAATAACAGGTACATGGACAGGAGGGGGCACCAGTAACATTACCTTTACCCCAACTCGAGATTTTAATGAGGGAGAAGTAATCCGAATAGAAGTGAACCCTGCACTGAGCTCAGTGAGTGCAGTAGCAGCCACTAAATTTAACTCCACTTTCAGAGTTGCCACAACCTTTTTACCAGCCATTGCATCTTGGACTAAGACCTCTTACCCTTTTACTGTAACAACTGGTGATGGTGATGGAAGAGGAGGTACTTCGGTAGATATAGATGGGCCAAGAAAGATTTCTTTAGGAGACCTATCAAGTGATGGAACTTTAGATTTTGGAGTCGCCTCTAGGTTTGAAGATGCCATTAGGTTGATCACTTCTTCAACAAGTTCAGGAACTACGAATTTTGAAGTACTACAAACTTTTCCTAAAGCAGATGATGCCCGATCGGTACAATTGGCTGATTTGAATAATGACGGAGAGCTAGACGCAGTTTTCGCATCTGCCAATGATGGTAAGGTAGAGTGGAGAAATAATGACGGTGGAACTTTTTCTAGTGAAGTCATTGCTACAAATGCAGGTCAATTTAGAGATTTGGCAGTGGGCGATGTTGATGGTGATGGCGATTTAGACATTATCACGGTTTCAGTAGGGAATAACATTGTCCGGTTTTATGAACACAATGGAGACTATTCTAATGTTGTTTTCGCTCCCTCAACTATTTCATCAAACTTGAGTAATCCCAATTCGGTTACCATTGCCCAGTTAACAGCTACTGGGAATCCACATATTATTGTTACCTCTTATGTGGACGACAGAGTAAGTGCCTATCAATATCAAAATGGATCTTTTGTGAGTTCAACCCATGCTAATGGCATTAATGGTGCTATTTACACAGCTGTTGGAGACTTAAATGGAGATGGCGTTTCAGAAATAGTAAGTGCTGCATTTCTTGGAAATAAAATATTTGTTCACTCTTTTGATACAACGACCAATTCAATCAGCGCGGGAACTGAAATTGCTGCTGGATTAACTGAAATACAAGCGGTTCAGCTATTTGATATAGATGGAGATGGCGATTTAGATATAATAGCCGCAGGTGCTGCAAATGGGCTCATTCGATGGTATGAAAATGACGGGAATGCTGGCTTCACCGCAGCGGCAATCGATATTGATGCAGCTGGTGGTAATCCGGTACATTTTGTTGTAGCCGATATTAATGACAATGGCTACCCAAACATTTTAGTAGCAGATCTCGGCAATGATCAGATTACCATGTATAGTGCAAATCCAGGCTTTTTCGTAACAGAATCAAGTCCAGCTGCCAATAGCATCAATATCAGTAGTTCATCTACAATTAGTTTGGATTTTAGTAAGTCCCTTAACACTGGCACTGTAAATGGAACCAACATCAAGGTTCGTGGACAACAATCCGGCATAATAGCAGGAAATTGGGTTGTAAATGGCGCCCAAGCAGCTTTCACCCCAAGCGCTAATTTATTACCTGGGGAAGTAATTCATGTAGAAGTGTCAGAAACAGTATTGGATGCAGATGGAGAGGCAGTAACACCCGCCGCTTATTCATTTACTGTATTACCTGAAGACAATGAAACCTTAGGTCAATATTGGTTGCCTGTAGAATCTGGAGTTGGCCAAAGTAATTGGCAAGCCGTTACTTATGGAGAAGGACGTTTTGTAGCTGTCTCAAGAGCTGGAACAAATAATGTAATGTATAGTGAAGATGGCTTAAATTGGACTGGTCGGACAGTCATTTCTTGTGGTTATTCTTCGGTCACCTATGGTGGTGGTCGTTTTGTGGGTGTTTGTAGGACTGGACAAGGTCGTGTGATGTATAGTGATGACGGAGAAACTTGGACCGAGGGGGTTGGCGCGGTTGAAGAGCCATCGTTTTCCGTAACCTATGGGAATGGTCGTTTTGTAGCTGTGGCTAATCAGCATGTGATTTATAGCTACGATGGAGTTAATTGGTCCGCTATTTCCGATCCGGAAGCCGGAAGATGGGAATCAGTTACATATGGAAATGGTCGTTTTGTAGCTGTGGCTTCATCAGGCACCAATCGTGTCATGCATAGCGTTGATGGTATTTCTTGGACTCCCGCTTCGGCAACCGAAGCGAACTCTTGGCTTTCCGTAACTTATGGGAATGGTCGTTTTGTAGCTGTGGCTTCATCAGGCGCCAATCGTGTCATGCATAGCGTTGATGGTATTTCCTGGACTGCTGCTTCGGCAACCGAAGCGAATTCTTGGATTTCCGTAACTTATGGGAATGGTCGTTTTATAGCGGTTGCTGAGAGCGGCGACAAGGTTGTGATGTATAGTGAAGATGGAGTTTCTTGGATATCTGCTTTGGATGCAGAAGCTAATACTTGGCAATCAGTATACTACGGAAATAGCCGTTTTGTGGCAGTGGCTAGTAATGGAGGTGTAATGAGAACATTCACTCCATTAGAACTTTCAAGCAGTAGCCCCGCGGCAAACGCAAAAGACATAGCCAAAAGTGCCAATATTGAACTTACCTTCAATGCTGACTTAGACAATACCACAGTTAACACCACTAACATCGTAGTTCGTGGACAACAATCTGGCGTAATTGCTGGTGAATGGAGTGTGAGTGGAGCAGTAGCCACCTTTGATCCAACAAACGACTTAACCGAAGGAGAAGTCATTCATGTGGAGATTGGCACCGATTTAAAAGGTGCATCTGGTGAACTTACAGTAGAAGATGATGCATACTCATTTACAGTTGCACCTGCCGGTAATGAAACGTTGGGAGAGATTTGGGCTGCCGCCTCTGCAACAGAAGCGAATATTTGGATATCAGTAACCTATGGTGGTGGTCGTTTTGTAGCGGTTGCAGAAACTGGTATCCATCGTGTAATGTATAGTGATGATGGGATAGCATGGACGGCTGCCTCTGCAACAGAAGCGAATAGATGGAAATCTGTGACCTATGGAGATGGCCGTTTTGTAGCTGTGGCTGACGATGGCGTGAACCAAATAATGTATAGCGATGATGGCGTTTCATGGACTACTACATCGGCAGCAGAGGTTAATAGTTGGAAGTCAATAACCTATGGAAATGGCCGCTATGTGGCAGTGGCCAGTAGTGGAACCAATCGAGTGATGTATAGTGATGATGGAGAAATATGGACGGCCGCCTCTGCCCCAGAGGAGAAAGCTTGGGGTTCTATTACCTATGGGAACGGTCGTTTTGTAGCAGTTTCCAATTTTAGCACTAGCCAGAACCAAGTAATGTATAGCGATGATGGCATTTCTTGGACGTCAGCCTCTGCATCGGAAGCGAATCAATGGCAATCGGTTACCTACGGGAATGGTCGTTTTGTAGCTGTTACCAATTCTGGATCTAACCGAGTAATGTATAGCAATGATGGAGAAATATGGACAGCTGCCTCTGCCCCAGAGGAGAATTCATGGATGTCTATTGCCTATGGTAATGGTCGTTTTGTAGCAGTTTCCAATGCTTCATCTAACCAGAACCAAGGAATGTATAGCGATGATGGGATAACATGGACGGCTGCCTCTGCGGTAGAAGCAAGTGGATGGAGATCTGTGACCTATGGTAATGGTCGTTTTTTGGCGGTTGCTAATTCTGGTACGAATCGCGTAATGTACACATTGGACCCTCTCCAATTAGCATCTTCTACACCATCTGCCAATGCTAAAGACATAGCCAAAGAGGCCGATATTGTACTCACCTTCGATGCAGATTTAGATAATACTACTGTAAACCCTACCAATATCGTAGTTCGTGGACAACAATCAGGTAATATCGCTGGAATATGGAGCGTAAGTGGAGCAGTAGCCACCTTCGACCCCACCAATGATTTAACCGATGGTGAAGTCATCCATGTGGAGATTAGTGCTAATGTCAAAAGCACAGATGGACTACCATTTGGACTTAGTAAGGGATTATCCTTTACCGTAGCACCAGTCGGTAACGAAAACCTTGGCCAAAATTGGATGAGCCATTCTGCCACAGAATCCAATTTTTGGCGTTCAGTCACCTACGGGAATGGTCGTTTTGTGGCAGTATCAATTGATGGGACAAATCGCCTAATGTATAGTGATGATGGAATTTCTTGGACAGCCTCATCAGGAGTAGAGTCCAATATTTGGGTATCGGTAACGTATGGAAATGGTCGCTATGTAGCAGTGGCCAGTAGTGGAACCAATCGAGTGATGTATAGCGATGATGGAATTTCTTGGAGCCCCGCCTCCGCATCAGAAAATAATCCGTGGCGATCTGTAACGTATGGAAATGGTCGTTTTGTAGCTGTGGCTACTGGTGGTGACAATCAGGTAATGTATAGCGAAGACGGGGTTTTGTGGAACACAGCTTCCTCTGCCGAACCCAATGCTTGGCGTTCCGTTACCTATGGAAATGGTCGTTTTGTGGCTGTATCAATGTCTGGAACTAATAGGGTGATGTATAGTGATGATGGCGTTTCATGGACTGTAGCTTTG
This sequence comes from Cyclobacteriaceae bacterium, assembly GCA_040218415.1. Lineage (GTDB taxonomy): Bacteria > Bacteroidota > Bacteroidia > Cytophagales > Cyclobacteriaceae > JAVJRN01. The sequence goes on from JAVJRN010000016.1 coordinate 6,137, forward strand.
GTAACTGAAGGAAATGACTGGTCTTCTGTTACTTATGGAAACGGTCGTTTTGTAGCAGTGGCTGACTTTGCAAGAACTAATAGTGCGATGTATAGTACTGATGGCGTTTTTTGGACAGAAACTACAGTACCTGAAAAAAACATTTGGACTTCTGTTTCCTATGGAAACGGTCGTTTTGTAGCTGTGAGTGAAACTGGAGCAAATCGCATAATGTATAGCAACGACGGTATCAAATGGATAAAAGTTCAATCATTAGAAGATAACTCATGGCAGGCAATAACCTATGGTAATGGGCAATTTGTAGCTGTGTCCAGTGATGGCACAAACCGCGTGATGAAAACATTAATTCCAATGCAACTTTCAAGCAGTACCCCAACTGCAAATGCAACCAGTATAGCCAAAGATGCCAATATTGTACTCACCTTCGATGCAGATTTAGATAATACCACTGTAAACGCAACCAATATCGTAGTTCGCGGTGAACAATCCGGCACAATTGCCGGTGAATGGAGTGTGAGTGGAGCAGTGGCCACCTTCGACCCCACCAATGATTTAACCGATGGTGAAGTCATTCATGTGGAGATCGGAACGGCAATAAAAGGAGTAGGTGGAGAGCTATTAGCAACTGCTAAAGCATTTTCTTTTACGGTTTTACCTGCGGGAAATGCAACCTTGGGGCAAAATTGGACTACTAGCAACTCAGCCGCAGATAATAGTTGGAGATCAGTTACTTTCGGAAATGGCCTCTTCGTTGCTATTGGTGAAAGTGGAACAGGCAATCGGGTGATGACTAGTCCAGATGGAATAGAGTGGACTTCTCGCACCTCAGCTGCCGATAATGGTTGGTCCTCAGTTACTTTTGGAAATGGCCTCTTCGTTGCTGTTGGTGAAAGTGGAACAGGCAATCGGGTGATGACTAGCCCTGATGGAATAGTATGGACTTCTCGCACATCGGCCGCTGATAATTTATGGTCCTCCGTTACTTTTGGAAATGGACTCTTTGTTGCTGTTTCAACTAGTGGAACAGGAAATCGAGTGATGACAAGCCCCGATGGAATTACATGGACTTCTCGTTCTTCATCTGCCGATTATAGTTGGTACTCGGTTACTTATGGTAACGGACTCTTTGTTGCAGTTTCTTACTCTGGGACTGGGAATAGTGTTATGACCAGCCCTGATGGAATTACTTGGACTACTCGAGCTTCAGCCAATGATTATGTTTGGTACTCGGTTACTTATGGTAATGGTCTTTTTGTAGCTACTGCACTTAGTGGATCAGGAAATAGAGTGATGACCAGCCCTGATGGGATAGTTTGGACTTCTCGTACATCAGCTGCCGATAATAGTTGGTTGTCGGTTACCTATGGTAATGGTCTTTTTGTAGCTACTGCAATTAGTGGATCAGGAAATAGAGTGATGACCAGTCCTGATGGGATAGATTGGACTTCTCGTTCTTCAGCTGCTGATAATAATTGGGCCTCTGTAACGTATGGAAACGGTCGCTTTGTAGCTGTTTCTTACTCAGGAACCGGAAATCGTGTAATGAGATCACTCGGCGAAACTGTGACATTCTCTTCCTCCAATCTTAGCCCGGCAAATAATGAGCAGAATGTAGATCTTAATGCATCTTTACGGATAACATTTGAAAAGGCCGTCCAAAAAGGGACTGGAACTATCGAAATTAGAAAGTCATCAGATGACCAAGTAGTAGCGTCAATAGATGCTAGTAGCAACCAAGTGTCGATTTCTGACAAGGTAGCGTCTATTTCGCCTAGCGACCCAGTTACAAACCCGGGTTTAGTATTTGAGGAATCAACACAATATTATTTTATCATCCCAGGCTCGGCATTTGTTACCGCAGGAGGAGAACAGTTCGAGGGAATTTCTGACAAAACCACGTGGACCTTTACCACTGCCTCATCGAACCCAACATTAGCAAGCTCAACTCCTACCAACAACGCTACCAAAGTAAGTCTGACCGATTCCTTGGTGTTCAAGTTCAGCGAAAATATCACGCTGCTGGACGCTTCAAAAGTGACTATTTCTGGAGATGGATCACCTAGTACAGCTTTTGTAAGAGTTCGTAATGATAGTTTGATTGTTGGTCCATCGGGATTAGTGGCTGGGGTCACCTACACGGCAATAATTGCAGCTGGAGCAATAGAAAACAGTAGCAATGATCTCAATGAAGAAATCCATGTTTCATTCCGAACCTTGTTGCCTAAACTTGCTCCTATAGCATTTTATCCTGGTGATGGAGCTGTTGGGGTTCCTTTAGATACGACATTAAGTGTAAAATTTAATCAGGCTTTATTCCAACATCCTGAAGCTGTTCAGGTGGGTGCCATCGACGTAATTATAGATGGTACTACTTATAGCTCTGTAGTAAGTATTCAAGATTCGACAGTAACGATTGATTTTAATTCGGCCAATTTTGTTGCAGGCCAGTCAGTTACAGCATCGGTATCTCCATCTATCCTTTATATAGTTAATGAAGATGGACTTGGGTTTGATGAGTTCAGTTGGACGTTTACGAGCAAATTGGGAGCGCCAAAGTTAGTACGTTCATTCCCTGCAAACAACGCTACTAATATATCCGAAATTGATGAATTCTATTTTGTCTTTGATCAGGATGTAACAGTTGCTGACAGTAACTCAGAACTAATTAAATTCAGTATAAATGGAGCAGAGGAAGACGTTTTTAATGAAAGTGACTTGCGTGATTTTGAAATATTCGGGGATTCAGTGGTATTTGAGAATCCGGAAAGTTTCAAATTTGAATCGGACTATACAGTAACTCTTGAGAGCGGTTTGTTTCAAAATGCTAGTGGAGACAAGAATGAAACAATCACAATTAGCTTTTCCACGTCGTTATCACCTCCAAGCTTGGTATCTACAGATCCAGCATTCAATAGTGTTTTAGATACGATTCCTGATTATCATTATTTAAAATTCGATAAGCCAGTCCAATTGCGTTCAACTGCAGCGGACGATAGCGTGAGGGCTGAAGTTAATGGAACCGAACTCCGATTGAAATTGGATTTTGGTAGAACCAAATCGGGTTTTGTGAATGATTCTGTAGTGGCTATTCAAAGTAAACCTGAATTGTATATTCCAGGAGCCACAGTTGATATCTTTTATGGTCCGACAATTGTTAACGAAGTGGGATTATTTGTGATGTCTAGTCGATTGCGATATTCATTGTCATCTAATAATCCAGAGTTGGTTTCTTCTACGCCATCCAACAACGCTACTAAAGTTAGCCTGACCGATTCCTTGGTATTCAAGTTCAATCAGAATATCTCGCTATTGGATGCGGCAAAAGTGACGATTTCTGGCGATGGATCACCTAGTATAGCTTTCGTTCGAGTTCGTAATGATAGCTTGATCTTAGAGCCATCGGGCTTGACCAACGGTACAAACTATACGGTTACTCTTGCTTCGGGTACTGTCGAAAATGCGGCAAACGAGGTGAATGAAGAGATACAGATAAGCTTCACCACATTGGCTCTTTTACCATCGAGCCCGGTGATATCGAGCACAAGTCCAGCCAATGGCGGTACAGATGCTACTGTAAACACGAACATTGACATTACTTTCAGCGAAAATGTCTTGGCTAAAACAGGAGAGGTGGCGATTTATAGTTCGTCAAATACCCCTATAGAGACTTTCTCCGCAAACATCTTGTCGATCAGTGGTGCCAAAGTCACGATCAATCCAAGTAGCGACCTGAGTTTTAGCGAAACCTATTATGTACTCATAGATCAAGATGCATTTGAAACGACCAATGGCGTTGCATTTGCTGGAATATCCGATGACCAAGTATTTAGATTTACAACTGCAGCTGCTGCCAACAACGTGCCGACAGCCAGTAACCAGAACTTCACAGGAACGCTGGAAGTCAATCAGCAATTGACGGGAAGCTATACCTACACTGATGCAGATAGTGACCCTGAATCAGGAACTACGCTACAGTGGTATGTTGCCGATAATGCTGCTGGAGCCAACAAAGCACCTGTCAGCGGAGCAAATGCCATAAACTATACACTGACAACCAGTGAAGCAGGAAAATTCTTAGCACTAGGCATCACGCCAAATGATGGAAAAGATGCAGGACCGGAAGCGTTCACGGATTATCAAGGTCCAGTTGTAGCAGCTGTGGTTCCGACTATTGTAAGCACAGTTCCTGCTGATGGTGCAGTAAATGTGTCGATAGATGCTAATCTGGTATTGACACTAAGTGAAACGGTAACAAAAGGAACAGGGAACATCGTACTGACGCCAACGAGTGGTACAGTCACGCAAATAGCTGTTACTTCCAGTGATGTAAGTATCGCAGGAGCTGTGGTTAGAATCAATCCTACCACTGATCTTTTAGAAGGTCAGTTCTACACAGTCATTTTTGACGCTACTGCCTTTGTAGATGCAGACGGCAACAACTCGGCTGGCTTATCGAGTCAAACAGCATGGAATTTCACCACCAAAGAAGCCAATGTAGCTCCAGTAGCTCAAGGTGTAAGCATTAAGAAGTCATTGGTTGTTTACGGAGAACTACAAGGTTCATATACTTACTTTGATGACAATGGTGATGCGGAATCAGGCACGGTTTATAGCTGGTATCGCTCAGACGATAATACAGGGACAAACAAAATAGCCATATCAGGTGCAGCCACTCAAAACTATACAGTTGTCACGGCTGACAATGGTAAATACCTGACATTCGAAGTAACTCCTTCGGATGGCACCTTATCAGGAGAAGCATCGGAGAGCGCCTATTTCGGTCCAATTCTGATCAACGATGGCAACATCAATATTCCACCAGCCTTCACTTCAGATGCGCTCACCAGTATCAAGGACAATGAGACTTATACTTATACAGTCACTTATGAAGACATCAATAACGATGTTCCGGTACTGACCAAAACAACCGGACCAGCTTGGTTGTCAGTGACAGGTTTTGTGTTATCCGGAAGTCCTACCGCTTCGAATATAGGAGATCATCAGGTAGTGCTAACATTAGATGATCAAAACGGTGGTACGGTTACCCAAGCATTTACCATCACCGTCATCCAAAGCAATACAGCACCTTCAGTAAGTGGGGTAGAGCTAGCTGGAACCAGCACGATTGATCAAGTATTGACGGGAAGCTATAATTTCATCGATGCAGAACAGGATACCGACAACTCCACTTTCAAGTGGTACCGATCCGATGATGCTTCAGGAAGTAACAAAGTAGAAATCACCAGTGCAACTTCAACGACTTATACTTTGACGACAGCAGATGCAGACAAGTATATCAGCTTTGAAGTCACACCAAATGATGGCACGATCAACGGAACCACTGGTGAAAGTGCGCTTTTAGGTCCAATCGGCAAAAAGACACCATCGCTATCTCTCGCAGGTATTACCAAGGTGTATGGAGATGCAGCCTTTGATTTGAGTGCAACCACCAACTCAAGTGGAACAGTTACCTACACATTCGACAATGATCAAACAGGCGCAAGCCTCAGTGGTTCGCGAGTTACACTAGGCAATGTTGGACAAATCACCGTGAATGTAAGTCTTGCAGCAGATGCCGAATACGCCGCACGCACCGTGCAAGGAACAATCACTGTTAGCAAGCGACCGATCACATTTACCGCACAAAACGCGAGTAAGGTTTACGGAGCAGCAGACCCATCGTTCTTCAGTTTTGATGTTACACAGGGCAATCTGGTATCCGATGCTGAAGTCATTCGACTAAGTCGAGATGCAGGAGAGGCTGTTGGGACGTATTCCATCAACCTTAGTGAAGGAGAAGGTGCTGAAAATTATGACATTACTACTGTAAGCGGCACGTTTACCATTACCAAAGTTCCAATAACAGTCACTGCGGTTGCAGCCACGAAAGTTTATGGAGACACAGACCCAACATTTACTTTTAACATCACCAGTGGAGCATTAATTACGGGAGATGAGCTGAGCGGTGCAATCACACGAGTAGTGGGCAATAATGTAGGCACATATGCCTTGGAAAGCTCGCTATTCAATGGTAATTATGACATCACGTTTGTATCGACAGACCTGACGATTACTAAAAAAGCATTAACAGCGACAGCCGATGATAAAACAAAGAACGTCGGAGAAGCCAACCCTGAGTTAACGATTACTTACGAAGGGTTTGTTTTGGGAGATAATGCTTCCGTGCTTGATGCGGCACCAAGCATCAATACGGATGCGTTATTAGATAGTCCTGCTGGAGTTTATGACATCACCCTTTCCGAAGGATCAGATAATAATTACGAACTGACCTTAGTCAACGGAAAGTTTACGGTGAATGCAGTCAACAATCCACCTACAGTAGCCAATGCGATTACTGACAAAACGGAAGACGAAGGATTTACAAGCAACACCGTTGATTTGAGCAACGTCTTTGCCGATGCAGATTCCGATGCTTTGACTTACACAGCAATTTCAAGTACTGAAGGCGTGGCAACAGTCGCCGTTTCTGGCACTACCTTGACTTATACCGAAGTAGCAGTTGGCACCACGACGATCACGGTCACGGCAAATGATGGCAAAGACGGCACAGTGAGTGATGACTTTACGGTCACCATCAATGCCGCACCAGTCAACAACGCACCAACATTAGCCAATGCGATTACTGACAAAACGGAAGACGAAGGATTTACAAGCAACACCGTTGATTTGAGCAACGTCTTTGCCGATGCAGATTCCGATGCTTTGAC
>JAVJRN010000017.1:0-8053 GCA_040218415.1 Cyclobacteriaceae bacterium
TTGCCCCATACTCTCAGGGCTAGACTCCCATTCCTCTATGATAGGAAACATCTCTGATTCACTCTTGCGTGGCATAGCTTTTTTCTGCAAATTTCAGCTAGTTATATGCCGAATTCAAGATGCTCATACCCGAAGGGATACCCAATAAGTCACAGTAACCATCGTATAAGGGTTCTTCCAGCTGATACTGTTCCCAAGTCCATTGTCCGATGAATGAATTACAGCGTTGGAAGGTTCTTAGTTCGGACGAAAAGAAGTCTTCATGAAAAGTCTTCAGTTTCTTCAAAGAGTCCAAGTAGGGTTGATACTTCAGATATGTTTGTCCGTCCTTCTCTGCTGGAGTTACCAGTTGATAAACTTCGCCAGTTTCCAACATGTTAAGATACCAGTTGTAGAATTTTGTGACTTGTTCCTTTGGTTCAGGAGAGTTCAGGAATAAAAGTATGATGAAAAGCTTCATTCTATCTTCAGGGTAGTGGCATTTAACGCTCATACATGGAGCTGTGGCCTCCGAGCCTAATTAATTGTGATAAAAGTAGATTATCTACTGGTGCAAACAAAGGAATAAACTGGCACTGCGTCATGAAAATTAAAAACTACTACGAGCAGAAGTAAGTAGAAAGCACTAAGACATATGCCCGATCAGCGTTTGTTATATGCCTCTATTTTATTTCAACAATTGCTCCTGTTTTCGGAGAAAGTTCCATCAGATAAAATCCAAAAACAGCGCAGTTCTGTTGCCTATATTTGATTTCCGTTGGTATTCCTCTGCCATCCGTTGGTAGTTCGGTATGAAGATGGTATTTAGAGGTGTCTAGGTCGGATTTTAGAAGTTCAGCTTTGTCTATTGTTAAATCCCAGCCTTGATTGTTATGCCAGCATATCCAAACACCATCTCCCAGTTCAGGAACCGATCTGATGTCAAATTGCGCGAAATTTCTGTTAGGTAGTTCGTTCGTGATTGCAGGAGTTACGAATCTGTAAGTCCCATTATCAATGACCGTTAAGCTATTGGTTCGATCTTCGGAGTAGAAGTAAATTGTTGTTTGGTTGTTATAGTGGTAAGGCCACCAATTTGACCAAATCATAATCGGTGCTAGGATTATTAGGTTAAGTCCGATACCAAACTTTATATATCTAACGAATCCACCTAGAAAGTCAGGATCAGCTTTTTTCCAGAATGTTACTTTTGAGTCGTTTCCTCGCTTAGACATTGCCCAGAATGTTAGACCGGTTAGGTATCCAAGAGTTGCTAGGTGGACTAGGTATTTAAGTGTTCCAGAGTTCTCGCCAAATAAGTTGACCAGCGCAAAAAACCAAATGGCAATTGACGCAAGAATTAGAATTGAAAAGTAAACTGGTCTCATGGGATAATAGGCATATAACGCTTATCTATCGGGCGTATGTCCCGAACTTTGCTGATGGAAAACTAAGCTAGTAAAGCTGCGCCACTCGCACAACTGTTTCTTATGAAAAACTGGGTTGAGTAGTGAATATCTAGAAGCACAAAAGCTGCGCAAAGAACATAACTTTCAGAAGGAGCAGCTTTGCGGTTTGGTCGCATTGAAGTAGGCTAGAAGCACTCAGACATATGCTCTTTGAGCGCTTGTTACGTGTATTTAGCCCTTCTTCTTCTTTTTCGGGGGTTTGCAATAATAGCAGAAGTTGCTGAGTTCACCTATTTCAATTAATACTTTTTGATGTTCAGTGTTTAGCAATTCGGCTTCTCTTCCTAGATCTGTCACTTTCAAGACTCTCGCACTCTCAGCATTCATTTCTTCTTGAAGGTTTTCAAATATTGGTTTGAAAAAGTTTACATCAGAGAAAGCACCCTTTTCTTCGTACATTCTTTGTCTGAATTTCCGTGTGTAGAGTTCAGTCAAGTCAAAACTATACTGTCCGAAGTTGACAAGTTGTAGCGCAGTTGTAGAATCTGGTGCCGTGATCACAGCGGCGTTCCTGTTAAAAGTAGTTTTCACTTTTGTGTTAAAATTCTTAGTAAACATGAATTCGTATGTACTCATTTGGAAACTAAAATCCATGTTAGAGCCAGAGTAAATCGAGTAGGATGTTAAATTCTCATTTATTTCGGTTTGCGGAGATTGAAAATCACTGAGTTCCAGTTGAAAATCAATTGTCCAATTTTCAATTGTCTGACTAAATCCAGTTGAAAATGTTAATACGAGGAATAAGAAGAGTACTGGTTTCATTGAGATTGCTTTTTACACACATCGATTAGCTAGCGATTGTATGCCCTCCACTTGCTAATAGCACTAAAATAGTGGTTTTAAATTAATTCCATCCAAACTGAATGCTTAAGAAAATAATCAACACAATAACTGCGCCGAGTATGATGAAGGGTAATAGACAGTTCTTCCAAATCGTCATTTTGGATCTGTCTGTTTTTCCGGTACTGCCAGGATAGTCGGGTGATGGTAGCATAAATTAATTTAAAAACACGGTCAAGTTAATAATCCATTTCTAGAAGCACTTTGGCATAAAATCGCTAGTGCCTGTTACAGGCCGTTATTACGCAATACAGCAAATGCTGATACGGTTAGAATGGCCACTTGTTGGTAAGTTTCGTTATCCAGATTTGCTCCGTCCAATGCGAAAATAATTCCGTCAGCAATCAATCCAGAACTCACGTTATAGTCGTTCCGTTCGATTTCCTTAAATACTCCAATGAAGTCTTTAATTACTCGATCCTTAGGTTTGGTCTTCTTCAGGAGTTTTATCAAAATTTCATAGTTCACAAGGTTACCCTGTATGATACCTAAGTCAGTTAACGACTTTTTAATATTCCAGTATCTGTCGTTCGGGAGAGAATCTTGTGTTGCTTCAATAGTTTGATGTTGTGCGTCGTTCTCGACGAGATAATGAAGGTAGTTGAGGTATTTTGTGGAATTGTCTGTTCCGTCAATTGGAAGTTCGGTCAGGTAATCGATGAAGGGGTTGAGGATGCCACGTTCGAAATCTACATCACGTTGTTCACACAGTTTGTTTAGATGTTTGCCGAAGTTAGTTTGTTCGTTCGTGGCAAAGAGGTTCAGGGAAATTAATACTGCAATTAAAGAATTCATATGAAAGCTGCGCCCATGAGAAATAACGGTCAAGCATAAGAGCAGTAGCGGATTTCAAGGCGATTAATTGTCCGCCACCACAAAAGTTTATTAAATGCACAGACCTTGCTTTTACCACCGAAACCCCTATGTTTTTTTAGCTTTTGTGTGCCCAGCATGGGCATCTGGTATCTAAGATACCAAATTATTCCAGAGGGCTGGCGATCCAGAGGGTGAAAGACTAGCCGTCCGCGACCCTTATGCGCGGGAGTCGTGTCCTGAATCACTAGCAAGTCGCAAGGTTGGATACTGTGAGGTATTGACCGAAGGAAGCGAGACTGCAAAGACTAAGCCGTCCGCACTCGGTTCTAACGAACAGGACCGGGTCGCCGGGCGACTGGATACAGAGGCTGTAAATGACTAGCCGTCCGCGAGAGATGGGGTAGCACATCATACCAACGTCCAAAGGGTAGGAAACTATCAAGTGCCTGTAGTAGATCCAGTGGATATTAGGTGAATCCTACGCGGCGCGGGAATATGCTCTTACTTGGGGAGATCTCGGTCGGACTGCACGTCCCCGACTGAACATATTGTGAAGTGAAAATTCTATAAGGACTGCTAGTCATAGCCTTATCTTAAAAGTAGCGGTAAGCAATTACTGGTGTAAAGCCCGTGGGAAAATTCCAACGGGCTAAAGAGCGGAATTGTATGCTTTAGGATCGGGGACGTCCACCGTATACGCGATCGTTCCACGCCGGCCGTGCGTACGGTGGTGTGACCGGGCTGGCCTGGCGTTTCAAGGGCACGCCTAGTGAGGCGCACCGTGGGCTTTTGGCTCACGGCCGTCTACTCGACCATGAAATAATGTATTCTTCATCATACTTAGAATGCATAACCCAATCCTATTCCAATACCTAATGTACCTATGTTTGATCTAAATATAAATCCACCTTCAGGTTTTTGGTATTTGTAACCTAATGATGCAATAGGCCAAATTTCTGAGCCGATAAACCCTCCGAGAGACGTTTCAAAATGATTATTTTTTCTTCCTAGAAGAAAAGTTAATCCTGCAAGTCCACCAGCGGATTGGCTCACACCAAAAAAATCTATATAATAGTAACCTAAACCAAATCTTCCATTTATTTGAAATGAATTTGATTCTGACCTGTATAATTTGGTTTCAAAATTTATTGACTGAAGAATAAATGAACCTTCCAAGTACAAATTGTTATTTCCATCGGATTCGCGATCGGTATTGTTAAGTGTTGTGCTGTTTGAATCTGCTACTTTGTCAACAATTTCCTGAGAAAACAGAAAACTATTAGCCAGTAAAAACATGGTTGCTATAAGTACTGTTTTCATTCTATTTAATTTTGGTTTTAAGACAGTTGTTGAATTAAAATATTCACAACGGAATCAATAAAGAGTCGTTTTAATGCTTTTTGTTTTTTGTTATCAATATTTTTTTTGTTTGTAATAGACTTATGAAAGTAATTAGAGAGACTATTAAGCCAAGAAAAATAGTTGAGGGAAAAAGAAGAAATCCAATGATGTTGCCCTCCAATGGTGCAAGCCATATGAAAAAGGTCGATAGACCTATTATTTGGAACAAATGTCTTTGCGAAAAAATATACAAGAAACTATTGGGTCCTTTAAAACTAAATGGATATTCCTTGGAAGTAAAGATGAGGCTGTAAATAAATAGTCGAATGAAGAAGACAAGTACTAAGATGAAGATAAAAGCCATGGGATTTACTTGAAAAACGTTTGAGCCCTTGGAGTCCCCTAAATCCAAACTATTGCAAATCAAATAAGACATCATCTGGTAGAAAGGATTTCCTATTATAGTTAGCATTAGGAAATAGGCAAATTTAATTTGATACATAGCATGTGATGTAGGCTTATTTTTCCTTTTAGCGATGCGTGATTTGAGAGTAGGATAACTCCACCAAATAACTCCGCCAATAGCCAATATAGCCAGTAGATAGATAGCCACCTGCATTGTAAATAATTTCCCAATTTGAAAAATAATGCCGTCTAAACGCTCCGCCTCTTTAGAAATAAAATAGGGCATTGAACTAAAAGGATTAAAACCCTTCTCTATCATCATTTCGCGTAGTATGACCAATTGTGCATCTGCTGCTTCGAACTGTGCATTTGCGTTACCGATAAATAGCTCGTAAGCGGAATACCCTTTTACATCAGAGGGCTCTAAATTCATAGAAAAAGCGCTCCTAAGCTCTTCAATTTGATTTTCAGAAATTCTAGGAAGCTTACTAATACTTGCATATTCATTTTCTTTAAAATAAGCCTTACTGAGAGGAATAAGAGAATCGTATCTTTTGTCATCAAAGATCCCGTCCTGGACATAAAGTAGCATTTTGTCAATCTCGTTTTCTCGATCCAAAGTGGACTCAAATCTGTCATAAGTGTAGTGCCCCTCCATGACCAGTCGGTTATTAAGAAAATGCATTATTCGGAAATCAGGATCCTCCTTGCCATCAAATATTTCAACGGCTAATACTCTGATATTACTTGTGACAGGATAGCTTCTAATCACTTTGTAGGTTGTATTGTAGCGATTGCCTCGTGTATCTGTATCATCTCTTGAAATCGTGTCACCAAAAATCGTAATAGCGCGATTCGACCTTAGTTCTTCTTCATCATATTCATCAAAGAAAAACCGCCCCTGGGGAAGGTCTACAACCATACTGTTTTTCTGACTGATAGGATTTGCTGTGCTCTTAATTCATTTTTCTCTTCTTCACTTATTTCACTGTTGTACTGCTCAAGCCTGCCGTAAAATTCCCTTGTGATTAGTTCATCATCTATAGTTTTTACCTCCTTTTCTAAGGCATGAATGTTTGCAATATCTTTGCTGGCGAAGACGAGATCACTGAGCCATAAATAGGCTTCAAAAATTTTAGAACGGGAGGCATCACCTTTTATGTATGCTTTTATAGCTTTTTTGAACAGGAACTGCGCCAGATTCGAATTTTCACTGGAAGCTTCCTGACCACTTATCCAATAGAACTGCCCAGCTTTTAGTGGGTCATTGTTTAAAAGATGATCATCACCAAGTAATTCCGTCCATTTTAGAAATGCCGATCTGTGTTCTTCTGATTTGGGATGGTACTTTTCACTTTTCGAGACCTTGTCGACCATTATGCCAGAAATATCCAAACAGAAAGCTGGATCATTTGCTTTGAAGTATTCATACGCAAGACTATAGGTTGTAGTATCTAATACTTGATTTCCGGAAAGAAGAAAATTCAGCTTGGCATTTCTATATTGGAAGCGAGCGGTTAGGTCTGTGCTTTCAAGTGCTTCACTGATGGATTTATACGCTTTAATATATTCAGAAGCCTTTTCCAAGTTAAGTGGCGGGTTGGAGTAAAACCTGACGATCTGATCTAAGCAATAGGCTTTGGGTAAATCAATTTTTTGGTGACTATTATAGGCTGTTACGAGTGAATCTATGTTTTTGGATGAAAATCGTTGTGTTTGAGCGGATAGGCTTAAAGACAAAAAAAAGTAGGCAATAAAAAGTAGGTAATTCTTCATAATTAAGAGGCATTTTCAAGCGAAATGCCTCCTAACCAATAATCATGGGAGCATTAAGTAAGTATTACTAAGGATTGAATGTACGTATAAATAAACTCAAACATCTAGTTTGGTAGATATTATTGAGAACGTCAAGCTAGCAGTTTGTGCGCCCCGAGCTTGGCAAGTTCCAATAAAACTAATGAATCTGCTGGTGCTGACAAAGTATCCAGAATGCACTGCGTTCAGAAAGAGAAAAATCCTGCGAGCTGAAATCGGTAGAAAGCACTGACCTTTCTCAGCGGCTGATTCATGGTGAAGTTCACACTGTCGTTTGTTAAGTGGCAGTTGGCGCATTCGTGCTAGCGCTTGTTATGGGTTTTCTATCAAGTTATTGTGTTCCCAAGTACCATGATACCTGCAAATAGGATGGCATAGATGATGTTCAGTATTCTGTTTTTCTGAGTTAGCAGTTTGATTCTTGGGTTCTTCCTCCTTTTAAAACCTACATGGTAGAAGTAAATGAGCATTGGGATGATTGTTATTCCAAACAAAATGAGATTGTCAACTGCTTTGTGATTTAACTCACCTCTTAGGATTCCAGTTCTAATACTCAAAGTGTAAGTGACAACTAGTCCAAAAATCAGTGATTTGTATAGAAGTTCTTTTAGTCGTTTTGACTTAACTCTTGAGTTGGGGAGTTTGTGGTCAGTCCAGACAAAAACCGCTATTGTGTGAAATACAAGTCCAAGTATTATGAGTTCCGTTGGATAGTTAAACTTGAAGTCGTTAGCTGTATAAAAAAGAACTTGGAAGAAATAGAAAAAAGAGATTATGTCAATTAATCTCGGTTCATACTTACTATCCTTTAAAAAGTTCATTTGTGATTTCCTTTGAGCTGGCGTGATTACCCATAACGATAAGCTATCGGTTGTATGCCCACAGCTTGTAAAGAGCACAATCTAGTGAAATCTGCCGAAGCTTACAACGGTTCAGAAAGGCACTGCGTCCTGAAAGATAAAAACTCCTGCGTGCTACACTCTGTAGAAAGCACCAAACTTTCCTCAGCGGCAGATTCATGGTGATGTTCGCACTGAAGTTTGTAAAATGGCAGGTGGCGCATTCGTGCTAGCGCTTGTTGACATCCGTTTTTAGATGAAACGTTCCCAAAGTGGAAGTTCCTTGTGTGTTGGTTTGAATGAAGTAAGTTCCCTGTTATTTAGTGCATTAGCGATGGATGCAACTTGACTCATTTTCCAACTTGTAGTCCATTTCATTCCAATTATATCGGTTATATAGTTCTTTACAACTTGCCCTCTAGTTCCGATATATGTTCTGTAGATAGTAAGTTCATTAAAATTTCGGTGTTCAGAGTCGAGAGCAAATCCCAGTTCATCAAAAGGAATTTCTATTCTCGATTTTCTGTATTTGATGTTCAGAGTTCTCAT
>JAVJRN010000022.1:0-35305 GCA_040218415.1 Cyclobacteriaceae bacterium
TCTGAATGAAACAGCCAATGTCATCATTACTGTAAATGACGTTGCAGGAAACGCAAACAATGCTGCAACGGGCGAAACGAGTTTTGTCATTGACAATATAGCTCCAACGGTAGTTTTATCAGATAATGAAGCCAACAATATTGTAAAAGATGGAGATGTCGTTTCAATTACGGCAACATTTACCGATGCTATTGGGTTGGGCTCGAGTATTCCCCAAATTCAAATTGGCTCGGATATAAATTCCGCTGTTGCAATGTCTGGATCTGGTTTGGTTTGGACTTATTCATGGACCGTGGGAAGCGGAAATGCTAGTCTGAATGAAACAGCCAATGTCATCATTACTGTAAATGACGCTGCAGGAAACGCCAACAATGCTGCAACAAGCGAAACGAGTTTCGTTATTGACAATAATGTACCTACCGTTGTATTATCAGATAATGAAGCGGATAACATTGTAAAAGATGGAGATGTGGTTTCAATTACGGCAACATTTACTGATGCTATTGGATTGGGCTCGAATATTCCAGAAATTCAAATTGGCTCAGATATAAATTCCGCTGTTGCAATGTCTGGATCTGGTTTGGTCTGGACTTATTCATGGACCGTGGGAAGCGGAAATGCTAATCTGAATGAAACAGCCAATGTCATCATTACTGTAAATGACGCTGCAGGAAACGCAAACAATACTGCAACGGGTGAAACGAGTTTCATCATTGACAATACGGCTCCAACAGTAGTTTTATCAGATAATGAAGCGGATAATATTGTAAAAGACGGAGATGTCGTTTCAATTACGGCAACATTTACCGAATCTAATGGCTTGGGCTCTAATATTCCCCAAATTCAAATTGGCTCGGATATAAGTTCCGCTGTGTCAATGTCTGGATCTGGTTTGGTCTGGACTTATTCATGGACTGTGGGAAGCGGAAATGTTAGTCTGAATGAAACAGCCAATGTCATCATTACAGTCAATGACGTTGTAGGAAACGTAAATAATCCTGCAACGGGCGAAACGAGTTTTGTCATTGACAATACAGCTCCATCGGTAGTTTTATCAGATGATGAAGCCAACAATATTGTGAAAGATGGAGATGTGGTTTCAATTACGGCAACATTTACCGATGCTATTGGGTTGGGCTCGAATATTCCAGAAATTCAAATTGGCTCGGATATAAGTTCCGCTGTGTCAATGTCTGGATCTGGTTTGGTCTGGACTTATTCATGGACTGTGGGCAGTGTTACCTCTTCTCTGAATGAATCAGCCAATATCATCATTACTGTAAATGACGCTGCGGGAAATGCAAATGCTACTGCAACTGGTGAAATTAGCTTTGTAGTAGATAATGTGTCGCCAACAGTGTTGGGTTCAAACCTTGCGATTACTGGAACTTCATCCGGTAATGGGGACTATTACATCATCAATGATATAGTGACCGCAGCGTGGGATAACACAGTTTCCGGAGATAATAACGATGATATTAGCGCTGTAGATTTTGATTTTTCAGAGTTTGGCGGTGGTAGCGTCGCAGCATCAGAAGTTTCTCCAGGTTTATGGAGAACAACGTATACTATCGTTGATAATGCCTTCGATATTGAATCAGCCAATTCACAAAATGTTTTCGTTTCTGTCACAGATGATGCTGGTAATATCACCAGTGCGATTGAAGGTTCTGATAATGTCTCAGTGGATAACGTCGCACCAACTATAGCTATTTTTAACCCTTTGGATAATGCTTCAGGCATTGCGGTGAATACATCAATAGCTTTAACATTTTCTGAAAATATTAATTCAAGTTTTGGTAGTCTATCACTCACTTCTGTTCAAAATCAGGTTGGAGATTTGCAATCATTTGCAGCTAGCAATGGGTCTATAGTTACAATCAATAGTACAACGGTTACCATAGAACCTGCGAATGCGCTAGCAGGTAGTCGGGATTATTTTTTAAATATCTCTACTACAGCTTTCGTAGATGATCAAGGAAATCCTTTTGGTGGAATAGCTGATCAAACTACCTATAATTTTCAAACTGGTGCGGATGATGTACCACCAGTATTAACCATTACTGTTAGTCCTCCTTCGACAGGGAGTTCTACGATTACCGCTGATAACGAATTAACTTATCTTTTATCTTACAATGAAGAGATTATTGGGATGGCTGATAGTGATATCATTTTGGTGGATGTTAATAGCGCATTTGCTTCTGAAAGCTTTAGTTTAACCCGTACTGGTGCTAGAACTTTTGAAGTTAAAATATCAGGATTAATAACTACTGGTTCCAATGGAGATGTTAGAATAGATATTAATAATAATAGCGGTCAGATTACCGATGGTGCAAACCCATTTGTAGGTCCACAATCATCTTCAGTGGTTACAATAGATCAAACAGATCCAATATTGACATATACCGATTTCAATACAAACGATCAGACGCCAATTGTTACAGGAACAGTGGATGAAGACTTGGCAGTAACAGTAAGAATTGATGGACAAGATTACATTGCTGCAGCGGGATCACATACAGGAAGTGGCCCATTTACTTGGTCAATAACTACAAATTCTTTAGTCGAAAGTTCGTTTAGCGTTCAAGTCTTCGCGGATGATGCGGCTGAGAACCGAGGTACAACAAGTGGAATAATGCGAGTAGATGTTACTCCACCAAATATTGTTAGCTCGACACAATATGATTCTCTTCTGGATGGCAGCATTGATCAGATTACGGTCAGATTCAATGAAGCTGTGTTAGATGCTACACTCAGTGTTTCAGACTTTATTATTTCAGGTGAATCAAGTTTTACTTTAGCTCCTACAGGATCTGCTATTAATGCAACTGATCCAGGTATAGCTGATGATGCTTTTATTACTTTTATTGTTGATGAAATAGTTGGTACAGGTACTGTTAACATTGACTTCACTGGAAGTATTACTGATGCAGTGGGAAACCAAGTTCCAACTGAAGACGAGATTGCGCAAATAGATGCGGCTCGTCCTTTCGTATTACAATCACATCAATTTGATTTGGATAATGATGGGGGTATTGATGCAATTGTCATGGAGTTTAGTGAACCCGTTAGATTCTCGACGGTAGAATCAGCAGACTTTATTGTCACTGGGGCAACTTCTGTTTCTGCAAGTTCACACACTGTAGATGCCACAGAAAATCAACTCGATGAAGAGGCTCTCGATAGATACATTACATTGGCTGTTGATGACAATAATGGTGATTTTACGGGAATAGCGGGTACATCAGTTGTAGAAGTACAATATTCAAGCACTACTGGAAGCAATAGAAAAGTGGCAGATTTACAGGGTCTAACAGCTTATGATGCTTTAAGTGCTGATATAGAAGATATTGACTTAGCCAGACCTGTCATAACTTCGGTAGTTTCAACAGACGGAACATACATTGAAAACGAAATTGTTACTATAGAATTAAATGTAAGTGAAGATGTAACCGTTTTTGGAACACCACAAATTCAACTTGAAACAGGTGCAACAGACCAGTTGGTCAACTTCACCTCCAATACTGTCGACAATTCTATATTAACGTTTGAATACACGGTGTTACTTAATCACGAATCGGGAGATTTGGATTATTTATCAACCGGTGCTTTGACTTTAAATGGCGGTACTATTCAAGATCAAATTCCGAGTCCGAACAATTTACTTCTTACTTTACCTCAGGTCGCTGGCGGAAATTCTCTTAGTGATAATAATGACGTAGTAATCGACGCTGTAAGACCTACATTCTTGAATGCCTTTCAATATGATACAGATGCAGATGGCAATATCGATGAGATCGTACTGGAAATGAGTGAGAATGTTAATAATGCTTCTTTCGAAATCGCTGATTTTATTCTTGGGAGTGGAGATGTCCTAGCTATTTTAAGCTCAGCAGATGTTAATCTAGATAATAATCAAGATGTTAACGATATGGACTCATTTGTAACTTTATCTGTAGATGTATCAGGAACAGCAGATGTTTCGGTGGAATATAATGCTAATGGGGGCGGAGGCACCCAAGTACAAGATTTAAACGGAAATTTTGCTAACAATAATGCTTCAATAACTACAGTAGATGAAGCAAAACCTATATTCCTAAATGCCTATTACCAAGATACAGATGCTGATGGTGATATCGATGAGGTGGCGATAGAGTTTTCGGAAACAGTCTTAAGAACTTCTGCGGAGGCTAATGATTTTACCTTAGGACTTTCCTTTGATGAAAGTGCCAGTGCCGTAAATAATGTCATAAATGGAACAAGTGCTTTTAATAACAGAGATACCAATGATGCTGATGAATATATCACTCTAGGTATCACCGTTTCAGGTACTGAAGATGTCACTCTTAATTACGAAAAAACACGTGGAGGTGCATTTCAACTTGCAGATGATGCGGGTAATGAAGTCGATAATGTTTTGAACCCTAGTTTCATTAATGTGGTAGATGAAGCAAATCCAATCCTATTAAGAGCGCTTCAAGGAGATGCAGATGCAGACGGTAATATTGATAGAATAGTGATTGAGGTAAGTGAGCCTTTTGATGCCACCAATACTGAAATTGATGACTTTGTGGTAGATGGAGATGCTACTGGTGGTAATCTGGCTGAGTTATTAATATTTGCCAACACAGCTCCGGCAAACGATTATGATGAAGATGATTTTGATGCATACCTCACACTTCAAGTTGAAATTGAAGGGACTTCAGCTGTAACTGTAAGTTATGATGGCTCAAGCAATGATGGTGCATTTTTGATTGAGGACTTTTCTGGAAATGCTGCTATAAATGGATCAGTCACCGAAGCAGATGTGGCTCCACCTCAATTTTTAAATGCAGTATTCTTTGATCATAATGAAGATGGAAACATTGATGAAATTTTACTAGAAATGAGTGAGCCGGTATCGAATGTTAATTTTGAAGTGGCAGATTTCAATATTGCAGATGGCTTAGATGGTTCTACGAGTACCATTGACCTTGTTCTTAATGAGTTTGGTAATGGAGCCAACCCTGCATCGAATGGTTTTGATGTTTCAGCCTCTGATGAATATGTAAGTTTGGCAGTAACCGTCAATGGAACGGGTAAGGTGTTTTTCGAGTACTTTTTCAATAACAATAGCACCCAGGTTCAAGACGCTGATGGTAATCCAACAGGTGATAACGACGAGATTAATCTTATAGATGCAGCAGCTCCAAGAATAGCCAATGCCTATTTCTTCGATAATGGTAATAGTATTGCGAATGGTAGTATTAATGAAGTTGTTCTTGAATTTACGGAGAATTTAGATGAGTCGAGTGACTGGTTTAATGAATTAGGTACTGCAAACTTTACTCTGGGAGACGGTTTTGATGGACTTAATTCTCAATCTAGCTCGATTAACGGAACCCTTTCAATAGTCGTCAATAGCTTGGATGCCAGCTCGACGGATCAATACATAACTTTAGAGGCAGATATTTCAGGAACTTCAACAGTTGCACTTGCTTATAACCAAACCTCTGACCCAGCAACATATATTACAGACTCTGAGAACAATGATTTAGCCGATAATTTTGTAGTATCCAATCTTATAGATGGCGCTGCTCCAGTATTATTAGGTGCATTCTTTTTTGACAATAATGAAGATGGAAACATTGAAGAGATTACCTACGCATACAGTGAACCAATAGACATAATTAATGATTTTGAAGCAGCGGATTTCACCATAGATGATTCTTTCTTTGGTTCAACAACGAAAAACGAATTTGTAAATAATGATGATGCTAATGGTGGAACCAACGATTTAGTAAATAATGATTTAGATGCTTCAGATTCAGATAATTATGCGACCCTTTCGGTTTTAATTCGAGGTACTGAAACTGTATTTAATGGATATTTTAGTAATGGAGGCGGAAAATTTGTAAATGACGCATCAGGCAATCAATCTTTAAATCAATTTTCTGATACAGCTTTTGATAACTTAGATTATGCCGTTCCACAATTTTTGAATGCCTATCAGTATGATGCGGATTTCGTTGATGGAAATATTGATGAGATAGTCATTGAAATGTCCGAAAGAATAGATTTTAACAAATTTGAAAGTGCTGATTTTACTTTAGGTAATGGGCTAAAAGGTGATCTTAGCAATCACTTAAACAGTGCTGCAGTTACGGCATCTGAAACCAGCAATCCTTTAGATTTTGATAATGATCAATACGCTACCTTCAAAGTAGAGGTGTCTGGAACAGCCCCGATAACAATAGAATATAATTCTGCAGGAGGAAGCTTATCTATTGTGGAAGATGAGAGCTCATTTAGTAATGAAGCTAATGACTTAAGTGCAATAAATGCTGTTGATCGTGCTGCACCTTATTTTTTCAATACTTACCAATATGACCATGATGCCGATGGAAATATAGAGGAGATTGTTATTGAAATGAGCGAGCCTATAAGTAATGCTTCTTTCGAAGGAGATGATTTTAACATAGATTTTACAGAAGGATTGGTTTCGGCTATATTGAATGAGAATGTTAGTGGAGTTAACCCTGCACAAAATGATTTAGATGATTCGGCGTTGGATCGGTTTGTTACCTTGCAAGTCAATGTGGAAGGTACAGCTGTTGTGGATGTTGACTACTCGGCTGACAATGACGGAACTGAGGTGAAAGACCAAGCAGGTAATGAAGCATCAAATGACGAGACTTTTACCTACTACGATTTGGCTGCTCCACGCATCACAGAGGCTAAGCAGTATGATATAGATTTGGATGGAAACATAGACCAAGTGTTGTTAACTTTTACTGAACCTATGTCTGAAAGCTTGGGATGGTTTACCGATTTCGATGCAAGCAATTTCACGTTGGGCGATGGGTTTTTAGGTGATGCAAGTAGTGTTGCTTCTGTCATTAGTTCTGCTACCGCGTCCGGGCAAAACACTACTGATGTGGAAGCTGATGATGAATATATCACTATTGCTGTATCTGTGGTTGGTTCAAGTGCTGTATCCGTGTTTTATGAACAACAAGGATCATCGAACATTGAGGATGCAAGTGGAAACTTGTTAGTCGATGGATATAATATTGGATCATCCGCTACATTTGGAAATATAGTTGATGCTGCCTCCCCTCAATTTTATAACGGTTACCATTACGATCACAATGATGATGGGATCATTGAAGAAGTAGTCATCGAAATGAGTGAACCAGTCAATAATGCTACTTTTGATGCTGACGACTGGATATTGGGCAATGGTCTCAATGGTTCGAGTAGGGTGCTGGCCGTGCTCAATGAAGTAGGAGGAACAGGAGCCGCAGCTAACAGCTTAAATGCTTTTGACTTAAACGCCAATGACCAGTATGTAACGCTGAGTGTTTCCATTCCAGGAACGAGTGTCGTGAATGTCGATTATTCTCAGCAAGATACTGACGGTATAAATATTGCGGATCTTGTTGGTAATTTGGCGGAAAATGATGAGACCATCGTAAGTGTAGACTTGGCCAAACCTAGAATTAAACAGACGCTTCAATATGACGTAAATTTGGATGGTAATATTGACGAAATTGTTATTGAAATGACCGAACCAGTAACGAATGTATCCTTTCATGAAGGTGATTTTTTATTGGGGGTTGGGTTAGATGGTATTTCCAGTGAGTCTCTTGACGTCTTAGATCATAATTCAGGAACCACTCCGGCTTTAAACGCTGTAGATCAATCCCTCAATGATCGATATGTTACGCTATCAGTTGATGTTAATGGTACAGGAGATGTTACACTCGATTATGACTTATCTGGTGAGACAACTCTCGAGATCGAAGATCTTGCCAGTACGCCTAATCTTGCTATCAATCAATCATCTACTACTAATCTTGATAGAGCCATCCCGCAGTTCTTATCTGCAAGACAGTTCGATACAGGTACAGGTAATGGTAATATTGACGAGATCGTCATAGAGATAAGCGAAGTTGTAAGCGTTAATAATTTTGAGCGAGGAGATTTTATTTTAGGCGTTGGTTTAAATGGATCTTTAAGTACAGTCACCGGTGTACTTACCTCTTCTAGTAACAATAATGGGATAGATCAATCTGCTGCAGACCAGTATATTACCTTAGCGACATCAATAACAGGTACTGGCGCTGTGAGTGTCGAATATAATAGAAACGGATCAGGTGGTGCTACGGTGCAGGATGATGTTAACAATCAGGCTGATAATCTTGGTTCTTTGACATTGATAGATCAAGCTGCACCAGTTGCCTTATCAGCCGCCCAATACGATTTGACATCCGATGGCAACATAGATCAAATCATTGTTGAGTTTAGCGAAAACTTATCCGCATCAAATGCAGAATCTGGTGATTTTATACTGGGATCTGGATCAGTATCAAGCGTGAATACCACGACCACCGATGAGTTTATAACTCTAGCAGTAGAAGTCACAGGAACGGCTACAGTACAGGTCGGCTATGATGGTAATTTAAGTGGGTCAAATATTTTAAATGATGGAGTAGCTAGCCCTGGGCCGAACAATGTACCATCAATAAATAGTATAACAGTAAGTGACCAAGCTATTCCCAGAATTATCAACGTGACATCTTCTACTGCCAACGGGTTATACCAAAACGGTGATATTGTTGGGGTAGAGGTAGTATACAGTGAGGTAGTAACTGTGAATGAAGCCGGCGGATCACCGGTAATAAGACTTGAGACTGGAGGTATTGACCAAACCGTGGGCTACACTTCTGGTTCCAACTCCAATACATTACTTTTTGACTATACTGTTCAAGTGGGAGATGTATCATCTGATTTAACCTATTTGAACCCAGCTAATACTTCACCTTTTTTAGCTAACGGATCTGTTATTCAAGATATATCAATTAATAAAAACGTAGCAAATAATGCCATGCCAACATTGGGAACCAAAGATTTGGCTTCTAATAAAGACTTGGTTATCGATGGAATACTACCATTAATTCAAGCTATTTATCAATATGATGTCAATAGCGATGGAAATATAGATGAGATCGTTATTCAACTTAATGAAGTCACAAACTACAATTCCTCGTGGGACAAAGATCAATTTAGGTTGAGTGCTGGAACAGTGGAGGATATCATTGATGAAGCTACAGCATTAAATCCTCTAGACTTAGTTTCTAGTGATGCATACATTACTTTAAAAGTTTCCGTTACAGGAACCTCTGCAGTGAACGTTGTTTATACGCCTAATAATGCTAATTCCGCTGTACGACTTACTGATTTAGCTGGCAATGAACTCCAATCACAAGCAATATTATCGAGTAGTTCTCAAATGAATGACGAGGCTCGTCCTGTCATTTTGAATGTTACTTCAACCGTAGCTAATGGAGCCTACAACGAGGGAGAAATTATTCCAATAGTTTTTACGCTGAGTGAATCAGTAACAGTTACAGGGACTCCACAAATCACTTTAGAGACAGGTGATGTAGATCGAATAGCAGATTATAGCTCTGGAACGAGTACAAGTACTTTAACTTTCAATTACACTGTTGTAGGTCCAATTGCACCGAGCATTATTAACGGTGACAATGTGCTTGACCTTTCTTATCAGGATGGCACGTTAACCGCAGGTACTTCCGTTCAAGACCAATCAGTCAATAGAAATAATTTGGATTTATCATCGCTACCGGTTTCAGGAGCGACCTCATCGCTTAGTGCTAATAAAAATTTGGAGATTGACACCACCATACCTGCTCTTCAGTCTACTACAGCTATGTCAATTTCCACATTAGTGGGTACTGACGAAATAGCTAAAGGTGACGATCCAAACGATGATGGTACTGATGTTGCTGATGTTGTCGTCATTACTATGGATTTTAATGATAATCTCTTATCTGCACCTGTTGTAACGGTAAGGAGTGGTGGTTTTGCGATCAATAATGTGGTGTCCTTGCAAGAGATAAATCCAACAAATGAAGTATGGACTGCCACATTTACCGTAAATAGACTTGATGCAGACGGAGCAATTACCTTCACAGTAGGATACACAGACAAAGCGGGAAATCAAGGAAATACACTTACCCAAAATGATACCTATGGAAGTGCAATGACCATTGATAATACAAATCCATCAGTGACTTATTCGGTTGTGAATAATCCAACATTGAGTGATCCTTACGTCCTTACGGCTAACTTTTCTGAGAAAATTGAGGGTTTAACAATAGGGGATTTTACGGTTACTACATCCAATGCCGAAGTTACGAATCTTCAAAATACGATTAGTAATACTTGGACTTTAGACGTAAATCCATCAGACGGCCAGACTGCCAATGTTACTGTAGAGCTTAATGACGATGCTGCCACAGATGTAGCAGGGAATACTATTTCAGCAACAGCTTACTCAAATGTTTTTGATGATGAATCACCAATTCTAACATCAAGTAATGTTGTTTTTGGTCAGTCACTTACATTAACCGTATCACAATCTGAAGTAGGTGAAATATACTATGCCATTTTCGATGATGGAGAAACTGTAGATACCGACAAAGCATCAATTAAAGCACAAGCTACAGGAACTTTAACGACAGCCAGAATAGCTGGTGTAGCCAATGGCTTGGTGACCGATGCAGTAGCTAATTTCAATTATGTAGTAAGTGAAACATTACCAGAGTTACGTACTAATTATGATCTAAAGGTTGCCACAGAGGATAAAGTCAATCCTAATTTTAACTTATCTGAACCTACTAATATTGACATAACTTCAGGTGGTATAGTGATAACAGCTCCTAATTTGACAGATATTTGCTTGGAAGGGAATTATTTCTCTCTTGGAGATATCGTTTTAGCAGAAACCATTTCAACTGACTTTGTTAGTAGTAATTCATCTAAAAGAACCTTAAACCTTCAATTACCTGAAAATTTCGAGTTTAATACAACTACAGGTTCAGTTGGTGATAATGGAGGAGATGTCGATGTAGATCCCTATGCGATATCCTACATTGGAAATAATACGGTTGTGATTTCCTACGATATATTGACCACAGCTTCTTTGGATGTAGTTACTATAAGTGGCTTAATGGTTCGAGCTAAGGGAAGTACGACGACAAATAATGCAACGATTACAAGATCGGGAGGTACTGGAAATATCTTTGAAGGAAATGTTGGTGATGAGGCAGTTTTTGCTACGCTATCGACAGTAGCTCCATTTGACTCTCCAGAAGTCGACGTGGCTAGTGCAGTAAATCCTTATATTTCTGAAAACGACTCAGGTATACTAGGAGATGAAGATGGAGATGGTGTCACAGTTTACGACGCAGATGCTGCTAACTTATTGGTAAGTACACCTTTTACGGTACACTTGATCAATGAAAACGATATAGTCAATGTTTATTCAAATGCAGGGCTGACATCATTGGTGACATCATATATCGCTACTACAGCCTCTGATTCTTACACACCTTCCGTAGAGGATTTGCTAGGAAGTGATGCTTCGCTGGTCGATATGGGTGTAAATACCTTTTGGATAACTACACAAAGAGGAACGACGATCAATGCCTGTGAGTCAGCACCAACTAAATTTAGCGTAGCAATAATAAGAACGGAAAATTCTGCTAATACTTCAGCCTTTACGCTAGATAATAGTTTTGGAACTACACTGACATTTTCTTATCCGACAACAGGACATACCAATGCACTATTTTTTGGAAATGGTTTAAGTGGTAAAAATGATCAGGCTTCCTTCACTGGTTTTTCTGAAAATGGATCATCAATTCAATTCATTCCTTCTGCTGCTGCAAATGAAACTACTGTCGAAACAGTCACTTACACTTTAACCAATAATGAAGGAGTTGAGGCCAACTATTCGATACTGTTATATTTAACCGAGTCAAATTTTGTGCTTTCCGATACAACCGAAATCGGAAATTATCAAACCAGAACATATTGCCAGGATGGTTCTAGCATAAGTTTACTTGTTTCATCACCGTCAGGTGTTGATGTGAACGGTGAGTCTTCCCCAAATCCCGACTTTCTATCGATAAGAGTTTTTGATTATTCTTCTGGAAGTAGAGGAAAGTCATTGACAAGTACAGTTTTTTCTTCTGTACCCGATACTACTATATCTGAATCAACTAACCTTAGTGGCTGGGTTTTTGACCCTACTTCTTTGGATGATACTGCACCGCTCACAGGAGCAAACTATCTGTACAATTTGGAATTTGTATATGTTATTCTAGATGATTTGACCAATCAAGAAACTGAACTTACGAGCGAGATTGTACAAATTTATCGATTACCAACGGTTGAAATCAACAACTTTAGAAATACGCTTACCTTATCTGATTCAGCTTATTACTCCAATGATGATGCTGCATTTAATATATCAACGAGTGTTACCTATAACGATAGTTTAAGTGTGGTAACAGATGCTTTCACTATCGATAGCTATGATATTTATAAATATGACGGATCAGCGTACATACTAGAAGCCTCTGTTTTGGATGCTAACTTTGACCCAGCCGACCCTGATAACGATGGTACGCGCTACCCTGAAAGCGAAGAGTTCGGTTTATATAGAATAATTTATAATACAGCCACAGAGGCAGACGCGTCTGTAGCCCGAACGTTTACTCCTGCGGCATGTAATAATATGGATACTGTGGATTTTGAGATTTTACAAGTGCCGAATTACCCAGGAATAGTTACAGACAATACGTCCACAGATATTATCGAAGGTGTATCGGATGGAGATTTAGGAAATGGGTATTTGTTGGAATATTGTGAGGGAACTACGATCAATTTTTTAAGTATAGACCTTTCCTCATTTGGAACTGAAAATGTTCTTGTAAAATGGTATTCAGATTCATTAAAGAATAATATGATCTCCAATAACATTAGCGGTGCGAATAATGAAACAATAAATATCGCTAATCAGTTTTTTGGAGGGAATACTAACCCCACAGGTCGACAATCAGCTCAATTTTATTACAGTGTGACTGATAACATTGATCTGAAAACAGGTGTGAGTACAGTAAATGCATCATCAACAAAAAATGGTTCGGAATCGGAAACCAATAGAGTTGTAGTACAAGTATATCCAGATCCTGACTCGCCTGTTGTGAATGGACTAAGCAACACCAATAATTTGTACCAATACGAGGCTGATTCTCGTAATAGTTTTAATAGCGCTGAATTAAGAGATCAATATTATTTTGAATATTGTATTCCTGATGGTGGCATTGTGACTTTACAAGATGTTTTAATTGATGCATCTCTTGATCAAAACCAACCAACCGAAAGCTATTTTATCTTATACAACAGTAGTCTGGTGGCTGTGGATAGTTTTCAAACAGTAAACGCAACCACTGATTACTCCATTACTGGTGAGGATATTTTGAGTCTTTTGAATTACACACCTTCAGATAGTTCTTCTGCAGTTTTCTATCTATCACAAAGAGATCACGACAACAACTATCCGGCAGACGATAACCAGTATGTAGGTTGTGAGTCAAGTCTAAGAAAATTCAATATCTCTGTGAATGTGATTCCAAGAATCCCAAATGCTTCAAGATTTTCTGGTGGGTATAATAATAGTGGTATAGTTGAGTATTATTTGTGCAGCGGTGAAGCTTTAAATGATATTTCGGCACCAACAACTCAAAGAACAGGAAATCAATCTTACACATGGTATAGACAAGTCGACCTTGGAATAGGAGATTCAATCACGACGAGTGGTTTTAATAATCGATCTATAACAATGAATGATTTGTTGGATGAAAATGATCTCGACACAGCGAATAACACCAATGTTACACAGACTTACTCTTATTATGTAACACAAACATTCAGTACAAACGTGGAAACTGGTTTTAGGGGCTGTGAGAGTGACTATACGCAGGTGGATATAAATGTGATCCCTGACCCAACTGCTCCAATTATTCAAGATACTGTTCGGTACGAGGAAAGCTTTTGTGCAGGTACTACTGCGGGTGTTTCATACACTGTTCGCGTAAATACAGGTGCTACTTTAAATATTTACTCTGCCTCTGAAACGCAGTTTGAAGGAGTCTCCTCACGTGGAACTTTGATTGAAACTTTGACGGATAATGATAGAGATAACCTGATAACAATAAATTCTGATAACCTCGGCATTGGTTCACTATCAGAAACGATCGTTTATTTTAAACTTTCGCAGCAAACTAATATTGAGGTGGATGGATCTCAATTTGAAGGCTGTGAAACGGAGATTCAAGATATGTCTAGAATCAAATTGTACGTTTACAATTTGCCATCGGATCCGATTATTGCAGATAGAAGCTTATATTATTGTGATTCTGAAGATGTTTCAGCAGTAATCGCTAGCAATGTTGAAGCAGGTGGTTTCGTTCAATGGTATGATAGAAATAATAATCTGTTGTATTTAGATGAAAACGAAGACGGAGGTATCACCTCAACTATACTGGCAAATCAATTAACGCTTAATGGTGCGCACAAAAGCGACAGCACTTATTTATTCAAACTCTTACAGAGGACGGATGCCAATAGTGGTGTGGATGGTTTTCTTGGATGTTCAAGCGTTGGTGTAGGGGCTAGGGCAAGTCAAGACACTTTGTCATTTACCATTTCTGTAGTACGAACTCCTGATCCATCAGAAATTTTCACAGATGTAGATGGAAATAGGTGTGAATATGAGTTCAATAACTCAAGTACTAGAATCGATTATGCTGGAGTTGCAGACTGGTTGCGAGGTTCGCCTGACCCTAATTCACAAAGCAGTATTAATTATTTCTCTTTCTGGAAAGTAAGTAATCCTGATATAAATTCTGATGTTGATGCATTTAGAAATGGAAGTGAAGTTACCCGAGCCACTCCAACCGAAGTAGGCACTTTTACTATCAATATTTCTGAGTTAATCAGTGGAACAGATGACAATATATCGAGCGATTCTGTACTCAATGTTTACGTGACGCAAACAGTTGGGCAAATTGCTAGTCAAGCCTTCGCAGGTTGTACGAGCCCAATTAAACTCGATACCATGAATCTTTATCCAGAACCTGCCGCTCCTGAATTTTTATTGACTACAAACACCGCCAAAAATAATAATGGTGAAATTGTCATTACGAGTAGTGCGAGCGACAAAGATTTGTCTTGGTCAAACTACACTTATACCTTTTGTGATGAGTCTGATGCTTCGGCCGATGTATTCGCCATAGCAGATCCAAAGGCGGAGGAGAAATATGCTTTTTATGACAATAGAAATGCTGGTGAGGCTAAAATTGATGAAAATCTAAACAGGATCAATTTAAATTTTACCGAGGCTAGTGGTTTTGATCTTTTGAATAGGTTAACCCTTGTGGATGGTAAATATAGTGGAGCTGCGAGTCAATCTTATTATGTTACAACCATACGAAACGGATGTGAAACCCAACAATTGAACAGAAATGAAATTGAAGCAATTATTGGAGAAATTCCTGATCCTGTATTTAGGTGGTCTGGACTTACAGCCTCTTTAAATAATACAATATTAGAAATAGAAGATAATAATAGATCACAAAGACGCTTTGAAGATTCAGTGCGATCGACAAGAGTAATCATTAATGGCCTTGATAACCCATTACAAATAGATCAAATATTCAACTCGAAAATTGACTCTATCCAATTTGCTGAAGTGTTTCCGAATGAAGTATTTGATGATGGCAGCTATCGAATATCAGTGTCTATGACTTCTACACCTACATGTACTCAGTTTAGTTATGATGATACTGACTCTTCGAGAATTATGACTTTATTGCCTACCTACAGTTTGGATACTCAGGATGGTTCGATTGCTAATGACCGATATGATGAAAATTTTGATTCTCAAGAAAACGGGTGGTTAATTGATCAAAGAGATTATACAGACAATGGTTATCAAGATAGATCAGGAGTAACAGCATCTTCGTGGACCTATCTAAATACCAGATATGAAACCAATGATGGTTCAACAGGTGCTACCTATAATAATAATGAACATTCTTGGATTTATTCGCCAAACTTCCAAACGCTATCCTTGAACAACCCGATAGTAGGTTTCCTAATGAATTACGAATTTGGTGATAATAGGGATGGTGTTGTTCTTCAATATACCATTGATGATGGGGTTACTTGGTTACCGGTAGGAAGTTATAGCAGCTTGAATGAGGTGGATGGAGTTGATATAAACGGGTCAAGCGGGAATAATTGGTATCTGAGTAATACAATAGAATCCGAACCAGGACAGTACAGCGCACTATCTTCACTGAGAGGCAGGTTCCAATCAGGCAACAACCTAGTAGGTTATAACCAAAATGGTTTTGGTTGGGCAAGAGCAATTCCTGATGGAGAAGGAGGAAGATTAACTGGGACTGGCGAGGAGTTAATTGAGGCGCTAAACTCGATACCGAGTAACGAAAACATTAGGTTCAGGTTTGCACTCGGTTCTAATGCGGCCGGACAAGGTTTTGGTTTCGTATTAGATGATTTCAAAATTTTTGATGGAGAAAAAGTTCCTTTAATCGAAACGTTCAATTCCGCCGAATCTCAAGAGGCAAAAAATGCATTTGTATATGCT
This sequence comes from Cyclobacteriaceae bacterium, assembly GCA_040218415.1. Lineage (GTDB taxonomy): Bacteria > Bacteroidota > Bacteroidia > Cytophagales > Cyclobacteriaceae > JAVJRN01. The sequence continues at coordinate 16,529 of JAVJRN010000022.1, forward strand.
GACAACATGCTGAGTCAAGGTGATGACTTTATTTGGATAAATTATTTTACTGATTTGGCTTCAACAGGAGCGAGGGATCAATTAAATGAAATTAATCAGATAGATCCTTCTGCTAGGGTAGGTTATTATGGAGTGGGGCAGGTTCCTAATTCTGCAATAGATGGTGTTATTTTTCAACCATTAGGAGCAACGGTAAATACTGATGATTCCTTGAAACTATTGGGGTGGAATGCTACTATTCGAGACAAAGCATTGCTTGCTGATCGCTCAGTGAATATTTTTGATGAAAGTAATTCCAATGGAGATTTACAATTGACTGAAGTAGGAGATGAGTTTACATTAGATCTACAAGTAAGTTTTGAAATTCTTGTCGAAGGGTTAAAGGAAATCTCTCTGAAAATAGCAATAATCGAGAAGGAGGTATCATTCCCTGCTATTGCTGATCCGGGTAATTCTTCTATTAAGTACAGTGAAGGTGAGATTGTTAAAAATGTGTTGAGGAAAATACTCCCTGCTGCAGATGGAATAGTTTATCAAGATGATTTAACTATCAATAGAGTAATAAGCGAAAATATAGTTTGGAGTATTAAAAACATCAATGATCTAACTCAAATGGCAGTGGTTATTTTTGTTCAGGATGATGTTTCTAAGAAAGTATTGCAAGCTAAAGAGGTATTGATCAGTGAAATAGCAGCAACGCAAAAGCAAGATCCTCCTACAGGTTTAGAGAACTTGTTTGGGTCTGATGATATTTACCTTGTTTATCCAAATCCAGCAAATAATCATTTTACGATTCACTTAGAGAAAATTTCAGCAAATGACCTAAGTTGGTCTTTATACGACCAAAGTGGAAGAACAGTCCGAAATGGAAAAATTGAAGATGGAACGGCTGGTTTAGTCGTACCTACAGATCAAATACCTAGTGGTGTTTACCTACTGGAACTACATGATGATAACAACAAATGGTCTCCGCGTAAGATTATAATTCAGCATTAAAAGGATTAATTGGATTTAAGTGACTGATAGGTAACACACTTTAGAAAAACCGAGCAACATAGTAAGAGGCCGTTTCATATATACTTGAAATGGCCTCTTTGTTGTGGATGAAGTAACTAAGTGACTCAGGATCCTTATCTTAGACTTGAAATTGCTACTGCAAATGCCCTTATTTTCTGAACTTTAAATTAAGGGTTTTTTCTAGAGGCTTAGAGGCAGAGGCATTGACAAAGTGATTAGTAGTGGTCAATAATCAAAATAAAAGATCGCTATAAGAACCACTCCAGAGCTTCTACTAACGCTTAGATTCGAAATGTGATGCAGACGTACAGAATTATGAAACTACAATTTAATCAAGATTAAAAAGGAGCTTTTTTGATTGGATGAGCGGTTGAACATATCGGTTTATATTACGAAACCAGATATTTTAAGTCTAACTCCGTTTTATTGAATCTAATAACTGACAGCTCCAGCGTATTCTCAAAATTGAAGAGATTATTCTATGTGTAAGTGCTGAACATGCTCTCTAATATGATCTAAACGTTTGGTGATATGCTTGATGTATTTGTTCAATAGATTTTCAACAATCAATATTTGACCATCATAAGACTCAGAGGCGAGTTCGTTTTTCAACTCTTTTGAGTTTTTTTCAATATAACTAGCGCTGATACATTCTTCTCGAAGGAAAGCAATAAAATTCCGTGCTGAGTATTCCTTTTCGAATTTCTCAATTTCTTTAATAGCCCTGTTTATTTCTTTATTAGAACCACCAAGCCTATTTGCTTTTTTCAGTCGATCATAGAGTACCGAATCATAGTGGTGTATCTCCTTTATCAGATCAATGACGCCATATCTATATTCCTTATCATTACAGAATGTTAGTAGACCCTCATAACTGTTGAGAGCAATAGATTCCAAATCCCACTTGAAAGTAATATCACTTATTTTTTTTCCTAATGTTTCTCTATTTTCTTGCGCTTTTAATGCAAAAGAGGATAATAATAACCCATAGATTATCAATTTATTCATATGACTTTTTATTGAATCGTACAAAGTTCGAACCAAAGTGATTGAGAAAGAAGTTGTTCAAATAATAATTGAGGCATGATCTATTAATTATTTTCCTAAACGTTTAGCTCAAGTTTTAGGTTGTAGAGTTTTAATAGAAATCATGACCAAAATATAGAGGAAGAAGGTTGTTGATCTTGTTCTCTCATTTAAGGCTCTTTCCGTCAAACACCTTGATCAGAATCGATTAACAATAATTCAAGATTAGGTCTTACTTGAAAAAAGTTGACTATATATTTTTAGAGGTTTGGATTTTCTTATAGTCATAGGCTAAGGTAGTATCGGCTCAAAAGTCAAACTATTCAAAGAAGTTTAATTCTACCATAAAATAAGTTCAATCACCTTTTGGGAGGAACTTGAGCTTGTTGTAATTTAGAATAGTTTGATCTTAACCGCTCTACAATTTTAAATGACACACTCGCCATTTCAATCGTCTCGTCCAAGTGATCACAAAGATTGATTAAGTCTTCCTTAGACAAGTCATTGCCCTCAATGAGCTTATTTCTAAAATAGGATAAATATTCCCGTTCTTCCTGTAATAACATACACTGTAAAGTTAGCTGATTGATTTAATTTATCATTGAGACAGACAGAAAAACCTCATTCTTTCATTAAATCAAGTGCTTCTTGCGCTGAAAAAACGGGTCTTTTACATGTTTTGCCGTGACACAGGTAAACGGTAGTTTGATTATGCAATATAGTTTTGTGATTAAACAATTCAAGCTCACTACTAAATTCTGTAGCTAGGCATATTTTTGAAGGTATAAATTTTTTATTAATACTATCAAGAAATTGGCTGTAGTCACTACCTATTATCATTATCTCGGCTGTTGAGTTCATCATGTTGATTGCGACCAAAGACCAATAAGACATATATTCGGGCTCTTTACCTATTAAATGGCTGACTTGATCAACCATTTTACTTGCCATATTTTTATATTTTGCATCGAAGAAGATAACTCCTAGCTTCCAAAGGTTTTCTGCCATAAGTGCATTGGAGGAAGGGATAACGTTATCAAATAACTCCTTCTTTCGGGCAATCAATTTCTCTGATTTCTCGCTTGTATAATAGAACAACAATTCATTCTCGTCGTAAAAATTGTTAATTACGTGATCGGCCAATTTTTTTGCAGTCATGAGGTATTTTTCATCACCGAATGTTTCATAATAGGTGATAAAAGCTTGAATTACTGCCGCATAATCTTCAAGATATCCTTCATTTTTGGAACCAAAAGAACGAATAAGTATGTCGTCAATAATCATCGATTCGCGCAAAAAATTGGCATTTTGATTGATCATATCAGTTAGATTATCATCTTTTATTGCTTGATAGGCATGAAGTAGGCCAGTAAGCATAAGGGCATTCCAACTCGCCAATATCTTATCATCTAAACCGGGTCTAATACGTTCATCTCGTTTGTCAAGAGCCACTTTCTTAAACATGTCGATTTTAACAATCAGTTCGTCTTCATTAACTTGAAATCTTTTGGCAATGACTGGAATATCCTCCAATACGCGCAATACATTGGTGCCTTCCCAATTCCCTTTCAACGAAACATCAAAGTAGGCAGAAAGTATCGAAGAGTCTTCGCCAGCCAGTTGAACAAACTCCTCGTGAGACCAGACGTAAAACTTACCTTCTACTCCTTCGCTATCGGCATCAAGCGCTGCGTAAAAACCACCATTACCACTCATCATTTCCCTTTTTAGCCAGGTTACTGTTTCAGTAATAATTTTTCTATAAAGGGGATTTTGAGTTTCTTTAAATGCTATACTGTACAATGTCAATAGTTGTCCATTATCATAGAGCATTTTCTCGAAGTGAGGAACATGCCATTCATTATCTACAGAATACCTAGAAAACCCGCCACCAATTTGGTCATAGATGCCACCAGATGCGATTTTATCTAATGTGAAGTATAGGTGTTTCCTTAATTCTGGGTTTGGCTTGTAATAAGTTAAATGAAAAAAGTAATTCCAGATGGAGGGCATGGGGAACTTTGGGGATCTATTCATACCGCCCCATACTTTGTCGAATTTATCTTGAATAGATAAGACGGATTTTTCAAAGTCTTCAATCATTAAGTTTTGAATATCATTACCTAATCCATATTTTGCTCCGTAGTTATCGGAAACACTCTCAGCGAATTTGTTCGCTGACTCAAGTAACTTGTCAAAGTTATTTTGATAAGCATCAGTAATACTTTGTAATAGCTTAAACCAATTTTGAGCCGGAAAATAAGTTCCGCCATAAAAAGGTTTTTGGTCGGGGGTAAGAAATACGTTTAAAGGCCAACCGCCTCTCAACCCCATATTCTGAACAGCATCCATGTATATTTGGTCAATATCAGGTCTCTCTTCTCTATCAAGTTTTATATTGATAAAATTGGCATTCATAAAATCGGCAATACGTTCATTTTCAAATGATTCATGAGCCATCACATGACACCAATGGCACGAGCTGTAGCCTACGCTCAGTAATATGGGTTTGTTCTCTCTTCTGGCTAACTCTAGGGCTTCTGATTCCCAAGGGAACCAGTTTACAGGGTTATAAGCGTGTTGTTTAAGGTAGGGGCTGGTGCTTTTAATAAGTCTGTTGGCTCCTGAATCGTTGCTCGATTTCATATTGGAATTTTCAGGTTTAAATCAGTAATATGAACAAAAAAATCAACTTCCAGCTTAAATTTTGATAAGTCTCTGATTAATCAATCATTCTATTGATACTTGCCAACTCCTCATCGAAATTTCCACTTTTATCAAGGTTTAATATTCGATTTCTTAGATTGATAAGAAAAGTTTGATGGTTCTGGCTAGAGGGATTAAACGGACGATGTTGGAGTCCGAGTTTAATTTGTTCCCATTCGGTGATAAATGTTTTCAATTCTGAATTAAAAAAAACATCTTTAAAATTATCTAATACATAATCAACGGTCTGCTCGTTTGGATGAACCATGTCAGCATCGAAAAATCGATAGTCTCTGAGGACATCTGTGACTAATTCATATGATTCGAAATAGTGGATTTTATCAGATGTCTTACTAAGCGCTAAGCTTGCTTTGATGAGTTCCGCCTTCCCAATAGTGTTTTCCGAAAGACCCAATTTAGTATGCCTGACAGGGCTAACAGATAAAATAATTTTCACATTAGGGTTGATTGAGTGTAATTCTTCAAGTAATCTTTGGGTTTCTAGAACGATTGTTTCTGCATCAATAATTGTTTTACTAAAAAGCATTGACGGCATTTTATGACAATTAGCCACCGTTTCACTAAAGGAATTATGCACGAAAGAATAAGCTGTTCCCCAAGTGATAACCAAGTAATTAACTGATTTCAGTTTTGATAATGTGGTTTGATTAATCTCCTCAAGTATTTTTTTTAGTTCAGCTTTAGATCGAGCATTGATCATTGAATGTGCGTGATAGTAATAGAATACACCATCTCGCTCTATGATTAACTCTTCCTTCACCGTACCCATTAGCGCGTGCTTTAAACAATAGATAATGGACAGAGGATTGTACATTATACCCATTGGGTTATCAAAAACACTAAACTTATTACTTTTTAAGTAGGAAGAAAGGTGAGTTGAAAAACAAGATCCAATTGATAAAAAACTATCGTCAAAGGAAATTTTAAAACTTGCCGCTTTGTGATTGAATGGAAGGATGAATTTCATGTAAGTAGTTTAATAAACAATTAGAAATCTCTCGAACATTCGCGATATGACTTATATCTGAAACAAAAAAAAGCCTTTTCTGCAAAGAAAAGGCTTTTTAAAAAAGGTAATGTTTATTATTCTGATATTACTGAAGCAGTGATTTCAGTTTGTACATCTTTATGTAGATCAATCTCCACTTGATAATCACCCAGAGATTTGATGCTTCCAACACTGATTTTCTTACGATCAATATCAAAACCTTTCTCTCTCAAGGCATCTGAAATTTGAAGTGCTGTTACAGCGCCAAAAATTTTACCAGACTCACCAGCTTTTGTTTTAATCTCTACAGTAAGGCTTTTAAGTTTTTCACTTATGCTTTCTGCATCGTTCTTCAATTTTTCTGCTTTATGAGCTGCTTGACGAACGTTTTCCAAGATCATTTTCTTGTTTGACGTGCTTGCTATAATAGCGAATCCTTGAGGAATGAGGTAGTTTCTACCAAATCCAGGCTTTACATCCACGATATCGTTTTTGTAGCCTACTCCTTTAATGTCTTCTTTTAAAATAATTTCCATAGGTGCTTACTTTAAAGAGTCAGTAACATAAGGCATCAAAGCAATGTGTCTTGCTTTTTTCACAGCCTGACCAACTTTTCTTTGATACTTCAAACTTGTTCCGGTAATTCTTCTTGGCAGAAGCTTACCTTGTTCATTTACAAATGGGAGCAGGAAATTAGCATCTTTATAATCTATATACTTGATACCATTTTTTTTGAACCGACAGTATTTGTCTTTCTTTTGCTCTCTGTTGATAGGTTCGTTTTGTAATGTCATGATTTCACCTCCTCTTTCTTGTTAAATGCTCCGTTTCTTCTTCTTTCATTGTACTTGATCGCATGTTTGTCAAGTACGGTAGTTAAGAATCTCATAACTTTTTCATCTCGTCTATACTCGATTTCGAGCTTGTTGATCAAAGTTGGTTCTGCTTCAAATTCGATTAGGTGGTAAAACCCTGTGGTCTTGTGCTGAATTGGATATGCTAGTTTTCTTAAACCCCAATTTTCGTTGTTTAAGATTTTAGCGCCTCCTTCAGTCAAGATTCCAGCGAATTTGTCAACAGCATCCTTCATCTGAGTATCAGACAAAACGGGAGTTAAAATGAATACTGTTTCGTAATTTTTTGTCATTGGAATTTTGTGTAAAACGATAAAAATTTTTCGAGTTGCGAAGTTAGGCAAAAGTATTTGTAAAGCGAAATGGATTAGTTATCATTTCACGGTAAAAGTGCCTTGTCCCATTTTATAATCATCAGTATATACTTCGACTTGGTGCAGTCCAACGGGGAAATCGCTTCCCTTTTTGTAGAACACGGTTACTTGCTGGGTGGTCTTGTCGTATAGAATTTCTTGTTTTACGGTGTAGAACATTTCACGACCTTCAAAAGTGAAAGATCCAGAACCATTCGTGACATCAAAAAGCGTATTACCATCAGGGGCGGTTATTTTAACCAGCAATTCTTTTCCTTCAATAGGTGCCACTTTGTTTTCTGTGACGTTGAAAGTCACCTTCAATTGTTCAATATGTCTATTTCTAAATTCAGACTCTCTTTCTTTGCCACTTTCATTCACAGCATAAACTTTCATGCCGCTCACTTTGAGTCTGGCAGCAAAGGCAACTTTTTCTGCAAGTTCTTCCTTCGCCTTATTGATTTCTTTAATGGAAGCGTTAAGGACGTTTTTTTCGGTTTTCAGTTCCGTGTTTTCTGTGACAAGCTCCTCATTTATTTTTTTAAGCTTTTCAATTTCAACATCCTTCGCTAATAACAACTCAGTGTATCCTGATACCTTTCCTTTCAAGGTTGCTATGAGCTGTTTCTGATTTTTATCTTGTCTAAGTAGTGATTTTTTTTCAGCCTCCAGCTGATCTCTTAGCGCAACGAGCGTATCTATTTCACCTCCTAGTTGAGAAATTGTCAAAATTTTATCGTTGAGCTGACCCGAAATTGAATCAAGTGCCAATACTGTGGCATTTAATTCTTTAGTCTGCGCTTCTTTGAGGCCTTTTTCCTCTTCATACTTGAAGTAAAAAAAAGCCACAATGCCCAATAGCAAGACTACAACGCCGATAAGAATAGGGGTTCTATTATTTTTGGTAGGTTGATAAGCTTCATTTTTCAGCTCTTGATGCTCCATTTTCTAATTTTTAAAATGTTAATTTTCTCTTTTCTAACTTTTGCGTTGCTAATCATTAAGCTTCGGCAAAATTAGGCAATGTCTTAGCAAACTGTGGCTAATGTTTAGAATCTGATTTTAAAATGTTGCTTTACACCATTGTAATCTGGAAAAACAATGCCTGCTTCAAATATATCTACGGTAAGTGTTAATTGGTTGTCGGATATTATTGTTCGCCAAGCATTGTACATATCTGGAGACCAATAAATATCGTGGATGACGATGCATTTCGGAATGTGTGTAGTTTTGATGCATTCAATTTGATTCAGTATTGATTTCGATTGATGATCAGCATCTAAGAATATAAGATCTGGCTTCATTAACGCTAAATGTCTTTCAAATATTTCATGAATATTTCCATAAATTATGTTAATATTCTGACAATTGTGGTTTTTAATAAATTCATTGGCGTAATCATAAATGACCTGAGAGCCTTCAATCGTAAATATACGTGCTCGTGTAGTTTTAGAAAGAAAAAGGCTGTTATAGCCGATTGACGTGCCGGTTTCAAGAACTGTTGAGTAGCCTTGCCACTGAATGAGATTACTAAGAAAAAGACTGAAATTTGATTTTGACAGTGATCCTCTTGCTATTTCACGAATACTTTTTCGAAATACATATTTTGTTTTGGGATCGATGTATTCCAGAATACTCTTTTCTTTAAAGAGCTTTTTTCTGATAACTTTTAACTCTTCCGGAACTACTGATCTTTTTTTAATTACTTCATTGTAAAAGCGAAAAAGAAATGGAGAATGTAGTCCATGTGCATTCTTTGACGTCCACCAATATTTCACATATTGACAAAACCTAAAAATGAAAGAAGACAAAAATTAATTCAGTTTGAAAGGCACAATCATTTCGAATTCCGGGATTTTGGCTTGAAATACTTTCCCATCTACTAAGCGTTCCATGGTATAATAACCAAACATTTTACCTAAACCAGATTTTAGATTACAACCAGACACATACTCGTGTTTTTGCCCTGGCTCTAAAATGGGTTGTTTACCAACTACACCTTCGCCATCGACTGCTCGACGTAAATAAGTTATATCTACTATCTCCCAGTGGCGGGACAACAATTGAATTGTTTTATCTCCGAGATTTTCAATACTGATTTGGTAGGTGAAAACATAATGATCTTGCACTGGATTGGAATATTCCTGTTGGTACTCTGTTTGCACAGAAATTTTTACGCCTTTCGTGATATCAGTGATCATATTACCAATTTGAAAAAAGAAATTTAGGGGTTTTATTTCTTATTTTGCATAAGACCCAAATTTTTTATTCCCTTATGAACGTAAAGATAGAAGAGAGCTGGCGTGAATTGCTTCATAGCGAGTTTGAGAAGCAATATTTCAAAGACTTGGTTGAGTTTGTTAAAGAAGAATATAAGACACAGACGATTTATCCGCCGGGTTCACAAATATTTCAAGCCTTCGACAGCACTCCACTTAATAAACTCAAGGTAGTCATCATTGGTCAAGATCCTTATCATGGCGCTAGTCAAGCGCATGGTCTTTGTTTTTCAGTGAATGAAGGGGTGAAGTTTCCTCCGTCCTTATTGAATATATTTAAAGAACTGAGATCAGACATAGGGAAAGAAATTCCTCCGCACGGAAATTTACTCCATTGGGCGGAGCAGGGGGTTTTGTTACTCAATGCGACATTAACAGTTAGAGCCTCTTCACCAGGCTCACACCAGAAAAAGGGATGGGAGTTGTTTACAGATAATGTTATTAAATATTTATCCGATGGTAAAAGTGATTTGGTATTTGTACTATGGGGAGCATACGCACAGAAAAAAGGAGAGTTGATTGACGAGAGTCGACATTTAGTGTTAAAGTCGGCTCATCCATCACCATTTTCGGCTGATCGTGGTTTTTTTGGAAATAGACATTTTAGTAAAGTGAATTCTTTTCTATCAGAAAGAGGAAAAGGCAAAATAATATGGTAAATAACCTGAAGATCTACAGTATATTTTACTGTTCACGCAAATTGTATTCAAAAAGGTTTAACAGATATTAAAATAATTAATAATAGTAATGGGGCAAGGAGGAGACGATTATTATAATTTTTACGAGCCAGAGAAAGAAAAAAGCAATAAGGTGAAGGGATTCCTTTCGCTAACTGCTTTTATCTTGGTAATAATAATTTTTATCAGATTTATTGTTTATTTACTTTCTCAATTACATCTCTGAAAAGCCTAATCAATAGCTTTCATTAATCGAGACCATCTTATTTTGTTTAAAAAGGAGGCTTTATCATCTAAAGACATCCATATAAATGAGGCCTCACCAACAACAAAATCTTCTGATACGAATCCCCAATACCTTGAGTCTTCAGAGTTGTGTCGATTATCGCCCATCATAAAATAGTAATCTTTACTAAAGGTATAGTTGGCCACCGTTTTACCATCAATTTTAAGTTCGTCCAGACCAATCTCTATATCGTCAATGTCTTCATAGTTTCTTATGGTAGATCCATATTTAGCCAGAGATCGCTCATTTATTTCAATAGTTAATCCTCGGCTTGGGACTTGCAATGGCCCGAAATTATCGGCGTTCCAGGGATAATATTTTGCATTGGGGAATATTCGAGGCTCTATATTTTCTTTGCTCGAGAATTGAACACTGACGGATTTCACAAAATCAAGCTTTGCTAGTTCTTCGGCAGTTTCTGCTGTCATGAATGCACCATAGCCTTTACTTCCGTTTGCCATAAGTGGAGCGCCGTATTCCCACACTCCATAGTTAGAAAACACCCGCTCCCTGATAACTTGATCTGTTTCGATAAAGTAACGGTGCTGCATTAACTCAGGATTGATGCCTTTTTCGTTGTTGATATATACTTGACCAGATCTTACTTCGATAACGTCACCAGCAACTGCCACACACCTTTTTATATAGTGAGTTCTCAAATCTTTCGGGTGCTGAAATTCTGGAGGGTAGTTAAATACGACTACATCGTTTCTTTCAACTTTAGTTAGTGAAGGAAGTCTGTATTGAGGAAGTTGAACGGCTTCAATATACGATGGAATTTCCGTACCCCATATTTTAGCATGTGTTAATGGGAGTTGAAGTGGAGTTTTTGGCGTTCTAGGGCCATAATTGATTTTGCTTACAAAAAGAAAGTCTCCAACCAAGAGTGATCTTTCCATGGAAGGAGTAGGGATGACATAGGCTTCCATAAATACCCAACGAATAAGTGTAGCCGCAAAAACTGCAAAAACTATGGCTTCCATCCATTCTTGCCCTATAGTTTTTGGCTTTTTCGGTATTTCTGTTGCTTTTCCTTCATATTTGGTATCAGCATAGGCTACATAAACCATATAAAAAGGCGCTAACAATACCCCTAATACTTGGTCGACATAAGAAAATCTTCCATATGATTTCAATAAATCAAGATGTATTGTCAATCCAACAAAGAAGTTGACAACTGGTACTAACAATAGTAATACCCAATATTTTGGCCTGCCTACGAGGTTAATATGAATATAGTAATTGTAAAAAGGCACAAAACCTGCCCATCCTGGTTGATTAGCTTTTTCAAAAAACTTGTAGTAAGCTACTCCTTGAAGGAGGTACCAAACAACAAAAAACAGAAGCGTTGAAATAAAAGTAAAGTCGTTATAGTACATATTATACTAAGCTTTTGATATAATCTTTAATTGTAAGTAATCCTTTTTGATTAGTAACCCATTGAGCCACTTCAATTACACCCTGCGCGAAAACTTTTCTATCGTGAGCTGTGTGTTTAATTTCGATACTTTCTAAGGAGCTTTTGTAGGTAACAACATGCGTACCTGGCACACTACCTTCTCGCTTATGCTTGATTTTGATCTCGTCAGAATCTTCGAAAGCTTCTTCTAGTGCCCAGCCTTTGTATTTATTATGATTTTTAATAATACCTTCTGCAATACTTATAGCAGTGCCGCTCGGGGCGTCCTTTTTCTCAGTGTGGTGAATCTCTTCTAGTTCGGCTTCAAACTTCGAAAGCTTATTCATCCTTTGAGCGAGCCATTCATTCATTTCAAAGAATAAATTTACGCCAATACTAAAATTGGAAGCATATAAAAATGTTCCTGAAGTCTCTTCTACAAGCGACCTGATTTCAGCGAGTTTATCGAGCCAGCCAGTGGTTCCACAAATAGTTTTTACGCCGTTTTTAACAAGTATTTGTAGGTTGCGAAAGGCAGATTCTGGTACAGTGAATTCAATGGCTATATCCGTATTGGAAGGATGGATTAATTCAATATCGGATTGATTGTCTTTGTCAATAATATACGAAATGGAATGCCCAGAATTTAGTGCTATTTCTTCAATGGTGCGGCCCATTTTACCATACCCGATCAATGCTATCTTCACTATTTAATATTTAAAGCCAATGTAAATCCAAATGATTGCGAAAATACAGGAGATGATTGAATAGTCGGTTTGATATTCATAGAAAGGTTGTCATTGATATCAAACTCTTTGAGGTGAGCCGAAACATGTGAATCAACAATATTCAATAAATAGAACACTCCTCCGACTATAATAAGAAAATCTCTATCTCTTCTAAACTGATCTCTGTTTCTTACGGCAGTTTCTGTGCTAAAAGATTCACCATAAAAATTAATTGTTTGATCAGAGTTGTCACGAGCGGCATCTACAGCATTTCTAAACTCATGATAAAACTGATGATTGTAATTGATGTAATGTCCAATAATAATAGCTCCTCCGTAGACAATAGGTATTTTCCAGAATTGCCCATTGTACGCTTGACCTAGTCCAGGTAGAATGGCAGAGAGAACGGCTGCTTTATTAGGGTCTAAATTTGAAACGCTCTGAAACTCTTCTATGGACCCAAGATTCTCTATAAATGTTGAGTCAGAGGCATCAATTAGTTTTACTTGGGCGCTTAAAAAATTAAGCGAGAAAAAAAGAATTAAGAATACCGTACTCCGATTAAATAGCGAGTACTTCAAGAATTCTATTGAGTTCTTCACTAGATACAAATGGAATTTTAATTTCACCTTTGTTTTTCCCGTCCGCTTTAATTGTAATTCTTGTTCCGAAGTGTGAAGTCAATTTTTGTTGAATCTTCCCAATTTCAGGATCAATAATTTCTTTTTCCTTTTTTATTGGGGCAGGAGTGGAGAGGTTTCTCACCAAATCTTCCACCTTTCTTACGGAAAGCCCTTCGGCAACAGCTTTTTTATATACATCAAGAAGAATATCAATATTTTCTATGTTGACCAATGCTCTTGCATGGCCCATAGATATTTTACCATCTCGCAAACCAATTTGAACGTCTGGCGGTAGTTTCAATAACCGCAGATAGTTATTTACAGTTGTTCTTTTTTTACCGACTCTATCTCCTAATTCTTCTTGCTTAAGATCACATTCTGCAATTAGTCTTTGATAACTGAGTGCAACTTCTATTGCATTCAAGTTTTCCCGCTGAATATTTTCAATCAAGGCCATTTCCAGCATTTGCTGGTCATTGGCCGTGCGGATATAGGCAGGTATACTATCTAATCCGGCAATCTTTGACGCCTGGTATCTTCTTTCTCCCGAGATTAACTGAAAGGTATCTTCACTTAAAGCTCGAACAGTAATAGGCTGAATAATACCCTGAACTTTTATTGATTCGGCTAATTCGATTAGTGATTCTTGATTGAAGTCTGTCCTTGGTTGAAAAGGATTTACTTCGATTTGATCAAGAGAAATTTCACTGATTGCGCCTCTTATTGTCGCACCTGAACCACTTATTTCTTTCTTATCTTCAGAATCTTCCAGTAATGCGCCTAGCCCTCTGCCCAAACCTGTCTTTTTTTTCCACTTTGCGTCAGCCATTATGCAGCGTTTACTTGATTTCTTTCTAAAATTTCTTTGGCAAGATTCAAATAGGAGATAGCTCCTTTGCTATCGGCATCATGACTGATGGCGGGTACGCCAAAACTTGGTGATTCGCTCAATTTAATATTTCTAGGTATCAATGTGTTGAATACCATAGTTTTAAAATGTGTTCTCACTTCATGAACAACCTGATTAGATAAATTTAACCTTAAATCATACATGGTGAGAAGAATCCCCTCGATCTCTAATTCAGGGTTTAATCTGTTTTGAATGATCTTGATGGTATTTAAAAGTTTTCCTAATCCTTCTAGCGCGAAGTATTCACATTGAACAGGAACGATCAATGAATCTGAAGCAGTCAGCGCATTCACAGTAATAAGACCAAGTGAAGGAGAACAATCAATGATGATATAATCATAATCATCCTTAATTGCGGAGAGAGACATTTTCATCTTTTGCTCTCTTTTATCAATACTTACCATCTCAACTTCCGCACCCACCAAGTCGATGTGAGAAGGAATAATGTCTAAATATTTAATATCCGTTTGAACGATGCATTTTTTGGCTTCTATGTCATCAACCATGCATTCGTAAATACTCACTTCTACCTCTTTCGGATTTATACCCACTCCAGATGTAGCGTTCGCTTGAGGATCTGCATCGACAATAAGGGTTTTAAGCTCAAGTGCCGCGAGGCTGGCAGCCAGATTGATAGCTGTTGTTGTTTTTCCAACTCCTCCTTTTTGATTAGCGATTGCTATGATTTTGCCCATAATGCTTATTGTATGATTCTCTTTTTGATATTGAAAAGGAGACAAATATATTTAATGTAATAACAAGATAAAGGTGATACCAAAAAAGAAAACCCATTGACCTACTTGTGAAATCTTGTAGCCTTTTATAAATCAATGAGTTACATCCATATTGTCTTGTTCAATAATTATTTATTTTTCTTTTTGCTATTTTTCTGGGCCTCCTTGCTTGCCTTCATGGCGTCTTCCAACTTTTGTTGGAATTTTGACTTTTTCTTGTCCTTGTTCTTTTTACGATTTTCGTCGAGTATAGCTTTGATTTTGTCTTCATCTATGAATTTTCTAAACAATGCAATCTGACCGAATGAGACTATGTTAGATACGAAATAATAAAAAGTCAATCCTGATGCATAGCTATTTAAGAAGAATAGGAACATAATTGGCATCACATATTGTAATGATTTCATGGGCCCTTGAACGGTAGTAACCTGACTATTTGACCATGTATAAAGGATCGTGGAAGCTGTCATCAGTATTGTAAATAAACTCACATGATCACCATAAAACGGAATGGTAAAAGGTAAGTTTAACACGCTATCATAAGTGGACAAATCGGACGCCCATAAAAAACCTTCTTGTCTTAACTCTATGGAATTAGGAAAGAAATAGAACATGGCAAATAGAATAGGCATCTGAAGTACCATGGGAATACATCCACTCAATGGATTAATTCCCACCTTTTGGTATAGTGCCATTTGTTCTTGCTGCGCCTTTTGCATGTCTTCTCCATGCTTTTCTTTGAGCTCATCAAGTTCGGGCTTCATCACTTTCATTTTGGCCATACCTAAATGTGACTTATAGGTTAATGGAGAAAGTACCAGTTTGAGAATGAATACCATGATGATGATGATGATTCCATAATTACTCGTAAACCTTTCAAGGAAATGAAATATAGGAATGATCGCATATTTGTTGATCCATGACAAAACAAACCAACCCAAATCCACATTCTCGCTAAAATCGGGCGCAACATTTTTGAGAATAGCATAATTATTTGGCCCGAAGTAGAATCTCATAGCAGTTTTGTTCCCAACGAAATCCTCTAATGGCATATTTAATGAGAGCGCTACGTTTTTTATGGAGGTAGTATCTTCAAAGTTGATAGCAGAAGACACATATCCTTTGGTAAAAGGTGAAGCACTTATGACCGAGGATGTGAAGAACTTTTGTCTAAATGACACCCAATTAATAGGGGACTCAAGGTTTTCCTCTTCATTGTCTGTAGAAGTCATTGACAATTCGTCAACTTCTCCATCTGTAGTCCTGTATTTTACTGTGGAACGGTTTCTAGCATCCTTGAAATCGAGTTCTAATCGATTCATTTTTTGTTTCCAACTTAAAGTCAGACCACCATTTAACAACGGAGTGATATTTTGTTGATCAATTTTAAATCCTATTTCATAACCGCTTTTAGGGATGGTGTAAACGTAGGTTAAAGTTTGGCCTCCTGATAACTGAAGTCGGAAACTTATACGTGTAGAATCCGAAGTAACTTTAGTATTTCGGGAGGTTGTTGTAAAATACAACTCAGATAAATCTACATTTTTGGACAAGTGATTTACAGTGAAATCCATATCTGAATGTGACTCATCTACCAAAATCAAAGGCTCTCCGCGAAAGTCTTTAAATTCTTTGAGCTCAACATAAGTGAGTAAACCTCCTTTAGTACTGAATTTAAGTTTGAGATCATCATTTTCAACTTCAATCTCTTTTGCGACCCCTTTAGCTGCCGATGAAAAAATACCATATTTCATCTCATTGAGTCGTGTCATAGCACTATCGGAGAGTATGGTCTCTGGTTGGGTTGATATTGAAGACTTATTTGTGGTATCACTAGTTACTTCAGTATTGTTGCTCGACTCCTCCACTGGGATTGGTTCCGGGGCAAAAAATTGAAAATACACCGTTATAAAAACGAGCATGACAATCAAACCTATGAATTGATTTCTATCCATTCTTCTAAAATGTTCTATCTAACTTTTATTAATTATTATTTTTTTCCTGTTTGGACAACATTGCAGCTTTTACGAATTTCATAAAAAGAGGATGCGGATTCACAACCGTGGATTTAAGTTCGGGATGAAACTGCGCGCCGATAAACCAAGGGTGATCTTTGATCTCCATGATCTCTACTAGGTTAGTGTCTGGATTTTTTCCAGAAGCAATCATTCCTGCGTTTTCAAAAGCTTCAAGGTACTGGCTGTTAAATTCGTATCTATGCCTGTGACGCTCTGAAATTTTCGTATGATTATATACCGAGTAAGCTTTGGTTCCTTTTTTCAATTCACAAGTGTAAGCGCCAAGTCGCATGGTGCCTCCGAAATTTTTCACTGCCTTTTGATCTTCCATGATGTCGATCACCGGATATTTAGTTTTCGGATCCATCTCTGTGCTGTTGGCTTTTTTTAACTTCAATACATTTCTTGCAAACTCGATGACTGCACATTGCATTCCTAAACATATGCCAAAGAAGGGTATTTTATTTTCTCTAGCATATTTCACTGTAGTGATTTTGCCTTCGATTCCTCTAGCACCAAAACCAGGTGCCACTAAAATTCCATCAAGTTGCGAAAATAGTTTTTCTACAGTGTTGTCTTCAACATCTTCAGCATGTATCCATTCTAGATTAACCTTGCATTCATTATGTGCCCCTGCATGAGTAAATGACTCAGCGATTGATTTATAGGCATCTTGTAACTCAACATATTTACCTACAAGTCCTATACGCACGTCATTGGTTGGGTTCTTTAGTTTCCCTAAAAATTCCTTCCATGCATCTATCTTCGGTTCTGTCTTGTACGACTTTTTAAAACGAGACAGGACTCTTTCATCGAGTTTTTCTTTTCTCATTAAAATGGGCACATCGTAAATACTTGGCGCATCTAAAGCTTCAATAACCGAATTCACATTGACATTACAGAACAAGGCTAGTTTTTTTCTTATTTCAGTCGATAGGGGGTATTCGGATCGGCAAACGAGTATGTCAGGTTGAATACCTGCCTCTAAAAGCTCTTTTACTGAATGTTGGGTTGGTTTTGTTTTAAGTTCACCTGCCGCTTTTAGGTAGGGCACCAGTGTCAAATGAATGGATAAACTATTGGTAGGGCCAAGTTCAAGTCTTGCTTGTCTGATGGCCTCTATAAATGGCAGAGACTCTATATCTCCTACACAGCCACCAACTTCAGTGATTACAATATCATAATTATTGGTGGCACCCAATTTGAAAATATTGTTTTTTATTTCATCTGTAATGTGAGGAACAACTTGCACTGTTTTACCTAGAAAATCACCTGCGCGTTCTCGTTGGATAACATTGTCATAAATACGACCAGTGGTAATGTTGTTGTCTTGAGATGTTGAGATGTTGAGAAACCTTTCGTAATGACCCAAATCAAGATCAGTTTCCGCACCATCATCGGTTACATAGCATTCACCATGCTCATAAGGGTTTAATGTCCCTGGATCAATATTTATATATGGATCGAATTTTTGAATGGTCACAGAGTATCCTCTTGCTTGAAGAAGCTTGCCTAGAGAGGCAGAAATGATACCTTTTCCTAATGAGGATGTCACGCCACCCGTAACGAAAATATATTTGACTTTGGACATGCTTGCTTTGAGATTCCTAGCTATTGTTACGGGATGCAAAGCTAGGTTTTTCCAGACAATAAACCCTATTTTATTTCGTACTGATTTGTTTGGAGTTACCGTTATTGAAATGATTACTAGAAATAAAGGTTATTGTAAGCCTTTTGACTACAAAAAAGAGAGTTTCAAAATTATCTTTAAAGAGTTCCTAAATATTGAAACCTTGTATTTTACAATAGCTTGATCTAAAGGCTTTGGTGTCCATTTTTCGATGTTTCCGAATGAACGTACTGTTCTAATATTGAAGAAAAACGTTGATGTGAAAAAATTAAAATCACTGGTTCTGATATTAATTGTCTTTCGATTCCTAATTATTTTAGGAACAACTTTTGGTTCAGGAATTTTATGTGGAAGCGTCATTATTATTGATCGTGAATAGTAATTTTCAATTACTGGTATCCGACTAAAAACTGGGATATTTTGTGAGTTCTTGAAAAAATACAATAGCGAGGATTTGATACCTCGCTAAAGTTGCTGATGTTTGAAGTCTTCACACTTTGAACATCATGGTTAAAAATACAAATCTTG
>JAVJRN010000025.1:0-114920 GCA_040218415.1 Cyclobacteriaceae bacterium
AGCGTGATCTCAAAATAGTACAACTCAATTTATTTGCTCTCAAGGAGGGGGGTGTTTTTAGAAACTCAGGAAAATCACCTTAATTTTAAAGCTAGAGCCCCTTTTTGTCAAAATTTGGGTTATGTCGGATGTCAGTAATAATTACTTATAAATCATTTGATATAATTACTAAGTCTTGAGCTTTCTATGCGTTTAATTGTAATCGATAGAAGGAACATCTCTAATAGAATGACTTGGGTACTTTCCATTTCCTAAAATAAACGATCAGCTACTCTATCTGTAAACCAGGGTGTCTACGGAGTAAGCGTTCGAGCTATTTAGCGCATTCATCTCAAAATTCGAAATAATTTTGAGATGAAAGAGCGCCCTTTCTTTACAAACCCAGTCTGATATTGCTACATAATTACTCGGTAGCTGCCAGATATTTCCCCGCAGATCTAAAAAAATGAACATTACCATAAAAGACATTAGTCCATTAAAAATATCCTGCCTCAAGATTAATCAACTGTTACAAAATGAAAACATTCTTTAGAAACCTTGATTGGAGAGAAGTTGTGAATCGAAAGTTTTGAATATATAAAAATGAAGCAATTGTATTTCTGATGAGAGTGGAGCCAATCCAGCACGTGTTATATGTTTACTATTGATACTTTGCAGCAATAGTAATGGAGACTAAGGGCGTGTTTTTGTACAATTTCAGGGCAAATAAAAAAGCGATTACAGAAATTAATCCGTAACCGCTTGATTTATAGTGACCTCCTCAGGATTCAAACCTGAAACCTCCTGAGCCGTAATCAGGTGCTCTATTCAGTTGAGCTAGGAAGCCATGTTTCAAATATAATTAAAGATAGAATATCTTTTCATCTACCAAACTCATTTTACCTTTGTGAGAAACACCCATCATCAAAGGTTTTAGGTCAAGTGCTATCCAATATCTAAAATAGATTCTTTATTAACACTTTTTGTGATCATTAAATCAATTTGAGCGAGGCAAGAATATACCTTCGTTCTTCGCTTGTATTATTGAAATAACTTTATTTTCAAAACTGAATGCGAAGTTAATAATTTGTCGTTTAAATCATCATTAAAGACCTAGGTTTTAAAATAGATTCTATCTTTGCCGAAAATTCAAGTTATTAAGGCCGAGCATTTGAATTGACAAGATTTTAAAGAATGCTACAAGGTTAGAGCACCATAATTATTATAGTAAAAAAGAGATATGAAGACATTCGGAGGGGTTGCCATTTTATTGTTTGTTGCCAATTTGACTTTTGCGCAAGATGTTAATCGCCCATCCCAGCCAGATCTGCCAGGAGATTTAATGATTGACTATGGATTTAATATTTGGTCACCTCAAGTTGATGAGCTTCCAGTAAGAGCTTGGGGATCTAACTCCCTTGGCATTTATTATAATAAACGATTTGAAATCTCTAGCCGAATTTCCTTTTATGGCGCAGGCGGTTTCACGTTTGAAAGAGTGGCCTTCGAGAACGATTTGACATGGGTCAGAGATGCTAATGGTGCAGTGAGTTTAGATACGATTGGTGGTATTTTTATGAGAAAGAATAAACTGGTGTCTACTTACTTAGAGGTTCCAGTTGAATTTAGAATTCATCCACTTAAAACTGTTGCGGGAGAAGGTTGGTTCATTGGTATTGGTGCTATTGCAGGGTTGAGAATAGGCAATCATACGAAGATCAAATATGATTTTGGTGATGAGACGCGAAAAGAGAAACTTTATGGTGATTTAGGGTTGGAAAACTTTCGTTATGGACTTCAGTTGCGCTTTGGATTTAGATCCTTTCATCTTTTTTACAAGACCTACCTCAATGACGCATTTTCCTCTCCTCCAACAGGAGGAAACAACCCACGAATGTCTACGTTTGGCATAAACTTCAGTGGCTTTTAAGCCACTAAAGAAAATCCGAAATAGAAGTACAGAAACCCAAATAGGGCTCCTAACCAAGTTTCATTAGGTGTGTGTCTCCCTAGTTTGAGTCGTGCAAACACGGTTAATCCAGAAAATAGAAAGAGTAGGGGCAGTACTATTATAAGACTTTTGGTATAATAGAAAGAACTTAAGGCACTAAAAAAACCTGCGACTCCCCATATAGCGGCAGCATGAACGCTGATTTTATAGCGCATGCTGATGAGTGCTATCAAAATAATCGAACTTGTAACCAATATCATGAGCTTAAAGATGACTGGATTAAGGCTCATCTTTTGGTACATCATGTAGGTGGTTAAGGCATAAAATAACCCGATTGTTAAAAAAGGTATTTTTCGTTCTTTTCTATCAGTAATATCGAGATGAGAAATTTGCTTGGAATACTTCATTAGGAGAATACTCAAAGCCGGAACGATTACCGTAGTTAAGAATATGGTAATGATAAAATAGGGAATTGCATTGATAGGAATTGGGCTAAACAACACAGGAAGCAAAAAGTATAGAATGATACAACTGTATGTTGACATTAGTAGGGGATGAAAAACTGCTGATACAATCAGCATAAGTTTTCTCATAGTTCCTTTCTTAAGCGCGCTACAGGAATATTGAGTTGCTCTCTGTATTTGGCAACTGTTCGGCGAGCAATATTGTATCCCTCGCCACGAAGCAATTTTTCTAATTTATCATCAGAAAGTGGCTTTCCTTTTTCCTCATTACCAATGAATTCTCTCAACTTGTTTTTGACTTCTCTACTGCTCACATCTTCTCCTGAGTCGGTAGCAATTCCTTCTGAGAAAAAATATTTAAGCGGATAAATTCCAAATTCTGTTTGAATACTCTTGCTATTTGCCACTCTTGACACGGTGGAGATATCCATTTTTATGATTTCCGCAATATCTTTTAAAATCATAGGCCGGAGTTGGCTTTCATCACCTTCAAGGAAATAGTCGTATTGAAAGTTAATGATGGCCTGCATGGTATTCAGCAGCGTGTTTTGCCGCTGACGAATGGCATCTATGAACCACTTGGCTGAGTCTAACTTTTGTTTAATAAAAGAAACAGTTTCTTTCAGCTTTTTGTCTTGCTTATTGCTCTTATCATAGGCGTCCAGCATATCGGCGTATGATCGACTTACTCTAAGTAGTGGCGCATTTTTACTGTTTAGTGTGAGCTCAAGTTTGCCATCATTATTTGTCAAAATAAAATCGGGCAGCAAGTATTGTGTTTTTACTACCTCATCGCCAGATCCCCCAGGTTTTGGATTAAGGCGAGTAATATGATAGATAGCTTCTTTTAAAACTTCTTCATCCTCAATCCCTAGCTTTTTAGCTATTTTCTCGTAGTGTTTTTTCGAAAACTCACTAAAGCAGCGGTCTATAATTTCGATTGCAGCTTGATGAACAGCACTTTCATCATTTTTTCGTACCAACTGTAAGTGCAGAGATTCCTGTAGGTTTCTTGCGCCAATTCCCGCAGGATCAAAATCCTGTATTTTATACAGAATTGTTTCTAGCTCATCAAGATCAGTTTCAATATTTTGAGAAAAGGCTAAGTCATTAACAATGGCTTCCAATGCTCTTCGTATGTATCCGTCCGAATCGATACTTCCTATGAGTTGTCTCCCAATAAGTTCACTTCTTTCGTCGAGCTTTAAATAGCCTAATTGTGCGATGAGTTGTTCGTGAAGTGTAGAGCCCATAGAGATAGGAATTTCTCTTTGTTCTTCATCAGGGCTGGCTCCATCACCTTGCATTTTATATCCGGAGTAGTCATCATGCAAGTAATCTTCAATATTTTCCTGAGCTTCAAAGTCACTGTCTACCTCTTCTTGGGTATCGAATTCTTTTTCTTCTTCTGCGCCTTCTTCGAGTGCTGGATTAACTTCTAACTCTTCTTCAATACGTGTATCCAGCTCTGCTGTAGGCACTTGCAAGAGTTTAATAAACTGTATCTGCTGCGGAGATAGCTTTTGTGATAACGATTGAGTTAAACTGAGTTTCTGCATTTATTTATTTCTCGAAATCAAAAATATCATAATTATGTCATTCTTTGATTAACACCACAATTTATCGTTTTTTTGTGCTGATTTTGAACAAACAAATTAGCGATTCGGTGATACTCAAAAGGAAATCTTCGAATTTAATTATCATTTAATTTACGAAAATTGAAAGAGCTTAGAACAAAAGTAGCTCAGGTTTTATCATTGGAACCTGCAAGTCAAGAAATAACAGTAATGGGTTGGGTACGCACAAAGCGTGCTAGCAAGAATGTGGCTTTTGTTGCATTGAATGACGGCTCCACTATAAAGAACTTGCAAGTGGTGGCTAATGTTGGCTTATTTGATGAGGCAATTTTATCCAAAATCACCACTGGAAGTAGTATAAAGGCCGTCGGTAAGCTGGAACCATCGCAAGGTCAAGGTCAACATTGTGAGTTAGTTGCGTCTTCAATAGAAATATTTGGAACTGCAGACCCTGAGAAATATCCTTTGCAGCCTAAGAAGCACAGTCTCGAGTTTTTACGTGAAATAGCTCATCTACGTCCCAGAACAAGTACATTTAGTGCAGTGATGAGGGTGAGACACGCCATGGCATTTGCGGTTCATAAGTTTTTTAATGACAAAGGATTTTTCTACTTAAACTCTCCAATCATTACGTCATCTGATGCTGAAGGGGCAGGAGAGACTTTCAAGGTGACCAACTTCGAACTTGACAAAATACCAACTACACCCGAAGGAAAGATTGATTTTAAACAAGATTTCTTTGAAAAAGAGGCAAACCTTACAGTTTCTGGGCAGCTAGAAGGAGAATTAGCGGCTATGGCTTTGTCAGAAATATATACTTTCGGGCCAACCTTTCGAGCGGAGAATTCCAATACGACCCGGCATCTAGCTGAATTTTGGATGATAGAACCAGAAATGGCTTTTTATGATTTAAAAGACAATATGGATTTGGCTGAGGAAATGCTCAAATATTTAGTCAGTTATGCCCTTGAAAACTGTCAGGATGATTTGGGATTTCTAGATCAGCGATCTCAGGAAGAAGATAAAGCAAAACCTCAAACTGAGCGGAGTGAACTTTCCTTGATTGAAAGGTTGAAATTTGTACTAGACAATGATTTCGAAAGGTTAAGTTATACGGATGCGATCGAGATCTTAAAGAAGTCTAAGCCGAATCAAAAAAAGAAATTCAAATATTTGATTGATGCTTGGGGCGCTGATTTGCAATCAGAGCATGAGCGCTTTTTAGTAGAGAAACATTTTAAAAAACCTGTTATCCTATATAATTACCCGAAGGATATAAAGGCTTTTTATATGCGTCAAAATGATGACGAAAAGACGGTAGCGGCTATGGATATTTTATTCCCAGGGATAGGAGAAATAATCGGTGGCTCACAACGAGAGGAAAGAATGGATAAGCTGACTACCAGAATGGATGAAATGGGAATACCTCAGGAAGAAATGTGGTGGTATTTGGACACTAGAAAATATGGAACGGTACCACACAGTGGATATGGCTTAGGTTTTGAGCGAATGATTCAATTTATTACTGGTATGGGAAATATCCGAGATGTGATCGCCTTTCCAAGAGCTGCGGGAAATTGTGAATTTTAACGGGTGTAGGATTGCCCTTCTTTTGGAATTCCAATGCCGTCATTTAAATGATATTTTACTGGGATGGTTTTTTGACCATCCCAGTCCATTGTAAATATCTCTAAATGAAGATGAGGGCCGGAAGCCCAACCCGTAGAGCCACTTAAACCAATAACATCTCCTGCAGAAACTCTATCTCCGATTTTGACAAGAACACCTTTATTTTGAAGGTGTGCATAATTTGCCTGACTTCCATCTGCATGTTCTACCAGAATAAAATTGCTCAAATCGGCACATTCTTGTCTAGGACATCCACGTTTGTTTTTTTCTTCAATGTCAAAAACTAGCCCATCACGCACTGCTGCGATTTCGGAACCTTCAGGCATACCAAAATCGAGTGCATAACGATCCATGTGTGTGGTGGTCCCCATGTACCCTTGATCTATCTTGTAAGTATTGCCTTTAGGATAAGGTAAATCGTAAATATATGAGTCGTCATGCTTTGCAAGGGCATTTCCTTTCACGTTAATTGATCTATATCCAAAACGATAGCTCGTTTTGGGTTTAGGGGTAAGCGTGGCAATTTTCTCAGTGGTATTTCCTTCTAATACTTTAATGATTGGCGTTTTCGTATCTTGAACCATGCCTGATTGCTCTATGTCTACTTTTACAGTATGAGTAGCAAGGGAAGTATTCTTAACCCATACTTCTATTTTACCTTCCTCTAGTTCTTTTTTGAAAACCTCAACGCCTTGAGCATTAAGTTGGAGACTGAGCGTTAATATTATTAGAAGTGCAAATATTTTTATCATTGGCTGTTTTCAAGCGCTAAGGCTTATTTCCTAGTTGATTGACGATACGGCTGAAAAGGTATGCTGAGCAAGTTGGCTAGTTTGTCATTTTCTGCTTCGTTCATGTGGGTGTCTATGCCGTATTTGAGCGTTTTGATATCTTCAACGCTTGCAAATGTCCCAAAGATGCGATCCCAGAAAGAAAAAATGTTTCCATAGTTTGTGTCAGTTAATGGTTGAAGGTAGTGATGGTGTACTTTGTGCATGTTTGGAGTAATAAAGATGTAAGACAACCACTTGTCCACGCGCTTCGGCATATTAATGTTTGCATGAGTGATATGCGCAAAGAGTACCGATAAAGACTGATATAACATCACAATTCCAATTGGCGCCCCAACAATGACTACTGCCAGAATTGTGAATGCAATTCGAAATATGGTTTCGCCTGGGTGATGCCTTAATCCTGTTGTTACATCTACTGTTGTGTCGCTATGATGGACAAGATGAAACTTCCACATCCAAGTTACTTTATGTTCCGTCCAGTGGATAAAGTAGGCACCAATGAGGTCAAGTAAAAGTACACCAACGACAATTCGTGCCCATAATGGTAAATCAAATAGATACAAAAGACCAAATTCGTTCAATGCTACGAAGTTTGACGCCATGAGTAATACACCAGCGAGTCCAAATCCAATAATTGCCGTTGTAAGGGTGAAAAATAGATTGAGTCCGGCATGCTTTATTTTTTTATATTGGAATGAAAACAAAGGAAGCACGCCTTCAGCAATCCAAAATAGCACAATACCACCCATAAGTATAGATGCTCTGAACCAGGTGGGTACAGTTTCAAAAAAAGCGACTAATTGTTCCATCATTTTATTCCTGCTGTTTTTTATCTGATGAATTTACAGAATGTTTACCAAATTGTTTTTCAAAAATATGTTGAACCTCAATAGTAGGTTTTGGAATGTTAAAATGTCCTAATTAACATTTCATTGTCTAAGATCGACTCTGAAAAGTGCTGAATAGCTGTAAATTTGCTTTCAAATGCTAGTTAGTTTATCCAGTATGTTGAAAAAAATCACCCTAGTCATTATCCT
Source organism: Cyclobacteriaceae bacterium (assembly GCA_040218415.1). Lineage (GTDB taxonomy): Bacteria > Bacteroidota > Bacteroidia > Cytophagales > Cyclobacteriaceae > JAVJRN01. The sequence goes on from JAVJRN010000025.1 coordinate 7,432, forward strand.
AATCTCTCCATTTTTCTCCTTTGGACAGCACTATAAGATTGATTTTGAAATCGAAGGAATGAAAGATTCGGTGGCTTACTTGGGGTATTATCTTGGAGAAAAAAAATATGTGCAGGACACGCTTCCAGTTGAAAACGGACGATTTGTTGCTCAAGGAGAAGGCCAATTACGCAGTGGACTTTATTTTATCTATACGCCAAGTTTTTATCGGGAATTCATTGTTAATGAACCCACCTTTTCATTCAAGAGCCCTCTCAATGGCGGTTATGATCAGGTAGAGATCGTTGGGTCTGAAGAGAACAGGGTTTTCCGAGATTTTCAAGTGCAAATGAGTAAAATTCAGACGATGCTTTCTGACAAACAAAATTCTTTAAACGACTTATCAGGTGAAGACTCTTTGGCAATGGTCAAATCTATGCTTGACCTTAGAAAGGAATCAATCAATTTCAGAAATCAGCTTATTTCCTCTAATCGGCAATTGTTTGTCGCTGATTTTCTTACACTTATGAGCCATATTGATATTCCAGAAATGGATTCGATTGAAAATAGGCAACAACGCCAATTGGCTCAATATAAATACTACAGATCTCATTATTTTGATGGTGTAGATATTACGGACCCAGGATTGGTGCGAACGCCATTATTTAAGCCAAGAGTGATCAACTACTTCGATAAAGTGATTCCACAGCTACCAGCAAGTATTATACAGGAATTAGATGATTTTTTGGAAAAGATGGAGCCAGATCCTGAAAGTTTCCGTTTTTGGACGGTGACATTTTTTTCTAAGTATCAAGAATCGACCATGATGGGTATGGATGAGGTGGTCATTCATATGATTGAAAATTACTACTTAAACGGACGTGCAGATTGGATAACGGAGGAGACTAAAACAAAACTGCAAAAAGAACTTCGTTTCATGAAGCCGGCTATGATTGGTAGTAAAGCACCAGCGCTAATCCTTCAAGATACTGCACTAAACACATTTTCTCCTTTGGCAAAAGTAAAGGAGTCATATATCGTTCTATTCTTCTACGATCCTGATTGTGGCCACTGTAAGAAAAAGGCGCCTGTTTTAAGAGAAGCATATGATGACTTGAAAAAGCTAAACGCAGAGGTCATTGCAGTAAGTACATCAACTGATGTTGATGAGTGGAAAAAATTTATTGATGAAAAGAATTTTGGAGTCATGGTAAATGCGGCCGACACGCAGTTTAAAAGCAATTTCAGAGCAGATTACAACGTACGTTCAACACCACAGGTCTATGTGTTAGATAAAGACCGAAAAGTTATCGCTAGAAAGCTTGATGTGGAACAGCTAGTAGATTTTATCGGTAGATATCAAGAATATCAGTAAATCTTAATTAAGACACAACTTGGTTTCTATAATGTGCTTTGACGTTGAAATTTCCGCTTTTTTGTAATCGCATTTATATTATTTCACGTATTTGCACAGTGCCTGATTGATTTTAGATGAATTGTGTTGTTTGTTATTACAAATGCACCGTTAATATTTTTTCATTTGTTTGCTGATGTATCTGAGGTTGAGTTTTTTGATTGGTCTACAAATCATTGCGATTCATGCCTCGTTTAGCTAGGGTATTCGAAAACAACTATTTCTTTCTAAAACTATTTCGTAATTTGAAATATAACTAAAGGAAAACGTCATGACACCTTATGATACCATCAAGCAATCAGCAAGTCAATTAGAAGTAAACCAGATCAACACATTGATAAAGTATTTGTCAGCCACTAAGAAAGAAGTTAAATCTCAGCGTTTCCAACGTAAAATGGCTATGGAACAAATTCAGCATGCATTTGCTGAGGGGTATCAATTTTAGTTGTAATAGTCTTAGGACTATCTGACTTCCAGCGAAACTTTTCTTTTGGCTTGAGAACCTAGTTAGCCTGTCTAAACCAAACTCGGATTAATTGGTACCACTGAGAGCTAGTTTCACCCCAAGTAATTAGCTCAGTATCTTGGCTTCCCTCTTCGTCCTTATCATGTATATTGGGAAGCACCAGCGTCTCAATATTCAACACTTCAATTTCAGGATTCTCCCCTAACCATTTATTCATTTCTTCTCTTACTGTTTCGAATTTCTGAACCTTGGAGGATTTGAACATGCCTCCTTTAGTTTTCTCAGGGACAAAGTCTTTGCTGTTGTATTTCATTAGGCGATTGGTTAATGTGTGCTGAAAGTTAAACTAATTCATTGATTTCTGAAAAGCTGCCATTCATGAAATATCTAAATGGTAATGGAGATGAACATAAACAGTATAAACTGCGTTTCTGAAATTATATGAAGAATGTAGTAAAATCGACATTTATGTTGTGCACGTTATTATTCGCTGTATCGTGCTCAGGAGGTAAAGCTGAAAAAGATAAAGCTGAAAATTCACAAAATCTCGATGGCTTGAAGAAAGCCTATTTCGCGAGTGGATGCTTTTGGTGTGTTGAGGCAATTTTTGAAAGTGTAGCTGGCGTAGAAGAGGCGGTATCAGGATACGCTGGCGGAAAAGAAGTAAACCCAACATATCGTCAAGTTTCGAGCGGAAGTACAGGGCATACGGAAACGGTGGAAGTTTATTATAATCCCGAAATAGTTAGCTATGAAACGCTGCTCAAAGTTTATTACGGATCACACAACCCAACAACTGTTAATGGTCAGCACCCTGATTACGGCGCTCAATACCGATCAGCTATCTTCTACCAATCGGAAGAGGAGAAACTTTTGGCAGAAAAATATATGAAGAATTTAGATAAATCTGGACAATATGATAGTCCTATAGCTACAGAAATAGCCCCACTGACAAAATTTTGGAAAGCAGAAGAATATCATCAGGATTATGAAAAAAACAATCCGTATCAGCCCTATGTAATGAATGTGTCTGTGCCTCGTTTGAAAAAATTTCAACAGAAATATCCAGAACTACTTAAGAAAAACACCCACTAAAGTGCTAAATTAAAATATTCGAACGAGCAGTTTGAGGGCTTCAAAATCTTTAGAAGAGTTCCCCATTTCAAAAATTTTGGTCTTAAAGAAGTGATATTGTAAGGCGGTTGATTTTTGTTTTTTATTATAATACTCCGTTTGAATATTGTAAACGCAAAGATCCAATACGCCAATTGACTTCATAAAATACAATAATGTTTTTCTATTATGGAGCCAAAATAAATAAGTAGTCCCGGCAGGAATCGAACCTGCATCAAAAGTTTAGGAAACTTCTATTCTATCCATTGAACTACGGGGCTAGTATTAAATTGCGTGGCAAGTTAATCAAACAAGTTTTTTATTCAGTGATCCTATTCAATTTAACCCTAGGAATTTTTGGAATAAAATAGCTTTACCAACTAGATGAGATTTGTTTATCAATTTCGACAAACATTACTCGCATTTATCAATGTCAGTACGACTTGCAATAATTTTTATTCAAACTACAAGAAACAGTTTAATCAGTTTCTTCCTCGTCTTTTAAAGTAAGCCAAGTCAAAAGGCCAACAACCGCAGTAACTGCACTTAGCAAGAAAAAGATGTTTATTCGTCGTTGAATTCTTTCTATTTTCGAGATATAGCCTGAACCAATTCCTTTTTTTGTAATGAAGTTTTCCAACTCTTCAATTTTGGCATTAAGTTCTTTTTTTGTCTTATTCGTAAGATCAGTGAATTCCATAATTGCTATTTTTTGTTTTTAGCGATAGTTAAAAGTTAAACATTTTTTTTTGAAAGACAAAGAGACAATTTAAAGTTCACATATACTTGAAGTTTGAAATTTCAGTTTATCAGTATGTCTCGGGCTTAAGGTAGTTTGGGTAAATTTGATAATGTTTTTTGGCAACTGCTTGACCTATCATTACTTTCAGTTCATCTATTTGAAATTTGGTTTTGGCAGAAACATAAATACCTTCTTTGCTAATTTGGTAATGCTCAGGAATCTCAGACTGATCGGCTATTTGATCTGATTTATTGTAAATTTTTATAGTAGGAATTTGTGATGCGCCGATCTCCTCTAAAGTCTCTTCTACTACTTTTACATGCTCGTTGTAAGACAAGTTTGAAACATCGATGACATGAAGTAATACATCAGCCTCTGATACTTCTGCTAAGGTGCTTTTAAAAGATTCAATCAAGCTATGTGGCAGTTTCCTTATAAAACCTACAGTATCAGAAAGCAGGAAGGGGATATCATTTAAAACGACCTTTCTTACTGTTGAATCAACGGTGGCGAAGAGCTCATCTTTTGCATATACATCTTCACGACTCAGGAGTTTCATGAGTGTTGATTTTCCGGCGTTGGTGTAGCCTACAAATGCCACACGAACCACCCCATCTCGTGACTTTCTTCTTGTCGCGGCTTGAGTTTCAATTTTGTCGAGTTTTTTCCGTAGTAATGTTATTTGATTTCTAATAATTCGTCTATCCGTCTCAATTTCCTTTTCTCCTGATCCTCCTCTGGTACCTGTACCTCCTCTTTGCCTTTCAAGGTGTGTCCACATTCTGGTCAACCGAGGTAATAAGTACTGATATCGTGCTAGTTCTACTTGTGTTCTTGCTTGATTGGTCTTGGCACGGTTTAGAAAGATTTCAAGAATGAGCAAGCTTCGATCATAAATGGTGACCTTTAATTCATTTTCAAGATTGCGAAGCTGAGATGGACTTAAATCATCATCGAAAATCACATTTTTAATGTCTTCAACGGTGATATACTCCTTTATTTCGTTGAGTTTTCCAGAGCCTATAAACGTCCGTCTTTCTGGATGTTCCAATTTTTGGGAAAAACGTTTTTCGATTTTTAATCCCAAAGTTTGAGCAAGAAAATCTAATTCATCTAAATACTCCGTAGTTTTTTCATCTGATTGAAATTTTGGAGCTACAGCTACCAAAACGCCTCTTTCTGTTTCTTTCTTAGTTTCAAACATATAAATTCGTTGACTTATGTCTCTTACACACAAAACACAAAGTAAAATTAATGGTTTCCTTTTAGCTTTTCATTTTTGAAAGTAGCCATCATCATAAATACGAGCTGGAATATATATAATTTCCGAAGAGGAATTATTGAGCATTATCTTGGCCTTGGAGACGAAGTGCTCGCCATAGGCCCTAGAGACGAGTATTCACAGAAACTTGAAGATTTGGGTTGTCAATACTTTGAACTTCCGATGAGTGGATCAGGCATGAATCCGCTGAAAGATCTCATTTTGCTTTATCAACATTGGAATTTGTTAAGAAAAATTCGCCCTGATGTTGTGCTTACTTACACGATTAAACCGAATATTTATGGTTCTATAGCGTCTGGCTGGCTTGGTATCCCTTGCATTTGCAACGTGAGTGGCTTGGGCACTGTGTTTCTCTGGAAAGGCTGGGTGAAGAAAGTTGCTTCAGCGCTCTATACCTACGCATTCAAAAAAAATAGTTGGGTTTTTTTTCAAAACGAGGATGATAGAATACAATTTTTGGAGGCGGTCAATCTTGATCGAAATAAGACGGGTATTTTGCCGGGATCTGGAATCAACATTGAACGTTTTGCTTATTCTAAACCCGAATTCAGTGAAACCCCTATTTTCTTGATGATCGCAAGGTTGCTCATTGACAAAGGCGTATATGAGTATGCTGAAGCAGCGGAAAAATATCTTTCAGATGGGCGTAAAGGAATATTCTGGTTAATCGGAGAGAAAGATCCTGAGCACAAGCGAAGTATTGACTTAGCCAAATTGTCACAATGGGAAAAGGCAGGGACGCTAAAATATTTTGAAAAAGTGGAAGATGTCAGAGAAATTATTTTGAAGTCTGAGGTTGTTGTTTTACCCTCTTACCGAGAGGGAACACCGCGTACTCTTTTAGAAGGAGCAGCAATGGGCAGAGCCTTGATAGCGACGGATGTTCCAGGGTGTCGAGAGGTTGTTGAGCATAACAAGAATGGGTTCTTGTGTAGCGTCAAAAGTGGCAAAAGTCTTTATGAAGCTTTAAGTCTTTATGCTGATTTGGCACAAAGCAAGAGAATCGAATTGTCAAAATATTCAAGAATAAAAGTAGAAAAGGAGTTTGATGAAAATATTGTAATTACGCGCTACGCAGAAAAAATCGGTGAATTGACCAATAACAAGCTAAAGCGATTCTAATTAAATGCCATGGATTTGACTAGTTTTGAGTTCCATATGAAACAAAAAGTCATCAAATTTCTCTGTCTAATTATCCTCACAAATATGCTCGGTTGTCAAGCATACAAGCAGGATATCTTATTTAGGCTTGATGAAGAAAATCCTCAAAACGTGCAAACAGCTGTTGCTAATTATGAGGGAAACTATGTGATAGAGGAAAATGACCTCCTTATTGTTGAAGTTTTTACCAACAAGGGAGAAAGATTGGTAGATCCAAATTTTGAGTTGCAAGTTCAGCAAGGTCAACAGGGTCAGCAAATGAGGGGGCAATATCAATATCTCGTCCAAAAAGGAGGGGTCATAAAATTGCCAATAATTGGAGAGGCTAAAATAGCTCAACTTACCGTAGACCTGGCCGAGGACCTACTTGAAGCGGCCTATTCCGAGTTTTATAAAGAAGTTTTTGTGAAAATTGAACTAACAAATAGACGCGTTATAGTGCTTGGTGCTGGAGGTGGTCAGGTTATTCCTTTACCTAATGAAAACACAAGTTTATTTGAAGTTTTAGCATTATATGGAGGGTTAGAGCCAGGAGCTAAAGCTGATAGAATTAAGATATTGAGAGGTGATTTAAATCAACCCATGGTCTATAAGGTAGATCTTTCTTCTATTGCAGCTATGAAATCTTCTTTAATACAAATTGAACCAGGAGACGTTATCTATATTGAACCATGGAGAAGGCCTTGGCTAGAATCTTTTAGAGACTTCTCTCCAATTTTGGGTTTAACTACGAGTGCTTTAACGTTGATTGTTGTTATTCAAAACTTGTCTTCTGATCCTAATAATCCTTAGATATGAATGAGCAATATTCTCCTATCGATAGACAAAACGAGGACGATTTCTTGAATTCCTTCGATGCTGCGAAGTTTTTGACTATAATCAAAAAGTCATGGATTTGGGTAGTGTTTTTTTTTGTAATATTTCTGTCAATTTCATATCTATACCTTAGGTACACCAAGCCTTTATTCGAGTCTTCATCAACAATTAAGCTAGACTTTGAAAGTGAAGCCAATACGCTTGGTCTAGCTTCGAACCTTGAGTCAATAGAACTTAATGAGCTTTCTGGTGAGATAGAAATATTAAAGTCAAAATTATTTTTATCCCGGTTAGTTGATGTTATAGGTTTTGATGTGTCCTATTATTATTATGGGAACTACCTTACTGATGAAAGGTATGCAAATAGTCCTTTTTCCGTTTCTTATAAAATAAAAAACGGATCCTATTACGATCGGCCAATAGACATTGATATTGTTGACTCAAACACTTTCACGCTCAATTTTCAGGAAAATGGTGAACTTAAGAAGTCTAAATTTAAGTTTGGTTCTCCTATTAATACACCAGATTTTAATTTATTGATAGAGAAAACTTCTGGTTTTTCCGAGGATGAGGTTGTTGGGAGCTATTATTTTACAATCAATAGTAAGCCCAGATTAATCAATTACTTGGAAAGCAACCTTGGTGTGAGGCCTGAAAACTTTAATGCTAAAACAATCCGAATTTCTTTTACTGATTACAATAAGTTTAAAGCGAGAGATATTGTAGCGGCCATTGATACTATTTATTTGGAGTATACAAAAGAGGCTAAGAATCTGGCTCTGGAGCAAAAGATAAAATTTCTTGAAGGTCAGATTGAAAATACCGAATCAAATCTTGAGGGTTTTGATGATTATTTTGAGTCCTTCACCATAGAAAACAGAACCACAGACTTGTCAGGTGATGTGTCCCGCACCATCAAGCAGCTGGCCTTACTAGACTCACAAGGCTATTACTTAAAGGAGCGATATTTGGAAATTGAACTAGTGGAAGAGCAGCTCCATTCAAATGATAAAATTGCCATAAGTAGTTTCATTACTCACAATTTACCAAATTTCATTTCTTCAGCCTTCGAGGAATTTCAAACGATACTCAATGAAAGAGCGATAAAGATTAATTCATATAATGAGAATACGCTTGTCATCCAAAAACTTGATGAAGAGCTTAATATGCTTCGTAAAAACTTAGAAGGTGTAGTTGAAGATTATAAAAAAGAACTAAAAAAATCAATTGTACAGGTAAAAAGCCAGAGAGAGAGGCTTGAATCTAATTTTGCAGCGCTTCCCTCTATGGGAACGACATACAATAAAAATCGCCGTTTGTACGCTCTTCAAGAAGAGTTTTTGTTGTCTTTAAGGAAAAGTAAAATGGACTTAGAAATAACCCGTGCAGGTACCGTAACTAATTATGTTATACTTGCTCCCGCTTCTTTGCCAGGCGTACCTATTCAACCTCAGAGGCTCCTGATTTTCGGAGTAGGTGGATCATTAGCATTTATTATTTCTATCATTTTTTTATTACTACGATATCTTACCAATAATAAAATATCCAGTTTACGTGAGCTCGAACGACTCACATCTGTACCTGTAATTGGTAGTGTGCCTTTCTTTAAAAAAGAAAACCTAGAGACGACCAGGTTGGTAATTACGCCAAGCTCAAAATCGGCGCTGAGCGAATCTTTACGTACAATCCGGACCAACATGGAGTTTCTGAGCAATAAGAAATCTGGCTCTCAGGTTATTACAATTACTTCTACAGTAGGAGGTGAGGGGAAGACGTTTGTTGCCGTAAACCTTGGAGCAGTTGTCGCATTTTCGAATCAAAAAGTGTGTATCGTGGATCTGGATATGCGTAAACCCAAAGTACATTTAGCATTTGAGCATGCTCCATTTACAGAAGGAACGAGTACTATTTTGATTGGGAAAAGCCCGCTAGATAGAATTATACAAAAATCTAGAATAAATAACCTCGATTTTATACCAGCAGGACCTAATCCTCCTAATCCATCAGAATTAATCCTAAACCCAGAATATCAGGTAATGATTGATGAATTAAAATCTAGGTATGATTTGATCATTCTTGATACGCCACCAGTTGGTCTTGTTACTGATGCGGTGTTGTCTATGAAGAAATCAGATATACAGTTTTATGTCGTTCGTTCCAATTATTCAAAAAGGGATTACGTGAAGTCCGTGGATAAACTACGAAACATGAATCGATTCAACCAGCTATCCATCATATTTAATGGTGTCAAATCGGACGCTGGCTATGGTTATGGCTATGGTTACGGTTATGGTTATGGCTATTATGAGGAATCCCCCAAAACCTGACTAACTTTGCGGCTATGTTTGGATGGTCATTTTCTGGAAGTAAGTTGGATTTGAGTGTGGACATGCACTCGCACTTAATACCTGGTGTGGATGATGGGTCAAAATCACTGGAAGAAACACTCAGTATTTTAAAAGATTACGAATCACTTGGATTCAAAAAAGTCATTACGACTCCCCATATTTACACAGATATATATCCTAATTCTGAAGAGCTTTTAACTCAAAGATATGAGTCCTTGCTGCCCGAAATTACCAAAGAAGGAATTTCTATTGATCTTCAACTAGGGGCGGAATATTATTGCGACGAAAATTTTCTTCAAAAAATTAAGAACAAGAAAAAACTTTTAAGCTTTTCTGACAATTATGTTTTGGTTGAAACATCTTTCTACACAAAGCCCATCATGTTTCAGGAGGTGTTTTTTGAATTGCAGAGTCAAGGATACAAGCCCATATTTGCTCACCCCGAACGTTACCAATACCTAGAAGACGATCTTGGATGGCTTGAAACACTTGCTGAAACAGGAATATTACTTCAGGTCAACTGGGGATCACTTATTGGTGCCTATGGTAACTTGCCGAAAAAAATTGCCAAGAAATTGCTGAAAAAAGGCTTAGTAACGTTCATGGGCTCTGATCTCCATCGGAAAAATCAGGTTGAAGGATTTAAAAAGGCAATAAATACCAAAATCGAAACGGAATCAATTAAAAATAATGAGCTTCTTTGATTTGATTTTTGTGGAAAACTTTTCGTTCACATAAATCGTCTTAAAGGCTAAATAGTGTAAATTCATTAGGGATAAAGCTTACACGTTCAAGAGACCAGATGCAGGATAATTTCAAACGCAAAGAGGAAAAGGAACTCATTAAAAAATATGAGTCTTTCCTTAAAGACGGAACTTATTTTTACTTCGATGAGGAGACATTCCTTTCCATTATTGAGTTTTATCAGAATAATGATAAGCTTAATAAAGCACTAAAGGCCTGTGTAATTGCTAAGGAGCAGTTTCCTTTTTCTTTAGAAATTTCTATGGAACTGGCCGATGTTTACCTTCGGTTAGATCAATTGGATGATGCCGTAGAAATACTTTCGGACTTGCTCAATATGCACCCGAATGACCCGGAAATCCTTATTCAAAAAGGCACGATCCACTCGATATCAAATGAGTTTGAGGAGGCTATTTTTTGTTTTGAAAAGGCAATAGATAATGTGGAAGACAAAGACGACATCTACTACAGCATTGGCTTGGCTTACCAGGGCTTATCCGATTATCATAAGGCCGCCGAAAATTACAAGTTGGCCATTGAGCATAATATGCTCAATGAAAATGCTTTATACGAACTAGCTTATTGTTTAGATGTAACTGGTCAATTAGAAAGCAGCTTAGACTATTATCAAAGGTTTATCGATCAAGATCCATTTTCAGAGTATGCGTGGTATAATCTAGGAATTGTTTACAATAAACTTGGGAAATTCGACAAAGCCATAGATGCCTACGAATACGCTATAGCTATAGACGATGACTTTAGCAGTGCCCATTTTAACATTGGGAATTCATATATGAACTTGATGCGTTTCGACAAGGCGCTGCAAGCATATACCAGGACACTGGAAGTTGAAGGGCCTGCTGCTGAAACTTATTGTCATCTGGCTGCTGCATATGAAAAGCTTTTACAGTTCGATTTGGCCATAAAGTACTATCAAAAAGCAGCTAAATTGGATAATCTCTATCATGATGCTTGGTTTGGCGTGGGAGTTTGCCTTTCCTTACAGGATAAAAATTATGAGGCTATCCACTTTTTTAATAAAGCCTTAAAACTAGATCCTGAAAACCCTCAATACTGGAAAGGTGTTGCGGATGCGGAAAACAAGGTGGGCAACATCGTTTCTGCTCTAAATGCTTATGAAGAAGCGAGTGATCTCGATGGTGAAGATACTTCCATCTGGTTAGATTGGTCTTCGGTTCTTTTTGAGCAAGGAGATTATGAACAAGCCATCGACCTGCTTGAAGAAGGACTTGCCGAGTGCCCAGATGCTGCTGAACTGTATTATCGCAGCGTAGTTTATCTCGTAGAATCGGGCAAATATAAGCTTGCAATCAATCGCCTAGAAACCGCATTAATGTTAGATTTTGACAGCCATACGGAGCTGTTCGATTATTTCCCTAATTTACAGACGCAAAAAGCCTTATTTAAAATAATCGAGCAGTATAGAAAAAACAATCTTTAATCTAATTGCCATATTTAGCGTTAATTTTTTGACTTTTACACTTTATACTTTTCAATTTAATAACCTGCATTTATAAATAATGAATTACCATTTAAACAATATCCCAGAAAGAACTTCAAAACCCAGAAACATTGGTTTCACCATGGTCATGGACAAAGGACTGAGTGTGCGTGAAGTTGAGGATATGCTAGACAGTTGTAGTCAATATATCGATATTGTTAAATTTGGATGGGCTACATCTTTTGTTACTTCTAAGTTGAAAGAAAAGATAGCTGTTTATAAAGAAGCTGGCATACCTGTTTATCTAGGAGGAACTTTATTTGAAGCTTTTGTTGTAAGGGATCAATTCGAGGATTATCGTAAACTTCTCGATAAGTATGATTTGCAATATTGTGAAGTATCAGACGGTTCTGTAGAAATGAACCATGATGATAAATGTAATTATATCAGCACGCTGGCTAAGCAAGTGACGGTTTTAAGTGAAGTTGGGTCAAAAGATGCTGCAAAAATAATACCTCCATATAAGTGGATTGAGCAAATGCAAACGGAATTAGAGGCAGGAGCATGGAAGGTAATCGGAGAAGCACGCGAAAGTGGAAACGTTGGGCTTTTCAGAGATTCAGGAGAAGTAAGACAAGGATTAGTAGAAGAAATCCTCACAAAAATCCCTGAAGATAAAATAATATGGGAGGCACCTCAAAAAGCGCAGCAAGTATGGTTTATCAAACTTATTGGGAGCAATGTCAACCTAGGCAATATTGCTACGAATGAAATTATTCCATTAGAAACCATCAGACTCGGATTGAGAGGAGATACGTTTGATCATTTTCTTGATCTAAAATAACCAACAACTTACTATGATGAATAGACTGTTGCTACTGCTAAAAGGTATGGCCATGGGCGGAGCAGATGTCATTCCTGGCGTGTCGGGCGGTACGATTGCGCTTATTACTGGAATATACGAAGAGCTTATAGCTTCCATTAAGTCTGTTGATTTTAAATTGCTAAAACTGTTATTCACGTTTCAGCTCAGAGAGTTTTGGTCAGGCATCAACGGTTCCTTTTTACTGACTGTTTTCGGAGGCATTGCGGTGAGTATTTTTTCTCTAGCCAAGCTGATCACTTACCTCATGGAATATGAAGCCATTCCATTATGGTCATTTTTCTTTGGTTTAATTCTGGTATCAGCGTATTATGTTATGCCCGAAAATAAAGAAATAAAATCTTGGATAGCGCTTGTCGTTGGAGTGGTCGTCGCTTATTTAATCACCTCCTTATCACAGGCACAAACTCCGGAGGCTTACTGGTTTATATTCCTTTCAGGCGCAATTGCTATATGTGCGATGATTTTACCGGGAATTTCTGGAAGTTTTATTCTCTTGATTTTAGGAAAGTATGAGTTTGTACTCAATGCTGTTAAAAGTTTTGATTTTGGAGTCATTGCCGTTTTCGGTTTAGGATGTCTGATAGGCTTATTGTCTTTTGCCAAATTCATAGATTGGCTATTGCGAAACCATAAAAATGTAACGCTCTCCGTGCTAGCAGGCTTCATGCTGGGTTCATTAAATAAAATTTGGCCCTGGAAACTAGATGCCAGTGGGGCAGAGTTTATTGAAGGGACATCTACCAATTTTGTGAATGTTTTACCTCAGACCTACGCTGAAATTACCACAAATACCGCTCAAACGGGAATAGCTTTTATCATGTGCATAGTAGCTTTTGTTTTAGTTATTGGTTTGGAGTGGGCTGGCAAAAAGTTTAGTGCATGAAACAATTTGGTTTAATAGGATATCCATTGGGTCATTCCTTTTCGAAAAAATATTTCACCGAAAAGTTTAAAAGCTTGGGCTTAACAGATCATCAATATGACCTGTTTGAAATGAAAGATTTGCAAAGTTTTCCGTCACTTTTTGAGTCAAATCAAGATTTAGTAGGAGTCAATGTGACTGTGCCTTTTAAGCAGCAGGTTATGTCTTTTTTGGACGAACTTGATAGCAGCGCAAAGAAAGTTGGTGCTGTAAATACCATAAAAAGGGAGGGGCAAAAACTGGTTGGCTACAATAGCGACTATTTTGGTTTCAAATACTCCCTTCAAAGTTATTGCCGAGACATGCCGATCATTAAAGATGCTTTGATTCTGGGTAGTGGTGGAGCTTCTAAAGCGGTGATGGCTGTACTAGAAGATCTTGGCATTGGCTATAAAGTTGTTTCACGCGTAGCAGGTAAAGAGGATTATACTTATCAAGAGCTAAAAGAAAATTTAGATCTCTTACCTCGGTTCAAACTCGTCATTAATACGACACCAGTAGGAATGTATCCGAAAGTGGAGGAAGCTCCAGACCTTCCTTTTAATTTACTGTCGGACAGTCACGTCATTTATGATTTAGTCTATAATCCTGAACAAACGCTACTCATGCAGGAAGCCGAAAAGAGGGGAGCGAGAACCAAGAATGGTCTAGAGATGTTGTACCTGCAAGCCGACAAATCATGGGATATTTGGAACTCGGTCAATAAATAGATCTGAACTAAGAACAAACATATCTTGGAATTTAAGCTAACCTCCGAATACACACCTACAGGCGATCAGCCCAAGGCAATTAAGCAAATATGTGAAGGAATTAATGCTGGCGAGCCGGCACAAACGCTCCTTGGTGTAACTGGATCGGGGAAGACCTTCACCATGGCTAATGTGATTCAACAGGTCAGCAAGCCTACATTGGTTTTGTGTCACAACAAAACATTGGCCGCTCAGCTTTATGGTGAGTTCAAAAGCTTTTTTCCTGAAAACGCTGTAGAATATTTCATCTCCTACTACGATTATTATCAGCCAGAAGCTTTTATACCTACCACTAATCTCTACATAGAGAAAGACCTATCGATCAATGATGAAATCGAAAAGTTAAGACTCAGTGCTACTAGCTCCTTATTAACAGGCCGTAGAGACGTTATTGTCGTTGCATCAGTTTCTTGCATTTACGGTATTGGAAACCCTGAAGAATTTGGTAAGAATATTATTAAAGTTCAAGAAGGAGATGTTATTCCAAGAAATCAATTCCTCTTTAAACTTGTCGATATACTTTATAGTCGCACAGAAGTAGAGTTCAAACGCGGTACTTTTCGAGTGAAAGGAGATACTGTGGATGTTTTCGTGGCGTATGGAGATTACGCATATCGTTTTATTTTCTGGGGAGATGAGATTGAGACCATCCAGACCATCGATCCTATGTCAGGGGAAAAGCTATCTGATGAAAAGCTGATAACCATTTTTCCGGCAAACCTATTTGTGACAGGTAAAGAAATGATGAATACGGTCATCAAAGAAATTCAGGATGACATGGTAGCTCAAGTAGCGTTTTTTGAGCAAGAGCGTAGGTTCATGGAAGCAAAGCGCTTAAAAGAGCGAACGGAATTTGATCTTGAGATGATCAGGGAGATTGGTTATTGTTCTGGCGTTGAAAATTACTCGCGTTATTTCGATAGAAGGGTACCAGGTGCTAGACCTTTCTGTTTACTTGATTACTTTCCAGATGATTTTTTAATGGTAATTGATGAAAGCCATGTAACCGTATCTCAGGTTAGAGCCATGTGGGGAGGCGACAGGAGCCGTAAAGTCAATTTGGTAGATTATGGTTTTCGCTTGCCATCGGCTCTAGATAATCGTCCGCTTACATTCAATGAATTTGAGGGTATGCTGAATCAAGTGGTTTTTGTAAGCGCTACTCCGGCGGATTACGAACTTAGAAAATCAGAAGGCATAATTGTAGAGCAATTGATAAGACCTACTGGATTACTCGATCCAATCATTGATGTGAGACCAAGCCTGAATCAAATAGATGATTTACTAGAAGAAATACACCTAAGAATAGAACGTGATGAGCGGGTGCTGGTAACCACGTTGACGAAGAGAATGGCTGAGGAGTTATCAAAATTCCTTGTTAATGCGGGTGTCAAGACCAAATATATTCACTCGGAGGTTGATACCTTGGACAGGGTGGAAATACTGCGTGAACTTCGACTTGGTGTTTTTGATGTACTCGTAGGTGTAAATCTTTTAAGAGAAGGTCTGGATTTACCTGAAGTTTCTCTGGTCACGATATTGGATGCGGATAAGGAAGGTTTTTTGAGAAATGAAAGATCTTTGGTACAAACTATTGGTCGTGCTGCAAGAAACGCCAATGGGCGCGTGATCATGTACGCTGATAAAATTACCGATTCTATGCAAAAAGCGATGGACGAAACCAATCGCCGTAGAGCTATTCAGCAAGCATATAATGAGAAGCATGGCATCACTCCTACAACGATCATTAAAAATAGAGAAGCAGTACTTGGGCAAACCTCTGTCGCTGATAAGAAAAAAGGCAGCAAGAATTATTATATAGAAGAGGAGGAGAGAAGTGTCGCGGCGGATCCTGTGGTTGCTTATATGTCTAAAGATCAACTAGTCAAACTTTCTGCTGAGACTAAAAGAAAAATGGAAAAAGCTGCGAAGGATTTAGATTTTATGGAGGCAGCCAGGCTCAGAGATGAATACTTGGAAATTGAAAAAATGATTAAGGCCGAAAAGTAGCTTTTCTTAGCGGCTGTTGGATAGTGAAAAATCGTCTTCCTTATTATCCTAAAATTAGTAGTGATATCTACCAGGATCTTTTGATCTTCATTACGTTGACTTGGTTCGTATCAAAATTGCGCTTTTATTTTAGAATAGAGAACAATGTTTAATTTTACAGTTACAATTTCATAGCATGTACAAAAGAATAAACGGGATACAACATATTGGAGTAGGAACAGCGGACTCTGAAAAGTCGCAAAAATGGTATCGGAAATTTCTAGGAATGGATGTGCGCCTTTTCGACGGAGTAGCGCCAGCGCCATTAATGGACATTTATACCAATAATGAAACTATCACGAAGCGAGCAAGTATGATTCTCAACTTGCAAGGCGGATGTGCTATGGAGGTGGTAAATCCTACTTCTTTTGAGGCAAAGCATGCTAAATTTGAAGTGCAACTTGGAGATTTGGGAATTTACGTAGCGCAAGTGAAAACACTTGACGTACAAAAGGCTTATAACTACTTCAAGGATAATGACGCGAAGCTAATAACAGATATTGTTCACATGCCAGATGGAGCCGAAACTTTTTATGCGGAAGATCCTAACGGGCTATTTTTCCAAATCATTAAAGGTGACAACTTTTATACCAAAGGGAAACACGTTACTGGGGGACCTAATGGCGCCATTATCGGAGTTTCCGATATAGATAGATCTTTAGTTTTTTATGCGGAAACACTAGGCTATGATAAAGTAGTTTATGATAAAAAAGGTGTTTTTGAGGACTTTGAAGCTTTACCTGGAGGTGAAAAGAAGTTTAGACGTATGAGGTTAACTCAGTCCGATAAGCCAGGAGGAGGCTTTGCTAAAGTCTCAGCCGACACTTATATTGAACTTGTGCAAGCAATAGACTATAAGCCAAAACATGATTACCAAGATAGGATTTGGGGCGATATTGGTTTCGTGCATCTTGGATTTGATGTTCGCGGTATGCAGGCTTTAGGAAAAGATTTAGATGAAAAAGGGTTTGGTTTTACCTGTGATACCAAGGATACCTTAGACATGGGTGGAACTACTCGGGTGCATTGCACCTATATCGAAGATCCTGACCGAGCATTGGTAGAAATGATTGAAGTCTATAAAATTCCGATAATCGAAAAACTGGGAGTATTCCTTAATGTAGAGAAAAGAGATCCATTAAAGCCTTTACCAGATTTTATGCTCAAGGCCTTGAGGTTTAGCAGGGTAAAGGATTAAAACTCAGTATTACTTTTTAGAGTTTTCTCGGTAATATTCTTCAAAGTGTCCAATAAAACTTTCTTGGATTTTGGTTTGGATATACGGTCGATGAACCAGCCTCACTTGGACAATTGCTTCATCTGCAGGTAATCCCTTTGCTACAAGATAGCATGCGCCAATCATCCCTGTTCTGCCAACACCACCTTTGCAGTGGATCAGGTATTTTTTGCCGTTGTTCACGTTTTCCACCATTTTACTGATCAATTCGAAAGCATTCCTAGGCATTGGAATGTTCATGTCGCGGATCGGGAAATGCTCAAATTCAAAACCTTCAGCAGTAAGACCCTCTTCAACAAGAGGTCTTTCTGTTAGAGAAACAATATGTGTTATATTGTGTTTTTTTAAATGTTCTATGTCTTCTTCCCAGTCGCCATAAAGGCCAGGTTGGGGAGATCCAGCTAAAACATCACGTACTATCCAATTGAAACCTAACATAATTAACAGCCTAGCGTTGAGATTTTTTTAATAAACGGATCCTCACTTTCGAAGAAGGATGACTTTGAAAATGTGCCAACATGGTCTCCGTATTTAAGGACTACAATTTGGTCGGCACATTCTTCAATAAATTGAATGTCGTGAGTAACGAGTATTACGGAAGAGTCTAATAGTTTCATCTTTTTAACGAAGGAACTAAACTCTTCGACATGATGGTAGCGCTCTGGCTCATCGAAAGAGTATAGTTGATACTGCGTCTCAGGAAATGTTTTTTCCGAGTTATTCAGGGTTTGGTAAAATTTAGATTTGAAACTATCTACCATGGTGCCGGAATAGATTAAGTCTTTACTTAAACTATTATTGATATAATTTAACATGATAGATTTTCCACTACTACTCGGACCGTATATTACAGTACAAGAAGGGTGGTTAATTTCAACTTCACCGGAGGAGGCAAGCCTTTCATAAGGGTCGACCGCCAAAAAATTTTTCAGTGAAAGTTTCATAGGTGTTGTGAAAAAGTATAAAAAGAAGCTGAATAATCGTGGGTTTATTCAACAGATATTCAGCTACTCTCCTTTCTGGTTGAAATGATTATATTTCGATCTCTTTAAGGATACCTCGAGCTTTAACCATTACAAGTCCTACGTTGGCATCTGCTGAGCAAATCGCTGCATACACAACATTGTCTTTACCAGGAACTCTTGCAAAAAAGTGTAATAAATTGGTTGAGTAAACTACAATCTCTTGGAAATAGTGCTCTTTACTTTTTGATCCACGCGCTTTTTTAAAGATGTTTTCGATAGTGACTACATTCTCACCTTCAAACATATCTTTGGTCGCTGCAGCTAAAAAATCAAATACTTCTTGTGGGTGACTTGCAGTAGTCTTCATGTCCAACATCATTCCGCTACCCATATCTACCACTCCCGCGGCTACACATTTTGGTACGGATTTAATTGTTTCTTCAATCGCTTTGTCTAATGTCATAACTGTTTATTGTTTAGTTGTAAAAATTTAATTTAATCTTATCCCAATCAGGAGAATGTCATCGGTTTGATGAGACTTTCCACCTTTCCACTCTGCGATGTTTTCGACAAAAGTTTGTTTTTGGGTTGTCATGTCTTTTTTATAGTTCGCGCTCACAAGGTCAAAGATTTTACGTTTAGTAAACTTCTTATCTGAAGGGCCTCCAAACTGATCTTTTAGTCCATCGGAAGCCAGATAAATCATACTACCTGGTTCGTAGTTGAATTTTTCTACTGGAATTTCCTCTTTTGGTTTTAATCTATTGCCTTTGAGTAACTTTTGGTTTTCATCTCCAAAATAATACAGCTCTTGTACTGTAGTAGCGTAGGTTACCTCTTGTTTGACCTCATTGATAAATATTAATGTGGCTTCCATATTGTCAGAGATACTATTCTTCCCATCCGATAAAAGCTCTTCAAGCTTTAACTGTGAGTTCTGAATGATCATTGCAGGACTTAGTGTTTTGTATTTCCTTAGGAGTTCTTTAATGATCGACACACACATGGCAGTAAGCATTGCTCCAGATGCTCCATGACCAGTACAGTCACCAAGAAAAATGACTTTTTTTCCTTGAATTTCGTCGAGAATATAAAAATCTCCACCCACTCTATCCTTAGGTAAATCTACGATGAAATAATCTTTAAGAATATCCTTTTTGATTTCTTTTCGAAAGAGTGCGTCTTGTAATTTTTGTGCGTAGGCAATGTTTTCTTTAAGGTTGGATTCTTGCTGATGCATGATCTCTTCATCAAACTTCAGATCTGTTATGACAGATTCTACAGCCATAAAATGAGTAGGCTTTGAGTCCTTATCAAAGATAGGATAGATATCCAACTGCAACCAGTAAGTACTCCCATCCTTGTGATAGTTTAAAACTCGCTCATTGACCCTTTGAAGGTTTCTGAGTTTTTCACTTATCATTTGAATGGTGTGAGGTGAAGTTTCAGGCCCCTGCAAGAATGTGCCAGGCTTTTTGCCCAAAACTTCTCTTTGGTCATAGCCTGTAATTGCGGTGAATCCAGAATTGGTATAAATGATTTTACCCTCTAAATCAGTAATAATGATTGCATTGTTCGTATGGTTGACCAACTCAAACAATAAGCCTTCATTATCTAGTATGTTATTGGTTAATCCCATTTAATTTTTGCAAAATCTTATGTAACTTATAAAAGAACTTAATGTTATTTAAATTCGATTGTTTCTTGATGTAAAATACGATTGTTTTTTGTAAAATACGTGATCCCCTTAATATTAACGAGGGGATCGCCTATAAAAATTATCGATCCTAGCAAGGTGAAAATGAATCCTTTTTAGCGTTTTGCTTTTTTGCTCATGATGGCACCAACCGAGGAGCCTTCAATTTTACTTTCAAGCCAGGAGATAATGTCGAAATAGACAAATGCTCGGCGCTCATATTGGTTTTTAGTAAGCGGTAACAGCTGATCTCTCAATTCCACGAATCGTTTTTGGAGCACTTTCTCTGTAATGTCTCTGGAGAGGCCCTTGATAAACTGAAGAATGTAATGTTGGAAAAGGTGGAGATCACCTTTTTTCATTAGATATCGGTAGGTTGACCTTACATAATATTCTATTACATCTCTATTGCCCAGCTCGTAATGGGTGATAAGATTAAGCATTCGAGCAAAAGAATGCACATCCTCGCGAATGTCTTTATCATCAGAATTGATAATTCTATTGAGCCACTTTAATGCATCGCTATAATTGGCATTGCCAAAATATAGGCTGGCAATCTTATAAAAAAGGATCAATTCAGAATGCTTATCAAGCATTCCAATGTAGCCTTCAAGCCGTCGCTCTATTTTTCTGAGTAGGGTTACTCCTGTTGCAAAATCCCCCACCATAAAATAGCCATTGAACTGATGAGCATAACTGTATTTAAACAATCGAATTTTAAGATTCTCGTTAATTCCTATCAGTCGATGACTCGCAAGATTTCTCAATCGCTTATGTGTCTCTTGAAATTCTTCAAAAAGATGTAACCTGATTTGACCATTCATCAGATGGTTAAGGCCTTTCAAATACATCTCAAATAGGTAGGAAGAGTTTGGTACTTGCTCAAAAATACCTACCCATTTTTCCGAATAACTATGAAAGTTTTCGAAATCTTGAATATAATTATAGTAGCTAACGTTAATATCATACCATAGTAACTTTTCAAGGCTCGTTAATGCTGACTCATCTACCACAGGGAGATTTTTATTGAAAATTTGATTCATCTTCTTGTAGTCGTCACTGTTTTTCATGTAGCCTGATTTGATATAAACAGCATTAAGTTCCACGGCCAAGTTGGTAAATTGGTTGACTCTGGAAATTCTTCTATTGACATCATTGACCTCTTCTATGATTTGGCTTACTTTCCAAGAGTTGTGCTTACCTAAAGAATAAGGCAGTAAATTTTTCTCCCATTTCAATACTTCAAGTTTCAATTCAAGATTTTCCGATTTGGTCAAAGCCCGTTTTACTTTTTGCAGCAATAGCATGCTTTGGCTGTATAGACTTCTGTCAAACAATATTTGGATATAGTCAATCTGCTCTCTCAAGGCAATGTCGTCATTGGTCTGTATCGTATATTCCTTCAGGCTTTGCAGGATTTTTCGATATAGGTTGGCCTTAAGGTTAGAAAACTGCAAAGGATTTATCCATGGGTTTTCTTGAAGCAGTTTTTCTTCATTAAAGTAAGTGGCTTTATCTATGACATTAAACAACCTAAGGTATTTTGGTTCTTCAGTTTCTTGAAAGGTGTTTCTTAGTTTGAAATATCGCTTTTCACTTTTCCGAAGTGACTTGACGAGTATGTATAGATGGTCTGACTTCTCTTTAGACATTGTAAATATTTATGCTTTATAAGGACAAGATATTCAATAAAATGTTTATTTTCTCACCTTAGGAATCGTATTATAATTTCATTTTGATTTCTGATTAGCCTTTCATCGATCTACTTTCGAGCTTTGGAAAATACGCAAAACTTATTGTTTTTTTAATGGCAGGTAAAACACTGTTTGATAAAGTATGGGATGCTCACATAGTATCCTCGGCATCTTCATATCCTGATGTACTGTACATCGATAGGCATTATATACACGAGGTAACATCACCACAGGCGTTTGACGGGTTGCGCCAACGCGGGCTTCCAGTATATCGCCCCAAGCAAACTACAGCTACTGCAGACCACAACGTACCTACGCTCAATCAGCATCTTCCTATTGCCGAACCATTATCACGTTTCCAAGTGCAAAAGCTACGCGAAAATTGTGATGAATTTGGCGTAGAGCTTTATGATTTAGGTCATGAAAAGCAAGGTATTGTTCATGTAATTGGTCCTGATTTAGGGCTAACACAACCAGGGATGACAATGGTTTGTGGCGATAGCCATACCTCAACTCACGGAGCGTTTGGCAGTATTGCTTTCGGCATTGGCACCTCGCAGGTAGAGCAGGTTTTGGCTACTCAATGTCTGCTACAATACAAACCTAAATCTATGTTGATCGAGGTGAATGGAGAGTTGGGGAAAGGTGTATCAGCGAAAGACATCATTCTCTATATTATTGCGAAATTGTCTGCGGCCGGAGGTACGGGTTACTTTGTAGAGTACGGTGGATCTGCTATTACATCGCTTTCTATGGAAGCCAGAATGACTATCTGTAATATGAGTATTGAAATGGGTGCTCGAGGGGGCATGATTGCTCCAGATAAAACCACTTTTGACTATGTAAAAGGCCGTGAGTTTGCTCCCAAAGGAGAAGCATGGGATGAAGCAGTCGCACGATGGTCCAAGCTTAAAACGGATTCTGATGCTAAGTTCGATCGAGTAGAAAGGTTTGATGCAGCTGATATTGAACCACAAATTACTTATGGCACTAACCCAGGAATGGGGATTGGTGTCACTCAAAATATTCCCGACTTATCGGTTAATGGCACCAAGGATGACATGGCCAAGGCACTCAAATATATGGGGCTGGATGCCAACCAAAAGTTGATAGGAAAGAAGATAGACTATGTATTTATAGGCAGCTGTACCAATTCACGGATTGAAGACCTGAGAGAGGTTGCCGAATTTGTGAAAGGAAAGAAGAAAGCAGAACAAGTGAATGTATGGATCGTACCAGGCTCAAAAGGCGTAGAAAAGCAAGCGCAAGAAGAAGGCCTTGACAAGGTATTTATTGAGGCTGGCTTTGAGCTGCGTCAGCCAGGCTGCTCGGCGTGTTTGGGCATGAATGAAGACAAAGTGCCTGCCGGCAAGTACTGCGTATCCACGTCAAATCGAAATTTTGAAGGAAGACAAGGACAAGGAGCCAGAACCATGCTGGTAAGCCCACTTATGGCAGCAGCAGCAGCGGTTACAGGGGAGATTACAGACATTAGAACCATGTTAAACTAAATTATGGGATTCGAAAAATTGACATCTACAGGGGTTCCATTGCCCATAGAAAATATTGATACGGACCAGATTATTCCAGCACGCTTTTTAAAAGCTACTACGCGAGAAGGTTTTGGAGATAATTTGTTTCGCGACTGGCGATATAATAATGATGAAAGTCCCAAAGACTTTGTGCTCAACGACGCTACCTTTTCTGGTAAATTTTTAGTTGCGGGCAAAAATTTTGGTTGTGGTTCATCTCGAGAACATGCTGCCTGGGCAATAAAGGATTTTGGTTTCGAAATTGTTGTATCCAGTTTTTTTGCTGACATTTTCAAGGGAAACTCGCTCAACAATGGGCTTGTGCCAGTACAAGTGACAGATGCTTTTTTGACTGAACTAATGCTTACGATTCAGCAAGACCCCAAAGCGCTAATCACTGTTGATTTGGAAAATGAATCAATCAAAAATGAAAAAACAGGAACGACTGAGCAGTTCGAAATTAATGCATACAAGAAAATGTGTTTGATCAAAGGATACGATGATATCGATTATATCCTGAGTCAAAAAGACACCATTGAACAATTTGAAAGCGCAAATAATTAATCATGGCTGAGAAGCAAATTGTAGTTTTAGCAGGAGATGGAATAGGCCCAGAAGTTACTTGGTGGGCACAAAAGGCATTGGAGAAAATTGGAGAGCAGTTTGGACACCAATTCGAATTTGTGTCTAAGTTAATCGGTCATGCAGCGATAGAAGCAACTGGTGAGCCATTACCAGACGACACCCTAGAAGCGTGTAAAAAAGCTGATGCGATTCTCTTAGGAGCAGTTGGTCATCCAATGTATGACAATGATCCCTCGAAGAAAGTGAGACCTGAGCAAGGTTTATTGAAGATCAGAAAATCACTCGGGCTTTACACCAACATTAGACCGATTAAAATTTTTGAGGAACTGGCGCATGCGTCTAGTTTGAAACCAGAAATTTTGAATGGAGCAGATATTCTTTTTTTTAGAGAATTAACAGGAGGTATATATTTCGGTGAGCCTAGGGAAAGAAGAGAAAATGGGGAGATTGCCCTCGACACCATGGTTTACTCCAAAATGGAGGTCAGAAGAATTGCAGAAAAGGCTTTTGAAGCGGCCATGACCAGAAAGAAAAAAGTCCATTCTGTAGACAAAGCTAATGTCCTCGAATCAAGCAGATTATGGAGAGAAACGGTGAATGAAGTAGCCAAGAATTATCCTGAGGTTCAACTGATTCATATGTTCATAGATAATGCTGCTATGCAGCTTATCAAAGACCCAAAACAGTTTGATGTAGTGCTCACAGGTAACATGTTTGGAGATATTTTGACTGATGAGGCCTCACAAATTGCAGGATCATTAGGAATGCTGGCATCTGCCTCTATTGGTGATAGTGTGGGCATTTACGAGCCTATACATGGGTCGGCACCTGACATTGCAGGGCAAGGCAAAGCCAATCCTCTAGCGACCATATTGTCTACTGCGCTACTTCTTGATATTTCTTTTGGCATGCAAGCGGAAAGCAGAGCCATCATAGATGCCGTGGATGCGGTATTAAAAGCAGGCTTTAGAACAGGCGATATTTCAGATGAAAATACCCCGAAAGATAAAATTTTAAGTACTTCAGGTATGGGCGAGCAGGTTTTGGCTCACTTAAACGCTGGCGTACCCACCACATAAATCATACTGATTATGAGTGATAAAGTATACGTATTTGACACCACCTTAAGGGATGGAGAGCAAGTGCCAGGCTGTCAATTATCTACCCTGGAAAAAGTGGAGATTGCCAAAGAGTTGGAAATATTGGGAGTCGACATTATTGAGGCTGGATTCCCCATATCTAGTCCTATGGACTTTAATTCTGTCATAGAAATATCAAAAGCGGTAAAAGATCCCGTGATTTGTGCTTTGACCAGATCAGTTGAAAAAGATATTGACTTTGCGGCAGATGCTCTGAAATTTGCTAAGAGAAAGCGAATCCATACTGGAATTGGTTCCTCTGATTATCATATTCTACATAAGTTTAAGAGCAACAGGGAAGCAATCCTTGAGCGCGCTATTGCCGCGACTAAATATGCTAAGAAGTTCGTGGAAGATGTTGAGTTTTATTGCGAGGATGCCGGTAGAACGGAGAATGAATACCTCGCTAAAATGGTGGAGGCGGTCATCAAAGCTGGCGCAACTGTTGTCAATATTCCTGATACAACTGGCTATTGTTTGCCAGACGAGTATGGTGCGAAAATCAAATACTTGATGGAAAATGTGAAAGGTATCGACAAAGCGATTCTTTCTTGTCATTGTCACAATGATCTTGGTTTGGCTACAGCCAACACCACGGCGGGAGTTTTGAATGGCGCTCGGCAGGTAGAAGTAACCATCAATGGGATTGGGGAGCGAGCCGGTAATACTTCACTGGAGGAAATAGCTATGATCTTAAAAACTCACAAAGGTTATGGGCTACATACCAATATCAACAGTAGGCACTTGTATGCCTTGAGTCTTTTGGTAAGCAAAATGATGCGTATGCCTGTGCAACCTAACAAAGCGATAGTGGGTAGAAATGCCTTCGCCCATAGTTCAGGAATTCACCAAGATGGCATGATTAAGAACCGGGAAAATTACGAAATTCTCGATCCGGAGGACGTGGGTATTCCACAGAGTTCAATCATCTTAACGGCAAGAAGCGGCAAAGCGGCATTGAAATATCACTTAGAAAGACTGGGATATGATTTTGAAAATGACCGAGTAGAGAAGATCTATGACGAGTTTCTGAAAATGGCCGATGAAAAGAAAGACGTGACAGATGATGATCTCATTATCTTGGTTGAGGGTAAAATGCCTGAAGGAGGTATTCGATTCAAAACTGTGCAAATCATTTGTGGAGATGCGGTATTTCCAGCGGCTACTGTCGAGCTTGAGGTTAACGGAGAAGTATTGCGACATGCTGCCACAGGATCAGGGTCAATAGATGCAGCCTTTAATGCAGTAGATGAGATATTACAAGAAAAATTTGAAATGGATGAATTCCTCGTACAATCAATGGGTGACCGCTCGGATGATGGTAAAGTCCATTTGAGACTCAAGTATCAAGACTTGTTGTACATCGGATTTGGTGTTCATAAAGACATTATCATTGCTTCAGTCAAAGCTTATGTGGACGCTATCAACAAGATTACCATTCTGAAAAAGAAGGTGTCAATGAGTGCTTAGCTTTAATGAGTGCTTACCAATAGTTAGGCCTTTTAAAATTAATTATCGCAGTGCTGGCACTGCTGTGATTAGGTGGTTTATTTCTTGGTTTTCGTGAATCATAATCACGTTCACTGTGTTTTCGACACGTAGATCATTGTAGAATCACTTAACTTTTAATGCTATCACATTGCTATGAGCCAAAGGCCATCATCAAAAATTAAGATTGAAGAACGCTTTGTTGAGTGTCATCGAGGCGAGACTGTTCTTGATGCGCTGATAAGAAAGGGAGAGCCGGTGAGGTTTTCTTGTAAAGAAGGAGTTTGTAAGACATGCCGAATGACGCTGGTTGAAGGAGAGGTACCAAGACACGCGTTAAGACCATTTCTGCATTTGGAGGATCATTCTTTTCTTCCCTGTCTGTCTAAAATAAGCGGTGACATAGAAGTAGGTTATCCGTCTGACTATCGATTTCCTGAAAATCACGAGCCTATATCACCTTTTGAGCATACCGAGGAAACAAGTAAGGATAAGCCTGCGCCCAATAAGCGATTAATGAATCGATTGTTGGAAGGAGACTTGTTGAATGAAATACTTCATGCTTTTTACACGGAAGTATATGAAGATGAATTGCTGAGTCCATTTTTTAAATCGGTCACGAAGCAAAGATCGATCGAAAAGCAGTATAATTTTCTTAGTATGCTTTTCAGCGGAGAGGAAAATTACATTGGTGCCTTACCGAGAAATGCCCATCATTGGATGGTCATTTCAGATGAGCTATTTGACTACCGCGAAGAAATGATGATCAAGCACATGAGGCTCAAAGGTTTGGAGCAAGAATATATAGATATATGGGCTGAATTTCAGGAGTATTTCCGGTCGCGAATGGTCAAATCAAAACCTTGGTTAAAGATTATTGATGGTTATTCTTATCCGATGAATGGATTGGAAGAAACAGTGACAACCATTGGGATGATTTGTGACAAATGCCACGCGGTAATAGATGAAGGTGATACGATAAAGTATCATTCACATTCGGGTGAAGCCTTTTGTCTGGCTTGTGCTGGTTAATGATGACTGCCACAGCGTACCTCTTTGAGTTGTTCGCTTCTTGTATTCGTTCAATGATGTATCAATTATGTGTGGCTAAACTCATTACTCTGCAAAAATGGAATAAATGATATATGCGATAACTGCGATTACAACCATAATCGTGATGATTCCGCTGATTTCATTTCCTTTTTCTATTTCTGCTAATTCTTCGTAGTATTTTTTTACCTCCGAAGGAAGTTCGTCATCCTTTCCTGTAACATGCCAAAGAATCTTAGGATTTTCCCTCTCCAAATTTTTCAAAACAGGTAGGGCATCATTATCTCCAAATTCAAATTGAAACAATAATTTAGGTTCTTTTTCTTTGGTTGTGATACTGCCAGCACCATCAAAATTCAAGGAGCTGATACTTATGTTTACAAGTAGATCATCTTTCGTGGAGCATACCAATTTGTGCATTTTGCTGATTGGCTCTACTACCGCAAAGTTAAATATTTCATGCTCTTCGGCCTCAACGCCTTTTTTAATCAGCCAATTATAAAAGGAAATATCATCACCAAAAACGAGTGTGTAATCTTCCATAATTGCGAAAATGTGAAAGCTAAACGTATCGTTAAAAAAACGAAATACCCGCATATCCGAATATGGCACTTCGTCATTGAAGCCAATAGATGTAAAAAGATATTTTTTATGAAGATGATTCACCAAGGTGTATTCTTTTTCCGCCATTTCAGTCTGCTTTTACCTACTTGTAATTTAATTGAAGATACTCTTTATCAAAAATTCGCCGCGCTTTCCTAGGTTTTCGAATCATGATAAGGCGGTGTATAGTGAGTAGTTGGGTGAGGATTCCCCTGAGTTTAAATGTTTATTTAACCAGAGAATAGCCACTTTTGTCGAGTATAACTTCAAGTATATGTTTATCTATCGATATTGTGTAAGAACTACACCAAACCTTGATAGTATATGTTAATAAACCAACAATTTTTTAAACAGGCATTCACGATAACTTTCATGATTGCTTCTCTCATAGCAACTGCACAAGAAGGCTTTGACGATTATTTGAAGCGAAGAAGACTCGGAGATCATATCAACACTTCTTACACCGAGACCAAGCCGATTATATCGTATGATAATACTATATTATATCTCACTAGGCAAAACCATCCCGACAATACAGATGGAGAAAAAGACGTACAGGACATTTATTATTCTTTAAGAGATAAAGACCAAACTAAAATTTGGGGAAGCCCGAAAAACATTGGTGCGCCTCTTAACAACGAGCACCCGAATGGAATTTCTTCGCTTTCTATAGATGGAGATACTATCTTGATAATCAATGAGTTTTACGATTACGGCTATGAAAAAGGAGCATCTATTTCGGTGAAAAAAGATGGAAATTGGTCGAATCCTGAGCCCATTCAAATTGATAAATTTAAGAACGTAAGCAACTATGTGGATTACTTTGTAACAGCTGATGGCCAGCGACTTTTTCTTGCCATCGAAAGTAAAAAGACTTACGGAGACCAAGACATTTACATAAGTAACCGAAAAGACGTTACACACTGGTCCGAGCCAGTAAACCTTGGTAGGGGTGTTAACACAGACCAAGCGGAATTTTCTCCGTTTTTGTCACCAGACAACAAAACGTTATTCTTCTCTTCCTACGGACACGATGGGCTTGGACAATGTGATATTTTTTATTCCACAAGGCTCGACGACTCTTGGACCAACTGGTCGGAAGCTAAAAACTTAGGAGAAAATATTAATACAGAAGGATTTGAGGCATATTTTACCATACCGGCCAAAGGGGATTGGGCGTATTTCGTGTCTGATATCAATAGCAATGCTGACTCTAGAGATATATTCAGAGCAATTATTCCTTTAGAGTTGAACCCGACTCCTGGTGTGATTGTGAGTGGCATCACTTATGATGAATTATCCATGAACGCCATGACAGCCTCGGTAATGATCAATGAGATCAATGGTGAGCTAGAAAGCAAAACTTTCAGTACAGACAACTCTAAGCACCAGTTTCGAAGGTCAATTTTAGAGTTTCCTAAAACGTTTCAATTGCTTGCTGAGGTAAAGGACTACATGAGTACATCACAGTATTTAACCATAGCCTATTCTGATAAGCGAGAAATAAAAAGAGACCTTTATATGGTGCCGATTGCCTTGGGTAATACGCTGGTGTCCCATGATTTGTCTTTCCTGCCAGAATCTGCCAAGTTTAATGATAGAGGTCAGGTTGAAATTGACCGAGTGGTACAATACATGAAAGATTATCCGGAGATAAATATGGCGATTGATAGCTATGTAGCCAGCACAGGAAATGCAACTTATGATAGCACACTCTCAGACACTCGCAAAGTGGCGGTATATGATTACTTCATAAATCAAGGAATCAGTGAGACCAGACTTTTGGCGGCTTCTCACGGATCTAGTACACCTTTTGTAAATACAAATAATATTCAAATTTTCGAAGGTAACAACTACGATGATCGTATCACTTTTACCCTCTATGCTGATAACGATGGAGATGGTATAGTTAACGCGAAGGATAATTGTATCGATGAACCAGGTGTACCTGAAAATCAGGGTTGTCCGATAGTCATTGCCGATAATGATGGAGATGGTGTGGTCAATGAGGACGATAAATGTATTGACGAGCCAGGTATTCCTGAAAATCAGGGCTGCCCGCAAATTGCTCAAGAAATATTGGAAGTATTTGAATTGGCACTTCAAGGAATCCAGTTTGAAACATCGAAGGCGATCATTAAGCCAGAGTCTTTTGATATCCTAGACAATGTGGTGAATATCATGCTGGAAAACCCACAATTCTTTTTGAAAATTGAAGGGCATACAGACAGTCAAGGTACTGACGAGTCAAATCAGACTTTATCAGATGCGAGGGCAGCTTCCACCTTAAAATATCTCACTGACAAAGGAGTGCAAGCCAATAGGCTAAAGAATTATGGCTATGGAGAATCGCGCCCTGTAGATGACAATGCCACTGCAGCTGGAAGAGCCAAAAATCGAAGAGTGGTTTTTGAAATAGTATTTGATGAAAAGGATTTGTAAAAAATCCTGATTGCCGCCTATTTTGGAGTCTCGTCATTATTTGACGAGGCTTTTTTTATGTTTTACTTTATTGTCAAACCTTGCTCACACACACTTTTCTTCCGGGAATGATTTGAAATAGCTTCCCATCAAGCTTCCCGTAATCAAATAGACCATGTCCTACCATGACTTATTGGTCAAGACATATTTTAGCCATTGGATATTTTATCGAGCAGATGTCCGTTTAGATTTTAACAGTGCATCCAAGGAAAAACTGATTTTATCACTGTGGCACTTGCCATGGTCCATTGGCATAATCTTCAATCGCTTCATTTTAGGGCATTGATTATTTAACCAAAAATGACTTTTGAATTTGCTTTTTTATCGAAGCATCCATTCCAAAAAAATAAAGTGGTGTAGCATGTTGACCTTATGCTTTCATGCGAGGGTAACATTGTGATCGACTTCAAACACCAACAAAAGCGCTCCGCTGAAGTCTTTCATTTTAGCAGGAAGGATAACAGGGCTTACTTCGATTCCCCAATAAAACCTGATTCTCGTGAGCGAAAGAGCACGTTAAACGACGTAAGACTACCGTAAATTTTGGTAATATATTGCTGGAGGTTTACTTTCTCCTCGTCAGTCAGTTTTGAACAGTTGATTCGCTGTTCCATCACTCGGAGGCGGTCCCTTACCATCACAATTTTATGAAAAAAAGTATCGATAGGCAGTTCATACGACTTAAGTGTGGGATTTCGAGGTTGAAATATCAGCTTGCCACCTTCCCATTTCTCGCCCAGATCTACCAAAGTGTCTTGATCTAAAATATCAGAAAGCAAGCTTTTAATTGTGTCTTCAATTTGACTGAGACTGACCAGGTCGGCAGGTGTCTTTACGGCTTCCAACACGGTGTAATCTTTCTCGATTTCGCTCAATTTGACCCATTCTACGCCATAGCTTACAAATGTAACGAGTACTTCTGTTTCCCTCGACTGGATGACTACTCCTACGCCAAGTTCTTCATTTCTAATGCGCGACCCTACACCTAAGTTCATTTGATTCATCTTGTTTTATTACGAATCAAACCTACCAAAATAGGATTAAATGTTTGTTATGCTACGAAGGAAAAAGATTCTTAATACATTCGGTATTTAAGTGGGTGATTTTCTATTTGAATAGCAATGTGTCAAGCGGGTTATGGAGGCCACCAAGTAGGTTGTACAAATAACTGAGGTGAGTATGCCGTTAACCAAGCGGCTTATCCAGAACAATCAATAATGTTAAAAACCTTTTGCAGCTCATCATGATGTCTTAAATCAGCAGTATGTTCAAAGCTCTTGTGGCGAGCTCTGTTGTAAATTGAATAGAAGATATTTTGGAAACAAAATACCAGACAGACTCCTGATGGCTGCCCTAGAAACAACTTGGTATTAGTATAGTAAAGGATGGGTAAGATAGTTTTAACGAAATTACGTGCTGCTAACATCTCACTTTTTAGATGAATAAAGGAAAATAGGTTTACGTTTGACAACCACCACATCACACGGATGAAAAACATTCAAATAGGCGCTAATTATCTGCTTGCAGCAGTGATTGGCATACTCGTCATTCACACTTCATTTAGTCTGCTGTATTTCGAGCTTTCTTTCATTCAAATACTCATGAATGACCTGCTTGCCGTACAATTTATTGGGATGGTGAGTATAATTCCGTTTGTTTGGCATGTTATTCATCAACAATCTGCCCGTTATTTTAGCTGGGTATATTATCCAGTATTATTGATGATAAATGTAGTCTTACTTATTTACCTCAATCAAACGGGAATACTATTAGGAGCTGATCTGTTTGGCTATACGCTCGAAGATGTCGCATTCACGGTTAAGTCATCCACTGATTTTGACCTCCTTCCATGGATAATTCTGGTGATCGCCTTGGTCATTTTTGTCCTACTCACTAAAAAAATGGAAAAATGGGTCGATGGTGTTATTCCGATCAAAATCGTCATTACAGCATTTTGTCTGATCTCTTGGATCTTGCCTTCAGATCCTCCAAATGGACTGATTAGCAACGAAAAGGATTTTTATCAAATGAAAAATCCGTCATCCCATTTTTGGAAAAAATCCATCCAACTAGCTTTTGGTACTTCTTCAAGCTCAAATGAAAGTATAGCTGATTATCCTTTTCTACACCCACTGGAAACTCAAAATGCGCTAAATGAATGGCTCTCCGCTAAAGCTACTCCTCCGAATATCGTAATTGTCGCAGTTGAAGGGCTGGGTGCTGATTTTGTAGGTGAAGCAGCCAAATATGGAGGATCAATGCCTTTTCTTGATTCACTCAGCAAGCAAAGCCTGTACTGGAAAAATTGTCTCAGCAATACCGGACGCACCTTTGGTGTGTTGCCGTCCATTCTTGGCTCGTTACCATACGCGCAAGCTGGTTTTATGGATTTAGGAAATGAAATGCCTGCACATTATACTTTGTTAAACCTATTATCCCCAATGTATTACACCTCTTTTTTTTATGGAGGGAATGCGAATTTTGACAATCAGGATATTTTCCTCGAGCAACAGGGATTGGATTTCCTAAGTGATGAATTCAGTTATCCAAGTGATTGGAACAAACTACCAGGGAATGGCGAAGGTTTCTCTTGGGGATATGGCGATAGGGAATTGTATCAGCATTTTCTCAATCAATCGAAAAAGTTCCCGCAACCAAACTTGAGCTTTTTATTGACTTTGACCACTCATGAGCCTTTCTTGAGCCCAGATCCAAAATTTGGTGAGTTAGCCAAAGAAAGCATGGAAGGACAGGCAATTTTCAAAGAATATCCGGAGGTATTTACTTGTTTGGCCTATGCCGATGCATCACTCAAAGAATTCATTGAACAATATGCCGAGCGACCAGAATTTGAAAACACTATATTTATCATCACAGGAGATCACCGGCTGATCCCTGTCCCAGCAGCTGTGAGGTTCGATCGCTTTCGCGTTCCATTGGTCATTTACTCACCTTTAATTAAAAAACCTGTGCTTAGTGAAAGCATTGTGGTACACAGCCAAATAGCTCCAACAATTTTGGGCTTTATGAAAAATAATTTTGGCTTTTCCTTACCTGAAGAAGTACCATTTATTTCAAGTACCATCCAGCCGGAAATCGGCTTTGGCAGTCAGGTAGATGTGGCGCTAATGAGAAATAAGAATGAACTGGAGGAGTATGTTTCAGGAAGATATTTGTTATCCGATGAAAAGGCTTACATCATTCAGCAGAATATGACAATTAAAAGTGTGGTCAATGATACGATAACGTCTTTTCTGAAGAATAAACTCGAATTATTTAAACAAAAAAGCAACAAAGCACTCTACAGCAATCAATTGGTCAAAGAGGTGATTCAGAGAAGAAAGAGTAGTCTATTTGCAATCTCCAACGAACAGCTAAAAAGAATTGACTCCATTGCTGTAGATCAATCTTCCACGGATTCTATTTACTTCAAAGCACTACAGCTGGCGAGGGATGAGGAATATGAGCTAAGCCGAGTTCTTTTAAAATTTGGCCTCAATAAAAGTCCCAATTACCATGACATGCGTATTCTGTTGTCGCACACTTTTGGTTGGGTCAATGAATTTGATTCTGCCACTTATTATCTCGATCAAACGTATAGCCGAACCCAAAACTTTGTTGATCTTTACATTGCTTATGCGGACATCTACTATTGGAAAAAACAGGCAGACTCGTCGATCACTTGGGTGAATAAAGGTTTGGGACGATTTCCGGGGAACAATGATCTGCTGGCAAGAAAGGCGCGGATTCTCTTTGAGACGAACCCGCAAAAAGCAAAAGAATTGGTAACGAAAATCTTACGCGAATCACCCGAAAACCCTGTGGCCAATCAGGTCAAGAAATGGAATAATCCTCAATAATGTGACTTTACTCAAACTCAACATATCCTTTTTCTTTTTACTCTTTTGCCTTTGTGTGAGCGGTCAGGAATGGAAAGAACTTGGTGCCGACGAGCTATTCGAAAAGGCGAGAGCTGAAGCCTTTGATGGTAACCGTGAGAAAGCACGTGAAATGCTTCAGTACATTTTAGAAGGCAGTCCTGATTATGCCGACGTGCGCATATTACTCGGGAGAACATACGCTTGGGACGGAAAGAGATCCCAAGCCATTAAGGAATTTGAAAGGGTATTGGATAAAGATCCTGAATACAAAGACGCCATCAATGCCCTTACAGATGTACTGATGTGGGATGACAACTATGAGAAAGGACTAAAAACGGTGAATAGTGGACTAAAGCATTATCCGAATTTTGAAGATTTTCTTTACAAAAAAGCATCTATTCTCAACAATCTGAATAGAGAGGAGGAAGCTTTAACGGTAATAAATCAACTCATCAGACTCGCCCCGGGTAATGATCAGGCCATTTCCCTAAGAGAAAGTATCCAAACCGGCCAACAGCGTTATACAGTCAATGTCACTGGAACATTTGAAAACTACAGTAGAGAAGGTGCAGACCCAGCGTATTACAGCGCAATTAGCTTGGGTAGAAGCAATGATTGGGGTTCCTCCATTGTTCGATTAAATTATTCCAATCGTTTTGGACTCAATGGCACTCAGGGGGAGATAGACCTGTATCCTCGCATTGTTTCAGGTGTATATGCTTATCTGAATTATGGTTATTCCACAGGCAGGCTTTACCCTAATCACCGATTGGGAGCGGAAGTCTTCACGAGTTTGCCCAAAAGCACCGAAGGTTCTATTGGGCTGAGACATCTCATTTTTAGTCCTACCTCTCAGATAACCATATATACCGGATCGTTTGGGCTTTACTACAAGAGCCTCTGGCTATCACTACGCCCATTTATCACGCCTGATAAAAATACAGGAACTTCCGTATCCTTTAGCCTTACATTGAGGAGGTATTTCAGCAATCCGGAGACCTTTCTATCATTCAGTGGTGGCCTTGGATATTCCCCTGAAAATATCCTACAGTCTTCATCAGGATTTGCGTCTGATGCCATCTATACACTCAAATCACAACGGG
Source organism: Cyclobacteriaceae bacterium (assembly GCA_040218415.1). GTDB lineage: Bacteria > Bacteroidota > Bacteroidia > Cytophagales > Cyclobacteriaceae > JAVJRN01. Next base: position 43,019 of record JAVJRN010000025.1, read on the forward strand.
CATCTATTGGATTCCAAAAACTATTGAAGTACAACTTGGTAGCTTCTATAGACCTGAATACCTCACGCCAAGAACTGTCTTTTGATGTAGGGAATTTCATGTGGGTCACAAACATCCAATGTGGAGTCACTTATCGATTTTAAGCAAATACAAAAACTACATAGAAGACCTTTGAACCACGAGGTTGAAGAATTAATATTCTTACGCCGTTCGAAATTTGACCACAAATTCACCATCTACTAAGCCACTGTGAAATCAAATGACACTGGTTTAAATCCTTCCAAACATTAATCGAACTTTGGTTTTCGAAAATAAGCCTGAAAGAACTTCCAAGCCGTATTTGGAAGTTCTGCCAGATAGATTCCCATGTTTAGTTTTGGTAATTTAAACCAAAACCGAATTTGAATAAAGGATTTTCACTATCGTAAGGCACATCTGTTTTTTGATTTTTGACAGCTTCCATCGATGAAGGTAGCTCAAATGGTAATCTGCCTTTTGGGGCGCTTTTACCAAAAAGCACTTCACATACCGAAACGTCGCTCGCACCATAATCGGCGATTAAGGCCTTTGATGCCTCGGCAATTTCAGGGATGACTGCAGGTCTATCCAGATACAGATTGACGATTGTTGGCACTGTTTTTAAAAGCTTTAAAATTCGTTTCTTTTCATCGCCCTTGAAATCCAAGTCGCCATGATGAAAACTTTTTGCAAAAGAATTTTTGGTGTCTACCGGATACCAAGGGGTGTTCAGGCGAATAATTGCCAAATCTGCGTCTTCCGGTTTCGAAACCACAGTGGCGTAGTTGGCTACCACGGTGCTATCGATATTTTCAATATAAATTTTTAACGATTTGTTGTTGATTGGGAGCGTATTATCTTCATTTTTAAGGAGGGTCATTGACTCTCTTTGGGTTCTTTTTCCAAGTTCGCGCGAAGATTTTTTGCTCAATACAGCCTCCACTTTACTTTCATCAATAAAAGGATTATCAAAAAGCCCAAGTTGAAATTTTTGTTTTAAAAGGCGAGTAACAGATACATCGATTCTTTCCTCCGAAAGTTTCCCTTCTTTGACTAACTGCACCACCAATTCCGGACGACTTTCTCCTCCGAACTGATCACAACCGGCTTCAATTATTTTTTGCGCCCGCTCTGCTGCGCTCAGTTGCTCTACACCCCAAGCACGGGCTTTCCACGTCACATCAGGCCCCATTTGTAAGTCGGTTATCAAACCCCAGTCAGTGCACACGACTCCATCATATTGGTATTTTTCTCTGAGCAAGGTAGTGATGATCATTTTGTTATAGCTCATGGCCACATTTTCCTCCGTTTGATCTGTTGGAACTCCATAATAGGGCATAATTGCTGCGGTGTTGGCTTCAAAAGCAGCTTCAAAAGGAATAAGGTGATAATCGAAGTTATCTCCTGGGTAAACTTGCCCTTCTTGAAAGGCAAAATGAGGATCAAGTCCATTTTTTTGCGGACCTCCACCGGGAAAGTGCTTGGTCATACATGCTACACCTTGCGAAAGGTCAGTGCCCTGCAAGCCAGAAATATAAGGCCTTACCAGGCGCGCGGTTAGCTCGGCATCTTCGCTAAAATTTCCACTGATTCGTGCCCATCTTGGCTCAGTGGCTAAGTCTATTTGCGGATGCAATGCCTCTCTAATGCCAATGGCAAGATATTCTTCTCTCACAATTTCGGCAAATTGCTTAACGATCTCTTCATTACCTAAGGCAGCAAAACCTGTCATTTCGCAAAACTGACTAAAACCTGTAGAGGCCATACCAATGACATTTTTACCTAAGTGATGTCGTGGGTCAGAGGCTATTGTGATGGGTATTCCCAGTCGATTTTTTTCGGCAACTTTTTGAGCGTTGTTATACCATTTGGCAAAAATCTTCGGATCTGCAGGAATGTCCCAAATGTTGAAGTGTGTCATTTTTAATGAATCCATACTCCAAACTACGGAAGGCAATCTGGAGGACATACCATCGAGCCCTTTGTTACCATCAGGCAGTCCATCTTCGCTTATAGGTACGCCATTGATAAACATCATGCCGGCTTTTTCTTCCAATGTCATTTGGCCGAGCAAGTCTGCAATTCGGCTATTGATTGGTTGGCGACTGTCCTCGTATATATCGAGCTTTTTGTTATGGTTTAAGTCCCGGTATGCGATGTTTTGGGCATTGCTCACTATTTCAGATTGGTTGCTGACCAACTTGGGAAGTTTTACCGTCGTATTGGTTTTACACGAGAAAAAAATAAGTGGGGTAAGGAGAATAATAGGGAGGATTTTCATAGGATTATTTTTAATGTGTCTATATGACAATATAAATGTATGTTTTAATTTGTTAAATTGACACATTAAACAGGAAGTTTAACTTGGCTTGCCATGGAAAATAGTATTACTGAAGAGTTTGTGAATCGTTTTAGGAGCTACGTTCCTGGAATTTCCCTTGATTGTGTGGTATTTGGTTATAGCCAAGGCATTCTCAAAGTATTATTACTGAAATACAGAAATGCTGCCGCTTGGGCCTTGCCAGGAGGGTTTCTGCCGGCCGATATGGAGATGGAAGATGCTGTGAATGACATACTTTATATGCGCACAGGATTGCGGAATATATTTTTATCACAATACCATACTTTTAGTAGCATGCAAAGAGGCTGGGATATCAACCTACAAAGTAAATTGGCCTTTTTGCAAGCCAAGGCGATGTGGCCGGAAGCTTATCGGCCAGAATTGAAAGCGTGGTTTAATCAACGTTTTATTTCTACCGCCTACTTAGCCTTAATTCAAGCGGATAAGGCAAGTCCTGTGCCTGATGATTTGAGTGAACTGTGCCAATGGATGCCTGTGAACGATTTGCCAGGATTGGTGCTCGATCATAAAGAAATGATCGAAATGGCACTTCAGCACCTCAAAGTGCAAATCAACTATATGCCTATTGGAAAGTCCTTACTTACGGACAAGTTCACCATGTCTGACTTGCAATCTTTATATGAGTCCATTTTCCAAAAGCGCTTAGATCGAGCCAATTTTCAGCGCAAAATATTGAAATTGGGGATACTCAAAAGGCATGAGAAATTGATGACTGGTGCGGCAAACAAAGCACCGTATCTCTACAGTATTGAAGAGGAGGTTTATGACCAGCTGTTAAAGAATGGAATCGGGTTTTCGATGACTTAGTAGCTATTTGTTGTGTTGTTTTGGTCGTTCAAGGTTATGGTGTTTTCATTGATCTGGGGATGTGGCTTTATAGTCAATTTTCAATATGGTGGGCGAGTAATAATAGCACCTTGATGGAATAATACATCGTTTTTGGATGAAGTAATTATAAATTGACAGATAGAAAAATAATTAATAGTTTTTGAAGCAGATAATGGAAAGTACATATAGCGTTGGCGATTTAATTTATGATGCAAATATTTACGATGGATTGAACACCAATCTGGCAGATTTGTCATTTTATAAGCAGTGGATGCCCCAAAAAAAGGAGGCTCGTATACTTGAGCTATGTTGTGGTACAGGCAGGCTTACGCTTCCAATTGCAAAGGAGGGATATCAAATTCATGGAGTGGATAATTCCCCTTCTATGCTTCAACAGGCGAAGGAAAAAGCTTCCAAAGAAGGATTAGTTATCGACTTTATCGAAGCAGATATTCGAACTTTAGAGCTGCCGGAAAAATATGATCTTATTTTTATTCCCTTTAATTCCATCCACCATTTATACAAAAATGAAGATTTGTTTAAGGTGTTTAAAGTTGTTAAAAATCATCTCAACGCAGGCGGCCTTTTTCTAATGGATTGTTATAACCCTAATATTCAACTGATTGTGGAAGGTGAGCAAGGGCTAAAGGATATGGCTGAATACACTACCAAAGATGGGAGGGAAGTATTGATAAAGCAGGTCATGCGATATGAAAATGAAACTCAGATTAATCGTATTGAATGGCATTACTTCATCGATGGTGCCTTTAATTCTATCCAAAATTTGGACATGAGGATGTATTTTCCTCAAGAACTAGACGCCTATCTACAATGGAATAGGTTTAATATCTTACATAAGTTTGGAAGCTTTACAAGTGAAGCCTTCAATGATCATTCGGAAAAACAGATATTCGTTTGTCAATAAGCGATCTAGCTAGGTTTATTTTTTCGAGTCGGAATCGATAGAGTGGGTCTCACTTACATGCTATCAAAAAGACTTATCGTAGGGTTTTATGAGCTTCTACTTTCATTACAATAAATCTGCAATTAGAAATCTCGTTTCCACTGGCCTTCCTCTTTTCCCAAATATTTCCTAGCTTCCAAGTATGGAACTGATGAGCCATCCATGGCGAGAAATATTGATAGGAAGTGCCTCCGTTTTAGGTGCCATTCTTGGCTTATTGCTTGTGGTCAGTAAGTATCCTGCCAGTAAGTGGCTAGGCCTTTTGTGTTTGATCTTTGTGAGCATTGGGCTTTTGGCAGCTGCCCAAAAAGCTATTGTGCTTTATGGCGTGATCGTCCCTTTTTCCGTTTGCCTTTTTTTATATGCCCAGGCCTTTTTCCAACAAAAAAGAAGAATTGCACCGTGGCACGTACTACCCATTGCGCTGATAATAATTTTCGTATTTGTTCCTAGTATTCCTGCAATGACTGTTCGGATAGTCTCTCTGGCAGTGAGCATCGGGTATACCTACATGACTATTCGCTTGGTGCTAGCGGAGGGGAGAACACGCGGGATTCAATGGTGGATCAATCCAGGATCGAGGCTGGTTTGGTTCCGAAATTTCATCTTAGGAAATCTTGTTTTTGTATGCTTTTGTTTGACTTATCCCGAGTTACCTTTTGGTTTTTTGAGTGGTCTTTTGTTCCTCCTATTGGTGTATATAACCTATCAGATTTTTAATGAATCTGCGTTTTTCTCGCCTATTCCTGTGGCCAATAAGTATCAAAAATCGACGCTTAATCCTGCCATTAAGTCTGCGATTTTATCAAAACTGGATCATGTTTTTGATGGAGATCAGTTCCATCTGCGTGATGATGCTTCGCTGAGTAGCTTAGCTCACGAGTTGGGAGCAACCACCCATCACTTGTCTCAGGTACTCAATGAATCGAAGCAAATCAGCTTTCAGGATTTGTTGGCTCAGTACAGAATTCGAGACGCGAAGAAACTGCTGAAAGATAAGGCGCATCAGCAAACGAAAATAGAGTCTATTGCCGCCATGGTTGGTTACAATTCGAAATCAGCCTTCAATACTGCCTTTAAGAAGCGTACAGGGCATACTCCTTCAGAATTTCGGGCGAAAAAAGAAGTACTGACTTATCGGGAAGAACGTCTGCCCCATAAGGAAAGCTCCCATTCTACATCAAATGCCTTTAGTTTGAATCATTCTTTTTCTTCGATAACGAAAACTGACATGATTCAAAATTTCTTCAAATCCTTTCTGAGAAACATCCGTCGCAACAAGCTTTTTACAGCCATTAATCTTTTTGGCTTGACCCTGGCTTTTGTCTGTAGCATGTTTATTTATCTCTTTATTGCTAATGAGTCTTCCTACGACCAACATCTTCTGGATTACGATCAGCTTTATCGAATTGCATGGATGAGTGAAAATCCACAAACGCGCACGCCACATCCAATGGCGCAGGCCATGGTTCAGGATTGGCCGGAAGTAGAACAAGCGGTGAGTATTTCTCCATGGTTTGATGGCGGTTTGAATCGTGAAAAAATACTTGTTGAAAATTTTGAGGAGAACATTCAGTTTGAGGAGGATGATTTCTTTTTTGCTGATTCTACCTTTTTTGAAATGTTCGGTATCGAAGTACTGGAAGGAGATGCTCAGGCATTGGCTCAGCCTTTCACCTTGGTGATTACGGATGAGATAGCTCGAAAATACTTTGGAGAAGAAAGTGCTGTGGGCAAGGAGTTGAGGATTAGCGATATGCCGATGATGGTTTCTACGGTGGTTAAGGCATTGCCAGAAAACACCCATTTTCATTTTGATGCTTTGCTTTCATACATGACTTTGAAAACGATCAACCCGGAAGACAACTGGCTTACATGGGATGATTTTGGACACTTTAATTATGTAAAGTTGAAAGAAGGGGTTGACCCAAAAGTGCTTGAAGGTAAACTTACCAAATGGGCCATCGATTATCGTGAGTGGAGTGAGGAAGACAAAGAAGTTTTGCAAAGTGGAGCCGTCTATTTTGACCTGCAACCGATTGCCGATATCCATTTGAAATCAAGTTTGAGATGGGAATTGGAACGTAATGGCAACATATTATACATCTATATTCTTACAGGGACTTTGATTTTTCTCTTACTGATTGCAGCCATTAATTATATCAACCTAACCACTGCCAAGTCGCTCGAGCGAGCAAAAGAAATAGGTGTGCGCAAAACACTTGGTGCAGTATCGAGGGGCTTGTCGGTTCAATTTTATATGGAGTCTATCATTTTTTGTCTCCTTGCGGGTTTACTGGCTTTTATACTCGCCATTCCGAGCTTGGAAGTGTTCAATGTGTTGGTTGGGAAGTCGTTGGAGATAGGGTCTTTGTTCAATGTTGATTTTGTGGGGAAAGCAATATTGGTGATACTAATGATTGGCGTAATTGCTGGTGCCTATCCGGCCATGGTGATGTCTTCATTCAAGCCTGCCGAAGTATTGAAGGGGAAGTTGACGACTTCTTCAAAAGGGATCGCTGTGCGCAGCGTGTTGGTCACGTTGCAGTTTACCATCTCGGCCATTTTGATTGCGGGTAGTTTGATCATCGTCCGTCAGGTCAACTATATGAAAAATAAGGAATTGGGCTTTGATCAAGAGGCTGTACTACACATGCCCATTCCTGTGAGCGTTGAGGTAGGCGGTGTTGATTTGAATAAAATGACCTTGACACAAAAAAGGTTACAAAAATTGCGAGGAGTAATCGCCGTTTCCGCTTCCTCCAATGTTCCAGGTACCGACTATAACCAACATCCGATATACGCCTTGAAAAACCCAGAAAACCGAGTCGATGCTTCTGAAATGATGCAGGACTTTGGGTTAAAAGAAGTGCTAAATTATGAGATTATCGCTGGACGTGATTTTGACAAAAGCTTTACCACAGATTCTTCAGCTACCAATTTTATTTTAAATGAATCTGCCGTTAAGGCTTTAAATCTTAAAAATCCTGTCAATGAACAAGTCGTCTGGGTTGACAATGACAAAGAGGTAAAAGGTACCATTATTGGGGTAGTAAAAGACTTTCATTATCGGTCTTTGCATGAGGGAATTCAGCCTTTGATTATCCAACTTCAGCCTGATTATTTGGGATATTTTATGGTGAAGTTGGAAGGAGCAGCATTTGCCTCTACATTGGCAGAAATTGAGGAGATATATGCTGCTATTTATCCCAACAATCCGTTTTCTTATCAATTTCTGGAAAATGAGCTTGCCGAGTTGTATAGTCAGGAGCAAAAAACGCTATCTGTATTTGCGGTATTTGCGGGTATTGCGCTGATTCTTGCTTGCTTAGGTTTATTAGGCATGGCTTTTACTATGCTCAACCAGCGGGTAAAAGAAATTGGCTTACGCAAAATCATGGGCGCAAGTCCTGTCCAAATAGCCATGCTGGTGTTGGGTCAGTTTGCCAAGTTAGTTTTGATTGCGGCATTGATCGGCTTGCCCATTAGCTATATTTTAATGCAGAGTTGGTTGATGGAATTTTCTTATCAGGCGCCCTTGAGTGTGTTTCCGTTTCTACTTTCAGCCTTGATCTTGCTAGTCATTGCGGTGTTAAGTGTAAGTTCGGCAGTTGCCAAAATGGCTTTTTCACAACCTATCGATTCACTGAGGTATGAGTAGCAAAGGAAAGTGCCTATTATGGTCTGTTTGTAAAAAAATTTCAAACTGAGTCGTTGATCATAGCACCTACATAATTTAGATGCTATCAATCATCCAGGTTTCCTGAAACTATTATTCGTTATACCTTTTGGGATCGACTAAATCAAGAATGGATATATTGCCTTCATAGTTGAATTAAAAAATTGTTCTTATGAAAATCTTCTTGACGATTCTTGTTTTTTGCTCTACCATAAGCATCACGCGTGCACAGCAATTCAAAGCACTTGTATTTTCTAAAACTGCCGGTTGGCATCATGAGGCCATCAATGAAGGAGTAGACGCCCTCAGAGCGATGGCCAAGCGTCATGATTTTGGTCTTGACTGGGAAGAGAATGCTGGGCGGGTTTTTACCGATGATTACTTGAAAAAGTATGATGTGATTATTTTTCTGATGACCACCGAAGATATTTTGAATGATGCCCAGCAAGAGGTTTTTAAACGATTTATTCAGTCAGGAAAGGGTTTTGTGGGTATCCATAGCGCATCGGATACAGAGTATGACTGGCCGTGGTATAATGAATTGGTTGGGATGATGTTTCACATTCATCCGCATAATCAGACGGCTTTGATCAAGGTAGAAGACCGCAACTTTCCAGGAATGCAACTTATGCCCGATACCCGCTGGTGGACGGATGAATGGTATGAGTTTGGCGAGCTGAAATCACAGAACCTCAATTATTTAATGAGTGTAGATGAATCTACTTATGATACCAAGGCGCAGTGGGGCGAAAAAAAGTCAAAAGGCATGGGTTTTCATCCCATCTCTTGGTATCAAGAGTTTGATGGTGGAAGATCTTTTTACACTGCAATGGGTCATATTCCAGGAACCTACTCTGATGCAATCTTCTTAGAGCACATTTATGGCGGCATTTTTTGGAGCGCAACAGGGAAAGGTGTTTTGCAAAAAGATTAACCCTTATGCTTCGCTGACGACCTTCAAAATCCTTGTTAAAAAAAATTGGCAACAAGCTTTTTGTTTAGTGCCATGTTAGAAATCAATCGGTTATTCCAGCCATACTTTGTGCCATCTACCGTTGGTTTTGTCATCAAAAATTACCTGAGGTGCCAAATGAGAACTGATCAATTGTTTTTTCAAAATCTCCTCGTCCCATCCGAGTTTGTACAAATCGTTGAGGACTGATTCTGGGATTAATTCTTCGATATTCAAGGCAGCATCTGGTGGGAAAGTCAGATCCATAATTTCCTTTTTACCTTCGAAAATAATTACTTTCAATCGCTTAGAAATAGCATTGACTTTCGGTACCGGTGTGTATTCGGGCATTGGCGGCAGCTCGAAATCCCGAGCCTGTTGCATGACTTCTTCACCGACCGACTTTTTTAGTAGTCCCCAGCAGGGAAGCTGCACGTCTAAGTCTACCAGTTGGATCATGACCCCTTGAAATGATCTCATGATTAAATAAAGATCAGCCGATCCAGAAGAGCGAAACCACCATTTTCTTTCACCAAGGATGACTTCAAAAGCTTTGGTTACATCCCAAGCCTCAATATCGAAAGCGCTATTGGTAAGAAATGGCTTGAAAAGTAGCGGGCAAAGCACAGGCAGTTCATGTTCTATGTAAGCCAACTTTGATAGGTTAAAACCCATGGCTGCAAAGCATCGCATGTAGTCAATAGGCGTTTCTTCTCTTGTGGCCAAGATGAGTTTGAGTAGTGACATCCGCTCCGAATAGGAGATTTTGTCAGCACTGCCATAGTCGAGCAAGGTCACGGTTGGTGCTTGTCCTTCTTTTTTGTTAAAGAAGAAATTGCCCAAATGAGGATCCGTATGCACTTCCCCAAATACGAACAAACTTTTCATCAAAGTCATCATCAAAGTACGGGCAACAAGCATGCGGTCTTTCACGTCCCAAGTGGTCACCTCGTCGAAAAATACGCCTTCTTCCCAAGACTGCACCAATACCACGGAGCTACTCATATCCTGATGAACTTTCGGGATCACCAGTCCGTCAACATGAAGGGATTCATGAAACCTTGATTGTCGAGCCGCTTCTGATAGATAGTCCAGTTCTTCTTTAAGATCTTCGTTGAGTACTTTTTTGTAGGAATTCAGGTCGATTTGCCATTTTTTGGCTGGCCCCATCATTGGGATAAGTCCTGCGATTTTGAGTTCTGCGCTTATCGTTTTTTCCATTTCTGGATATTGGATCTTAATCGCTACGTCTTCGCCTGTACTTTTTAGTTTCGCCCGGTGAACTTGACCAAGTGAGGCGGCATGGGCTTTTTCATCAATCCACTCAAAATCTTCCACGCACGGATGCGCTGGAAATTTGGAAAACTGGCTTTTCATCGATGATAATTTCCGCTGAGGGATGCCTTTGAGCAACTGTGTAAAGGCTGGGTCTTTCTTATAATTGGCGACTACCTGCCCCACCTTCATGGCTAGCCCGCCATTTCTGGCAAGCTGTTCTGATATTTTCTGACGTACGATCTGCTTGTCTTGCTCAGTTTTTGACTTGCGCAAGCGAATCATGGCACGTAGGAGGCTCACGATGTAGGTAAACTGTTTGAAGTTGCGTAAAACTGACATTACATGTTTTTAATTTGTTCGTCGATAAAATCTTGACTTATCCCATTGTCAATGAGCAATTTTTGTAAATCGTCCTGCTTAAAATAAGGAGTCGTATACAAGAAAGCTGCGACCATATCGTCTTTGGTTACGTGTAGGTTTCCCTCGATGAGGGCGAATGCTTCGGCTTGCTCCACCATCTTTTTTCTCGCCGGGTTGCGAAAATGAATAGTTACATGGGTAAGCAGTGATTTGGCCATTTCCTCGGCTTCTGCTTCCCAATCAAATGTTTTGTTAAGCTCAGGATGTATGCCCAAGTCATCTTCAGTCAATACCTGATGAAGATTAATGTGTAGACCATACGGCCCTTCGAATTGTTGCTCCTTACGAAACATGTCCGATTCCATGATTTCAGTTATCGGATTTAAACCCATGGCCATGAGTTTTTCAGAACCAGCAGCTATGTCGGTGGACTCTAAGTCAAGGTTGAAGGAAGGTTTGATTTTGTCATTTTGCATGAACCGGATACTCAAAAGACCATTGTTTACCGTAACACTCGAGCTGTCATGGTAGATCATGGTAAATTCAAAGTGATCACACAGGAAATTCGAAACACCTCTTATATCATCATGGCTATGGTTGATAGCAGATACAAACTCCATTTTTAAAAAAAATTAGCTGTTGAAAGCCAGATTAATTGTCTGACCGATTACAATGTTACTAGTAATTTTTCAAGGTAAGCGACTATGATTGCGTGAGAAAAATCATTTTCGATAAAAAGCGTATTTTCATCTATTGACACTTCATTTGGGAGATGTTTTGTACAGCCGCATGAGGAGACTTTTTTGCGTGGGCATAAAATTATTAAGAAATTTTTGGATGAGTATTTTTTAAGAAACCCGTGACTGACCTAAGGCAAATTGTATTCAAAATTTTTCATTTTCTGGCTATTGCTTATCCCAAGAAAATAAGCCACAGTTCTTTTAGGCCAAAATAAATTTTCATTTCATCAAAGAAACGAAGCGTCTAAAACTGATTTCCTCGGGTTGAGATATATGTTGGTTGAAAACTGTCCACTTGCAAACAAATTCATCTGATAAACAAAACGGATCCGTATTATCTTCGTACTACCAACCATGAATAGATTTTTAGTTTTGTTTGTAATCGCATTAGGCTTGTCTGGTTGCTCTTTTGAAAATAAAGAGCAGAAAGCGCAAGAACTCATCAATAAATCGATCAAGGCGTATGGTCAGCAGTATTTTCAAAATAGCGCCATCACCTTTGTTTTTAGAGACCGAAATTATACTGCAAACAGAACTCCCGAAAAATATACCTACACGCGATCATTCAACGATTCGCTTGGTTATGTCAAAGATATTTTGATCAACAGCAGTGATTTTACGCGTACCGTCAATGGTGATACTATGGCGTTGGATGAGGAATGGACTAACAAGTATAAAAATGCCTTAAACTCTGTGCTCTATTTTGTGCAAGTGCCTTACGTACTCAATGATCCGGCGGTGCAAAAAAAGTATAAGGGTACGATCAATATTGCGGGTTTCGATTATCACGCTATTCAGGTGACTTTTTCTACTGAGAATGGCGGAGAGGACTATGATGACGAGTTCTATTATTGGATCAATGCCAAGAACTTTATGGTTGATTATTTTGCCTATAAATACAGTACTGATGGTGGAGGCGTTCGCTTCAGGGAAGCTTTCCATAGGCATGAAAAGAAAGGAATAATCTTTCAAAATTATATCAACTATAAAGCGCCACTAGATGTGCCATTGTCGGAGTTGCCCAAGTTGTTTGAAACGGATCAGCTGGAGGAGTTATCGAGGATAGAGCAAGAGCGCGTGCAGGTTTTTAGAAAGAAAAATACGGCCAATCCTAAAAGTTAAAGCGTACTTGACTTGAAGTTCCTAAGTTGATATGGCCTTTTTTTGTAAACAAAATAGAAGAACGACGATTATTGCTAAGCTAATTCCTCTGATTAACCAATCAGCCCTTTGATTGGGTCTGGTGGTGTTTCCTTAAATTAATAACTATAGTGTAGCTCAAGCTTTTCCATCGAAATAGCCTCTGAATCCTCATAATTCTGTTCAAAGCGAAAGGTTCTTTAACTTGCAACTTTGAAAACATCTTTTAGTGGTAGCTATGTCGATGACTAAAATAGATGAAGCCAAATAGCTTTCACGATCGTGATTAAGTTCAATCTTTATACTCAAGAGGAATTGGCCGATGATCTCAACACCTATCTCAAAAGAAATTACACCATAATTTGAAAAGAATACTTATCCTCCTTTTACTGATTTTATTGTTAACCAGCACTGGATACACACAGCAAACCGAGCGACCAAAACTTGCAGTAGTCCTAAGTGGTGGTGGAGCCAAGGGATTGGCACATATACCACTTCTGAAAGCACTCGATTCACTCGGCGTAAAGCCTGATTTGATTGTAGGAAACAGCATGGGCAGTGTCATTGGTGGGCTCTATGCGATTGGCTACTCGGCAGATTCGATAGAGCAAATAGCATTGGGCATTGACTGGGATAAAATTTTCGCGACGGATTTACCCTATAACTATATCAATAATGCTGAGCGAGATGAGTATGATAAATACTCTTTGGAATTACCCTTTGAAGATTGGAGTCCGGTGTTGCCTCTTGGTTTAATTGATGGTCAGGAATTGGGGTTGTTTCTTTCTAGAGTCTCGCTTCCTGTGGCTGAGATCACTAATTTTGATGATTTCCCCATTCCCTACCGCTGTGTGGCCACCGACATAGAAAATGGCAAAGAAGTGCTTTTTAAGAATGGAGATGTTGCACTCGCCATGAGATCGAGTATGGCGGTACCCTCCGTTTTTACACCTGTAACATACAATGATCTACTACTTGTTGATGGTGGTATTTTGAATAATTTCCCGGTAAATATTGCGCAAGAATGGGGCGCGGACATTATCATAGGAAGTGATGTCAGTGGTGGGTTAAAATCCCGTAAAGACCTACAGTCGATACAGAGTTTGCTTTTTCAAGCAGTGATGATTTCTTCTGATTTAAGAAACGAAAAGCAGCAAGAAAACTGTGACATTCTACTTGATCACACATCCAACCTTACTTATGGGACGGCAGATTTTACCGAGGCAGCAGCTATAGTTCAAGAAGGGAAAATCGCTTTAAACGACAATTTGAACGGGCTTGTCGATTTACTCGAACAATTCCGGCAAAGTAATCCAAAGGCCAATATTATTCCTGATTTTGATCAGACGATTGAGGTAGACAAAATTGTATTTAATGGCACCTCTGCTATCAATGAAGATTTGCTTATTGGTAAGTTTGGTTTTGGAGATAAGAAATTTAGGGTTGAAGAACTAGAAGTCAAAATTAGACGCGCCAGTGGATCCCAAATATTTAAAAAGATTACCTACAATCTGAATGATATAGCGGGGCAGACTGTACTGACTTTTGAGGTAGAAGAGCGTCTGTCTGTTTACGCAAAAGGAGGCATTCATTTTGATACAGAGCGAGGAGCCGGTATAGTCATGAACGTTACTGGGAGAAACATTATCGGTCGAGGCAGTAGAACGCTGGTTACGGTAAATGCAGCAGAAAACCCCAAATTCAGATTACAGCAACAAGGATATGTTGGTAGATCTGAAAATAATTGGTACAGAGGAGAGTTTTTCTACGAGAAGGTCAAAGAGAGTATCTATTCCCTTGGTCTGCGCAGGGAGCAGTACTTTTTGCAACATATGGAAGGAAAGTTTGACTTCAACCGAGACATTGACAACAATGCTTATTTGGGTGCTTTTGTTGTGATCAATAGGGATACTTACTCTCCGGTGGTCACTGCCACCACGCGAAATATACCGCGAGATTCTGTCGTTAATGATATCGAACAAATCCAACACCCCGGAGCAGCTTTTGGGTTGGAATACGTTCATAACTCTTTCAACAAGCGGTTTTTCCCAACTAGTGGGAAACGCTTAAGTATGATCGCCACGAATTACTTTAAACACTCGGCCAACGTTGACTTTTACTCAGAACAACTTGGCAGTAGGCATTTCCAATTTAAAAATTTGCTACAATTTCAACTGAATTGGCAACAGAATATTGAGCTTGGTAGTAGCATGACATTAAGGCCGAAAGTTGATGCATTTACGACGATGATCAATGATGAATCATTCTACGAGTTTGGTATTTTGAAATCTATCTTTGTAGGTGGCGCGGTGGAGCGATCAAGAAAACAATATCAAACCTTTCATGGATTAAAAGATGGAGAAGCTCGGAATACACAAGGAGCTTTGTTTTCACTAGATTTTCAATGGGCAATTTTCAAAGATCTATATTTTATTCCCCACGCCTCGGCAGGAGTTTTGGGGGTTAGCAGCTTCAGCAATTTTATAAAGTCCTTAAATACACTGGAGCCCGAGTGGAATGAAGCGATGAGCAGCTACTTATACTCCTATGGATCTAGTATGGCTTTTATGTCTCCTTTAGGGCCGATCCGATTAGGTGTCTCCAAAATTAGCCAAGTGCAAAAGCCAAGGGTTTATTTCAGTTTAGGCTTTCATTTTTACTAGGAGAGGCAGCATTCATCGTTTAACTGTAAAGATAATCTAGCCAGTATCCAGTGTTACTCATTTGAAGGTTGGACTTTCCTTCATATATACTCCATTTTATCTAAGTGCCGTTAACTCCCGTCTATTCGGTGCGTGAGTTGTTGTCAGCATTGCTGAAAATATGGAATGCTGAGATTGTAGAAGAAAACTTTAGTATTCTTTGCAGAATTATATTTTGCTTTCTTTACTTTTTCGACAGGAAACGGAATAAAATAAGGGTTTAAAGAGATGATTCTTGCATGTCCCATTCACCAAAAATCCAGTTACTAGGATCCTTTTCATTGTTAGTTGTGAGAAAAGTTTCGATAGATAAAACTAAGTCATATCTTGAAAGTCTGCCATCTTTATTAGCATCAAAAAGTTTAAAAGCCGCCGTAAGATCCGTTTTAGAAAGTCCTAATATTGAAAACATGCCAATATATTCGTCCATCGTCATGTAGCCATCTCTATTTTGATTGTAGAAACCAAAAAGAAACATAAGGATCAAATCAACAAACTCATCGGTGATAATGGTATCCTGACCATGGACGATCTCACTATCAAAAAATTGAAGCCACTCGCTGAGCGTCACAATACCTTTATTCTCAACAGGAATGTCAGAGGTGAGTCTGTTGAAAAATGATGTAGACTTTCGTTTTATTAAATCACGGTATTTTTTTTCATCTTTTTCATCCTCGAATTTCAATAAATCAACCACCTCATTGCCAATAGTTATGATATCGCTGAGTTGAAGTTCGTTGTTATTGTTATTCTTACCGAGAATATTAAAAAGATAAGAGAGCTTAGTTTTTTGAAAAGTCGTTAACATAGATCGAAATATATAGGTATTTTTCTGATTTAGGCCATTTGCGTAATTTAATAATTTCCTACTTTTTTGAAAGTCAAGCCTAATGCCCCATGATGGTAACTTTCTCGATTGAATACTTTTGCTGCTGTTGCGCTTTTAATCCAACAAACCCTCTTGCACCGCAATCCTCACCAAACCGGCGACATTGTTTACTTCCAATTTAGTCATTAGCGCTTTGCGATGGGTTTCTGTGGTTCTTATCGCAATGAAAAGCTGCTCAGAAATTTCTTTGGTGGATATCTTTCTGTTATAGGTTTCAGTATTTCCAGCTTTCATAGGGTAAGGTTTTGTGTTTGGTTTTTTCTATTTCAATAAAGCCTGTTTAACCTTAGGTAAATAAGTTGAATTTCTTTGCTTCTTTGAAATGATTACACTTTCTGTAGATACTGTCTTTTCAAGGTAACATATGTTACCAAAACCGTTCAAAAATATTCGTCTATTTACATGACACAAAACATGAAGGTCATGAAAAATATATGGATAATTTTACTTGGGACTGCACTCATCGCTACATCATGTGGTGATTCTAGTGACGATATTATGCCTTCAGAAAACGATCTGATTACCATAGAAATAGATACGTTCCCTGATGAGCCACTTAGCGAGTTTGAAAAGGATGCACTCTTGTTTATGAGAGAAGAAGAAAAACTTGCTTGTGATGTATATGACTTCCTTTACATTCAATGGTCTGCACAGTCTTTTGACAATATTTCTTCAAGTGAGCAAAGTCACATGGATGCCATTCTTACGCTCATTGATAAATATGGCTTAGATGATCCTGCTGTCGATAATATTTCGGGATCGTTCATCAATGAAGACTTACAAGTGCTATATGATGATTTAACTGAAACTGGATCACTCAGTAAGGAGGATGCGTTTAAAGTAGGTGCAGCTATAGAAGAAATTGACATTGTTGATCTCCAACGAGAATTAGATACAACTATCGATAATGAAGATGTCAAGTTTGTTTTCGAAAATCTCATGAAAGGCTCAAGAAATCACCTCAGAGCTTTCGTAAAAAACCTCAAGAATCTAGGAGTTGTTTACACCCCGCAATACTTAACGCAACAGTTGTTTGATGAGATTATAAATAGTGATACTGAATAGGGAGGAGGCGTCTCTGGCAGTAAAAGGAATGAAAAAAAATGACATGAAACAGGTAATTAATATTATACTCTTTAGTGCACTCGGATTTTTAATGATTGCTAATGTTGGGTGCACGGATACAAAAAGTAAGACAGAGGAGAAGGTGATGGTACAAAGTGATGGTTTGTTGACTTCCGTAGAAGGATCAAACCTACTATCTTCCAACTGCTACATTTGTCATAACCCGAATACCAGTTCTCATGATGAGATTCTCGCACCACCTCTTGCTGGAATAAAAAAACGCTATATACGAGAAAGTAAAGACCGGGCAGATTTTGTTGATCGCATGGCCGGTTTTGTTGCAAACCCAAGGGAAGAAGTGGCTTTAATGAAGGGGCCAATAAGACGTTTTGGGCTTATGCCGAAAACCACGCTGAGTATGGAAGAAATAGGTGCAATAGTAGGCTTCATCCATGATAACGAGATTCCAGAACCATCTTGGTTTGCCAATCATGAAAAAGAAATGCATAAAGATTAAGCAAACATTTTTTTAGTGATAATGGCGGCTAGTACCTTATCAGTTTTGGTTTCTTGTTAGCATCCCCCGTTTCTCCAAAAACATAACCCTAATACTGTGATCGATTTTTTAGCTTGGAGCTAAAGCTTATAATGTGTTGAGTTAAAAACGGTATAAATAAATTTCTCACATAGCTCTCAAAAAAAGCTATTTTAGTGAGAATACTAATCCAACAAACCCTCTTGCACCGCAATCCTCACCAAACCGGCGACATTGTTTACTTCCAATTTGGTCATTAGCGCTTTGCGATGGGTTTCTGTGGTTCTTATCGCAATGAAAAGCTGCTCAGAAATTTCTTTGGTCGAATATCCCTCTGCTACGAGCTTCAAGATTTCTAATTCGCGTTTCGTCAGTTCTTGTGTTTTTTTAAGACCTGTTTTTTCGATTTCTTTTGCGCCACTTACCAGTGTTTCCATTGCCTTTTGCGAGTAATATTGGCGACCGGTCGATACGGCTTCTACACATTGGATAAACTCATACTCATCCGCATTTTTTGGT
Organism: Cyclobacteriaceae bacterium; assembly: GCA_040218415.1. Classification (GTDB taxonomy): domain Bacteria; phylum Bacteroidota; class Bacteroidia; order Cytophagales; family Cyclobacteriaceae; genus JAVJRN01. Next base: position 61,050 of record JAVJRN010000025.1, read on the forward strand.
AAATAGCCATGTACACCACTATCCAAGCATTTTTTCACGACGGATCGGTTGAGGTGCATGGTCAGTAATACGAACTTGCAAACTGGATGAACAGCCCTGACTTTTTCAATTAATTCCAGTCCATTCCATACTGGCATGTCAAGGTCTGTGAGGAGTAGGTCTGGTTTGAGAATTTTTATTTTGGAGAATGCCTCCTGTGGATCATCATAAATCTCCATGACCTCAAAAGAGGGATGTTCCTTAAAAAATTTTGCAATTCCTTGCGCCATCAGTTGATGGTCGTCAACAATGATAATAGAATAAGCCATTAGACAATGGGAATTTTAATCGTGACACTTGTGCCTGATTCTGGACTTGGCGCATAATCAACACTTCCATTGATCATGTCTAACCTACTTTTGATATTGAGCAGGCCATGGCCTTTTGTCGACTCTTCGTTCATGCCTTTGCCATTATCCTCAAGGAAGAGTAGTAAATTTCCTTTTTGCTTAATCAACTGTACAGTGACTGTTTGTGCACCTGCGTGCTTGATGATGTTATTGATCAACTCTTGAATAACTCGATAAATACTGACTTCTATTCGCTCCTCAAAGCGGCCAGTGATGTTATGATGCTCAAAGCTGTAGGTCGTATCCGTATACTGAAAACTGGATTGCAACAAATCTTCAATCGCTTCCACAAGACCTTTTTCCATCAAAGCTCTCGGCATCATTTGGTGAGAAATATGCCTGACTTCTTCTGCTGATTTGGAGAAGGACGTGGCAATCTCATCAAGCTGTTTTCTTTGGTTCTCATCTCCGATCGACTTGCTAACACTTTGCAAGCCAAGCTTCAAAGCGCTGAGCTGCTGACCAATGCCATCGTGGAGTTCTTTACTTATTCTGGAGCGCTCTTCTTCGGTAGCGGTGAGCACTGTTTCAAAGCCTCGCTCTTTTTCTTGCAAAATAGCAGCTTGCAACTTTCGCTGCTGCTTGTTTTTGTATTGGTTGTAGAAGATGAAACCAGCCAAAAGCACAATAACAAGCCCCCCAATGAGCCCATAAACTTGAAAGCGTTTCCATTGGATTGTCGTTTCTTGCTCAGCTATTTCCAGCTTTTGTTCTGTGATTTCTTGCTCCTTTTGGGCGGTTTCATATTTTACATTAAGCTCTGAAAGTTGCTCTTGAATTTCAGAACCACGCAGCGTGTCTTCTAGAACCTGCGAAGAATCAGCATGTAAATAAGCCTCACGGAATTTATTGCTATTGAAGTATGCTTTTGCCAACGAACTATGGATGGTTTGACGAACCCTTTTTTCACCTATTTTATTAGACAATCTGAGTGCTTCGTCCAAATACTTAATGGCGAGGCTGTATCGATTGAGATTAATGTAATTGGTGCCAATATTTTTTTGACTGATCATTATCCCCTGAAGGTTCCCCATTTTTTTGTCAAGCTCAATCACTTCTTCATAGCATTCACAGGATTTACGGAACTCTTCTAGCAGACCTAAGTCTGCACATTTTGATCTTTTTGCATTGGCCAATGCATACAGGTTATTGGTTTTTTCTAAAAAGGAAATGGCCTTTTCATTATAAAAAATGGCCGAGTCGATTTTTCCTCTACTGGAATAACCGTAAGAAAGTGCGCTGTAAGATTTGCCAATCCTTTCAGGATCGCCCAAGTCAAGGTTGATTTGCAAGGCTTCCTCATAATATTGATCTCCTAATGGCCAGTTTTCCATCATGTAATAGGTACTTCCAATATTCATCAATACATAGGATATAAACGGCATATTGGCTTGTGCTTTATATCCCGTAAGTACATATTGCCAAACTTCAATGGCCTCCTTATATTCTGCTCTTGCACGATGCACCAAGCCGATGTTATTCCTCACTTTTAGGAGAATATCTTCCTGGTTGATAGCTAGGGCAATTTTTTCGGCTCGTTGAAAAAAATAATCTGCCGAGTCCAATTCATTTCTTGCCTGATAAACTATTCCAGGGAGGTTATAGAAATTGAAAATCATCACCGAATCACTGAGTTCACTCTGGTGAGCAATAATCTCCGCCGCAATAGCTAAACACTGCTGTGGATATTTGTATAAGTTGCTTTTACAATAGCTATATCCAAGCTCTGCCTTTTCGTCATAAGTTTGCGCTTCATTGTATGCCCGCAGCAAAATATCTGTTTGCAAAGACCAAGCGGCGTTGGTATAAATGAGAATAATTAGGATGATGAGATAATGCCTACTGTTCATTTTGATTTGATTTAACGAAAACAGAAAAAATCCCAAATTACCACGAGACATTTACCGTAAAACCATTAGTCTAACAGCCAAAATAGGCATTCAACACGAAGTAATCAACAATTAAACCCTGATTATGGGCGCGAACTTTGTGATGAGCGCACAAATCGTAATAAATCAGTTAGTTTGGTTTTGAAAGGATAGCTAAGGCGGAATGACAAGCGATCTCGAAGTAGCTGATTTGAAGCTAGTTATGTTCGAAATAGATTTTCTATGGTAAGATTAGCGTTAAACTGACAAACAGGAGAGAAAAATTATTTGAAGAAGTCATGAGCCAGCGATCAATGACTTGCTGTCATCAAATAATTTGATAGCCAAGGTGGAGGAATAAAAGACATTGCTACAGTCAAACTGCTCCTCCACTTGTTAAGGTTAGCTTGAATTATGAAAGTTTTAGCGGCTCAGGTTGAGGTGTTAGACAAAGCTATTTTCACGGTAACGAACGTTCCTTTTTCGCTTCCAGGACTCCAATCGACGGTACCATTGATCATGTCTAACCTGCTTTTAATATTGAGCAGTCCATGACCTTTTGTCGACTCTTCGTTCATGCCTTTGCCATTATCCTCAAGGAAGAGTAATAAATTTCCTTTTTGCTTAATCAACTGTACAGTGACTGTTTGTGCCCCTGCATGCTTGATGATGTTATTGATCAGCTCTTGAATAACTCGGTAAATACTGACTTCTATTCGCTCCTCAAAGCGCCCCGTGATGTTATGATGCTCAAAGCTGTAGGTCGTATCCGTATACTGAAAACTGGATTGCAACAAATCCTCAATCGCTTCCACAAGACCTTTTTCCATCAAAGCTCTTGGCATCATTTGATGCGAAATATGCCTGACTTCTTCCGCTGATTTGGAGAAGGACGTGGCAATCTCTTCGAGTTGTTTTCTTTGGCTCTCATCGCCGATCGACTTGCTCACACTTTGCAAGCCAAGCTTCAAAGCGCTGAGCTGCTGACCTATGCCATCGTGGAGTTCTTTACTGATTCTGGAGCGTTCTTCCTCGGTAGCGGTGAGCACGGTTTCAAAGCCTCGTTCTTTTTCTTGCAAAATAGCAGCTTGCAACTTTTGCTGCTGCTTGTTTTTGTATTGGTTGTAGAAGATGAAACCAGCCAAAAGCACAATCAGCAAACCACTGAGGAGGCCGTAGATTTGAAATCGCTGAGATTTTATGGAGGATTCTTTGGAGGTAATCTCCAATTTTTGATTGGCTATTTCCTGTTCTTTTTGAGCGGTTTCATATTTGGTTTGAAGTTCATCGATTCCTTTTTGTTTCTCGGCACTGAGTACTGAGTCTTTATAGATGTCGTATTTGAGGGACGCAGCATAAGCTTCATTTAATCGATTGAGAGATGCCATTACTTCTTTCCGAATTTTGAATGTCTGCATCAGTCGCTCGTTATTCTTGCTTTCTTCTGCAAGGTTTAGTGCTTTATTTGAATAGAAAAGCGCACTATCGGAGCGATTGAATAAGGAATAGCCGCGCGCTATATTATTATAGATTTGACTCAGTTCGAAAGGATTATTTCTTAGCTCAAAGTATTTTTTTGACCGCAGGGAAGTTTGCAAAAATTCTTTTTCATCTTCACTATCGAGGTATACATTCGCTAGGTTGAGATAGATCTTAGAAAGAATTTCATAATCTTTTTTTGCAAGGGCGTGGGTCTCGGCAATTTTGAGATAATACTCAGCAGAATCAAGTTGATGTAAAGTCCGATAGGCCATGCCTAGGTTTTGAGCTTTGAAAGCTAAGTAAGGATTGGCTTCCAGTTTTTGCGCCAAATTAACGGCTAGTAGATAATAATCCTTGGCCTTGGACCATTCCTCAAGGTAGTTGTACACATTTCCAATATTGCCAAGCGTTGTGGGGATTCGGCTAGAATCTCCTGATGCTACTTGCAGGTCAAGGGCAACAAGAAGGTTGTTCAATGAAGACTCAAAGTCACCCAAATTCTGGTTGATGAGTCCAAGGTTGATAAGGGTAACCACTCTGCCTTTAGGGAAATTATTCTTTTGAAACTGGTCTGATGCTTTTTGTAAATAGACTTTAGCGCTATCATAATTACCCTTACTCCACCACACGATGGCGTAGTTGTTATAAGCCGTAGCGAGCTCTTTATCATTACCTGATTCAATACAAAACTGGATAGCCTGTTGGCCATATAAAGCGGCTGAATCCAAACTGACACTTCGAAAATTCCAACACAAATCCGAAAGGATAATTGCTTTCAAGGAATCGGAAGGTTCAGCGCTCAACTCAACCTTTAAGCTATCCAAATAGGCGGTTTGTCCGAATGACACCCATGAGGTGAATAATCCAAGCGCAAACAATGTTAATATTAAAAAACTCCTCTTTGAAGCAGAAAGAAAGGCCGAGGTACTGTGAGTCATTTACTTGAAAAATATTACCGACATACAAACTAGCAAATCGCAGGAAGTAATTCAACAAATCAATAACTAGAATCAGTAAAACTTATTTCTATATCGAATGCGGTTTATACCGATCTATCTAGAAAGAGGCGTGGGCTTTTTCGAGTGAGGAAGTTTTACCAGCAAGTTGAAATGAGAAATCCTGGATTTACGACAAAGCTATTTTCACGGTAACGAACGTTCCTTTTTCGCTTCCAGGACTCCAATCGACGGTACCATTAATCATGTCTAACCTGCTTTTAATATTGAGCAGTCCATGACCTTTTGTCGACTTTTCGTTCATGCCTTTGCCATTATCCTCAAGGAAGAGTAATAAATTTCCTTTTTGCTTAATCAATTGAACAGTGACTGTTTGTGCCCCTGCATGCTTGATGATGTTATTGATCAGCTCTTGAATAACTCGGTAAATACTGACTTCTATTCGCTCCTCAAAGCGCCCCGTGATGTTATGGTGTTCAAAGCTGTAGGTGGTGTCCGTATACTGAAAACTGGATTGCAACAAATCTTCAATGGCTTCCACAAGACCTTTTTCCATCAAAGCTCTTGGCATCATTTGATGCGAAATATGCCTGACTTCTTCCGCTGATTTGGAGAAGGACGTAGCAATCTCTTCAAGCTGTTTTCTTTGGTTCTCATCGCCGATCGACTTGCTAACACTTTGCAAGCCAAGCTTCAAAGCGCTGAGCTGCTGACCTATGCCATCGTGGAGTTCTTTACTGATTCTGTTGCGCTCTTCCTCAGTAGCGGTGAGCACTGTTTCAAAGCCTTTCTCCTTTTCTAATAGAATGGCTTCCTGCAGTTTTTGCTTTTGCTTGGTCTTGTATTGGTTATAAAAAATCAAACCAAAAAGCACCAAGAAAAGGGTGCCGCCCGATAAGCCAGCGATCTGTAATCGCTTGGCGCTTAGTTCAGCTTCTTTTGAAGTTAGTGCTAGCTTCTGCTGAGCTATTTCTTGTTCCTTCTGGGCGGTTTCATATTTGGTTTGCATTTCTGCAATAGCCTCTACTTTCGAGCTAGTCAACAGACTATCAGACAATGCCTGTGACTGTTTTTGGTTTTCGTAAGCTTTGTTATAATTGTTGAGATTTAAATAACACTGCTCCAGCATGCTGTATACGTATCTTGTCAGATCCACATACCCAATTTCTTTCGATAATTGCAGTGTTTCTACATAAGCACTGATGGCCTGTTCGTATCTTTTTCTTTGCTGAAACATTTCTGCCTTTGTTACTACGTTGATGGCAAGCCCTTTTTTATCCGCAAGTCGTTTCCTTATCTCGTTTGACTTTTCTAGGTACGCCAAACCCTGTTTAAAATCTTCTTTGACAAAGTAAAAAGCAGCAAGTCGTTTTAGCTCATAACCCATACCCACTGAGTCGCCGATGGCTTCTTTGATTTCAAGAGCTTTGATCATGAGTGGAAAACTTCGATCGTACATTCCTCTTTTGAAATAAGATTGGCCCTGATTGGAGAAGCTCACCGCTAATTCTTGATTGAGCTCATTGGGTTCGGCAATGCTTCTGGCTGCTTCATAATACTTATAAGCTTCCTTGAAGTTTTCTTGTCTGGAAAAAAACACCCCTAATTCATTATTGATTTTGGCCTGACCTTGTACCAGTTCAATTGAGTCGAACAAATTTTTGCTTCGTAAATAGTCCTTAAGTGCCTCTGGGTAATTGCCCAAATAGAAAAGTGAAATCCCTCGATACATTAATCCATAAGCTTCTTTGTCCTGCCAGCCTTGTTCTTGTGAAAGTTCAATGACAACTGTCATCTTTTCTTTAGCTGTAGCCGCATTTTTATTGATGACGGTTACTGCATAATTTAAGATGCTGTCTACTTTTTGTAGTTGATTTTCGGGTTGGTCTTGACCCTTTAAGAAAGAACAACCAAACAGAAGGGAAGCAATGAATAAGAACTTGATGCGCTGCATGTATACGATATACCAAATTGTATCTCATAAATACCAAAAAACCACGAGATAGAACGTTAAAATAGCCAATGATCTTTGAGTATTCAAAAATTTAAATCTCAAAGTCATGAAAAAAACACAAACACTTCACACGAATTCGCTATCTCTTTTAAGTTTACTCTGCATCGCACTCTTCACATTTAGCTGTGAAGAATCAGATGATGAAGTCACAAAAGATGAAGACAATACTTCATCAATATCTGTCGATAAAAATACGGTTATCGTAGGTGAATCTTCTGCAAGCCTGGATATCTATACCTATTTCAGGGGCGAGGATTTTAATGCCGATGGCAAAACATATTTGAACATCGTAGCACTTCAAGGGCCTTTTTCAGCTAATTCACCTAGCATTTCGCTTTTCATAAAAGATATGCCTGCCTCCTCTACGACACTAAACTGGCAAACCAGCTCGAATGCCGTGGGTGATCTAACTGCCAGCGAATTTATGCTGCAAGTACATGATGGAAATAAAAGGTGGTATGGTGAATATGGTAGCCCAGCATACAACACCACTGGATCACTGGATGTGAAAATAGAAGGGGATGTCGCTACCTTCTCATTTGCCGATATCGAATTGGGAGATAAATTCCTTGCTGGCCAGAGCACCGAAACCAAAAAGTGTAGTGGCTCCTTCTCAGTCACTATCAGTGAAATAGATCCTACCTCTGGGCGAGGAGGAGAAGGCAATCTTGTCTACTAAACTCAATTGCAATTTATCTATCAAATAAAATCTCAAAGCCATGAAAAAATTATTAATCAGAAGTCTATCTGTGCTATTTCTTCTCAGCCTTATGGCTGGCGCACGCGCTCAAAAGTTAAAGGTTACTGAAACCAAAATGCCGCTCACTAAGAAAGCCAATAAGTTCAGTACTTACGGCGGTACTTTCTGGAACCAAGACCAAAGCAACCTTCACACCTTTTACTTATATACTGAGAAGAAAACGTCTCCAATGAAGTTTCAGGAAATCCCTTTTTCTGTAACTGGCAAATTAGGCAAACCAGTAGAGGCTGAATATACACCTAAAAATCTTACACAATACAATCTGGAAGTTGACGAGTCGATCACTGAGCCAAATAAGTTCACTTCTTTCGATAAAGATATTGTATGGTTTAAGCATGGTGTGATTGGTCTTAATGCTGTGGCTTACGAAGGAAAATTTGAATCACAATACAGCTCTCGATTCTTTCCAGGGTATGAATTTGAAAAAACCTCTGACAGAATCCTCTTGATGGGTGAAGAAAACCAATCGCTCAATATGGCATTTGTGGAAAGTACAGGTGAGAGTATTGATAAATTCAGCAATCAGATGAAAGCTTCCAGGATTGAACAATGGGGAAGTATGGCTTATATACCTAAAGGAGAGACAGCCATAGTAGGTGGATTGATGAATGGCCGAGTGAAAATCGGATTGGACGCAAGCGAAGATTGGTTGCGATACCGATTTATGGTAGGTAGGTACAACACTAGCACCATGTCCTTCGACTCACAGGAGTTCTACGAGTATGACTACTCCATGACCATGATAACCTGGCTGAAAACCGAAGATGCAAACGCAGTACTCTTTGGGATGTACCCAAAAGGAATCATCGAAAACAACCGAGCCAAATTCCCAGACACGCAACTTCAAAAAATGATGCTATTGGTGTTTGATAAAAAAGGAAATAAAGTCTCCGAAAACATCATTGATGTAGATCCTAAAGTACAGCTTCCTCAAAAAACATTAGCAGTGGACAATGGAGCTGCAGGACTGACCTATCTGGACGGTGCTTATTATCTGAATATGCATACCGCAGAGGTCAACCGGGGAACTGGACCCATGGAAAACATCAACATTGTGAAAATCAAAGACGGTCAAGTGCACTACAACAAGCTGATCTCTATGGATGAATTTGATTCCAAACTAGTTACTCCCAAATCCGAGAAGATCAAAAAATACAACAAAAGAGGTACCAGTGTGCAGGTGGAAACCTTCACAAAAACACCTACTAACGACCTGATGATCATCGGTAAACTACTTTTCGCCAATGCCGAGAAGTTGATCTTACATCTTGATGATGAAACGGGAGAACTAAAGCACAGCTATCTCACGGAATACTTCTATGCCAAAAAGGCTGTGACCGTACCTATCGGTGAAAGAGGCTGGGCGACCACCAAAGCTGCTGTGGATAAAGACCCGACCTATTATGATTTTCAAACGAGCTATCAGTTTATAGATGATCACACAATGTATCTGATGTTTAGAACGCAAACTGGGGATATACGCATGGGTGCCACAAGGTCTAGAACTTCATCGAGCTCCTATGCTACCTATTACAAAACTGTCTCTATCTCGGAGTATTACACCTTTGGGAAATTGTTTAAAATCAACCTCAAAGATGGTACCATGAGCGAACCCGTCATGATAGACGATGAAGTAACAGTGGGACTCGATCCATTGTTTATTTCCGAAGATGGCACGGCTTTCATCCATGGATATGATGGCAAGAACTACAAAATTACTACCGTCAAATAATAGCTAAATCTCATTGCATTGCATTTTGCTCCTTTTTGGCTTTGAGAACTATAATGGAGCTCCTCCTGACAGAGATGTCAGGAGGATAAATAACCTATCACTCATTCATGGGCAATAGCTGAGGTATTCCTCACAAGAACTATTGTCATAAACGCTCATTTTTTATGAAATACAACAGTATATATAAGTTAATTATTCTCCTTTTATTCATTCATATGGCAGGTCATACCTTTGCTCAAAGGGGAATGATCAATTACAAAGTGCTTGACGCTGATGTGAATACAACAACTGGATTTGCACAAGCATTTGCAGGGATGAATCTTGGTACTACAGCTGGTTTGGGTTTCGATGCTGGTTTGATAGGCTATCAAAGGTTAGAAAGCCTGCCATTCACGTTTAGAGGTAGATTTAATGTCGAGTTTGCTGGCTTGGCCACCGTGGAGGAATACGGAAGAGGAAGAGAACTTGATCTGGGGATGATGTTCCCTCTCATTTCGGGCAGAGCCAAATCTGGACGAGTAAAAGTTGGTACAGGATCTAGTCAACACATATATGTAGATGGACAGGTAAAGCGTGATTTATTGGTGAGAGCGGGTCCCTACAGAGCTTGGACGGCAGACGGATTCAGCGCTACTGGGATTACAGGTGGTTTGACTTTTCAGCTATTGAAGCATGCGAAGATAGAACTAGCAGGTGAGGAAGGTTATTATAGAGATACAGACACTATGTTCTCCATCTATGCAGACGTGATCTATGCACCTTCCATCAAAAACGAAAGATTATCAAGTACCAACAAGCTAGGTGGAAAAATAGGACTTCTGGCCAATGAAGAAAATTCAGGATATTTTGTGGAGCTAAGTGTTCGGCCAGGCTATCTGATATATATATCGTATGGTATGTCATTTGGACTGCACTGGTAAGTAAAGTTTAAAGTGTTAGTAACAAGCAACTATATGCAGACCTGCTTTATGCGCCTATTATCAAGGGAATCAGAGAAGATGAAGGCTATGATCTCGGAGGGAGATTGGGGTTCTTACAAGCGGCCAGTAGCGGGATGAACTATTATGTAGAGGCAGAATTTCGCTCAGGAGTGGTTGCCGCCCTTACCTTCGGTTGGTTATTTGGTTGGGAAAGGTTGTAGCACACGCAGATATCTGTTTAACTGGCGCTGAGAATGTCACTATGGTTCATGTGATAACCCTTGGAGTATCGGGTATTATTGATGAACCTGAATTGTTCTTGTGAAAGGAGAAATTAGACTTATTAGATGAATCTAAGAATCAAATATTCTGTTCTTACCCAACAGACCATTAACATTCTCAATATGCTTTTGCTGATTGCTTATACTTTCTCCATTTCGCATGGCTTGTTTTAAAAAATCTACAAGCTCTTTCTTATGTGTATAGGGAGCTGCTTCATTATCTGTCTTGATGGTTCTAAGAACCTCCATTATTCGAGAAGATTTGGCTAGGAATGTTCCTGCAGGAACATAGTTTATTTCTTTCAACGTACAATCACCATAAAAAGCAATGATCGAAAAAAAGGGGACATTGACTAATTGATTAAGCCGTTTTCGTAAAACTCGAATGTGACTCTGATTCTGTTTGATTGGGTTATAGAATCGATATTTCTTTTTTCCGTAAGCTAGTACTTGGGTCCAATGTGAATAACTACCATTTCCGAAAATCCATCCACTGTAGTCTTTTACTTCAAATACGATAATTCCTTGGGTTGTTGCTACTACAACATCAATCTGGGAAAACTCCCCATTGTTTTTCTCAACATATAGGTCATGAAATATGGTCTGGGCAGGGACTCCATATTTTAATAACTGTAAGACTAAATCTCTTTCGGATTTTGTTCCTCGATTTGGGGATGTAACGGTTTTGAGAAGTTTTTTGTCTCGGTGTTTTTTAAGCAGTGGTGTAATACCCAAAACAAAAAGTACTATACCAATTGCTATCCAAAAAATGATATCGTTACTTTCTCCTACGTACTTCCAAAAATCCATGGATAAACTTTAAATTTTTTATTTGTTGGAACAATCAGCCTATGTTGTTTGAATAAAGCCCTGACGGTTATGACAAACTGCGTATCAATTCAGTTTGTATCAACGCTTTCAAATTTATTCATTCATCAAGTCAATGATTGACTGTCTTTCTCTATTGATACTTAATTTAGTCACGTCAGGGCGCGAGTAGTGGCCTACAGAATCGAAATTCTGGCGTTCTTCTAATATTTTATTGAAGTCGAGTGTTTCAATAATTAGTCCCTCTTTGTTCAGGACTGGTTCCACAATCCATTTTCCGTTTGGACCTGCAATGCATGAGCCGCCATTGGCCAATATGGGAGGAGCATTTTCCATTATTTTAGCTAAGTGGGGTGTTGGTTTGGGAAAATCTTCTCTTGTCATGAGACTGGAAACGGATATGACATAAGATCTTGATTCTTGAGCAATAAATTTCGTGATATCCTTGGTGTTATGCTCACTTCCCGGCCAAACGGCGATATGAAGATCCTCTCCTAAACCGTAAAGCGACGTTCTGGCTAAAGGCATCCAATTTTCCCAGCAATTTAATCCCCCGACTGTAAAATTATTCAATGGATGAACCTGTAATCCATGACCATCACCTGGTGCCCATGTAAGGCGTTCGTCATAAGTTGGTTGTAATTTTCGATGCACTGATTTTATTTCACCTGATTGATTCACATAAACCAACGAGCAGTAAATACTGTGTCCTCCGCGATTTTGCGCTCTTTCAATGATGCCTAAATAAATCGCGATTTTGTATTTCTGAGCCAGTTTACAAACATTGTTTAACTCTCCTTTTTCTATTTGAATTGCATTCCTCACATAATGGGCATGCAATTCTTTTTGTACAGAGGAATCCCACTCAGCACCATTGGTTAAAGCAATCCAGAACGGATAACCCGGGATTAAGCCTTCGCCAAATACGACCAATTCACAATTTTGATTGCCAGCATCTTCTATCGAGGCAATCACTTTTCCCAACGTTTTCTCTTTGTCTAGCCATACAGGAGAAATTTGAGCGAGGGCTACTTTTAAAGTATTCATTGATTCTTTATGTTATTGTATTTGTTGAGGATGATTGATTCTTACGCCAAGCTAAGCGGCAGGTACTGTAAGAAAAAACAAGTCCTTCGATATAATTTTTGTATGTTTCTGTTACCGAAGAGATGGGTTTTGGCACTTAACATCTAGAGATTGCTCACATCAGTTAATTGTTGATGTAGTTTCGCGGGAGCTTGTCGGTTGTCCCAGATCAATAGCAGTCTCAGATGTTCGGGCAAGTTCAGGTAGTACAGGGAAATTGATTTATGAATAACTAGTTTTCTGACTTCACTATCATCAAATGATGGAGCAAGCTCTGGGTTCCTCCGAATCTGTTCGATGCGAAAGTTCAACAGGTTAAGAAATTCCGTTTTTGTCTGGTCGTTCAAGAGTTCTGATAGGAAATTTGATGTTTGTCTGAGGGATTTTCTGGCAGTTGGAGACCAACCTTTTTCATCACTCCTTCATATTTAATATGTCATGAGCCGAGGTGTGTTCGACGCAATCTTCAATGGGTTCGGAAGTTGAAATGTTCAGGAGTTCAACAATCTCCTTTGGTAGAGCGTTAATCGAAGTTTTTCGATAGCCTTCAATTTGGTTGATCACCGTTTCGTCATCTAAGTTGGTGATCCAGTTGATCAAGGATATTTTTCGTTGTTCAATCGTCATATAGTAAATTTACTAAACGAAATTCGGTTGTACCAGTTCAAAGACCTCATCTCCATTTCGAAATTCTTTCTACCAGGAACTTCAGTGAGCTCTGTTCGGAGTTGTCCAGACAAGACCAGTTCAATTTTTTTAGAGTTCAGTCAATCCACCAAGTTGATGACCTATGAGATAACTAATCCAAATGTTAGTATCGAAGATAACCTTAGTTCGATGTTCGCTTGACATAAAGATCCTGTCTGACTTTCTCAACTTCTGATGTTATATCGTTCATTGAAAGTGTGTCAGTCCGAAATGCAGTTAATAATTCAGTCAGCTTAGATTCAATGGTTTCTTTTTCAAGTTCTTGGGAAATCTTGATTTTTTGTTCGCTAGGCAGGTTCCTAACCAGTTCGAGTATCTGAGAGAAAGAAAGATTCATGTTCGCTTCCATAGATGAAAGTTACGAAAATTTAGCACTATCTGTTATCGAAGCACTGTCGACAGGTAGCGATTAGCTATCGGTTGTATCAGCTCAAAGGCCTCATCTCCATTTCGAAATTCTTTCTTTAGCCTATGATAGATGTTTAACCATGCTTCCTGGCTTGCATCCTAGCGTATTGAAATATACTTCCGGGAGTTCTGTAGAAAAATAAAATTGATCCACAAGTACATCTTCATTTCGTACTAAATTAGTTATTTGCAAAAGATATACGATTTCGGATTTGTTCAGCCCTACTAGCTGTTTAAATCTACTATCATCAAAAGTGATTAGATCTTGATTAAAGTTTATGGTCAGAAATAAGGATAGGTAAATGACAAAGTTCATGGGGCTGAGTTGTAAATAAAGATTTATATAAACAGCGTTTTAATGCAGTTCAGTTTTTTTTGTATAACGTTTTATTCTTTTCAATATACTTAGGGTTATCAAATTTTTCCTCATAATCTTTACTGCCTATTACAACAACTTCAACATCGTTATCTATCGCTAGTTTTCCAATTACATCGTCAAATCTGCCACAGATTGCAACGCTTTTAATTGACCTTGGATTATATTTTGCGATGAGAAATTTACTAAAGTAAGCCTGACCAAGTAAATACATGCCAATCCTATCACACTTGGTTTGAATAATAATTACATCTTTACCTTCAATATTATAAAAATTGCCATCGTGAATTCTAGACTCTTCATTAAGAACAATTACCCCATCAATAGGTCTTCTTCCTGTGGTTTTAGTGCCTTTAACAGCGAGAAATTCTTCAATCAATAGGCCTCCGGTACTCGACCAATATTTTCTAGTTCTCCAACTTTCTTTTTGACTCATTTTAATCAAGTGTTCTTAATGTCACACAATAACCAGCTCACCACATTTTCGCGATTAACCAACTTATTTTAACCCAAACCTATTAGATCTTAGACGTAAAACAAACCATTAATAGCTATATGTGTATAAAACTCCATGGTACGACTGTAGCTGTGGCCTCATAAGGTTTTATAGATCTTAAAAATCAACACCTGATTTCCAGAATGAGCAAGTTGAAAACTTTGAGCTTAAAAAACCTTCGTTGCAAAACGAGGACTAGGCAAGGCCGCCTTCATCAGTCTCAATGAAAATCAGCAATCAGATCTTTTGCATAAGCCGGATGATTATCCAATAAATTCAAATGATTCTTCCAATAGTCATAAGTCCAACCCATAAAACGGTGAGTTACTGAATACTCAGTCATTATTTATTGGCCTTGAATAGTAATAATTTTAAAATTATGGAAATATTTTTAAAATCAACCCAATGCAAACGATTTCAATTTAGTAGAGTTTTAGTGAAACAATGATTCCATTAAAATGATTTGGTGGCAGCTTAGATGATCTTTATCTTACATTTTCCAAATAGAAGTGGAGTATGAAGAAAAACGAAATACCAGGCTTGGTCAAGAACGATCCTTGGTTGGAGCCGCACACACAACAAATTATAGATAGAACAGAAAGGTTTGAGCATAGAAAAGCTGAGTTAGTAAAAAAGTACGGCAGCTTACAGAAATTCGCTGAAGGCTATACTTATTATGGCTTCAATTATGACAAAAAAGCCAAAGGCTGGTGGTACCGCGAATGGGCACCCAAAGCGGAAGCACTCTTCTTAACGGGGGATTTTAACCAGTGGGACAAGGCCTCCCACAAAATGACCCGACTCGATTCTGGCGTTTGGGAAATCTTTTTGCCAGACAAAGAGTATAAAGCAACTTTAACTCACGAGAGTGCTGTAAAAGTGCATGTCAAAGGCGCTAATGGCACGGCAATAGATCGCATCCCAACGTATATTAAGTATGTGACGCAAGATGAAAAGACCTATGACTTTACTGGTCGCTTGTGGGATCCGCCCAAACCATTTAAGTGGACAGATAAAACTTTTAGCTGTGAGGAGGCTTACAAAAATCCCTACATCTACGAATGCCATGTGGGCATGGCGCAGGAAAAAGAAGGCTTAGGCACTTACCTCGAATTTGCGAAAAACATCTTGCCAAAGATTAAAGAGCAGGGCTACAACACGATTCAAATGATGGCCATTCAGGAGCATCCGTATTATGGATCGTTCGGTTACCACGTAAGCAACTTTTTTGCTCCTTCGAGCCGATTTGGTACGCCTTACGAGTTGAAGCAACTAATCGATACTGCCCACGGTATGGGCATTGCCGTAATTATGGATATTGTACATTCTCATGCGGTAAAAAATATTGCCGAGGGACTGAATGAATTCGACGGATCTGGCGGACAGTATTTTCATGAAGGAGGCAGAGGAAATCATGATCTTTGGGATTCTAAGCTCTTCAACTATGGCAAGGAGGAAGTGCTTCAATTTTTGGTTTCCAATACCAAATACTGGATTGAAGAATTTCATATCGACGGCTATAGATATGATGGCGTGACGTCCATGCTTTATTTCCATCATGGAGATATAAGTTTTGATAGTTATGACAAGTACTTTGAAGAGACTGACTGGGATGTGCTCACTTATTTTCAGTTGGCCAATACGGTAATTAAAGAGTTGAAACCTGGATCTATTGTAGTGGCGGAAGACATGAGTGGCATGCCAGGATTATGTCGCCCAGTGGCAGAAGGCGGCATGGGCTTTGACTTCCGGCTTGGCATGGGCATTCCTGACTTTTGGATCAAATTATTGAAACACAAAACAGACGATGAATGGAACATTCATGAACTGTGGGGAACGCTCACCAATCGAAGATTTGGAGAGCGCACCATAGCTTATGCCGAATCACACGATCAGGCATTGGTCGGTGATAAGTCGATCGCATTCTGGCTGATGGACAAGGAGATGTACACGCACATGCACAAGGACTATGATTCGATTATCATCGATCGTGGCATTGCCTTACACAAGTTGATCAGGTTATTCACTTTGAGTTTGGGCGGTGAAGGCTGGCTCAATTTTATTGGGAATGAATTTGGGCATCCGGAGTGGGTCGATTTTCCAAGGGAAGGCAATGGCTGGAGTTATCAGTACGCGAGAAGGCAGTGGAGCTTGCAGGAAAACCCAGACCTACGCTACCAATACATGTACAATTTCGGTGCGGAAATGGTCAATAGAGCAAAGGAAAATAATATTGTTGCTTCGTCACCAGCACAGCAGTTGAATATGGACGAGAACAACAAAACGATCATTTTCGAAAGAAACAACTTGATTTTCCTTTTCAATTTCCACCCGACGAACTCCGTACCCGATTATCGTTTTAAAGTGCCAGATTCAGGCCAATATGAAATAGTGCTCAATTCTGATAAAGCGGAGTTTGGTGGATATGATCGCATCGATGACGAGATGCAATACCCAACTGTCAAGCTTTTTGGCGAATGCTTCCTTAGTGTGTACTTACCATCAAGGGTTGCTTTGGTAATGAAAAAGGTGTAAAAACCAGAATAAGTAATTATCATTATAAAAGGAGGTCAACAATTAATAATAAAAGCTTGAATCGAAGATTCAAGCTTTATTTTTGTGAGGTAAATAGAAAACAAGCGCGGAGAACACAATGAATTTTGAGCAATTAGGATCGCAGTTAGAAGGAGAGCTTTTTACGGATGAAGTAACCAGACGATTATACGCCACAGATGCGTCCGCCTACCGGGAATTACCAATAGCCGTGGCTGTTCCGAAATCGGTTAAAGATTTGATAACCTTGGTCAATTTTGCTCGGGAAAATAACACATCGGTGATTCCGAGAACGGCAGGAACTTCACTTGCCGGACAAGTGGTAGGGCCGGGGATTGTAGTAGATGTTTCGAAGCATTTTAATAAAGTGCTTGACATCAATAGCAATGAAGGTTGGGTACGTGTGCAGCCGGGAATCGTGCGCGATGATCTCAATAAGCATTTGAAACCATTGGGTTATTTCTTTGCTCCGGAAACCTCCACGGCAAATCGCGCAATGATTGGCGGTATGATTGGCAATAATTCCTGCGGTACCAATTCTGTAGTTTATGGCAGTACCAGAGAACATTTGCTTGAAACCGATGCGATCTTGGCCGACGGGCATCATGTGACTTTTGGTTCGCTTGATTTGAGTGCATTCTTGGCCAAGGCCAATGGCATGCACATGGATTCTGAAATCGAGGCGAGTATCTATTTTGATATTCGGGAAATGCTCATGGACAAAAAAAATATCCAAGAAATTGAAGCAGGATTTCCCAAAGCTTCAGTGGAGCGAAGAAATACAGGCTATGCGATAGACATGCTCGCTCGGCAAAAGCCTTTTAATGAAGACGGAGCATTGTTTAATTTTTCCAGTCTTTTGGCGGGTTCGGAGGGCACACTGGCATTCATTACTTCTGCCAAACTGAAGCTCACGCCTTTGGCGCCTCCACACAAGCAGCTTGTTTGTATACATTGTCATACCATAGACGAGTCACTTCATGCCAATTTGATTGCCCTGAAGCATCAACCTTCGGCTTGCGAGCTGATGGACCATTACGTATTGGAAGCAACCAAGCGCAACAGGATGTACGCCGCTTACCGCTTTTTTGTAGAAGGAGATCCACAAGCCATTTTGGTCGCGGAAATCACCAGAGAAGCACCAGAGCAGTTGGCCACCGATGTTGCGGCACTGATCGCCGAGCTTAAGGAAAAAGGATTGGGCTATTCCTATCCTACCGTATCGGGTGATGACATTGCCAAGGTTTGGGGCTTGAGAAAAGCAGGGCTTGGCCTTTTGTCCAATGTGCCTGGCGATGCAAAACCTGTTCCGGTGATTGAAGATACAGCAGTAGATGTGGCGGATCTTCCGGCGTATATTCAAGAGTTTAATCAAATTTTGGAGAAACACGACCTCTATTGCGTGCATTATGCACATGCTGGCTCGGGTGAGTTGCATTTGCGGCCAATCATCGATTTGAAAACCACGGAAGGGGTAGCTCAATTTCGCACCATTGCCGAGGAAATAGCGAAGTTGGTTAAAAAATACAAAGGGTCACTTTCAGGGGAGCATGGAGATGGCCGTTTGCGAGGAGAATTTATACCGCAAATGGTAGGCGCACATAATTATGAGCTAATCAAGCAGGTCAAAAAGTCTTGGGATCCTCAAAATATATTCAACCCGGGTAAGATTGTGGATACGCCACCAATGGATACTTCTCTGAGATTTGCCGTAGATCGACCTACGCCAACCTTTGAAACAAAACTTGATTTTTCAGAAACTCAGGGGATAGTGCGCGCCGCGGAGCAATGCAATGGTTCTGGTGATTGCCGAAAAACGGAACTCTCCGGCGGCACGATGTGCCCAAGCTACATGGCCACACGCAATGAAAAAGATACTACCCGAGCAAGAGCAAATATTCTTCGTGAAATCCTCTCCGATCCAGACAAGAAAACACCCTTTGCAAGTAAAGAAATAAAAGAAGTGATGGACTTGTGTCTGTCATGTAAGGGCTGTAAGTCCGAGTGCCCGTCAAATGTGGACATGGGCAAACTCAAAGCCGAGTGGCAATATCAATATTACAAAGAGCACGGCGTGCCATTCAGGAATAAACTGATTGGCGGCTTTGCGGGTGGTATGAAGCTGGCTTCTGCCTTGCCTTTCGGTTATCGATTGACATTTGGAAACAAGCTAACTTCTTCGATCGCCAAGTCGGTGATGGGATTTGCACAAAAGCGAAGCATGCCCGAGCTTTCTCCAAAGACCTGGAAAACTTGGTTTGACAAAGATTTTCAGCCCAAAACGACCCAACCGAAGAAAACGATTTACCTATTCATAGACGAGTTCATCAACTATAATGAAGCGCAAATAGGCATTACCACCACGAAGTTGCTTGATGCGCTGGGTTATCAAATAAAAACGATAGCCCACAAAGAATCCGGGCGTAGTTACTTGTCGAAAGGGTTACTCGATGAGGCGGAGGCTTTAGCGAATTTTAACGTAGACAAATTTGCAGGATTAATTACTGAGGCCACACCGCTCATAGGTGTGGAACCATCGGCGATTTTGACTTTTCGTGACGAATATCCTGACTTGCTTCGTGGTGAAAAGAAGGAGCAGGCATTGGCGATTGCTGCACACACTTTTATGATTGAGGAATTTCTAGCCAAAGAGCTGGATGCAGGCCATATTGATGTTTCGCTTTTTGAAAAAGTGGAAAAAACGGTTAAGTATCATGGACATTGTCAGCAAAAAGCGGTCTCTTCATTGACGCCAGTCAAAAAAATATTGACACAGCTTGGTGGTTATGAGGTGCATATGATTCCATCGGGTTGTTGCGGTATGGCGGGTTCTTTTGGGTATGAAAAAGAGCATTACGCATTGAGTATGCAGATCGGTGAGTTGGTACTTTTCCCAACGGTCAGAAAACAACCAGACGAAGTGATCATATCCGCGACGGGTACAAGTTGTCGTCATCAGATTAAAGATGGCACGAGTAAAAAGGCGTTGCATCCTGTAGACTTGCTTTATGCTGCTTTGAAGTAAACAGCTTATTTATACATCAATTCAAAGAACCAATGATGAAGGTCTTTCTTGTGTTTATATTTTCTATTTTCTTGTCGTTATCTGTTTTTTCCCAACAGATTAAACTCCCGCGAGATTATCAATATTATTTAAAGGGCGGAGAGATCAGTTTTGAGAAAGGTTTAGAAATATTGCGAAAAGGAGCACATTCGGCGGTGGTTTCTCATGTAGACCAAACGGTGACCATTAAAGAAGTCGTTTCCAGTCTGGGACAGCCTTTTCCATACAAGGACTTCACCACTTTAAATGGCGATAGGATAAAAGCGGAAGATTTGCGGGGCAAAATACTGGTGATCAATTACTGGTTTGTAGGTTGTAAGCCATGCATTGCAGAAATACCCGAACTGAACCAACTGGTAGCCAAACATCAGGACGATGAGGTCATCTTTTTGGCATTGGCCAATGACCCGGCTGACAGAGTGGCAAGCTTGCTCACACGTTTTCCATTCGATTACACGATTATCCCTGACGAGATGGAGTTTGGAATGAATTTGGGGATAAGGGCTTACCCAACTCACATGTTTGTAGACCCTGAGGGAAAGATCGTTGATTTATTTTCTGGTCAGTACGAGGGAGTTGGCAATAAGATTTCAAGAAAAATTAAAAAACTGATTTCAAAATGGGACAAAAAGTAGCTTTAGTTCTTTCCAGTGGCGGAGCAAGAGGACTTGCTCATATTGGCGTTATTGAAGGCCTTTTGGCCAATGATTATGAAATAGCTTCTATTTCAGGTTCTTCTATGGGTGCGGTTGTGGGTGCTTTCTATGCAGCGGGGAAGCTTGATTTATACCACGAATGGGTATTGGAGTTGGATCGCTATGATATTTTTAAGTTGTTAGATTTTTCCTTGTCCACACAGGGCTTTTTAAGGGGAGAAAAAGTGTTTAAAGAGTTGGTAAAAGTCATAGACGATTTGAATATCGAGGATATGAATATTTCTTTCAAAGCTTTAGCCACGGATATCATCAATAAAAAGGAAGTAATATTCGATAAAGGAAGTATGTACGAGGCAATTAAAGCCTCGGTGGCGATTCCTACTGTTATCAGGCCTGTGCCTTATCAAGACACATTTCTTGTAGATGGTGCTGTAATTAATCCAATTCCAATTAGTTGTGTTCAAAGGCAGGAAGGTGATATTTTGGTGGTTTCCAATGTAAACGCAATGATTCCTTATACCGCACCCAAAAGAACCGAGGCAGAAATCGAAAAGGCCAAGACCTATCAAGCGAAAATTCAAAACTTTTTGGATAAATGGTCTCATATGCTGCCGGGAAGTAATGAACCAAAGAAGAAACTGGGTTATTTCGATCTGATGACCAGCTCTATTGAGCTGATGCAAGACCGACTTACTTCATTGATGTTGGAAAAATACCACCCAGAAATCATCATCGAAATTTCACGGGAAATATGCACCACGTTCGAATTTTATAAGGCAGAAGAAATCATTGCAGCAGGGCGCAAATCATTGGAAAATAGTATTTTAACGACGCATAAATAATCGCCAAAAAGAGAACGATCTGCTACTCAATCCTGTTTTTTCAATATGGAAACTCAAACCAACCAACCCATCAACTCCGCGGACATCAATGCCGCATTAAGCTATCAAGAATACCGTGATTTGATCGATCATTTGCTGCTTCTAGGCAAAACCACAGGTGATAATCAATCGGAAGCCATGGCGCACTATGCCAAGATGAATGTGTCCCGAATGACAAAATGGGATAAAATATTTAAGGTGAGTGAGGAGGCCAAGCGTAAAGTTCAGGCGGTAAAAAACCCACAGACTTGGCTCGTGATCACCGAAGGATGGTGTGGAGATGCTGCACAAAACATTCCAATCATGATGAAGCTAGCTGCGGAGAATCCCTTGATAGAGGTACGTTTTTTATTGCGAGATGAAAACCTACACATCATGGATCAATACCTCACCAACGGAGGCCGATCTATCCCGAAACTCATTGCTTTAGATACCACCACTTTAGCGCAAATATTCACTTGGGGACCAAGACCTGCTGCTGCACAAGCCCTTTTTATGGAATTAAAGTCACAAGGACTGGATTACGCTGAGCCGATACATGCATGGTATGCTAAAGACAAAGGGCAGCATGCTCAGAAGGAAATCGTTGACCTTTTGTAAGCCAAAAATAGCCTTCTGATCAAGCCTTTTGCTTCACTAATGTTTGATAACAATCTTCATACTTAGCGTCGCATTCCGACCACCAAGTTGCTTGAAAGTTGCCAAATACACGCCGCTTTCCAAGTGACTCACCTGAATCTTGAGCTTTTGATCAAAACCATCGTTGAGCTTTTCTTGAATTAATAATTGGCCTTGAAGGTTGTGTATTTCTACAACATAGTCCTCGGACAATAAGCGATCATAGGCGATGGTTAAAAAGTCACTGGTGGGGTTAGGGTAGATGCTTAGCGATTTGAAACCTTGGTTATAAATAGAGAGCAATCCAACTCGTGTCACTTCTATTCCATTTTCTGTAATAAATGCTTCCAGTTTGAAGTTATTGGCATCAAACCCATTGCCACCGATTTCAAACTCTACAAACGAGTCAGGATCCATTGGTATTCCCGGGAATTCTATATTGAAGCGGTATAATCCCGGAGGAAGGAAATTGAACTCAAACTCTCCGTTATCATTGGTTTCTACATAGGCCAAAAGTTCCCAAGTACCATCTTGATAGATGTCACGTCCACTAGCTCTGAACCTGCGTACGCTACAGCCTGCTTTTTTGACTTTGCGTCTTTCTAGCAATCTTCCTTCATCAAAATCGGATTCCACTGTACCCACGACTACACCTTCACCATCATCAGGCCCTAAAGGAGCCGGAAAAAACTGCATAGTGTAGTCATTGATATCTTGGTCATTGAAAAGTAAAATGGTGTCAGCTTCCGTCCAAAGGTCAGTGTCCCGATAATAGGTTGGGAGATATATTTTTTTATCCTCCGCATCCAACTGCTCTGAGTCTGTAATGGCCAGATAGCGACCAATGACAAGATTATTGGCAGTAAATGCGCCATTACTCACAGGTACAGTGCGCGCATTGAAATATCCTGTATCGCTTTCAATGATCTGGAGTAGGCGGACATTGCCGATTGCCAGCGGCTGATCATTTATACCCTGAATACTGCCTGTAAGGTTAGCAGATGCGGCGATCACAATTTCGTCGCTCTCCAGTATCAAATCTGGAAACGCCGGATTTTCTATAGTTAAGCGATAAGTGCCCATGTTTTCAAATACCAACTGATCGATGAAATAGCTGGCTTGCGTGGCTGCCGTTACCACTTCATTCGTGGCTAAAAGATTGGAAAGCCGCCAAGTATAATTGTTGCCAGCACCTTGTGTAAAAGCTTGTAGTAGAAAGCTGCTGCCCGTAGGGATGGTATCAGAAGCGACTGTTCTTACACTGGCCTGCGGAGTGTAGTTGCTAGCATTGGAGAGTAAGGACTCGGCTAAAAGCAAGTCTCCGAAATCCAATGCATTGTCAGAAACATTGAGTGACGTGAGTGCAGTCATGGACTCAAGAGAAAGTAGACTTGTAAAGCCATTTTGGCTTATGTCAAGAGAAGCCAATGCGGATAGTGTGAAAAAAGCGTTAGAAAAATCACCAACTATTCCCTTGTCGGAAAGATCCAGACCTACTACACGATTGTCGTCATTTAGTGTCACTTCTTCTCTTGCGCTTAGTGCTAAGCCAGTCCAATTTTCGGCTGTATTTCTCCAAGATGCTCCATCATAGATTTCGTAAATTTCATTGATGGTGACAGAATCCTGCTCGGCAGGCGTAAACGTGGCAAATAGAGACCGGAGGGATTGGATGTTGGAAATATTTCCATCAATATCTTCTGCAATAGCATGAATATCGTAAAAGGCTTCACGCACAAAAACTCCAGAAGACTGGGTGCTACCTGGTGTTCCTAAAGTATTGAAATCAGCAGTAGCCGCGAGTATCTGATTAGGTATTGGGTTTTCGCCTTGTGCAGCCAGTTTAATGGCCGATTCGGTAGGTACTTCATCGCCAGCTGCAACAGCCACCAAGTACAAGGTGGAGACTTCATTGAGCAAGTAGTCAAGCGATAATTCATCTCCAACGATATTTCCCTCTAAGGAGAACCAAACGGGTGAGATTTCACTAACAATGCTTAAAGGTGCATCGCTTTGATCACTAATGCCACGTGTAACATTGGTAAGTTGAATGATCACATTATCACTCTGTGTATTTGGAACACCGTAGCTTGCTTGATTATTGTTGTAAGCTCCAAAAGTGGTAATCGAACCAATTCGGGTAAAAGTGGTGCCGCCATCAAAGCTAATCTCAAACATGAGCTGATCATTATCTGGGGTATTGGTGGTTGTCCAAGAGATGATTTCTTGGGTACCCACCAGCCATGTCTCACCGCCATTTGGCCTTTCAACGGTCAAGGTTCTATCCACTGTGCCCATCTCAAAAGTTGCGTCACTGATATCTTCAACTGCTTTGGTATCATTCAATACTTTTACCAAACATTGGGTAGAATTAGTAGCAGGTACTTGAAAGTTGAAAGAACCATTAAAATCACGAGAAGAGCCTTCAGTCAACAGCTCAAAAGAGGCTCCATTATCTGTACTTAAAAATACTTGTATCAAGTCGTTAGATTCGAAACTTACGCCACTCCACCTAATCGTTTGCTGCGAGCCAACTTCCCATAATTCCCCACCATTGGGATTGGTGACTACTACGGACACAGGCGCCACTATTGAAAAGAAATTATTGCTTCTGTCCGTGGCATCTCTTGCTGTTGTAGAAACTCGTATCATGGACGATGAATTATTTGGCAAATCAGGAACCATCCAATTATAGGTAGAAACAAATGCACCACGTGCTATTTCAATATATGAGGCACCTCCATTGGTGGTAAGTTCCACGATAAAAATTTCTTCTGCACCTATATTTTCTGAGGTCCAGGTAACTTCAAATTCATCTCCAACTGTTATTGATTCGCCACCATTTGGAGTGATTACGGTTATAGTTGGAGTTGCTTGTATCGTGAAGTTTGCGTCTGATTCATCAGCCACGTCTGCAGTTGTATTAGTGACTTTAATCTTATTGTTAGTTCCTACTTCAAAAGGGACAGTCCAAGAATAAGTGCCATTGAATGTACTTACTGTGCCATTGGCTATTTCAGTATAATTGACTCCTCCGTCAATGCTATGGGCAATAGACAGCTGGTCTGTGGAGGCCGTATTTTCCAGAGTCCAAGTAATGTTAAATGATTCACCGGCCTCCATGGTTTCTCCGCCATTAGGAGAGGTCAAGGTGACTAATGGGTCTGGAGGTAAAGCAATCGAAAAGTCTGAACTTGAGATTACCTGAAGGTTGGCACTGGTAATACGAATTCTTGCCTGTTGGGTAACCGTGTTGGGTACAGTCCAACTGAAACGTCCTGCAAAATTTTCGACCGTGCCTGAAGCTATTTCCGAGTAGGTTTCGCCGGCGTTACTACTGAAATCGACGGTTATATTATCTGTATCATTTAGAAACTGCGTGGACCAAGTAATATTGAAAGTCTCACCGACTGTCAAGGCTTCTCCACCATTTGGCTGTATCAAAGAGATCACTGGTACAGGAGCCAAAATAGTAAAAACATTGTCTGAAATATCTTCGATTGGGTTGGTAATATTTCTCACTCTGACAATAGCTTCAGTTGCGGTGACTTCAGGCACAGCCCAAGTAAAGCGGCTGGCATAAGTTGAAAATAGGGCTTTCTCTATGATGGAATATGTGGATCCATTGTCACTGCTTAACTCCAGATACAAGCTGTCACTCGATACAATATTTTGACTGGTCCATTGAATATTGTATAGCTGACCTCCGGTCAGCACTTCTCCACCATTAGGTTTGGTTAGGCTGAGCGAAGGTGTCGGGGCTGGTATTATTGAAAAATTTGCATTTGATTCATCACTGATTGATTGTGTGAAATTTTGCACCCTAATTCTCGCCAAATCGGTCACTTGATTTGGTACGATCCATGAAATCTCATTGTTGGTGATTTCATCATAAGAACCATTAAATATTCCCTGTTCAGAAAAAGTGACGCCAGCATCTGTACTGAGGGAGACAATGATGCTGTCGGTAGCTAACCAGGTTTGTCCTGTGCTCCATCTTATAGAAGTTGTGCTTCCTGCGGTTAGTTGCTCTCCTCCATTTGGTGAGCTTAGATTTAAATCAGGGCAAGTAAAGCATATCGTGAACGCATCGGTAGTGTCAGACTTGTTTCTCGATGAATTACTTACAACGAATACTACATTCGAGCTTCCTATAAGCGGTAAATTCCAATTGTAGGTTGAAATGTTCCCATCATTGGTCAATTGTGAATAAAAAGGACTGGCGACAAAAGTGAATCGGCTTCCTCCATCGATGCTATAACTTAAGCTAAATCTATCATTGCTACCCAAATCACCATTCTCCCAGGTTACTTTTGCAGTACTACCTCGGAATATATACTGACCTTCACTTGGAGCCAAAATTTCGACATTAGCATCAAAGAATAATTTGAATGTAGAAGTAGTATCCGCTACATTTCTCGTGTTATTGAGCACGCGAAAAGTTACGTCATTGTTGAGCGAAGCTCCTAAATCTGGAGCGATCCAATTGTATGAAGACCTTTTGCCATCATTTGTCAGTTGAGAATGAAATGGACTACCGATGAAAGAATAGTTACCACCGTCAACGTTGTAGTAAAGTGCGAATTGATCATTAGCACCAAGGTCATTGTTTAGCCAAGAGATGACCACCTGTTCTCCAAACTTGAATTGATCAGTAGAATCGGGAATGTCTAAAGCTACCAATGGCTCAAAATACGCTCTAAACGTTTCGGAAGTATCCATGACATTTCTGGTATTGTTTAAGATTCGAATGTCAATCTGGCTTTCAAGGTTTGCACCCAAATCAGGCAAAGTCCAATTGTAAACGGAAGTATCCCCTGAGTTGGTAAGTTGAGAATGAAATGGACTGGCGATAAACGCAAAATTTCCACCATCAACACGGTAATAGATCGCAAACTGGTCATTTGCACCTAAGTCTTGGTTCTTCCATGAAAAGGCAATGCTTTCTCGAAATTTGTATTGTGCGGTGGCTATTGGAGTGATAATTTCAAGATTTGGCTCAAAATAGGCTCTAAACGTTTCAGAAGTATCCATGACATTTCTGGTATTGTTTAAAATTCGAATGTCAATCTGACTTTCAAGGTTTGCCCCCAAATCAGGCAAAGTCCAATTGTAAACGGAGGTATCCCCTGAGTTGGTAAGTTGAGAATGAAATGGACTGGCGATGAACGCGAAGTTTCCACCATCGACACGATAATAGATCGCGAACTGGTCATTTACACCTAGGTCTTGGTTCTTCCATGAAAAGGCAATGCTTTCTCGAAATTTGTATTGTTCGGTGGCTATTGGAGTGATAATGTCTAAGTCAGGCTCAAAATAGGCTCTAAACGTTTCGGAAGTATCCATGACATTTCTGGTGTTGTTTAAGATTCGAATGTCAATCTGACTTTCAAGGTTTGCCCCCAAATCAGGCAAAGTCCAATTGTAAACGGAAGTATCCCCTGAGTTGGTAAGTTGAGAATGAAATGGGCTGGCGATGAATGCGAAGTTTCCACCATCGACACGGTAATAGATAGCAAATTGGTCATTTGCACCTAGGTCTTGGTTTTTCCATGAAAAGGTAATGCTTTCTCGAAATTTGTATTGTTCGGTGGCTTTAGGCGTTATAATTTCAAGATTTGGCTCAAAATAGATGCGGAATACTTCGGAGGTATCACTCAGTGATTGCGTGTTATTCAAAACCCTAATCCTAATGTCATTGTCTAACGAAGCTCCTAAATCAGGAGCAGTCCACGAATAGGAAGAATTATTGCCTGAGTTGGTAAGTTGGCTATGAAAAGGACTGGCGATGAATGCGAAATTCCCACCATTCACGCTGTAATAAATAGCAAATTGATCATTACTTCCAAGATTAGTATTTTGCCAATTGATCGTAATCGCGTCACCAAACTTATACTCGTCGGAGGCTGTTGGAGACGTGATGCCCACTGATTGTACTTTCATGGCAGTCATTTTTTCGGAAGCAGATAGGTTGATGCTACACAGAAAGAGTGCTGACAAAAGACAAAAAACAGAAACTTGAACGTGTACTTGAAGGGGCCTCATCATAATATTTAATTTTTGTAGCTTCAAAGCTATCGGCTGTATCAATTTTATAATATACCGTCCAGACGGTATATTATATCGGATGCTTGCGCTAAAAAGAGGGTACAATTCGGAGTAAATAAATTAAGTTTAGGGTGACCATTTGATTGATGGTGACCGACATTTTACAAAAAAGAGCGAGATGAAAACCAAAAAAGAAATAGTAAAAAACTGGCTGCCAAGATATTCAGGACAACCTCTGGATTATTTTGGTGAGTATATATTGCTTACCAATTTTAAAAACTATGTACGACTCTTTGCCGAATGGCACGGTGTGGAAATGGTTGGGGAGTCTAATACCTTTCAATGCGCCTCTGCTGATGGTATGACGATCATTAATTTTGGGATGGGATCGGCCAATGCCGCCACGGCCATAGACCTGCTCACGGCGATTCATCCAAAGGCGGTATTGTTTTTGGGAAAATGTGGAGGCCTCAAAAAGAAGAATGAAGTGGGGGATTTGATTTTACCTATTGCGGGTATACGTGGTGAAGGAACATCCAATGATTATATGCCCAATGAAGTGCCCGCCTTACCCGCATTTGCATTGCAAAAAGCCATATCTACGACGATCAGAGAATACGGTCAAGATTATTATACTGGAACAGTGTACACCACTAATCGCCGAGTATGGGAGCATGACGATAAGTTTAAAAAATATCTGCGTAAGCTTCGCGTCATGGCGATTGATATGGAAACGGCCACCATATTCACAGCAGCTTTTGCCAATGAAATACCGGCTGGAGCGCTATTGCTGGTGTCAGATATTCCCATGATTCCTGATGGAGTTAAAACGGACGAGAGCGACAAAAAAGTAACTGCTCACTTTGTAGACCAACATTTGAAAATTGGCATTGACTCGTTGAAGCAGCTGATGAATCGCTCACAAACCGTGAAGCATTTGATTTTTTGAAAGGTTCGGTTTGGAGGAGAAAATGATTTTTTTTTAGTCTAAAAGGCTTTTCTGGGAGACTTTTTAAACCACTAAAGGCTCAGACCTGAAGTGTTCATTAAGCGTGATTATTTCTTAACGCTCCTTTCGATCAATAATTCGGGACATCACTCTTTCGCCATCCATGGCTGCACTCACAATACCGCCGGCATAGCCGGCACCTTCGCCACAAGGATATAGGTTTTTGATCTGAGGATGGGCCAAAGTTTGATCATCTCTCGGTATTCTCACTGGTGAAGAGGTTCTACTTTCAACGCCAATGATCTGCGCTTCATTGGTTAAATATCCTTTCATTCTTTTGCCAAAATGCTTAAATCCTTGTTTAAGTCTTTTTCCAATAAAATCAGGCAACATTTCTTCCATAGCGACAGAATTTAATCCGGGCTGATAGGAAGTTTCATTTAGCTCAGGAGAAAATTTCCCATTTACAAAATCAATGAGTCTTTGTGCTGGAGCCACTTGGGTTTTACCGCCAGCCTCCCAAGCGGCTTTTTCTACATCGGCTTGAAACTCCATGGCTGCCAAGTTGCCAAATTTGTGGTAGGCTTTGATATCTTCCAGTTCCACAGCAGCCACGATCCCCGAGTTGGCATATTTGCTGTTTCTGCGCGAAGGACTCATGCCATTCACCACCAATTCACCAGGAGAAGTGGCGGCTGGCACAATAAATCCACCAGGACACATACAAAAAGAAAACACGCCACGTTCCGTGTTTTGCACCTGCGTTTGGGCTACCAAAGCATAGGCAGAAGGAGGTAAATATTCTCCTCTATCATCACAATGATATTGGATGCTGTCTATGAGTTGTTGGGGATGTTCTACGCGTACGCCGAGTGCAAATGGCTTGGCTTCAATCGTTATTTTATGTTGTTCGCAGAGTCTGAAAATATCTCTTGCACTATGACCGGTCGCTAGGATAGTGGCTACTCCTTTGATCGTATCGCCATTGGCTAGTTTAACCGCTTTGATTTCCTCGGATTCCAACACAAAGTCGACAACTTTTGCATCGAAAATGACCTTACCACCAGCGGCTTCTATCGTTTCTCGAAGTGCAGTGACTATTTTCGGGAGCTTGTTGGTGCCGATATGTGGATGAGACTCAAATAGAATGTCTTCTGGTGCTCCGTGAGCCACCAAGATTTCGAAAACCCGTCTTACGCTTCCTCTTTTTTTCGAACGTGTATAAAGCTTTCCATCCGAGTAAGTTCCTGCGCCACCTTCCCCAAAGCAATAGTTGCTGTCCGGATTGACGATATGGTCTTTGTTAATAGCGGCTAAGTCTCTTCTCCGCGCTCTTACGTCCTTGCCACGATCAAGTATAACCGGTTTGAGTCCGTTTTCGATGGCTTTTATGCCTGCAAAAAGGCCTGCAGGTCCTGCGCCAATAATGATGACTTCAGGCGCACTTTCAACGTTATGGTTTTTCTGGAAATACTCAACATATTCGACACCCAAAGGCTTTTGATCAATGGCAACCCGCAGATTGATTTTGATTTTTTGCTGCCGGGCATCAACTGATCTTTTTGTAATGGCAAAGTGCTGATCTTCCGCAAGCTTCCCGATCTTTTTAAGATGTTCGCTTAGGTTTTCTTCACTAAAGCCGAGGTGAGGAGGCACGACAAGATCAATTTCCGACATAAGGCAAAATGGGTGTTTTTTAATCCTGACAAGTTTTAAAAACCTATCAGGATTAAAGGATTATTCTTTCTTGCAGAAATTCTTTAAACGCCTTCAGCCACCACTTCGGTAACCTCAGGAATCATTTTTTTCAATAAGTTTTCGATACCAGCTTTCAACGTTACGGTAGAGGAAGGACAGCCAGAGCACGAGCCTTGCAGTAGTACTTTTACCGTACCTTCATCGAATGAGTGAAATGAAATAGCGCCACCGTCCATTTCTACGGCTGGGCGGATGTATTCATCCAATATACCCTTGATCCTCGCTTCGATATCCGTATCGCTTTCTAGTACTTTGTGGTCTTCTTCCACATTTTCTTCAATGAGGATCTGCCGACCGTCTTCAAAGAATTGTTTGATAAAAGCCTGAACTTCACCTTTTACCTCGTACCAATCGGTCAATTTATCTTTGGTTACCGTCACGAAGTTGCTCATGTAAAAGACTCGTTTTACATAGGGGAAATCAAATAACTCAGCGGCTAGCGGTGCATTTGCAGCACTTTCTTTATCTGGAAAGTCCCTACTTACACCTTCAGGAAGTAATAAAAAGTTAGTCACAAACTTCAATGAGTTTGGATTAGGATTGGCTTCTGTATAAATATTTATCGGCTGTTTTGTAGTGGCTTCCATTGTGTCTATTTATTATAAATATGTAATAACTATTTACTGCTAAATGCAAATGTCAACGAAAAGTTCAAGGTTCCTTGCTTTTCTTCCATAAAAAAAAGGTCACTTTGCAAAATGAATTCTTCATTGGCTACTTTTTTCGGGATGGATCCCGAGACTTTTTCATTAGTTCTTTTACCCATCTTCATTTTTCTTGCTCGGATTGTGGATGTGTCAATCAATACGCTCAGAATCATTTTCATGCTTCATGGAAAGATGTTAATAAGTACTGTTTTTGGATTTCTTGAAGCATTAATATGGTTGATTGCGATTGGTCAAATTTTTCAAAATTTGGATTCTGCAGTTACCTATTTGGCCTATTCTGGTGGTTTTGCTGCGGGTATTTTGGTAGGTATGCTGATTGAAGAAAAATTGGCTTTGGGCAGGGTCATGGTCAGGGTCATTACCCGAGTTTCTGCAGAAGATTTAATTAAATATTTCGAGGAAAATAGCTATCGATATAGCTTTATCGACGCTAATTCTAACGAAGGAGAAGTCAGTATTATATTCACGGTTATCAAAAGAGAACAACTCAAGGAGACCATAAAAATTATCAAAGCGTACAATCCTTTGGCCTTCTACACGGTAGAAGGAGTCAAAAAAGTAAGTGACGATGACGTGTCCAATGAGCGAAGTTTTTCTTTCGGCACTAAGTGGAAGAATGTTAATCTTCGCTGAGTTCTCCCTCGCTGCTGGCTATTAAAGCAGCTACGGTAGCATCTCCCGTAATATTGGCCACTGTTCGCGTCATATCGAGAATTCTGTCCACAGGAAATATGATGGCGATCCATGCGGGGTTTAAACCCACGGTTTGAATGATGATGATCAACATCACCAAACTAGCTCCTGGAACGGCCGCCGTTCCAATAGAACCGAGCGTAGCAGTAGCGACAATCGCCAACTGTTGTGAAAACGTGAGGTCTATATAATGTAGCTGAGCCAAAAATACCGACGCAATGGCTAGATACAAGCTCGTGCCATCCATGTTGACGGTAGCGCCAATTGGCAATACGAAGCTGGATACATTTTTAGAAACACCCAGGTTTTCTTCCACACATTCCATGGTCACTGGCAGAGTAGCCGCACTTGAACTTGTGGAAAAGGCTAAAAACTGAGCTGGCGCAATATTTTTGAAGAATCGATTATAATTAATCTTCTTCACGAATAACTTGGCCAAGGTTGGATAAAATACAAAAATCATAAAGCCAAGACCGATAAGCACCGTAATTGTGTAAGAACCTAAGCTCTTAAAAATTTCAAAAACTTCACCTGGGCTGTTGGCCATTTTTGCCACCACGCCGGCAAGGAGCGCGAAAACAAAAAACGGGGCGGCTTCCATAATGGTATCTACCATTTTCAAGAAAACCTCGTTGATGGACTCGATTAGTTTTTTCACAGGAGCGACTTTGTCATTGGGCAATACAGCCATGGTGATGCCAAAAAAGATGGCGAAAAAGATGACCTGTAGCATCAGCTTATTGTTCGAGATAGAAAGAATGATATTCTCAGGAACCATGTCGACAATAAACTGTAATGGAGGCGTGTCATTCTGTTCCTGCGCTAGTGACATTTTATCGGAAACCTGGCTGGCATCATTGTAAGAGCCTGAAGCTTTTACCTCAGCGATGATGTCGGCATACTTAGCTTCTGCCAAGAAATTTTTTCCGTCTTTGATTTTTACACTTGGAGTTTCGGCAACCCACAGCTCGTAGGAAATTCTGTTTTTGATTCTCTGAGCTTCGTCAATATGGCTACCTGGCACGAGTACATTGACCACCAATAAACCCACGCCAATAGAACAGACGGTGGTTACAAGATAAAGTAGGAGCGTTTTAGCACCCATTTTGCCCAGCTTAGAAGTATCCTCCAGGCTGGAGATTCCATTGATAATAGAAAACAAAACCAACGGCACGGCAATGAACTTTAATAAGCGAATGAAAATAGCACCAAAAGGGTCAATCCAGTCGATAGTGAATTGGTTCCAACCAGCTGCACTGGAAAGAAATGCCCAGCCAATGCCCAGTACTAATCCGATAATTATTTTGACGTGTAGAGGAAGGTTTTTCATGATCGCTTATTTGTCAGCCGTGAATTTAGCTATTAACTAGAAATAGTCTTAGTTAGGGAGACTTTTAGTCGAGATAATCTCCTGAAAGTGCCTTTGGATTATCAAAAACGTAAACGTTTGTCAGTGATCTGTCTTTTGTTTTTGGTTGCTGAAAAGCCTCATGCATAACATACGCTAATGCTTTATATAATAAATATTAATTTTCTATTATGATTTAATTGGTCGTGTTTTGTACTGTTCAAAAGTAGAAAAATGCATCAAACGATTACGCTTATACCCATTTTAGCCCCATTTTTATTGTTTTTTTATGCGCTTGTTGCGCTCATTCAACCTAAAGCGAGGTTGTTAAAATCCACAGGAGCCACACAAGTTTTTACGGCTTTGGGAATTTTAGTGTCCCTTATCAGCGGATTTTTGGTTTTCCAATATGGCACTTTGACTTCCTCCTTATTTGGCTGGAACGAGCTGGGTTTTTCCATCAGACTTGATTCGCTCAGCATTACAATGCTCACGATGATTGCTTTGTTGGGATTCATTATCGTTAGGTTTAGTATGAACTACCTCGATGGCGATGCTCGAAAATCTGTTTTTTTGGCACGGATGACCGCCACCATAGCCTCAGTAGAATTGCTGGTACTCTCCGGAAACATGTTTCAATTATTTGTATTTTGGGTAATCACCAGTATCTGTATGCATTATTTATTGGTGTTTTACAGAGATCGTCCACAGGCCATAGCTGCAGCACGAAAGAAATTTATTGTAGCCCGAATAGGTGACGCAAGTTTACTTATCGCCACTATTCTCATTTACTTGAATTTTGGCACAGGTGATTTGACAAAAATTTTTGAGGCAGTTCAAAACACAGATTTTTTAAACACGCAGTTAACGACGGCCACTGTGTTTATTGCACTTGCTGCGGTGTTTAAGTCGGCTCAGTTTCCAACGCATGGCTGGCTGATCGAAGTAGTGGAAACACCAACTCCCGTGTCTTCGCTACTCCATGCGGGCTTATTAAATGCGGGTCCGTTTCTCATTGTACGTATGGGTTTTTTGATGAGTGAATCGTCCACCGCATCGTTGATGTTGATTATCATCGGTGGATTTACCGCTATGTTTGCTTCTGTCGTATTTCTTACCCAGCCTACCGTAAAAGTCTCGTTGGGTTATTCCAGTGTGGCACACATGGGATTTTCGTTGTTGGTTTGTGGATTTGGCGTTTACTCAGCGGCTTTATTGCACCTTGTGGCGCATTCGTTTTATAAAGCACATTCATTCCTTTCATCAGGAAGTGTCATTGATATGGTAAGGGCGAAAAAAGTCCTTATTCCTCAAAGAAAAGGAAGCCTTTTAAGAATAATACTGAGCATTACCTTTTCCTTGGGCGTTTATGCTTGTTTTTGCTACCTCTGGGGTATCCAACCTCAAGAAGAGTTTGGATTAATGGCCATTGGCGCTGTAATCGTGATGGGTTCCAGTCAAATAATGGTACAAACCTTCGATTCCAATGGAACGGTCAGCGCAATGCTCCAATCGGCCTTTATGGTCATCTTAGTGGCAGGACTGTTTTTTATTCTTGAACAAGGTGCGCACCTGTTGCTTCAATCTCAAATACCACAAGCTTATGTGCCGAACATAACTATTCAAGTGGCGGTGGGCATTGTGATCCTGTGTTTTGTCATTTTGATGCTAGTTCAATTAGCGGCACCTAATCTTAAGCGAGGCGCATTTGGCTATCAGTTAGGCGTTCATTTGAGAAATGGCTTTTATGCCAATGTTATTTTTGACCGCATTGTGGGGTCATTGAAAAGTGATAAGTCCAATAACCTCACGCCTGAAGGAGAAACCGACAAGCAAGCAGCATACATTTTGTCTGCCGAAAAGAAATAATTAGCCAAATCTTAGAAAATCGTATATCGATGTATTTAGAAAGAGAAAAAATCACCGTGGCATCTGCCAAAGAAATCCTTAAAAACGGTGTTAAAAAAATAGCTCCATTATGGTCTTTGGAGAACTTTGTCGCTGTAAATCCATATTTAGGACTGTCGGATCAGAAGTTTTCGGAGGCGATGGATTTTTTATACAAAACAGGAAAGACCAAGGCTACTCTACCTACGGAGTTTTATCTCCAAGCATTGGAAAGCGGGCAGCTCAAAAAAGAAGATGTTCGGTTTGCTTTGGAAAATAACCCTTTCAAGTTTTCGAAGGATGTAGAAGAGTTTTTAAGAACTGTTCAAACCCGAGGCGCAGAAGGTGATTTTGTAAAGACCTTCGCTGATGTTGCAGATGAAACGCAGAGGAAAAACTGGAGTAGGTTCATGATCGATAGAATTTCCTTTTGGGCCTCCGCATATTTTGACAATAAGCAAGCGACTTGGGATACGGCTAAGTTTCAGGATTCAATATATCACGCTTGGAAGTCGGAAGCATCGGTGGACTACAGCTGTGAGTCAATGGGGCTGGACAATTTTAGAAAACATGTCAAAGTGCTACCTAGTGATTATTTGGATGCGGCAGTTTGGGCCTTAGAAATGTTAGATATCAAAGGAGATGCGCTTGAATTATACATCAATAGCTTATTGATGAAAATCAATGGCTGGGCAGGCTTTACGGCCAGAATAGACTGGGAGGCCAACCTCGCGGGAAAAGAAAGCCATGCGACGGAAGAGCTATTGACCATTGCACTAGTTTGGGAGGTTTGTATCAAGCAATCGCTCGATAGGATAAGACTAGAGGATGGTTGGGAACAGAATAAGATCGCCTTGGAGCAACTGGCAGTCTCTCCTAAGCTCAACCGTCAACTGGCTGCTCAATTGGTGCTTCAGCAGGCTTTTGACCATGCCAACCAACGATTGATTATTGAGAAAATAAACAATCAACAGTTGGAGGAGAAGCCTAAGTCAACTCCAAAAATGCAAGCTATTTTTTGCATTGATGTGCGATCTGAGTTGTATAGAAGAAACCTCGAAGCAGCAAATGAAGATATCGAAACCATGGGTTTTGCTGGGTTTTTCGCTTTTCCCATAAAATATGTGCAACTAGGACATGAAACTGGGACAAACAATTGTCCGGTACTTTTAAACACTTCGCATACCATTGCTGAGGGTCTAACTGACCAGGAAACCGAGCAACAAATCGTCGCTCAGCGTACTTTGAAACATCATGTCGCAAAGGCTTGGTATTCCTTCAAATCTGGAGCTATTAGCTGTTTTAGTTTTGTTAGCCCTATCGGATTGTCTTATTTGCCAAAATTGTTCACGGATTCATTTGGCATGACCAGACCTGTTCCTCATCCAAAAGAAGCAGGTCTTGACCCGTCTGTTAAATCAAACAAAAATATCCGCTTGGATCAGCATGATCTCAATGGTCAGCTGAGCGGTATTTCCGCAGAGGATCGATTGCGTATGGGAGCTTCTGCCTTGAAGGCCATGTCTTTGACTGATAACTTTGCGCGAATAGTACTCATTACTGGCCATGGAGCTACCACGGTCAACAACCCACATGCCACAGGTTTGGATTGTGGTGCTTGCGGAGGTAATTCTGGAGAAGCTAATGCGAAAGTAGCAGCGGCAATATTGAACGATGTTGAAGTAAGATCAGGATTGAAAGCTGCGGGTATCGATGTGCCTGAAACCACGGTGTTTGTAGCGGCTTTGCATGACACGACCACTGATGAAGTAACCCTTTACAATACAGAGCGAATAGCTGATACTCATAAAGATGACCTGATCGAATTGTCTTATTCCTTGAAAGTAGCAGCTGATGCTGCCAGAAAGGAGCGAGGAACCAGAATGAATGTGACCACTGGCGATGTGAGCAAAAAAGTGTTCGGTCGAAGCAATGACTGGTCACAGGTCCGACCTGAGTGGGGTTTGGCAGGATGCTCTTCCTTCATCGTTGCGCCACGTGATCGCACGTCACAGCTTAGTTTCGGCGGCAAAGCATTCATGCACAGTTACAACTGGCAAAAAGATACAGGCTTTGGCGTATTGGAACTTATCATGACGGCTCCAATGGTGGTGACGAGTTGGATCAACCTTCAATATTATGCCTCTGCAGTTGACAATAAGGTATTTGGTTCTGGCAATAAAACACTGCACAATGTAGTGGGCGGTATAGGTGTGCTGGAAGGTTTTGGTGGCGACTTGCGTGTTGGTCTTCCTTGGCAATCGGTGCATGATGGAGAAAATTACCAGCATGAACCGCAGCGACTCAATGTAATCGTAGAAGCACCCATAGATGCGATGAGCAAAATATTGGAAAAGCACGATGCTGTAAAAAACCTGGTTGACAATGAGTGGATCTACTTGTTTGCCATGGATGATAAAGGAAAAGTGGCGTATAAGTACGTTGGTGACTTGCAGTGGGAGGTGGTTTGATCTCTATTATTTTCTAAAGTTATTTGGGTCACTAACCTGACTTTTTATAACCTCAGCGGTTTCTGCTGAGGTTTGACGTATCATTTTCAATTTTTGGTTGGTTCTCAAGCAAGCTGAGAGGGACGATTTAAGTTGTTTTATGTAAATTTTCGTAGGGCGTGAAACCTATTAAAAACCTAAGTTCGAATAATAAAGCGGTTAAATCAGCATTAAAATCGTCTTGACGAAATAAGAACCGATTAAAATGAGGTTTTTATTGAGGTAATCTCCTCTTTCCAGCAGATTGCTTCTATTTTCTAATCTTTTCAAGCTTAAAAAATATCGCAATGACGCTAGAACGTGTACTGAACAATCCAACTCAGGTTAAAACGCATGATTTACGACTCTTTGAGGTGCTTCATTTTCGTCAATAATTAGTTCGAAATTGATTACGCCCAAGACCAATTGTTCTTCAGTCATTACTTTTACTCGCCAAATTCCTTCTTTCACATTTTTTTTGAAGGTGAATCCCCTAAAACCTCTTTCTCTGCCTCCAATTGCATCAAAACTTAGTTCTTCCATAATTTGCCATTCTTTGGTCTTTTCATTGAACCATTGCCAGCTGTGAAAAATCTTCTTGTTGATTTGTGTGGGAGCAAAAATGGAAGAAAAAATATAGACGTTGGTTGCGGGTGTGTGAATGTATTCCAGTCGGTGTTTTCTCCAGAAAACATACCAATCATTGGTTTCATAAGAAACTATATAACTGTCATTTTCTTTGACAATATCATGTGCGACTATGCCTTCATCCAGCGCCAATGGAACCGGCGGAATGAGTTTGAAAAAGTAGAACGTATTGATCAAAATATAAATAGAGAAAACCAAACCAACCAATTTGTAAAGGCTCACTTCTTTTCGTGTGCTTGGACTCGACCAATAAATAAAACTGATAAGAGTCAGCGTGACGCCCAGACTCACGATACCTGACAGTATGAATATGGAAGTATTCATTTCCTTGATGAATACCGGAATCATAAAACTGAAAAACGTAAAACTGATGAAATAATACACCCCAAATTGGAGGTATTTGTTCGCGATACGCTTTTTCAGAAATTCATTGGCAACAAGCAAGGCTACCAAAATAATAAAGAAAGAAATTGTTTTTGATAAGGAAACACTTCTGGAAAAATAGACCACATAAGCGCTCGATAAAGCCCCGAAGAAAAATTGGATCGCCAGTGGGAAGTACTCTTGAACCCTGCCTAAGAAGGTGTTTTTCCATTTGCCATCACCAGCCAGATTGAAAAGATACAGCGTCAACGAAAGGCAGGTCATATGAGAAGTCAAAACTGTAACATCATATAGCCGATCAATTCGCCCAAGCGTTAACGTGTCGAAAATGAAACCGCCAACGAAAAAAAGGATCGGGGCATATTTACGGTGTTTTTTGAGGTAAGGAAAAAACGATTTTTTCATGGGTTAATAATTGGCTGAGTTCGAATTTTCTTCCTTCTGTTTAAAATCATCTATTGAAACTAAAGTCAAAGAAAAGCCAAAAGTCCTTAATTATATCAAATGATTTATGAGCGATTATTAGAAAAATTATATTTGAATAAACACCTTAAGTCCTTGGAATTGACGGAGATAAATTCTGATTAGGTTGAAAAATTGCTTTTGTGTATGGGAAATGAAGAGGAGCAAAAAGTAGGTATATTTCATTTTAGGCGATTAATTTATTACGACGATTAACTAAAATCCGTAGGCTCGGCCTTTATTAATTTCGCTAAAAGAATTGGTTTCAGCTCCGCTTTGCAAGTAGCACATAAGACTATGTTTTTTTAGCGCCTTGTGTGTGCCATGAATGGTGAATACAGCTCATGAAATGGAGTGTTCCAAAGGGTGAAACCGGCGTGGAACGATCCCATAAGCCCTGGGGTCGTTCCTGGAAGCAAAGCAAGTGGCAGCATTTAGTAGTCTGTTTCCGAACTAACGCAAGAAAGTTAAAAACTGGTTCAGCCGTCAACTTTGACCTATTGTGTTCGTCAAATGATGTGGTGTAAAACAATCTACGTACATTTAGAATTTATGAGCGAGGAGTATTGAAAGTTCAATAGTTGTTTAGAATACTCTGGAATAAAAGGTGTATTAACTAAGCCTTTTTAGGGAATAGGCACAAGCGGATGCTTGCGCTAGCCAGGCTGTTATAGTGGACATAAATATTTGTTTAAACATGGAAAGTACTATAGAATACATAGGGTTATTTAAATTCATTTTTGGCACAATAGGGTTTTTAGCTGGAATAGTTATTTTTTCAATGGGCATTATTAAGAAAAATATAAAATGGAGAAATAGAGGAGCATGGATCATTATCAACACCTTAGCTTTCCTTCTTCTAGTTTTAGGAATTCAAAGAGTGATTGATTGACTCTAAACCTTACTGTAATTCTTTCGACTGAATACATCCAATCAGCCAACTATTTGAAACGCAAAAAATAAAGCTCCTCCTGATTGCTGATCTGATACACGTCTCCCATACAATAATCTAATATGACTATGCATAAATACCGAGTAGTTTCAAGGGCAGCAATTATGAGTCTGTCCACCCACACAAGAAAGATAAAAAACTGGTTCAGGCGGAATTTTGAACCTTTTGTTATAGGTTCCGAGCCTATTTTCTTAAGGTTTCATTGACCGATTCTCGATATGATTGGCCGATAGGAATTTTGGTTTCTCCCAGTTTGATTTGATTGCCCTCCACATATTCCATTTTTGATAGCGCGATGATGTATGATTTGTGAACCCTTAGGAAGGAAGAAGGCAAAAGGGTCTCCAGCTTCTTTAGCGTCTCGCTAATGATGAGGGTTTTATCACTTTCCAAATTGACTTTCACATAGTCGCCAATGGATTCAAAGTAATTGATTTGGCTATAATTGATTTTATGAGTGCGCTTGTCAGCCTTAAGCATCATAAAGTCCTGCACTGGTGTTTCTGAGGTCAGGATTTGAACCTTATTTACAGCTTTAATAAAGCGCTCAAAGGAAAAGGGTTTCAATAAATAATCTATGGCATCTAGCTCAAATCCCTCCACTGCATGATCTGCATACGCCGTAGTAAAGATTACTTTTGGTGGCTTAGCCAATGACTTATAGAAGTTGATTCCTGAAAGTTTGGGCATGTTGATATCCAGAAATATCAAGTCGATCTTCTCCTTATTGAGCCAATCAATAGCTTCCAGGGCACTCTCACAACTCGCCACGAGTTTTAAGGCAGGGAAATCCTTTATATAGATTTGGAGGACATCTCGCGCCAAAGGTTCATCGTCTATTATTAAGCATCTAATCATATAGTGGTACAGTTAGTGACACCTCAAAGCTATTTTCATCTTCCAAAATATGAAAGGTAGCCTTCTCCGCGTAAATGAGATCGAGTCGTCTTTGGACATTTTCTAAGCCAATACCTCCGTATTTCTTGTCTTGTTGGTAATCAACCGTGCTTTTGTCATTCTTTATTTTGAAGTCCAGCTGAGCGTCATGCACTTTCAGCTCAATGTTTACATATTGGTTGGTTTCGTGTTGTAGTCCATGCTTGAAGCTGTTTTCAATCAAGGGAAAGAAAAGGAGTGGGGGGACGTTCTGTTCTTTTATTTCCCCCTCCAGATCAAAAGATATTTTTGCTTTGCTACTCACCCTCAGCTTTTGTAGGTCTATGTAGCTCTTGATAAATGCTACTTCTTTGCTGAGAGGCACTCGATCATCGGAGACCTCATAGATCATGTATCTGAGTAAATTGGACAGCTCCAAAATGATGCCGGGCGCCTGATCACTCTTTTTGAGGGATAGTGAGTAGATACTATTCAAACTATTGAATAGAAAGTGAGGGTTGATCTGCAACTTTAGAGAATTTAATTCCAAGGAGAGTTTTTCCTTCTCTATCTCCTGCAAGTGATACCACGACTTGGAAAGCTTAAGTAGCGTGGAGATGATCACATAGATGGAGAAAATAGATAACAAAACCTCTATATCGGTAAATGAGACCATGTAGAAAACTCCCCAAAAGTCGCTGGATGCAGTAGGAATGGCATATTCAAAAAGCAGATCATGTATGACATAGGCCAGCCCAATATTGAGAACACTCAAGAGCAGGTATGATGGTAAGCGCTCTTGCTGAAGAAACCTCGGGACGAGGTATCTGATGTTAAGATATACCAGCAGCACCAGTGGGATGTGGAAAAATCCAGAGTAGATGAAATCAATTAGCTTGATAATGCCCGAGATCGAGAAATAGCTCCCGATCAAATAAAAGGACAGCACCCAAAACGCGAGGTGCTGCACCCAATTGCTTTTTCTAAGCCATGCAGAAAGCTTCTTCATGAGGCTTTTTTATAAGTTTCTGTACCTTCAAATACACTCTCATCGTCCGCATATTTGTCTAAGAATTTTTGCAGTTCTTTTGGCTGTGCTGTGATGAGTACGGTCCCCTCTACATTTTCATGTCTCAATCGGATCAGGTTACTTTCAAAAAGTTTATTGAGTTTATCCAAATCAAAGAAAGTCATGGAAAACTCATGCTCTGTTAAAGCAATTTTGAAAAAGGTATGTACTGGAAAGAAGTTATCCGAAAACGATTTTGAGTCAAACTCTTTGGTTGGGTAGAGATCCATAAATAGGTCATCTCCGATCTCCACCAAATGAGCGATGTAAGTGTCTGTGGTACTATCCTCGTTCATGACAGTGAGTTTGTAAGACTTCTCCTCATACACAGATATCGATCCCTGATAGTCCATGTCTTTAGACTTCAACTTATCGCTAAACTTCTTCTCTATATCGTTTGAAAATAGCTGAGATAATTTCTTTTCATCGAGAGAAGAAAGAGCGTCAGTTTTGGAAGAGGTCTTAGATTCCTTGTTTTCAGTAAAGGAGGTTGCTGACATTCGCTCATTCATGATACGCTTGATGCTGTCTTCGTTATAAACTTTTTTGCCATTCTGCGTGACAAATATTGGGTTGTCAGATTGCAAGGTATATCCTTCTTTTATCTCTATCGAATATTCGTACTCTTTGGGTTGGTCACCCCCTTTTTTATAATTGGATTCAAACAAGAGGTAAGAATGCTCATCGATCATCCATTTACCTAATAGCTCCTTTTTAAAAACAAGAGTGTCTTCGGTGTAAATAGGAAAAAGTGAATAGACACATGATGACATGATGACCGTGAGTGCTGCGAATAAAAGTGCTGTTGTTCTTTTCATTTCTTTCTGTTTTTGATTGTGTTTCAAAAATGCTCACAGAAGAAGTTGTTACAAATTTATGTCGGTAAACAACAAAATATTCGGGGTGAACAGC
The DNA here is from genome assembly GCA_040218415.1 of Cyclobacteriaceae bacterium. Taxonomy (GTDB): domain Bacteria; phylum Bacteroidota; class Bacteroidia; order Cytophagales; family Cyclobacteriaceae; genus JAVJRN01. The sequence continues at coordinate 104,269 of JAVJRN010000025.1, forward strand.
CATTTGGATTCATTTTCACAGCTGATGTGAGTTTTTAGATATTATCTGTTTTCAATAATTAATTCCGAGCGATAAGTTTGAACTAGCGAGGGTGGCTTTGATTTTCATTCCAGTCTAGTTTTAAAATTGCATCTTCTTTAATGATGATAACAGCTACTTCTACTTCCTTGTCGTGCGCGGTTCCGTATTGATCCAAGTTAATTAGAGTAAAGTTTTCATAATTTCTTGTAATCGGGGAATACGCGTAAAGTTTATTTCCGAATAGCGGGTGCACAATTTGAATATCTGTTCCATTAATCTCTGCAGCGAAGGTGAATTCAGCAAGATGGGCGATATATAGTTCTCTTTGGTCGTAGTTGAAAGTAGAGATTAACACAATGCCATGAATATCCAATTGTTTTTGGCATACCCCTGAGTTATCTAAGTAACCCAAGGTCTGTCCTTCTTTTTTCTTATTTATCTCGTGTTTGTTGGCTCTGGGTAGTTTGCGAGGGTCATCGATCCACTTGACTTCAGATGAACCATTCATGTGACCCAAATGAGCAAGCACAATGTACTTTCCGTCTTTTTTTAGAACTGAATTAGTGCAACTTGATTCAGTAAAATGGGTTTCACCTGAGGCCCTATCAAAAAAATAAACTGTTCCTCCCCATTCTCCGTGACAGTCTCCAAAAACGATAAACTCCTGATCCGCAAAAATTATTCGTTGATCGTTTAATGAAATGTTTAGCTCAGATTTAACCCAATTCTGATTATCCCACCGGAATATTCTGTTTCCTGACAATGCATAGAGATGGCTGTCAATAATCCAATGGTATTCGAACTTCTTGGTATTTAGCCGTTGTTCAAAATGTATGTCTCGTTCAATTGATTGAAGATTATGACAAAGGAATTTCCCATTTGTGAACAAAGAGATCAGTTTATCCTCATAGATGCCAGAGAATGATACTGGGTAATTGATGTAATTATCTCCATCAAAGTCGTCAGTAAAATTTGGATTGGATAAAACAAAATGTGAAGTATCAAACTTTACAGGATGCTCACTTAATGATAGGTTAAAAGATTTGGTTTTGTATAGAGAGCTGTTGCTCGGTTTTGAAGAGGAATCAATTGGCAGACCTCTTAGTATTCTGCCCTCTTGCAGAAAGTCCCACCTATTTTCAAAGTGGCGAATAATCTTCCTGTAAGGTTGTGTATCATAGGTGCCGTCTGACTGTCCAAAAAGACTCCAGCAATTACATATTATTACAATTATGAAGAATGCTCCTTTCATTGTCGGTAACCTACAGCTATCGGGCGTATGTCCACAGCTAGTGCACAGCACGAAAATAGTGAAATCTGCCGAAGCTCACAACGGTTCAAAATCGCACTGCGTTCTGAAAGTCTAAAAATCCTGCGAGCAAAAGCTGGTAGAAAGCACAGCCGATCCTCAGCGGCAGATTCATGGTCGAGTTGCACTGAGGCCAGCCAGAAAGCACTAAGACATATGCCCGATCAGGTTTGTTAGCGATTTGTTTTACGCTTTGTTAGTAGGCCTAGAGAACCCTTCTCAAGGGTTTCCTCGAAGGAGCTTCCTACTTCATAAGGTTTAATAGCAATTCCGTTTGTTTCAAGAACCAATTTGCCAGATTCTGTCAGAATTTCAAGTTCATACTTCGCGCCTCGCTGCATTGAAATTGCGGTTTTTCCCGTAACTAATCCAGAAATTTTAACAATCTTTTGCCCACCAATGTAATAGTTAATTAGAAGCAGCGTACCAGAAATTGATGGAATCAATATAAAATAATAAAATAACCACGTTCCAATAACTCCTTTGAATACATATTTTATTGTCTGAATTATTCTTTCCCGGCCTTCTTTTAATGACGATCTCCATCGATCCTGAGTTAGCACTATAAGTAGTAATACTAGAAAGGGTATTGACGCGAAGTTAGCCCAACGTTCAACGACAGACTCTTCATAGAAATCGAAAAGTAATATTTCAGCCATCGCTAGGAAGACACCCAGAACAGCAACAATAATTGAGATTATGATTAGTCGCTTCATCCAATAATCGCTCACGATCAGATATGGCGAGTGGCCATACCCTTTGTAAACACCTCTAATCTAGTGAATCTGCCCAACCCCTACAAAAGTATCCACGAAGAACTGCGTTTTACAAGTTAAAATCCAGAAAGAAAAAAGTGGCTAGAAGCACTAAGCTTGCAGAATGGGCAGATTCACGGGCGAGTTACGCTGAAGTATCAGATAGGCAGTTTGGCCATTCGCTATATCGCTTGTTGAGCACCGTTTATTTCTTCCCCTTTCTTCTAACAAGAACCACAATTAGGATTATGATTCCAGGGATTAGAGCGTATCCAATGATTGTTCCTAAGAGTTCACCAAGTTTGTAAGAAGTTGAATCCTCTAATCTAGCAGGACGCAATTGTTTGTTAGCTGTTATTGCAAACTGAAAAGAATTGAAAAACTGATCCTTCTCCTTGATGGCAAACTCTAGGTATTCTGTGCTGAACCAGATTGTACCGAAATAAAGGCGATCTTGGACTAGTATTATTTGATTCAACTTTGTTTCACCGTTTTCATAGTCTGTTCGAAAAAACCTAGCTCTTAGTGAATCGAGTAGAATGTCTTCGCTATCTACTACTTCTCCTTGTTTTGCTTTTAAAGTACCGTTCTGAAAGCCGGTATAGAATTTACCAAGTTCATCAGGAGAGCTAGAGGTTATTCTGTCAACTTGAGGAATTGCAGATTCAGGCACTCTACTTAATGTTATTACCGAGTAATCAGCTTCAGCATAAAATATTGTTTGACCTAAAGTATCTGTTCGTTCGAAGTTGACCGGTAGTTCAACTGTTAATAAGTCGTCTACAGTTACACGTTCCCAATTGAGAGTTGCGCTATCTGTCTGAAATGTTAATAAAATGGCTAATACAAAGTTCATTCGGTGTATGCGGTATGGTGCTCAACAACTAAACTAGTTAACCGCAACGAGTTGCGGTTAACTAACTTATATTAATTCAAATCTAATGTATTTTGGATGCTGAGCAAACCATTAATAGCTATATGTTTATAAACCTTTGTGAAGTCACAGATTTCAATAAATGTGGGCAAAAGAGTACTTTATCATATTAGCTTTTACTATTGGCTCAGGACGTTTAAATATGCGCCTTTTAATGTGGTAACAGCGCATGAACGATCCAGTTTGGTGAGAGATTATTTGGAAGTAAGCGGTTTAGATCGCGAAGTATTCTTAAGTTGAAACCTTTTGGTTTTGAGAACCTTCAGTGCGAATAAATGTAAAACACCCGCTGAGTGCTTCGATCGATTATATTATTCCGATTGATTTAGAATGGGCGATGGCAGTCTTGCTATGTTGGTAATACAAGGTTTCAATAGACAATGACCCTATGGTTTCCATAGCCTTTTCTACTGCTCTTTTCTTATTTTTTGACGTTTGCCGAATGTAAACAACCCTTATATTCTTGGGAAAGACTTTACAAATACGCTCATATAAGAATGGATCTTTTTGGGTGTCGTCACCAAAAAGCACATATTCCAGTTCAGGGTAAAAGGAGATGAGATCCTTTATTTTATTAAACTTATGGTCATGGCTGCCTTTACCAGTGAAGAGAAAATCGGCCAGTCCTGTTTTGATTTTTTTTAGTTTAATGACGGCTTTTGGCAGTTGGTGCTTCACGGCAAATTTTTCTATAAAATCGTAAAGGTTCCACTCACTGCTTGACACATAAAAGAAGGCATTAGAGGCCGCCTCTTCATCCTGTCCAAATTCGGAAAGCGCTCGATAATGCTCCGCCACATCCTCGAAAATTTTTCTTTTGTCAATATTTCTTGAAAGGAGCACGAAAAGCTTTTTGAAGAAGCTGGAAGTGTGCGATACCAAAAACGTGTCGTCAATATCTGAAATGATACCAAACCTACTTTTGTAAGGTTTCAAAAGCTCACCATGCGCCACAAGCTCATCATGTGCTGTTTGACAGGCGATCTTATAATGATGCCAGCCGCTTGCCAAATCTTCCGTGTAGGGAATGTTGAAACGGAAATAACCGTCCTTCAAAGTTTTGGTCTCTACCTTCAAATTTTCAAACTCCAAAATGACTACCGCATCAGCCATGGGTTTAATGGTAAACATTCTGAAAATGGAAATGGCATGATTTATTCCATGGCGATCAATTCGAAAACTATCAGGTGATCGGGATTTGAAAACATGACCGAATACGACAAGTTCCTGATCATTGACATAGCCCCGATAAAGTTTTAATCCTGTCTTCAAATAGTGCGTTTTTTCTTAACTCGTCCTTCTTATTTCTTAAATTTAAAAAGAACTTTTTTTAATAATGGCTGTGGAAAGAATTCTCTTAGTAATCAACCCTGTTTCAGGTTCAATCGATAAGTCTGAATTGACTGATTTGGTATATCACAAAATAAATGAGCTTCAGTGGGAGCTAAGACGGTTTGAAACTACGGGAAGTAACGACCGAAAAGCGATTTCATCTGAGATAGCTGACTTCAATCCTTCCAGAATTTTGGTGGTGGGAGGTGATGGAACCATCAATTTGGTGGTGAATGCCTTAAATGGGAGAGAGATTCCTGTTGCCATATTGCCTTCTGGTTCGGCCAATGGGCTAGCCTCCAACCTGAAACTACCAAAAAGCCTCAATGATCAGGTGAAAATTACCTTAGGTGAAAATTTTAGAAGTATCGACCAACTTCAAATCAATGGTCATTATTGCTTACACATTGCCGACATGGGTATCAACGCTGAGCTTATCGCCAACTTTGAAGCGGGCAGGCTAAGGGGTAAAATCGGATACTTATTGCAGTCAATACCTACCTTAATCAATACTGAATCTCCATTTCATTTTAAAATCACTATTGATGGTAAAGTTCACGAGCAATCGGGCATATTGCTGGCCATTGCCAATGCAAAACAATATGGAACTGGAGCGATCATCAACCCAAAGGCAGATATCAATGATCAGCAATTTGAGATTTTGGTGTTCAAGCGTTTTGATGCTTTTGAGATTTTTAGGACTATCTATGATCATGCAGATCTCAATTCAGAAAACATCGAATACTTTAGCGCGAATCAAGCCCTGATTGAGTCATCAGACCCGATTCCTTTTCAAATTGATGGAGAACTAATGGAGCCAGCCACAAGAGTGGAAGTGTCTGTTTCGAAAAATTCATTGCGCCTTGTGGTGCCCTGAGTATAATTATCGATAGTTAGACCCTAAAATAGTTTTTGTATACCATAACCCTATGAAGAAAGTTTTGAGGAGAGCGAACGATTCCTCAACTCTTCTTCGCTTGCTGTTGTCAGGAGGAAATACAAGCATTTTGAAATGAGGATGAAAAGGTATTAACCTGAGTTCAATTATGAAATCTAACTTTCTGCGTCATTGATTCAATAAAAACTTCATTTCAATCAGTTCTTATTTCGCAAATACTCAAAACGCTGAAAACACCTGTTATTTACCGAGCTCAGGTTATTATTAATCCAATTTGGCGAGGGATTATTTGGAGATATTCTGTTTAGTTGAGTTAGTCTTTTATTAGAAAAACTTTAGGCTTGAGTAAAATGCGTTGTAATCTGAAAATGGAAAGTGGGTGTTACAAAAAAAGGAGATAATCGTATGATTTTCCCCTTGATTGATTGTTTTTCAGAAGCGATTAGCCTTCGAGCGCATCGTCAATTTTGTCCTCAATTTTGCTCATATCGACTTTCAGCTTATCCATTGCCGTATCTACATCTTCTTCTAGTTGTTCCCAGTTAGATTCAGTGGCATTATCCAAATCGTCAATTTTCTTTTCCAAGTTTGTACGGGTATTCTTAAGATTGTCGGCAGTATTTTCCAATTCGTCTTCTATATTATCTCCTGCATCATTCGCTTTTTCAGCGATTTTATTGAGCTTTTTGTCTACATCATCGATCATGCCATTCAGCTCTTTTTTCATTTCAGCACGCTCCTCTTTCCATTCTACCTGAGCATCTGAAGACTCAGTCTCAGTTTGGCTTTTTTTCGTTGGATTACACTGTGTAATGGTAATAGCAAAAATTGCTATTAAGGCTACATTTATATATTTTCTGATTTTGAATTTCATAGTTGTATTTTTTGAGAGTTAGTATTTAATTAATTGTTAATTGTGTTCAGTTTAGTTCACGTTGGTCTGGTGTGCGTGACCATTGACAGCCAGCTTCATCTGTGAGAGTTCTTTTCCTCCCTTTATACCGAAATCCAGCGTTCTGATTGGGAAAGGAATGGTAATACCATTTTTGTCAAAGGCTGCTTTTATATGTTTTATCGCACTATTTCTCATGGTCAAAAAACCAATATCTCCAGGAAAAGCCATCCAAAACCGGATATTAAAATTGATCGAACTATCCCCAAATGCAGCATAGTCAAATATCATTTTGTCCTGATCGATGACTCCTTCCATATTGCCAATTGTTTCTTTAACAAGAGACTCTACCGAGCTCAGATCATCCGCATAGGAAACTCCCACGCTTAGATCAATACGCCGCTTACCTAAAACCGTATAGTTTTGAATGGGTGCTTGAAGTACATCTTTGTTAGGGACATACACTTCTTGTCCAGTGAAAGATTTTATCACCGTTACTCGTAGGTTGGTTCTTGACACAGAACCCATAATTCCGTTGATATCTACTACATGCCCAATATGAAAGGGAGTACGAAAGGCCAAGATAACACCCGATATAAAATTGGCCGCAATGTCTTGAAAGGCAAAACCAAGCGCTAAACCTAAAACTCCTACACCGGCCAAAAGTGACGTGACAGCCTTATCTAAATGTAAGATGCCGAGGATCGTGAATAGCCCAATTCCTAAGATTACATTATAAATAATTGTGGATAAGAGATCTTCAAGTGCTTGATTTTCAATAGGTGACCGGTCAAAAATTTTGAGAAATATTTTTCTCCCTAGTTTTGCCAAAAGGAGGAACAAGATGTAGAGTAAGATAGCCAGTCCCATATTGGGTAACATACTTATAAAGGTATCAATCCAGCTATCCAGCTTGTCCCATACTTTGTTGAATGCTTCTTCCATCATGGTTTTTTCCGTGGTTAGTGACTAAAAAAAATGCAAGAGGAACAACCCTCTTACACGTTCATTATATCAGATTACAGACTTTTGATTTCGGATCTTAGTTCTTCTTTGCTTTGGCCAATTTTCTTTTGCAGTCGACCAAGCAATTCGTCTCCTTTACCTTCACTGTAGGTCAAATCCTCATCAGTCAATTCGCCATATTTTTGTTTTAGCTTTCCTTTTACTTCATTCCAAGTTCCTTTGAATTCTAGATTAATCATTATTGAGAAATTTTAGTTAAAATTTGATTGTCAACTATCTTGAATGACATATAGTCTGATTCTAAAATAATTTACCTATCCAGTTGCGAAGACTATTCCAAGCGGCATTTTCAGTCAGAATAAAATGTATTTGGCTGATTATTAACAAGTTATTAACTTATTGATATTTCAGTGGGACAATTATTTTCAATGAAATGGGGAAATATTACACAATGTGTGTAGGCCTTGTCTCGTTTTGAGTGCCCTCTCCTATGAATTGGGAAGTGTAAGTTGTGTGCATTTGTAAGGCGGAAAGGAAAGGATTAGTGATCCAGTTTAGCGAGGCATTCGGTTTAGTTCACGTAGGTAAAAACTATAGGTTTATAATTACGACCTTCAGCTTTGATCCATTTTTTAGAGTGAAGTCTGCGCTACAGGCTCGAACTGGCGCGATGGGGATTAGTGGGATTAGCGGGGGAAAATATTAGAGGTAAAATTGTTCTAGACTATTCGATTAGGCACTGGCCTAATTTTCTACTTCGTATTTCTGCCCCTTTCAAAATATTTCACAATTTCTTCAGGGCTCATATTCATTACGTTTTTGATATTTTGTTTGAAAGAGTATTAAAGCTATCATCTTCCCCCAGCGCCATACGGTTATTCACCTCGGGAAAGCAGATTTTTGTTTACTAATCTATTCTTAACTTTGGGGAATCAATTATTTGAAGCATCTTAAGGTGCTTAGAATCAAGGAATTGGAAGAGATAAAGGATCAAACAATGAACAGAGCATTAACACTTCAGAAAAGTCTAATCATTTTTGGTTTACCGATATTGATTATCGGACTGATGATATTCATTGCGAAATCGTCTTTCTTTTCATTAAATCCACAAAACCTATCTTTTGGAATCACTTTTGATTTATTGCTTACTGTTCCTTTGGTCTATTTCTTATTAATTAGAAAAACAAACATTCCTAAGGCTACCATTGTCCCCTTTCTGATTGCGGGAATCGTTATTGGTTCAATAATACTCCCACCTCAAAACCAATATTATCTCGACCTCTTTAAGACTTGGGTTTTTCCCATTATAGAAGTTTCCATACTTTCATTCATCATTTACAAGGTACGTCAGGCAATTAAAGGTTATAAGGCTAATCACAATCCGGCAGTTGACTTTTACACAGCGCTAAAGAACACCTGCTACGAAATACTGCCAAAAGGTTTAGTGATTCCTTTTGTTACTGAGATCGCAGTTTTTTACTACGGTTTCATTTATTGGAAAAAAAGAAGCCTGAAAGACCATGAGTTCTCTTACCACAAGGAAAGTGGCACAGTTGGCCTATTAGCGGCAATCATTTTTATTGTGCTCATTGAAACATTGGTCATTCATTTACTTCTTGTCAAATGGAGTGAGCTTGCCGCGTGGGTGCTCACCTGTTTAAGTTTTTACACGGGGTTTCAATTGTTTGGGTATCTGAAATCAATGTCTAAAAGGCCAATATCAATTGAGGGTGATTGCCTTCATCTGAAATATGGGATTATGAATGAAACTACCATTGACTTAGCCAAAATTGATAAGGTGCTGATTTCTTCCAAGGATATTGAATTCGACAAAGAAACTCGTAAGTTTTCAATTTTGGGACAACTTGAAAGTCATAATGTGGTCATTTACTTGAAACAAGAGCATAGCATGACAGGACTCTACGGAATAAAAAGAAATTATATGAATTTGGCTTTGCATGTTGATGACAAGATCAAGTTCGTGAATAAAATAAATAGTATTCTGCAAAAAGCTTCATAGCGCATTTCATCCTCCTTTTGTGCCAAGGAATTGGGAATTAACTTCACGAGATTAACTTACTGTTTAGTCAAATGTAGCAGTTCCAGAATGGCAGCTTTCCGCTTGTATCTGTTTTTTAGAATTAAGTCAGAGCTACTAGCTTGAACTAGAGTAATGGCGTTGGGATAGTAGAGTGTCAACTGAATTTCTTATTTGGGTCTTGTCTGACATCAAAGAATGCAAGAACTATGATTTTCTCATTCCGAATTCTGTAAAGCAATCTTGTCTGCCGCGAAAGTTGGAAGCCTCTTAGTTCACCCGTTTCAATCTGTCCTATGGTCGGATAGTTTTGGAGGAGTTTGAATAGCTCATCTGTCTTTAGGACAAACTGTTTGGCTGTACCGTCTCCCCATTTATCCGTTATGTAGTCAACAATAGACTCAAAATTCTTTTAGGCTCTCGGAGTTACAAAAACCTGCATTAATATTTCTTCTTAACATCCTCCCAAGAAGTCAGTTTTGTATCGTCGTGAGATTCTTCATAGGATGCGTAAACTTCATTTTTTTGCTCATCAGACAATGTTTTCCATATTTGTCCGACTTCCGTATTTTCACCCTGTTTTAGAAAATCATAAATCGTACGCAGTAACTTCTCGTCTTCAATTTTATCCAAAATTCTTAGTAAGTCGGATTTCAGCTCAATGGTTCCCATAGTCATGTTGCGTTTAATCAAATTTACAAAGTTTTCTTGGACGAATGTTCATTGCCCCAACAAGCGCAAGCGGGTATGGGACTAGCGGTGGAGCCACCGATAATATTCATCAAAACTATCGAAGTTACCCACCACTTACTTGAATATGCTTACTTTTCGCTATCTCGCGAATCGATGATTTAATCTCAATTGATGCGTCTGCATTTGAGCTGTAATTAAATACTTCGTCTCTGTCTTTTAGTTTAAATATGATCATAAACTGGCCAAACGTTATTGACTGTACGTCCGTCCATATAACCATGGTCGTTTTGCTGAATATTTTGTTCTTAAGCTCAACTTGAACGTCATTAATTCTCATTTTGGGCGTCAGTGGAGTAGCCGTAAATACCAATAAACCATAAATAAGAAAGCAAGCCCCTAATAATAACCAACCAACGGATTCGAAAGAGCTACCTTTTTCATACGTTTTAATGCTGCCAAGAATAAGGTACACAGTCCCAATTATCATAGATATCCACTTGCTTACTTTGTTGGATATTACATTTTTCGATCCAAGAATTACTACTTTATCCATACTCAAGGTTATTATTGGTGGCGAGCATCCAAATAATAAACACCTTTAGTCGTTACCCGCCTTACATTTCGGTTAAATCTAATGGATTTCGAATTCGGGACAAACCATCAATGGCTATATGTAGGGTAGTTCGTGAAATAGCAAAAAGCAAGTTTGCAGGCTCTGGATTGAATAAATAGTCACAAATTTCTCTCTGTAAGACCTTGAAAATAAGGATAACCGGGCTAAATTGGTGTTGTAAAATATCACATATACATGTCT
>JAVJRN010000030.1:0-20218 GCA_040218415.1 Cyclobacteriaceae bacterium
TTATTCAGCATACGCATTGCAGCTTTCCTGCTCGCAAGCCTTTCCTCAGATGAAAGTGTCCTAAAGTCTGTTTTGTTCATAACGCAAAAATAAACAAAATTACCTATATTCTATAGCTTTATTACCGTCAAGTTAATACAACCGAGCAAAAGGTTCATCAGGGATATCCAAAGACATAAATCTGTACTTGGATATTGTGAAGAAGAAATTATTTGATGCCTACCAAGGGCTTCTACTCAATGATGAGGAATTAACGGCGGAGACCATCAAGAATAAATACCTTGGTATTGAGGAGGATCAGCAAACCCTCATTGGTTTGTGTGATTATCATAACGAGGAAATGAAAGATGTCCTAGAATGGGGCACGCTCAAGAATTATTTCACAACAAGGAAATATATCCTACTATTTCTAAAGACAAAGATGAAGGTTTCAGATCTACCACTGGATCGGCTTTCTTTCAAATTTCTTACTGAATTTGAAAGCTTTCTAAGTAGATATGAGCCGTCCGACCATCAAAAGCCTATGGGTCAGAATACGATCATGAAGCACATCGAGCGCTTTCGTAAAATGATCAACCTAGCCATGCGCAACGGGTGGATCAAAGATGATCCATTCGTGAAGTTTCAGGCTAAGTTTCAAAAGTTAGAACGCGGATATCTGACCAAAGATGAATTAGTAAACATTGAAGAAAAGGAGTTTAAGATAGAGCGCCTGGATCAAGTGCGAGATTTCTTCGTGTTTAGCTACTACACTGGGTTGTCGTACGCAGAGGTTTATGATTTGGCACCAGGTCAACTCATCAAAGGAATCAATGGAGTGACTTGTCCTGAAGCAGATATACTCCTTTCTTTAATCAATCAACAGAGACCAATCCCTTCCTCTTCACCAAGCCATGCTGTGTAGTCTACATCGACACAACGGCAAATATCTAATCTCTGATTTTTCTAGTTATCTCCTCCGTCATTATTTCCACCACCGTCTTTCAAGTCGTCATTAGAGACATTCCTTACCTTTTTTGGTGCCCGCTGCTTGAGCTTTCCTATGCGGTAACTAAAGTTCACCCTGAAATTCAGGAGCTGAAGTTCTCTGGTGCTATTTTGGGCTAAAAATGGCGTGGTAACTTCGGAATCTAGGACACTTCTAGGTGTAGCAAAGTTATTGGCACCAATGCCTATGCTTCCTTTATCATTTTTGAAATTACGATTAATGCTTAAACTATAAATGTAGAATGGGTTAGTAAAACCTTGAAGCTGAACCCTCGAACTTCGGTAAAATCCAAACATCTGCAGTACCCACAGGTCTGTCAACTTATAGCTACCGAAAAGTCTAGTATTGAAAACAAAACCCTCATTTTGAGCATTGAATAAGGGATTATCAATGTTATTGGTCAGCACTGAGTAAAAAGCATCTATGCCTCCATTTAGCGTAAGCTTACCTTTCCTTATACTACCGAAGGCATTGATCCCGTAGGCATCCTCCTCGCCAATATTCTGAAAAGTCGTGTAAACTGTGTCTTGACCAATGGTCTCCCTCACTGACTGAATACTCCCATTCGTGGACCTCACAAACGCCGAAACACTCACCGAAGTGGCCTGCTTGAACCTGCTGAGAGAAAGTTCTATCTGATCTGTGTATTCTGGAAGTAGATTTGGATTACCCTGAGAAATATCCAGAGGGTTGGCGGCATCAATGTTAGGATTCAAAAACTGTAGGCTCGGACGAGCAATTCTTCTAGAATAACCAAACTTCAACGTTCGGTTTTCTTTAAGTTTCTTTGATAAGTTAATGCTAGGAACGAAGGTTCCATAATCCGCAATGTCTAAGCTCTCGCCATCAGCAAAGCTGGCTGAGATGGTGGTGTATTCGTATCTTACACCTGCCTGAATGGTGATTTCATAAGGTAGTTCCATCAATCCCGACACAAAACCTGCCGAAACATTCTGGTTATAAGTAAATGAATTACTGATTCCCGCTCCCAGCAACTCTGTATACGGCGTATCGCCTTGTCGCTGGAAAAGCTGAAAATCACTCGTCACTGTCCTAGAAATGTTTTTGAGTCCTGTTTCAAACCGAGCTTTCTCTCCCATCGGCTCTACATAATCTAGCTGCATGGTGAATTCTTTATTATAGCTAAGATTTTCATTCTTTGTGTCAGTAGGATTACCACCTGAAATATTTTCGATAGTAAAATCGTTGTTTCGTGTGTCTTGGCTGTAGAGCGTAAGGAAACTAATCTCTTTGTCTTTTTCTTCGAATGATTTGATGTAGTTAAAGTTCACATCTACACTATTAGAATTACTCAATGAGAAAACATCCTGAATCACGGATCTTGACCCATTGGTGTCCGTAAATTCTGTTAGTCTATCATCTTGAGTATTCCTCGAATCGAAAATCCTGTAATTAACTCCACCACCTATGAAGTGGTATTTATTGAAAGTATAGTCCCAGCCAAAATTATATCGACCAGAGATTCTAGAGCTGACTGTTTCGGCAAATTGATTGGTGGTTGACAATTCATTACCCGCTGCATCATTGACAATTTGCTGATTTTCCAGTGAACCAAGAATATTGTACCCAGCAAAGCCATTTCCACCCAAGGACAATCCGAGTTTTCCTCTTCTATAGCCAGCATTGAGCCCCAAACTTGAGCCCCTGTATCCTGCAGAAGTATTGACTGAAAGAGTCCCTCCTTCGAGGTTATTTTTCTTGGTAATAATGTTGATAATCCCGCCCGTACCCTCTGCATCAAATCTCGCCGACGGTGAAGTGATTACTTCCACAGTCTCAATCTCATCTGCCGGAATCTGTCTCAAGGCATCCGCCAAATTACCTGCAGTGATCGTAGATGGTTTGCCGTCGATGAGTACAGTAATGTTACTGCTTCCACGCAATGAGACATTTCCATCTAAATCAACGGATAGTAAAGGCACCCGTCTTAGCACATCAGATGCATCACCACCTTTGGTAGTTAGGTCTTGTGAAGCATTATAGACGATCCTATCCACTTTGTCTTCAATCAACTCCTTTTTGCCTTCTACCACCACTTGATCCAATTCGGTGGCAGAATATTGAAGTACTGTCTTCCCCAAATCGTAAGACTCTCCTTTACCCGTGATCTTGTAAGGGCCTTTGCTCACCGTTTCATAACCAATGAATGAAATAGTGACCTTGAAATCTCCCTCGGCTACATTCTTGATCACCCATTTTCCATCATTTTCTGCAATAGTCCCCTCTATCAACTTATCGCTAGCCACATCAAATACACTAATAGTGGCATAGGGCACAGGTGCATTATCCTCGTCAATCACCATTCCGCTTAGTTTACCATAACCAAGTTTCGGAGCGGAGCTACCTCCATATCCAGATGGTGGACCAGACGGTCTTTGGGCGAGTGCCATGGTAGTGCTAAAAAATGATAAGATGACTAGATTTAAGAATCTGGATGAATATTGCATGGTCTTATGTTTTCAAACGAACCATAGACTCCTGGGCGGCTATTATTGTTTGGTGACTCACCAAAATTGTGATGAGTGGTCAATGAGATGTTTTTTGTGGTCTTTAGCTCAAGCTTTTCTTTTAAGAAAGTATGATCTGATCAGTTAATTTAACCCGCCTAAGAGCGTAAACCTTTTGGGTTTGATGCTTCCTATTTAGCACTTAAACAATACCTCATTTCTTTTGACAGTTTCATAAAAACGACTAACCATAGATTTCGATTCCGAACAGATGGTTAAAAGTTTTTAGGCTAAAAAGCACTGTTCTCATTAATTTACGAGGGATTGTAAACGAATTGCAAACCAGATTTTTAAATTCCAACAATGTTCAAGTGTATTCAAGTGACCATTCTCATTTTCTCCAACTTCATGTTGTATTCGCAAAACATCACAATTCCTTTATGGAATGGTGAAATTCCCAATGCCAAATCTAGTGATCAAAAAGAACTGGTTGACTCGAGTAATATCGTTAGAATATCCAAAGTACAATTACCCACCATTGAGGTATACCTTCCCTCAAAAAGAAATGCCACTAAGCAAGCGGTCGTAATCTGTCCTGGTGGTGGATATGGCATATTGGCCTACGACTGGGAAGGAACGGATATAGCCAAATATTTAAACGCTCAAGGTGTTGCAGGAATCGTGCTTAAATACAGACTACCGGATGAAAAAAGCAATATTGAGCCTCATAAATCTCCGCTATTGGATGCGCAACAAGCATTAAAACTTGTAAGGTTAAATGCGGACAAATGGAACATTGATCCTAATCAAGTCGGTATCATGGGGTTTTCGGCTGGCGGTCATCTGGCTTCCACGGTCGGCACACATTTTGACGAGCATTCGAGACCCGATTTCATGATACTGATTTATCCTGTCATATCCTTTAGCGAAGATTTCACCCACATGGGCTCTAGAAACAACCTCATAGGTAAAAAACCAAAGCAATCGATGATAGACTATTATTCCAATGAAAAACAAATCAAGGACAATACTCCACCCACGTTTTTGGTACATGCTTCAGATGATAAAGGTGTTCCGGTTCAAAATAGTATTTCCTTCTATAATGGGTTGATAGAAAAAGGTATATCTGCAGAAATGCACCTTTACCCTACTGGCGGTCATGGATTTGGATTGGCTTTAGATAAAGGGTATTTGAGTAGCTGGCCCGAAAGGCTAAACGATTGGCTTAAAAACCTTTAAGGGAATGGAGTAATCATTAAGTGATTAAGCTCATTGTCTTGCTATCGACTGATTACTACGGTTGAAGGCGAAAAAGGAATCATCTCATTGAATACTGATATTTATTCATTGTTTATTATAATACCAACATTTAATAAACAACACGTAAAGTAATGATAGTTTTAGGGCTTCAAAAAAAGGATTTTTGAAGCCTAAAAACCTACTTCCATTATGATTTTACGATTCAAAACCCCAATTAGATCACTTTTATTACTGGTTTGGTAAAACTGCGCAAAATCCGAAGTGCATAATTTAATTGTTTTTAAGATATTTATTCATTAATCGCCAAACCACACAATTATGAATGATTCAACGGGTATTAAAAAACTCAATGAGCTATTATGCACAATTATACAAGACCCTACAGATACGCTTCCCATTCTCCAGCAACTGTCAGATCTTGATTTTTTAAAGACCAGCTCATTAAAGCAATTCGTTTTGTGTGAAGAAGTGGTCAGTGAGATAAAAAGGGGCCGAACAAAAACCAACGCCATATTGATCGTATCGATTAAAAACAATACCTCTGAAACCCAAATATGGAAAGCCATGAAAAAGTACGAGGACTATCTGATGGGAGAGAAACCATCTTCTAACACGCAATAAACCTTCAAATGGAATACCTCTTTTCGGCTTTCGCGATCGTTCATGCATTTTATCACATTCGTAGAATACTCCCTCAACTCCCACCTTTGACTCCACACTACCAACAAAAAAATAAGGTCTCTTTGCTCATCGAGCAAAGCATTTGGATTCATCACATCGTTTCCTGTTTTGCTCGAATCATCTATTACTTGAAGTCACAGACAAACCCACTTTTCCTCAAAACCTATCGCAGCACTCAAGGCACTACTGAAGACTTGAAAGAAGTAACTGAAATGAAGGTTTTTCACCAAAATAAGCCACCTCTCAGTTTGTTACTTTTCAACAACTGGTTTACTATCACTTTTACAACATATCCTCACTGTTTTGCAATAACTCATAATTAGTCAGCTATGAATATGAACATCACAAAACCTAACCTCCGCATAAAAACAATTCTCCAAACGAGAATCTTACTCGTCTCCATTTTTATCCTATTTTCAAATTGCCTATACAGCCAACAATCGGCCATTGATAGTTTGAAACAATTAGCAGTAACAGAAACGGACAATGAAAAAAAAGCGGCTGTTTATCTCAAATTGGCCGATCAATATCGCGGAAATCTCCCTGAAGAGGCCATTAAAAACGCCCTGATTGCTTTGGATATAGCTAAAAAACACCAATTGAATAATTATTTGGGTAGATCTTATATCAACACATCCGTGTATTACTGGGATATAGATAAATACGACAGCTCGGCAATATATCTCGATAGTGCCGAAGCATTTTACAAAAAGCAGAATGACCTCACCTTTCTAGCTAAATGCCAAGGATTAAGGGGTACTTATGAACTCTATGCTGGTAACAATAAAAAGGCTGTCGCTTATATGGTCGAAGCGCTGAGAAGTCTGGAAATGATAGATCCTAAAACTAAGGATGTCTACACATTCATCTCTGACAATTTCAACAATATCGGAATGGTTTATTCCAATATGTTGCAATATCGAGAAGCGATAAGGCACTATTTATTATCTGTAGAGGCCACCAGAAATTCTGGCGATACCTTACAAATAGAATTGACCTACAACAATATTGGGTTGGCCTATCATAACTTGAGCATCCCTGATTCTGCCTTTCTATTCTACAAGAAAGCTTTGAGATGGAACAATAAAAACCATCTCGGTGGTGTCTACCACAATATTGGTTACACATATCAATCCATTGATCAGCCAGACTCAGCATTGAAGTACTATCTGATAAGTTATGAAATAAGGAAAGACATTTCAGACAGACGTGGATTGGCACTGCTAAATAATGAATTGGCCAGTTATTACTTAGATGAAAAAAAACCTGAAAAAGCTAATTTCTATATAAAAGAAGGGATATTCTTTGCTGAAGAACTTGGAATTACTGAAGAGCTTGGATCATTGATATTGTCAAAATCAAAATTCTATGAAATGACAAAAGCATATGACCAAGCATTGGAGGCTTTTCAATTATATCATGAGCTCTACGATTCCCTGCTCAATCAAGCCAATCTTGAAACCATAGAAAGAATCAACACTGAATACGAAACCGACAAGAAAGAACAGCAGATAGCGCTACAGGACAAACAGCTCAAACTGAGCGAAGCATCGCTGGAACGACAAAACCTCATCCTTTTCATGACCATTGCCGGACTAATCATCGCTTTGGGATTGTCGCTATTGCTCTATGCCTTATGGAAGTCTACCAGCAAGAGGAAAGCGCTAGAAGTAAGACTCAATGGTGAATTGGAGCACAGCATGCGCGGAGGTTTAAATGAACTCAGAATACAACTAGCCACTCGATTGGAAGTATCGAAGGACACTCATTTGAAAATGACCCTCAATACGATAGATCGCCTTATCTCTAATCTACAACTGATACACAAGTCTATCGACGAAACTGGCCAGGTGAAACTCGCAGACTTTTTCAAACATAAAATAGAAAATTATATCGACATACACGAAGCTCACCACCTATCTGCCACCATTGATATAACGCGCGTTTCTGTAAACACCAAAGTAGCCACTGTACTCGGCAATATGGTGGATGAAATGGTACATAATGCGCTCAAATATGCTTTTACGGATGTAGAACACCCCAAACTGATCGTGAACTTTTATAAGGAGGGTAAAGTATGGAAACTCTACGTTCAAGACAATGGACCCGGCTTTGATCCCAATCTGCGCCCGCAAGGCACGGGACATGGCCTAGGTTTTATCCTCGACAGTATCAGCGACATAGGTGCCACCTATACTTTGAACCACGATGCTGGTACTTGCTGGGAAGTGGAAATACCGGACAGCTACCTTAAAAAAACCAAGCCATGAAATATCACGTCGTATTGCTGGTGGAGGACAGTGCCTCCCAGCGCAAATTAATCAAAGGGCACTTGGAGTTAATGGGGTTTCAGGTACTGGAAGCCGCCAATAAATCACAAGCCTTGGCCATAGTGGCAGCACAAAATTTTGACTGGGCGGTATTAGATGTTGCCTTAAGTAGTAATGACGACTTTGAAGGCATAGAAGTGGCCGAAGCGATGAAAAACGCCCCTGTTCCCATTATGTACTTGACCAATACGGGGGATAGACACTTCAAGGCAGCCCAGAAAAGAACAGTTTATTCATTATGGGAACAAAAAATGGACAAGGATTCGGTAATCTCCTTTGCTGTATTTAACAGAAAAATCATCCAGTTTTTAGGTGATTGCGCCAACGGAAGACGATTGATACAGCCTGTTCCGAATAAATTTTTAGCCTACAATGGTGGGTTTGTTGCGAGCGACAAAGTAGTGTATCTAGAATCAGAAAACGGTGAGCTCAACATTTACCTTGACTCTCAGGATGATACAAAAATACGTGTTAAACTAAGTCTTAAAAAGTTTATATCAACTCCTGATAACATGGCTGATTATTTCATCCAAATCAGCAGTAAGCATCTGATCAATGTAAATTACATTTTACAATTTAATAGAGCCCGCAGAATTGATCGCATCAATTATGAAGCTGAAGTAGTCCTCCATTATCAAGGCAAACAACCAACTTTAGGCGTAACCCGGAATCATTCCAAAGCACTGAAAGCGTTACTGATTCCTTAGAAGAATAAAAAATTTACACCATCCATGAACGTATATACACCATTTAGTGCTACTGTGTTTTTTTGGATTGGATGACAACTAACAATTTCATACATTCAAGGCATTGTTTTTATAAAGTTTTCAGCCAACCCACTATTGCCGTCATGTCAACCAACCAAAACCGCTTAAAAGAGCTACGTGATTCCTGGCTCGATCAGGAAATGTTTAGCCAGAAACTACTCGAAAATTACTCCGACAACATGGGCCTCCAAGACTTCTTGCGATGGCTCATCGAGCTCAATATGATCAACAAAGCTGCCGCGCGATATTACCTACTCACGAGTGAAGTACTCGAAGCACAGCAAAGCCATAACCTCACGAAATCTAAAGCAGTCACAAAAATTTCCGTGAAGTACAGCGACTTCTCCGAGACCCAAATATGGCGAGCCTTGAAGGAGTATGAGAAAAAAATTAAATAAAAAGCCTAACTCACGAATCACTATAAATTTCAAAAACCTAACTTTTTTTATGAAAAATCAATTACTCACACTGACCTTTATCCTACTGGCTATGTCCAGCGCCATTGCCCAATCCACCCACACCGTCTCCCAGACAGGAGGACGTGACTTTGAAACCATTCAAGAAGCAGTAAATGCTGCTACAAGCGGTGATACTATAAAAATATATGCTGGCAACTATGTTGAGCAGATTACCCTTAGCAAGACCATTCACTTACGCGCACTAGAAAACAAAGAAGAAGTGATATTGTCTGGAGAAATTAAATTCAACACTGGCTCTGATGGGAGTTCTGTTCTTGGTTTTATGATCAATAAGATAACATTCCAAACTACCAGCATCGAAGATGTGGTGCTGGCCATTAATGAAATAGAGCAAGCTTTTACCACAGGTAGGAATACATTGCTTAAAAGCAATATTTTCAATGCTACGGTTAGTGTTTACTATAATTCTATTGCCAAGGACAATGAGGGGCCCGGCATGACTGTATCATCCTCTTATGCTGTCAATAATATTCTAACTAGTATAATAACTGCGTATGCAGGTGCTGTGATCTATAAAAATGAATGTAGTCATATTTCAGTGCAAGGCTCCAATGTCAACATCCTGGCGAATACGGCAAACTATATTAGAACTGAGAGTAATTGCTATGAAGTTAAAATCATTGGCAATAAGCTGGAAAACCCAGGGTCTTATGGGATTAGTTGCAGGGCAACTAATACTGCCACATATGGAATTGTAATTGCGAATAATCTGATTCAGAATTGTGCCAAGGGGATAGAGTTTCAGTATGGTTTGAATTCTATTAATAAGCCTACAATTGGTGCTGAGGTGAAGAACAACGTGTTTTATAATATAGATTTATGGTTAGTCGCTAACTCATATTCTTTTTATAATGCGTCATCCATCGTTTGTACCAATAACATAGGCGTTAATTACGGATCAACCGCTTTTGCGCTGACAGGTGTTTCCAATGACCTTCACACTCACAATCTCCTTTTTAACGGTACAGAATTCACATCTGGCACAGGCAATATCAACGGACAGGATCCACTCTTTACTGATCCGGCCAATGGAGACTTTAGCCTCCGATCTGGCTCTCCAGCCATCAATGCCGGTAATCCAAACTTCCGCTTCCTCGACATAGACAATACCCGCAATGACATGGGCATCTACGGCGGTCCAGAGACGTGGGCCAACTATGAAGGCAATGACGCCCTCATCTTCAACATGCTCGTGGGGCCATCGTCTGTCACCGAAGGAGAAGACATCACTATCAAAGCAACGGGCATGAGCTCAGGGCAATAGCGCTTTGAGTAGACCGCCTTTTGCAGAGCGCTTTACGCGAAAGGCTAAAAGGGCTAATCGCCAAAAGCAAATAGCCATAAACTAAAAAAAACACCAACATGAAAACAATCTTACTACTTACATTGACCATTTTCACACTAAGTGGCTATGCCCAGCAAGGCCACACCGTACGCCAGGGCGGCAGTGGAGATTTTACCAGCATACAGGCTGCCATAGATGGTGCCAGTGCTGGGGACACCATTCGTGTGTACACAGGAGAGTACCTGGAGCCCCTCACTATCGATAAGAAACTGTTCATCATAGGCATGTCTGGCAGGGATATGACGAGGATTACAGGGAATATTACTTATTCAGGATCGTCAACTCAGGGAGGAATATTTACAGGTTTTACTGTTTTTGGCTATTTGAATAATTACAATTCTGTGGATATTGGTAACATTTCAATTATTTCAAATTGTGAGATTCATGGAGTAGTAAAAATTCGAAGAACATATATTTATGATTCACATATTTCAGTAGAGGATGGGAATGCTCTAATAGCATATAATAACTCTATTATTAAAGGTAACGTAATAATAAATGGATATTCAACTGCATCTGGGGATAGTATTTTATACATTGGTAATAAAATATCAGGAAGCTCATATGGTATTACAATTAATGGTTCTTATCAAGATATTAATATTTTCGCAAATTCTATTTCAGATGTCTATAATGGGATAAGATTTTACGGTTCGGGAAATACATCACATACTTTAGTTAGTAATAATGTTTTTGAGTCAGTGAATCGTGTATTTTATTTTGATAATAATAGTAATACAATCGTAATTGCATCGATAAATAATAATGTAATAAATAATACTTCTGATAAGTTGTTTTATTTATCACAATCTGTTGGCAGTGCAAGTGTTATTACAATACGAAATAACATTTTCAGTAATTATGAGTCTACGGGAGCTATCTCTGGGCTTTATGAAAAATATTTCAACAATCTATACTCGGGAGCAGGGCATACTACGCAGTACGGAAACCTCTTCAACACTGACCCACTCTTCACCGATCCGGAAAATGGAGATTATACCCTTCAGTCAGGTTCACCTGCTATAGATG
Source organism: Cyclobacteriaceae bacterium (assembly GCA_040218415.1). GTDB lineage: Bacteria > Bacteroidota > Bacteroidia > Cytophagales > Cyclobacteriaceae > JAVJRN01. The sequence goes on from JAVJRN010000030.1 coordinate 11,348, forward strand.
CTGGAGACCCGGCGTTTTTCTATCAGGACTTAGACCTTACCAGAAATGACATGGGGATCTACGGTGGACCATACAGCTTTGATCAGTACCAGAATGCCGATATGCAGACCATCCAGATGATACTCAGCTCTGTATCCGTACAGGCCGGTGAGGATATTACTATTAAAGCGACGGGGCTTATATGGGGCAATAAAGCGGTTCGCCTTGCGCTTACCGCCTTACGCTTTTTCACTTAAAATAAAACACCAATGAAAACTAACATAAATCATTTCCAAATCACACCTTCCCGTCAAACTGAGCTTGTCGAAGAAAGGGTCAAAAACACTACTATGAAAACACTTTTACTACTTTTTTGCGCCCTTTTCAGTTCACTTGTTTATGGGCAAACTCCCACTATACACTCCGTAGATGCAGGGGGAAATGGCCAGTACACCACTATCTCTGCGGCAGTATCAGCAGCAGCCGAGGAAGATGTCATAGAAATCAATTCAGGAATCTACTCGGAAAATGTGGATGCTGGCACGAAGCAGCTCTACTACATTGCCCAGGATGAGTTGGCTTCTGTCATTGTTTCTGCCAGCACTTTTAAAGTAGCGATCGGCTCAGTGGTACGGGGGATTACATTTAGTTCGGGAAATTCCTTTGAAGTGAATTCTGAAGGATCGGCCAGATCGGCAGATGTCACCCTATTGGAAGGATGCAGGTTTTGGAATGTTTATGGGAGGGCTTATTCCAACATTAAGTTCATTGGAAATACTGTCGTAGGTTCTACATTTTTCTATGAAGAAGCATTAAATCAGATGCATAATAATACCACTGCTGGAGTCTACATCTATGATCAGATAATCTCAACTACTGCAAATGAAAAATCTGTTTATGTGTCCAAGAATAAAATGACCACTTTAATTATCAAAGGAGGGTCTCGGGTTGAAGCGTTGAGTTTAAATATATTTTCTAATGAGATGGAGGAATTTTACTTTATTCCTGATCAAAACGTATCGCTTAGTAACATCAAAATTGTGGGCAATAGCATTGGGCGTGTAAGGTCAACAGCCCTTTATAGTATGAGCAATATTGATCTCATTGCCAATAAAATAGGGCGATATAAATCGAGCCAGGTAGATGGGATTTCTTTAAGTTTTGCTCATAGAACACCAAATTTGAGTATCAGGATTTGTAACAATCTAATTGATAGCTGTGCCGTAGGTATCAATATTGTATTTGGAACTTCAAATACCAACCTGAAGCAGACACTGCTGATAGAAAATAATGTAATAAGTAGAGCTACGCACCCTATTCAGTTGGATGCTTATTTAGGTAATACGACCCTCGCTGCTAATCATAACATATTCACAGAATGTACAGGAGCCATTTCCTATCGAAATAACGCTACCTATTACACCAACAACTGCTTTTTTAATGCAGGTGCCATTCCTGAAGGTTCTGGAAATTTTGAGGCAGATCCTAAGTTCGCAGATCCTACTAATGGAGATTTTCACTTGCAGGCAGGTTCTCCATGTATAGATGCAGGCTCCAGTACGGTCTCCTCCATAGACCTGGACCTCACTGCTGGAGATCTGGGCATCTATGGCGGCCCATACAGCATGGAAAACTACGAGGGAGCCGATGCTCGCGTCATCCAATTGCTGATGGATCGGACTAAGGTCAGTCCGGGAGAAGACATTACCATCAAAGCAACCGGAGTAAGTGGGGAGTGACGCTAATCGCTTACCGCCTTACGCACTATTACTTAAAATATAATATCAGTGAAAACTAATCTACATAATCACATAACATCATTCACTACTCTCCCCTCAAGATACAAGGGAAGATTACAAACCAACACTACCATGAAAACACTTTTGCTCATTACCATAACGCTATTGTCGTTTAGGCTTACTGCACAGACATTCCGCATAGTAGATGCTGGAGGCAGTGGGAACTATACCACTATACAGGCTGCAGTAGATGCTGCCAATGAAATGGATGTGATAGAAATTAACTCGGGCGTTTATCCAGATGATGTTGATGCCGGTAATAAAAAACTTTTTTACAGAAGCAAAGATGACATTGCCACGGTGCTTATCACCGCAGCTCATTTCAAGGTAGCTACAGGATCAGTGGTGAAGGGGCTCAATTTTCAGGGTAATTTTATAGTAAATAGTCCTGAAGGAGCTACTTATCGATCCAGCGACATTACTTTATTAGATGGCAATATCTTCTCATCAGTTACTGGTTACAATTATGCCAATATCAGGTTCATTAACAATTCTACTATTTCGGCAACATTCACAGAAGAATCGGTTCGAGAAGTCTACAATAACAAAATTACGAATCAACTTCAAGTAAGGAACATCGCTAGAACAGAATCAGAAAATGCCACTAACGTGATTATATATAATAATGACATTAGAGTAGTGAGTTTAATTGAAGGAAGTTCTATTAATAGTTATCGGCTTTTCTTCTTCAATAACAAGGTCGAAGGAAATGTTTCGGTATATGGAGGTGATAATCTTAGAGGAATATCAGTTGTAGCTAACAAGTTTACAAATATTCGCCTTTATAATTTTAATGGATTGTATGATGTGGAAATTTTGGGTAATGAGATAGGTTACAAATCAGCATCTTCATTAGGGTATGGTATTCAAATTAGCATTAGGTCTTCTACTCCCGTGGCAGATATTTATAATTTGAAAATAAATAATAATTTGATTGATAGCTGTTTAGTAGCTCTTTCAATGGTGCGAGGAAGCACTAGCGGTAACGTAAATAGTGGCCGTCAAGAAATTGAGTTTAGAAACAATGTAATCAACAATAGTGATCAATTATTTTCTACAGAAAGCGGTGTTACATCACCAGTGGTTTATGCTCAAAACAATATTATCACGAACTGTAATGATCCATTGGGAAGCTATGCAGCCAAGTCCTACTTCATTACCAATGATTTCTTTAACACAGGCGACTATCCTGCAGACATCAACAGTCTAAATGTAGATCCGCTTTTTTTAGATCCTGCAAATGGCGATTTTCACCTCCAGTCTGGATCACCTTGTATCGATGCAGGTGCTGGTACAGCGGCTATTGATTTGGATTTGACTCCAAATGATCTGGGCATCTATGGCGGCCCTTATAGCATGGAAAACTACGAAGGAGCAGATCCAAGAGTGATGATGCTCAATTTGGACAGAACATCAATAGATCCCGGAGAAGACATCACCATCAAAGCGACTGGGGTAAGTGGGGAGTGATTTTTTGGTATTTGGCCATTAGCCTTTTGCTTTTGGCAAGCAAAACTTTATTAAAATGACTAAAATAAAAAATACATATAACATAGCTCAAGCTAAAGATGGGTTCAGTCTCACCAGTTTTATGGGGGTATCCGCGGTGTGGTTGAGAATAGGGATGCTGTTTTTGCTGCTTGGAATTGTCGGTGGTGTGAAGGGGCAGAATCTGAATCTCGATGGAGACATGGGGGCTGATTATATCGCCTATGGTGACAAAAAAAGGATAGAAGTAGCTGATGGGATATATCAGAACTTTCTCATGCCTACTGTTACACCTCTTTCGACGAGTTTGGCAACTGATATTTCGTCAAACACGATAATTCGCGTTGGGGATATGCAATTCGAAGTGGGTAGTTTTCTGGCCAATTATAGCAAGAGGAGAAATGGTTATGAAGAACTGCTAGAGGAATTGGTGGTTCAACAGGCTTTTGCCGAACTAAATTTGGAATCTACAAAAACGAGCATAGATAGAGTTTATAACGTCCTCAAAGGTGCCAACAATGCCTTTTCAGATGATGATCTCATAGAGGAAGTCTATGATTTGATTGATCAAAACATAAAAAATAAGGCAATAGCAAAACGTGCAAAAGACTTTAGATCATCCGTGGAAAAATCTAAAAATCTATTAACCTCCATCAAGATAGTTAATGATATCTCTTATGAAGCTTTCAATTATGTGATTAGAATGAGCTTTGTAACAGGTGAAGCCTTGGAGCGAATTAGAATAATAAAAAACAGATATAATTATTCGAATTCAAATGGAAACTTTAATGATCCGGCATTACGAGATGCTATTAATAATGTTGAAGGTGATCTTCAATTGATGTACAATCAAATTCAAAATCTTGACTATGAAAGTCTTACTCTTCAATTGGGTAAAATAAGCTTGGATGTTATGATCAGCACAGTCCAAGATAAATTTGTTGATCGATTCAAAGAAACCCTCAAGAAGTATAAAATTGTCAAAAAAACAGGTGGTCTGGCTGTGACGGTGATTTTTGCATCTTTGGAAGATGCCACGGGAGTAATGAACAGTGGGCTCAACAATATCTTGTTTGCCAATCTGGACTATTACTTGTTTTACAAAGGTCAGGCGAATCCTTTAGGCTATGACGACATGATGCAAAAGATCTTAGATCAGGGAATTGTACATGGTTCGGATGAATACTATCTAACTCAAGTACGGCTATATTATAACTATTTGTTTGCAAATCAACAGTTGGAGGTTTTAGAAGGCGGTAAAGATCCAGATATAACTGAGCCAGTCGCCACAGTGAACAGGACTTTTACTAAATTCTTCAATCGAGTTACCAACGCCATCAATCAATTAGTAGATGGGGATAGGGCAGCCGCCCAAAATAGCTACAAAATTAGCTTGAAAAATACGGCTACATTGTCCAAAAAATACTTCGAAGCATTAAATGATAATGTGTCATATCCTGAAGCAATCACCTATCAGGTGCCATCAGTACCAGAAAATACAGATCCGGCAGTTTTTCCGATTGAACTCCCCCTAATAGAAAAGAAAAAAACAATTAGTCAATTTTTTCCTGATGTTCCACAGGATTACTGGGCATTTCCATATATCGATTATTTGCTTGCCAAAGATGTCGTAAATGGGGATCAAGATGGCAATTTTACCCCTGAACGATTATTGACACGTGGTGAGTTGGCCAAGCTAGCGGTGAATGGGGCCGGGCTTACAATAAATACTTCAGGTGCTATATTTGATGATGTTGATTCCGATAACGAATTCTTTGAATATGTCCAGACATTGAAAAATCTGGGGTATGTCACGGGAGTGCCTAATTCTAACGATTATGGTGTTTACAATTCCATTACACGTGCAGAAGTAGCTAAAATTCTTTCACTTGCGTTCGGTTTTACACATTCAGGTGCTGAAGATATTGTATTTCCTGATGTTGATAGTGCTAATGAATTCTTCGCATACATCCATTCATTAGTAGAGCGTAAAATTGTATATGGTTTTGAAGATGGTACTTTCAAGCCTTACAATAATATCCGAAGAGCCGAAGCTTCCAAAATTGTGTTCAAATGTATGGAGTACAAGGAAAGTGTTTTGGTAGCGTATGGTAATGATGTGGAAATCTCGATAGCTCAAAATGGTGTAGCGCCAGTGATTTCTTCTATCACAGCGCTTGGGTTGACAGATGAAGAAACCTATTCTACTCAAACATTTACAGATGTGACTTTTACAGTTACGGCTACTGATCCTGACGGGGGTGACCCTCGGTTTATTTGGGAATCAACCCATGGAAATTTCTCAGGTACTGGTACTACTGTTGTTTGGAATTCTGGAGATGTTCTCAATGAATATCAGTTGAATGAAACCGCATTTATTACATGCAGAGCTATGGATGATCAGGGAAATATTGATGAGAAATATTTTAAGATTATCATCTATCCACCTCCAACATCAGATTTTGACATTGAGATTAATTTAGATTTCGAAATACCTACGGTAAACATCACTTCGTCTGTACAGTCGGAGTATAACGCAGGTGACGATATTTCAATTACTTGGGATACACCTACAGACAATATAGGCGTGGACAGCATCTTTGTTTATTATGTCAATAAACGTGGCATTGTTGATCTGAAAGATCTGATCAATATTTATAAAAATGAATATACAGGTCAAACCTCTTATAACTGGACAATTCCATCCATTAATGGTGGTGATTTCCGTATTGTGGTGATGGCAAAGGATGCCGCAGCTAATCTAAATTATGATGTTACTGACTACTTCACGATCATCAATACCACTGGTGTTGGTAATTCTGACAACATCATTGGTGCGGAATACTTCATCGGAACTGACCCTGGTCAGGGAAATGGAAATCCGTTGTTTGCAGCTGATGGTGCATTTGATAGTTCGATCGAAGAAGTCGAGGGGACTTTTTCTACAAGTAGTCTTTCAGTGGGAAATCATATTGTGAATATCCGTTTTCGAAACGGAGATGGCACCTGGGGGCCGGTATTTAAAAAGCCATTTCGCATCCATCCACCGGTGAATCTGCCAGAGTTATCATCGGGTAGCTTTCCGACCATCGCAGCGGCAGAATACTTCATCGATGATGATCCGGGAGCAGGCAGTGGTTTGGCTTTAACTGCCGTAGATGGCGATGCAGATGAGATCATCGAAGAGATGACCAGCGTAGTGCCAACAGCAGGAATGAGCGAAGGGAATTATTTATTGGGCGTACGTTATCAAAACAGTGACGGCACCTGGAGTGATCCATATCACAAGCCTTTCCGTATTCATCCTCCGGTAAATCTGCCAGAGTTGTCCTCAGGTAGTTTTCCGACCATCGCAGCGGCAGAGTACTTCATTGGAGATGATCCGGGGGCAGGAAGTGGTTTGGCTTTAACCGCCGTAGATGGCGATGCAGATGAGATCATTGAAGTAATGACCAGCGTAGTGCCAACAGCAGGAATGAGTGAAGGGAATTATTTATTGGGCGTACGCTATCAAAACAGCGATGGCACCTGGAGTGATCCATATCACAAGCCCTTCAGAATTCATCCAACGGTAAATCTGCCAGAGTTATCCTCAGGTAGTGTTCCGACCATCGCAGCGGCAGACTACTTTATTGGTGATGATCCGGGAGCCGGTAGTGGTTTGGCCTTAACCGCCGTAGATGGCGATGCAGATGAGATCATCGAAGAAATGACCAGCGTAGTTCCAACAGCAGGAATGAGCGAGGGGAATTATTTATTGGGCGTACGTTATCAAAACAGTGACGGCACTTGGAGTGATCCTTATCACAAGCCTTTCCGTATTCATCCACCGGTGAATTATTCGGAATTGTCTTTAGGGTCATTCCCAACCATTACGGAAGCAGAGTACTTTATCGATACAGATCCGGGAGAAGGACTGGGTGTGACCATGACTGCCTCAGATGGCGCATTTGACTCCTTCATTGAAGATGCTGAGGCCATTGTGCCTACGAATGGGTTTGATGAAAAATATTATTTGATGGGAGTGCGCTATAAGAATAGTGACAATACCTGGAGTCAGCCATTTCACCAACCTTTTGAAATCAAGAATATCACGCCTCCAGCAGCCCCTGAAAAGCTGGTAGCGACAGGGTTTAACAAAAAGATCAAATTGACTTGGGATGGCAATCAAGAACAAGACATGCTGAGGTATGTGCTTTATAGGAGTAATACAGCAGGATTTACACCTACTTCAGAGGATTCTTTGGCTCATATTGAGGCGGGAGAAGTGCTATGGATAGATGACGATCTTGTGAATGGCACGGATTACTACTATGCCCTTCAGGCCATAGACGTTGCTGAAAACCGAAGTGAATTTAGTGCTATTGCCAGTGCTACGCCGGTGAACACGGCACCAGTGGTAAGTTTGGTTTTTGACGCTGAGCAGGTTTTGGAGGATTCTGACAGTCATATCATCAGTAATATTTCCAGTCATTTTTCGGACATTGATGAGGATGAACTCACCTTTAGTGCAATCAGCTCTGATCTGGAGAAAGTGGTTGTAGGAAGCATTGTCAATGATGAACTTACTTATACTTTGGTAGGAGATGCTTTCGGCGTGGCTACTATCACCGTTACAGCCAGTGATGGACTTTTATCCGTAAACGCTGAGATTTCTATCATTATTGAAGGACAGCCCGATACACCGGTAGTCATTACTTCTATAGGAAATCGAAACTTGTTAGAGGATTTTGGTGCAGCTGTGATTGTGGATGACCTTAATACTGTTTTTGGAGATGTGGATGGCGAAACATTAACGTTTACTGCAGATACTGATAATGCTGCTATTACAGCTACTATTAATGGAAATAGATTAAGTCTGGCTGCTGGAGATCATATTTTTGGTACAGCAACCATTACCACTAAAGCAACAGATCCAACAGGCCGAACTGTAAATGAGGTGTTTACGGTTAAGGTAACAGCAGTAAATGATGCGCCAACGTTTGTGGTAGGAACGGATATAATGATAGCCGAAGATTTGAGCGCACAAACAATCTCGGGATGGGCTACATCCATATCTAGTGGGCCTTCCAATGAAAACAATCAGGAATTGAACTTTAGTTTGTCTACGGATAATGATCAATTGTTTGACGTTCTCCCAATAATTAACGTTTCAGGGGACTTGAGTTTTACACCAAAAGCGGATGCATTTGGTGTAGCGATGATCACCATTCAATTACAAGACAATGGCGGTGTGGATCATGGCGGCATTGACTCAAATGAACAACAGTTCAGATTGACGATTAACAATATCAATGATGCACCTGTACTTGAGGCTGTTCAGTTGAGCATTGCAGAAAACAGTGTCCAAGGCTCGCTGGTCGGCACAATAGAAGGTGCAGATGTTGATGCAGATGTGTTGAGCTATTCAATTGCTTCTGGGAATATATTAGGCGGCTTTGCCCTATCCAGCAGTGGTGAGCTTACAGTAAATGACGTGTCGGTTCTGGATTTTGAAACAAATCCGACATTCAGTTTGGAAGTGGAAGTGAATGATGGAGCTTTGAATGCAACTACAACTGTTACAATAAATCTGGAAGACGTTAATGAAGTTCCAACGCTAGCT
>JAVJRN010000035.1:0-2485 GCA_040218415.1 Cyclobacteriaceae bacterium
ATACAGACTTGACTGTTACTGTGGCTAACCCTTTGTCTTGGATCACTTTCGTGGAAAGTAAAGATGGTGGGGCTTTCATCGGTACACCTTCGGCTAGCCATGCCGGAACAAATTCTTTTCAAATTACCGTTAGCGATGGGGGGCTTTCTGCTAGTCAGACAGTGGAAATATTCGTCTCTTATGCGGCTTTTACAACCATCGAAGATCAGACTATTATTGAAGGTGCAACTTTCGATGCACTTGATTTGAGTACTTACTTGACGGTTTTTGGGGATATCAATACTTATTGGCAAGTGGCTGGACAAAACCAGCTGACCGCCGCAGTTAGTGAGAACACTTTGACAGTTACTACACCAAATAGTGATTGGTTTGGTAACGAAACCCTCACTGTGAATTTGGTCAACCAGGATAATGACGAAGTGTTAGACTCTCAAGAGGTGACTTATCAGGTGAATAATGTGAATGATGCGCCTGTTATTACTTCAACTCCTACAAGCACAGCTTCAATTGGTGTTTACTATACTTATGCGATCACGGCACAAGATGTTGATGGAGATGCGCTTACTTTATCTGCGGTTAACCTGCCTTCATGGTTAACTTTTGTTGCGGGGAGCAATGGCGCCACGGTTTTAGGAAAACCTTCTATCGAAGATGCAGGCAACCATCAGTTTCAAATTAGCTTAACTGATGGCGCTGAAACAATAATGCAGGATGTGACTATTCTTGTCGCTTCTGCAAGTATTCAAGGTCTTGAAGGACAAGTGATCGAAGAGGGCAATTCTTTTGCAAGTATTGATCTCAATAACTTCGTAGCGATTTTTGGAGACATAAGCATTTCATGGGAAGTGAGTTCTGGCCAAGAATTAATTCCCACCATTGATGAAAGTAATCTACTAAGCGTTGCGATTCCTAACGAAGATTGGTTTGGTTCTGAATCCTTTACCCTTTCGATTGTAGATTCGAATTTAACTTGGGATGAGACCGTAATAATATTTACTGTCAACAATGTGAATGATGCGCCTGTCTTGACAGTAGCTCCAAATACCAATGCCGTAAAAGGTGAGTATTTTGAAACCAAAGTTGAGTATTTTGATGCTGATAATGATTTGCTCTCATTCGAACTAATCGATGCTCCGTCATGGCTTTCGAAGATCGACCAATCAAGCGGTTTTACTTTATATGGTATTGCCGATGATTCTGAAAATCTGGGTTTTGAGGTAAAAGTGTCTGATAATTCATCCGATATTGTTTTAAATATTGTTTTGGAGGTGGTAACCATTCTAAGCTCATCTACAGTACAAGACCTTGAGGCATACCCCAATCCGACCATTAATCGATTAAACTTTAATGCAAGTCAGGATGTGACCCATATTCAAGTCATTGACATGTTTGGACGAATAATGCTGGAAGAAAAATCATCTGCAAATTACATCGATGTAGATCAACTCTCTGAAGGTCAGTACTTGTTGAGATATGTTTTGGGAGGTGAATCCAAAAGCATGAAATTCATTAAAAAGTAATCTCTGAAAGATTTGAAAAACGCTGGTTCGAAAATGATCAGCGTTTTTTTTCTTAGATTCAACTTACAAGTGCAAAATGGTTATCTGATTTATTTTATGTTCCATCATCTGTTATGGTGAATCAAATCCATGAAGATCGACATCTAGATACCTGATAAAATATTAATTATCTGATAAGTAATAAAGATATTCAAAGGACAAGGCCTCTTAGAGTTTATTGATCGGTTTAAAACCGACACTGATTGCAAGAAATACCTATCTCAGATTGTATTCGCTTCCGGTTTCAATTGCCGAAAATGCGCGCATTGAAAATGTCAAGAGCGTAAGAATTATTCTCGGATTTGCAATAAATACCCCTATATACAATCAGTAACGACACATACCTTATTTCATAAAGTAAAGTTTGGAATACCTAAGGCCTACTTCAATTCTATTGAAATATCCACTAGTCCCAAAAGCTTATCTGCTAGCTATATGAATGCGTTATATTTCAACAGAGAGAACAGCTAGGTTATTTATGCACAAAGTGCGTGAGGCAATGAAGTCGAGTAAAAAGTCAGCTCATGGATGGAAATGTACATGTAAATGAACTTGCGGTCCACAGGTTTGGAATTCAACGATGTATATATTGTGGGCATGGAAGAAGAGCTTTTTCCTTCTCAAATGATGCTTAGTTCACGTGCAGACCTAGAAGAGGAAAGACGTCTATTTTATGTGGCCATTACCCGTACAAAAAAGCAAGTACAATTGAGCTATGCGCTCAATAGATATCGTTTTGGCCGCTTGAAAGCCTGCGAACCGAGTCGCTTTATTGAAGAAGTAGACCCACGTTTTATGGAGGTCAATAAGAAATTTGGAAGCTCAGCCGCGCTATCTTCCGCTGACAGTTATGTGACCAAAAATTTTGTGAATAACCTAAAAAAAGATCAGGCTAATCGAAAATTTGGGGCACCACCAAAACATAC
>JAVJRN010000074.1:0-84138 GCA_040218415.1 Cyclobacteriaceae bacterium
CTTTGATCAGACTGGACTGGAAGCTGGAAACTACACCATCGTCGTGACCGCTCTTGACCAAGGTGATCCTAATAATGATAATGGATACGAATGTTCTACTACTGTTCAGGTGGTCGTCAAAGATGATCCGTACGAATTGACCATCTCTAATCATAATCCAGTAAACCCTACTGATTGTGATCCTCTAAATGGGACTATTACAATCACCGAGCTTACTTACGATTCTGATGAAGATCTTGCGGCTACAATCACAGGGACTGGACTTGAGGATGCTGATATTACTTACAACTTATATACGAATGCTACACTTACTACGCTAGCGGCAGGAGTTACAAACACCATCACAGGTAACAACCCTGCTTTCACTGGTTTAGCTGCGGGTACGTACTATGTAAGAGCTACTTTCGACAACACAGGTACTATCGCGCCAGGTTGTAGCTCCCCTGCCGTGAAATTCGTGCTGACAAATGATGCCACCAACCCACCTATCACCCTCACCTCCACCCCAAACACCTACTGCTCAACGGCAACATTCGATGGAACAGTTAGTATCAGCCAGTACAATGGCTTAACAGTCGGAAATGCAGATGCGATTGCAGGGACAGACTTTTCGACAACTTGGTATAAAGGAACCATCGGTAATAAAACTACTCAAGTTGGAACGTCTAATGCAACTACGGTTACCGGTCTTGAAGAAGGAGATTATTGGGTAGCGTTGACTGATATTAATGGTACGCCAAATAATGGTTGTTCAACAGTAGCTTCAGTAGAAGTTTCCTTTGACCCTGTAACCTTATCATTCTCGACAAACAATGTGACCTCCTCTATTACAAAGAGCGATAATACGTCATGCTCATCTGACAATGGATCATTTGCTGTTCAAGAAGTAAGCTTTACGAGATTGGGTGTCACAGATGTAAATAATACTGACAGTGACCTGAATGCAGATTTCACATTCAAATATTATAATTCGAATTTTGGTTCCGCGACTACTTTCACAGCAGGAACAGAACCTTCGAATTTAGCTGCAGGTACTTATTACATTGAGGCCACTCACAGCACTTCTACTTGCGTTACGTCGCTTTATCAAATAGAAATTAAAGATGACATTACCGAAATCACCAGAGATCAGCTAACTGTTACGAATGATGCCAACTGTTCCACAGCAGGTAATGGAACAATAAGCGTATCATTCACAACAGGTGGAAATAATGGTTTATCCGGAGGTGGATATAATTACACCTGGTATAATGGAACTTCCAATACTGGAACACCAAGAACCGATCAAAGCTTAGGAACTGGAACAAATGCAGATCCATTCATCCTAAATAACCTTTCTGCTGGAAACTACACGATCGAAGTATCTGACAAGAATAATGGGTGTACGCTGGTAAAGACTTATGAAATCGTAGAAGAGCTATACTACCCAACACTTACCTTACAAGCAAGTCAAGTGGTTGCAAATACAACTTGTGCATCCACAGGAAATGGTACTATCACGATCAATGATGCGGACATTACTTACAGTGCCGGTTCTTCAAGTATATCAAATTATACTTGGACTATCACCGCCGAAAATGGATCAAGTATTTCCGGAAATACCTCTCCATATACCTTCCCAGGAACAGGATCAACGTTTACATTGACTGGGTTGAGTGCTGACACATACTCCATAGTAGCAAGACACAATACGACAACTTGCGCTAATGGCGGATTTAAAATAGAAATATTGGATGAGTCTGTTAATCCAGTAATTGATGATTTTACAGTCGTTAGTAATGATAATTGCAATGGGTCTGTAGCAGCTGGAAGTATCGAGTTACTCTCTATAGATGGCGCTACACCGTCAGCGACTTACAATTACCAATGGTATATCGGTGAGGATACTACAGGAGGCAATGAAGTAAGTACTACTTATCCTTCCGTGGTAGACACGAATGAAATTATTCAAGGCGTTACAGATGGGAATTATACTGTAAAGGTGATCAATACAACTACTTTCTGTAGAAGTACTCAAACTATTAACATCACTAATGAACCAACAGATCCGTTTATTACTTCATCTGAAGTTAATAAAAATCTATCATGCTTAACAACGGGTAATGGATCATTTGTCATCCTTCAAGGAAAATATGGTGATACTATTTTGGACTCCACAGCCTTAGCCAATGATTACAAGGCTATGTGGTATGCCGCTGATGGAAGTACACCGATCACCGATCTGGATGCAAGCACTCCTTTCAAACTTGATAGCTTAAGTGCTGGCACCTATCATGCATCAATAAAGAAAGTAGATTCAAACTGCGAGTCGGATCTTGTTCAATTCGTAATACAAGACAACTTGCTATATCCTGAAATATTGATCTCACAACTCATTGCTGACTCTACTTGTGCGACTACTGCAACTACACCGACAGGTTCATTACTTGCCATTGCTGATGAGGTTCAAATTGATTCTTTATACAGCTTCAGCTGGTATCAGGTAGATCCTTCGGGAAATAGAACAGGAAGTGCCATTTCTAATAACGACACCTTAAGTGGTCTGTTCGCAGGGAGATACGAAGTAGAAGTCACTTATTTGAGCGTAGGTTGTATCAGTACTGGACAGTTTACTCTGACCAACGATCCTGCACAACTAAGAATAATGGCTGTAGATTCTGCCAGTCAGACAACTTGCTCACCTTCCGATGGGTTTTACGAAGTAACACGTGTAAACTATGGTCAACTTTCTGACTATACATTTGATTTTTACAATGAGGATCCGACACTTACAGGTGCAACACCAATCCTTTCAGGACCTAGTCCAATACTGAATTCGGCGAATGGATTTGATGTAGTGGCTGATACATATTATGTCATTGGATACCATGCCGGACTGGCATGTAGCACGGATATCTATCAAATTGAATTAACCGATGAAACACCAAATGTTAATATCAATCTGGAGTTCTTCACTAAAATGACGAATTGTGACCCTTCACGTGGAAATGGAAGCCTGACAGTTTCTGCCAATGGATCTACGGATACCACAGCATATACTTTTCAGTGGGTTGATGAACTAGGTACGGTCATTGAGGATAATAATTTCTACTTGAAAAGTCTACCAATAGGCACTTATACCGTGAATATTACTGATCTGACTACAGGTTGTATTTACTCCGAAAGTTATACCATGAGTCAAGAAAATAGTATCAGCCCGATCAACTTGTCTCTTTCGACCTCAGCAAATACCAATTGTATAAATCCTAATGGAGTCGTAGCTGGTACGGTATTGAATATTCCGGATATTCCAGATAACCCATTCATTGATAATGATGAGGAAGAAAGAAGAAGAAGCTTTGAAGATTATAAGTTCTATTGGTTCATTGGTGATCTAACTGCGGGAATGACCATTGCCGATACTGTCAATGCTGATTACACTGGATCACTCGTTGAGAATCTTTTAAATGGTCAATATACTGTATTCGTCGTTGATCAAATAGACCCAATGTGTAGCTCTATTCCTACTTTGGTAACCGTGAGAGATGAAACGGCCACTCCAGAAATTGCGATCAGAGTAATCAATGATAGAACGATATGTTACGATGGAATGCCTGACGGCAGAGCAACGGTAAGTATTCCTGATTCTACCATGACTTTCAGATATGAATTTGAATGGATTATCGGTACTGATACATCCTCCGCTCCTTTTGCCACAGGTGTATCTGTAGACTCTCTAGACATTGCGACCTATTCTGTGAAAATCAGAGACAAAGTAACTGGATGTAAAAACTTCACCACTTTTGATATCATCGATGGCTCGGAAGCTATTGAGCAACCTGCTGTGAATTTAGTCTCTGATAGAACCAATTGTACTGTGCCAAATGGTCACGCTATTGTGAGTGTACTTGGTGAAACGGAAGGTTACTTATTTGAATGGTACGATACACGTGATCCTCAAAATGTGGCTTTTACAGGAAGTGCTGTTACAACCTTGGATAGTGTAGATTATGTAGTTCAGGCCACATTATTGGCCACCGGATGTAAGTCAAATCCATCACCTGTATCGGTAGGTTATGAGGTTACGGATCCTGTATTTGAAGTATTCACAGAAAACTCTATTTGCTTGAGAACTGAGGATGGTTCGACCAATCAGTTTAATGGTTATGCTGATCTAAGGTTTGAAGCTAATCCAGGAATAGACAGCATAGTTTGGACTGATCCATTCGGAGGAATGCAGACATCATCATTCTACGAACCTTTAGGAGATGCTGCTCCTGGCTTATGGAATGTTTGGTTTAGAGCGGAAAATGGTTGTGACTACACCGCAGATTTTGAAATCGAAACATCATTGAAAATATACAATGGCGTTTCCGCAAATGGCGATGGTGCCAATGACTTTTTCCTCATTGACTGTATAGATTTATTCCCGAACAACAATGTCAAAATTTATAATAGAGACGGCCTTCGTGTATATGAAGCGGATCAATACAATAATTTCGAAACAAGATTTGATGGCACTTCCAATGTTGGGTCAGCAAAATTACTTCCTGGCGGTACTTACTTTTACATCATTGATCGTGGTGATGGATCAGACCTGGTGCAGGGATATGTTGAATTAGTTCGATAACTTTAAGAAACAATGAAAAAATTAATCTTCGTAATTCTTTTAGGAATAGCCTTTTCTGGTCAAACCCAAATGCGTGGTTTGACCTCAACCTATCCCTTTAATGGATTATTGATCAATCCTGCCTATGCAGGAAGTCTCAATTTACTATCAATCACGGCCGTCCATAGAGAGCAATGGGTCAACGTTGAAGGAGCGCCTACCCATCAGGCGTTAACTGCACATTCATCATTTGCATCTAATCGTATAGGCTTGGGACTGATGGTGACCCGCGACATCATTGGTGTGTCAGAGGCGACATCTGTATATACCAGTTACGCATACAAGATCAGAACTGGTTCTGGGATTTTGGCACTGGGCATTCAAGGTGGTTTTGACAATAGAAGAGCTGATTATACAAAACTAGAATTGTTTGATCCTGATCCGCTCCTTTCAGGGGTTCAAACTCGCTTTACACCAAACTTTGGAACGGGAATATACTTTTCTAATCCTGATCTATTTATTGGTGTGAGCTCTCCTTTCTTATTGGAAAATAGAACAATCATAAGTACTGGGGAAAATATCAATACTGACGGTCGAGAGAGTAGATATTATTTTGGTACCGCAGGTGTGATTATTCACCTTACCGATTTGGTTAAATTAAGTCCTTCGGTATTAGCTAGAATGCAAGAACAAAACCGCATGACTTTTGAATTCACCGGAATGGTCATATTCGATGAAATTGCTTATGCAGGACTAAGCTTCAGATCATCAAAAGACATTGTATTTACGGGACAATTAATTCTGAATGACAACATTAGAGTCGGGTACGCCTATGACGCGGCTACTTCGGCTATTGGTTACGCCACAGCGGGTTCACATGAAATTCTACTTAACTATAGAATTAAATTAAGAAATTATAAAAAAGATCCGCAGTGCGCCGTTTATTTCTGACGATTAGTACCACTCAAATCTGCCAATAAGGCGTTGACTAGCGATAACAACAAGCTAAAAAGCAACGCCCACCAAAAACCATCCACTTGAAAGCCGGGCATGATGCTATCGGCAAGCATGATCATTAGGGCATTGATCACCAAAAGAAAAATCCCGAAAGTAAATACGGTCAACGGAATAGTGAGCAAGATCAATAAAGGCTTAATCGTAACATTGAGTAACGATAAGATAACTGCTGCTATAAAAGCAGTTAAAAAACCATCAACACTTACTCCTGGTAAGAGATAAGAAACCACAATCACCGCAACGGATGATAAAAGAAGTTTTAAGAAAAAATTCATTGTATGTTATATTTTTCTGATAATATATTTAAATGATGAGCTAAATGTCCCGCAGTAATAAAAACGAGAGACCTCACCGTAAAGATAACACCGCTGGCCACACCTTTCTTACTCAAATCATTTTCATCAAAAGAAGAGAAAAGGGCGATATTGGACATTCTCAATCCTTGAAATTCTTGTGAAAATGAATATACACTTCGCTTTTCAAAATTGCCCAGGTTAACATATTCATCTTGGTCAAACCCCGGTAATTCCTGAATCTCTCCCCTAGCAATTTGCAACGCACGTGAACTCATCAATCGTTCTGTGTCAATGATATGCCCTAAAACTTGCGCAACCGTCCATTTATTGTCAGAATAAGAATAGAACAGATCTGCGGTGCTCAAATTATTCAAAACGCACATGAATGATTCTTGCTGAGTTTGGAGCATTGGAATAATATCGCCTTCTGGCACAGCTGCAATATAACCTTGATAAAAAGGAGCGTATTCTTCTTCTTTCGGTCTATTCATTGTCTTTAAACCAACTTGCATATCTAATATAATTACCACTTATTCGGGTGAGCATCTCGGCGTTCTTACCGGAAATATCTTTTATCTTTTTCGCAGGCATACCAGCATAGAGCGAATTTTCTTCCACAATAGTTCCTTCAAGAACTACTGCCCCTGCAGCAATGATAGAACCGCTTTTGATCACCGCTCCGTCCATAACAATTGCACCCATTCCGATAAGGACATTATCTTCTAACGTACAACCATGAATCATCGCATTATGGCCTATGGAAACATCATTCCCAATTTTTGTAGCTGCTTTTTCAAACGTACCATGAATAGTTACATTGTCCTGAACATTCGTTCTATCGCCAATTTCTATAGAATTAACGTCTCCTCGAATCACGGCGTTAAACCAAACCGTAGATTTTTCGCCCATGGTTACCTCCCCTACTACAGTACAATTCTCAGCTAGCCAACATTCTTTTCCAAATTTTGGTGTGTAACCACGTACAGATTTTATTAAAGCCATAATTTTGATGTTCAAATACCAGTTAAGTCAATCAATGAAAGTTTTGCAACACTCATTTTCTCAAATATCTATAATATTTTGTTCAATCATCATTTTAAGTCAATGTGATAATCCTACACTGACCGAAAGCCCGAAGGAAGAAAAAATTGATTCGACCAAAATTATTTATGTTGATTCGATCAGATCAGTTTTTACCTGGATTTCGCAAAATGACAAAAAAATACTCGACGACAGAACCACAATATCAAATGGTTTCATTTTGCCTAAAAATGATTCAACGATCGTTGGACAATTAGCCATTGCCTCAATTAATTTGAAAGGAAATACCGTAGGAAAAGACTCAACAAGCAGTCCCAACAAATATCAAGGTATGGATCTGACAATCAACAATATCATCCCACTTTCAGGATTTAATCCCACTGTAGACTCCACTTTCTATTTGGCAAAAGCCAATCATCTTCTTCTTGGAGCTATTTCGTCGAAGCAGCTTTCAGATACCATTCCTTTGTCTTTTCCTGTTTTTTTCTCCTCCACAGACAGTAGCTTCCTAATGGAAGCAAAGTTTTCGCTCCAAAATCAATTAGTAAACACACCTTCAGCACTGGATAACTATAGGTTCGGATTTAGAATAGAAGGACAAAAAGTAAATTAACCTGACATTGTGTCACATAGTACGAAGCGATTTATATCTTTGCGTTTCTTTTCCATGAGGTCTTGAACACTTTGGGAAAGAAAAATGAATCGTGAAACGGATTATTGAAGATGAAAGATCTAATTGCAGATATAGGTATAATTGACCCATTAGCAGATCAACACCCTACTACAGAAATAAAAATCTCCAAAAAAGGAGATGAAAAGGCTACCAAAAAGCTTTATATAGAAAGTTATGGCTGCCAGATGAACTTTTCTGATAGTGAAATAGTCACTTCTATCCTAAAGCAGGATGGATTTGATACTACAGATGATTTTGAACAAGCGGATGTTATTCTATTAAACACCTGCTCTATCAGAGAAAAGGCAGAATTGACGGTAAGAAAAAGACTGACTCAATTTAATAGTTATAAGAAACTAAAACCCGCGACGACCATCGGTGTATTAGGTTGCATGGCCGAACGGCTAAAAGCTCAACTTTTAGAAGAAGAAAAAATAGTAGATCTTGTTGTAGGGCCAGATGCTTACCGGGATTTGCCAAATCTTGTCCAGCAAGCGGAAGATGGCAATAAAGGAGTCAATACCTTTTTGTCAAGAGAAGAAACTTATGCCGACATTTCTCCCGTAAGATTAAACTCTAATGGGGTGACCGCATTCATTTCAATCATGCGTGGTTGCGATAATATGTGCTCTTTCTGTGTAGTACCCTTTACAAGAGGTCGCGAGAGAAGTCGCGATCCTTTCTCAATTGTGGCAGAAGCAGAAAATCTATTTAGCCAAGGGTATAGGGAAGTCACGTTACTTGGGCAAAACGTGGATTCCTACAAATGGTCATCAGAGGAAAACAATAAGGCAAGACTAGAGAAACAAAATGTTGATGAAATAATCAATTTTGCGAATCTGCTAGAGTTGGTAGCACAAGTTAATCCTGAACTAAGAGTCAGGTTCTCTACCTCCCACCCCAAGGATATTACTGATGAAGTGCTTCATACAATGAAGCAATATGAAAATATTTGCAAGTACATTCACCTTCCAGCCCAGAGTGGAAATTCAAGAGTCTTAGAACTGATGAACCGTACCTATGATAGAGAATGGTACATCAATAGAGTCAACGCAATAAGGGAAATACTCGGAGAAGATTGTGGCATTAGTTCTGATATGATTGCTGGTTTTTGTTCCGAAACAGAAGAAGAACATTTGGAAACACTTACCCTGATGGACTTTGTGAAATATGATTTTTCTTACATGTTTTTTTATTCAGAGCGGCCAGGTACACTCGCCGCTAAAAAATACGAAGATGACATCCCTCTGCCGGTCAAGAAGAGACGTCTTCAGGAAATCATAAATAAGCAACAGGAAATATCGCTGGAAAGAAACAAAAGAGAAATAGGTCGCACTTTTAAAGTCCTGATCGAAGGCACATCAAAACGGTCTAAAGAAGATTTGCAAGGGAGAAACACCGCCAACAAGGTGGTGATTTTCAAAGATCTTGGATTCAAAAAAGGTCAGTACATCAATGTGAAAATAAAAGACTGTTCGGCAGCAACACTTTTCGGTGAAGCGGTTTAAATATGGACTATAATCAAGACCCAGAAGTACAGCCGATAAAGCAACGCTTTGGCATTATTGGTAATTCGAGCAAGCTGAATTATGCGATACGAGTAGCCATGCAAGTGGCTCCTACTGAAATGTCTGTCCTTATCAGCGGTGAAAGTGGTGCAGGAAAAGAATCATTTTCAAAAATTATTCACAGTCTTTCATCCAAAAAACATGGGCAGTTCATCGCAATAAACTGTGGAGCTATTCCTGAAGGAACCATCGATTCCGAGCTTTTTGGGCATGAAAAAGGTGCATTTACAGGCGCCCACGAATCTCGAAAAGGATACTTCGAAGTGACGAATGGCGGCACTATATTCTTAGATGAAATAGGAGAAATGCCAGTAAATACCCAAGCAAGACTATTAAGAGTGCTTGAAAATGGAGAATTTATAAAAGTAGGCTCGTCAAAAGTACAAAAAACGGAAGTCCGAGTGATTGCTGCCACGAACGTAAACCTTACCGACGCGATCCAAAAGGGAAAATTCAGAGAAGACCTTTATTATAGACTGAATACAGTGCCTATTTATGTACCCGCACTAAGAGAGCGTGACAAAGATGTCCTTTTACTGTTCAGAAAGTTTGCATCGGATTTTTCAGAAACCTACAGAACCAAACCTGTAAATCTGAATAGTGAAGCTTCAAACTTACTCCTTGGTTACCCATTTCCTGGTAATATACGCCAGTTAAAAAATCTGGTAGAGCAAATGAGTGTGCTGGAAATGGATCGAAACATCAACGCCGAAACACTTAAAAAATATCTTCCGGGTAAAATAAATTCTCTACCAGCACTTGTAAGTAAATCAAATAAAGAGGACAACTTCTCTGAAAGAGACATTCTTTATAAAGTGCTATTTGATCTAAAAAGTGATGTGGCTGAAATGAAGAATCTGGTGCATCAAATACTTCGTGATGATACAAGTAAGAGTGAAATTTTATCAGAGCATAAGCGTTTGTTTTCAGAGGTAGAAACCGACTCCTACGATATGGAAGATACAGTGAAAAAAGAAACTTCTTCTTTACAGCCTCTAAGGATAGAGCAAGGAAAACAAGAAGAGGAAGATTACGAAGAAGTGGAAGATATCACCCATGAAACGGAAGAAGATTATTCACTATCGCTAGAGAAAAAGGAAAAGGAAATGATCATTATGGCGTTGAAAAAGAATGGTAATAAAAGAAAATACGCCGCTAAAGATCTCGGAATTTCAGAAAGAACATTATATCGTAAGATTAAACAGTATGAACTGGAAAGTATCTAATCTTTGTGTTGTACTCCTATTGCTTAGCCAAGGATGTGGCGTGTACAGTTTTACTGGTGCTAGTATATCGCCCAGTATCAAAACGATAAGTATTGGCACGTTTTATAACAATGCCTCTTTAGGCCCTTCAAACATGACTGTACTTTTTACAGAAAGCATTAAGGACTATTATCAGCAAAATACCAGCTTATCGCTAGTGGAAACAAATGGCGACCTTCAGTTTGAAGGATACATAAGCGATTATACGATAACCCCTGTTACAGCCAATGCCGCTGGTACAGATGGGCCTGATTATGCTTCATTATCCCGAATAACGATTCGAGTATTTTGTTCGTATGTAAATACGCAGGATGATGAGTTTAATTTCGAAAAAACTTTTTCCTTTTTTCGAGACTTTGACCAGAACACAGAGGATCTAAGCAGCAACGAGGAAGCGTTTGTTGAGGAGATTTTTGATCAAATCATTTTAGATATATTCAATGCATCTGTGGCAAATTGGTAGTATTTAATTAATTTAGAACATCATCAAGCCTAATCTAATCCCGTGAACAAGCAGAAATTCGTAGATTTTCTAAGAAGACCGCATAATATTTCAGACAAAGATCTGGAGGAAATTCAAAATACTGTAGAAGAATTTCCCTATTTCCAGTCAGCAAGAACGGTCATCGCCAAAGCCAGTAAGATAAAAGGTCTGCCTTCGGCGAAAGCTGAAATAACAAGAGCTTCAATATATGCGACGGATCGTGCGCACTTAAAAAAATATATCATCGGAGACCTCATTTTCCTTAAACCGCTGGATGTTCACGACTCACACGAAGGGGAAAAGAAAAGTAAAAATATTGTCTCTGTTGACTCTGAAAGCACAAAAGGAGTCGAATCTCTAGAGAAGGATCTAGCGGTAGCGCCCGATGAAAACCCATCTAAGGAATCTTACCAAAAAGATGCAACGCCAACATTATCAGCATCTCCAGATCAAGTGGAGACCGATAGCCCCACGATAGAAATAGAGGCGCATTCTAATAATAAAAGCGCCGTATCGGAACCTAGTGCTGAGAAAGCAACGGTACAAGAAACCAATATTGAATTTGAAGATAACGTTAGTCATAATGAGCCACGCAATAAGTTCACTATTCCAGAAAAGCCAGAAAGCGATCTTGATCATTTGATAGAGAGTATCTTCTCGGATATCAAAGAATTAAAAACAAATAGGGCCCGATTTGAAGAGCTAGAGAAAAAAATTGAAGAGGAAGACGCTGTTAATGATGCAGTAGAAAAAGCCACTAAAAAGGCGCAAGAAAATTCAGACACCTCTCTCACTGAAGACACAAATAACCCAAAAGAAGAAACGGCTCAAAAAAAAAACGAGGAGCTAGAAATTAGCCCTTCTGATATACCTTCGAATGAAGCAGCAGCAGAGGTTGAAAAAAAGGAAGAGCCAGCGCCCGAGAGTGAAATTGAATCGGCAGTAAGCGAAGAAACAAAACAGGAAGAACCTTCAGCAAAAGATGTATCGGCAAAAGATGGAGTGGATCAAGAGGTTACTCGTGATGTAAGTGACAAATCAGAACCTGATGACCCTACTCCTCTTCCAAAAAGAATATTGACCAAGAAAAGGGCTGCAAAAAAAGTTGCTCCTAAAAAAATAGATACGAATACCACAATCTCCAATAAAAAAGTGGTGAAAGGAGAAAGTGCTATTGAGAAAGCCGCGGCGAAAATGAGAGCCTCTGGGAAAATAAAAGATCATCCCGCTCCACCAATTACAGATGCCCCAAAAGGTGATGCTAGCGTAAATAATACGCCTCCAGAAAAGATCATTAAAACATATATCAGAAAGAGGTCATCAGAAAGAGCTACAAAAAGCGAAAGTGACACTAGTTCAAATGAAAAGAGTGGAGGAAAAGATGATCAACCTGACCCTTCGGGTTATTCTGATCCTAATGAAATTATAGAAAACTTTATACAAACTCAGCCAAGTATTACGCCAAATAAAGATAATGAATCCATTAGTTTGGGAGACTTATCTGAATTGAGCACTGTCTTTAACCCAGAAGTAGCGTCGGAATATTTGGCAGAAATATTCTTAGAACAAGGCAAGGTGGATAAAGCAATTTTAATTTATGAACAACTAATTTTGAAATTCCCTGATAATTCGACTTACTTTGCGGACATTATTAAAAAATTGAAAGACTAGAAGATGTACACAGTAGTTGTTACCCTAATTATTATCACCGCCTTATTGTTAGTATTGGTTGTATTAGCACAAAACCCAAAAGGTGGCGGGTTATCTAGTCAATTTGGAGGATCTGGATCTGCTCAAGTCATGGGCGTTAAAAAAACGGGCGACATTCTTGAAAAGTTGACATGGGGATTTGCGATTGGCCTTTTAGCTTTGACATTATCAACCAATCTTTTGATTGATACAAATCAAAGTGACAGCATACTTTCACCAAATATTGAGAGCGCGCAGGATCAAGCAATTATTCCTTCTCAAAATATACAATCAGATGACAGTGGCTTAGATGATTTGGGTCTTGAAGAGTCGTCTGATTCATTGAATTAAGAATTTAAAGTTATACTTTCTATAAGCAGTCGTTTCGCTATCGGAACGACTGTTTCTATTTCAGGGAAATCCATTTTACAAGCCACCAAGTAGGTTGCTGGATTAGGCATATCGCTAAAGGTTCTGACTAGATCTATTTTTATCGTTTCATAGCTCCGACTAAAATCAACAAAATCATCACTCACAAAAGTAGTGGCCATACTTCTATATTTCTCCTCTGAGTTTTCAAAAACAGAAACTCTATATCTATAAACCCGAACATCCCGCTTAGCATCTTGATTTAACAATAGATATCCTTCATTTTTATATAAAGGCATAAGACCCACAGGAGTAATTTCCATATTAGATTCCACAAACTCATATAGTTCCCTACCCTCACTAATCGTAGAATCAATTTGAGGAATCGCAAAGGCGATGATGCTTTCTAGTTCGTCCATCATCTCATCATTTTGAATCATTGTCTCGTAGGAAATTTTCAATTTCTCAAAATCAACTTTAGAGATCGACTTTGGGAAATTCTTGAATAGCAACTCCTTATTTTCTTTGATTTGTTGAAGGTTACGAAAATGAAACACCAAGTCTGCCAAAAAAGGATAGAGTTCGCTCAGTATGAAGTGCCTCCTAATATGTTTCAAATAAGCAAGAAGAATATATTTCTTATATTCAAAGTCTACAATACCATTCGTTAACCAATCTTTTCCGAGCTCTTTCATAGGTCTGTTTTTATTGTTTTCTTAATTTAAAAAGGAACTTTTAAAATGACAAGAAACAATGAATGATGTCATCGAAAATTAGAGTCTGAATTTTTGTCATGTCGCCATGTCAGATTTGTCAGTATTGTTTCATTGGCACGTAAAATGCAGACTCTATCCTCGAAGTAGTAATTTTTTAATACACTTAAAAACAACAATAAAACAATGTCTAAAGTAAATTTCAAACCTTTAGCCGACAGAGTTCTGGTAGAACCAGCGGCCGCTGAAGAAAAAACAGCATCAGGAATTATCATTCCTGATACAGCTAAAGAGAAACCTCAGAGAGGTGCTATAGTAGCAATTGGTACTGGTAAAAAAGATGAGCCTATCAATGTGAAAATAGGCGATCAAGTACTCTATGGTAAGTACGCTGGTACGGAAATTACAATTGATGGTACAGAGTATTTGATCATGAAAGAAGCGGATATCTACGGTATCGTATAATCTCTCAAAATCAAGTTCAATTTTTACAACAAAATAAAATAGCTTAAAAAATGGCAAAAGATATATTTTTCAATACCGACGCAAGAGATAGAATTAAAAGAGGTGTCGACATCTTGGCAGATGCAGTAAAAGTTACATTAGGACCAAAAGGTAGAAATGTAATTTTAGATAAAAAATTCGGTGCTCCAACCGTAACCAAAGATGGAGTTTCAGTAGCTAAAGAAATAGAGCTTTCTGATCCTGTAGAGAATATGGGTGCACAGTTAGTGAAAGAAGTTGCTTCAAAAACAGCAGATGATGCTGGTGATGGAACAACTACCGCAACCGTGCTTACGCAAGCTATATTTGGACATGGAATCAAGAACGTCGCAGCTGGAGCCAATCCGATGGATCTTAAGAGAGGAATTGATAAAGCTGTCGCTTTAGTAGTTGAAAGTTTGAAAAAGCAATCAAAACAAATTTCAACCAACGACGAAATTTCACAAGTTGCTTCTGTTTCCGCTAATAACGACACTACAATCGGTTCAATGATCGCAAATGCGATGGAAAAAGTGGGTAAGGATGGTGTAATCACTGTTGAAGAAGCAAAAGGAACAGAAACTGAAGTAAAAACTGTAGAAGGTATGCAATTTGACAGAGGCTATTTGTCTCCGTATTTTGTTACCAATACAGAGAAAATGGAAGCTGAACTTGAAAATCCATATATCTTAATATATGACAAGAAAATTTCTAATATGAAGGAATTACTTCCTGTATTAGAAGCTACAGCTCAAACTGGTAAGCCTTTATTAATCATTGCAGAAGATGTAGATGGTGAAGCTTTAGCAACTTTGGTTGTTAACAAAATAAGAGGTGCGCTTAAAATTGCAGCTGTTAAAGCTCCAGGTTTTGGTGACAGAAGAAAAGCAATGTTGGAAGATCTTGCAATTCTTACTGGTGGAACGGTAATTTCTGAAGAAAGAGGTTACAAACTAGAGAATGCAACGCTTGATTATTTAGGTACTGCTGAGAAGATCAATATTGATAAAGACAATACCACTATCGTGAATGGCGCTGGGAAACCAGAGGATATCACGGGTAGAGTTAATCAAATTAAATCTCAGATCGAGAACACCACTTCTGATTACGACAAAGAAAAGTTGCAAGAGCGTTTGGCTAAGCTTTCAGGTGGCGTAGCTATTCTTTATATCGGTGCTGCTACTGAAGTAGAGATGAAAGAGAAAAAAGACAGAGTGGATGATGCACTACATGCTACAAGAGCAGCGGTACAAGAAGGTATTGTTGCGGGTGGTGGTGTAGCGCTAATCAGAGCACTTAGTGCTATCGAAAACCTAGAGTTAGATAATATTGATCAAACTACGGGTGCTAAAATAATCTATAATGCTATTCAAGCTCCATTAAGAACAATCGTGGCAAATGCTGGTGGTGAGCCTTCAGTTGTTGTCAACGCTGTTTTAGCCGGAAAAGACGATTATGGTTACAATGCTGCCAATGGAGAATATGTAAACATGTTCAAAGCAGGTATTATTGATCCTACCAAAGTGACAAGATTGGCACTTGAAAATGCCGCTTCAATTGCTGCCTTGTTATTAACGACAGAAGCAGTTGTTGCAGACCAACCAGAGCCAGAAGGTGGTGCTCCTGCAATGCCAGGTGGCATGGGTGGTATGGGCGGAATGATGTAATATCAAATACGCTTCAAATAAAGGAAAAGGACGTTCATTATGGACGTCCTTTTTTTATGCCTTTTAAGCAGGTGCATTACACATTAAACCTTGATATTTGAAGTATGAAGAGATTATCTATATTCATTTTTTCAATTTTCATGGTTACCTATTCCTACACCCAAGGAGTTTCTTTTTCTTATCTAATCCCTAAAAAAGGAGAAATAGCAGCGCCAATTTCACCTTTCTCCATACGTGGAATCGGTATTGGAAAAATAGTCGGAATTGAAACAGGAGGATCGTTGTATTTCATACCTGGTCTACCAGCAAAAGGCCTGCCCTTTGATTCAAACAAAGCCATCTTCGGCTCTCAATATGCCTTTCTTCTGCCTCTTCAAGCATTTCTAAATATCCCCATAAGTCGAGCGCGAATTAAATTTTTAGCTGGAGGATTTGGTTGGTACAATATCAGTCCTAAAATTAACAATGGCAATTTGGATAAAGCACTGCGGCAGCATACTGGATGGGACGTCTTAACTAGCACTTACCAATTTGAAAATAATATCGGATGGGGATTGATTGGTGGAATTGAGTTCGAATTTCAAATAACCAAAAATGCCGCACTATCTTTCCAAACTCAATATTTGAATGGTTATGTAAACGCGCCAATGACAGGATCATATGCCGGTGGGAACATAGGTAATCCAATTAGCTCCGTTGATGTAGACTTCACTGAGGCCAAAGCCTCCATCGAAGGCTTAGAAATTTCAATAGGCGTGTCGTTGCTTAAATAATTGAGCTCTCATTTTTAAGCTTCCTATTTCCTCGTAGTTTAAATATCTTGTCGTTTCAAAAAACCGAACTTATGACCTATATAATTGTCACTCTCTGTTATATTCTTATTCTTGCTGGAATAATCATTTACAAAAGCCGATTTGTAAAAAGTGAAGAAGACTTTGTAGTTGCAGGCAGAAATGTGCCAGTATATCTTCTTGTAGGTACGCTTGTAACAACTTGGATAGGTTCTGGAAGTTTGTTTGGTACCGCAGGTTTAACCTTTCAAGTTGGTTTTTCTGAGCTATGGTTCTCTCTTGGTGCGTGGATTGGTATTCTGGCTGTCTATTTTATCGCTGCGAAGGTGAGGCGGATTTCGCAATTTACCTTGACTGATATTCTGGAAAAACGTTACTCACCACTCGCAAGGCTTTTAGGCACTATTACCATCATTATTGCCTATTTAATCATTGCCGGCTATCAGTTCAAAGGCGGTGGTCGATTTTTATCTATTTTGACAGAAGGAGGTATTAGTGTAGAACAAGGTACACTAATAACCTTTTTGGTGATTATCGCTTTCACGGCCTTGGCAGGAATGGTTTCAATAGTTTCTATCGATATTTTCAATGGTATTATAATGATCTTGGCTATAATCCTAGCTGTACCTTTTGCCATATCGGGATTTGGTGGATGGAGCAATGTAGTTTCCACCATCAATGAAGTGAGCCCTGACCATCTATCCATATTTGAAGGTCATGAACCGCAATGGTACATAGGCATTATGCTACCGACACTTATTCTTCTATTAAGCGAAAGTAGCGTGTATCAAAAATTCTCATCTGCCAAGGATTCTAAGTCTGCAAAAAAAGCAGTCATGGGAATGTTTTTGGGTGTGGTACTCATAGAGTTTCTCATGTGCCTACTAGCGATCGTCGGGTTCGCTATTTACGCGCACGATCCACGCTTCTTTATGGCCGATGGCAGTATTAATGCAGCCATGTCTGAGGAAATAATTCTGCGTATAGGTTTTGAGCAACTACCTGTACTGGTAGGCTCCCTACTTTTTGCTGGCGGTGCTGCGATAATACTATCCACAGGAAACACATTTCTAATGGTTACCTCCACCAATGTATCTAGAGATATTATTGAGAAATATTTCATTAAAGGCGCTTCGAATAAAACCAAGCTTATCATACAAAGAACGGCCATTGTTATTTTAGGCTTTATCGCCTATTTAATTATGACACAATTCGAGGAAATATTGGCGATGGCATTTATATCGTATACTATGATTGGCGCCTCGCTAGCCCCTGCCCTACTTGCTACTTTCTTTTGGAAAAGAGTAACTAAAGAAGGAGGAGTTGCATCTATTATCGCCGGAATGTCCACTGTCATCATCATAGAAGTACTGAATAGAATTTACGAAAACAGCACACTCAATCTCGGGTTAATAAAATTCCCTTATGATTCTCAAATGATCGCCATTCCTGCACTTCTCACCTCTGTTCTTTCATTGGTAGTGGTTAGTCTGTTAACAAAGCCAACACCAAAGGAGATAGTTGATCCATTTTTTGAAGAACCTATTGATTAATCAGTGATAATAGCGTAATTTCGCTATTATGAAAACGTTTGCAAATTAGCTTGACCATGAATACTGAAAATATCAGTGTTTAACGATCTGTTTTGAAATAGCCATCAATAAAATAAATAACAACTTCATGCAAGAATTTGGATTAAAATCACAAAAAAGCGGACTCAATGATCTAAACATAAGAGTAAGCGAAGCTCACTGGAACTTAACACAAGCAGAGCTTATCGAGCAATCGATCAGTAACGGAGAAGGACATCTGGCTGATACAGGTGCTTTGACTGTAAGCACAGGAAAATTTACTGGCAGAGCCCCAAAAGATAAGTTTACAGTTAAGGATGATATAACCAAAGACACAGTGTGGTGGGGAAATGTCAATCAACCCATCTCACCAGAAAATTTCGATCAGATTTATAACAAAATGATTGGGTATCTGGAAGAAAAGAAAGTGTATGTACGCGATATGTATGCAGGTGCAGATAAAACGCATAGACTAAGAGTGCGCTTTATCAACACCTTCGCATGGCATAATTTATTTACATACAATATGTTCATTGAGCCTGAGGATTATAAATTAGCCGAATTTGAGCCGAATTTCACAGTAATATGTTGTCCAAGTTTTAAAGCTAACCCTGAAACAGATGGAACGAACCAAGAAAATTTTGCGATAGTCAATTTCACCAAAAGGATTATTCTCATCGGAGGCACGGAATATTCAGGTGAAATGAAAAAAGGCATTTTCTCAGTTCTTAACTTTCTTTTGCCGCACAATGAAAGAGTACTTTCCATGCACTGTTCCGCAAATATGGGAATCGATAATCATGATACAGCTATTTTCTTTGGCTTATCGGGTACCGGCAAAACAACACTTTCTGCAGATCCAGAGAGGTTACTTGTTGGTGACGATGAACATGGATGGACAGAAAAAAACGTTTTTAACTTTGAAGGAGGATGTTACGCTAAAACAATTGATTTAAGCAAAGAAAAGGAACCTGATATCTGGGAGGCCATTAAATATGGCGCGATTATAGAAAATACTAAGTTTTTTGAAGGTACAAGAAAAGTAAATTATGAAGACAGCTCGATCACTGAAAACACCAGAGTGTCGTATCCAATTGAGCATATTCGGAATGCTGCCAACCCATCTATCGGGGGTATCCCAAAAAACATCTTCTTTCTTACTTGCGACGCATTTGGGGTAATCCCTCCAATACAACGCCTATCTAAAAATCAAGCAATGTATCATTTCATTTCAGGCTACACCTCGAAAGTTGCTGGGACAGAAGCTGGTATAACAGAACCAGAACCTGTATTCTCCGCATGCTTTGGATCACCATTTCTACCATTGCACCCTACCAAGTATGCAGAACTTTTGGGAGAGAAAATGCAAAAACATGATACGAATGTTTGGTTAATAAACACCGGATGGACAGGTGGGCCTTATGGAGTAGGCGCTAGAATCAGCTTGAAATATACACGAGCCATGATTTCAGCAGCGTTAAAGGGAGTTCTTGAAAATGTGGGCTACAGAACACACAGTATTTTCGGGGCTGAAATACCTCTAACCTGCCCAGGAGTACCAAGTGAGATTTTAAGCCCGAGAGAAACATGGAGAAATGACAAAGCATTCTATGAAAAAGCGAATGACCTAGCCAGAAAATTCAATGACAACTTTAAAAAATTTGAAGAATACGCCAGCGAAGATATTATGGCTGGCGGACCAAAACCAAGCCCCAAATACGCTTAATTCTTTTAAGCAACATATTACCCTGAATGTAAAGCTCAGATCATTAGTTGTTCTGGGCTTTTTTTTGTCATTTTGGTCTATATTATATAATCGAATTATTAATGAAAATTGCAATCATAGCCCATGATGGTAAAAAAGCAGATATGGTCGCTTTTCTACTTGAATTTAAAAAATATTTAGCGAGTGTTGAGCTGGTTTCAACAGGGACGACAGGATCTCATGTGGAAAAAGCGGGACTCAAAGTCCATCGATTTCTCTCAGGTCCGCTAGGTGGAGATGCGCAAATAGCCGCTCTTGCTGCAGAGAAAAAAGTCAATGTGGTGATATTTTTTCGTGATCCGATGGACAAACACCCTCACGAACCAGATGTGCAAATGCTGATGAGATTGTGCGACGTGCACAATATCCCACTCGCTACAAATCCCGCTACCGCTGATTTAATATTGAAAAGCTTATTGAGGATAAAAGAAGATAGCGAGGAATAAAAATTTTGTGATACCAAGCGGCTAGAAGCCTGGCAAAAAGCTATTTCCGCTGTTGCTATTTCAACCCGACAGATTCAAAATAAATTTGGATTTCGATTCCGGCCTTTTACAGAACTACCATTTTTAGAGGCACAGTCTCAGCAATTCTTGCAGATCAGACCATTAAAGCACCTGCAATGGCTGCTGTCATCATCGTGGCTAAAGTGGCAGCCAATAATGCCCTGAAACCCAACCTTGAGATATTTCCTTGCTGAGAAGGTGCCATTCCTCCTATGCCTCCAATTTGTATAGCTATAGAACTGAAGTTAGCAAAACCACATAAGGAATAAGTGGCAATAATTATTGATTTCTGACTCAACGCTCCGGAGGCAACAAATTCTGACAAGCCTAAATAAGCAACAAATTCATTCACCACTATTTTCTGTCCTAGCAAACTACCCACCTGAAGCGATTCATCCCATGACACCCCAATAAAAAACGCAAATAATCGAAATACTTGACCCAGAAGGTATTCTAAACTTAAGCCCTGAAAGCTTCCGTCTGTAGAAGAAATTATTATTTCGTTAAGACCTATTAAAGATCCAACTGAAAGCAAAATGTAATTCAAAGCCGCAATTAATGCAATAAAAGCCAATAACATGGCGCCAATATTCAATGCTAATTTTAAACCCTCCGATGCACCCTGCGCAAGTGCGTCCACCAAATTGACCCCTAAAGAATCTGTGGACACAGTTAAATCCTTATTAATCTTTTCCTTAAAAAGCTCAGGAATCATGATCTTTGCCATTACAATAGCGGCTGGCGCATTCATAATAGACGCGCTGAGTAAGTAACTCGCATATTTTTCCTGCTCAACAGGATCTGATCCACCAAGGAAAGCGACATAACCTGCAAGAACACCTCCTGCTATGGTAGCCATTCCACCCGTCATTAGGCACATTAGTTCAGATCGTGTCATTTTCGGAACAAAAGGTCTGACCAATAGAGGAGCTTCAGTTTGTCCCAAAAATATGTTTCCCGCAGCAGATAAAGCTTCCGCACCAGATAAACGCATCGTTCTCGCCATAATCCAAGCTATGCCTTTGACCACTACTTGTAGAGCTCCAAGATAATAAAGCCCTGTCGTGAGCGTGGAGAAGAAAATAACAGTAGGAAGTACTTGAAACGCAAAAATGAATCCGAAACTTTCCGCATTCATTAAGTCACCAAAGAGAAATGATGCACCATCGGCTGAAAAGCTCAAGAGCACAACAAACTGTTTACTTACCCAACTAAATGCGGTCTTTACAAAGCCTACCTTGGTGATTAATAACCCAAAAACTACTTGTAGCGCTAAGCCAGTCGCGACGAGCCTCCAGTCAATTTTTCGCCTATTTACAGAAAAAATAAATGCGATAGCGACTAAGAATATTAGCCCAATAGAGGCTCTAAGAATGTCCATGAGGTTAGTTTCGCTTGTTTATTTCGTCTCGAATTTTGGCTGCTTTTTCATAATCCTCAGCCGCGAGCGCTTCATCAAGCATTGTATTCAATTTATCCATGGATAAATCACCAAGTTTTTTGGATTTTGGTTCTGGACTCTCCGATGAACTAAATTTTGTCTTAATGTCTGTTACCTCATCGTCATCATCCGCTAGCACAATGCCCGCCTCAGTCATTATACTTTCCATGGAAAACATATCAACTCCGAATCGCAAGCCTATGGCTATAGCATCTGAAGGTCGAGCGTCTATTTCTATCACGATCCCGTCTTTTTCACAAACAATTTTCGCGAAGAAAACACCTTCTTTTAGATCTGAGATGACAATTTCTTTGACTTTAAAATCAAAATTTATGGCAAAAGATTTAAATAAATCATGAGTCATCGGTCGATTAGGTTCTATCTTTTCGATTTCGATTGCTATAGCTTGAGCCTCGAACATTCCAATGATGATTGGAAGTCGCCTATTACCGCCAACTTCTCCTAATACAAGTGCAAAGGAACCAGATTGGGATTGACTACTAGACAATCCCAATATTTCCATCTTAATTTTATCAGCCATTAATTACTGTTGTGCCTTGATTGCCGCAGTTAGTTTAGGAATAACTTCGAAAGCATCCCCTACGATCCCATAATCTGCTGCCTTAAAGAAAGGCGCTTCCGGGTCTTTATTAACTACTAAAATATATTTTGAGGAGTTAACACCTGCTAAATGCTGAATGGCTCCTGAGATTCCGACAGCCACATACAAAGATGGACTTACCTTCACTCCTGTTTGACCAACGTGTTCATGGTGCGGCCTCCAATCCATGTCGGAAACTGGCTTAGAACAACCTGTAGCTGCGCCAAGAGTTTTGGCTAGCTCTTCAATCATTCCCCAATTTTCAGGACCTTTAAGTCCTCGTCCTCCAGAAACCACGATATCAGCCTCAGGCAACAATACATCACCAGTAGCCTTGTCTTTGGAGGTAACTTTTACTTTAAAATCACTTTCTGCTAACGTCGGAATAAATGTCTCAACTGAAACAGCAGCTCCATCTTCTTTTATTGCTACCGCATTTTTCTTCAGTACCAATATTTTTTTATCCCCTTTTAACTCAGCGATGGCGAAAGCTTTTCCTGTATAAATACTGCTTTTTACTTGAAAACCTGCCGTGGTATCTGGCAATTCCGTCACATTAGCCAAAAGTGAGGCTCCTGTTTTGATGGAAACTCTAGCGGAAACTGGGTCTCCAAGAGAAGATTTCGCTAAAACCAGTAACTGACTTCCTTCTTTACTCATCGCTTCGGCTATTGCAGAAGAATAAGCCATAATGTTAGCTGAGGCCAACTGATCATCCGTAACATGCAAAAGCTTAGTGGCACCAGCCGCGCCTATCTTTTCTAACTCTCCGTCATTCAAAGCGCCAAATGCAATGGCTACTACTTCAGATTCAACTGCTGATGCATAAGATATCGCCTCTAATGATGATTTCTTTATACTTCCTTCGTCTAATTCAATAAATGCTAATGCTGACATATCAAATAACTTTTGCTTCGTTTTTTAAAAGATTGACTAATTCATCAAGGTTTTCGGCATCAATAATTTTAACGCCACCTTTAGCCGGTGGCAGTTCAAATTTTGATACGTCTACTGCAGCTTCGTCGCTGGTAGGTTCGATTACATTGAGTGGTTTTGTTCTCGCACTCATGATGCCACGCATATTAGGTATTTTCCATTCTGCTATTGGCTCTTGGCAACCTGCAACAAATGGAAGTTCTAATTCCATATACTCTTTTCCACCTTCAATTTCACGAGCGATTTTGGCCGTTGTGCCTTCAATATCGAGTTTCATGACTGGAGAAACAGATGGCATACCTAAAAGTTCACCAACCATACCATGTACTTGGCCACCATTAAAATCAATAGACTCTCTACCCATAAGGATCAAGTCAAAATTTCCATCTTCAGCAACTTTAGCAATTTGCTTGGCCACAAAAAGGGCATCCTTCGGAAAAGCATTCACTCTAATTGCATCATCAGCACCTATGGCTAACGCTTTCCTAATAGTTGGTTCGGTTTCAGCTTCACCAACATTCAACACGGTAATTGAACCTCCTGTCTGTTCTTTCAGTTCTACTGCTCTAGCGAGAGAATAATCATCATAGGGACCGATGATAAATGAAACACCAGTTTTATCAAACTTAGTATCTCCATCTGTGAACGAAATCTTTGAAGTCGTATCCGGTACGTGGGTAATACAAACTAATATCTTCATTAAATTTCTTTGATTTGGATTAATTAAAATAGGTCACGAATTTAGTAAATAAAAGGCAAACACTATGGTCAATAAGGAGCGGATAGAGCAGTTAGAACAATATCTTTTGGCAGAACCAAACGATCCTTTTATAAAATATGCTTTAGCAATGGAATACATGGATGAGGATATTCAAAAAACGCTCGACTATTTTGAGAATCTTCTAAATAATCATGAAAAATACGTTGCAACATATTTTCATGCAGCAAGCTTATATGCCAGCGTGGGGGACATAGATAAAGCGGAAGAAACTTATAAAAAAGGAATAATTGTGGCCAGTGAACTTAAAGAAATGCATGCGCTCAAAGAATTGAAAGCCGCATTTCTCAATTTTCAAATTGAAAATGACTAATTGATCTTTACAATAATTTTCCCTCTATGATCTGGAGAAATAAAGCGCCTAAATGCTTCATAAACTTGATCTAAGTCGAAAACTGCATCAATCACGGGTTTGATCTTATGTTCTTCTATGAACTTCACCATTTCAACAAACTCTTGGTCATTACCCATTGTGCTACCAAGTACAGAGATTTGATTCCAAAATAATCTGAAAACATCAAAATCGTCAGGCCTTCCCGTGGTACTTCCGTAGAAAACCAGCTTTCCACCGGGTTTGATCAGCTTCATGTAATCCTTCAGTGAGCTACCGCCTGCACTGTCTATTATTACATCAAATCCTTTGGCCTCCTTCAATGCCGCCTTGGCCCATTCTGCTTCTTTATAATTGAACCCTCCCTTTGCGCCTGAGGACTTTGCCGCAGAAATTTTCTTTTTGTCGCTGCTTGTTACATAAACCTTCGCTCCCAATGCCAAACAAAAACTTAATGCAAACTGAGAAACCCCACCTCCTATTCCGGTAATCAGCACCGTTTGACCTTCAGTTACTTTAGCCTTTGTGAATACGGCTCTGTATGCGGTTAAACCTGCCAACGGCAATGCGGCTGCCTCTTCGTAGCTCAGGTTCTCTGGCTTGGGTGCGAGTCTGTCTTCGTTTACGACAATATAATCTGCTAAGGTTCCATTTACCGGCATACCGAGTATTTGATACTTTTCGCCTTGATAATCAGGATTATCCCCCCAATTATTATTAGGATTGATGACCACTTCTTTGCCTAACCAGAACTCGCTACCTTGTTCAACGATACCACATCCGTCAGAACCAAGAATTACATTTTCTTTAATTCCTGGATATTTTCCCACTGTAATCCAGTAATCTCTCCTATTTAAGGCGGCCGCTTTTAACCTAATTAAACATTCTCCCTTTCCGACTTTGGGTAAAGCAACGTCGTTTAGTTGTAATGGAGGATCATCCTTTGTGAATATTGCAGCTTTCATAGATTGTCAGAATTAATTGGAATGGAATGTAACCTAGAAAGGCATATCATTGTCATTCGACGGGGGCTTATTTGCCTTGCTTGGCATAGTTATGGTAAAATCAGTATTGTCCGATTGAGGAAAACTATTGCCATAGTTGTCATTGGACATTACATCGAGATCTTCGAATTTGGTGAATTTACCAATAAATTTCAATTGTACGTTTTCTAGTTTACCATTTCTGTGTTTTGCAATGATGACTTCCCCTGTTCCAGCGAGTGGCATACCATTCTCATCTTGGTCAATACCATAATACTCTGGTCGATAAAGGAACATCACCATATCGGCATCTTGCTCAATGGAACCTGACTCCCTAAGGTCAGATAATTGAGGTCTTTTGTCACCCCCACGTGTTTCTACCGCTCTACTTAGCTGAGAAAGTGCAATTACAGGAACGTTCAATTCCTTTGCTATACCTTTCAATGCCCTGGAAATAGAAGCAATTTCCTGCTCTCGGTTACCTCCCCCTCCGCCTTTGGAAGTATCCCCTGTCATTAGTTGCAAGTAATCAATAATGATTAATGAAACGCCATGTTGCGCAACCAATCTTCGGCTTTTCGCACGTAACTCAAGGATACTCAACCCTGGGGTATCATCCAAAAATATGGGTGCTTCCGAGAGTTTGCTCGTTTTATGTAAAAGCTGCTCCCACTCATAATCAGCCAAGTCACCCTTTTTGATCTTTTCACTTTCTAGCTCTGCCTCAGCAGATATCAACCTATTCACCAACTGAATAGACGACATTTCCAACGAAAACAATGCGACAGGCTTACCAAAATCCACAGCAGCATTTCTCAATGCCGAAATCACAAAAGCTGTTTTACCCATACCAGGTCTTGCAGCAATAATGACCAAATCGGAAGGTTGCCAACCAGAAGTCACTCGATCCAACGCAGTAAAACCCGATGGTACACCAGTTAATCCATCTTTTTGATCTTTTTTCTTTTCAATTTGCTCAATCGCCTGATGAAGCAAAGAGCTCATCTTATCGTAATTCTTACGAATATGTGCTTCTGAAACGTCAAAAAGTGCTTGTTCAGCCTTGTCTAATAATTTAAATACGTCGGTCGTATCTTCATAAGACTCTTGTTGAATTTCTCCAGAAATCCTAATTAATTCCCGCTTGATGGATTGCTCCGCAATAATTCGGGCATGATACTCGATGTTCGCTGCAGAGTTGACTTTGGAAGTAAGGTCAGAAACGTAATATGCCCCTCCAACAATTTCCAACACACCATTTTTTCTAAGCTGGTGTACTACCGTTTTAATATCAACTGGCTCACTATTGTTGAAAAGTTGCACGATAGCTTCAAAAACATGTCTATTCGCGTCTTTATAAAAGCTATCTGGCTTTAGAATTTCAATTACATTGGTCAATGCGTCGCGCTCAAGCATCAACGCACCCAGTACGGCCTCCTCAACTTCAATGGCTTGTGGTGGCATTTTTCCTAATTGCTCGGACAAACCTGAATTAGAAAACCTTCTTAATTTATTTCCGCTTCTTGCGATACTTGTTTTTTCTCCACTTTCCATACTGTAATGAAATCTCCGCCTTTGAATTAAAGGGCAAACGTAGTTATAAAGTCGGCCTAAGAAACGAATGGCATGTTATTAGTTCTAAATAACATTTCAACATACTTATCCACAATTACTCTTGACGTTTCAAATTAATCCTAGTATTTTCATTTTTGAAAGGAATAATTCCGCAATCGAGCGAAAAACAAGCTAATTGTTTTAAGTTGTCCACATTGTTATTCACATGTTTAAGGCATAATTTGCTCCTGTAGCTTTTTAACTTATTTTTGAGGCTTACCCTAAACCCATTATGGCAATCGACATTAATCTAATTCGCAATAAACAAAGAATTCTTATTACAGGAAACAGCGAAGTTTCAGCAATTATCGAAATGATCCAACATGTTTTTGAATATGTAAAAAAGGATTTTAGTCTATTTCACGAAAAAACCGGAAATGCCCCGATTTTATTTCTTGCTGCCTCGGAAGAAACAGAAATCGAACCTGGCGCCTTTGCAAAATTCGAACCCCACATCTTATTGATTCATGGAATAAAGGAAAAAGGAATGCCAGCAGGATACACCTCTTTTGAAAGTTACATTGCACAGTTTGAAGATGCGGCTGACATGCTTCCCAAAGCTGGCTCATATATTTACAATGAAG
Organism: Cyclobacteriaceae bacterium; assembly: GCA_040218415.1. Taxonomy (GTDB): domain Bacteria; phylum Bacteroidota; class Bacteroidia; order Cytophagales; family Cyclobacteriaceae; genus JAVJRN01. The sequence continues at coordinate 27,755 of JAVJRN010000074.1, forward strand.
ATGACGATGTGGCCAACATGATTGGGACTAAGGCGCGCGAAGATGTGAATAACATAAAATATAAGAAGTTAACTGATAAAGATTTACCTGTTTATCTCAGAGATAGAGACGCTGCATTTATCGAGCATGCCAGTGCCGTCCATGCACTCACCAAGCGAGTAGGCATTACATCAGAAAAATTTTTCGAAGCACTTTCAAAAAAATAATGAAACTAAATCTTAAAAACCCACTTGTAGTATTTGACTTAGAAACTACTGGAACCAGTATTTCTCATGATCGTATTGTTGAAATGGCACTAATCAAGGTCATGCCTTCTGGTGAAATTGAAAAGAAAGAACGAAGAATTAACCCTACTATACCCATACCTACAGAAGTAAGTCTTATTCATGGAATTTACGACGAAGACATAAAAGACGAGCCCACTTTTAAGCAAGTGGCGAAATCACTCGCGCAATGGCTGGAAGGCTGTGACTTATCAGGGTTTAATATTTTAAAATTTGACGTCCCAATGTTGGTCGAGGAATTCCTAAGAGCGGATGTTGACTTTGACATTGAACATAGAAAACTTATTGACGCACAAAAAATCTTTCATATGATGGAAAAAAGAAATCTTTCTTCCGCCTTGAGATTTTACTGTGATAAGGAATTGGTGGGTGCCCATGGTGCACTTGCAGATACAGAAGCAACGCTCGATGTACTCTTGGCACAAGTAGAAAAATATGACGGTCAAGAAATGACCGACTTACTTGGAAATAAACTTGGGACTGTGCAAAATGATATGAATGCCTTACACAACCTGACCAATGGGAAAATGGTTGATTTGGCAGGAAGAATGGTATATAAAGAGGACGTGGAAGTATTCAACTTCGGCAAGCATCGGGGAAAACCAGTGTTAGACGTATTGAAGAAAGAACCAAGCTTTTACGACTGGATGATGAGAGGCGATTTTCCGTTAGATACCAAAAGAAAGCTAACGGAAATCAGACTGAGAAATTTCGGCTAAAACAAGCCAAATCAGAAGGTCAAATACTACTCCAATAGATTGTTCTTATAACAGGTCTGCCATTTCCTTGTTAACTTAGGAGACTAATTCAAAGAAAAGTTCAATAGTCATTGATCTTAGTAACGATGCGATCATTACTCAAATAGTTCAATGCTATCTTAATAATCATTATGGCAAAAACAATTATTGTTTCCAACAGACTACCAGTAAAAATAAGTGAAGAAAATGGCGAATATACCTACAAGGCGAGTGAAGGAGGATTAGCAACAGGGCTAGGCTCTATATACCGAGAAGGCGATAATGTTTGGATCGGCTGGCCGGGTTTACCTGTTTCTAAAAGTGAAGACCGTGCCCAAATAACACAGAATCTTGCCAAAGAAAGCATGAAACCCGTGTTTCTTACACCAAAAGAAATAGAAGACTATTACGAGGGATTTAGTAACGAAACACTTTGGCCTAATTTCCATTACTTCAATCAGTATATTGTTTACAATGAGGAATTATGGAAGGCCTATCAAAAAGTCAATAAAAAATTTGCTCAGGCTGTTATCGAGGTGATGGATCCTGAAGATACCATTTGGGTGCATGATTACCAATTGTTACTACTTCCTGAACTTCTAAGGCAGCACTCACCAAAGCTGAGCATCGGTTTCTTCTTACACATTCCCTTCCCATCTTATGAGTCCTTCCGCTTACTACCATGGCGAAGAGAACTGTTAAACGGTATGCTGGGTGCTGACTTTCTTGGCTTCCATACTTACGACGACATGAGACATTTTCTTTCTTCTGTCAATAGGTTGGCTGGTCTTGGAAATTCAAACGGTCAAATAAATGTGGATAGCCGAAAAATAATGGTTGATGCCTTACCTATGGGTATTGACTATGATAAATACAAAAACAGTGCTGCCGCTCCAGAAACATTGGCGAGAGAAGTAAGATATAGAACCTCCATCGGTTCTTCTGACTTGGCACTTTCTATCGATCGTCTGGATTATTCGAAAGGAATTCCACAAAGACTTAAAGCATTCGAACTTTTCTTAAAGAGATATCCTGAATTCAGGGAAAAGGTGTCTTTGTTGATGGTTGTGGTACCTTCTAGAGATTCTGTTGGGAAATACAAAGAACTCAAAGAAGAAATTGATCTGCTCGTTGGTAGAATTAACGGTCATTTTGGTAGGTTAAATTGGACCCCTATCCATTATTTCTATAGATCTTTCCCTTTGCCTGCCTTATCGGCATTTTACAGAATGGCAAAAGTAGGGCTTGTTACGCCGATGCGCGATGGCATGAACTTAGTTTGTAAAGAGTTTATTGCGAGTAAACTCGACAAAAAAGGAGTGCTAATATTGAGTGAAATGGCGGGCGCTTCTAAAGAGCTGTCCGATGCTATTTTGATCAACCCTAATGATTTGGAGCAATTTGTTGAAGCGCTAAAAGACGCATTGGAAATGCCTGAAAAACAGCAAATGCAACAGATGAATACAATGCAGAAATCGCTACAACGCTACAACATTCATCATTGGGTCAACTTATTTATGGAAAGACTAGCGTACATTAAAAAAGAACAATCAGGTTTGGAAACTACATTTTTGGATAAAAAAATAAAAGAACAAATAGTCTCGGAATATAAATCAGCCAAGAGAAGACTCATTTTTCTCGATTATGACGGCACATTGGTTGGTTTTAACAGTGATCCTTTAAAGACAAGGCCAGATGATGAGCTAAATATGATTTTGGACAAACTTACGAAGGATAAGAAAAATCAGGTTGTCGTCATAAGCGGAAGAGGCAGGGATGTTCTTGAAGAATGGGTAGGACATTTTGATTTGGAAATTGTTGCAGAACATGGCGTATGGATCAAGCAGCGGAATAAAGATTGGCGTACCATTATCAAAATGAATGGTGACTGGAAGAGTGAAATCATGACCGTACTTGAAGGTTATGTTAATCGTACTCCGGGTAGTTTTGTAGAGACCAAGGATTATTCTCTGGTGTGGCATTACAGAAAGGTGGAAACTGGACTTGGTGAGGCTAGAACCAGAGAGTTGACAAGCCATTTAAAGTACATTACACATGACAAAAACCTTAAAGTATTAGAAGGTAATAAAGTAGTTGAAATCAAGAATTCTGAAATCAACAAAGGAAGAGGCGCTCAATTATGGCTTGAAGAAGATGAGAAAGACTCTTTCATTATTGCTTGCGGTGATGATTGGACAGATGAAGACACCTTCAATGTTATGCCGGCTCACGCCAACACAGTGAAAGTTGGCAGCAACAGTTCTGCCGCCAAATTCCGGGTGAATGTGCACAATGACATCTTGAGTCTGTTGAAATCGTTCTTATAAAAAATCAGGTTTATCTAATTTTCGAGCAATTCTGGTGGCAGCATTGAGTAATCCTACATGACTGTAAGCTTGTGGAAAATTACCCCACATGCTGCCATCGGTCGCTTTTACATCTTCGCTCAGCAGACCTAGGTGATTAGAGTAAGAAACGATGTTTTCAAAATATTTCACCGCATCATCTAACCTACCGACACAAGCCAAAGCTTCCACATACCAAAAAGCGCATATTAAGAAAGTCGTTTCTGGCTCCCCAAAGTCATCTTGGTGTTTGTATCTATAAAATAAACCACCACCAGCATGCAGTTCTCTTTCCAAAGCCTTCAAGTGATCTTTAGCCTGTTCGCTATTTCCGTTTAAGTAACTCATCATGATTAGTTGGATCGTACTTGCATCCATTCTCTCCACTCCTATGGCTTGAGAATAACCCTTCTGTGATGGTATATAGCATTTTTCAATCATAGCTTCACTTCGTTTCTTAAGCTCTAGCGCCTTCTTACCCATTTTTTCATTTTTGAGCCTTTTAGCCATTTTTATGGCAGCACAGCTCCCCGCCCAGTGAAATAAGTAAGTATAACAATGTTGCTGAGCCAGATTTCTAAACTCCCACAAACCCGCATCCTTTTCATCAAAGGTTTTTTCTATCATACTCAATGTCTTCATGATGAGCTCCGCCGAGTCGAATCGCTCCGTGAAAATTATTCTTTTGTCCGCGTACAAGGGAAGCAAAGAAATAAGTACCTGACCATAGACATCATTCTGAATATGCGTGTAAGCTTGATTACCAATTCTTACTGGTTGGTTTCCCTGATAGCCACTGAGGCTGATTTCCTGCTCGGTTAACAACTTTTTGCCAGTGATTCCATAAAGTGGCTGGTACCGATTGTCTTCTTCTATGGTCGTGTTGAGTATGTAATGAAAGTACTTTTCGGACTCCTCAAAATGACCAATGTTATTAAAGGCATTTAAGGTGTAAAATGTATCTCGCATCCAACAGTAACGATAATCCCAGTTACGCGTACTTCCAGGTGACTCTGGTAGACTAGTGGTGGTTGCTGCTATTATTGCACCTGTATCTTCATATTGGTGGATTTTTAAGACCAATGCAGACCTAATAGCTTCTCTTTGGTAAAAGTTAACAATACTTGCTGTTTTGATCCAGTTTCTCCAATAAGTCTTCGTTCTTGTCAAAAAATTCTCTACCGTTTCTTCTAGGCTTGCTTCTAAGGGTGGACCATAGGTCAGCACTAAATATTTGGTTTCATTAAGGACAAAACTCTGATCTTCAAGAATATAATTCAAAGAAATATTCGTGGTTAATCTTACATGAGCACCCAGCCCAAGAAATCTTATATGATTACTCCCAATACTTGGCTCAGGTGTAATAGTCCCATACTCTCCTTTTGGTTGGCATTTCACATGTATTCTCGGCTCACCTGCAAGTCGCTCTATCTTTCTTATCAGCATTAGTGGTCTATAGTAACGATCTGTCTGGTAAAAGCGAGGAGCAAAATCAGTCACACAATATTTATCGTGCCCCGAGGTTATTTCTGTTTTTAGAATATTGGTGTTTTCTATATAATACTGATGGGATTCGGCACCTTCTTGAATAGGCTTTACAGAAAATTCCCCGCCTTTCTCTTTATCCAGTAACCGTCCGAAAATAAAGCTACTGTCGAACTTGGGCCAGCACATCCATGATATGTTAGTGTCTTTGTGAACGTGTGCGGTGAATGCGCAATTTCCGATTACACCAAAATCATATGTATGCCTCATAGGTATCTTATTTTTATTTTAGACTGCAATAAATTGTTAATTTATTATGAAACCAACTTATCAATTAATATTTTGATAATAATCTTAACCGTCCTCTCAAAGTTTATCATTTTCATGATTAACATCCTTCTTAATAAGCGTTGAACTTCTTTCCACTTTTAATTATTCAATAGGGTTTTAGTCAGCACTACAGGGTTTTACCCCATTAGAACCTCGCTAGATCAAGTATTTGGCACATCAAGATTAGACAACATTCTTAGATCTGCCGCTCACAAAAAGCCAATATAAATCTTTCGATCTACAAGCAGTAAGCACCCATTTCTACTTATTTGAAGTTGATAAATGCATGATTAAAACATTTGAAGCATAATTTTCATAGCTTTCAAGATAGAAATATATTATTCTTGTATTTAATAAGTAAAAAACCTAATCTGCATTATTAAGGTATGTTAAAGAAGTACATCCCGAATACCACGGCTAGAATCGTTATCGGTCTTTTCTTAGGCTTCTTAATTTACTTTTTACTAATAACACTTCTCATCTACGTTGAGAGAGACAGCAACCAGTCAGCGATTAAAGATTACCAGAATGCCATTTGGTATTCTATAGTCACGTTGACTACCGTAGGTTATGGCGATCTTTTTCCAGCAACTCTACACGGAAGAATCATCGGATATATTTTCATTTTAATGAGTTTAGGTATCTTCGGAATATTAATCGGACAATTCAGCACCCTTATGGCCACAATAAAAGAAAACAAAAGATTAGGTTACAATGGAACCACTTTCACAGATCATGCAGTAATTATTGGATGGAATGAATTTGGGAGAATGGTGCTCGAACAATTAATGGGCGTTGGGAAAAATGTAGCGGTTATCACAAACAATAAGGAAGATATCGATCATATACATGATAAACACGGAAATAAGAGTGTTTTTCCTCTATACATAGATTTTGATAACCAAGAGGCCTTAACTAAAGCAAACATTGAGCAAGCATCAATAGTGTTTGTAAATCTTCAAGACGATACGGAAAAGCTTGTGTATATCCTGAACCTAAAAAAGAGATTTCCTGATTTGGAATATGTAGTAACCTTAGATAATGGAGACTTAAAAAACACTTTTCTAAGTGCTGGTGTAACTAACACTATTTCAAATCATCAAATTTCGTCAAGACTATTGGCTAGTTATATGTTCGAACCGGATGTCGCATCCTTTAGCGAATCAATCATGTCTTTTGCACAAAGTGACACGGATTATGACATGAAACAATTTTTGGTAACGGCGAATAATCCCTACGTGGGTATGGCATATCAAGAGGTGTTTTTTGATCTTAAAAAAAGGTATAACAGTGTAATCCTTGGCATCACTAAGCGAGATAAATTTGGCAATAAGCGGCTTATTAAAAACCCACTCGGAGAGCTAAAAATAAGTAAAGGCGATTATCTGATCATTTTATTGAATGGAAAAGCATTCAAGCTACTTAAAAAAGTATTTTCAGTAGATGAAGGTTATATTAGAGAGTCACCAAAAAATTCATCAAAATGAAAGCTTCCTACTATTTGACAATTGCCATTTTTCTATTGATCTCTTGTGAAAATAGAGATCTAAATGAAGGAGAAGCATTTAAGCCTCGTGAAATTCACGAAAATATTTCCTTTAGCTTTGATAAGATTACAGTAGATGGTGTTGAGTATCTGATACTTGAAAAAGACAACAACAATCCTCATGAAGGTTTTGGGTTTATGGCCTTCCGTGCCAACAAGCTCATCGAAAAGCAAGACACTGTGCTTGCTTATCTAAGGAGCTTGACTGAAATGAATATCAGAATGAATTCAACTTTAACCAAAAGGGATATCAGCACTGTACGAGATGAGTTTGATCAAATCTTTGAATTTTATCTGTCCGAAGAACGTCCAGATCTAGATCTATTAGAAAAAGCAGACTTGAAAAGCACTGACAATAAATCCCCAGAAGGGGTTAAAGTTTATAACCCCAATCTTATCGAGTAATATATTTTTTCAAGGTAATGAGTGAAGTAGACAGCTTCTCATCCAATACAGGAGATTTCACTATGTCTTTTGCCACTTTTATGGCATCTATCAAATCGTCTTTATCTTTGAAAACCTCATCTAGAATATGGCAGTCATAAATCAATGACATTAAAATAGCGAACGACTTAGTTGGTTTCGCACTTTTAAAAACTATCGTTTTTAATGAATCTCTGATTTCTTGTTCGAATGCATAATTGGCATTGTCCATTCGTTCTGAAAGAGGAATCCATAATAACTTCGTTGATTCTTTTCGTAAAATACCACGATGCATCAATAGGTCAATCATTTCATCTTGTATATGACCGAAATGATGTTTTAAGTTCTCTACCTGCGCAGTAAGTTCAGTACCACTCTTCAGCTTAGAAAGTACCTTATCCATCACGCCATTACCAGTGCCTGATGGGTCTTTAACCATTATTTTACCTTCCTCAATGTCAATTTTTTGAAGAAGGTACAGTTCGAGAATTAAAGCGGAAAAAATACCAGCATCTATCAACTTCTCAGCAGAGGATAATAATCTACCCTCTTCATCATCCAGCGCTATCAAATAGAGCCCTTCTGCAATACTTATTTTCATATTTTATTTTAACAATTTATTGATAGTCAAACCTTGGACTAGAATTGAAAATACAACAACACAATAGGTGGCGAAAAGTATTGTTTCAATGACTACAGGTTTTATCCACTCAAATTCTGAGAGTGATAAAGCCAAAGCAACAGAAATTCCACCACGCAATCCTCCCCATGTCAAAATAGGGATAGTCTTTGGTTCAAATTTTCTAAAAAAGGACATAGCCGTGACGGGTATACTTACACCTAAAAACCGTGCAAATAATACGATAACTATCGCGCTGATACCTACGAAAATACTTTCTATTCTGAAGGTGTTGGCAATGACAATCATTTCCAATCCAACCAAAATGAACAATATGGCATTTAAAGCTTCATCGAGCAAATGCCAAAACTTAAACACGTATTCCCCTGTGGCATTGGCCAAATGTTCATCTCTACCTTCATTACCTATAAAAAGTCCCATCACCACCATAGCAAGCGGAGCTGAAACATGTAACAATTCTGCTATTCTTCCGCCAACCATCACTAAAGTAAGCGTAACAAGAACTTCTAGTTCCACATGGTCATTGTCTATAAAGTCTAAGATCTTAAAGCCAAGATATCCAAAAACAGCTCCCAGCAGAAGACCACCAACAACTTCCACAGCAAACAATTGCATAACCGAAACGACAGTAACCTCTCCGCCACCGTGTCCGCCTTCATGGACAACATCTCCGCCAAATTGTGCTTGTGCTATATTAAGAATGGTTAGAAAGATAACAACACCAACACCATCATTGAAGAGGGATTCTCCTGCAATTTTAATTTCTAAGTTCTTAGAAATTGAATATTCCTTCACTAAAGAAAGAACCGCTATCGGATCAGTTGGTGATATTAATGCTCCAAATAATAAACAGTAGATAAACTCAATTTCTACACCTAAAATCCATGGGAATATCAAAAATACGAGATATCCAACAATGAAAGTCGACATTACTGTACCCAAAGTGGCCAATATAATAACTGGCGTTTTTTCCTCGAGCAATGTTTTAAGATTTACCGAAAGTGCTCCTGCAAATAGGAGAAAGTTGAGCATTACATTGAGCAATACCTCCTTGAAGTCAAATTCAGCAATGATATGCTCTGCTCCCCTAGTGATGGCTGGAAAAACGAAACCTAAGCCGAGAATAACTACCGACATCATTAATGCTATGGCCATCAAACCTATAGTTGACGGTAACTTCAAAACAGTAATGTTTATCAATGTAAAACATGCTGCAAGGAAGATAAGAAGAGTGATTAAGTCGAGAATACTCATTGGTGATTTTATAGTTGGTTGTTACCTAAATTATGTCCTGCTCAAAATAAGGTTAAAAATATCACAAAAAAAACAAGCAATGAATATTAATGATCTAACTTTTGGGATCAAAACCTTATTAAAATCGTAGTTTAATGCACTTTTTTAGAAAATATCTTTACAAAACAAAAACCTCATTTATTGTAATATTCTGTGTTTGTACTATTGCGATTAATGGATGCAAAACTATAGAAATTGGATTGATAACGCGGGATATTAAAAAGCAAGTTAGCCGTGATGATTTCTTTAAAAGTCAATTCACAGGCTTCTGCCTTTTTGATCCGCAAACAAACACATACATCAGCGAAATAAATGCGGATCATTATTTTAACCCCGCTTCGAATACAAAAATCTTAACGATGCTGAGTGTTCTCGACAGCCATCGGGATTCAATTCCAAGTTTTGCTTTTTCCAAAACAGGAAAGGACTCCATCGCTTTACTGCCCCTAGCCGATCCTACTTTTTTACATCCAAAATTATCCAACCGTAATGTTCTGGATAAACTCAACCAATACAAAAAACTAAGTTTACTCACACCAAAAAACAACATCAGCGCTTTTGGTCCTGGTTGGGCTTGGGACGACTACTTTTATTCCTTCCAACCAGAAAGAAGTTATTATCCTATCTATGGAAATGTAGTCAATATTACCTTTGACTCAGTATTGGTGGCTTCTCCGAGTTTCTTCAACTCCTACATTGACCTTATCCCAAACGATGCGAAACAAAATGCCCTCTACAGAGATCCAAACCTTAACATCTTTAATACTTATATCAATGAGGATAGTGCCGCCTTTTTCAGAACTATACCATTCAAGACCAGCTTAGAACTTTATCAAGTTTTATTGAAAGATACCATCCCCAATATTGTATTCAATGAGTACGATAACACCTTCCTTTCAGACACCATTTATAGTCAACGAACCATTGATGTTCTGGCCACAATGATGAAAAGTAGTGACAACTTCTTGGCCGAACAACTGCTGATCCAATCGGGAATTATCAATGGAAGTTGGAATACCGACGCTTACAGAAATAGATTGTTAACAAAATGGTCCACCTTTCTTACTCATCAACCTCAATGGTACGATGGTTCGGGGTTATCGCGCTATAACTTGATTACTCCAAAAAGTCTGGTGGAAATTCTCCATGAGATCTACCAGCAGCTATCCTTTGACGAAATCAAGTACATTTTCCCTGTGGGTGGCGAGTCTGGGACTATCAGAAACTATTACAAGGCGACCACACCCTACGTTATTGCCAAAACAGGCACGCTCAAAAACAACCATTGCTTAAGTGGATACTTGGTAACAGCTTCTGGCAAAACATTGATTTTTAGTTTTATGAATAACCACTATATCGGCTCTTCACATCAAGCAAAATTGGCCATGGAAAAAGTACTTGTCAGGATCAGAGACAAGTATTAGGCAAGTATATGTTCATTCATTTGCTCCCCATCTATTGGAAGTGGGTTCTGATTTAAGAGCTATGAAAACCATAAGAGGTCAAAGCTGTAGTTACACCACAGAAGTTTATACTCAAATAGCTATTAATGGTTTGTTCCGAATTCAAAAATCATTAGGTTTGGTTTAATATAACTTAGTTAACCGCAACAAGGTGGGTAAATAGTTGTTAGCCGTCACAACAAAAACAAAGAATGCGCAATAGGCCTAATTTATTGAGTACAAGAGTATCGCTTCAGATGAACACTTGGTCTCCAATATCAGGTGAACCTTCAATTGAACAAATTCTTAATGAGATACGGTCAGGAAGTCATAAAACCAAAATAGATGAATTAAGACTTAATCTGACGGCAGGGAACAAAGAGTTTTATGATAACTTCAAAAAACAATTACCGGCAGTAACATTCAGTGGAGTATTTAGCGCGGTAAGAAACAGCGATCATCTAAAGAACTATAATCCAGTAATTGTCATTGATATTGATAAGCTTGAATATGATGATTTGTCCCCAGTTTATAATGCTTTATCAAATGATATTTATGTCTTTTCATTTTGGAGATCACCGTCTAACCTTGGTTTCAAGGGGCTGGTTCCAATAAGCTATTCTAGTGATTCCAATGATATCGATCTCAACATAAAGCATAGAAGCGCTTTCTATAAACTAGCAGATTACTTTAAGGAGTCATATAATATTATACTTGACAAAAGTGGGAGTGACATTACTAGATTATGTTTTCTTTCTTACGATGAAGAATTAATAGTTAAAGACAGTATTAACTCTTTTTATATTGATATCGAAGATATTCAGAAAGTAAGGAAAGAAAGCGTAAATACGGATATTAATAAACTAAAATTCACTAGTAGCAGAGATGCGCTTTACAACCCCGAGCAAAGAAATAATTCTTTTAATAGAAAGCTAATGACAGACATCATTAGATACCTGACCAATAAGAACCTTTCTATTACTCATGAGTATGAAAATTGGTCAAAAGTTGCAATGGTTATTTCAAACAACTTTACATATGATGTAGGACTTAAATACTTTTTGAAGTTAAGTGCTTTAGATCATGATAAATTTAATGAAATAGCTTGTGCCAACTTTTTATTAAATTGTTACGAGACAAGAAAGGGTATTGTAAATTTCGGTAGTCTTATTTATTTGGCAAATCAAAAAGGTTATAAAACAAAATATCAAAAAAATGGGGTCGGGAAGACGGAAGCTTAATGCTATCGTAAATATCACTTCCACAAACGGTAGGGCACTGCCAGGAAGCTTAAAAAAGGCCAGACATTATATGTCAGTATCTTTGTCAATAGGAGTTTTACTCTTTACATCCGACCCCTATTTTTTCTTTTTATGAGGAAATTCGAGCAATACTTAAGTAAGAATGAAATTTTACGTCAAATCTGTAAGATTAGAGTGAAAATCGCCAAAAGCAGAAACAAGCACCATCTCTTAAACTACTTAACATCAAACCCTAAATACAATTATCACTTAAAAAGTCTTTCTGATCCCGGCAATGAATTTGAGCAGTATCAAAAAGAATTGAACGATTTACTCAGTTCAATTCTGCCACCACGAAGAAAATGGGTGAAGTTGGGTGAAGCATCGAGAAGACATCCTCAGAATAAAAATGAATTTCTAACAGCTAATGATAAAAATTTCTATTCTTTATTAAAAACAATAAAAATTCACGAAAAAAGAAATTCAAAAGAATCTTGGTTTCTAAAACTTCAAGAGTTTATTGAAGAAATTAAGAAGCTTGCACTTAGAAATACTTATGAGGTCAACTCGCCTGTCGTACTGCCAAAACTAAAAGAAGAAAAGAAGAAAAAAGATAAAAATGAGTGTAGACCTATTTGCTTATTTGATCTGAAGGACAGGATAATTTTGAGCATAACAAATAAATTCTTAACTCAATTATTCGATAATTACTTTCAAGATAGTTCATATGCTTTCAGGTCAAAAAAGAATAATGAAGGTAAGATTATTTCACATCACGATTGCGTCAGAGACATAATTGATTTCAGGAAGAAAAATGATGACAAGGAATTAATTATTGTAGAATGCGACATGAAAAAATTCTTCGATACCGTAAATCAAGATATAACTAAAGCATTGTATCAAGAATTAATAATCTTGGCTCAAAAAGATCACCCAGACTTAAATATAGAAAGTGCTTCAAGGATTTTTGAAAGCTACCTGGATTGTTTTGCATTTAATGTAAACATTCCCAAACCCGATGATAATTTATATTGGGAATCTTATGCAATCCCAAATGGAGAATTCACGTGGATTAGCAATTCTGAATTACTGAAAAAATATCCAAATAACATTTCTGATATTCGAATTGGTATTCCTCAAGGAGGTGCTCTTTCAGGTTTAATTTCGAATATCTACCTGAATCAGGTAGATATCCATCTAAGTCATGAACCAATTCTATATCAAAGATTTTGTGATGACATGATCATTATAGGTGACACTATAAATGATTGCAATAATGCTAAAGCAAAATACATAAGTGCACTCAATGATTTAAAACTTTTTCCACACCCCTTCATAAGTTCAGACGAACTAACTACCGAGAGAAAAGGCAAAGTGACATACAAGAATTTCTGGAGTGGGAAATCAAAAGGACCTTATCGCTGGGGGAAAATTGAAGAGAACTCGTTTCCATGGATTGGTTTTGTAGGCTATGAAATTAACTATACTGGCGACCTGAGGGTAAGAAAAAAATCTTTAATAAAGGAACTAAAAAAGCAAAAGAAGATAGTCCGAGAAATTGAAGAGGCTATTGACGATGGGATGCGAAGATCCTCTCGAACAGCTACGGAATCAGCAATTAACCGACTTATAGGTATGTCTGTTGGTAGAATTGGAATTGACAACTTTGATGAAGTTTCAACAGATTTATGCTGGAAGAATGGTTTTAAAGAGTTGAATTTGAATACACATTCTGAAAAACAAATAAAACATCTAGACAGGAACAGAAGTAAACTGTACTATAGGCTTTTAAAAGAAGTGAAAGAACCTGAATTAAAGGCACCTGCAATGAAAGGCAGACAAATTATTAGTTATAACAAGCCGTTTAGTTACTACTATCAGGTTTTGGAAAGATCGAAAAAAGCGAACGGCTAACAAATAGATATAGCATATACCTCCTGCTGACGCGAACTTTTAGCTCGTGCCAATTAAGATTAAATACACCACGCTTGTGCCTCGTTGTGAATCATCGAAAGAAATACTATTTTTAAATCCGCAATTGAAAAACTATCAGTTCCTGAATTTCAACGCTGCACCGAAACCCACTCAACCAAACCTTTCAAATGCTGCTTTTGTAAGTGCCTCTCTATGGTTAGGGTGCGCAATATCTATGAGCAGCTTGGCTCTTTCGCCCAAAGATTTTCCGTAGAGATTAGCTATCCCATAGTCTGTCACGATGTAGTGTACATTGGCTCTTGTGGATACTACGCCGGCTCCTTCTTTCAGCGTTGGGACAATTTTTGAAAATCCTTTATTGGTAGAACTGATGGCGATGATCGGCTTTCCACCCTTGGAATAAGAGGCGCCACGAATAAAATCAATCTGCCCTCCTACCCCCGAAAAATGTTTGGTGCCAATAGAATCCGCACAAACCTGTCCGGTTAAGTCTATTTCGATGGCACTATTGATTGAGGTCACCTTTGGGTTTTGCCTGATGGTGGCTACATCATTGACATAAGCCACATCCATCATCAATATACCCGGGTTTTGATCTACAAAATCATATAATTTTTTGGTGCCCATCAAAAATGAAGACACTATTTTCCCCCTATTCAATTTCTTTTTCTCGCCTGTGATTACCCCTTTTTCCACCAAAGGAATGATTCCGTCAGAAAACATCTCGGTATGAACACCTAGCGCCTTGTGATCGCCAAGGGCAGCAAGTACTGCGTTTGGGATATTGCCAATGCCCATTTGTAAGGTGGCACCATTTTCTACCAAAGAGGCTACATGGCAGCCAATGCGTGTTTCTGCCTCACTCAGTGGCGCAGCTTCAACAACTGGAATGTCCGCATCATGCGCTACCAAATAATCAAAATGCGAAAGATGAATACAGCCGTCCCCCATGGTTCTTGGCATTTTAGCATTTACCTGAGCGATGACGATTTTGGCCGTTTCTATAGCTGCCAAAGACGCATCCACGGAGACACCTAGTGAGCAATAGCCGTGTTTATCCGGTGGACAAACCTGAACCAATGCTACATCAATTGGTAAAATATTGTTTCGAAAGAGCGAAGGCACTTCACTCAAAAAAACTGGGATATAATCCGCCCGATTTGCTTGCGTGGCTTGCCGTACATTAGGGCCTACAAAAAATGATTTTAGATGAAATATTCCTTGACATTCCGGGCCAACATATTTTGCATCAGATTCTGTGTGCAAATGGACAATCTCCACATTGGTAAGTTCTCCCTTTCTTTCCACCATTGCATCGATGAGATGCTGTGGAGCTGCCGCCACCGAATGTATAAACACCCTGTCGCCAGATTTTAAATAAGATAATGCTTCATGGGAATTTACATATTTAGCCATCTTGGTTTCCTTTTTTGCATTAAATTAACATTTTTGAATCTCTCAAACCAATGACCAAAGTCATCCATGTCTCAGAAATATTTCACACTCAGAATAGTCATTATCGGCCTTTTATGTGCACTCACCACAATCATTACCGCTCAGCGTAAAAAAAGCAGTGAATCCATTTCCATTAATCCAAAACTTTACGAAAACTTACATTGGCGCAATATCGGGCCACACAGAGGAGGCCGATCAGCGGCGGTTACAGGGGTAAATAGCAATCCAAATCTCTACTATTTCGGTGCTACAGGCGGAGGCGTTTGGCGAACCAAAGACAGTGGAAATACTTGGGAAAATATCTCTGATGGTTATTTTGGAGGCTCTATAGGATCCATTGCTGTCAGTGAATGGGACGAGAATGTGATCTATGTTGGAGGAGGAGAAATCACCGTTCGAGGAAATGTATCCTATGGTTATGGCATGTGGAAATCTGAGGACGCAGGAGCTACATGGAAAAACATAGGCTTAAATAACAGTAAACACATCACACAAATAGCCATTCATCCTAAAAACCCTGACATTGTGTATGCTGCAGTTTTAGGTGACTTATATAAATCAAGCAGTGAAAGAGGAGTATATAAATCCATTGATGGAGGTAAAAATTGGAAAAAAGTGCTTTATGCAAACCAAAATGCCGGAGCTGTTGATATCGAAATGGATCCTACCAATCCAAGAATCATCTATGCCTCCACATGGAAAATCAGAAGAACACCCTATTCTTTGGAAAGCGGTGGTGAAGGGTCAGCCATGTGGAAATCCACCGATGGCGGAGAAAACTGGGACAAACTAGAGAATAATGGATTGCCAACGGGCATTTGGGGAATATCCAATGTGACCGTATCACCACTCAATTCCAACAGGGTTTGGGCAATCATCGAAAACAAAGATGGTGGAGTATTCAGATCTGATGATGGTGGCAAAAGCTGGAATAAGGTAAATAGCGATAGAGCACTAAGGCAAAGAGCATGGTACTATACCAGAATATATGCCGATACACAAGATGAAGACATGGTATATGTCGTAAATGTGGCTTATCATGTTTCTAAAGATGGAGGTAAGAGTTTTACCAGAGCCAATGCTCCGCATGGAGATCACCATGATCTTTGGATAGATCCAAATAACAATAATCGGATGATCATCGCCGATGATGGAGGCGCTCAAATTTCCAACGATCAGGGAGCAAACTGGACGACTTATTATAACCAACCCACTGCACAGTTTTACAGGGTAACTACCGACAATCATTTCCCATATAGAATATATGTAGCACAACAAGACAACTCAGCCATAAGAATTAAACACCGTTCGGATGATACCTATATAACCGAATCTGATTGGGAATCAACTGCTGGAGGAGAAAGTGCGCACTTGGCCGTAGATCCAGAAAATAACGATATCGTTTACGGAGGCAGTTATGGAGGCTATTTAAGCAGATACAATCATCAGACGAGCGAAAGCCAAACGATCAATGTATGGCCTGACAATCCAATGGGATATGGGGCTGAAGGCATGAAGTATAGGTTCCAATGGAATTTCCCGATATTCTTTTCTCCTCATAATCCGAAAAAATTATATGCAGCATCCAATCGTCTACATGTAAGTGTAAATCAAGGGAAAAGTTGGAGTTTAATCAGCCCTGACTTGACCACAAACGATCCCACTAAACTTGAATCTTCTGGAGGCCCTATCACCAAAGACAATACGGGTGTAGAATATTATTGCACCATTTTCGCAGCGGTTGAGTCGTATCACGAAGAAGGCGTCATCTGGACAGGGTCTGATGATGGGCTCATTCACGTAACCAAAGATGGAGGTAAAAAGTGGACCAATGTGACCCCATTTGTATTACCCAAATGGACGATGATCAATAGTTTAGAAATTGACCCTTTCAACCCTGGCGGACTTTATGTTGCCGGAACTCGTTATAAACTTGGGGATTATACGCCTTATTTATACAAGACTGAGGATTACGGCGCTTCATGGAAGTTGATCACCCAAGGAATTCCTGACGATCACTTTACGAGAGTGCTAAGAGCTGATTCGGTCAAAAGAGGTATACTTTATGCCGGAACAGAGAGTGGAATGTACATTTCATTCAATGATGGGGCAATGTGGCAATCAATGCAAATGAACCTTCCGATAGTTCCAATTACCGACCTTGCCGTAAAAGAAAACAGCTTAATAGCCACCACTCAAGGTCGTAGTATTTGGATGATCGATGATGTTACGCCTTTTCATCAAATCAACACCAGTATGAATAATGCAGGTCTGCATTTGTTTCAGCCAAAAGATTCCTACAGAATGGCAGGAGGTAACGGGAGAACCTCTAAGACCGAAGGCGAAAACCATCCTGGCGGAGCGCTGATACATTACTACGTAGCTGATACATCACAAATAGATACGCTCTACATCAATATCATTGATGAAAAGGAACAGCTAGTTACCAGCTACAGCAACTTCCCTGATAAAGACAAAAAAGAATTACAGCTGAATATCACAGAAGGTCTTAACACTTTCAATTGGAACATGAGATATCCTGGACCTGATTCTTTTGAAGACATGGTGCTTTGGTGGGTTTCCATGAATGGTCCTATGGCTTTGCCTGGCACTTACCATGTGGAACTCCAATCAGATAAAATTAAGCAACGTGTGAGCTTTAAGTTATTGAAGGATCCTCGGAAATCTACTTCTCAAGAAGGTCTACAAAAACAATTTGAATTTGTGAAAGATGCTCAAGACAAGTTATCTGAAGCACATCTGGCCATAAAGAATATTCAAAAAGCAAAAAATCAGATTAGTGAATTAATCTCCAAAACAGAAAGGAATCAGCCATTAAAAGATCAAGGAAAAGCGCTGATTGAATCTATGGAAAAAATCGAAAAAGAACTTTATCAGACAAAAAATGTAAGCCCTCAAGATCCATTGAATTACCCAATAAAGCTCACCAATAAGTTGGGCCATGTGGCAACACTCGTGATGTCGGGAGACTTCCCTCCCACCAAGCAGGATATTGCATTTAAAAATGAAGTGACTCTGAAAATTGATAAACAATTAAATCTTCTTTCCTCTATTTTGAAAACAGATATTCCAAAGTTTAACAATGCCATTTTAGCAGCTAGAGTCAATCTTATTTTACTGGATTGATATTTTTGCAAAAGAATCAAAATGATAAATGGCATTGCATGAAAAGTGCATCATCTTTGCCTTTTCAAGAAGCGAAGTATGTATAACGTTGTGATTATTGGAGGTGGAATTGTAGGTCTTGCCTCCGCTTTAAAAATAAAAGAAGCCAATCCTAAATTAAGAGTTGCTGTTGTAGAAAAAGAAAACGGATTGGCAAAACATCAAACAGGACATAACAGCGGAGTTATTCATTCCGGCCTGTATTATAAGCCAGGCAGCCTCAAAGCACAAAATTGTGTCAATGGCTACAATGAACTTATCAAATTTCTACGAGAAGAAGAGCTCGATCATGACCTCTGTGGCAAAATAGTAGTTGCGACTAATAAAGAACAGCTACCCATGCTAAATATGCTACAAGAACGTGGCGCTCAAAATGGTTTAGGTGGCATTAAAAAATTAATTGGCGATGAGTTGAAGCAATATGAACCTTACGTAAATGGACTGGAAGGCTTATTTGTACCGCAAACTGGTATTGTTGATTACAAGAAAGTAGCAGAAAGATATGCCGATAAAATCAAACATTTTAATGGCGATATATTCGCAGGAAACAAAGTCATCGACATCAAAAAAATTGATGAAAAACTTATTAAAGTAACCACAACTGCGCAAACTTTGGTCACTAGGTTAGTGATCAACTGCTCTGGTTTACAATCCGATAAAGTCGCAAAACTTACGGGAATTCCTGTCAATTACAGAATCATCCCTTTTAGAGGAGAGTATTTTAAACTCCGAAAAGAGAAAGAATACCTTATAAAAAACTTGATATATCCTGTACCTGATCCCAATTTTCCTTTTTTAGGCGTTCATTTTACACGAATGATTGGAGGAGGTATAGAAGCCGGGCCAAATGCAGTATTGGCCTATCGAAGAGAGGGTTATAAAAAATCAGATATTCATCTAGGTGAGCTTATGGGTAGCTTTGCTTGGAAAGGATTTCGCAAAGTAGCCGCACAATATTGGAAAACAGGATTAGGAGAATTTTATCGCTCGTATTCAAAAAATGCTTTCACGAAGGCATTGCAAGAACTTATTCCTGATATTCGTAAGGAAGACTTAGAGCCAGGTGGTGCGGGTGTCAGAGCTCAGGCTTGTGACAAAGATGGAGGCTTAATCGATGATTTCCTCATTCAAGAAACCGACCAAATAATCAATGTCGGTAATGCGCCTTCACCAGCCGCCACCTCATCGTTAAGCATTGGAAAACACATTGCGGAATTAGCTTTAAAAAGGTTCTAAGGCCAAATATTTCAATTGAAAAAACAAAATGTCATTGTTTTAAATCAATATCGCTTGAAATGTGTTTCAAGATAAAATGACAAACATGAAATTACATTCTCTTTTATTTTTAGTACTACTTACGATTACCGTTGCTTGTGCGCAAAAGGTAGAGCAGGACGAAAACAAGATAGACGTTCCCTCAGGTAAAATAGAAAAAGTAGAAAAATCTTCTGAAGAGTGGAAAGCCCAACTGACTGCTTTGGAATACAATGTACTCCGAGAAAAAGGCACTGAACGCGCGTTTACGGGCGATCTTTGGAATAACAAGAAAGCAGGAACTTACACTTGCGGAGGTTGCGGGCTGCCATTATTTAGTTCTAAAACGAAGTTTAAATCAGGTACCGGATGGCCAAGTTTTTGGGAACCTATCAAAAAGGAATATGTAAAAGAAGAAAGTGATAATTCCTACGGAATGTTGAGAACTGAAGTGCTTTGTGCAAGATGCGATGGGCATTTGGGGCACATCTTTCCGGATGGCCCAAAGCCAACAGGCTTACGATATTGCATCAATGGCGTTTCGCTTGACTTTATACCAACTAAGGAAGAATCGTCTTCAGAATAAACTCCTCCGCTCGGTATTCCATCCAACTAAAGTTTTTAGGAGAAAGCGTAAAACCAACATGCCCTCCTACTCTAGGAATCTCTAAGTGAACATGTTCACTTTGTTGCGCCAGATTTCTTGGGTAGCATTTATCTCCTAGCATCGGGTCATTTTGCGCGTTGACAATCAATACAGGTTTTTTAATATTGGAGAGATATTGATCGCAAGTTGATTGATTATAAAAGTCATCTAAAGAACTAAAACCATGTAGCGGGACTGTATATCGCTCGTGAAACGAATCAAAATCAGGCAGTTCATCAATACCTGAAATGTCTATCTCAGGCATTGTTTTGGATTTAATTTTCATCTTATCAACGACCTTTTCCAAAAAGCGCCTTTCATAAAACCGATTGCCTTTTTTGTGAATTTCCACTGCACTGTCTCGCAAGTTGCAAGGAACAGAAAAAGTTGTCGCTCCTTTAATCGACGGATGTAGGTGTCTTTTTTCACCTAAATATTTCAAACTCATACTCCCGCCCATACTGTAGCCAAACAATATCACATGCTCATAATTTTTTGAAGTCGCTTGATCTACAACTTGTGCAAGGTCATCTGTATCTCCATGATGATAAAAGCGAGGAAGTCTATTCATCTCACCACTACAACTTCGACAATTCCACGTCAAAATGTCCCAGCCCCTACTATGAAAAAACTGAGCCGTTCTCTTTACATAATATCTATCTGAGCTTCCTTCTAGACCATGCGTAATGACCATGCACTTCTTATTATCCTGCTTAAGCCAGTCCAAATCAAGGAAATCTCCATCCTCTAATTCTAACCTCTCCCTCTCATAATGCAATGTTGGAGCTTTGAAAAAAACCGAAGGGACGATCGTTTCTAAATGTGCAGAAAACAAATAAGACGGCCTTTTCTGATATTTTGATGGAATTACTAGTGGCATTCAAAAATAGATTTGCGTAAGAATAAAAAAAAGGAGTGTATTATCGGCAATATTTTTGCTTGATGTCGGGATAAAAAACTGGTCTCCTTATGAAATTTACCCTTGTGGTAATTATCCTAATCTGCTCTGAAATAGCATTCAGTCAGTCTATTCAGTTGTTAGAAAAAAATTCAGGAGAGCCCATTCCTGATGTTTTTGTTTATGACGAAAGCCAACAAATTACGACAAGCTCAGATGAAAATGGACGAATTAATCTTGATGAGTTTCCTTCTTCAGGTAAGATTATTTTTCAGCATCCTGGTTTTGAAAAAAAAATCATAAGTGCAAAGAAAGTAAAATCACTTACTAAAATTGAATTAATAGATCGTGTCGTTGAGTTTGACGATGTGGTTATTTCAGCTAATCGATGGTCACAAAATCCTTCAGCTATTGCTCAGGACATCACTTCTGTAAGTAAAAAGACCATTGAGTTTTCCAACCCAGCTACTTCTGCCGATTTACTGGAATATAGTGGGGAAGTATTTGTGCAAAAAAGCCAGTTTGGTGGTGGCAGCCCTATGCTTAGAGGATTCGCTGCTAATTCAGTACTGCTGGTTGTTGATGGAGTAAGATTAAACAACGCCATTTATCGTTCTGGAAATTTGCAAAACATCATTAATATTGACCCTAATGCACTTTCAAAAGCAGAGGTGATCTACGGTCCGGGATCAATCATTTATGGAAGTGACGCACTTGGTGGAGTTATGAGTTTCAACACCATCTCCCCTTCTTTTAGTGAAGACTTACAAATTAAGGTAAATGTGCTCGGTAGATATTCTTCTGCTGCCAACGAAAACACCGGTCATTTAAGCACGGAGGTGAGCACAAAGAACTTCAATTATTTCGGATCATTTTCCTATTCTAACTTTGGAGACCTCAGAGCTGGTTCAAATCGATCCTCGGCATATCAAGGCTATTTTGAAAGGAATTTTTATGTTGCAACACTGGACGGAGCTGATTTTCTGGTTCCTAATGATGATCCAGATGTGCAAGTTCAATCTGGTTTTAATCTTTTTAGTGCAATCAATAAATTCAGGATCAAGACTGGAGCGTATTCTGATTTGGAATTGGCACTCTATATTAGTCAGTCTTCAGATATTCCGCGCTACGATCGATTGGCTTTGAACACTGCCAATTCTGATTCATTAACCTATGCTGAGTGGTATTATGGCCCGCAAGAATGGCTACTCAATAGGTACACCTTCAATTATTATAAGCCCAATAGTTTTTTTGATGAAACCAGGATAACATTTGGTTATCAGCGCTATCATGAAAGTCGCAACGACAGACGATTCGGAAGTGAGAGCCTCAGATCTCAAATGGAAGAAGTCGATCTCTACACCTTGAATATTGATTTTAACAAGTCATTTGGAGAAGATCATATCTACTACGGAGTAGATCTATTCTCCAATTTAGTGACATCAAACGCCTTTCGAACAGATTTGCTAAGTAAAGAAAAAAGCATAACAGACAGTAGATATCCCAACGAAGGCAGTACCTATCAATCATTTGCTTTCTACTTAAATTATCTCAAAGAACTTAAGCAATGGACTTTTGGAGTAGGTACTCGATATAGTGCGATAAGGCTAAGTGCCAAAACGAGTAATTCTCAAATTGCCCTATTTGATGGTGATTATGACTTGAACAATCAGGCAATTAATGGCATGCTAAGCTTGGTATACCGACCGAATAAAAATCATAAAGTGAGTGGAATTGCTTCATCTGGATTTAGAGCACCAAACGTAGATGACGTGGGTAAGCTTTTTGAAATATCTGACGAAGTTGTAACTGTTCCAAATCCCGATTTGAAACCAGAATACACGTACAATCAAGAATTGTCGTATCAGTTTAAAACCAGCAAGTTTTTATTCAATGTGGTGGGCTACCACAGTCTTTTAATAAATACGATTGTTCGTGATGAATATACGATTGCTGGAAAAAGTTCGGTAATCATTGATGCCCAGGAAAGAGCACTTCGAGCGCAAGTAAATGGTGGGCGAGCACGCATTATTGGTACAGGATTAAATATAAAGGGAAATGTAAATGACTTCTGGGATTATGAAGGTTCAATAAATTATTCAAAAGGTAGAACCTTAACCGAAGATGAACCTCTTCGTCATATTCCACCTGTTTTTGGCAGAGTTTCTCTTTCTAATAATCTAGAAAAAATGAAAAGCACAATATTTGTGCTTTATAATTTCAACAAAAAACCTTCTCAAATACCCGACACGGAGATTATAGATAAAAAGGAATTATATACTGAAGAGGGTTCTCCTGATTGGTTTACGCTGAATATTCAAACTGAATATCTTCTCACGGATGTTTTCACCGTGCAGTGCGGTGTGGAAAATATTTTCGACAAACACTACCGCACATATTCTTCTGGAATAAGTGCAGCAGGTAGAAATATATACTTTTCGCTTCGAGCGAAGATTTAAGAACTTATAATTCGTCCTCTGCTTTTATGATATCCCAAGTGTGATCTGAAAGTAATCTGACATGAGCGACAAACTTTTCAAACGGATAGCTTCTACCCCATTCCTCAGGACTTACCATAGACAATACATCGCCACCTTTTTTTCTACGATATAGATAGTAGTCTGTATTAAAAATGGGTTTAAAACCCATGTCAGATGTGTAGATCCGTTCTGATACCTCCACTCGCTTTTGCAAGTACTTGGCCTGATCTACAAGAGTTTGCATCTGTTTATAAATTTGCTGGAATTGTCGATCGGTCTGATCATGCATGGCTGCCACGGAAACTCCTTTGATTTTGCCTTTATCTTCAGGCTTTATAATGGCTCCTCCCACAGTGTGAGCATATTCAATCAGCCCAGGCATATCAGTGATCTTTTCTCTTTCTTTCTCTAAGTCAATCTTAGAAATATCAACTTTATTCTTACTCATCTACTCTATCTTCTATTCGTTCCTTTAGATTTTTTTTCGACCCTGGCCATGTAGTTTTACTTGATATATCAAACCCGATTAAAATCATGATAATCAAAAAAATTGCACTAATAATAAAAAAAATCTTTTTAGACTTCTTCATATGCTAACGATAACTACTAATTTGGCGAATAGTTTCAAAAAATGACATCATGAATATAGAAGGTAAAATTATAGAGAAATTCGATACACAGGATATATCGGCTTCATTTAAAAAGCGCGAATTTGTAATAGAATATGCGGAAAATCCATCGTATCCTGAATACATAAAGATGGAGCTTATCCAAGCCAATTGTGACCTGCTTGATAAGGTTAAAGTGGGACAAGAGGTATCAATAGCTTTTAACCTAAAAGGTCGTAAGTGGACTGATCCTCAAGGAAATACCAAATATTTTAATACGCTCCAAGCTTGGCGAATAGAACAAAAATCAACTAATCAAGCTGTTCCTTCTAGTCCTAACCAAGATGCTCCTCCACCACCATCAGAAGAAGGCGACTGGGTAAAAGAAGACTTTTCAGGAGATGATGATCTGCCTTTTTAAAATCTCTTCTTTTTAAAGGTTATGGGTATATAATCATCAGTTGGCAGGCCAATATGTGCCAGATCCCAGTTTTTATCATACCCATTGATGAGTTGCCTAATACATTCCACTCTATTATCCGTGGAAAATGGGCACTCATCCCAATAAAATATTTCAACACGATAATTGTATTGTTTTTTTATACCATTTACTCGTACCTCTACCTCAATGTCTTGCTCTTCATTAAGCTGAGGAATCTCTATTCCAATAATTCCCATGATCTTTTCTTTAAACTAATTTTACAACAAAAAACATTCCTAGTCAGTTAATATGCTTAAAATCAAACATTTAGTATAACAACTTATTATCTTAAAGTGATCGAAAAAGAACATTCACTGTACATATACAGACACTCCATTTATTGTTTGACGATTGTACTTATAACCTGTCTGGGTAGTTGCAGCAACTCAGATCCAAATACACGTCCCTCTCCTTTGAAAAAAGACAGTCTCATCATAAATAATAATTTATATAAAACAGAGTACAGCAGCCCTTCCGTACGAAAAAGAAAAATATGGGGTGAACTGGAGCCATATAACCAAGTATGGCGAACTGGAGCAAATGATGCTACAATTATAGAAGTGGAAACCGATATTTTACTTTCGGGTAAAAGACTACCAAAAGGTAAGTATGCCTTTTTTACCATTCCAGGTCAACTGAGCTGGACAATGATATTTAATAAGGAGTGGGAACAGTGGGGCGCTTATAATTACAATTCGGAGAAAGATCAACTCAGGATAAAAGTAGAACCTGAGTGGCTACCGGAGAATCAGGAAAAACTAAAAATTTACTTCACAAAAAATGAATTTGTCTTAAGATGGGAATTTGTTAAAGTGGCGGTTCCTTTTGAGGTATTAGATTAAATTTATTTTCGAATGGTATCGTTCGTCACCCTAACCATAAGCTTGGTTAAAGCCTCAACAATATCGTCACAGCCAACTAATAAAAATCTTTTCTTCATAAATTTTGGATCAATGAACCCAATGTAAACATCCTTGTGCTCTTCCCATACTAAGATTTTTAGAGGTAAATCGAGAACACTTGTCTGTTGGCAGCCAATCAGCTGAGCTGATAAGTTAGGATCTTCAAACAAAACACTTTTTGTTGGATCTATTTTATGTCCGGCATCTATCAAAGTTTTATCATAGCTGATCGTCTCTATATAGTTCAATCCGCTCTTTTTTATTATTTGGACTAATTTTTCTGTAGTCTTTTCTACACTCTTATCGCTCCGATAAATACTCAGGTTTTGACTTTTTACTGTGAGAAAAAAAACAGCTAACAAAGTGACTATAAATATTCTTAAGACCATTATTCTATATTTGAACGCAAAAAAACTAATTATTACACAATCAAAAAATACTTTGTGAAGAATACATGAATTTTAATGGAATAATCAGAGTAGATATAAAAATGTCTCTTACTATGCTTTTTAATGATTTATTAATTGGCTTATTTGTAAGTTGAAAGTTAAAACCTAACCATGAGTATATATAGTAAGCTTACTTCTCTATGTCTATTTTTAGTGATCTCTTCTTTGGCCACATTGTTTTTTGTAATGAATGGTCAGGTAGAAAAAGCATTCAAATCTGAACTTTTAGCGAGCATTAAAAATCAGTCAGAGGAAAATATTGCCAATATTGAGCGTTTTATGTTTTCTCGGCTCAATGATGTCCGAATGGCTGCAAAAAATCCTTACTTTCAATTTGCAGAACTAGAAAAAGAAGAAACGATCAAACGTCTGCAAGAACTTGAGGGTCTAAGTGAACTCTACTATTCGTTCTCCTTTTTTAACATGGATAAAGTCAGATTAGCCGATAGCAAGCGACTTTCTCTTGACAAAAAGCACTCAGGACAAAGTTATTGGACTGAAATTGACAATGGTGCAGAGTATGTAATGAACATCAGTAAATCTGAGTCAATAGACAGGGTTGTAATGAACTTCGCGAGCGTAGTGAAAAACGCAGATAACGAAAAAATCGGAATAATAGTAGGTAGGATTCTGGTGGACGAATTGTACGAGATATTAGGAAATATTACCCTTGGAAAAGAAGGAAACGATAGAACATTGAATATCAATCTGTTCAATCAAGAAGGTTTGCTTCTTTATTCAAACACGAACACAGATCAAGTATTGAACGATAAATATCGATACTTCGAAATAGTTAAAGATGTTAAAAACACCAAAGTCGAACTTTTAGAAACAAGCGATAGATTATTTTTTGTAGCCAAAGAAAGGGGATATCAGAATTATTTAGGGAATAATTTGACACTCTCTGTTGACATCTCTAAGGATTTGGCCTTTCAACCACTAATAAAAATTCAAAAAACATTGTTATGGGTAGTTGTTCCGATTCTACTCGCAGCGATATTACTATCACTAATTGCAGCGAATGTTTTTGTTAAGCCAATAATAATGATAGGTAATGCCGCTAAAGAACTAGCAAAAGGTAATCTCGATATTCAACTTAATATAAAATCTAAAGATGAGCTTGGTGAGTTAGCCAGACAAATTGAATATGCTTCCTCTATGCTTCATAAAAGGATGGAAGAACAAAAGAACCTGAATCAAGAGCTAGGAGATAAAAATGAAAAGATTGAACTGCAAAAGTCCGAATTAGAGCATGTAAATACTCAAATAGAAGACAGCATAAAATACGCAGAACGTATTCAAAAATCAATTTTACCTAATTTGGAGTTAATCTCGAAAGTAACCAAAGATGCATTTATTCTCAATAAGCCAAAAGATGTCGTGAGTGGTGACTTTTATTGGTTTGAAAGAATAAGGCAAGGCAGAAATGAGTATTTAATTATCGCCTGCGCCGACTGTACTGGACATGGCGTACCTGGGGCAATTATGTCAATAATGGGCAGTAATCAGCTGACAAACATTATTTACTACCAAAATTCCATAGATCCAATGAAAATTCTTGCCAGACTGGATAAGCAAATTAAGTTAGAACTTCAACGCGACGCGAAAGAGGGCTATAGAGATGGAATGGAAATGGGCTTGGTAGTCATTAATCTTGATGACTTAACTGCCGAATTTGCTGGTGCAGGCATACAATTACATCTGCTTAGAAAAGGAGAGCTAACAAGCTTTAAAGGCCCTAGAGCTATGATAGGCGGAATGGATGGCGATGAGAAAACAGTTGCAAGTACCATTGGAAAAGAAGAAATTCAATTAGAAGATGGTGATAAGCTTTATATGTTTTCTGATGGATTTCAAGATCAATTTGGTGGAGATAATGATAAGCGTTTTATGGCCAAAAACCTTAAGACATTAATTGCCAAAACTTCCGTTCTCCCTATGGAAAAACAAGGTGAAGAAATTGAGAATGAATTACTTTCTTGGCAGGGTAGCACCCCACAAACTGATGATGTGCTAGTAATGGGAATTGAGATTTAACTGTACTCTCGCAAAACCAGCTTCCGACCGAAACTCAACCTAATTTAAGTCTTTATAAAAAGGGTTTTAAAACTAGACTACATACATATCTGTCATTCTGAGTTACAGATTTCGGAGTAATTCTAAGACTTTATTTAAAATTAAAACCCATTTAATGGATAGCTGGTCTTAATTTTAAATAAAGAGCTGTTGTGAGAAAAATAAAGAGTCTCCTCAGTATTGATAAAAAGGGTATTGTGAGTTTATCAGCGTGACTAGTAGGTAATTAAAAGGCTTTCTTCTACCTGCATATCATAGAGTTCCTGCAATGCGCCGTGTAAAGATTCCACCAAAGGAGCTGGAATATCAAAATCAGGATTTGCATCCTCCATGTCTTTTAGCGTCAATCCATTCTCTCTTACCTGGGTCAAACATTTTAAAGATATTCTAGTCCAGGATTGTGGACTAATATTTTCGGTACACCAATTTTTAAAATTACTTGCTTTGACAGCCATATTTTATAGTTTAAATCCTATCACTGAAACATCATCAGTTAACCCACTATCCCCTCTCCAATCATCGAGCGTTTGACTGATAAATTGATACTGATCTGCTAAACTCTTTGACTGAATAGACTTTAACATCTCCTCAAATTTTTCCATGCTGAATTTAACACCGTCTTGGTTTTCTTGATTATAAAATCCATTGGTAAACATATAAAAGGTAGTGTCAGGTTCAATAGCTATTTTCTCTGCTAATAGATCGTCAATACTATCAGCAGAATCACCTTCAATAATTACCATATTAGTGCCGTTGAAAAAAACCATATCCTGCTCTATACCACTGAACTGTAAGGTTTTTTCATTGTTATCAAAGAGCGCAACGGATACCTTTAGATCAGTTCTAAGTTCTTTGGAACCCGCGGCATCCAACTCATTTTTCAATTCTCTAATTATTTCGCCGGAATGGAATATTTTTCTATCCTGGATCAAGTCATTCAAAATTGAATCTGCTATCAAGGTTTTCAAAGACCCTACAATTCCTTTTCCATCAAATTCTATAATTGCAACTACCGTAAAGTCTTCAGAACGAAAATTAAGGCTTGTAGTCCACACGAACTCTTCACTAAAAAGATATTTCGTTTTGTATAGTATAAAATGTTCGCTAAATATCCTGCTTAAATACCTCTCATTAGGCAGCATAGACTGCTGTAAAAGTCCAGCGTATTTAATACTGTCAATGAGCTTTTTATTAATTTCATTTAGCTCTCTCGTTCGCTCTGTTACTTTGCTCTCAAGTTCTACGTTAGTAGTCTCAAGAACCTTCATATGCTCTTCAGTATCCTGAGATTGTTGGTAGGCTTCCATCGCTCGATCCAAGACGCCCTTCATCTCATCAAAATTCCAAGGTTTTGTAATATACTTGTGTATACCACATCTGTTAATACCATCCTTAATAGCTTCAATATCAGTAAAGCCAGTAAGTATGATTTTTATAACATCTGGATATTCAGGTAATATTCTTTCAAGAAACTCTGTGCCAGTCATTTCAGGCATCCTTTGATCAGTTACGATCACTTGAACCTTTTGTTCTTTGAGCAGCTCGATTGCCTCCAAAGGACTCGCACATGTATATACATTGAAATATTTCCTGAAATTCGATTTGAAAACTCGAAGATTCGTGGTTTCATCATCTACATACAACAATGAATAATCCTTAAGTTTCCTTGCAGATTTTTGTT
Source organism: Cyclobacteriaceae bacterium (assembly GCA_040218415.1). Taxonomy (GTDB): domain Bacteria; phylum Bacteroidota; class Bacteroidia; order Cytophagales; family Cyclobacteriaceae; genus JAVJRN01. Next base: position 57,572 of record JAVJRN010000074.1, read on the forward strand.
CAATAGTATCTCTAGTTTCTTCCATTTTAGATCAATTCTCTTACAGACTGCCGCTCGTTTTTAACTACTCTGAGCAACAGCTGACTTTTTCTCTACCTGACGTCTAATTTCCTTTGGCAAGGTAATGGCAAATTCTGTTCCCTGCCCCACTTCACTTGTCAATTCTATGGTACCATTATGTTTTTGTATAATTCCATAAGTAATTGACATACCCAAACCTGTTCCAACACCTACTTCTTTGGTTGTGAAAAATGGTTCCCAAATTCTATTTTTTATCTCCTCAGGAATACCTTGTCCATTGTCCTTGATTCTCACAACTACTGCATCATCAAGTTCTTCTGTATATATTGTCAATTCTCCATCTTTTTTCTCGTCTGGTATTGCCTGAATAGCATTATTCATGATATTCATAAAGACTTGGTTTAACTGACCAGGATAGCATTCGATATCTTTCATATTCTCATCATAATATTTTGATACCTTAATTCTGTTCTTCGTTTTGTTTCTTAGAAGTGTAAGTGTTGCGTCTATGTTTTCATTAACATTGGCGATTTTAGCTTCCTCTTCATCAAGTCTTGAGAAAACTCGGAGACCCTTCACAATCTCTATCGTCCTCGTAACTCCGTAGTTCACATCTTTAATGAGTTCGTCAAGTTCTTCCATGATTTCCTCATATTCATGCTCTTCTTTTAGCTCCTTCACATTGGCTATGACTTCTTCATAGTCTTCCTCTCCGTCATCAAGTTTGGAGTATTCTTCGGCTATCTCAGTCAAAGATTCAATTGACATTTTAATCGAGACCATGCCACTAGAAATAAAGTTAATAGGGTTGTTAATCTCATGAGCAATACCCGCCGTTAACTGCCCTAATGAAGCCATTTTCTCCGAGTGAACCAATTGAGATTGTGCTCCTTTTAGATTTGCCATTGCATTAGCTAATTCTTGTTTTGATTTTTGTTCTAGGGAAAGTGTTTCTTTCAACTTTTTCTCTGCAAGAAATAGCTTCTCGTTATCCTGTAACTGCTTATCCGCTAATTCACGAATTTCAACTTCTGAATCTTGAAGTTTCTGATATGCCGAATTTAATTCTCCTTGGGCATTAATCAATTGCTCGTTAATCTTTATCTGCTCTTCACTACTTCTTAATAATTTAGATTCAGAATCAAGAAGCTTATTGTTTTTCTCTTCGAGTTCCTTCCTAGAGGTGTAAAGCTTCTTATTGATGATTTTTTGTTTTTTGTAATTGATTTGTAGCTCCTCTTCTGATTTTTTAATTTTTATGTACGCCTTGTTGGCTGATAGATAGTTGTCAGATGCCAATTTCACTAAAGGTCTGAAAACAAAAAATCCTTGTAATAACAAAATACCCAGAAACACGACGAATACCACCTTTTCTACGAAAGCAAAACCAGTGCGGTCGGCTTGAGACTTTTTCACAAAATAATCTGATACATTGTCCGCAGCTATCTGATATTTCCTTACTGTATTAATAAGCGTCTCAATGGAACTTCTCAAGGCCAGATAATTGACATCAGTCACATTTGTTGTATAATCGACATCTAGAAGATTGGTGGCATTGATGTTCATTTCACTATAAAAGAATTTGAGATCTTCTTGCAGACGAACATATTCAGGTGACTGACTTGGTGCATCAATTCCTATGCCTGCATCACCCTCTAGTAGTGCCTTATGGTTTTGTTGCCATAAAGGAAGGATTCTACCTAATTCTGCTTGGAATATTCGAAAATTTCGTTCGTTTTCCGAATATCCCATACCTATTGCATTTTTTGTTATCTGCTGTCCAAAAGCACCTTGCTCAGTTGCAGTTTGTACGATTTGCGGGTCTTCATTGAATGATCTTAAAACAATATCCTTTTGAACAAAAAATATATAATAAGCAACCGACCCTGCCACCACCAGTGCTGTTACCAGGTAGGCAATGGCGTAAACATCTTTCTTTAACATAGTATTCTGTATTGGTTAAACGCTAGTATTATTGTCGAAAATATAATATTTAATGGAAGATATTATAGAACAAGAAAGTTTTTATGGTTGCGAGTTAGATTTATTCGAAATAAATGGGATAAACATCGACGAACCTAGGTACAACATCCATGACTTAGCAAAAAATGAAGTTTTATGATAACTTGTGAATCAGGATAAACATCTCATAATAAGGTATTAAACGAATCACTAATTAAACAATCGCTTTAGAAATATTTGTCTGCTATGAGAATAGTATTTAGTTTTAACGAAAATGTTTCAATCATATAATGGATCACCTAAGGAGTTATAAAAACATATACGATCAGAATATCATTTTGATGTACAAAGGGGAATTAACCTTTGATCTTGTTACATCTATGATAGCCACTTTAGAAGAAAGACTAGAAGAGCTTGAAGAAAACCGAAAGGTCAAAAAGAAATTTTATAATGTAGCTACAGAGGTCATACAAAATCTTTACTACCACTTAGATGAAGTGAATGCCGAAGATATTAAGGTCAACAGTTATGATTCAAGGTCAGCATTGATCATGATTGCCGCCCGTAAAAGATTCTACAGTCTTCAAACTGGAAATTACGTTCCGACTGACAAAATTGAAAACATCAAGCAACGCCTTGATGACATCAATTCTGTTGATCCTGAAGAACTGAGAGCCCTTTACAAAAAAGTATTGAATGAACAAGAGTTTTCTGATAAAGGAACAGGGGGACTTGGATTCATCGATATAGCAAGAAAAACAGGAGGACAAAAATTAAGATATACTTTTCAACCTGTTTCAGATATTGTTTCTTATTTTACCTTACAGGTGAGATTACCTCGCGAACTATAACCAGCATCGAAAGTTCTGTTAACAATGGAGAAATTTTTTATAGAGCCAACAAGGATTACGCCATTAGTAAGTTTTGATCCAGATGAAAGTATTTTAGAAATAAAAGGAAGATCAAGTCCGGAAAATTCTATTCTCTTTTACCAAAAAGTCATTGAAGCACTTGACTTTATTGCAGAAAGCGATAAAGAAGAATTTACTGCGAATTTTTCTTACGAATATTTCAATACGAGTTCATCAAAATGCCTATTTGATGTATTTAAGCGCCTCTGCAACATTGAAGAAAGTGGTAAAACCTTAGTCATCAATTGGTATTACGAGGAAGATGACGAAGATATGATGGAGGCAGGAGAAGATTACGCTGATTTACTCGATTTGGAATTTAACTTTCTTGAGATCGAGTAATTGAAACACATCAATGGAATCCCCTAGAGAACTCTACCATGAAGAAGTAAGAAGGCTTAAAGATTTCAGAATCAAACTGAAATCTCATGCTATATACCAAGAACAACTTGATGAGTTCTCTGACGATTACGAAGAGCTTGTTGCGCAGGCTAAGGTAATAACACGGGTATCAGATAGACTGCAGAAAAAGCTAGATGGTGCAAATATCCAGATTAGGGAGCAGAACAATGAGATCAAGGATAAGAATACTAAGCTAGAAGAGACCATTTTTGAATTAGCAAGATTGAAAATCAGTCGTAGAGCTTCTACTATAATGCTCATCGTTGCACTTACTCTATTTGTACTAGAACAAGTTATTCTTCAACCAATTATTGAAGACTCAATATCAATTCCTTATCTAGATTTATTTATCCTTGTTATATTATTTTTTGGAGCGAAATTCGTTGAGGGGGGTCTTGAAAAATACTTTTTAAAACAGGAGCAGAAAAAAATAATGAAGAAATCGGAAGATTCGCAGGGAGGAACTTCAAGACGATGAGTACTTTTTAAAACAACTTAACAACACAGATGGATTTTTCTTCTATTGATATTGCAGTATTTGTAGCATATTGTGCGCTTATTCTTGGTGTAGGCCTTTATGTTTCTCGCGATAAAAAAGGCCATGAAAAAAATGCAGAAGATTACTTTCTTGCAAGCAAATCACTCCCTTGGTGGGCCATTGGTGCATCGTTGATCGCAGCAAATATTTCCGCCGAACAGTTTATAGGCATGTCAGGAAGTGGGTTTGCAAGTGGTTTAGCCATTGCATCGTACGAGTGGATGGCCGCCATTACACTACTTATCGTGGGGAAATACTTTTTACCAATATTTATAGAAAAAGGACTTTACACCATTCCCGAATTTGTCGAAAAGAGATATAGCACGCAATTGAAAACTATTTTAGCAGTTTTTTGGATTGGGCTTTATGTTTTTGTTAATCTCAGTTCAGTACTCTATTTAGGAGCGCTCGCCTTGGAAACAATAATGGGCGTGCCAATGATCTATGGAGTTATGGGGTTAGCTACATTCGCAGCTGCTTATTCACTGTACGGCGGATTATCAGCTGTGGCTTGGACGGACGTTGTTCAAGTTGTTTTTTTGGTGTTAGGAGGATTGTTAACGACATATTTAGCGCTAGACACCTTGTCAAATGGGGAAGGATGGATTGCAGGTTTCACTCAAGTGCTTAATGAAGTCCCTGAAAGATTCCATATGATATTAGATAAGTCAAATCCTGAATACACCAACTTACCTGGTATTTGGGTCTTGGTTGGTGGCTTATGGGTTGCGAATCTTTATTATTGGGGATTTAATCAATATATCATTCAAAGAACACTTGCTGCAAAATCATTAAAAGAAGCTCAAAAAGGTATTTTGATGGCTGCATGTCTAAAGTTAGTGATCCCATTTATTGTTGTTATTCCTGGCATTGCTGCCTATGTCATGATCAATGATCCTGCTACGATGATCCGTCTTGGAGAAACAGCCCAAACCAATCTCCCAGGAATTGGGCAATCAGATAAGGCTTACCCATGGTTGCTACAACTTTTGCCGGTGGGCCTTAAAGGTGTGGCTTTTGCAGCATTGGCTGCTGCCATTGTTTCATCGTTAGCCTCTATGCTTAACTCTACTTCTACCATATTTACTATGGATATTTATAAGCAATACATAGATAAAAATGCTTCTGATAAGAAAACGGTAAATGTCGGCAGGATATCAGCGGGTGTAGCACTTATTATTGCATGTATAATGGCTCCTTTGTTAGGAGGTATAGATCAAGCTTTTCAGTTTATCCAAGAATACACGGGAATAGTGAGCCCTGGAATTTTAGGAGTCTTTCTATTAGGCCTTTTTTGGAAGAAAACGACCAACAAGGGAGCTATCTGGGGTGCGGTATTGTCTGTGCCAATCGCCTTAGCATTTAAATTCGTTCCTGGTATGCCTTTCATGAATCAAATGGGATTGACTTGTCTGCTTACCATGCTCGTAATTGCTATTTTCAGCTACTTAGAAACTGGCGGCAAAGACAGTGATAAAGGAATTAACATAAGTTCTGCGTTATTTAAAACTTCTCCGACATTCAATATTGGTTCATTTGCAGTAATGATTGTTGTGACCGTGCTTTATGCATTATTTTGGTAAAAATGCACCAGAAAGAAAAACTCAAGAGAGAAATAACTAGCCATTGGAAGTTTGCGCTTTACATGCTAAGAAGTCTCCCTATGGGATTTATCGCTGGTTTAAGGGTTACCCAATTAGACGAAGAGCGTTGCACAACTTCTGTTCCATTCAAATCTCTGAATAAAAATCCGTTTAAATCAACCTATTTCGCCGTTCAAGCGATGGCCGCCGAACTATCGACAGCAACAGGTTGCCTATTGGCAGTTTCTGGAATCAAACCTTCTGTCGCTTTTATCATCGTAGATATGAAGGCCTCCTTTGCAAAGAAAGCTACAGATAAGGTGTTTTTTGAGTGCTTGGATGTTAAAAATGCTTTTGAAGCTACAGAAAAAGCCATCTCAACTGGAGAGCCTCAAATAGCAACCTTCCACACCATTGGTAAAATGAGTGACGGAACTGTTGTTTCTGAATTTGAATTTACATGGTCGTTTAAGCAAAGAAAATCATAAGTCGATCAGACGTGTATTCCCGCCATTGTCAAATGTCTTTTTTTGCATTTCGTTCAATTTACTTTCAATGGATTGTAACTCTAATTCATTGTCACATTTCAAACTCATAGCTTCAATCCCTTCATTTTCCACTTTTTCAAGCACATTTGAAATATTCATTTGATGAATATCAAAGGCCGGCTGATAAAGTTCTTCATTGTCAGAATCCAGCTTCACTATTAAATTAAAAGTAATTAGTTCGTGAATTGATTCGGATAAAATATGAGTTGGCAAATTGATCTCTTCCTCGATTTGTTGAAAACTCGTCGAATTACCATCTCTAAAATTATCAGCAACCATTTTTACCAAAAGTAAGTAAAGCCTTTTCCTAAGTCCGTAATTAATTCTTAAAGAATTATTAGTGATTTTCCAACGGTTTACATTTTGTGCTGCGTATGCATATTCTGCCCCAAACAATACGATAAGCCAACTAATATTTACCCATATCAAGAAAAGTGGGAAAGCGGCAAAACTTCCATAAATGGTACTATAACTACTTACTCCTACTTGAAAAGTGATATAAGCCCATTGTGTCAATTGGTATACGGTACCTGCCAATACACCTGCTATGAAAGCAGGTTTAGCATTTACTTTTGTACTAGGGAAAATAATGTAGATCAAAAAAAACAATATCCAGATAAGCGTGTAAGGAATAAGATTAATCAAAAACATAATAGAGCCTTTTATACTACCCATAAGCCCAAATTCTCTAGTAAGTATTTCGACTTGGGTTGTAATAAAAACGGTAGCAGTACTGGAAAGAATCAATATTATCGGACCTAATAAGATTATAGACATGTAGTCCGACAGCTTTCTTTGCAGTGTTCTGCCTTTCAGGGTATTCCAAACGCTATTAAATGAAACTTCTATATTATGAAAGAGTCTTGCTACAGCATAAATTAAAAAAACTGAGCTAATCCCTGATATTACACCTCCACTTGTGTTATTAAGCGCCGAATCAGCAAAATCGAGCATATACTCTAATACTTCCTGTTGGCCGCTAAAATAGATTACCAGCTCCTCTCGCAAAAATCCCTCTAAACCGAAAGCGGTTGCTATTCCAAAAGCAATCGCAATCACAGGAACTACGGAAAGCAATGTGTAATAGGTTAATGAAGATGCTTTTTCTACACATTTATCATCATTATATTCTTTAAACGTGATAACCAATATTCTTATCTGACGAAAAAGCCAAGCTTGGGTACTTGAAAGTGCAGAAAGTTTTACCTCCCAAATATCTCTTACAAAAAATATCTTGATTTTGTTGAAATTAGCTTTTAGCATCTTGTTTAGTAGCCTTTATTGATTATTTCATCAATTTAATCAATGGGTTTAAAACACCAATTTTTCCAAGTAAGAAAGTAATATCAAAACGAATTTCCAGATGAGTTTGGTATCGTTGCGGAAACGAAGAAAAGGGATGTAGGTCTCAAATGCACCTGTCGGTTTGGAAAGTCTCCCTTTCATCAAGGAAAAATGTCTATTTTACCTCATATTTATTTCGTTTCTGCATAATAACTTTAACAAGTTGTTAGTTTTACCCTACAATGGGCAGAATAGGAATCATTTTCATTTTACTTTTCTCCGGACATTTTTTGATGAGCCAAAACTTTCTGGCTTGGAAATACAACGACCGCTATTTTTCCGCACAAGTTGGTGCAGGTATGTCTATGTATCGAGGAGAGTTAAAGCATAATTACCAATTTCAGAATGAGTTTTCGAATTTTAGTTTAGGAATGGAAGCAAGATTGCTCTCGAAAATAGCTGTGAGAGCTGAATTCGTTTATTTCAATATTCGTGGTAAAGACTTCTTTGCTGACGATGGTTCTTACGAGAAACAAAGGAATCTATCCTTTGAATCCAGAAACTTTGAATTTTCAATTCAAACAATTTTCTATTTACTTGAATATAAAGGAGACTATTATAAAAGGTCACAGATAGATCCCTATCTATTCGTTGGGCTCGGTGCTGTCACGGTAAATCCAACAACCACATTGGCAGGTACAAAATATTATTTACGTGAATTAGAAACCGAGAGCAACTCTTATTCTCCCGTTACAATGACCTTCCCTGTTGGTATGGGGCTAAAGTTTAAGCTTACTCCTTTTCTCAATTTTGTTACTGAAGCCTCCTATAGGTTAACACTCAGTGATTATTTAGATGATGTTTCTACAAATTTTCCTGTCGAAATTGATAATACCACTGTTGCTCTTTTATCAAACCGCAAAGATGAAATAGCATTGGTTAACCAAAATGCGTACGATAACATCCTGATTCCTGGTGGTCAAAGGGGAAACTCCAGTAATAAAGACGGTTATATTTTTCTTACCTTCAAATTCGAGTTATTCATTCCTCCATTAAATTCCAAGGGAATGGGATTGAAGAAGACCTCTACCCGTTAGATAGTCCTCGAGTAAATCAATAATATAATTCTGGTTTCCGATAGTAAGATTAGGGCTACTTGGTAAGCAAAGTCCTTGCGAAAAGAGCCTATTCCCTACTCCATTGGAGACATATTCAAAGGTGTTATAAGCCGGCTGTAGGTGTAGTGGAGTCCAGAACCTTCTCACTTCAATTTTATGGCGCCAAAAAAAATCAAGCAAATCATTCCAATCTATTTTAGCAGTTCTCTCATCGTTAATAATAATCGTATTTAGCCAGTTATTAGAAATTATTCCCTTGCGAAGTGGCGCCATGGACAAATTTTTGTGCCTTTCACTAAACGCTCTATACCGATTATGAATAGCTTCTTTGTATTGTAATATCTCATCGAAAAGGTATAGTTGACCAATTCCGACAGAAGCAGAAATATTACTTAGTCCATAATTAAAACCAACTTCTTCATGCCAGTAATGATTTTTTGATGACGATTTTGCTTGGTTGGATAGGTATTTTACTCTGTCAATAAATTTTTCATCTTGGCTTATTACGGCCCCACCTCCACCTGTTGTTAAAATTTTATTTCCGTTGAAAGAAATAATTCCTATATCCCCGATAGTACCACAAAACTGATTATCAACTTTACTTCCCAATGCTTCAGCTGCATCTTCAATCAAGATAATTTTATATTGATGACAAATAAGCTTGATTTTTTGAATTTGCGCTGGATTTCCATAAAGATGCACCAAGATCAACGCTTTAATTTTTGTGGTATCGGCAGTGGCGAGATAAGATGCTAAAATATCAGGATCAATCCCCCAAGTTTCTGTATCACAATCAATAAAAACAGGTTCTGCTTGCTGGTATAATACAACATTTGCCACGGCACAAAATGAAACGTCGCTAATTAGAACCAAGTCTCCTTTTCCAATATTGAGCGCCGCTAATGTAACATGAAGAGCTGCTGTGCCTGAGTTCGTAAATGATAAATAACTAAAACCAAATTTCTCTTTCAAATTAGATTCAAACTCATCGAGTTGAGGTCCTTTTGTAGTTATCCAACCACTAGATATGGCGTCAATCACATTTTTCTCCATGCGTTCATGAATGTAAGGAGATAATAAATGAATTTGATCCATAAAATATTTTTGAGAATTCTTTGGCAATTTTTCGTTTTGAATAAGTTTTCCAACCAAACTAAGAAACCAATACCTTTTTTGTCAATTCCATTTTTAACTTAAGAGGTTTATGAAATCTTTGAAATGCGTTGAATTAATTGTTCTATTTCGGATAAGTGAGCTTGTAAATAACTACCTATAAAAGCTTAAAAATAGGGTAATCTGAGGATTTATTGATAGTTTTCAGTTATGAAAACATTTCGTTTCGTTGTTGCCTTGATTTTGGCAGTGGGTCTTTCAATAGTTTTTAATTCAAGTATTTCTGGAATACCTCCACTAGGTAAGTTCTTGAGTCCATTTCATGGATACTTACAAAATACGAAGCTTTATAATTACGAAGCTGAACTTAATTTCGATGAATTAGAGGCTGACGTAAAAGTGTATTTTGATGAACTCGACATACCTCACATCTATGCATCCAATAGCAGCGACCTCCATTTTGTTCAAGGCTATTTGACGGCTAAAGATAGACTTTGGCAAATGGATTTTTACTCCCGACTAATCTATGGTCGGTTATCAGAAGTTCTGGGCAACAGAACTTTGAAGCTGGATCAAATGAACAGGAGAATAGGTCTGAATAGAATTACAGAAACGGCGTATAATGAAATTAAAAAAGATCCCGAGTTATTATCAGTCATTCAATCTTACACTCGAGGTGTCAATGCCTATATTGAGACGCTATCATATGCGAAGCTTCCAATAGAGTTTAAGTTGCTGAATTACAATATTGAGCCTTGGACAGAGCAAAAAACCTGTATGGTTTATGCCCTTTTATCTTCAACGCTATCACGTGGTGAGTCTGATTTAGAAAATACCAACGCTTTGTCTTTATTTGGAAAAGAAACTTTTGACCTCTTGTTTCCAGAAAGGACAGGAAATATAGACCCAGTGATTCCTAAGTCCGAGACTTGGGATTTTGCACCAATTAAACAACCGACAAGACCAGAAAATATTTCTTTTATTAACGAATCAATAAAAACCATTATTAATAAACCGAGTTCGTTGATCGGCAGCAATAACTTCGTGGTATCTGGTCAGAAATCTTATACTGGAAATGTGCTTTTAGCCAACGAACCAGACCTTGAACTTACACAACCTTCGATATGGCACGCTGCTCACCTTCATACTCCTGAAATGAATGTTATGGGCGTTACAGTACCTGGCGCGCCATTAATTCTAATAGGGTTTAATGATAGCATCGCATGGGGTGTCACCAACTCTCCGAGAGACCAAGTAGATTGGTACAAAGTACAATTTCGAAATAGCCAAAGAGATGAATATTTTTACAATGACCAATGGTTTAAGACTTCAAAAATCATCGAAGAGATCAGCATTAAAGGCGAAGATCCACTAATAGATACCATCGTGATGGTTCATCATGGGCCTATTGTTTACGATAGAAATTTTTTAGCGAAATCAGGCAAAACCAATTACGCAATGAGATGGGTCGCTCATTTACCAAACCAATCAACGAAATCACTTTATAACATCAATAAGGCTAAGAATTATGAGGAATTTGAAGATGCCTTGAAGTATTTTGGAGGTCCACCGCAAAATATAATTTTCGGAAGCGTACAAGGCGATATTGCAATGAATTTACCGGGTAAATTCCCAATTAAATGGCCAGAACAAGGGAAGTTTCTAATGGATGGATCAAATCCTCAAATGGAACCTAATAATTTTATTCCATTTGAGCATAGACTAAAATCTGTTAACCCAACTCAAGGTTTTTTGAGCAGCGCAAATCAACACCCTGTAGATAGCACCTATACCTATTATACATATGCCAATAAGTATGAGTACTATAGGAATAGACGCATCAATGACAGACTCAATACGCTTAATATAGTTAATGTAAATGCAATGAAAAGATTGCAAAACGACAACTTCAACTATCACGCCTATGAAGTATTGCCATTTATGCTCGAACAACTGGATACTTTAAGTTTGAGTTTTGATCAATCGGCCATAGCAAAAGAGCTTAAATCATGGGATTATTTCAACGAGGTTAATCTAAAGTCTCCAATCTATTTTCAAATATGGTGGGATTTAGTTTATGACCAAATGTGGGATGAGTTTGATACAATTACGAACTACGAACTTACCAAACCTGGAACGTATGAAAGTGCCAGAATCTTAACAACCCTTGACAGTCTTAAATTTTATGATATTGTCTCTACTCAAAAGACTGAAAGTCGAAAAGATTTAATCACTGTTGCCTATGAAGCAATGTTTGACTCGTTGCAGGTCCTCACGAAGAGCAGTGAAAATTTATCATGGTCGCAATTTAAGAGCACCAACATTGACCACTTTTTGAAGCTTAAACCGTTTTCGTTCAAGGAAGTCTCTGTAGGCGGATATAAAAACATAGTCAATGCCGCTAGCCAAAAACATGGACCTTCTTGGAGAATGGTCGTTGAGTTGGATCCAGCAGGTGTCAAAGCTTGGGGAGTTTATCCAGGAAGTCAAACAGGTAATCCAGCCGATCCTGACTATGGGCAAATGGTGGATAATTGGGCAAATGGAGAATACTATCAACTCCTTTTTGGGCAAGACATTGCAGATAGTGAGAAAGTGGTGATCGAACAAAAATTTAATGCCAAATGAAACTTATAGCGAGAATTCTAATTATTGCAACCCTAACATATATTGTTTCATTTTACGCCCCATGGTGGTTTGGAACATTCATCTCGGGACTGGTTGCCACGATCATTTACAGCTCAGGAATTAGCGCATTCATTTCTGGTCTGCTAGGTGTGGGAATAATATGGTTTGGATATGCTTTCTACCTCGACATTAGCTCGGAAGCTTATTTTTCTGAGAAAATAATCGAGCTCTTCCCTTTTGAAGATCCAATCGTCCTCATTGTACTTTCTGGAATCATTGGTGGATTGATTGGTGGGTTTGGCGCACTAGCGGGTCATACTTTTAGAGGTCTTTTCGTAAAGAAAAAATCAAAGAGCCTTTACAGCTAAATCCGCCACTGTCCTAATGGCGGATTTTATCAAGCTCAATAGTTCAATGTAATTATATTATAAAATCAGAACTCCTTCAGACACTATAGACAATTCTACAGCACTCATGTCGGCCACTGGTTTCCCTGCATCATCTGCATAATGCTTTAATGTAGCACTATCCAATTCATTTATTGAAGCCTCTCCAGTCAGATATATTTTCTTCCCTTTAGCATCCTTTGGTACGAAAAAAGCATAGTCTTTAAACGTCACTCTTACCTTGGTATCATCCTCCGTTTTTAGCATCATCCAACATCCTTTACTTTGACAGACCTCTTCTATTACACCGGATAACTTTACATTTTTAGAACCTTCCGATTGATTTAACTCACGCCCGCTTATTAATTGATCAATAGATTGCGCCCCGTTTACTTCAAATTCTGCTCCGTAATAGGTGCCTTTCTCCTTTGTTGGTGAACAAGAAATCGCTAGCAAGAGTACTGCAAAATAAATAATTTCTCTTGGATGTAAGTAATTGTGAATAAGTGTCTTCATAACGGTATTTAATGGTTGATAAACACCTGTTTATAGATGATTTGATCGTTGGAAAGTTGTTATTAACTCTGGAACGGTTCACTTATAACTCAGGTATTTGGTATCTACTTTTATTTCATATTTAACTAATAAAAGCAAATATCATGAACAAAATTAAAACTCTTTCAGTAATCGTTCTTTTTAGTCTTTCTTTTTCATTTTATCTTGTACTTCAGATGATAACTTCAAGGAAATAACGAATGATACAGAACTTAATATTGAATCTTCTTCCAACGGCATTGACTCTGGAAAAGAAGATGATGACCTAACTGTAGGATAGAAGACAATTTTCCTTGATAAATCTTCAAGAATAGAAAATAATCGTGAGTGATTCACCATTATTTTTTAAATTAGTTCCGTTGTTTAGAAATACGAAAATATTAACCCTTCTTTTTATTAGCTTTTGGCTGATACCCCTACTCGTGGTTTCATCAGATCACAAGGCAGAGAGTCTATATACAGAAGCTAAAGCAGTAATGAGAACAGATTTTCACCTAGCACGTGAATTATGTGAAAAATCTTTGAAGTACTCTTCAGAGACTAACAATGAGCTATACGAAATAAAATCTCTATTTCTACTCGCCTGGTTGGAAAAGAAGATGCTCAACTACCGACAGTCTTCTAATATTTATTTTCAGATAATACTAAAACAACCGAATCTCGTATTGGACGAATCCAAAGAAATTGTATTAAGTGCCTATAAAAATCTTAGTTATATCGTTTCGGATTATAACGACTTTGAACTGGCTTCCATGCTAAATAGAGAAGCATTTTTATTGGCATATAGGGAACTTAAGGATTCTTCTTTAATGATAAAGTATCTAAGGCCTCAATTGTCGATTTATGTTGAGCAATCCGACTTTTATAATTGCATCAATTTGGCTAACCATATTACCTCTAATTATTCCATCAAAGATGATTATTTCAAAAACGAAATTAATTTCTTCAAAGGCATCAGTCATCAAAATTTAGAAAACACTGAACTTGCACTAGTTATATTTAACGACATTTTAAAAGATACAGCAACTGATGATTTAATGACTGCTAAAATATTTCACCAGACAGGTTTAATATACTTAAAGCAGGAACGATATAAAGAGGCGATTAAAACAATTGAAAAAGCAATCTTGATCAACAAATTGAATAATGCCCATACTAGCTTATTCCTTAATTACAATGCATTAGCCGAATCTTATGCCGCATTGATGAACTATTCGCGAGCCATCAACTATTATGAGTTGATGATTGATATGCATAGACAACATAACATTAACAATAATTTGAAATTTGAAATTATTCCTAAACTTATTCAAACCTTGCAATTAGTTGATGACCAAGATAAAATCGATAGGTATAAGGAAGAACACAGGGTAATGATGGAGGACTACTACGCTACGAAACAAATCTTATCAGATGCAAATGAAGCAACTGACCTGGCTGTTATGAAAATTAAAATGAAGGAGCTCGTTGCTGATAGACAAAATATGGAAACTCAAAACCCAAGTTTTTATTTTGAAGCTTCTATAGCATTATTGTTTCTAATTTTATCAATTGGCTTCTATTACTTGAACAGTAAGAGACGTAAAATAGCCATCATGAATGATTTAAAGAAAATAGGTATTGAGTCAAATATCTAAATCCAATCTTTTTCTGAACACATCCAAAATCTGATCCTGTTTGTCGTACAATTGAACAATTTTTAATTTTTGTTCGTGGTTTTCATTGGTCAATGAAGTTATTAATTCTTCCAATTCCATGAAAATAGTTTCGTCCTCAATGTTATTCTCAATGGATGATAAGAGTTCTTTTACCCTTAAATCGAGAGAAATTTTCTTTTGAACAACTAAATCCTCGTTTAACTCCTCACTCAACCACATTTCTCCCTCTCCTTTGATCAACCAAAGTACGTTTAAGGCATGAAATGAACCGTAGATCTTTTGGAGTAATTCATAGCTGGGTTTACTGCGTCTACCTTTTATTATGTTGTAAATCACAGTCGCCTTGACACCTACTCTCTCCGCAAATGCATTTGGATTAGATTTCAGGCTATCAATTAGCGTACTTATTCTGTCGTTGATGGATAGTTTCATATGGTCGGTAATAAAAATTAAAAGTACGGTGATTTTTGTATTAAAAAAAGCGTAATGAGTTGAATGACTTATATCAACTGCTAAATGGGTAAAATTCTTATTCAAGCATTTTTGTATTCGAGTATTATCTTCGTTAGAATATGAATAAATTTGATTTAGTAAGCCCCACCGATATTCAATTTATTTTGACTCTTAGTTATAATTACTTTGCTAAAAGAGATATTCAAATCTTATAAATCGTATTTAGTACTCGCTTTTATCTTAATGATAGGAGCATACGTATGGCTGTCAATACATGGATCACAGTTGGCCAAAGACATTATTAGCCGCGTTGTTAAAATCCAAACTGAAAACAGCTACAACGTCGAGTTCATGAAAGTGGATCTTTCTCTATTTGAAAGAAAGTTAACCATTGACAGCATGTATTTAACACCAATACAAGAATCAACTACTCTCGAAACGTCAAGTACTTATCAAGTTCTAGCACCTAGACTTATCTTAGATCTAAAATCTGTCAGCTCAATTTTTTTAAAAAAGGAGCTATCGATTGAACAAATAGCTGTTTTCAATCCTCAGTTGAGGATCGTTAAAGGTAATGGAGAATCAATCAACAATATTACTTATGAGGCAGGCGATTTATATCAATTGATATCAAGGTATATTAACGTTTTCGAAGTTGGCCAATTGTTAATAGAAAAGGCAGGTGTTAATTACATCAATAAGTACTCCTCAAACAATGATTTTGAACTTCAAAACTTGGATTTTCTGGTTGAAAATTTTTTAATGGACAGCTCTAAATCAAGCGACCGATACTTTTTTACAGATAGGATCAAATTAGTGTTGACCGATCAAACTTATTTGCTCAATGACGACAATCATCAACTACATTTTGATACACTGATGGTATCAACCCGACAAAAGAAGCTTGAATTTAAGGGATTATCCATCCATCCTAAGGATAGTAATGACCATTCGGTCAATTTGTACAATGTGAACATTCCTAGTTTCACATTAAATAAGGTCGATTTTGATGGAATTTACCTAAATAACAAAGTTTCGATTGGAGAATGTATTTCCCAAGGAGGTACTGTCAATATTCAGATCAATACAGTAAAAACTGACTCTGAAATTGGCGTGAAAAAGTTCCAACTGCCAAAATTAAAACAAGCCCTGCTCCTTGAAAATTTTAATTTTAATTTCACGGAAAGCAACTTAATTTTTGGAAACGATACTTTGGCATTTAAAAGCTTGGAACTGATCGGAGATAGCTTAGCGTTAGATTCTACAAGTCAAATACATGACTTGAACGAGCTATTGACCAATGCTTCACTTTCGCTGATTGAGACTCGATTCTCCAATGGGAAGTTTACTTCTTCTCTAGACACCATCACCTACCAACTCGCAGGAAAAAAGCTCAAAATTTCTAATCTAGAACTGAAAAATTCTTTAGCTGATATAAGCATTCCTTTGGCCAACATTTTGTTTTCAGATGCCAGAACAGACCATCTAGAAATTCAATGTATTACTTTAAAGGAACCCATAATTTATATCAGCGAAAAATCAAACAGCGCACAACCAACTCATATTGTTATCCCAGAATGGTTAAAAGTTAATTGCCTAAATCTAATAGATGCCAATTTTAAGTTTTCCAATATTTTTTCAATGTCTGGCATTCATGCATCTATGACCATTGATGATCGTTTATTTAATGACTTTAAAAACTTCAAACAACATATCCCTAAATATAAGCTCAATAGCCAGTCTTGGTACTTTAATAAAGGAAACTTGACTGTGAAAGGAAATTCATTTTTTCTTGATCACCTTGGCAATTTCTCAACCAAGAGTGTAGAAATCGATAATGAAAGCGTCGCTCTTGATATCGATCAACTTTTATTGAAAGGATTCTATCTAGATAGCTT
Source organism: Cyclobacteriaceae bacterium (assembly GCA_040218415.1). Classification (GTDB taxonomy): domain Bacteria; phylum Bacteroidota; class Bacteroidia; order Cytophagales; family Cyclobacteriaceae; genus JAVJRN01. The sequence continues at coordinate 74,630 of JAVJRN010000074.1, forward strand.
AATCAACTACAAAAAAATTGCATTTAGTACCTTAAAAGTGATTGAACCCAAAGGTTCATTGTCTTTTGTGAACAAGCCTCAAGCCTCAAACCAAGCATACTCTTTTGATACATTAGACATCATCAATGGTCAAGTAGCTATTGACTTGCCAGAAAATAACAGAATCAATTTGGATGACATAAACTTTAAAGTTTCACGTAACAATGAAGAATATTTTATGCTCGTTGACATAGGAAATGGAAAAGTATTTGACGTTAAGAAGCATGATATTGAATTTGAAAATTTACTTTTAAATGAACAATTACAGGAATTCAATATCGCTAAAATCGATGTTCGCCCGAAGACAGCCGAAGACAGCCAAGCTATTTATGCAACTGCAAAAAATTTAAGGCTAAATGAGTTTGATCTAAAATATATTTCGCAACCTCACAATCCAATAACCTTGGGACAAGTCCTACTTGACAGTCTTAATTTTTATGGTTTTTGGAACCTTACTTCAGGAAAGACACAGGAAGCGAACCTTAGAAAATTAGCTATAGCGCATTTTCAGATCAATAACCTCAATGCAAATATTCAAGCAGATAGCAACAAGCTACATCTTATCAATGCTAGACTCGTTGCAGACTACTTTGATTCGGATAAAGTAAACGTTATTTTCGATAATAAAATTAAACTCTTTGGAGAAAAGATCAACTATAATTCAAAAGGCCTAAAAGCATTTTTAGACTCAGTTAGCTTAGAAAGCTACGAAAAAAGCATTCGAACGAAACACGGCAAACTTCGAGTAAATAATGACAGCATTTCCTTTGATGGTATTGACCTCACGAATATTGACATTGGGGCAAGTAGAGATACTTTTCATATTAAAAATGTGTCCTTAGAGAGCCCGGTATTTAAGTTAGACCTCAGCAAAAGAAACAAGAAGCAAGAAGGTAAGATGCCACTGTTTATTGAGCTTGATGATGTGAAAATGACAAATGGAACCATCAATATTTTAAACACAGGAATTAAATATAATAATGATGTGAAGATTGCACAGCTATCACTAAATACGCAGCATCTTAGTTTCAATACAGACTTGAGTCATTTGAAATACAATGGTATTCAGTTATCCACTGGGGCTTTGAATTACACAACATCCGATAGTCTTTACAGTGTAACAACGGATAAATTCGTCTTTGACGATAGCGGAGATATTCATTTTTCAAATGTTGTGCTTAGACCGGTCTACAATAGAAGAGATTTTAGCTACCAAATAGACCACCAGAAAGATTGGCTCAGTGGCTCTGTAAAAAATATATACATCAATAAATGGAACATCAAGCGCTTTCTTAATGACTCTGCCGTCTACATAAGAAAAATCGTACTTGACAATCCATATCTAGAAACTCATAGAGATAAAAGACTACCAGAACCAGTCGAAATAGTAAAACCTCTGCCTCAGCAATATTTAAAAGACCTGAACCGACTATTAAATATAGATACTGTATCTATTCTTAATTGCTATGTTTCACATTCGGAATACTCCCCTACCGGTGTTCGCCCAGGTTTCATATATTTTAAAAATATTAATGGTGAAATAACCAACATTACGAATGTTCAAGATTCAATCTCAAGAGATCCATTGATGAATTTTAATGCTAAAGGCACCTTATATAAAACCGGAAATTTCTTATTCCAATCTAGTTTTCACTTGAACGATTCGAAAAATAAATTTGATGTAACAGCCCGCGTGGGTAACATGGATCTTACAGAAATGAATGTATTGTTAGAGCATACTGCACATATTTCGATTAAAAGTGGCGTGAATCGACTCAATGAGTTGAACTTTCAGGCCAACGACCATTATGCATTAGGAGAAATGAAATTTTACTATAAGGATTTGAAAATCTCCGTACTTAAAGAAACCGCAGATCACGTAGAAGAGAATGCCTCCTTCAAAAGTTTCTTTGCCAATGTATTCATTGTACACAAAAAAAACCCGCGTTTCCTGTTTGTCAAAAAAGGAGACATTTATTTTGAAAGAAACGAGGAAAAATCGATTTTTAGCTATTGGGCTAAAAGCATACTCAGTGGTGTAGTTACAAGTATTGGCGCTGGAAATAACAAAAAAGAAATCAAAGAATTAAAAAGGAAATTAAAATAAATTTTAACCTTTGAACGAGATCTTTTTGTGGCTACCGTCACAATAAGGTTTGTTTTGACTAGCACCACATCTGCAAAAAGCAGTTACTTTCTCTTTATTGGTTTGATTTCCATCAGCATCCTTTACAGCAATATTTCCATGAATCATCAAGGGACCATCTTTACTAACCTCAACAAGAGTTTCTTGAGACACTTGATCCTTTATAGAGAAGCCATTCTCCATTTCGTATGACAAGGCACCAGAAGGACACTTATCAATTTGAGCTACAATTTCTGTTGTATTCGCGCCTTTAACATTGATCCAAGGACGGGATTTAGGGTCAAATACACTAGGTAAGCCTTTAAAACAAATTTCAGAGTGAATGCATACGTCAGGCTTCCATATCACCTTTACCTCACCATTAGAATACTCTTTAACTTTAGTCATAGTACGAATATTGATTATTAAAACTCACCTTTAGATAAATTTGATCTGGTGTTTTTATTGAAAGTAATATAATCAGAACTGCCCATTTAAATGATCGTAGTTTATCCGACGGCTTATTTCTTTAGCAAAAAACCAATTCACAAGACATCACGCAATTCATTGTTTTTATTGAAAACTGATCTCGCAAAAGGACATAGGGGAATGATACTCATTGATTTTTCTCGTGCAAAATCAACTGCTTTTCTCACCAACTTATCTCCTACGCCTTGTCCTCTAAGTTCTTCACCAACATAAGTATGATCAATGATAATCCTATCGCTACCCGCCAATGAGTAGGTCATTTCAGCTATTCTCTTCCCTTCTTTTTTAATAAAGAAACTGCCTTTTGATTCATTATTTTCGTGAAGTATTTTCATAATATTTGGTTTTTTGGTTTGGAGAATTAAGCCATTGGCACTTCGATAAGAAGAAGTTCGGCTTTACTCTTTGATTTTAAGGAGATAAAATCAACATCCCAAATCCCAAAGGCGTCTCTTTGCATCAGGGTATGACCTTCTACCTCTACTTCTCCTGAAATCACAAATAAATACACACCATTTTTAGGTATTTTCAAGTCATAGTTAAGGGACTTATCGGTTTCCAAATCTGTCATGTGGAACCAAGCGTTTTGATGAATCCATACTCCATCATCATGCATTGAAGGCGAAAGAATCTGATCCCACCTGTTCTTTCTTCGCTCAATATCAAGTGAAATCTGATCATATCGAGGTTGAACATCTTTGCGGTTTGGGAAAAGCCATATCTGTAAAAACTGGACATTCTCTACGTCACTCCTATTAAACTCAGAATGAAAAATTCCTTTTCCAGCACTCATCACCTGCACATCTCCTTGACGGATGATTTGCTCATTTCCCATACTATCTTTATGCTTCAAATCTCCAGATATGGGGATCGAAATGATTTCCATGTTCTCATGAGGATGAGTTCTAAAACCACGACCAGCAGACACAATATCATCATTGAGCACTCTTAATGCACCAAAATTCATGCGCTCAGGATTATAATAATTGGCAAAACTGAAGGAATGATGACTATCTAACCAGCCATGATTAGCATGTCCTCTTGACTGGGCTTTATGTAATACAGTATTGCCTGAGGTACTAGATTCTAGCGGCAAATGATTAAAACCTACGACATCAACGATTGATTTTTCGCTTTGGTTGGCCATGGCGCCAACTGCCGTCAAACCGGCGATAGAGGTTAACCCCTTTCTTAAAAATTCTTTACGTTTCATTAAATTGAATGTAGCTACATTCAATTTAATGAAACGATGATCAAATCAAAATTTTTTCTTTATTTATTCGATTACTATATCCCAAGTAATGTCCAAATCACTTGAACCTACACCGCTCGTGGAAGTGCTAGTTTTTAGGTCTGGTTGATGTTTTAATAATACTCGGAAGCTACCTTGCCCTGCCGCTTCAGTTCTCCAACTTGTAATTAATCCGATTGGAAGTCCGTTTTCGTCTTGGTCATTGTAATTGACCGTACCCGCCGATGCTTCAATATTTCCAGAACCTGTTGGGTTGGCAAACAAATCGTTGGTAAAAGAAAAGAAAAGCTGATGCTCATCACCTTCTTCTTCCACCTCTTCACTAATGTCTTCATTTTCAATGCCATTTACCATTTCAATAAACAATTCATAAGTCGTGTTTACGGCTAAAGTTATTTCACCTTCTACTTGAAGGTCAGCCACTCCCGCACCATCCGGATCAACAGCCTTGAAGACCAATGGCTCTCCTCCGCCTTGCGGGGAAAATACTAATGAAACATCTGTGATGATTTCCTCATCGTTTTCGGCTTCTGGCACATCATCATCGCTACAAGACATCAAAATGAGCGTAAAAAATAACAGGAAGTAAAAAGGATTTTTCGTTTTCATAAGGTTTATTTTTTCGTAAATGCAATTGTGTTGCAAGTATACGATAATGCAACTATGTTGCAAAAATTTATTTTGATAAAATCTTATATTTTATTTCGAGTTGAATATTGATTCCAAGATCATCTGAAAAATACCGCAAACGGTCAGTGTAGCTTCTATAATTGTTGTTGAGCAAATTACTCCCACTAACCGAAAATATCCATTGAGAAAGTGCGTAGTTCACGTTCGTATTTAACAAGAAATAGCCTTCAGGTACTTCCCGGATATCGAAAACGTCCATTTCATTCAACCTTTCTTGATCATTGTTTTTTTGAATCTCTAGTAAATCTGGCAATTCAAGAATTTCAGGTTCGTTAAACTGCCTAAAAGTATAAGCTGGGGTCAATCCCAAAGTCAATTTCCCCTTGCCCAAGTCGAATTTATGGCGCAGTTCGTAGCGAATATTGGCCGGCGGTATGCCTACAAAAGTACCTCCAGATAAATTGCGCGCATGCACATAGGAAATGCTCAAATTGGAAGATAAATTAGAAGTATGTTGGATATCCAGGCTTACGTCTCCACCAACGAATAACGCATCGTCTTGGGTATAAATCCAATATGGGAAAGCTCCACGAACTGTACTCGTTATACCGCGAGGAGTAGCATATATATAGTCTTTGATGTAGTTCAAATAAAAAACCATTTCCCATGAAATATTCTCTTTACTACCTGAAAGACTATTGATCCATTTGAAACCAACTTCTGATTTTACGGGCTTATCACTTTGCGTTAAAACCTCTGCCGTAGCTATGCCTGTCTCTAGCTCTTCATAGCGCCAAAAGCCATACTCGATCGACGCTTGATGTCTTCCAAAACTGTAAAGCTCTGATATACTTGGTGGCCGCCAAGCTGAAGCGACATTTGATCGAAATAATTTATCTTTGAAAGAGTACTGAAAGCCAAGGCTGGCCGATAAATTCCCGAAATCAACATTGTCAAAGAAAAGATCGTTATTGTTATCTCGTCCGCGAATAGAACTCGTCTGCCAGTCGTATCTCGTCCCAAACTCGACCGTAGCGTTTCCTATTTTTTTGTTTTCGATAAGATAAAAACCCAAACGAGAAGTATTGAAATTTGGAACAAATGGGATTGTATTAGTACCGGGATTATTGTTGTTGTCCTGCATCATAAGACTTAGGCCCATGTTACCTTCAAATCCAATTATTTTTGGATGAAAAAAATCAATCTCTAGGTTTTGAGAGAGTAAAGTCAAATCAATGGAAGGCGTTTCATTATTTGCCCCACGCCTCACATCAAATTCGAATCTGTTATTTAATTGCAGTCCATAGGTAGTTTCCAACCAAGAATTAGCGAAATAATATTTTCCTTTCAATTTGATAGAACTGTGGTTTACCTCTTGTTTGGGACTAGAAATAGCATAACCAAACTCTTCCGTATAAAAAGGAATATCACTTTCCATTGCCGCGATGAGATCATCAAGATTACCCGTATTTGACCCTCTGAGGATCCCCAATTCCTGCGAAAAATAACTTCCGCGTAATTCAAGATCCATTTTTGGCATATGATATCTTAAACCTGCATTAAAAGAAGTCTCCTTTTTTCCAGTATTGGAGAGCATATAATCCGGTGATCGTAGATCTCCTTGAATCATAGATCTGACACCAAATGTGCCACTAATTTTGTGACCTCCTGCATGAATTTGACTACTTATGCTACCTCCCATTCCATTGGTGAAAGCGGAGGTTTTCACAAAACCATTGATACTTTCATGAAGCGCTAGTTTTTTTGGGTGCAAGAGAATTACTCCACCAAGTGCATCAGGCCCATACTTCACGGTTGCAGCTCCCTTTATAACTTCAATAGATTGAAATTGATCAGGATCTATTTCTGGCGCGTGATCAGTCCCCCAATTTTGAAATTCATGGCGCATGTCATCATTAATAATCAAAATTCTATTGGAATGTAGGCCATGAATCACTGGTTTATTAACGTTCTGACCTGTACTTACCATCTCCACTCCTGAAAGCTGCTTCAGCGCCTGACCTAAATTATGTGAGCTAGCTGTCAATTTGTCTATCTCAATCGTGCTCGTGGTTTGCCCCACCTTACCATCTCTCAGTAATTCACCTTCAACAACAACACTTTGCAAAGAATAATCTTCAGGTGCAAGATATATAATAGGGCTTCCGTGATGAAAGTCATGATGGTGCGTATTCGTTTTGTATCCGATATAGCTAATAATTAACTCCACTTCGTCCTGACAAATATTGGTAATTTCAAAATGGCCATCAATATCACTTACTGTACCTTTCTGGGTCTCTTCTACCAAGATGGTTGCAAAAGGAAGTTTTTCACCTGTACGTAAATCAAATACTGTTCCTTCTACTTTATGGTCACATTTCTGGTAGGCAACTAGCGTAAAACACGACAGATACATGAGCAAAATTGTCATCAAAACTCTGATCATGCACATGATTTACATAGGCCATCCACAATCATATTCCAGTGTTGCACTTTGTAACCATTGGGCACATCAATTTTAGGAATTGGTTGATTTTCAATGCACTCGATATTTCCACATTGATTGCATTTAAAATGTAGGTGATTATGGTTGTGATCTTCGGAAGTACAAGTATCAAAACAAATTCCAAAAGTTGCCACGCCTGACTCATTTGGAATTTTATGAAGCACTCCTTTATCAATGAATGATTGAAGGGTTCGGTATAAAGTAACTCTATCGTAACCCTGTAGTGATCCCTCCAAGTCTTTTTGGGACAATGCGTGATCTACCTTTGAAAACATCTCTAGTACATCCAGACGGCAATTGGTCACTCTTAATCTATGGTTTTTTAGTATCGACTCACGTTCCTTTTGTTCCATTTCACGAAGTTAAAATAAGTGCAACAGTATTGCATTTAGTATTAATAAAAAAAGATTAAATTATTTCACGAGAGTCATTAGCATTTTCAAACAAAAATTCTACATTTGCACTCCGTTTTGAATGAAAGAGTTCAAGACATTTGTTCGGGGCGTGGCTCAGTCCGGTTAGAGTACCTGGTTTGGGACCAGGGGGTCGCAGGTTCGAATCCTGCCGCCCCGACATTTATAATATCAATTGATTCAAAACCCTCCATACTACACGTATGGAGGGTTTTTTGTTTTTAAGACCACCATAAAAGACCATTTGATAGCAAGAAAAAAGTCAACAATACGTCAACCGTTTGGAAACTAACTTTATGTTGACGATTTTTAACGTAACCAATTGATATACAATGATTTACGTTAATTATATTTGTTCTGATTTGGTATTCTTTGACCAACATTTAAGGCGATTCTGCAGCTAGCAGTCAACAAATTCAATCACTTAAAGTCAAAGAAAATGAAAAGACGAACATCCTTCAACGTACTCTTCTGGATTAACCGATCAAGAATCAATGATGGGAAAGCCTCAATAAATGCCAGAGTTACGGTCAATCAAAAAAAGGCGAACTTCTCTATCAAGCGTTCGATACCTGTAGAACTATGGGATCAGAGTTACAACCGGGCAAAAGGTTCATCGGGGATATCCAAAGACATAAATCTGTACTTGGATATTGTGAAGAAGAAATTATTTGATGCCTACCAAGAGCTTCTACTCCATGATGAGGAATTAACGGCGGAGACGATAAAGAATAAATACCTTGGTATTGAAGAGGATCAGCAAACCCTCATTGGTTTGTGTGATTACCACAACGAGGAAATGAAAGATGTCCTAGAATGGGGCACGCTCAAGAATTATTTCACAACAAGGAAATATATCCTTCTATTTCTAAAGACAAAGATGAAGGTTTCAGATCTACCACTGGATCGGCTTTCTTTCAAATTTCTTACTGAATTTGAAAGCTTTTTACGTAGACACCAACCAGCCGACCATCAAAAGCCTATGGGTCAGAATACGATCATGAAGCACATCGAGCGTTTTCGTAAAATGATTAACCTAGCCATTCGTAATGAGTGGATCAAAGATGATCCATTTGTGAAGTTCCAGGCTAAGTTTCAAAAAGTAGAACGCGGATATCTAACCAAAGATGAATTAGCAACCATTGAGGAAAAGGAGTTTAAGATAGAGCGCCTGGATCAAGTGCGGGATCTCTTTGTGTTTAGCTGTTACACTGGATTATCCTACGCAGAAGTTTATGATTTGGCACCAGGTCATCTCATTAAAGGAATTGATGGAGAATACTGGATTGAAGGCCAACGTAAAAAAACCAAGGAGACTTACAGTGTTCCTCTCCTACCTCAGGCACTTCGAATCATAGATAAATACAAGGGTAATACGAAAGCCAGAGTTACCGGTAAATTACTACCTGTGTTATCCAATCAAAAATTGAACAGTTATTTGAAGGAAATCGCTGATTTATGTGGCATAGAAAAGAACATCACCTTCCACCTTGCTCGTCACACGTTTGCTACTACTATAACACTTACCAATGGTGTATCCCTAGAAACAGTTGGTAAAATGTTGGGACATGCCAGCCTAAGGTCAACACAGATTTACGCTAAGGTGATCAAATCCAAGATTAGCAATGAGATGAGTAGCCTTAGAGCGAAGATGAATGAACAGTCAATGGAGGTTAATCGAGATACCGCATAATTAGTTCGGTATCAATTCCGGAATATTCTGCAAACTCATAGATGGTCACCATTTGGTGATCCTCTTTGTTTAGCTCCTCTTTGATCTTGCGAATCAAGTACCTTCCATAACGCTCACTTTTGCCCGTGATTCGCTGAATATCCTTCGGATATATTATGACTCTTTTTAGCTTCATTTGGTCTTCGTAATACACTATCCATACTTAGTCCATACGGCATCTACGGCAAATCCTACTGATATCCATCATTCCCGGAAGACGCTATTTGTCAGGGTTCTATAAATATGCTCCTTTTAAGCCATAAACTAAACATTTTATAACATTATGGCTCGACAAAAAGGCATTATTAAACTAGCAGGAACCA
>JAVJRN010000058.1:0-79329 GCA_040218415.1 Cyclobacteriaceae bacterium
TTATTCAGCATACGCATTGCAGCTTTCCTGCTCGCAAGCCTTTCCTCAGATGAAAGTGTCCTAAAGTCTGTTTTGTTCATAACGCAAAAATAAACAAAATTACCTATATTCTATAGCTTTATTACCGTCAAGTTAATACAATAAAAAAAATGAAAGGAATAGAATTGAATATCATTCAGTTATGTATGTGAAGTTTCAATTTTTATAATCATTATGTGAATTATCTTATTTATAATGATTAAAAATCATAAGAAGTCTGTTAGTCATATGCGATATTATAAAATGCTCAATTTTTTACCATTGAACTGAAGAAGGTAATTTCTTAGACTCAGACTCTCAATGAAAAAGAAATACAACATCATGATATTTTTTTAGAAAATCGTGCCTTCATAAATGGTTTTTCAATCCAGAGGTAGAAAAAAGAAATCAAAAAGATAGAAAGAGGTATGAAAATAATTGCCTGAACTAGAAAGTTTAGTTTCATATTATCTCCAACAGTGAGATAATTTGTAAATATCTTCATCGCTAGATAGTAAAAAGGGTAATGCAATAAATAAAGAGAATAGCACATTGCTCCAATGTTTGCAAGCACTCTGTTTTTCAGAAAAAAGCTTAATTCTTGAGAGTTAAGCGAACTAAGGAGTAGTAAGAAAAGGGAGATTACCCTAATAACAGGGAATTCCGTCCAATAGAAAATAACTAAACTAACACTGAATAAGGCACTCCAAAGCCAATGCTGTCTAAAACGAATATTAACGAAAAAATCTGCTGTCATTATACCACAAATGAAAAAAGCCATGTAATCATTAAGGTCTTTATATTCGAAAAAATCAAACGTTAAACTCAGGGTGGCAAAGAAAATGTAGAACACGACTCGCAGGTAAATACTTTTTAATCTCAAAATCACAAATAGAAGCGCAGGCATTAATATATAGAACTGCGCTTCGATCTCAAGACTCCATGCAACAGGAAGAATAAGTGACCAATCTTTATAAATATAGTTATGGGCGTAGGCGAGAGAAGCAAGATAATGATTTGTCAATTCTGACAAACCTTTCGTTCCCATTACAATATGAACAATAAAAAAGAAGGTTAAGGCAATCAAATAGGGAGGCTCGATGCGAACGATTCTTCTTCGAAAGTATCTTTTGAGATTTGAAATTTTCCCAGCTTTTAAGAATGGAAGTGCCAATATAAACCCACTAATGCCAAAAAATAACCAGACACCTCCTCCTATATTTAGGAAATGAAAATAGCTTTTGTATTCATAAGGGAATTGAATAAATAGTGCGTTCTCTCGGAAAAAAGCCGTATTGAAATGGAGTATCATCACGGTAATAATTGCTATAAACCTCAGAACGTCTATCTCTGGAAGGTATTGTTGGGAAGTATCTCTTTCAAACTTTTTAAGAAGATTCATGAGATAAATAAATTAAAGTCTAAATTTTTTTTCAAGAACAACATTTTCACGAATGGGCTTAATCAACGGAGGGAAAATGAGCTAATACACTTCTTGGTTTCCAAACTAATTCTTTGACCGCCTTAGAATCGTCGAATGTAAGATCAGTTGACATCTTTTGAATCATTTTTGAATTAACAGGGAATTTGGGTACTACGTCACCCACCTTTCCAAGAATTTTACCCGCCCAAAATGGCAGAGCAATAGGTAATTTACTTTTAATTTTTTCACATATAGCAGCTTCTATTTCACGGAAGGAAGCGTCAATGCCATCTGTGAGGTTATATATTCCTGACTTTTGATAATTGTCATATATACAGTTAGCTACGTCTTCTGAAAGTACAACACTTCTTCTAGCTCGACCTTTATTAACACTTAAGTATTTTTTGGATTTTATGCCGTCAATCATTTTACCCAAATTACCAGGTGGATGTTCTCCTACGATAAGCGGAAGCCTCAATATTAAGCACCTTACTTGGTGTTGTTCACACCAATGTTTGATAGCCACTTCTGCCAAGATTTTGCTTTTGGCATAAGGAGAGAATCCTGTCAAGTCATTTATTTCACATATACCTATTCCTTCTTCTAATCCGTAAACCGCCATTGAGCTGATGAATACAAACTGGCTTGGCGGATTATTTGAGATTGATTTTAATAACCTTACAGTACCCAGATAATTTACCTCATAATATTCTTTTTTTTCTAATTCACTCTGGGGGTCGCTGTGCGCCTTACCAGCACAATGGATGACTACATCATATTTTTTAATAATATCAATTTTATCTGTTGTTAAGTCCGTTTTGACTTCATTGCTAGCGGACCGTCCTAATGTATCTACTTCTTCCGTTGACGCAAATTTTCTTACAATTGTTTTTCCTAAGAAACCTGAACCTCCTGTTATCAAAATTTTCATACAAATTGCTTCAGTTTTATTCTAGGTCTGTTTATCAACAAAGTCTTCAAGGGAATCTTACGCTTATTAATCCACCAAGAACGAGTTATCTCAAGATTTCCTTTAAGAATATTAAACCAGCCTTTGCTGGTAACGCCCCCCAATCTCATATTTATAATAGCTCCATGAAAATAATAAATAGTAACCTTAGAATCACTAAATAGTCTCAATAACCAATCGTAATCTGCTGCAAGTTTAAAATTTAAATTGTAGGTATATTTTTTAACCAGTTTTTTCTTAATAAAAACTGTTGGATGCGCTGGAACATAGCCTTTCTCAAAATAATTAGGACCAAATTCTTGAGATATCCATTGTCGAACAATTTTTGTGGGGTTATTAGGATCAACATAGTTTATATCTGCATAAAGTACATCACACGATGTTTCTTTAATTTTTTGAGCTATTTTTTCTAGAACTTTATTGTGCGAATAAAAGTCGTCGGAATTAAGGATTCCGATTACTTCGCCTGTAGCCATTTTTAGCCCTTTATTCATAGCGTCATACAGTCCACTATCAGTTTCGGAAATTACTTGGCTCACCACCATATCATACTCTTTTACTATTGAAAGCGTATTATCGGTAGACTTACCATCAATAATGATATATTCAATGTCCTTATACGTTTGAGATTGTATCGATTCTATTGTGTCCCTGAGTGTCTTTTCACTATTTAAGGTAACAGTAATGATAGAAATTTTCATTTTTAAAAAATTAAGGCATCTCTAAATGAGAATCTTTAATCCGACATTTTGCACTGAAAAATACTGTAAAGTTCATTTTTTGAGTGTAGTGATTAAAGGTAAGCAATAGATCTGAACAATTATTTTTATTAGCGAATACGATAGACAGCTGTTTTTCTTCTTAGATAAAAACATATCATTCGACGAGAGGAAATATGAAGCTTCAATCATGCTGAGTCATTTTCGAAAAACAAAACACAAATGACTGCTAGGGTATACATGAATTTTAATTAGAGATTATCACGAATGATTGTTTAAAGGAGGAAAATAGGTTGACCTCAACTTGTTTAGTGGCTGTACAGCTCAACAAGAAGGTTGCGAATATACTGAAACCCGATTTTATGAATAGCAAAGTACTTAAATGAAGCTTTGTAACCTACTTAAATGTCATCATTGATAATGTGCAAGTATCAATAAGTGGCAAATAAAGGACTGCAATACGCCTACTTATTCAACACAATCGAATGGCACGTGTGAAGCGTTTAGTGGAATTTTCAAAAGAGATTATGTATATGAAAGTTGCTTGGACAATACAACAGTTCATTGTCAAATACAGAAGTGGGTCGATGAGTATAATCAATTTGCCCCACACTCAGCTCTAGATATGAAAACACCAAATGAATATTATATCTTTAAATCAGCGGCATAACTTGTTCAGCTCTTAAGCTTAATGAGCAGAAATAGCTAAAAGAATTGTTCTAAAGTGATTATAAAAGAATTTATTTCAGCTGCGCTTTCAATTTGTGTCTAAATAAACTGAAAATGAAGAAAAAATATGTTGACTACCTGTACCTAATTCAGGAGAATATCTATACGTGATATTCTTGAATAATTTCATCATATTGATCTCAGCACTGATAGAATTTTATTTTGATATGATTGTAAAGTATAGTAATTAGTGGCAGTTTCAACATTGGTCTGAGAAATTTCTTTCCATTTTTTCAAATCTAATTTGGCGCAGTTTTCTAAATACTTATGAAGAGTTATCTCATCCTCTAAGTCTTTAACATCTATAACAAAATTATTGGAAGCATTCTGATATTGATCAATTCCATTATGATTAGTTGTAATTATCACGCAACCCGAAGACATTGCTTCTATTATGCTTAAAGGGAAGGCCTCAGGTGGATAAAAACTCGGTAGTATAAAAAAGCTAGACTGTTCTAAATACCTAAACTTTATATCATTGGACGTTATCGTTCCTAAATATTCAATGCGGGAGTCTTCTTTTATTCTGTTTAAAAATATTTCTTTTATTTCCTTCGACGAATAATATGAATCCCCCAAAGGTTCTCCTGCTATCAATAAAGAGCATTCCGAGTTTTTCAATTTTTTAAACGCGTCAACTAAATGTATAATTCCTTTACTGAAATGTAGATTACTTAGATAAATGAATGTATAAGGTCTTCTAAGAAAAGGTTCATCGCTAGGCGCATGAACAATGGTATTATTAAAGCAGTTATTTATGATTTTTATTGACCTATTAAATTCTTTTTTAAACTCATCATTCATATACTTATTTAACACAATTACGTCATTCGCTTTTTCATAAACAACCCTCACTAGCGGCCAAATAAACCAATTTTCTTTATGGTTGGAAAATAAATCATTGCCTTGAACATGAAGAACATATGGATGACTTCTTAAGAGGCAAACAGCGCAGACGAATAGGTCTCTGTAAATACTCACTTTTCCTCTCGACGCACTGATATATACTTTTGTCTTACCAGTCAATAATAGTAGAAACAGGAGTTTAATAAACTTAAAGATAGATTTGATGATGAATTTAAAAGCTGAATCATCCAAATTAAGGTTAAAACTGAATAATCTGGTTTTAAAATGATCACTTAAAATATCACATGCGTATTTAAAAGCCAGTGACTGGCCAAAATAAGCAGGTGGATATGGGCCAATTAATATTAAATTCATCCAACTATTTGATTGTATATGTGATAGTCCTCAAAAATATCATCAAGGTCTTTACTCTTATATTTAGTTATCTCATCAATTAGAGAATCGTGATTTTTTGGTTTGCTAAAATCCTTGAGCTCCATCTTTTCAGCTTCCATTTTCTCAACGTCAATTTGTTCTTGTCTACTAAAATTCTGAATCACATATTCTAATCTACTTTCAGAAATTCCTAAATCAAGTTTTTTTGAAAGGTCTGAAATCGTCCTTTGAGTGTTTTTTTTTAGCTGCTCATAGGAGACTACTACTACTGACTGGCTATTACCCTTTATAAAATTGTAATGCTGGCGAAGGTATGGTATACCATGTTTAGAATTTAAATATTCTTTTAAGGTGATTCGTGTATTAAAACCTCCATAAACATACAATGATGCCAATGAATGAATAGGGTTTCTTACTGTAGAAAAACAGCTGAACCTTGAAGTAACTCCTGGAATTATTCGATGACTTTTTATTATTCTTTTACTGTTAAACCGGATGCCCGATTGAAGCCCTATGCCACAACCGATTTCTGGCATTTCTTTATTCAGCTGCCGATGACTGTAACACATACGCTCTTCTGCCAAACCACAATTTAATAGCAATAACCTCAACCAAGAACCACCACTTTTAGGATAATAAATAAAAAAAATATCGTTCCTTTCTAAAGCCAGTAAATCTGCTAGGTAAGATCTAATATTCATTTTTCCAGCTTTCAACCATTTCCACTAATTTATCTTGCTTTTTATCAAGAAAGAACTTCTTCAATATTTCGTTATGCGGTTCATATAATTCCTTGAGGTATTCCGTCAAATGACTGGAAGTTTTCCTTTTTCGAGTAGGCAAAAGCTGGTGAAGATGATCGAGCACTTTTTCCGTGTACTTATTGCGTGACAGCCTGTTTTCTAACTTAATCAGTAAACGGTTATTAGAATTTTTTTTAGGTTTTGAGCTAATTGATTTCGGCAGAAAATCTGGATCAACAGACAGAAATGAAAAAATTGATTTAATTACTTCAGATGGAGATTCTTTGATTTTCTCAAAATCTGCAATGAAAATATTTTCTTTCGGAAAACTCTCGTAATAAAAGCTGACTTGTTCCGCATAAAACCCTCGGTTCGATATGTTTTCAATTACTTCTGAATTTCCCTTTTTAAGTGCCTCTAATACTCCATGGTCATTCTCATCTTTCAGTTGGCCTCTTCGTTTATTCCACTCCAAGGAGGATAGAAAGCGATCTATTGGATTGCGTAAAATTAGGATAATCTTACAATTAGGAAAATATTTTTTAACCTCATAGGCAGACCCAGCATCAAATATATACTCAACAGAGACGTCACCGTATTTCAGATTGTTCGAATCTGGTAGATGGTTAAAAAGCCCTCTAAACCAATCCATTCCACCATGCTCTCTATATAATGGGCCACCAATGTATTCTACCTCTCGCTTTTTCAAAGGGACGCCTATTTCGGGATGTTCTTTTAGGCAGTTGTAAAGCCATGAAGTGCCCGACTTTTGCACTCCGATTACCAAAAAATCAATTTTAAAGTTCTTCATATAATAATGAATTTGAAAGTTCTTGGACAAAAGCAGCTTCTTTTTTAAAGTCCTTGATCAAAAAATCATATTGAGCCTTTGATAATTTTGCGTCAGTTTTCTTTGCATTAACTTTTCTAAGTACTCTAAAAAAGAATCCGAATATTTTTCTTAGAGGAGTTGGGACACTATTACGAACGCCGAATTCTCTTAAATAAGAAATGAATCTGGTGATAAATGCAAATCGAGGAATAGTTCGTGGGTTATAGTTTTTGCTAAAGTTGAAGGAAATTGAATTATCTAAACCTGTAAAAACTAGTATCTTATCCATGACTATAGATGGATTTGTCTTGAAGCTTTCTAGTGTAACAATAAGTATTTGATCCTGCTTAAAAATCTGTTCGAATCGTTTTATATTCTTTTGATATCGGCTTATTTCCTTATAGAATAAAAACTTTGGATGATCTTTTCGAATAAAATCATCAAAATCTGGAAATTCAAAACCTAACTTATGATCCTGAAGATAATGCGAAAATATTCTTTCGGCAGGATCTCTCAGCATGATTATTATTTTAGCATCTGGAGAATGTTTTTTTATTAACTCAGGCGATTCTTGATTGATGAAATAGAGTGTAGAACCGTCTATGCAAACTTTTGAATTGTCTTTAAAAACTTTGCGATACCACGTTAGTCCTTTGTGGTACTTACCCGAGAAGTTAGGCCCATACTTACCTAGCTTCGAATTCACTACACCTTCGGTAGTTGAAAAAAAGTTGGGCTCCTTCATGCTCATCTCTGAAACTTGAGGGTGATTTAGCAAAAGAGCAATCATAGCACTTGTTCCGCATTTAGGAGCTCCAGCTACCACTATATCAGGGATGATTTTTTTAGTATCTCTTAGCATCAGCAATTTTTTATAGATACATACTTTTCGCTGCTATCTTGTTTGATGTGTAAGTTTTCGACAGAATTTTGATTATTATATAACATGGAATAAGCCCTGTAATGATACCAATGAATGTTTGGGCAAAACTACCTCCAAAAAGTCTAAAGCTGAGGTTAAAAATGACGAACAACAAGTATAATAAAGAGGAGGGGTTGACGGTTAAATCTTCATTTAATAACTTAAACTGACTAAGAATTACTTTAGCCAAATAACCGATAACAAAGGATCCGAATAATATACCTATCAGGTCAAAATTCCAATATAACTCGGCCACTATTCCTGGAGGAACACCAGCGACCTTACTATCAAACACCTCTGAGCCAATTATTTTTCCGGGAAGAAGATCAGGTTTATCTAACCACATTGACTTTGGCACTGGTCCGAATATAATTGAGGCGAAGGAAATGCCATATTGGTATTTTTTACTTTCATTTACGTAATTATATATATGCGTCGTTTTCGCCACGCCGAATAGGTTTTTGTTGACTATTATTTTCTCTATTGGATTCTGTGATGCTATGTCTATGTCATAATCTTTTTGTGCTCGCAATATGGTTGTCACTGTGAATAAAAGCAAAACGATCAATCCACCAACTAGCATCTTGATAAAAGATAATTCTTTATATGCATAAGAAATAATCAGTATACCAAAGAAAAAAATTATTAAGCTTGATCTCTCCGAATTGAAAAATGGAAAAAAAACACTTAATCCAATAGATATTGTGAATAATATCAATTTTATCGTATTCAGCCTTTTTCTTGATTCATAAATATGAATAAGCAGAATGAAACTTGAATAATTGGATAAGCTGCCTAACCACCTCAAATATCCAAAGCCCAATCTTTCCTCTGATGCCTCTGATGAAACGGAGACAAATCTTTTGCCAGAGACGTTCGAAAGTAGTGACTCCACAGAGAGTGAACCCAGAATGTTGTAAATAAAAAGCCCTATACCTATGGTTGATAAAGTGACGAGTATAAAACTTACGCTAACAATATACTTATCAGACCAGATGGTTTTTTCATTAAAAGAAACATCCGAAAACTTTTTAGTTTCAAAACCAACTAAGAAACAAATAAGAGAAACTAAAATCAAAATTGTAGGCAGTATAAAGTCACCAATTGGTACTCCACGCCGCAATTCGTATTCAACAGTTGCTCCTGGATCGTATACCATATAATATGCCCGCAAGAGAATTGAGATATTTACAGCAATAAATATCCAAAATACTGGATTAAGAAGGATAAATGTAGTTTTCTTAATCAAAAGATAAGTGTTTAATAGCAGACTTATCAGCGTACAAACTATAAGAAATAAGGATTCATATCCCTTAAAATTGAAAAGTTCAAATGTTATGAGGATAAAGTAAATGAAGGTAAATACGCTTAAAACTAACTTCATGTCCGCTTGTCCATCTTAAGATATTAAAGGAGAAATACCCAACTTCTTGTGCAATTTATAAGATGCCACCAAGTTCATGATGATGATACTGCCTGAAGTAGTAATAGCTGCACCTAGACTCCCCCATTGAGGGATTATTAGGACGGATAATATACCAGTAAAAAGTAATGAAAAGAAGGTTGCCTGACGCATTAATTTTTCATTTCCGGTCATCATTAAGATAAAACCTACTGAACCTGTGGCACAATTGACAAACTGGCCAACAAGGAGAATGATAAAAGGAATACCTGCCTCCATGAAGTTTGCACCAAAAAGGCTGAATATATAATCTCGAGACCAGATAATTGGTATTATACATACTATGGCCAAAATAGCCAGATATCTCGATGATTTCGAATACATTTTTTGCAGCGTATCCAAGTCACCATTTCGGTATAATTCGGTTATTTTAGGAGCAAAAACACTATTGAAAGCTATTAAAAAGAAACTCAAAAGCATGGATACTCTTCTGGCTATTTCGAAGGTTCCAACTTGGGAGTCATCCCAATGGTATCCTATAGTCAAAACGGGTATCCAAATTATAAGCTGTTGATATAAGCTAGATATCAATACGTGATAAGAATCACCCAGTAGCTTCTTTGCTTCAGAGCAACTATTAAATATTCTTGTCTTTATGCCTTCAACATATTTGAAATAGTAAAAAAGCTTAGAAAATATAGCGATTAGGAACGCCGAAATAACATAAATCCAAATAGCCGATGTAACGTCAAAAACGTGATAATGGATAATTATTGAGCCAACGATGAATAGCATGGGCAAAGCGACTGTACCAATCAACAAGCCTAGCCTTATTTGTTTAAGTCCTTTCAGGGTTTCCCCATGATTTTGAAACAACGCAATTGGAAGTATGGCCAAACTAAAAATAATCAAGTTATTTTCAATTGCTGGTTGGTTAAAAACATGAATTGCAATTGGCCTGGATAAAAAGAAGATTATCAAAACAATTAAAAGTGAAGTAGCTATCATCAATCTGTCAGAGAGTATTCGTAGGTTAACGATCTCTGCCCATCTTTGCTTTAGATAATGTTCCGTAAATAAACGGGTCAATGTGCGGTCCAATCCAAGCTTGGCGACTACAATGCAAACATTGATAAAAGTCAATACAAGAAAGAATTGACCAACTCCATCAGCATCCAACCAGTTTGCCAACAATAGGTTCATGCCTAGACCAAGCAAGAAAGCACCACCTTTCAAACCAAATGAGACAGACACATTTGCCAGAAAACCATCATTAGCTGATAGCATGGCTTTAAGTTTCTTCATAGTAGCCATAGCCCTTTTCATGTCCATAGCCATAGCCATAGCCATATGCGCTACTCTTCTTAAAATCTAACCCGTTATACAGCACGCCAAGCTTCTTTACAATATTCTTACTTTGAAGTGATTCCAAATACTCTAATGACTTTTTAGGAGTTTGTTGATGTCGAATAACAAATATGTTAATGTCCGATATTTTGGCAATCTCTAGCGCATCTGAGACTAAGCCAACTGGAGGAGAATCAATAATAATATAGTCGTAAACATTTTTCAGAATTTCTATTAATTCAACAAAAGTTGGCCGGAGGATGAGCTCATTGGGGTTCGGCGGAATTGGGCCGGCACTGATAAAATCTAAATTTTTAACTGACGTATGATGGAGTACTTCTTCCAAGGTTTTGGTCTCAATAAGTATGTTACTGATGCCTACGTCATTGGTCAGGCCAAAGGAGCCAAATATTTTAGGTTTACGGAGGTCTAGCCCTAATAGGATGGTTTTAAAGCCTGATCGAGCCATTAAAATTGACAGGTTAATGGCATTGAAAGTTTTTCCATCTCCTGAGGTGAAAGAAGTAAACATGATGGTTTGATTGTTTTGTTTTTCCATCATATAAGAAATGTTCGATCGCAATGTCCTAAAACCTTCTGCCACCATGGATTTTGGCTTATTCTCTACAACCAAATCTGTTTCATGATGGCTTAGTGGTATGGTGCTTAATAATGAAAGGTTTAGATTTTTTTCAACCTCATGAGGGCTTTGAACACTCGTGGTAAAATATTCATTTATTAAAATTACTATTAATGGAATTACAAAACCAAAAAATAAGCCTAGAATATAGTTTAATAACTTTTTAGGTTGAGTTTCTTCATAAGACATTGCAGCATCCAGTATTACGGCAGAGGACTTGGTACTTGCTTTGGCAATACCGGCCTCCGCTTTTTGCTCCAGTAAATAAACATACAGATTGTCGTTTAAATTGAATCTCCTTTGGATGTTAACCAATTGACGTTCACTCTTTGGTAAACTGTTCAACCGTCTCTCCATTTCTCTTATTTGTAGTTCCTTATCTTGTTTTTGTATCTCTGTCGTATTTATTAAATTCTTTACATTCTCGCGAATGACTCTTAGCGTAGTTTGACGTTGTGTTTTAAGCGCCTTGACCGTTGGGTTAATTTCAGAGCCACTCACTTCAGCTAGTATCAGTTGATTAGATAAGTCATTCAAATTCATGATTAGATTGTTTAATGCTGGGTCTATAATACCTGCGGTCGATGGACTTACGATACCCGCTGATGGATTCGGATCAAGTAAATAATCTAATAAATGTTCGTAATAGCTCAGTTGCATTTTAAGCTTTGCACTTTCTTTTTCAAGCTCTTGTAACTGAGAAAAAATTGAAATGCCTTCTTCACTTATGTTTAAAATGCTGTTGTCCGATCTAAAAGATTCCATCTGGGATTCCGCATCAATTAATGCCCTTTGAACGCCATAAAGTTGTTCGTCAATAAACGCTACGGTACTGATAGCTGTAGCATTCTTAATCGATAAATCTCTGGCAATGTAACATCCCATCAGCGTATTGATGATATTTTGGCCTGTTTCAGGGTTATTCGTTTCCTTGCTTATGCTAAGAATACTTGATTCGCTATTGATGGGTTTAATTTTGATTTCTTCAATAAGTTCTCGGGTATATTCCTTAGGGTTGAACACACTTACTAGGTAACTTGACTCAGAACCATATAGCTTTGACTCACCATTGGGAGTCAGTTGAAAGCTGATTCCTTCAATTTGAATTATATCGTCCGGGCTAAATGTTGAATTCTCGATCTCATCATGTTCCACTTCAAATTCATTCCCACTGACTGATCTAACGATAAAACTAATTTGTTCGAGACTGTCTGGTTCGGTCAAAAGAGTCAGATGAAAAGGACTCAATGCGTAGTTCAGAGATTTATCTCTCACACGGCCGAGCTTTGTGTAATCAACATAAAGTACAAGAGAGTCAACTACCTGTCTGGTAAGTGAATACGATTTTAAAATACCAATTTCGTTTTCAATATTGATAGAAGAAGAGAAGAAATCTAATTCTTTCAACAACTCCCCCGTCATGTCAGTTTGTTCTTCATTAATGAGGATTGTCCCTTTAACCGGATACAAGGGAGTCATGTATCTGTTGGCCATAAAGGCGATAATCAAAAACAAAATAATAGACAATCCAATCCATTTCCAGTATGAGATCAGTTTAAATAAATAGCCTTTTATATCAATAGAATCATCTTCTTGATTAGAAAAACCTAGGTTATTCTGGTTGATTTGATTGTTCAATGTTGTAATAGATTAACTAAAATAATGCGCGACAATGTTAGTCATATTATCATTCATAACTTGAGCGATTTTTAAAATCTGGTAATACCAAATGAAAGCAGCAAATGTACTTGAATAGTAAATAACAAAGAAAAAAAGGTAAATTAACAAGGTTCTAATTATTAAATCTCATTCTAAAGTCGAAATACAGCATGAATACTTTGGAAGCGTTTAGAGAATCCTTTTACTCATGATTTCAATAGGGCATTCATAACTTATATAATCTCCACGAAATGGAAATTAAAACACTCACAAAAAAACCAGACAATAGCCAAAACACAAAGCTTCAAAATATTTTCTCTCAATTCGAGAGGCTTTTAGCGGAACTGAAAAAAATGGAACTTCCTGATAACATTATAATTTCTATAAATAGCGGAATTGAACAAATAAATGCCGCCTCTGGTGCTGAAAAAGAATGGATAAAGCAAATAAAGAGAACCCAAACAGCTATTCTTAAAATATTAGAGAAAGAGCTCAAGTTGGTGACAAAAGATCACTATCGAAATACATGGTTGGCTGTTGGAATGTCAGTATTTGGTATCCCTTTAGGCTTTGCCTTTGGAATGAGTCTTGACAATATGGGATTACTTGGACTCGGATTGCCCATTGGGATGGCTATTGGATTGGCTGTAGGCTCTGCAATGGACAAAAAAGCGCAAGAAGAAGGCAGACAACTTGATTTGGTTATAAAATATTAAGGGAAACAATAGTTCGCCGCTTATTCAGTGCTACTCGTATTTAAAGTCTGCATTAGACGTCACTTCTGATACGCTTTTTCATTCAAAAGTCCTTTTGCGTAAGTAGCTAATACAAACCTGCTTTTCTTTACCATGCAGACTGTCATAAAATTTTTTGGCAGTAATTGTATTTTGAATGATAGCCGGAGAGCATTAAAATTTTACTCATATCTTTTTATAAAATTCACTGCAATACTGTACATTAAAAAGCCTTAATTGTACCACAGCATCACTAATACTCCCAATAATCTGAGGCATCCATAGAAATTGTCTTAAATTAACACTGCAATTCGAACAGAAAAGAAGCAGAGTTTGAGTGAAGAATAAATGGTCAAACAGATAAAATAAAAGAATATGAAACTAGGAGCATTTTCCATAAGCCTCGCGGTGAAAGACATTCAAAAGTCAAAGGATTTTTACGAAAGTATGGGATTTTCAGACATGGGTGGAGATATTAATCAAAAGTGGCTGATTATGAAAAACGGCAATTCGATCATTGGCTTGTTTGAAGGAATGTTTGAAAACAACATCATCACTTTTAATCCCGGATGGGACGAAAACGCACAAAATGTAGAAGAATTTGATGATGTGCGCATCATTCAAGAGCATTTGAAAAACTGCGGATTGGCATTGATTGAAGAAGTTGATCCCAATTCAAGTGGACCCGCTCACATTACATTGACTGACCCAGACGGGAACAGTATTTTAATAGACCAACATCGATAACAATCATGATGTATAATACTGGAGCTGCTTCATGTTAAAATACAGGCATAGAAAGCTCTTTTAATTCCAAGCCTTTTTATCCTCAGCGATTGGGTAGTTCGAATGGTGAGTTTTACGGAAATAATAAAGCCGATTAATCCTGGCTATTACGGAATAAAAACAAACTGATTATTTCCTTGTCACTTGAGCATACTCCTCTCCAAACCTTTTAAAATATGATTTTTTAAAGTAGGTGACATTACTGATTCCAATTTTCAGTCCTGCTTCCGTTGCATTCATTGGTTCACTTTTAAGCATATATTCCTGCAAATACTTCCAGCGTGTTTCTTTAATTAATTCAAGAGGTGTCATATTAAAAATCTTCTTAATTAGTCTAAAAACCTTCCGCTCACTTGCTGCCAGCTCTGATGATAGGTCAATCACTGAAAGATTAGGATCATCAATTCTGGACAAGATCAAATTCTCTAATTTCTTGATAATGACCTGCTCTATGTTGCTCCTCAAATTATTGGGTTCAAACAACTTGAAGATGTTTTCATTACTTCCCTTTTTCTGTAGCGCATTGGAGATTCTCAGTTTGAGTTCATTCGGCGAAAAGGGTTTGGCCATGACGTCTTCAGCACCAAGTTCCAGCAGGTTCAGCTTATCTTCTTCGTTGGTTCTGGCACTGACGATAAGTACAGGAATGTGTTGATACGCTTCTTTTACTTTTAGTTCTTTGATTAATTCAAACCCATCCATATAAGGCATCATCAAGTCTGAAATAATGAGATCTACTTTTTCTTTCTGCAATAGCGCCAAAGCTTCCTGACCATTTTTGGCTAAAAGCACATTATAATTCCCTGTAAGAATATGGCTGATGAACTGTCTGATTTCGCGATGATCTTCTACCACCAAAATAGTTTGAGAATGATTTTCATTTCTCAGTTCCAGTGATTCATTGTCCGTGATTTCCATAGGAGAGTAAATCGGATCGTAATATTCATCTATGATTGCATCCTTCAGGGAAGCGTTGGGTTCATCATCAATGAGTATGCTAAAGGTTGTTCCTTCGTTTTCAGAACTTTCAACCCAAATTTCTCCTTTGTGCAATTCGACTATTTCTTTACACAGCGCCAGTCCTATACCAAGACCTACCGTCTCACCTGGCAATTGAGAAGGAACCTGATAGTACCGGTCAAAAACATGTCGGGTGAGATGCTCTGGAATACCAATTCCTGTATCCGATATCTGGATCAGAATTTTGCCCGATTGTTTTTCGTATTCGCGTATGGAGACAGTAATTGTTCCTAATTCTTCGGTATGTTTGACCGCATTGGAAAGTAGATTATAGATGATTTTCTCGAATTGATGAGAATCGATTCTAACTACTTTTTCATTGACCAATTCATTATTGAATTTGAGCACGATTCGCTTGAGTATCGCCGCACTGTTAAACATTTTAAGTAATAAGTTCAGGTAAGCGTCAATCCTCACGAGCTGAAGTTTCAATTCCATTTTACCCTCTTGCAGGCGAGATAAATCTCGTATTTCGTCAGTCATCAAGAGTAATTTCTTACTGTTTCGATACCCAGATTCCAACAGTTGTTTACCTGAAGCCGACAAGCCTTCCTCTTCGAGTACTTGGTCTATACTTCCAAGTATTAAAGTCAAGGGACTTCTCAGATCGTGGGAGATATTTGAAAAGAAGTTGGATTTGGCAATGTCCAGTCCTTGCAGCTTTTCAGATTTAGCTTCTACTTCCTTTTTCTGTTCTTCTATGATAAGCTTTTGCTTGCTTATCAATTGGAGTCTTCGGTAGATGATGATTAATAAGACGATGATGATGGATGCACTTACCAGAGTAATGATTAAAATTATTTGTTGTGTCCGCTGTTTGGCCTGCTCCACAGCCAACTCCTGTTGATGTTCCTGCTCATCAATCAGCTTTTGCTTATCATATTCAAATTCGGCTTCAAGCTTGCCAATTTCAGAGAGTTTTGATTCATTAATAATAGAGTCTTTGGTAATCGTATATTTCTGAAGGTTGAAATAGGCCGAATCAAACCTGCCAATGAGTTCAAAATAATTGGCCATTGTTAGGTGAATATCTCTTATCATAGAGGGTTCATTGATCTGATAGGCAAGCTCCTTCCCTTTCAAGAGATAATTAATGGCTTTTTTACTATCGTACATTTGAATGGCCAACATGCCAAGGTTTTGAAGGCTAAAGGCTATTAAATTCTTGGCTTGAATACTGCTGGCAAGCGCATAGCCTTGTTCGAAATATTCGATTGACTTTTGGAACATCTTTTCTCTCTGATAGGCAGCTCCTATATTGCAAAGCACATTGCTAGTAAGCCGATCAAATCCATTGCTTTTTGAATCTTCCAGCGCTTTGAAATACATCTTTAATGCCGCTTCGGTTCCCTTGTCATTTTGTAAAGCAATGGCCCAGTTGATTTTCCAGGTGATCATTCCTCTGGGATCTCCCAGCAAACTATCCGATTTAATTGCCTCTTGGTAGTAGTCATAAGATTTACCGTATTCCCCAAGGTTTTGGTAACTCGCTCCTATCACCCCAAATATGGATCCTTTACGAGTGTCCAGATCCAGACTGTCTATGATGGTGAGCGCATCCAGATTGATAGCTATGGCTTCAGGGTATTCATCCATTCTAAAATAGGTCATACTTAGCCCATTCATATTGGTGATAATGTCCTCTGGTAATTGTTCTTTTTTAGCTATTTCCATTGCCTCGATATAGCTGGAGGCCGCTTTTTCATAATTATTGTTGAAAAAATAAATATTCCCGTAGAGGTTATGGATTTTTGTTCTTTGACTTTGCGTATTTACCAAACTGTCCGCTTTAATAGCGTAGCGTAACGCTTCGTCTGTATTATTTCTTCTTCTATATACATCACCTAATTTGTGATAGGCATTGACTTTATAATCGTTTAAATTATTTTCGATGGCCAATTTCAACAGCCGATTAGAGTAATATTCGGCAGTATCAAGATTAGAAAAGGTAGCTCTTTTGGCAATTTGATCGAGCAGCTTCAGCTGCTCTTCCACCTTATTGGCTCCAATCAAAATAGATTTTAAGGAATCTACTTCTGCCGTTTGGGCAAGACCACCAAATGTAAATTTGAAAAGAAGAATAAGGATTATAGAAAATCTGGTAAGGCGCGTGTGCATAGAAATAGGTAGGACGTTAGTTCCATTAAATTAGCTAAATGAAACGTTGATTGGAAATTTCATGGAGGATAGTTCGAGAAATCATGCATGAATCATGTGAAAGATAATTGATCACCACCCTTTATTGACACCAGCTAAAAGCTCGCAAAAGCAGAGGGAATTCTCTTTAAACAGAAGGGGATTTCTCCCTGCTGTCGAAATGACGGAAATGGTTGGTCGTCATGTCGAACTGAGGCAAAGCGAAAGGAGAAGTCTCCGTCAATTTACCGTCACTTCGACACGGAATGCAATGGAGTGAGAAGTCTCCTGAAATGGAGGGGGATTTCTCCCTGCGGTCGAAATGACGGGAATGGTTGGTCGTCATGTCGAACTGAGGCACGAAGGAGACATCCCCCTAAACAGAAGGGGATTTCTCACCCTTTCTGCGGTCGGGTTCGAAATGACGGCTCTGAACTACACCTCCACTCCATAGATGAACTAGTTTGATGAAAAGCATAAAAAAAAGCCGTATCCTGAAAGCCGGGGCAGAGAGACCCACCGCCACAGTGAATCAGCCTTTGTTTGTATTGCGGATCAGGAAAAGCATGTTTATTGGCGTTTGATTTCACGATCAAGATTTCTAATGAGGTCTACTACTGCTTCTCGGATATATGCATAAGTGCTACTTTGTTGATTTAAAGCCCCAACCTGAAGCTTTAATAGTTCTTTCAAATAATCATCCTTATAAATCGATGCTAGATTTTTAGGTTTGCTACGTTTAGCGTTCATGTCTGCTAACATATTGTGAAGGCCAAAATCCGCTAACTTTATATAAAAAGGCTGTATGAACCCTTCAATTTTCTGAATAGTAGGATAGTGAAGGTCGTAAAGTGTAGTAATATCTCGTCTTAAGGAATCACTTGAAATACTCGTCAGGCCTGTGGATGATAAGGCTTTGTAAGCAGAAGTATTATTTGCAAAAAACACACCAGCAGATAATCTAAAATATGCTTTCTCCAAAGAATCGGTTAGCGGTGTATAATTGTCTAAATGCGCCAATAGCTGAGCATGCCCATTGATAATATTACTTATTCCATCGATGTTACTGTCAATGTCTATAAGGTCTTGATTGAGGTTATTTTTCATTTCTGCAAGCAGAACCAATTCTTCGCGCCGTTCCTTTAAGGCGCTATAATTGGACTCAATCTGCACCGCTATCAATATACCTGCTACGACCAGTACAATCTCGCCAATGGCATAGGGCAGATAGGTCGCTATCTGGGTTTTTTTCAACAGTTTGCGGCGGATTTTTCTGAGCAGGAAGAGCATGGGTCACGGTATTTGTTTCGTATAAGTATCATCATGATTTCCTTGGGAACGAACCAGTATTTGTCCATCTTCCTCCACTTTGAAAATGCGATATGCGCCGGGAT
Source organism: Cyclobacteriaceae bacterium (assembly GCA_040218415.1). Taxonomy (GTDB): domain Bacteria; phylum Bacteroidota; class Bacteroidia; order Cytophagales; family Cyclobacteriaceae; genus JAVJRN01. Next base: position 18,717 of record JAVJRN010000058.1, read on the forward strand.
AAATATTGACCACCATGCTATTTTCATGGTTGAAATAAACCGGTGCATCTTCAAAATATAGTTTATTATCATTTTGAGTGAATGAAATTAAGTCCAAGTCCCTGAAGGCAAACGTGCCGGTCAACTGCTCCACTTCTAAGGATGTGGGCAACCTAAGCACAAATTCATCAGGTATAGTGTCCTGGCCGAGGGCAGCTGTAACCTCACGATAGTTGTGCATCGCTAAGTACTCATAATCTACTGTAAGCCTCAAAGCAACCTTTACAATATTATAGTGATATCGGGAAATATTGTTGCGACTCTGAGGATCAGAATAGAAATAATCTATAAAATATGACGGAGGTACTTTTGACCCCCGAAAAGAGAGCATCATATAGTCTGCATACCACTCCTTATTCTTGATATTCTCTCTGTAGTCCCAGAATACTTGACGAGTAGATTGTATCGATTTGTTAAGAATATTGGCTCGGTTGTTATATTGAAAAGTCAGATTATCATAAACTTCGGGGTGTTTGCGAGATGCCAGATCTCCGAGCAAGGTCAGTTTTTCATAGCCTTCACGACTAGGCTCAAACGATGTTAAACTATTAAAAACTCTTGTAACCTTCTGATATCGTTCTTTTCTAAGAGAATCTTTTGGTATGGAATCAAACAGTATCACATCGAGCAAAGAATCCTTTTCAAAATAGTAATCCTTTAGCAAACGAATGTTTTCTATGTCCTTCTTTAAGTCGAGTTGTACCAGCTTCAGATAGTTCTCCAGCTTTTCATTATCTTTTCTTTGTTCGTTCCAGTTGTCTAATTGAACGGCTATCATAATCCCTACCACAACAAGAAAGATCTCCCCAATAGCATAGAGCAGATAGGAGACTATTTTATTATCGGTGGAAATCAGTTTGCGACGGATTTTTCGGAGAAAGAATAGCATGGTTATTTTATTTTGATCAGTTTGGCATCAAACCGAATAGAGTTAAAAACAGCTGTATCGCCTACTGCAGGCTCGGCAGTATCAAATGAGATGGTTGTTCCAGAACTATTGTAAATGGTTTTTTTGTTGTTAAAGAATAACTCTATAGAAACTTTGGAGTCACCTACATACATTTTAACGTGGTTTTGAAAAGGCTCAATATTAAAAACCAAACCCATTAATACTTCTTCTTCAAACGTGTCGGTCAAGACTACCTCATAAGTCCCTTGTAGCTTCTTGGTGTCCTCCCGTGAGATATTCACTTTGTTTTGTGCTATATAAGAAGGGAGTTCAGCGTTCATATCCAGTTGCTGTTGAATCATTCGATAGGCCAATTGTGCCTTCAATGAGAATCTACTAACCCACCTGGCGTAATTAAATATTGCAAAGTTCCTGTAGTTAAAAAGTTCGTTTTTATAGAAGGGATCATTTAAGAAGTAGTCCACTGCTTCATCAGGGATTGATCGGAATTGATAATGCCAGGGTTTGGTCCTAACCATACGATCCCAGTTTTCGTCAGTTTGCAGGTTCAACCGCTCATCAAACTTGTCAACTTCATATTTGTGATAAACATATATTTCATTGAGTAAATCTACGATTGGTTGATATCTAGGATGGATGTTGTCTGAATTCTCCATCAGTTTCGTATACCCATTGTCATGAATTTTGATGTGTTGTGCTTGGTAAGTCAATCCTATTAATTCAATCCCTCGATCACTTTTGTAGTCCTCGACAGTTAATGAGCCATTCAAGGCCGTCAGTATTAGGGAATCTTTCTGGTCGTAGAAGCTGATAATTTCCTCTGCTTTTTGAATGTCCTTCCCAAGGTCTTTTTGTATTTCCACAAAAATGGCCTTGATTTTTTCTTCCATTTTGCGCTTCTCATTCCAGTTGTCTATCTGCACGGCTATCAATATTCCCATTACTACCAGAAAGATTTCGCCAATGGCATATAGTAAATATGAGACAACCTTGTTTTCCCCAGAAAAGAGTTTACGTCGGATTTTGCGGAGTAAGAAAAGCATGCTATTTAGTATTTGCGGTCAGATCTACTATTCTATCAATCATTTCATCTACTTGGGCAATCGTGGATAATTCGCACAAAAGTTCATACCGATAATATAAAGTCCACATTTGATTAGCAAACATCTCGGTCTCCATAAAACTTGGGTTAAACTCATGATCTCTGTAAAACTTCTTGAGTCCCATGTTTTTCATGACATAAGGTATCATGATGGTTTTTCTGTACTCCTGTAGCTCATTTTCAGCATTTTGAAAATTTAGCAGCACATCTGGCCATTGAATGAGTAGCTCCCGTAATTTTCTATTGCTGATATACTCGAAAGATGACGTGCTGACGAGTGACCGAATGGTACTCTGAGAAGGTTTGAAAGTTCGGCTGTATGAAATTGTATTCTTAAAATGATGGTATAAAGAATCGTAGTTCAAAATACTGACGTCATTAATCGGGGTAGCGTCAAGTATCCATTTCATACTATTATAAGCTGCGAATAAATTCTCTTCTAGTGTATCAAACTGAGCTCTGTTGAGTTCAAATTCCGCATGTATTTCTTCAATGAGGACACGCTCTTTTGCCCGTTCTTTTGAATGGTTATTTGCATTGTCAATTTGCACGGCGATCAATATACCCACCACAACGAGTAAGATTTCCCCAATGGCATAGAGCAGGTAGGATAAAAATTTGTTGTCAGTGGAAATCAATTTTCGGCGAATTTTACGAAGGAGGAAGAGCATGGTTATCGAGTTGAAAGTTTTCTGTATTCTTCTTTTACACTCGACAAACAGGAGGAATTTACTTCAATGATTTCTACTAAGGCAAGATTCAATCCCCAGACGTGATTTCCGAGTAATCTGTTTTTTATCTCGGCTAATTGTAAATAAACATTTAAATCTGGTCTCATATCTCCAAATGTGAACTTTCCGAATAAATTTGGGATACGTTCGTATATTGCATCCATACATTTCTCTTGCAGTTTTTTGTACAAAGCCTCATCATTTTCAAGGTATTGATCATATTTAAAGTATGTTTCAAGAATCTTTTTGCGCAATAATTCATTGCTAATTACCCCTAAAGTTCCTGTGCTTTTCATTTCACTTAAAGTAGTGGCAGATGGTTTAAATGAATAGCGGTTAGCCCATTGAGATTGGAAAATTTGATAAAGTGAATCTTCATTGATTTTTTTGCCTTCCCAAAATTCTTCAAGTCGATCTTTGCTTTTCACTTGAGCGTCAGATATCTTTTTTATAGATGCGAGATAGATTGAATCCTGGGTCAAGTCATTGATCAAGTCCGAGATGTATCTCATTTCAGTTTTGTGATTCTGTTTTTGTTTATTCCAGTCATCAATCTGTACAGCTATCAATATACCGACTACTACCAAAATAATCTCGCCAATGGCATATAGTACGTAGGTGGTGAATTTATTTTTTATAAGCATTTTTCGTCGGATTTTTCGGAGGAGGAAGAGCATTTAGCTGGATTTTAATCGATTCAGTTCATTTTCTATTTTGATGATCAACTGCTCTATTTGCACTTTCAATTGGGTTGAGTGTCGCTTGCCAATCAAATTGCGGGCAAAGGAGTGGTGCAGCATATTCAAAAAGTTTTTGTCATTTATCAACAAGTCTCCATCGGTTATTAAGAATTGAGGCCCTTTTTCCGTTAGATCAGTGACATCCAGTTTTACATACTTTAAGGTATAAGGAATCATGATATTCCGATAGTCTCTGAGTCCCTGGTCAAGTTCGTGGGTCATATAGTAAAATTCGATTTCATAAATGCTTAGGATTTCTTGTCTCAGACTGTCATTGGTAATCAAATCAGCGCCCTGCATTTTGAGGTTATCATAGGCACTCTTATCAAATTTGGGTGTCGGAAAACCTAATGAAGAGTTTATCTTATATGCTAAACTATCCTTCTCTTTGAGTATTTTCCTGCCTTCAATTAATGTGATGGCACTTTTTAGTCTGTTACTTGTTTTAATAAAGGCATCAATACTTTTATCCAGTTGGTCGACTGCCGTGTACATGCTAGCCCGTATTTGTTGAAGGCTTTCAATTTCTTGCTGCCGCTTCTGCCGATGTTTGTTCCAGTCATCAATCTGTACAGCAATTAATATTCCCACCACAACTAGAATAATCTCACCAATGGCATAAAGTAGGTAGGTCACAACCTTGTTATCAGTGGAAATCAATTTTCGGCGGATTTTGCGGAGGAGGTATAGCATGGTTATTTTTTGAGTTCGTCTTGAATGAGCGTAAGCACATTTTTCGCTTGTTTCTGGCTTTCTTTCAAATGATTCTGATATCTGGCGATCAGAGAGTAACCGCCCACAATATCATTGATACCCGCTTCTGACTGCACGAATGAAGCATCAAAAAACTTCCGCTGATCTAAGGAGTAGTAGTTTCTTGTTCTTACTAGAAAATCAAGAAGATATTGAATATAGTTATTGTCATAATATTTATAGGTGATATTATATTGCTTGTTGAGTTTGTAATAACCCGTTTTGATGGATTGATTAGTGATAAGCTCCAAATCCCCACTGGAAATCATAGACTGAAAAGTTTCTGTATTGGCCACATAATTTATAGTAATATAAAGATTCCAAAAAAGTGAGTCCACTGTGGCCATGGGTAGTGGTGGCTCTGTTCTCAAGATTTCCACCAGACTTCCCAGGTGATCCTTTCTTCGCTGATAGTATCTTATAGACGTGCCAAGATCGGTGGTATCGGATTTAATGTCTTCTTGCAGAAGGATCAGATATTCTCTTCCTTTTTCATCATTTTTTCTATCGGTATTCCACTCTTCCACATAAAGAGCCAAGAGAATACCCAAAATAATCACCAGTATTTCGAGTAGATATTCCGGCCATTTTTGGGAGAGGGTGGTGAAGATGCGTTTCATATATTGTCTTAAATCACTGATTATAAGGATTTATTGATTTCGCAGATGCTTGGATGGTGAGAGTATCAGTCTTTTAAAAGTGAGACTTTTTGAACCGAAATTAATCAGCAGCCAATTTCTAAACGATATGCTTTTAAATAATTCAATGCTTGGGCAAGATGAACATCTTCCAATTCTTTTACGGCTTTGAGTTCTACCAAAATTTTCCCCTCCACCACAAAATCGGCTCTACGAGTTCCAATTGGTTCTGGTAAGTTCTTGTAGAAAATATTTTGCTCAATTTCTCTGGCAAAGTCCAGGTTTCTCTGACTCAATTCATAAGCTAAAGCTCTTTGAGAAATTACTTCCGCCCGGCGGCCCGGCTGAAATCCATTTCCTAAAAAAGAATGCACCTCAAAGGAAGCTCCTATGATCTTTTCTGTAATCTCACTGTGCAAGTAATCTGTGTTCATCTCTTAATCAGTTTCATCTGTGTTTCAGACTTATACTCAGGCCATTTTTGAGAGAGGGTTTTTATTATTCTTTTCATAGCCGGTGAGCCTGCCTAGTGTAGCCAGAGATGCGTTTCATTCTTTTTCTAATTCTAATTCAATTTCCTCGATGATTTTGACAATCTGTGCTCTCAAAGGGATCATAAATAAGTTTATATTCAGTTCGTTATTGTTCCTAAGTGTTTTCATATGATAAATGGGTTGAGGGTCGCTTTTTAATAATTCGGCATTTTTGGGTTTCATTTCACCAATTAAATCTGGGCGGTTGATATCGAACGGGCGGGTAGCCTCATAAAAATCAACATTCACAAAGTTTTGTAGTTGCTCTAATTGATTTCTGTAGCTCCTGTCTAACTGCTCGGTACCATACAGGTCTTCCTGGAAAAGTGTGGTAATATGATCCCGCAACGAATCGTTTGTGATCAGTCTTACTCCTGCTTCTTTTAAAGATTCATATCCGGTATTATGCGCAAGCAAATAGGTATAAATGTGGGCAAATGCAAAATGGCGCGCTAATGAATCATGTTAAGCTTGTGTGTTTGACATCCAATTAATAATAAGATCCTGGCTTTTTAATGACTGGTTTCGATACTTAATATTGAAATCTAAATCGTCCAATGTTTTGATTAACGAAACTTTTATTTCGCTGAGAATCTCGTTTTCCAAAAGCTTATCTTTTCTACTTTCATTCCAATTATCCACAGCAAAAGCACCATAGATACCAATGATCAGTACTAGGATTTCCAGCAGATATTCCGGCCATTTTTCGGCGAGGGTGGTGAGGAGGCGTTTCATTGTTCAGGATTTTGCATAGTGAGATTTAGATCGATTCGTGCAAGAAGTTTTTCTCTTTGCAAGATCATTTCTGCGTACCGTTCAGCTATTCCTATGTTATTTAGGGCAGCCAGTGTCAGTCCATTGCGTGCTGATAGATCATTCAGGAAATTTTCTACCTGCTTCGAAATTCGTTTGATTTCTCCCGAAGACATCTCAAGTTTATCATAATCTCCATTGATGACTGATCTGAGATCATAGCCAATGGTTATCGGCTGAGTAATATTGGCTCGGTCATACAAATAGTGCTCATATTCGCGCCTCATGTGCTCACGCAGGGGTATTAACTCTTCGTTCATTTGCTTGATGTTGAGGATGTGCATTTTGACTGAGTCATCGGAGAGTATGCTGAGATTTCCCGAGCCTATCAATTCATCAACCGTGTTTGTCCTTGGTGTGAAAGTAGTCCAACTGAAGAGGTTCCAGATTAGCGACACATACTGATCCATTTCTGCTCTATTTGCAGGTGCTGTCTCCATCTCAAGTAGCGTAAGGGCGCTCTCTGCTTTTTGCTTTCGGTCTACAATCATCAAGTTTAAGTTGGTCGTATCTGTTTGCAGATCGAGTTTCAGGTTGCTGAGAAATTTAGCTTCCAGGACTTTTTCTTTTCTGTTTTCATTCCAGCTATCCAATGCAAAAGCACCAAGAATACTCGCAATGATCACCATAGCTTCGATAATATATTCGGGCCATTTCTCGGCCAGTTTATTGAGGATTCTTTTCATGCTTAACTGCTTAATTCCTGTTATATTTCATTGTCAATTTCCGCTAAGAGTCCCCGACTTTTGCTAGCCAGCTTTTCCATCAAATCCAATTGACGGAGATTGAATAATTTGTGTAGGGTCAAAAGACCCAAATAATCGAAAAATAAGGAGGAGAAATTCAGCTCCGAAACCTTCTGTTTATAAAATCTATTATGCTCATCGATGGATGAACGCAGAAAAGGATAGGACTTATTAAATGCAATGTATTTTTCTGCGAGTAACGTTTTATTGGTTTTGTCCTTAAAGATCGATGATTCCTGTAGTGCGGTCAATTCAACCAAAGGGGAGCTTATCGAGGCATCCAAAATATCAAGATCTCCGCTAGCAATCAGCGTCTTGGCAGTACTATTTGTGACCTGGTCCAAGACAATAATTTCTCTGCGAAATCCATTTACCAGATTAATTATATCTTCAAACTTGAGATCTGGATTCTTGAGTTCCATGATTACACTGTCAATGCTGCTATTTATTTCAGTTAGCTCCTGCGAGAAGTCGTGAAAACTGGCAAGATCGCTTGACAATTCTTTCTTAAGTGATTGAATGTAAATACCTCTTTTCTTATTGGTCTTCAGTTCATCATTCCAATTGTTGAGTGCAAATGCGCCATAAATACCAATGATGAGTACCAAGATTTCCAACAAGTATTCAGGCCATTTTTCGGCGAGGGTTTTTATTATTCTTTTCATTACTTGGTTGATTAATCAGCTATAAATTCAGGTTATTTTTTTGCATACGTGCTTTCAATTAAGGGTCATTCGATTTCGACAGAAAGCAAGTTTAGTATTTCTTTAATTCTAACGCGCAATGCTATTGACTGCTCATTGGCACCATGGTTTATACCTATGGCATAGGCAGCAAGCCCTTCCAACTCTCGGCTCTTCATCAATTCTCTGATGGAGGATGAATTTTTCGAGTTACCAATACTAATTTTCTTACCGCCTTCTTTATTTAGCAGCCAAGTATAATCGGATTCACTAAAATATTGGCCTAGAGCGTCCCTCGCTAAACCTGAGGAAATCAGCCATTCAGCATATTCATTGTGTGTCTTATTGGTCCAGAAAAACTCTATTTCCTGTAGCGCTGCAATATCCGAAGACCAAGACGAAAGTAATTTATTGAGTTTCGGGTTACTGATGTATTGCAGATTTTCTGAGCTAATAAGGTTGCTATTGATCGGATCAAAAGTAGGATCATCAAGTAGATGGGCAAGGCAAGTGATAAGGCTATCTCTATTGGCACTATCTGGTTGGTCGATACTTTTGAGAATAGCCGAGCTGGAAGCTATAATTAATTTCCGCATGGCAATTTTCTGATCTAGCTGCTTCAAGTTTGATTCATAATCTACATGGAGTTGTTTCAAGATTTGTTGCTCCTTGGTTCGTTTGTTCCGATTTTCTCCCCATTCTTCTACAGCAAAAGCCCCATAGATACCAATGATGAGTACTAGTATTTCTAATATATATTCCGGCCATTTTTCGGCGAGGGTGGTGAGGATACGTTTCATGATACGTGCAGAATTTGGGTGGGGTATCTTTAATTTTCTAATAACTCCAGTTGACTCTTAATGGCTGTTCTCAGTTTATTTAATCTGATTGAGTACTCCTCGTAGAGATCTAATTTAAGTACCGTAAGAAACATACACTCGGAGAGAGAGACTTTAAATTGTTCGTCTTTTCTTAGATCAGCTAAATCTTTTAAAACTAAATTTTTCCTATTGGACTCGGGAGAATAAAATGCCTTTGACGACTCGGAGATAAATAACTGATCAGAGTCATCCACATTGAAATGCTTCATAAAATAAGGTCGCTTAGCGCTGTAGGTCTCATAGACGTCAAAATCATTCTCCAGCTTCAATATTGACTTTGTGAAGAAATCATAGAATCTGGCGATTTCATTTTTCAACTCTTCATTGGTAATAATTTCAAACCCATTGGTCTGCAAATTTTTCAGCGATGACTCATGTAGAGTCAGCATTAAAGGAATTCCAAGCGCCTCCGTGTAATTGATACCCTGAGTGATATCTTTCGTACCACTCATCAGATTGAACAGCTTTTGCTCTTCTTTAAGCGTTTTTTTCAGGAAACGAATATTAAATGCGATATCAAAGGTGTCTAAAGTCAAATCCTGATGAAGGTTTTTAAGGATGGATATTTCAGCAATTCTATCCTTCCGATACCCATTCCAGCTATCCAATGCAAAAGCACCAAGAATACTGGCTACAATGACTATCGCCTCTATAAGATATTCCGGCCATTTTTCGGCCAGTGTGGTGAGGATTCTTTTCATTTCAGTTCTTTCAGGTTATCTAGAGATTTAGCTCGCTTTAGCGCTTGGAAACTTAGATTCTATTTCTAGAATGAGTAGTTCTGCCTTTTCTTTGGTTAAGTCAAGCCAAAAGTTGTAGTACTTCAAGGCTGTTTCGTATTCGGAAATTGTCATATAATATTCCTCCAATTTTTCATCGTCAGCATTTCTTAGCGTGAGATTTTCCTTAGAAAGAATATTTTTATAATCATACCCCGCCTCGAAAGAGGTGGTACTAATGGAGTCATATGAATCAATCAAGTCATCCAAATATTTATAGCTCAACATCTGCGATTGTATTTCTCGTAGGCTTTCTAACTGCTTATATGGTTCGTAACTAATTGTGGCATACGTTATACGTCCGTAATAATCTGTTAATTGTTTAGGTAAATCTCGATCTTCAATTATTCGAGATCCTCCTGTATTTTGTAGTTCACCGTATGCTGCATCAGCAAAAACAGCTGTATAACAATCGATACTGTATTTCAAAGAAAAATAGTAGAAGATTTCAGGTCGGCTTTTCTCCTTTGAGAATCTTTTTACCTCTCCTCTAAGAGAATCTAGCCCAATGAGTAGAACGATGTTTTTTGATCTGTTCACTTCGCATCGTGTGATGTCATACTCAAGGTTTTCTACTAGCTCTTTCATGAGCATTTGCACGGTAGCCTTTTCTTTTCTTCGTTCATTCCAATTATCCACGGCAAAAGCACCATAAATACCAATGATGAGCACCAGTATTTCTAGCAGGTATTCCGGCCATTTTTCGGAGAGGGTGGTGAGGATTCGTTTCATTGCTTCAATAGTTACATCTTGACTTTAGTAAAGGCTTAATATCCTTTACGCGATTTAAGATACTTGTGTAATGACTGATGTTCCGATCATTGACGGCAATCAAAACGGAGGCCATGTGTTTAAGCTTATCTATCTGAGAAGAAGTTAATGGCGTTCGATCCAATTTTCTAAGGTCAACTGTAGTGCTGTCTAAACCTGCACGAAAAAAAGGGGAGTCTACAAACCCGATAGCATAGAGGTTTTCGATCTCAAACATCTCGTCCAGGGCAATGTCGCCATTTCGGTTAATGTTACCCGCCAGCCCTGTGGCTTCTTGAAAATACCTGCCCAGCTCCTTCTTTACCTCCTGATCTGTAAATGTGTTGAGATTTCCACTTGATTTCAGATCGTTATATCCGGCAGAGATGGGATTGAACTGGTAGCTTATCTTTGAAGTGGATTCTAACATCAAGGATATGGCTTTTCGCTTAACAGGGACAGGTTTCTGCAGTTCGGCCAGCATTTCGTTGCTTGTTTTCAACCTTATGGATACCCCATCAATCAATTTTTTTAATTCCTCCTCATCTTGGGTCAGGTCCTCAAGAAAACGGCAATAATAGTCTTCCGTTAGTTGGTCGTTTTTTCTATTCTCATTCCAGTTTTCTACCGCAAAAGCCCCGTAGATACCAATTACCAAAACAAGAATTTCAAGTAAATATTCTGGCCATTTTTCGGAGAGGGTTTTTATTATTCTTTTCATATATTAAGCTGTAAGGATGGGTTCTGATCTCTTACAGAGAACGATTACATTTTCAGCCCTCTCAGCTGCTCAGTAGCCTCCGCATCGATCACACGCTGGCGCATGGCATCCAATCTTTCCTTGAGTCCACCCATGATTCCGATGTACTCTGGCTGATCTTTTAGCGGATCGAATAACCTAGAATCATTCACTTGAACGTAATCCATAAAGCCATCATCCACAAGTTTTTGCAGCCATTCGAAGGCCTTTTCTTCTTGGTCTAGTGCCACATAAATTTTAGTAATATCAAATAGCCATCCTTGAAATCGCCTTCCTCGCTCAAACTGAGCCAAATAAAACTCAAGATTTTCGTTCAGCAAGACTTCAGAGGAATCATATTTACCTGCCTTTTGTAATTCGAATGCTTCGTAAGTTCTGATATAGGGAAAATCCTCGTATCGAAAATTTTCTTTTTTCTTTAGTTCTTTCAGGTACTCGAGTCCTAAATCCTGATCTAAATATTCATAAAACAAACTGGTTGCTGTGGCAAGACTAGGGATAGAGTGGTTATCCGTCTCAACCATTTTTGCTATGCTATTAGAGGATGATATGGTATCGCCTGATATATACTGAGTCGTACCTAATGCCGCTAAAGATAATGTGTATTCCTTATAATTAATGGCCTCTTGTGCACAGTACAAAGCCCTATCAGCCAGCATCAATCGTCTATAACTTTGAGCCAAATTACTAAACGTAATGACAAGCCCTGCTGAGTCTATGGATGCTTTCAATTGGATGGATTTTTTATACATCTCAATGGATTTGTCAAATTTTCCAGTTTCTAAGTAGTAGTTAGAGAGGTTATTCGTTGCAGAGGATGAGTTAGGGTTGATTTCCAACGCTCGTTTATACATGGTAGCGGCTTGTTCTCTCTTACCTAATTTGCTATAGGCAGCACCTAGTGTTCCCCAGGTTTGGTAATAGTCAGGCCCCAGGTCTACTCCTTTTTGCGCCAATACAAAGGCAGTATCTAAGTAGTTGCCAGGAAAAGCACCCGTATTTTGTATGGAAAAGATGTAGGTTGCCGCCAAAGACGAGTACGCCAAAGAGAAGGTAGGATCTAATTCGATAGCCTCTTCCAATAGATCGATCTGTTTAAGCAAGTCGTCTTTCTTCGAAAATCTATTGGCGACCTCCCGAGCTTGCAGGTATAAGTCATAAGCGACTAAGTTATCCGTTGGTTTTTGTTCCAATTGTTCTTTTTGCTCGTCTGAGAGGCTGGCTGCCAGTGTCCTGGCTATCTCTGTTGCTATCTCTGCCTGCAGTTCAAACATGTTAGTCATGCGCTTATCGTAGGTCTTCGCCCAGATGGCGCCTTCATTGTTGGTGCCCACCAGTTGGCAACTAATGCGCAAGTCGTCTGCTGATCTTCTTACATTACCCGTAAGGATGTAGGATACGCCTAGTTCTTCTCCAATAATTTGTGGGGATTTGCCTTCAGATTCATAGTCGTTCAGCGTGTAATTAGAGAGTACGCGCAGCTCGCCAATCTGCGAAATTTGGGTCAGGATATCCTCGGTCATACCTGCAGCAAAGTAGACATCTTCGCTGGCGCTCAGGTTTTTGAAAGGGAGAATCGCTACCGACTTGTCTCTTTCCGCGGTTTCCAGACCCACATCTATTTGGAAAATCCGATCGAATACCAATAAAGCAACCACTAATACTAAACCACCAATGATGTAGAAGTTAAGTTTTTTACTTGTGGCATGATGGATAGATTTCTCCTCCTCTACATCCTCTGTTTTCTTAAATCCCTCTGGAGTGGATTCATAGAAATAAGCAAATACGACCCAAATGGGAAACCCGATCAACAATGTGATCAACAGGATACGCATGCCTAAGTCCTCTATGCCAATGACAGGAAATAAGATATCTCCTACCTGTAGGAGTACCCACCCAATGATGGCATAAGAGAGCGAAGCTTTGAGTACGTTTCGTCTTTTGAGTTCTTCAATAAATTTATTCATGTATGGCTGATGATATGCGGCATTGCAATTTAAAGGATAGATTTTAAATTGTTAAGAAAATGACTCCCATCCAGTGCCATAAACTTAAAAGGCGCAACTGCACCAGTCTTTGAAATGGATATTCGCCTGACTAGTCGTGTTTCTTGTTACTCATCGCGTTATCCTAATGAAGATGGCCATAAGTTCGAATAGGTATTTGAAGTATTTAGACAAGGGGATAAATGTTGGACCAGATGTGAATCTTTAATCTTTGCTCTGGGAAGATTTTTTTGTGGGTTCATGGATGAGCTTAGGTTTCAGATCTTTTTCAATCCAGTTGGCAGATTCATGAATGTCTTCAACCGACTCAGTGTAATCTGACTAGATTATCTGATAAAGTGCCACATGGTTCTTGTGAATAGGGCTTTTTAGCATATAATCTGAAAGCAAAGGGGGATCAGTTGTCCACATCGTAATACCAGTCAGAATTTACAGTTAGGTATTGACAGTACTCGTCTACAAAATTGATTGATGCTGCAGGAGCACTATGTGACTAGAACGTTTATACAATTCATCGAGGCTATCCAGCGTTGAGCGCCACTTCGCAGAGACCATGTCCGGGTTACTGATCAGGTTGTCGTAATAGCTACGATCAAATTCAAAATGGGAAACCCTAACTTAAAGATCCTCAAAAAACGACTATTTTTCAGCTCTTCGGTAGTGATTCGACCGCTAAGTGTTCGTTGTGCCAATGACTCTATTTTTTTGCTATTCCTAAGAAATTCATTGGCCTAAATAATATTTTTTGAAAGCTCCTTTTGGATCTTCTGAAGGTTAGCTATCGCTTTTTGCTAGTAAGCGTTTCTTTGATTCCAATCATCGGTCTTCCTTATTCGGTCTGACTATCGTCTGACCTTGTTTCTTCCTTAGGTCTGACTATCGTCTGACCTTGTTTCTATGTCAGACGAGCATAGTTCTTATTTTCAATCACTTTCTTGCGGATTTTTCTAAGTAGGAAGAGCATTGGTAAAAATGTTATTAAAGGTAGTTGCGATTCTGGAATGTTAGGTCAAGGTTTTTATTTTTTCCCTCACTTGTTGAAGTGTAATCCTACACGACTCGTGAGCTTCTTTTAACGTTTCTAGCCTTGTTTGCAAATAGTTTGTAATTATTTGATTTGCAAAAAAACGGTCTTGGAAAAGTATGGATCGTTCTTTTGCAGATATTTGATCAATTTTTTTCACTTTTGACCCAACATAATCAAGTAGTTTTTGTGAGCGATCTAGCGAAATGCGAATCACATTTTGTAGTTCAAGATATCTCATGTTCAAATCTATAATTTGTCTTCTTAGTCGCTGCGAAGAAGCAAGACGAAGACTACTGGTTTTAAGCTCTTCTATTGTCGCAGTATTGGCTACAAAACCAGGTGAAATGCTATATTGAGCAGCAAAGATTGACGCTAAGGAATCTTGATCTACAGGTTTACCAGAATAGAACCTTTCAAAGACTCGCTTGTATTTCACTGCTTTAAACAGATTACTTTCCATCACAGACAGATCTGCTAAATCTTTTTCTAATTCACTTTCAAGCCTTTGAAGGAATTCGATATCGAGCTGTGTTTGTTTTCTGTTTTCATTCCAATCATCGATACTAACAGCAATCAATATACCGATCACCACTAGCACGATCTCGCCGATACCATATAAAAAGTAGGTTGTGAATTTGTTATTCATAAGCGTTTTTCTTCTGATTTGTCGGAGGAGGAAGAGCACTTCGTGATAAAAATTATTTAAGTTGTTGCGAATCTAGGTTTTGTAGCTCACTGACCACCGCCGTGTAAACAAGGTCGGTTTGATTGATCATGCTTTGAAGATGAGCTTCGAAATTGGCCCCTTCAGCAGCAATGTATGATAGGTTACCAGTGAACTCTTGATCCTGTTTGAGTGCTGCAAAGCTGTTTGGAACCATTTGACCTACGTTTTTCATTGTAAGAAATCTTTTGTTATTCAGTTTGATGGTATTAATATGAATGTCTCTTCGTATGTCGAGCATGACCGTATTTAGTGGATATTTTTCATCGTACAATTTAATGATTTCCGAACGTAGCTCTTGATTTTGGATGAGCTCCAGACCTTTGGACTTCACTGCTTCATAGGTCATTTTTCGAGGGGAGAAAACATCGTATCTGCTGATATTTCCAAAATAGTACTGTAGCGAATCATGATAAGCAGATGCTGGATCCAGCATGAAATCTAGCAACAGACGATTTTTTACCACTTGAGCTGAGTCTTCTGCATGTACTCTTCGAATTTCAATCAGGTTATGCTTAAGGTCATCTCTAAGGTTCTTCAAGATTTCTACTTGCTGCTTTGCCTCTTTCCTGCCCTGATTCCAATCATCGATACTGACAGCAATCAATATACCGATCACCACTAGCACGATCTCGCCGATACCATATAAAAAGTAGGTTGTGAATTTGTTATTCATAAGCGTTTTTCTTCTGATTTGTCGGAGGAGGAAGAGCATTAGTTGTTGCGCATTTCTAATTCTTTGGCTATGCTTGTTTCAAGTCCAGATATCTCGTCTTGAAGCTGAGTGGCTCTAAGGAGAACAAGCTGATTTTCGTATTTTACAGCCTTAATTAATTTTTTGAAATATTCGTCTGACTTCATTTTTCTAAAATCATCAGAAGATATGTTGTATTCAGATTTCATATAGTAATCTGGATTGAGTGACATATTGAAATAATCTACCAGCTTAGGCTTCACAATATTTAAAACATAGTTTACCCTTTCGTTTTCGTACTTCGCATAGTATGTATACCAGATTTCATAGAGAGATGAGATTTCGTTTCGCAATTCATCATTAATAAGGATATCCACGCCTTTTGTCTCCAGTAGCTTATATCCGTTTAGGTTGGGATTAAAATGTGGAGTACCTCTGAGTACTACACCTATTTCCTTCATTACTTCTGGAGGCTCATCGTAACGGTTCAAATATGTTAGCAGACTGTCACAATTACGACTCATAAATTTCATGAGGTCAATATCTTCCTGAATCCCTTCTTTGTCCAGAGACAGGTTGCTGCTGATCTCTCTCAAGATTTTATCTTCCAATTTTCGGTTCTGAGATTCATTTTTCCAGTCATCAATATTCACGGCAATTAAGATTCCTACCACTACCAGAATAACCTCCCCGATAGCGTAGAGCAGATAGGTGATGAATTTGTTTTCAGTGGAAATCAATTTTCGGCGGATGTTTCGGAGGAGGAGCATAATCTTATAAGTTATTTAATTTCTCTGCCTAGCTGATCGAGCAGTGTGCTTATTTGCTCTTGCTTTCCTTTGAAAGCTACCTGCTGACCTTCGAATAATTCGATTTTTAAACGAGTGGCATTTACGATAAATTGATCCATTCGGTAATCCTCGATGGTTTTGCCGGGGATGGAAAATTTTGACAAATCATACTGTGTAAATTCGAAGGGTCCACTACCGGTGATATTAGGAGTATGATCAAAGAATAAAAGATATGGTGTGATAACATTTCGAGAGAAGTCTACGATTGCAGTATTCCATGCGTCCGTATGGCTGTAGTAGGGAATCAGCACTCTCAGTAGTTCTTTGTTTGAGATAAGCTGAATTTTAGCGGATGAGATCAGCCCTTCGAATGCTCCGCGAGCCGGTTCAAAGGTGTTGGTGCTTGTCATGTATTGGAAGTTTCTCAGGAATTCCTCTTTTGAAATTAAAGTATCATTGGCAAGCACCTTCATGCAAAGGCTGAGGCTTTGTATATACACCTCATTATGTGCCGTAGCTCGGTCAAGCCTGATTTGATCCGACTCTAGATCATCCTTCACCTTTGCTAGCTGGAAGCTGGCTTCAAGGGTGTTCTTTCTTGAGGCATTCCAATCATCGATACTCACTGCAATGAGTATCCCTATGACCACCAAGAATATCTCCCCAACGGCATACAAAAGGTAAGTGGAGTATTTATTTTTTTGCATAAGCTTACGGCGGATTTTTCGGAGGAGGAAGAGCATTATTTTTCTAAAAATTGATCAATTTGGATGATTAGCGTTTTAGAAACAGCCTTTGAGTATTCCATTTCATCTTTGGTCAGATCAAATAGTATCCTTTTATAATTACTGAGTCCTTGAAAGGATGCCGCAAGGTGGCCAAAGTCAATATCATCCCATACTAAAGAGTCTATCAGTGGGCCTTGGTCATGCAGGTAAGTAGATACATATGAGGCCAGTTTGCCTCTATAGTCATCTGTTATGCGTTTTACTAAATTAAGTTTGGAGAATTTTTGCTTGTAGTAGTTCTTGATTGGGTCCCTTAATGTATCAGGCAAAATTTCAATCAGTCCAGAGTTCGTAAGGCTGTTATGGCTATTGGTGTTATACATCAAAGGCTCTGTCCAGTTTGGATTAAAGTCATAGCGCGCAACCTTTGTTAAAGTGTCTATGTTGGCGTTTGAATCAGCCACTCTGGACCTCAATGATTCATTTAATTGGTACTGTTCTTTTATTTCAGGTAATCGCTGATGAATTAAAACCGTGTCCATTGCTAAATCAGCCTTTAAAGCAATGATGGTCTCCTTTAATTGCTTTCTGGTTTTTATTTCTTCATTCCAGTCATTAACACTCACAGCAATCAAAATTCCAACCACCACAAGGACAATCTCTCCAATAGCATAGAGCAGATAGGTGATGAATTTGTTGTCAGTGGAGATCAATTTTCGTCGGATTTTTCTGAGGAGGAAGAGCATCAGTTGATTTTTAAGTATTTCACTTTTATTTTATCAGAACCTAAAAGGTCGTGGCGATTGAGTATAAACGATGTGGCTAATGAATCAAACTCGATATCAAATCTGGTGCTACGAAATTTGTGAGACGACATCATTACTAAAACAGTATCAATTGCTGGTTCAGTAAATAACGTCCCATCTTTTATCATTATTTGTAGCGTATCCTGCTGGTCATGAGCCGCATAGCGCCCTTCTAGTGAACGGTCAGGTTCTTGATTTAACAAAAAGAGTTCTTCCATTTTAGGATCTGAAATCGGATTTTCACCAACTAGTCTGTTGATTGTTTTATAAATCCGTAAGGCCTCTAACTGATAGAATAGAAGAGCAATGTTGAACCAGGATAACCGCTCCGTTCCAAAATAGGTGAGCCTATTCATATAGATAGGATCTTCTACCAGATAGGTGACAAACTGTTTATCAAGCGGCCGATTATCACTATAAGCTCTCACCTGACTGAACCAGTCCGTATTCGTCATCAAAAAATGTTTATGTTCAACGATGACCTTGAGAACAGACTCAGAGTTCATTTCTACATAATACTTATTGCGCACATTAAGAAGACTTATATCCTCTTGTATTGCTTTAAATTCTCTCGGTGTTTCGAAATTATCGAGCTTTTTGAAACTTTGCCGGTCAAGCTTCAATGGTCTCCAAAACCTAAGAGTAATTTTAGCAAGGCTTTTGTTTGCCTGATACTCCGCTGGTCCTGGCCTGTTCCTTAGCACATGGTCTACTTGTACAACTTTGTCCTTAGTTTCCGTGAAGGTTCTTTCAATATCCTGTATGTCCACTAAGAGGTCCTGCTGAACCTCTCTGAGCACAGAAATGTAGACTTCACGATTCTTTCTCTTTTCATTCCAGTCTTCAATGTTGACCGCAATCAATATCCCAACCACTACGAGAATAATCTCTCCAATGGCATAAAGGATGTAGGTGGTGACTTTGTTGTCTTTGAGCATTTTTCGTCTGATTTGGCGGAGGAGGAATAGCATATGGTTACTTCGCCAGTGACTGGCTAATCATAGATTTTAGTTTCGTATTCTGCGAAATAAGCGAATCAAGAGAGGCCTGAGTGTCCTGAAGTTTGAGGTTACTTTCCAATAGCAGCTGCTGAAAGTATTCATCCTTCAGCAGCTTCAGCAGGCTCTCGCGAGTGATAAGAACAACATTGCCATCCATATTGAAAGCCGTAAAACTCTTGTCGTATAATGCTGCCAGGTTATGTCCTTTTTTCATGGAGATCGTACTACGGATTTTGTCAACAACATTCACGAACTCAACAAAGGCTGCATCCATGGTTTTCATCCACCTGAAATAAGCAGCAATAGGCTCCTTCAGCTCTTCGATGCTCACACGATTTACCAAATCAGGATGGTTGTCCCTTGTTAATGGAATGTAGTACAAAGTTCGTCTAGTCAAATTTGGATCCTTGAATGCAACCTCTGCAACTTCACGTTTACCAAGAATAATACCGAAGCAATCATGATGAAAATCTGCAATTCGCTCAGTAGTAGCTCTATTTTTAATAAACCCAGAGGCGTCAACTTCTAAATCTGTCAATACTTTCCTCAGCAGTACTTTTTCTGCTGCAAGGTTTTTTTGAGCTTGATTCCAATCATCAATACTCACGGCAATCAAGATTCCGATTACCACCAGCACAATCTCTCCAATGGCATACAATAGGTAGGTTGTGATTTTATTTTTCTGCATAAGCTTTCGGCGGATTTTTCTAAGGAGGAAGAGCATCAGTTGTTAGTTGGGTTTGCTGTTTCTTCAAGAATTTTATCGATAATTTCCTCCAGACGTTCCAATTTGTTGATATAATTGGTAATGCACCAGTATTGATTGTCCATATGATTTTCAAACTCTATCTGCTGAAATAAATTTTCATTTTTTGATGCAAACTTAGAACGACCATTCGGTTTACCCAGCCCATAGAAGTCAATGTCTTTCATCGAAGCATTTTTAGTCAGGTAAGGCAATGTTAGATTTTGATTCAATTCATCCATCGTTTCATAGGCTTCCACTTTTTCGTCCATGTTGCTTTCCCATTCAAAAATCAACAGCCTGAGCTCGTCGGATGAAATAAGATTAAGTTTTCCGGAGGAGATCAGCTCAGAAATGACCGATTGACTGGGATTAAAGTCATGATGATCTATGCTTAAATAGATTAAACTGTCGAGGTTGTTTTGCGCCAGAACAGATGTAGGTTTCCCGATAAGCTGCATTATTGCACTTGTTGCTTCGGCGAGAACCTTGTGATAGGCAAGATGGTTTTGGAGTCGAGTCTTATTACTGAGAAATTCCTGATGCAGGTCTTTCAGGATCGCCTTTTCCTCTTTTTGATTTTTTCGGTTTTCACTCCAGTCATCAATATTAACAGCAATCAAAATCCCAATAACCACGAGAATAATCTCGCCAATGCCATACAATAGGTAGGTAGTGAATTTATTATTCATAAGCGTTTTTCGTCTGATTTGGCGGAGGAGGAAGAGCATGGGTTGATTATTTATTCAATTCTGTTTTGACAATTTCTTGCAAATAGATAATTGTCTTTTCAAGATACCTCGCCTTGGTCAAGAGCACCCAGGAGAGGTTGCGGCTTTTTTGAATGATGGATAGCCACTGTCTATTTTGACGTATGTCCTGCAGTTCGTATGGCAGTCTTTTCCAGTAGGGAAAATAAGGGACTCGCCCCAGGTGAAAGTATTGGTTATTAAAAGGGATAAAGTCATTGAGAACCGTATGAATACGTTCAGACTCATATTTGTGATAATAGGGTATGTCTTGTTCGTAGTAGCGGTTGATCTCTTGCCTTAATGTATCGTTGGTAACCAAATCAATTCCTTTGGCCATTAATAGCTGATATCCTCCAGCGATGGGATTGAAGTGCGGACTGATTTCATAGGCATAGACAAACGAGGCTATTGTATCTGAAAAAGGCTCTGAAGAATAAAAGAAAACTTCTAAAGTAGAGTCACATCGCAAAATCCATTCATGGTTCTTGATTTCATTCCGAATTTCGTCAAGATCATTTTGTAAGTCTACTTCTATTTCTAGTAGCACTTTACGCTCCATACTGGTCTTTTTTTGCCTTTCACTCCAGTCATCTATACTCACGGCAATCAATATCCCTACTACTACAAGTACAATCTCTCCAATAGCATACAGCAGGTAAGTAGTGAATTTGTTATTCATAAGCGTTTTGCGTCTGATTTGGCGGAGGAGGAAGAGCATATTAGTTGAAAATTAGTTCAATATGCTTCGAAATCTTCAGTTTCATCGTTTTGCTATTTGCTTGATGAGTCCTAGTGTTTTTTCTTTTTGGTCATTCATGAAATCAATATGAGCCAAAGCGAGGAAATGTCGAAAATTAATCAAGTTGATCATAAGCAGTTCGTTTTCTGGTTTTTTCAGTTGCATGCGTGTAAGTTCTTTTAGTCGATCTTCATTAAGGTCAATAGTACCCTGTTTTTTGATTTTGTCGATGAAGTAAGTTCCGATCTTATGGTTAAATGTTACCTGAATTTCAGAAAGTGTAAGGACTGTTTTGAGAAAGTGATCATCAGTGAAATGCTGATTGTTTTTATTGATAATCTGCTCGACCTTTTCCAATCCCTTGAAATAGATAACCAAGTCTTTTTTTAGCTGCTCTTCACGGATGATGTCAATGTTCCCGGAAGTAACCAACTCAGTATAGGTGGGGTCAATCTTGATAAAGGTCATTCTGCCTGTGATTATCCCCAAAGCGGATGTGAAAGCACTGTCGGCCATAAATGCTTAGTGTGTTTTGTAATGCGCAATGATAGGATAGGCTATATCTGCTATTTCAGACTCAAACCTGATTTGATTATCTATTTTGAGCAACTGTTCTTTAAGATCTCGTTGGATATTGTGAATGTATACCTGCTCTTTTTTGCTTTCGATACGAGAAGTATTCCAATTATCAATACTCACGGCAATCAATATCCCAACTACCACGAGCACAATCTCTCCAATAGCATACAGCAGGTAAGTAGTGAATTTGTTATTCATAAGCGTTTTTCGTCTGATTTGGCGGAGGAGGAAGAGCATGGACTAAACCAGCTTAAAGTCATAATGGTTGGACATCAATCGAAAATGCTTATCCAATGAAAATAGTATTAGCGAGTGTTCGATCGTTTGCTGCAGAATGATCAGGTCAGGTATTCCCACTTTATTGATTCCATTTTCGAGATTTAATCGTTGATATCTTCTTATCAGCTCCCAGTCGATTTGAAGTGGAATTAAATTTAAACATGTAAGGGACTCGATCACTTGTGTTTGCTTTTGCAGTGCAAGTGCAGGAATCAGTTCGGTTAAAATAATATCATTGGTTACTATCAGGTCTTCTTCCAGTAGTTGATCCATCTGATCCACCGATCCTGTTCGAAAATACTCAACCCAAACGGAGGTATCAGCCAAGACTTTCACGATCTTTTACGGGTTGTTCCCAGATCAACATCCAAGTCAATTTTTCCTTTGAAAGTCAGTAACCTTTGACGTTTAATTTGTCGGATTTGATTTTCAAGCGCATCTTTGATCAATTGGCTTTTTGTTTTTGCTCCAGTAATTTCCAATGCCTCTTTGATTAATTCTTCAGGTAAATCCAGTGTAGTTCGCATAAATATATATGTTGTTATACATAAATATATGCATACGAACCGATGATGTCAATATTGATTTGCAAAATTGATAACACGCTGGAATGGGTAATCAAATTTTACATCGGATTTTTCCGAGGAGGAAGAGCATTATTTTTCTAGCCTTTTAAGGTCTTCTTCAATGAATGCGATCAAAGAGGATACCTGTTCTTTCAATTCTGTGTAAGTATCAAGCATTACAGCTCTGTAACTCAGATTAACAGATATAGCATTTTTAAAAGTAGTGTTTGACTTCAACTCAGCATAATTGATAGGCTTTGCTGCCTTTCCCACAGAGTCTATTTCAATGGCGCTAATAACCTCTGGCCACAAAACATGGAACTGAAAAGGATGATCGTCTTTCGTTTCAAAGTCTATCGCGTTATGAAAGGAAACGGCATATATCCTCGATATTTCAGAACGAAGCGAATCATTGGAAATAATTTCTAACCCTTTTGATTTTAGGCTTTCATAGGCGCTATTCTTGGGAATAGTTCTTGTAGAAAACATCAGGTTGCTGAAGTGAAAAGCCAGGGAATCGTGATATGGAAGGTCGGCTCGCAAATGTCTTAATACAATATCATTTGAATTTTTTGTCGACAAGTTGAAGTCTACATTGTATTGGATGTCTTTTAAATCAAACTCAAGATCTCCTTTCAGCTCTTTTAAATACTTGATCTCAAGTGCTCTCCTCTGCTTCTGCTCATTCCATTCATCTATATTGACTGCTATTAATATCCCGACAACTACTAAGATGATCTCACCTATACCATATAATAAGTAAGTTGTGAATTTGCTATTCATAAGTGTTTTTCGTCTGATTTGGCGGAGGAGGAAGAGCATTTTCCGGATGGGATATTTAGTGGTTGGGCAATTGCAATAAATGAAGATAGTGAATCAAAGAGTAACAAGGCAAGTAAGCGTGAGCCTTTTAAAGTTTTGATACCTCTGATCCTTAAGGACTTAGTAAATTTCTTTTTTGACATGTGGTATCAAGGCCAAAATGACCGCTTGCACGTAGTATTCCGTTCTTCCCAGTAAACCATTCGTGAGTGAGCCTACCGCCCCACCCTTTTGCTTCGAGTTTTTCTCGCCGAAAACCTGATCATTGGCATAGCCAAGTTCTACACCCTGATGTACCAAGTCCCTCACTTTGGGAGGCAGATAAAAAGTGCTTGTTCGAGATTGTCCTTTTTGATGCTTTGATAGTATGACAACCCACGCGAAAGCTTCCATACCGTCAGGTGTTTCTGCTATTCCTCCCTCAATGCCTACCCAATAATCCGCATTTTCAATGGTTGCTTTGGCATTTACAGCTCGGTTTTTAGCACCGGCTAAGGTTTCTTCATTGGTCATAGGTTGATCAGACACGCCAGAAGAAGTTGCGATCCCTTCGACTTCCAATAGCTCATTGGGAAACATCTGAGTAAATCCTGTTGATGCACAATTGATTTTGACAGGGTTTTTTGAAGCAACGATAACTTTCATAGGAAAATGGTTAATGACTTGATAGGTCTCTTTGGCTTATTTGGAAGCGGCTATTCAGACGGGTTAGTTCAATTTTTGGTCTTTTGATATTTTGTTAATAATTCACTGGCATGCCGCTCTATGCTTTTGCTATCATTCTTATTATCTACAATGAGCAGGCGCATTAAAGAGGCTAGTTGATTGAAGCTAGCTAAAAATTCTTTTTTGTCCCGCTGATTCCATCATTGATCCTCTAGTGGGATTTGGTATAGGTAATTGCTCTACTCATTATTGATTGGGTATTTACCCAAATGAGCGGCAAGCTGTTGGGCGTAAATCTCAGAAAAAGTGCTCAAGTCTTATACGGTCTGACTATCGTCTGACCTTGTTTATAGTCAGGCGGAGATAGTGCTTACTTTCAATCATTTTCTTTCGGATTTTGCGGAGGAGGAAGAGCATTATTTCTGTTTTCTTAGTTCATTCATCAAATTGTAGGTCTGTTGTTGGATTTGTGTTAGTATCAATTTGGATATTCTATAGTGGTTCTGCTTTGCTGAAACTAGTTTGTTTAACAATATGGCCACCTCTTCTTTCTTTATGGTTTCCCAGAAATGATCGTTTATAGGACCTGAATTAATTAAGCTAATCTCATTTTTTTGGGGAAGTCGGTAGCTGAACTCTGAAGTCGCCGACCAAAACTTTTGATAGGTCAAGTCTCCCAGCTCAATAATTAGTTCCTGATCCCTTTTTAGTGTGAACATTAAATTGGTAAGCTGCTTAGGAAGAAGACTAATATCTCCAGTAGAAGTAAGTGCTGAAAATGTATTTGTATTGAAGGGTCTAACTCTGTCGGCTAAAAGCGTAGCTTCATAGCGCGCAATTTTGTAGACGGTATCCAGGTTGGCAGAGGGTGCGGTCAACCGCTTTTGAAATGCTTCAAATTCCTTTTGACCTGCTTCAACATTAGAGAGAAAGTCTAACATTGCTATACTATCTTGTTGCAGGTCTTTTAAGAGAAACAACTTATAGCTATCCACTTTTTTCTCTTTTTTTCGATTATCATCCCAATCGTTTACCTGAAGGGCAATCAAAATACCCACAACCACAAGGAATATCTCCCCGACAGCATAGAGTAAATAAGTGCCTACTTTTTTATTTTCAATCATTTTCTTTCGGATTTTGCGGAGTAGGAAGAGTATTTTGTTGGGTATAAATTTATTGGGTAGTCATGGGAATAACTTGTAAATGTCATTTCGCTTCACAAAGC
Source organism: Cyclobacteriaceae bacterium (assembly GCA_040218415.1). Lineage (GTDB taxonomy): Bacteria > Bacteroidota > Bacteroidia > Cytophagales > Cyclobacteriaceae > JAVJRN01. The sequence continues at coordinate 43,725 of JAVJRN010000058.1, forward strand.
GAACCAATTCTATATGATCTGCTGCAATGTAGAGCCCCAAACGATAATCCCCTATTCTAATTCTGTAAGCAGTTGGGTGACCTTTTATTTTTTTTAGTTGTGAGATTTCCTCTATGCTCTTTACAGATTTTAGCTGATTCACTACCATTTCTACTTTAGAGATCAGCTTTTCATCTTTTATCTTTCTCACATCTTTGATGACTGCCTTAGAGTAAGTAACTCTCATTTCTCGTGAAGGGCTTCAAAGAAATCGGCTTCTGTACCTTGATCAGAACGATCCGCCTGCTGCATGAGCGCAAGAAGACCCAAGTCTTCCTTTTCTTCTTGGGTCATATTGTCCATTCGTTCCTGCTCTTTTTGATGAACGTACGCCTGAACAGCCTTCTCCATAAGTTTCTTTACACTTATGTTTTCAAAAGCGGAGAGCACTTTAAGCTTGGTAAGTGTTGTTTCCTCAATATCTATATTTTTTCTCATTGTATATCAAATGTATATAATATACACTTTACTCAATCATTTTCTTTCAGATTTTGCGGAGGAGGAAGAGCATGTTTTTAATTATTTATTGGCTGAGAAGATTATACGGTCTGACTATCGTCTGACCTTGTTTACGTCAGACGATAGTCAGACGAGCCTACTACCATAATTATAAGTTATTCAAAAAGGTTAACTATTTGATAGTCTGGAATAGACTGAACAGATTGCTCATAAAACCTATTCTTTTCTATTTCGATAAAATCAAAAGCAAGTTGAGTATTACATAAAGTACCTTTTCTAACACCTAGGTAATCCCTAAAAGAACTAAACTCCCAATCTTCCATTTTAGAGCAAATCCCAGCTTTCATGGGATTTTGGTGTATGTATTGGAAACAAATGAAAGGATAGTTGATGTCATTGGTAACTTCGAGTGATTTTGATTTCGTTTTTTGCCTAAATAAGGAACCACTTCGTTGATATTTTTTATTGAAATAATTTGCATAGCCACTACATAAAAGTCGAAACGCATTCCCAAGTTCAGTACTCTCTATTGGACCTAGCCTAATTACTTTTGCAGATAAAGTATTGGCATTAATTAGAAAGTGAAAATGATTAGGCATTAAACAATAGCAAATGGTATCTGCTATTTTGAATACATACTTTCTATAGATCATCAAAAACTGTAAATAGTCTTCCCTATCATAGAAAATAACTTCTCTATTATTCCCTTGATTATAAATATGATATAGTTGATTCGGTTGTACCTTCATATATATACGGTCTTCATTCGGTCTGAATTATACGGTCTGACTATCGTCTGACCTTGTTTATGGTCAGGGATAGTTCTTATTCTGTATCATTTCCTTTCGGAATTTTCTTAAGAGGAAGAGCATCGTTATTATTCTAGGTTTCCGATTTCGTAAGATTTGATATCTGGATCCAGCTCTTGAGGAATTTTTGTTAGGATAAATTCAATGAACCGGATGTTTTTATGATATACGGCAGGCATATTCCTTGAAGCTTCCCTGTAAGCCAGATTTATCCGCCCCAACCAATATGGGTCGTTCAAAAACGCTTGCATGTTTTTTCGAATTGCTGGGTAAGATATTGCCGTGTCACTATCCAGAAAATGGGGATTGAAGCTGTAGATGTTCTCATAATTATCTTCAGTCATTCTAAAATGGGACTGGTTGAAGAGTGCATAATTTCCCGTTCCCGTGGATAGATCATAGTATTGTCCAAGAGCGGTCACCAAGGTGTCGTTCTTTAAGGTTGGTGATTTGATGTTGTTTTGAAGGTGCTTGATTCCCTGAGTCACCACAGCATAATCCGCGTTTGCCTTCAAGCCATTGAGCACCTTCCTGAACGCAATCACATCTCCTTCGGGTAAAGTCCCATCGATTGCTGGTTCTAAGGCCTTTGCAACTTTCTGTAGCCTATCCAACCTAAGATGGAAATAATTGGTGTCGATCTTGAGGTCAAATTGAATCATTTTGATTGCTTTGACTGTTTCCTCGCGGTTCTGTTGCTTTTCTCGCCACTCATCTACGATATAGGCAAGAGTAATTGCTAGAAAAATAGCGATGAGTTCGAATAGGTACTTGGCGTAGTTTTGCATCTTTGATTATTTGGCTCATGGACTTTGAAAAAGATCGGTTTTTTTAAGGTAAGGTATGACCAGTATAATTTCATTGATATTTTTAAAGAAGGAATAGCATGCTGTATAAATTTTCGGTGGATTTTTCGGAGGAGGAAGAGCATGTCGCAAGATACAAACTTTAGATTTTCCTATTTTCACCATGCCAATTTTAGCTTCCAAAAAGCTTATAGCATCTGCCGAGTATAGTTTCTTGTTTTCAATAGCATCAGGCATAAAAAAACTCACTCGTGTTGGGCGAGTGAGTGGGTACTTGGGTGTTATTGGTACTTATATAAATCTGGTCTTCGCTCTCTTAATTACGCTTGCCTATATCGCCAACACCAATTAAGGGAATAGCACCAGAGCCAGTGACTTGTGGTAAAATTCCGTTCCATTTTTTGATCGCTTCGAGGTTTGCCTCAATCTTTCTGAGTTCAATGAGATCTGGAGAAATATTCATTTTCTGTAAACGCAATGCCTCTGCTTCTGCTGTTGCAGCTGCAATGGTTTGTTCTGCTTCTACTCTGATCCTATCCAAATCCCTTTTTGCTTTGAGTGCATTTTGCTCAGCCGTTTGCTTGGCTTCAATAGCCTCCGTAAAAGTTTCTGAAAATCGGAAATTGATAATAGAAAAAGCATCTACTGAAATGTTTGACGCAAGCAATCGCCTTTCGAGTCCTTCCTGCATCTCTCTGCTTACTGCAGGTCTTTTTGTAATGAGCTCTTCCGCAGTGTACCTGGCCGAAACCGCTTTCATCACTTCCTGAATGGCAGGATCTATGATTCTTTCCTTGAATCTTACGCCGATGGTTTGGTATACCAAATTCGCTTTCTCAGGGATGATATGATAATTGAGTGCGACAGATAAATCTACGTCCTGAAGGTCAGAGGATGAAGATTCGGCATCAGTCATGGCTTTTTGAATCTTTACATCCATCAGAGTCACAGTCTGCATCACTGGGATTTTGAAGTGGAGGCCTTCGCCCAATACACCATCTTGGACAGCACCAAAATTGAGTAAAATTCCTCGTTCACCAGCGCCAACTTGCACCCATGGCCTAAAGGCAAACAGTGCGATAATTACTCCACCAACTATTAATATGGTCTTCCATTGACCGCTTTTAAAAATGTTCATTATTTCGTTTTTGTCTTGATCGTTCATTTCGATTTTTGTTATTAGTTAAGGTGAAAATTGTTTCACCCAAATTTTTCCTTACCAACATGAATGAGCCTTTTGCTTAACTCATGTTGCAGGAAGTTGGGTTGTCATTGTTATCAAATAAAAGATGTCAGCCCTTCACTTTTCCATCTATGGTTTCTAGCATGGCCTTCAATTTTTCAAGTGCTTCATTCACCGCTTGCTCTACTGAGTTTTCATGGCAGGTTACGGCAATGGGTTTTCTTCCTTCAATTCGTGCTTCAAGCGTACACTTTTTGTCATTCTGTCCATTCTTAGGTCCGTTTTCATCTGCCAGATGGATTTCTATCCTCGTGATGTGCTCACTGAAATGAGAGAGCTCTTCTTCTATGAGGGCGCTCAAATAGCTTTCAAGCCTTTCGTCCCCAAGTATATTTTTATCTGTATTAAGTATAATTTTCACGTGATCTTTGTTAGTTCAAGTAATGTTTATTTGGTGGTAAAGGTGGTTGACTCTTTGCCCCAAAGTGTTACATCTAGGATGAAGAAGGTTACATATATCACGGGTATTTGGGTAGAGATGAGCCGCCAGGGCATAAAAAAAGCCATCTGATAAACAGACGGCCTTCACTTATAAAAAACAGAAAAAGTTATTTCATCACAATGGTATTGCCTTCCAGTGTAACTGAACCAGTACTGGTTAAAGCTTTACCGTCCAGCGTGGCGCCAGTGTTGAAAGTAATGGACTGAGAAGCCATCACAATGCCCTTAAAGACCGAAGTGGTACCAAAAGTGGCGCTACTTCCTACTTGCCAGAATATGTTAGAAGCTTTTGCTCCACCCGCTAGGATTACCTGTCTTCCCGAAGTGGTCGTCAAAGTAGTCGCTATTTGGATGATGAATACAGCCTCTGCGTTTCCTTTCGCATCAAAAGTGACATCACCTGAAGATACCGCCAAAGAAGAAGTCGATTTGTACAAACCCGGAGTAAGCGTCAAACCGCCAATATTTCCAGAAAGAGTCATAATATCAGTGGAAGTTCTGCCTGCTGCATCGTTATAGGCTTTTGTCAAATCAAGTTTCGCTTGTGTAGCAATATTATCATTGACATGAAGCACTCCTGTATATTCTCCTGGAGGAAAACCATCTATCGAAGAACCTGGACTTAAGGCCAAATCACCTGTGATATTTGTAGATCCAGTATTGGTAATGGATGCACCAGCTAATATCGCCAGCGCAGAGGTTCCTGATAAGGCCACTTTAGCTTGACTGGTTGTTTGTATTGGTATGACTACCCCATCATTTGGAGAGGGCTCATCGTCTTTACATCCACTTAAAAGTAGCGCAGAGGCCAATGTAAAGACTGTTAATAGTTTTATCGTTTTCATATGTTTGTCGTTTGTTCCCGCTACCAGCGGTTGGTCATGAGAGGCTCATGATTTATAGATTACAAAGGTGTATAGTATTCGTACTGGATATGTTACATAGCTTGGGTCAAGAGTTACATAAATCGCATGTTTAGAAAAGCAGAAAGTGATTTTGATCATTAAAAAAAGCCATTCTGCAAATTGCAGAATGGCCATAATCACCAACCAACTTACTTTTCTTTTAATCTGGTTTTGTCACAGCATTTTGATCAAGGATCACTGCAGTCTGTGCGAGCATACGCCCATGGTAGGAAGCACTCGTTTTTAATGTAATACCTGTCTTGCACAAGATGATACCTTCAAAATGTGAATTGGCACCCACCACCGCTTCACCAGCTACCTGCCAGATGATGTTTTTGGCTTGAGCCCCACCAGAAAGAATGATATTCTTACCAGCACTCATTGTCAAGTCATTGTCTATTTGAAAGATCCAAACATCATTTGCACTACCTGAGATGGTAACATCACCAGCGATAGTTACCGTGGTTCCCCATTTGTACAATCCAGATTGAAGCGTTTGTCCGCCTATGTTTCCACTGAGTAAATTCAAATGATCAGGAGTCGGGCGACTAGCCGCATCAGTGTAAGCTGTTAACATATCTGAAACCGCGGTAGTCAGATTTGAACTTGCAGGAGTGGCCATATCTGCTGCATATACTTTACCAGTTACTTGAGGCGAAGTTGCATAGCCTGTGGCGTCAGTCAATCCAAAACCTGTGATGTAAGAAGTTGCTGCTGGGCTCAATCCCAAATCGCCAGTTATTGGAGAGTTTGGCGTGTTATTGATCGCTGTTTTAGCAAGGATTACATAGTTAGCCGAAGTTCTAAGATTCACTGGAGCTAGACCTGAAATAGATCCCGTAGTAAAAGACCAAACCTTGGCTTCTAGAAGGGAATTTCCACCTAAATCTTTAACTGCAGTACTCAAAGTGGCGGTATAGACCAATGAGCCACTCAAGACAGCTGATGGGTAGAAGATGACAGACTTATCGGAGAAATTAAATATTCCTGTGACGGTATTATTCCCTTGCATTACTTTGAATGAAGTAGCAGTGATGGTGCTCTCATCCATTAATTCACTAAAAGTGATGGCAATAGGTGTGTTTCGAAACACCCCTATTGCGTTAGCCAAGGGAGTAACACTTACTACAGCAGGCAAAGCATCTGAGGTAAATACCCAAGTTTTTGCGACAGCAATGGCGTTTCCGTTAAGGTTTTTGACACCTGTACTTACCGTAGCGGTATAAAGCAGACCAGCTTCCAAGTTTGCATTGGGAGTAAAAGTGGCTTTATTGTCCGCATAAGCAACTGCTCCAGCGACAGCCGATGTTCCTTGCTTCACGGTAAAGGAGTTACCATTGATTGTAGAGGCATCCATTGCTTCACTAAAAGTGATGGACATTTTTGCATTCAAAGCAACATCCAAAGATTCATTTGCTGGCAACACCGCTGAAACAGTCGGCAGTGCATCAGTGGTAAATGACCACTCTTTGGCTGCAGCCAAAGCGATACCTGATTCATCTTTTGCACCTATAGAAACAGAAGCAGTATATACCATGCCAGCATTCAAATTCGCTGAAGGAGTGAAACTAGCTGAAGAAGACGCATACGCTACCGTCCCAGCGACTGCCGTAGCACCTTGCTTCAAAGTGAAGGTGGTTGCATTGATAGAAGCTGCATCCATTTCTTCACTGAAGGTTACATTCACGACTTTATCAAACAGAACATCTGTAGCGTTTGAGGTTGGATCTGTTGAGATAACTACAGGCGCAGTGACATCAGGGGCTAAGCCAGATTTAAAGTTAAAAGTGAAATTCTCTTTGAGTTTATTGCCATCTGTGTCTTCCACATTTTCTGAGAGCGTTACCACAAAGTTTTCACTCGCCAGCAGATCATTTGCAGGTGTGAAAGTAGCAGTAGAATCTGCGTAGGATATCGAGCCTGCTACTTTATCTACACCATGGAATAATGTAAAATTAGTTGCATCTATTGTCGAAGGATTCATCACCTTATTAAAGGTGATTTTTACTGTGGCATCAACGGCCACATTTTCAGCGTTCGCAGCGGGACTTGAAGAAACCACCGATGGTTCCATAATGGTGGGCTCATTTTCATCATCCTTACAGGCTACCACAAACAGTATGGGTAGCATCAGAGATAATATTAATATATTTTTAAAAATCTTCATTTCATTATCATTTAAGTGAATTAATCAAGCGCAAAGGTGAGGCGGTTCTTCGCCGCATGCATTACACATTAAATGATAAGAGTTACATAGTTCACATATTGAATGAATACTGGCCTATCATGATTCGTCCGCCAAAAAGAAACTTTCGTCTGTCCCCTACCGCAAATGATTTCTAAATGTATCATTCGGCTTTAAATTGCGATGCAATATGAAATGCCCATGAAGGAAAAAGTAATAATCATCGGAGGTGGTCTAGCTGGACTTACCGTAGCACACGAGTTGAAAAAGCAAGGTGTGAACGCACTTTTGCTCGAAGCTTGCGATAGACTGGGTGGTAGAATTTTTACAAAAAGAACAGGCGAATTAACGTTCGAACTTGGAGCGACTTGGGTATTTCAAGATGAACAGCTGAAGGAACTGATCAATGAATTGGGTCTGGATATTTATCCGCAATACCTCTCAGGAGATGCGTTGATCAAGTATGCTCCAACCATGGCACTCCAGCAAGCCCCAACCGATTCGCTGATGCATGGCGCCATCTATCACAAAATAGCAGGTGGGACGGGCGCGATCATTCAAGCTCTGGCTGATAAGCTCGCCCCGAGTCGCATTAACCTCAATAGTCAAGTAAAATCTATAACTTATGATGGAGAATCCATCACTTTGAGAACCCAAGACGGCCAGCAATTTGAAACGGAACGACTGGTTATAGCTGCACCTCCGAAGGTGGTTTCAGAACAGATAGAAATTTCACCAGTCTTGCTGATTGAGAACATCCTCGGGAGCACTCACACTTGGATGGGTGAGTCCACAAAATTTACCGTAGTATTCGATCAGGGTTTTTGGCGAAAGCAAAAGTTGTCTGGCTTTGTATATTCCAATTATGGCCTGATCAGAGAGATGCAAGACCATACTTCGCAAGATGGTAAAACCTTCGCCTTGCTTGGCTTTATGCAACCTTCCGAAGAAGAAAGGCAAGATTTCGCCAAGAGAAAGCAGGCGGTTATGGACGAGCTGCAGGAATTGTTTGGCATTCGGAAAGAAAACATCTTGGGCTATGATGATTACCTATGGATGGATCATTTCTCGAATGAGGCTGGGGAAAATTACAACTCGGCACTCCTGCCACATCAAAACAATGGTCACGCCGAGTACTTGAAAGCTCACTTTGATGGTCGTCTTGTTTTCGCTGGTGCGGAAACCTCACCTGTAAATCCTGGTTATATGGAAGGTGCTGTGCGTTCTGCTCATCATGCGGTTGGGTTGTTATTGGATTAGGATTGGGGTGTGTGATTTGAGAAGATCCGATTTCGAGTCAGGGATAAGTTGGTGCTTGTTTGAAACGCTCGGCTAGCGCGACTGCAAGCAGGAGAAGTCTCCTTTAACTTAAACAGAAGGGGGATTCTCACGTCGTTCGTTCCTCACTCCTCAGAATGACGGAAATAGTTACCGTCACTTCGAAACGGAATGCAATGGAGTGAGAAGTCTCCCGCTCCCCTTTTACCGTCACTTCGAAACGGAATGCAATGAAGTGAGAAGTCCCCTCAAATGGAAATGGATTTCTCAGTCGTACCTCCTTCTAAATGACGGAAATGGTTAGTCGTCATGTCGAACTGAGGCACAAAGGAGACATCCCCCTAAACAGAAGGAGATTTCTCACCCTTCCTGCGGTCGGGTTCGAAATGGCGTGAAGGGTTGAAGTCACTGCGAAATGGAGTGAAATGGAGTGAGAAGTCTCCCTCTCCCCTTTACCGTCACTTCGAAACGGAATGCAATGAAGTGAGAAGTCCCCTCAAATGGAAAGGGATTTCTCAGTCGTACCTCCTTCGAAATGACGGAAATGGTTAGTCGTCATGTCGAACTGAGGCACGAAGGAGACATCCCCCTAAACAGAAGGAGATTTCTCACCCTTCCTGCGGACGGGTTCGAAATGGCGTGAAGGGTTGAAGTCACTGTGAAATGGAGTGAGAAGTCCCTCTACCCTTTACCGTCACTTCGAAACGGAATGCAATGAAGTGAGAAGTCTCCCGAAATGGAAGGAGATTTCTCAGTCGTACCTCTTTCGAAATGACGGAAATGGTTGGTCGTCATGTCGAACTGAGGCACGAAGGAGACATCCCCCTAAGCAGATCAGGATTTCTCACCCCTCCTGCGGTCGGGTTCGAAATGAAACTAGAACATTTAAAGTTGACAAACTGCTGAGCCAATTTACTCAAACGATTATCAAAAACTCTGCAGCCTTGCTGAAATCTCCGTAAAACTGACACGCAGATGGACATCCGGAATAGTACAATCATCAATAAGATTTTGCCACCGATTACGTCGTTCAGCACCAACCTCATCAACACTCGCAAGGTTTAACAAATCCTCCAACAAACATCCAAAAGCCCTCACCTCCACGCTTTCAATATTACTGGCCAACTCACCATTGACATCATAAAAAGTAGCTGCACCAAAATCACCCAAAAGGCAGTCTGCCGCATTATTCACCAGAATATTATGTGCATAAAGATCCCCGTGGTTAATGCCTTTGCTGTGTAATTGCGCACAAACTGAAGCGACACTTTTGGCAATCCTCAACAATTGGCCTTCGCTAAAAGGATGTTGTACATCAAACACGTCACGGGTGCAGGTTTCCAAACTTGGAGGGCTGCCAAGGTTGGAGAAAGTTGGGGAAATAAGTCTCATGATCAGGCCGCTTTTCCCGTCAGGATGATCTTTGATCTTCCCTAAAACCTGAATTAAGTTCTCATGAAAACCTGCGGTAATAGATGCTTCCATTTCATCCTCAGGCAAGCCATCACTTGTGACCGCTCCTTTAAAAACCTTTACCGCCACTTCCTCATTGGCCGAGTTCCAATGTGCCTTCGAAATCAAACCAGAAGCACCCTCTCCTAGCAGCTCTTGAATGGAAAAATCATTCCATGAAAAGGCTTCAAAATCGGTGTTTGGCACCATGCGATGCGCCGCTGGGTTTCCCCCAAATGCTACCCATGACAATTTTGGCAACTCAAATAACCACCTTGGAATAGTCTGCAGTTGGTTCGCCGAAATTCTAAGTAATTCCAGATTGACGCAGTTGGCCATTTCTACAGGTAATTCCTCCATTTCATTACCGGCCAATGCACATTTTTGAAGAAGTACACAATCGCCAATACTTTTTGGCAGTTTTTCTATCTTATTGTCGGTCAAAACCAGCCACCTTAGCTTTGGTGGAAATGCATTTTCAGGTATCGTTGAAAGTCGATTTGATTTGAAGCCTATCATGCTCAAAGCAGGACAGGCCGCTAATATCGATGGAAATTTCTCAAAGTTATTTCGTGCGAAAAATATGATCCTTAGTTTCTTCATTTGAGCTACACCATCGGGCAATGTACTCAGTTGATTATCCGATAAGTCTAGAACCTCCAGAGTGTCTGCCAGAGACAATATCTCTTCGGGAAACTCTTTTAACCCACAGGCCAATTTTAACGTTTTGGAACCGATGAGTCGCCCAAGTTTTAAATCTTCTAAAGTATGTGTCATGTCTCCATTAAAAGCCGGCAATTTAACGACTATTGCCCTTGATAATCAGTAAAATTCCAGAATAGCTATCCACACCTGATCATTATTAAGCATGAAAGTATGTTCAGTTTTAGCATTTTTTGGAGAATACTGAGCGCCAAAGGAAAAATAGCTCGGCCTCAATAACACAACATTAAGTAAGATGCAATAGCACCAGAAACACTGCTACACTGCTATGTTTTAGAAGGTTTGAGTAAAAGTATGTCCAAATGGTTGAAATTTGATTTGAAAACTTCCTTTAGGTCAGGTTTTAAAAGTGCACTTTCATCTATTTTTGATTGATAAGATTCCATATAATTTGGACAAAAAGAGCATAACATCTAGTAACGAAAGTGTAAACCATATCGCATATTCAAATTGCAAATATAACGTTTTTTACAACGGTAAAAATTGATAAGGTTTTTAGGCGCTTTTGACTTAAAAAAGCTTTGCAAAAAAGAAAAATAAAAGACTCATCTTAGTCATGAACTAGTCTTCCAACTTTTGTTTTACCGAATTAAACCCTAATTTCCGCTTTGATAGAACAAGTGCTAAATCTTGTACTGTTGTGAGTAATGAAGTGTTGATGAAATATGACTACAAATCGCTTAGAAAAACTAGAGGCGGCAATTAATTTTGGCTCAGACAAAAGCAATTTTGACTCGGGTTTAAGCGGCCTTGAAACCCTCGCCAAATTTTTGAGAGAGTTGTTTGAAGTTGATTATATACTAATTGATAAATATTCTGTGGAAAAGCCACATTTCGCGGAATCCATAGCGATTTACACTTCTAACGGACTGGCTAGCAATATCGTTTATGACTTAGTAGATACCCCCTGCCAAAATGTGATTGGAGCGGATCTATGTTCCTATAATGCCAATGTTCAAGAGCTTTTCCCAAAGGATGAATTGTTGACAGAAATGGATGTAAAAAGTTATATCGGCATACCATTATGGGATGGAAATAAATCACCGATTGGGCTTATCGCAGTGCTACACAAGGAACAATTGACAGACGTTGTTACCGTTGAATTAGTCTTAAAGACTATTGCCTCTTTTGCAGGGCGCCTGCTTGAAAGAATCATATATGAAAGCAAGCTAAAAATAAGCGAAGATCGTTTCAACTTGCTGCTACAATCTTCGGAAGATATGATTACCATTCACGAGCCCAATGGTAGATATCTTTATTACAATGGCCCTTCGCGCTACCCCATTACTCCTGAAGATATTGTAGGAAAAATGCCGAGTGATTTTTTTGATAAGGTTACCTCTGAAAAACTTCAGTCCACTTTTGAAAAAGTAACGAAAACAGGGAGTAGTGAAACAATCGAGTTGTTTTTTTTATGGCTAGGAACAAAAAGATGGTTTTCAGAATACATCTACCCGGTAAAAAATGTCAATGGTGAAGTCGTGGAACTTGTCAAAGTATGTAGAGATATACACGATCAAAAAATTGCAGAACAGGAAATTGAAAGGCAAAATAAAGCTTTGCTGAAAAGTGAAAAACAGCTGCAAGAATCGAATGAAGAATACCAAACACTCAACGAAGAACTTAGACAAACGAATGAAGAACTCTTAAGTGCCAAAGAGGAAATTGAGAATAGCGAGGTGAAATTTCGTGCCATATTTGATCATTCTACAGATGCGATTGTGGTTGCCAAAAAAGGTCTCGGCGTTTATTTTAATCCTGCCTATTTAAAATTATTAGGTTATGAAAATGAAGAGGAGTTAAGGGGGAAAAGTATCACCGAACAAATAGCCGTAAGTGAAAGAGAAAAGGTTTCCCAATTTATCAAAGAAAGAAGCTTGGGTTATAGTGCTCCCACTACTTATGAGTCAAGAGGCCTTCGTAAAAACGGAGAAGAATTTGATTATGAAATCGCCGTAAGTACCTACACACTCACCAATGAAACCTTTACATTCGGCATTATACGAGATATCACCGAACGAAAAGCAATTCTAAAAGAACTCGAAGATCAAGCCGAAAAGTTAAACGATCTTAACAATGCCTTAAATCAAGCGCAGGAACTAAGCCATGTTGGCAGTTGGGTCGAAAATCTTGAAACTCAAACAATAGAGTGGTCCGATGAAACATTCCGTATTTGGGGTTTTGATCCAAAGAAAGGTGCTCCTGACTTTGACTCACTATTGAGCCGAATTCATCCCGATGATAAAGAATTAGTCCTTCGATCCGTTGACCAGGCAATCAACCAGGGAACACCCTACGATATTGAACATAGAATCTGCCTCCCAACTGGTGAGGAAAAAATACTCAGAATAAAAGGCCAAACAGTACTTGGGGGTAATGGTCAAGTGATTCGCTTGTCAGGAATGAGTCAAGATATTACCGAACGTAAGCTTGCCGAGGAGAATTTAAGGATCAACGAATATCGTTTGGCTCTCGCCATTCAAGCCAATGATCAAGGTGTTTGGGATGTAGACTTGAAAGCGAATACTATATTCCTTACCAAACGTTGCAAGGAGATATTCGGCTATACGGAAGGAGAAATCGGAAACGATTTGGACGTTTGGACCGATCTTGCTCATCCAGAAGATTTACCCTCACTCAAAAAAGCGCGTAATTCAGTAATTAATGGCGAAGCTGAGTCATTTTCCAACGAGCATCGAAAATTGTGCAAAGACGGCAGTTGGAAATGGGTGCAAGTACGCGGAGTAGTAGCTACACGAGATAAGGCAGGCAATGCCCTGCGCATCACAGGTACTTACACTGATATTTCGATCAAGAAGGACCAACAACAAAAAATCATTAAAAGTGAAGAACGCCTGAAGGAAGCACAGGCTACCGCCAAAATTGGAAATTTTGAGTTTGTACTTGATACGCACCATTTAACCTGGTCAACTGAGCTTTATCGTATTTGTGAATTATCAGAGACCATTCCTCCTGAAAAATTATATGAAGCTTACAGAGGGAGTGTCCACCCCGACGATATTCAAGAGCTTGACCGAGTTATGAATCTCGCCATTGAAAAAGGACTTAGATATGAATATGATCACAGGATAATAGGGAAATATGGCAGAACTAAATATGTACTGGGAATTGGTCAGCCTATATTCGATGCAAATGGAAAGGTTGTAGGTATTAGAGGAACAGCCCAGGACATCACTCAAAGAAAACTATTTCAACAAGAACTCGATGCTCAAAATAAGAAACTGAATGAACTAAACAGAACATTAAATCAGGCGCAGAAATTAAGTAAGGTTGGAAGTTGGCAATGGGACATGACCTCCGATCAGGCCGAATGGTCGGATGAAATGTATCATATTTATGGCGTATCTAAAGGCGATTTTTATCCGTCCAATGAAAATGTCACAAAAACGGTTTTGCCAGAAGATTTACATAAAGTCGAGACCGGTATCGGATCACTACTCGCAGGAAAGATCTTTTCCCCTTTTGAATTTAGAATCAGGAGACCATCAGGAGAAATCAGGAACTTGTATATCGTGGCGCTTGAAAAGGGTACTGCTGGCAGTGAAAATGAACAAATCATATTTGGCGTAACTCAGGATATCACAGACCGAAAAGAGCGTGAGAAGACTTACCATCACTTGGCTCAAATTGCTTCAAATTCCACTGATATGATCTATTTGATCAATACATCCTATCAGTACCTTGCCGCTAATCGATCGTATTTAACCACATTTGGATTAAACAGCGAACAATTACTTTCGGAAAATTTATCGGATGTTATGGGGGAGGCGTATTTCAAAAATGTGATCGTTCCTAATGTCAAAAAATGCTTGGAAGGTGATTTGGTACATTACCAAACTTGGTATGATTTCCCTAAAATCGGAAAGAAGTACATGGACATTAAATACACGAAATATTTAGACAATGAAGGCCTATTGTCTGGTGTGGCTATCAATTCTAGAGATATAACCTTTCGAAAACATGCAGAGGATAAAGTAACAAGGTCTCTTGATGAGAAAGAATTATTGTTACGTGAACTATACCATCGTACCAAAAACAATATGCAAGTCATTAGTTCGATGCTCTCTATACAATCACTATATACTGACAAAGAAGAGGTAAAGGTGATGCTCGATGAGACGAAAAACAGAATAATGGGAATGGCGCTGGTTCATGAAAAGTTATATCAGGCCAATGATTTATCTTGGATAGATTTAAAAGATTATATCACTGACTTAGTTGAACTATTGAAAGTTAGCTTATTACCAAATAGCTCCAACTTGGAAATAGTGATGCAACTTGAAAATACCCGCACCAATATAGATACTGCCATTCCATGCGGGTTAATCATCAACGAATTGTTTACCAACGCCATAAAACATGGCTTTACTGACCGAGAAAAAGGGGTTATCACCATAGGACTCTTCAACAATAAAGAGAACGAAATTTGCATTTCAGTTACTGACGATGGTGTCGGAATGCCAGCAGATTTTGATGTTAGAAATAGTAATTCCTACGGCCTTGCCGCCGTAGTTATGCTATCGGAACATCAACTTGGAGGATCTCTAACATTAGAGACTACAAACGGAACGGAGTTCACCGTAAAATTCAAAGAAATAGTCCACGCAGACAGAGTTTAATATTATGCCTGAAAAGAAAAAAGTACTAATCGTAGAGGATGAAGCCATTAATGCCATGTTTCTGAAGATCATGGTTTCGAAATGTGGCTATGAAGTAACCGGAACCGCAGCTACTGGCGATGTAGCGATTGCAAGTGTTGAAGGTAATTCTCCTGATCTTATTTTAATGGACATCACGCTCAGAAATTCGATTGACGGAATCCAAGTAGCAAATATTCTGAGAGAAAAACATAATTTTCCGATCATTTTCATCTCGGGCTATGATGACAAAGAGACCCTGAACCGTATAAGCCTAATTTCTAATACTTGGAAATTATCAAAACCAATAGTGGAAAATGAGCTTACCAATTTGATTGACGAAGTACTTTTAAATTGAACGGAGGTTTAACACTTACCAGTAAGTGAAAGCTCCGCTCAATCCGTTTATAAATTAGCCTTTAACCTTCAAGACCATTTTAGATGGTGTCATCCATTCACTCTTCAATAAAGTGGTGAATAGGCTTTAGTACAGAAACTATCTCACGACTCTTTCCGGGAAAACCACCACCGATTCGTTTCCACTTTTATCAACTGTAGCCACTCCGAAATAGTAATTATCTATGACTATTCCCTCCAAAGTAAACTTATTTACCTTCCCTACATATCGGGAGAAGTCCCAAGTAGGAGAAGTAGTCAGTCGCCAATAGATCTTATAACCTGCGATATTGTCATCCTTTTGCTCGTCCCATTCCAAGATGGCTGAAGGAGCTACAACTCCTCCGATACCTACATTTTTTGGTGCAGGTGGCGCCCATGCAAGCCCTGCCAATGAAATAGCATTCACAGCAGTGAGCTTTTTAGCATAGTCAAAATTCACTCCTGCCAAAACATCGCCATATTCAATGCCATCTTCCACTCTGATATCTTGATGCTGTCTATTGTAATTTTCATGTGCCTCCATGATTCTGATTCCCGCAAAGCCTAAGTCATTAAATGGCTTATGATGACCGCCTCGCCCAAACCTGTCCAGTCTGTAAATCATCATTGGGTTCATTTCTGGCATATAAGTAGTCACCTGATTGTGAACATACCTTGCCAACTGTCGCGAAATTCCGTCGACTTCTCCTCCATAATATCTCCGTCGGTTTCGTTCACGTTCTGTTTCGGTGGGAGGAACAGGCTCAGAAAATATTCTAAAAGTCCTATTGTCGATAACCCCATCAACGCCTTCAATATTCCCAATCATGTCATTATTTAAGATACCTACAATATTCCAACCTTTTTCTTTTGCATACTGCGCCAATCCTGCTCCGCCAAAAAGTCCTTGCTCCTCTCCAGACAGTCCCACATAGATGATACTGTGTTTAAACTTGTACTTAGAAAGTACTCGGGCAGCTTCCATTGTTCCTGCCATCCCTGATGCGTTATCATTAGCACCCGGAGCATCTACCTCATAGTCCATGGTATTGCTTGCACGTGAATCAATATCTCCTGACATAATTAAATAACTATTGGGGTAATCCGTCCCTTTTTGAACCGCGACAACATTTACCACCCAAGCATCTTTGGGTACCCGATTGTTTCCTTCTTTGGTCACAAAATCTTTTTGATAAAAAACATCGAGACAATTGCCACAAGCCTTTGATGTTTTGTCAAATTCTGACTTGATCCATCTTCTTGCCGCGCCTATTCCGCGCGTTGTAGATACTGTATCGGAAAAGGTGTTGCGTGTACTAAAGTTGGCCAGTTTGGTAATATCATTTTCCAACCTTTCGGCAGAAACTGCTTCGACAATATCATAAATTCTTTGATCGGTCTGAGGGGGAGTTGTTTGCTGCGCTGATAACTTAAATAATGCAATCACACCTATCAGTGCAAATATGAATCTAACTTTCATAGGGTCTTTTTTTTACTAAAATATACAATTTGATTAGCAAAAACCGAGGAACAGCAAAAGGACAGATTATTCTGAATGATACAAAAGGCTATACCATTATCCATAAGACAAGCGTTACAAACTACGTTTAAAACACCGCCTAATGAAATATTAAAAATATAAAGTATTGATTACCAGCTATTTTATAAAAATTTAGACTTAGCCTTAGAACTATAGTAAATTATGAAAGTGTCCGACAATTAAACTGACTAATGATACGGACGCATATAATCAATAGCACGAATGATGAGAAGTGAAAATGAGGTCGATGGATCCTTTAAAAGACCAATTTACTTAACTGAAATTAACTAATACTCAGTCGATTCTTACAAGGCAATAAAAAATAATGAACCTAAAAATTCGACGGAAAGATTTCAAATTATGTCTAAACATAAAGTAAAAACAATAAACAAGAATCTTTCGTTTGGATTTCACTGTGACAATATTTTATATTTGACGTTCTAGTCGTTTGACTAAGAATAAGTAATGAGCTATGGTAATAAGCGGATCACGTTCTCAGCCTTATAATTATCATTTGCTAACTTCTTATGCAAAAACTATCAATATTAGGCCTGAAAGTTCTTATCAACAACACAATGTTATGGGTCTATCATGAGTTATAAGTCGAAAATAATTGGAATAGGAATCATTACCATATTGGTAAGCTTTTCTGTTATTATCGGGTGGTTGCTTGATATCCCATTTTTGCAATCTATTCTTCCAGATTATCACTCCATGAAGTTCAATACGGCTTTGTCATTTTTTATAACAGGGCTCATTCTACTCAATTTTGCCTATGATTATTCATTGAAATTGTCATATATCCTGTCAATATTTTTAATTCTATTGTCTCTTTCTACGTTCATAGAATATAGCTTTTCCCTCAATTTAGGCATTGACGAGTTAATCGTAAAAGACAAAGTCTCTCGCATCAAAGGTATCGCCTATCCGGGACGTCCTGCAGCTTCCACGGAAGTGTGCTTTCTGCTCTTTGGCTTAGCAAGCCTTTTTACGCAGACTAATAACCTTAAGAAGATTGGCCAGTATTTTTATCATGTAATTAGCTTTGTCTCATTCCTTGCCATTTTCGCCTACATCTATACTGTTCCCGCACTCGATAGCCTTGAATTTCTGACCACTATGGCCGTTCATACTTCCGTGCTTTTTTTGCTTATTTCTGTTGGAGGTGCTTTTTATCAAGCAGAATTAGGTTTAATGGAAATTTTCAGTAGTAAAAGTGCAGGAAGTGAAATGACTAAAAGGCTGCTGCCAACCACCTGGATTTCAGTCATTTTTTTAGGATCCCTCATCAATCTTTGTCAGCGATATGAGTTGTTCAACGTGGAATTCAGCCTAGCACTTTTTAGTTCATCATTTATTCTAATCAGTCTTTTTCTTTTCTGGGATACCTTTCGCAAACTCAACGCTATAGATGCACAAAAACAAAAAATATACTTTGATCTACAAAACAAGAATACGGAGCTTGCTGCCGTACTTGAAGAGCTCAACGCTTCCTCAGAAGAACTGCGAGATCAAAGAGATAGATTACTCAATGCCATAGAAGAAAAAGATACGTTATTTAAAGAACTGCACCATCGCATTAAAAACAACTTGCAGATGGTAATAAGTCTTCTTCATATCAAATCTTCAAGGGAAGAGGCGATAGGTGGACTCAAGTCGTTTATCATGGATACCCGAACGCGGATACACTCCATTGCCTTGATTCATGAGCAACTCCTACAGATGAGAAGTTTGAATCAACTCAACATCAATGATTATTTGATCCGCCTTAGTGAGCATCTGATTGGATTTTATGATGATAAAAATCAAAATTTTAATTTAGAAACACATATAATAGACGAAGACATGGACATTGACCAAGTCATGATTCTTGGCTTTATTCTAAATGAAGCTGTTTCAAACACCATAAAGCACGCCTACATTGCTGAAAAAGGTGGCGCAATATATCTAAGTCTGAGAAAAACAGACTCAGCCTACGAATTTATCGTAGGAGATAAAGGTACTGGATATAATTCCTCTTTGCTGGAAAAAGAGAAAATGTCCTACGGTTTACAGCTTATCCACTTGTTTGCTGAGCAATTAGTCGGTAAATTGGAAATCTCTATAAATAACGGAGTTGAGTATAAACTAACATTTCCTTCCTCATTATGAAAGTATTAATCGTAGAAGATTCTGTAATTACTGCCCTGCATTTACAAATGCTTGTATCCCATAATAACATGGAAGTACTGGCTAGTTTGGTGGAAGCAGAACTGGTAGAAGATCAGGCTCGGCAGGGTCAACCAGATTTGATCCTTATGGATATCATGCTCAAAGGAGACATGACAGGACTTGAAGCCGCTCGTGAAGTAAGGAAGTTCTCTCCTGTCCCGATTATCTTTTTGAGTGCCCTTACAGATGAAGAATCCATTGCGCAAATTCAGGCCGTATCAAACAGTCAACGATTGACAAAACCATTTCAAGATAACGAGCTATTGGAGCTAATAAGTAACGCAAGCACAAATTGATTGTTTATTATTCTCTGTTAGCAATAGACATATTAGGTATTTCAATGAGGTTAAAAGATTATTTTTTCATATCACCATTAACATTGAATTTTGAACCAATATCTGCTGGCACCATGGCCTTAAACCGTCCTGCGCATATTGGTTAAATCTAATATCTCTATTCTACTCAATTTCTCAAAATATGAAGCAAAAGCTCCTCTACCCGAGAATATCATCACTAAGGAAATTCTTGTTAATAATTATGAAACAAATCCTATAAACGGCCAAAAAATCAACCTAGCCCTATATCAGGCAGTCGTTTTATCCTACTAACTATTGGGATAAAACAAGTTTATTACTCAATGTTAGAGGTCGAAAGACCCAAATGATCCTGAAAAATGAAATTAGTTTCTAGTTGATCAAATATCCAATATAAAAGGCTGTCTTAAAGAAACAATCCACAATAATGAACCAATTTCCTCTCGAACTGAGAGAAGTAATCAAGAGTAGACGTTTTGAAAAAACGCTATTCAAGTTTTGATCGCAATACCTCCTGCTTTATGCCTATTTAAGACAGCCTTGTTTTATTTATAGTACAATCTTCGTAATCGAACTTATGGGCAGCATTTTACCTCCTTTGAATATCAAATGCCGCATAGTTACTGCTTGCACCACTTCTTCCAATTGACAAGCAACACCTTGTTCATCAGTGTAATGGATGATGGTAGCTTCATTGTATAAGTTACCAATTATCATGGCGCGATCTAATTCAAACCGTAGAATACTCTGATTTATTTGATTAGTCTTGGCGTTTTGTCCGATTAATATATCATCACTATCATCATAGTGACCTAAATTTTGGGGGTTCTGTAACATGTTGTTAAATTTTTAAATGAAAGAATTATTAAACTGCACCTCGACGAATCGAAATGTTCGAGTATAATTCCTTAGAGATAAATCTTCAACGATTGATAGAGAATATAAAGTTTTCTTTCCCTTGCTTCAAAACTGAAATTGATACAAGTAGAAAGAACTTCTTTAGGATTGTTTGGCTTTGAAGGTGTTACCTGATCCTTAATACGCTTGCGCAAAAGATCAGCTTTAGAATAAGTAATGAGCGTTTGTTCTTTGGGATCTTCAACTTCGATGTAAGTCTCTGCAGAAGCCAACGGATTGAAACCAATGAGAAGAACTAGAAGTAAAACTCCCGTTTTCAAAATTGCGTTTCTTAATACATTGTTTTCTCCGAAGTTCATTTGGTTACTCTTTAAATATGCCAACTATGCTTCGTAAACGATGAAAAGTCTTACTTGTTTCAGTCACTTTAACCGTTTATTCATTATCCCTTTATTTGACATAAATTCGACTAACATGGTTGATATGAAATATGGCCGAAATTAGAAAACCCCTTTTTTAAGCTTTAAACAAAAGAATTTGGTGACCCGCCTGATCTGAAGACACCTTATGTCATTCCAAAATATAGCTTAAAAAAAGGCCTATATATTATTTTTTCTAATGTTTTATATAATTATTATAAATATATATTAATGCTTTAAAACACCACTATTTCCGCACTATTTCCGTTTTCGGTAGCATGAATTCGATAAAACATATCGTTCTATATTTTGCCTTGTTCGCTTTTACTTTTAGCGAGATCACTGTTCACCACATTTGGGCGGTAGTTTCTCCAACGGAAGCAAGAGGCGAATCTCCTGTGCAGCCCCAAGCAGCTTTCATGGAGTTGAGTCAGCGCTTATATCATAAGTTGAGCCTCAAAAGAGACTTCCCGAATTCAGGACATCATTCGTTTCTCTCTTTTAGTAAGTTTTTTCAAAAAAAGCCAAGCAAGTCAGTGAAGATGTCTCCCAAAATATTTTTGTTGCATCGAGCGCTATTGATCTGATAAGAAACTGGCTTATGCATTACTTCAGCGAATGCGAAAATCTGTTGATGAGACCATTGACAGGAACCAATAGTTAGTTCAACTTTAAAATATCATAGTATGAAAGCGATTACGCTTGTAGCAATAACAGTATTTGTTATGCAGAATATCACTGGGCAACCGGCGGTAAACTACCAAAACTTGGAAGAAGCCTTAAAAAACACCAAAGAGGTGGAATGGCTTACTTTGAGTAATCAAGACCTCAATCAGTTTCCTCTTCAGATTCTTGAATTCAACAATCTGAAATATCTTGACCTCAGCCAAAATCATATTTCTCAACTTCCAGAAGAGATCTCTAGACTAGAACACTTGTTATATCTGGATCTTACGGGTAATGAGATAAAAGAACTGCCTCAGTCTTTTTCCAATATTAAAAACTTGCAAAATCTGCATCTCGGCTATAACCAATCAGCCATGCTGGAACAGGAACTGGAAGTTTTAAGTAAACTACCGCGGCTAAAAATGTTGGATCTGAAAGGAGCCGGACTTACTTTTTTGCCTCCAACAATAGGTAAACTAAAGAGTCTGGAATTTTTAGAGCTCTCCAATAATAAGATTGAAGTATTGCCTATAGAGCTGGCGCAAATGACCAATTTACAAGTATTGTATGTGGAGAATGATGAGTTTTTTGACTTCAAGAAAAATATCTCAGTACTCAGTAAACTTCCCAAGCTACGCGAACTGCACCTTGAAGGAGATCGGTTTAGTCAGATACCAAGAGAAATTGAAAATCTACAGTCTTTAGAATTCCTCTACATCGGCAACAATGAAATTAGCGATTTACCAAAGGAGCTATTTAAACTGAGACAGATCAAAGAGATCAATTTAAGCAATAATGCTATGCCTAATCTACTCATTGATATGTACCGCGAATACCTTCCACCCACTATTAAAATAACATTTTAAAACATCATTATAAACTACAATAGATATGAAAACGAGAAATATAATCGCGCTCCTACTGATTACATCAATGGTGACGAGCTGCTCAGTAGTACGCCAAGGCGAAGTAGGCATCAAGCGTAAAGTAGGAAAATTGGATCAAGAAATCATTTTGCCTGGCGCGGTAGGTTACAACCCATTTATTACGAGAATATTGAAAATGCCTATTCGAACCATGAATATGGAAATTTCAACAAACTTACCTTCCAAAGAGGGTCTCAATGTTTCTGCTGTGATTTCGATTCTTTATAGAATTGTCCCCGAGCAGGCTCCTTACATCGTAGAAAATATTGGAATTGGTAATGAAGAAAATGTCATCAGCAGTGTTTTTCGATCGTCCGCTGCTGACGTCTGTTCTCGGTTTTTTGCCAAAGACATGCACTCTTCACAACGCGCAATCATTGAAAAAGAGATCACCGTGAGAATGTTAGAAATACTTGCCCCAAGAGGCTTTGAAATTGAGGCAGTACTTATGAAAAACATATCCTTACCTCCAGGACTCGCAAGGGCAGTTGAAGAAAAGCTGGAAGCTGAACAAATCGCACAACGCATGGAGTTTTTGCTTGATAGGGAAAAATTGGAAGCGCAAAGAAAAATTATAGAGGCTGAAGGTATCCGCGATGCACAACGAATTATATCTGAAGGTTTAACAGACAATATCATCAAATGGCAAAGTATCGAAGCATTCAGGGAGCTAAGCCAGTCGCCAAACTCAAAAATCATCATGACGAATGGAGATGCCCCAATGCTCATTGATGCCGATAACTAATATTCTTTAAGCTCAGTTGATTAAAGGCGCCACTCCCAAGGAGTAGCGCCTTTATCATTTAAACCCTACATGGCCGATTCGACTTCTAAATATCCTGAGCGCTCGTTTCTTTAGCCAGAAAAAGCAGATCAAAACTGAATAGGCGACAATTAGGCTCATTTTTCCTCGATCTGCGTGTATTAATTCACCCGAGGTAAAAACAAATGACAAACGTCAGGAGTGCTGCTGACCTTACTTAGTTTTTGAGAAAAATCAATATTCTACATTTGAATTATTCAACTAAATATAAAAATATCACTATGGAAATGACAGACGAATTAGTAAAAGAAATCGCAGAAATAGACATGGTTTGCGATCAGTGTGGAGACGAAATCAAAGCAGGAACTCCCTATTATGCAGACATGAAAAACGGAAAAGTCTATTGCCCAGACTGTTTTGCTTAATCTTAGTATTTAGCCAGTTAGAACAGCGATACCACCGAATCATTGCGCTACTTAATTTTTCTAACACCCGAATAGAAAATTTAACTAACTAAAAAAAATACCACTATGGAAATGACAGACGAATTAGTAAAAGAAATCGCAGAAATAGATATGGTTTGCGATAATTGCGGAGACGAAATCAAAGCAGGAACTCCCTATTATGCAGACATGAAAAACGGAAAAGTTTATTGCCCAGACTGTTTCGCATGACCTTGAATATCCGCTTTCATCCCCCCAAGAACCACCAGCAAAGCGGATATTTCTTTTTATTCATTTTATCCACTTGAACCTTTCTACAAACAGGCTAGAAATGGTTCTTGGCCAAGTTGCTGAAAATCTAATATTTCCATGGACAGAAACACTGCTTGCCGAACATGACTCAGCTTCTCTTTTACGTCACCTGAGCAAACTCGGCGCTGATGCATAGTTCTTAGGTTGCTTCCTTTGGCTCTATCTTATAAAAAAGTAGGCTCTATTATTTGTTTCATCTCCTTCAGCACCTTTTAATTGTGACAGTAATTTTAGTTTTAGTGTGCTCCGCACTGGCCATTCAATTATGGCGGTTCTTATGGGTAGTGAATAGTATTTGTGTGAAAAATAGGCCGAGGATTAAACCTACGGCCATTCTTCAAGATTTTCTTCCTATTCTATTACATCGAGCACAAATTTGACCGAACTATTCTCTATCCGCAATAAGTATATGGTCTTAGCGCTTAATTGATGATTCTCCAAGTTGGCTCTATTACCTTCAATAGTTATTTTATCTTCAAGCACTTTTTTACCTGACAGGTTAAAAATAGAGACATCATACTTCCCATCAATCGCATATTCTAGTTGCAGCATATTAGCCGTCCCATACACCTTAAACAGCTTTTCATCGGCAAGACTAAGCACCGCTTTTCTCGAAAATTCAATTTTAAACCGATCTAACACTGCACCAGTTATAGCATCAAATGAATAGGAAGATTCATTTGCTAATAATATCCTTTGATCGTTTACTTTATCGACTAGCGTAACATCATAGTCTTCGAAAAGCTGCGTACTCTCTACAACACTTAATTTATATGAACCGCCCTTTTCAACCTCATAACCCAAATCCACAAGGTTTGGTTGATCATTGAAAAACGGAGTAGGAATTGCCTGAATGGCGTATCGTTCCGCTGCAATTAATGAAAAAATGGACATCTGCTCATTTTGCGAAAACTTTAGCGCATCTAATCCATAATCTCTTTCGAAAGTAGCCTCCTCCGTCATCCCGATCAACGTTTCTTGTGAAACTGTTCCGTCGGAAAGGGATAACTTTAAAAGCGCTTTTGATGCCCTGGCTTCACGATAATGATTTCCATCCGCATTTGCGCCAGCAGTTTGCACTTGCATATCTGAGGTAAACTGGATATCCGCAGCACCACTCGTATTCACGAAAAAACCCTGCATAGAAGTAATAAATCCATTCTCCGCAGCTGCTGTTCCCTGAGTACCGCTTATACCATCTCCAAGATTAACAATTGTGGTTCCAACTGTACCAAGTCCATTCGTGGTAATATAATCTCCGCCTCTAGTTTGACCGTTGTTTTGTCCTCCATCATCCCAGAAGTACACGGTACCGTCTAACACCGAGGAGTTTTGAGTATTGGCTAGAAAAGACTGTATTGAAATTGCCGCAGCATATGGGTTGGCAATGAGATTGAACCCATCATTGGCACGTGTAACCTTCGCTATTTGAGTACCACTTATAGGTGTTCCGGTTAATGTTACTACAGGTGATGCCGCATCATAACCTACAAAATAACCTTTTCCGGGAAGCATCATGCCTACGGGAGCATCAAAATTGCCAGTTGGCTCGGTATATTGATAAAGATAATCTGCATTGAGATTGGACACTAAAGCTCCAGTCACAGGAGCACCCATGATGCTATATCCTCCATTTCCAGTAGAGTTACGTTTTACAGTTAGTTTTCCAGTACCAGTAGCACTTCCCAAAATGGCGAGGGAAGCGCCAGATTGTACTGTCACTGTAACATTTGCGCTAATGACCAAATCTTTGACTGCCGCCTCTGAAGAAATCACAGGATCATTGTTAGTTGCAGGAATGGTCACATTATCGGTAGATGTAGGAACAACGCCACCAGCCCAGTTGCCTGTGGTAGACCATGATGAACTTTCTGAGCCATCCCATGTAGCACCCGTCGTGGTAGCTTGGACGCCTGCTATTCTAAAACCAAAATGATCATTCCCTTTGTCCTCCTCATCAGAAAAGCGCAAGGCAGACTGTAATGTTTCTTGGTGGTAGTTCCAAGCACCGCCTCTCCAGCTTCTAAGTGTTGAATTGGCCACTTCGATCAAAGGATCAGTCACCGCATCGGTGGAATATGGCGCTACATAATTATCCGCCATCCACTCCCAGCAATTTCCCGCAAGGTTATAAAACCCAAACGGATTTGCCGTTCCGCTTATGGCAGCACGCACATGACCTGTGGCAGTTGCAAGTTTTGCTTCATTCCAGTTAGCATCCGTCAAATCTGTTCCATTGTGCACTCCATAAGTGAAGTTTTGGCCAGCCTTTGCTGCATTCTCCCATTGTGCTTCAGTAGGTAGCGACGTGCCGTAGTAATCTGCAAAAGCCCAAGCCCCATACCATCTGATAAAAGTCACAGGCCAACTGCTCACCGCTTGCAGGTTAGGAAGCTTGGTCGCTGCTGTTGGATTAGCTTCTGTCCAACCTTCGAGTTCGTCAGAAAGGTTTGCCCCAGCACCACTCCAGTCATCAAAGTCATTTTTCACAGCTCCTTCGAATTGTCCAGAATTGGTTTCACTATAATCTTGATAATCACAAATATTCACCCAATGAAAATCAGTCGCATTATGCGGGTCTTTCACATAGAACTGGTTTGTCTGGTCATTAAATCCTAGATAGGAGATATTGAGTGGGTTTTCTGGCTCCACAACACCGGTAAAAGGATCATTGTCCGTATTTCCCTCATGATCTTTGAGTACACGTATCCCATCAAGGGTGTACAGTACTTTACCACTATATTTTGAAGTAGCTGTTCCTCGGATCACTTTCTTATCCTTATCAGGGCCGGCTACACCGGTAAAAATTTCGATCAAACCATCATTGAATGCTTCATTCAAAAAAACCACATACTGCGCATTGGTTATTTCCGCTTCACTCATGGTGTAAGCGCTTAATGTAACCTGATGCTCAGGGGCGGCAGCTTTCTGGGTAGGAGAGCCATTTAAACTGTTACTCCCCATGGTAAAAGTGCCAGCGGAAACGTCCTTCATGACTATCCCTGTGGGTAGCTGTTGGGCAAAAAGATTTAAGCAGGCTATTAAGCTTGCTCCAAGTGTTAATATTTTCATCATGGTATTGGTGTGAGGGTTATTATTGTCAATGAAAATCAAGGAAGCATCCCTTAGTGAAAGTCTTCCCTGATTTTCTATTAAAGTGTTTACTTATTGATTTTTGGCGATCCTAAATCCAAAATGGTTATTTCCCCTGTTTGGAAAATCCTTTTCTCGGGAATAAACTAAAAGCGTGGACGCATGATAGTTCCAAGCACCACCTCTTCTAATTCTTTGAGCTTCTGTTCCTGCCACAGTATTCACTGGATCTGTGGCTCCATCATTATAAAAATCGTCACTATAGTAGTCTAAGCACCACTCCCAAACATTGCCTCCCATATCATACATGCCAAATGGATTTGGTGCATAGCTACCCACGGAGACAGAATGACCTTCTTCATTATGAAATCCAGGCACATCCCCGTTATAATTGGCCAAAGTAGCATCTAGTAATCCTGTGGATGTTGGATACTCTACCTCACTTTTACCACTTCTGGCGGCATATTCCCATTGTGCTTCCGTAGGCAGACTAACGTCATAATATTCTGTAAAAGCGTAGGCTCCATACCACTTTACCCAGTTGATGGGCCAGTCTGCTTTGTCTGTGTCCAAAAGCTCGAATTGGTTACTAGTTGCATTAAAAGAAATCCAACTTTTATTATCGATGTGTTCACCAAATCCGTCACTGGTACATCCGCCTGTTTCTCCAAGTTGTAGAAAAACCTCACCTGCGTTAGGCGCGTCACCTGTACCTACGACCATATTTTCTGTATAGTTACCACAAGGGTCTGCTGTTGATTGTGATTCTACTTTAACCCAACCATCAGCTAAGGCCGCATTCAAAAAAGCCAAATATTCCTCATTAGTGATTTCTTTTTCAGACATTTTAAAAGCTGATATTGTTACGCTGTGTTCGGGCGCATCGTTGGCCTTGGTCGCGCCACCCATGGTGAAAGTGCCTGCGGGAATATCTATTAAATTTATACTGGTCGGTAGCCCTGACTCTTCTGTCTCTTCCTCTATATCAGTGGTAGGCGTTGGTTCATCGTCACTGCACGAGAATGCCGTAACTAAAAATGCTATGAAGATAATTCTTTCTAATTTTTTCATGTTTCTCTGTTTTGGTTTGACGGTTGATTCAATGAGTAAACTTCAAGCTTCAAAGCTAGGGTCAAGTAAAGTGTCGATTCTATCAAAATGAATTACATTTCCTTCATTTGTTACCAAAATCATGGTGTAAATGCGCTAGAACAAATCTTTCTCATTTTCCATTAGGAATAAATGTCATTGATATGTTGCCTTTTAAAGGCCTAGATTTTTCACGCCAAAGCGACGCTTCACTCAAAATATTCGGAAGGTAATTTTCCAAATCGGGCAGCATAGCGCTTAGCAAAATATCCGGCTTGCCTGAAACCCACAGCGTACATTACTTCTGAAATGGTTTCATGATTTTGCCCTTCTAATAGTTTTTGAGCCTCTTGCAAGCGTATCTCCCGTATGAACTTTATCGGTGTAAGCCCTGTGAAGTTTTTTAATTTCCTGAAGAGTTGTACTTCGCTGATGTTGAGTTTTTCTGCTATATGCAATACTGATAGTTGTGAATTGGAGATCTCATCTTGTACCAATTCTTCTACCCTTTGTACAAACTGCTGATCCAGCGATACGAATACTTCGTCAGCAAGATCAGCTGTTTCTTTCTTCGACTTTTCCCGTTTAAGTTGGTTCTTGAGCAAGTTTTTTATTCGTACCAAAAGCTCCTTCGGGTTAAAAGGTTTGGTGAGGTAGTCGTCTACCCCTATGGTCAAGGCGTGTAGCTTATCTTCATGTGCAGCCCTGGCAGTAAGCATGATCATCGGCAGATCGCCAAATTTTTCCTCTTCTTTTATTTCTTTCAATAATTGGAACCCATCCATACGCGGCATCATCACATCTGAAATCACCAAGTCTATTTTGTGTTTCTTGAGTTTCCTTAATGCCTCTATTCCATCTTTTGCTTCCTGTATTTGATAATATGGTGCAACTGCTTGACGCACGTAAGCTCTCATTTGATCATGGTCTTCCACAATCAGAATAACTGGCGCTTTCTTATGTTTTTGCGGATTATTTTCTGACGCTAGCTCAAAATCCAAAGTATAATCTGACGATGCTATTTTCTTTGATGGCATTTCAAAAGCACCTCTATCAATTTGAGGTGGAAGTATACCTGCCACTTTGGGAATTGTTAAGGTAAAAGTGCTACCCATTCCGAGCACGCTTTGAACCGTCAACGTGCCATTCATCAATTCGGCTAGTTCCTTTGCGAGCGCTAGACCTAAACCCGCACCACCTTCAGCTACTATGTTGGGTTGCGCTGATTGGTAAAAGCGATCAAAGATTTTTGCCAAATCATCCGAATGTATTCCTCTACCTGTGTCTTTGATTTGCAAACGTATATTTGACTGACCATCACCAGCAAGGGTTTGGTTTGGGGTCCATTCATCAACCGTCAATTCGATCCTGCCTCCATTTTCGGTGTATTTCACCGCATTGGACAGTAAGTTGGTCAGTATTTTTTCAAATTTGTTTTGATCAAGTTCTATGACTAATTCCTGCGAAAGATTGAAGTCCATTGAAAAGTCAATTTCCTTCTGCGAAGCAAAAGAACGGAACATATCAAAGTAATGATGGATAACCGCTTGGAGGCGCACGGGTTTTACTATGAGTTGTAATTCTCCAGACTCTAGTTTCGACAAATCAAGTATTTCCTCGACCAGAACTAAAAGTCGCTGACTATTTTGCTTCGAAATCCGGAGGTAGGTTTGGGCTTTATCACTCATTTCTTCCGCATGCTCTTGTTTTAGGATTTCAAGATGTCCCAAAATCAAAGTCAGTGGAGTGCGCAGCTCGTGAGAAATATTCGCGAAGAAACGAGATTTAAGTTTGTCTAGTTCATTGAGTTTTAAGGCTTGTTCTTCGATCTCATCTTTTTGTCGTTGGATCTCTTCTATCCGTTGTTTGACAGTTTCTTGCAAGCTGACCTTAGCTTTTTGCAGTCTTCTTATTCGAGATCGAAAGAAAAGAAAGACCAGAAGAATAATGATGAAGATAACACATGCCAAAAAAGTCTTTGTCATAAAAAAGGGCCTAATCATCGTGATAGGAATATTCAAATCATTACTAGCGAACTGTCCATCACCATCTTGGCCTTTGATATGCAATACATAGCTTCCGTAGGGTAAATCATTGATACGGAATCTATTCCCTTGTACTTTTGTCCAGCGCTTATCTAGGCCTTCCATATTGTAAGAAAACGTGTTTTGATAAGTCTTATGGTAATTGAGCAACGCCAATTCCATCTCAAATGAGCCAATAAGTGGCGAAAGTATTAACCGCTCATTATTGATCAATTGGGTAGTCTTATCAGATATTATTCCTGTCTTTCTATTTAAAACTTGGCAGCTGGTTATGCGGAGTGGTGCAGACAGTATAACATGAGCTAAGGGATCACTCGCATTTTTTTGTAGCGAGGCAATTAAAAAGCCATCTTCTGTAGCAATCCAAAGGCGGTTTTGAGAATCAATATAGGTTTCGTTTACCTTGGCAGAACCATTAGCAAAAAAGCGATCAATTTCAGGCTGAATGTTGATCATGATCTCCTTAAAGGGATGGAAAAATAACGAATGGTCTGATCTGCCTTTTTTCAAATACCATAGCAAACTATCGCGAGGACTATAGTGTAGATGAGTGGCCAGATCAAGCGAATTGAAAAAAAAACCAGGCAACTGGGATGATTTCAAGTCAATGACTTGCCACGTGTTTTTTCTACTCACTGGCCGAAGTAGTTTCCGCTCTTCAGGTTGAAAAAGCATGAGTCTTTTACTGTTGCCTACATTTACTTTATGTACGCTTTTATCAAAATTGAATTCCTTTATCGCTGCTCCTTGCGAGTTTACTTTTAAAATTTTTTTTCCATTCTCTGATAGCCAAATCGCCTCATCATCTACATGCAAAATCTCTCTTGGCTCCTCATCCATTGATTGAAAAACTGGTACAAACAGCTTATTTTGATAAGTATATATTTCACCGTTTTTAGTACAGATCCAAATGCCTTTTTTCTGGTTTGAATAAACGAAAACAATATCATCAGAGATAAAAGGCGCTTGGCCACCAAAAGCTTGATCGAAATGCTGAACTTGATATGTTTGAAGATTGAAAATATCTACTTTTTTGCCTCGCGAAGTATTCCCATCCTTCAGATTGTCGTGAATAAGCCACAGGTTTTGATCTTCATCTTCTTGGATACTCACAATATTATCTGAAATTAAGCCATGCTTTTTTTTGGTAAAATGCTTGAACTCATGTCCATCAAAGCGATTCAAGCCATCAGCTGTTGCTATCCAAATAAACCCCTGAGAATCCTTGAAGATCGTATTCACTGATGGGCTTGACAGACCATCTTTCACCGAAAAATGCTGTAAATCAAGTCGAGGTATCTGCGACAATAAAATTGTTGGCAAGCAAAATATGATGCAAGAGAAAACTAAAAACCGATAAAAAGAACCGTAGCTAAAAAACATGTACTCATTGAATAATTAAATTTTTCGGTCAAAAATAACGCGTAGAATTTCTCGTTTTTACCTCTTTTTCTTTCCTTTTAAGCCGATGCTTCTTGGCAATTATTAAGAGTACAGTGCATAAATATAGACTTACGAAGATGGAGACACAAGCTAATTTTTCAAGTTTTCCTTTGGCCTCTTTGTTATTCAAGTCCAAAAAACCGCTTGAGGGTCAAAATAGAAGATAATGAGATGTTGATGGTTTTGGATTAAAAATATCAGAATTGATTGGATGAAAACCAATGAATATTACGAATAATACACCTTTGTAGATGCTCCTATGGAACTTTTGACCTTGTCGTAAAACTTCGGGAAACAAAGCAATCATGGACATCTAATATTCAGGAACCAGCCTAAAAACCCTGCCCGGTCCTTCTACTGCAAGGTATATATAGCCATCTATGCCCATATGTACATCCCTTATTCTGCCTATGTCCTCTAAAAGCTCTTCCTGACCTACCACTTTGTTGCCATCCATTTTGAGACGGTGTAAATATTGAAATTTTAAAGAACTCACGAGCAAGTCGTTTTTCCAACCCAAATAGAAATCGCCATCAACAAAATCCATTCCGCATGGAGCTATAGAAGGAGTCCAATAATGGATCGGCTGCTCCATTCCCTCCTTTTCTGTAAGCTCGGTGAATGGGGTTCCATCGTAATTGATCCCGTAAGAAATCACCGGCCAACCGTAATTATTGCCCGGCTGAAGTATATTTATTTCATCTCCACCTTGAGGGCCGTGCTCACCTTCCCATATATCACCAGTGACCGGATGTAGACTTAAGCCTTGTGGATTTCTTATGCCATAGGA
Source organism: Cyclobacteriaceae bacterium (assembly GCA_040218415.1). GTDB lineage: Bacteria > Bacteroidota > Bacteroidia > Cytophagales > Cyclobacteriaceae > JAVJRN01. Next base: position 76,013 of record JAVJRN010000058.1, read on the forward strand.
GTAAATGGAGTTGTTTGCATTGGAGGTATTTACAAAAGGATTGTCAGAGGGTATGCTACCATCAGCATTTAATCTATGGACTTTCCCTATTTGATTATCCAGTGCCTGTGGAAACTGATCTCTGCTCCCTCTATCTCCTACCGAAACATACAGATATCCTTCTCGATCAAACAACATTCTGGAACCATAATGTCGCGTGGTGTTATGGTAAGGAAGCGCAATGAATATGTCTTCCATATCCGTTAAAGCATTTCCTGCCAGCTTTCCTCTTGCAACTGCGGTGGTTTGTTGATTGGCGTTTTGTGGATTTCTTTTGCTGTATGATAAGTAAACCAAACTATTATTGGCAAAATCAGGATCAATTGCTACATCCAACAATCCTCCTTGCCCAGAGGAGTTTACACTGGGGACACCCGTAATGGTTTGCAATTCATTATTATTGGTAATTCTATACAGTTTACCGCTTCGCTCAGTCACCAATAAATCAGCATTTGGCAGTTGTACGATAGCCCATGGAACACCCGCTATTTGATCACTCAACGTTTCCAACCGAAAATTCATGTCGTCTGATTCGATGAGGCCAGAAAGATCAGGGTTTTCATCATCCAACATTTCTTTAGTCTTACCTTCGACCGAATTGAGTATATAAACCGCCAAACTGTTAATCTCTGCCTCGCTTAAGGTTTCTCCATACGCTGGCATTCCGTTTTCTGGGTATCCGTCTTTGATCGACGCTATAACTTCTGCTGTGTCATTGCCATATTTCCAGTCGCGCGCTACAAAAGACGACAGATTCTGACCATGACATCCACCACAGTTATTTCTATAAATGGCCATTGTCAAGCTGTCGCCCACCAATTCAAAGATGGGATCTTCGATCACTGGTTCCTCCAATAAATCTGGCTCACTCTCAGCTTCTGAACAACTGATAGTGAAAATGGCTAAACATATAATCCAAAGAAAATATTGCTTGAACGTTACATATTTGTTCATATTAGTGTCGCTGTTTATGTTGCAAAAAGGTAGCTCATATTTGTGAAAACTAACTATGCTGGTGTTGAATCACAAATAGAAAACTATTTCCTAGGGTATAAGTTCGGTTTCAGGGTTTTGCATTCAAAAGGAAACACCAAAGCAGGTATACCGTTAACTTGCGAAAATAGAAGAATATGGCGCTAGGAACCACTAAAATTCACAAAACTCCTTTTCTGTTTTTGAATAAATTATCACTTGATTCATTCGGTTATGGTCTTTAAGGAGCAACCTCGCTTAATAATTTAAGAAATAGCCTTCCGACCACCCGTTTACAAATCCAGTCAATAAAGACTATATTAGGCCTTTTTTCACCTTCAAATCACTTAACCTATGGGAATTTTCTGGGACTTAATTCAGCAAGATCAAATCGAAACTCAAAAAGAAAAGGCTAACTCCCTCGAAGAGCGGGTTGATCTGCTTGAGAAGGAGTTGATCAAAACTCGGCAGCTATTGATGGACACCCTGCATGTGTTAGAAACGCATCTTGGACAGGACATTGACAAAGACGGGAAAATAGGATAGCTCTTTTACTCTTCCTCCTCCGAAAGGGAATAAACCACTGAATGCCATCGAGGTTATGCCAAAAGGCATTAATCACACTTACATCTGATAGCTAAATTTTTTCTCTGAAGAAAATTGATTTGAGGAGCTGTTTAAATTGAAGCCTATAGTTAGTCGCAGTATTGTAGGCAGTATACTTCGGGTATTTCGGGAAAAAGATTTGACTTTGGCCACACCAAAGAAAATTTGGTGCGGTTTTTTGAGTTGTTGTTAGGTGAGGCAAAAAGTTGTCTTGAACGATCGGGGAAAATCCTCCAAAATGCCGAGATATTTTTCTTATAAAACTGATTTATGACCAATTAGACGGATCTTTCCTATGGGAAAAGAGAGTTTCTATTAAGCGGCTTGAGAAAATGAGCTACTCGTTTGCATTTTGGAGGTCATTCGCACGGCATTGGCTGTATGGATTCCAAAGTAGATCATAAGTTTTTCTGTCGAAGCGTTTCTTGCTCGGATCTTCACCAAGCCGTAGAATTGTTTCTCCACCCCAAAGCTTCCTTCCATCATTGTAGCTCTTCTTTTAGATAATGCTATCCGAGAAGCTCGCTGCTCTTTGTTGTTTTTAGGTTTGCGACCCTTTGGTAAAAATGAGGTCTCAATTGTCTCTTTGGTGCAAAACGTGCGGTTGGCGTTAGTGGCGTAAATGGTATCTGCGCCCAGTCTTTCACAAGCCACTCCTGTGAGTTTGTAATGAAAAAGAACACTTTCTTGTAAACGATTTCCTTCATGAAAAGCATCGAAGCTCAAATGTTCAATAAAATTGATTCCATCTATTTGTATCATATTGACTTTAGCTCCAAACTCCACACGCTTATTTTCCTTGCCGCGAACGATCGGGCGGATATAATCTTTGTCTAGGCTCACAATGCGGTCTTTGGGGTACTCTCTGGTTTGATAAAACTCATGCTGCTGGGCATATACCTTCTTGACAATCTCCAAAAGTGAAATGCAACGAACCCAAAATTGAATATCATCTGAAGGAATTTTTTTACAAAGACTTTCTAATTGACCGCTAAGATTTTTCAACAAGCCAAGCAGGCTCTTGATACGCGCCTGAGTTTGATTGAAGGTTTTTTTTCTTGATTTACTATAACTGAGTTGCTTCAATGTCTGTTCTCCATACTTACTTCTAGGTGTAGCAATGCCATACTCCTTACAAATAATATTGATGTTTTTCTTCAATGCCACACATCCTTCCCAGAGAAGTTTTACATCGGTAGGATAGCGCATGTGGGTTTCATAGCATGTCGCATCCTGTAACATTTCTTCTATGTTATTCATATGAGTCAACCAATGGGAAGCTAAAGCTTTTTGAAAAGAATCAAAATTCAAAGCATCACCTAATTCTGATCTAATATCGCTAATAACTTTGTAGTGAGGTGGCTTATCTTCTACTCTCAGATAAACGCCGCAAAAAAACTGAAGACTGTAGTCAAATTCCAAACGAGCCATTAATACCCTATCACTCAGATTCATAAAGCTCTTTAAAAACATCAAGGCCAATTTGCCCTGGGTCGAGAAGAAAGACTTTCTTCCTCTTGTTTCATTCTTTGGTTTCTTCATACAGCGCGCTAATTCGCTCCATGGGATGGCCTGATAAAGTGCTCCCAACTCACTGTTGAGAAATTTCTGAAAAGCTTTGTCTGCATACTGGTGCGGAGCAGTAAACTCAAGTTGCAAAATATTCTTTGGGAAGTGATGGATGTTAGACATGTATATGT
>JAVJRN010000065.1:0-74792 GCA_040218415.1 Cyclobacteriaceae bacterium
GACTTTATATCACAAAAATCATTGACCTGATCTCTAAAGCAATTTCCCTCTTCAAGCACCCACAATTCATTGTAGTTGATGTCTTCTAGCTTGAGAGATGGTTCTTTTGATGCTTTGCTCGTGTATATATAAAACCTCTCGTAGAAAATAGGGATTGATTTAATGCCATAAACTGTCAACGGCGTGGAGACTATTCCAAGATCAAGCTCCCCATTTCTTACATTATTGACTACATTTTCTGTGATTTCTTCTTTGATAATGAGTTGTAAATCTGGATAGGCTTCCGACAGGGATTTACCAAAAAGTGGGACCAAGAAGGGGGCAAGTGTAGGAATTATTCCCACGCGCAGTGTCCCATTGAAATTTGCCGTTATTTCAACAGCAAAATTTTTGAGTTGACGCATCCCACTGATTACTTCCTGTGCCTTTACTAGGAATAAATGTCCATCCTCAGTTACTTCTATCGGCGAAGTAGATCTATTGAAAAGCTTTAGATTGACCGCCTCTTCCAGTTTTTGAATCTGTAAACTCAGTGCAGGTTGACTTATGTCCAAGCTATCTGCAGCTCGGTTATAGTTACCGTATTTCCACAATGCCAAGGCATATTGCAATTGATTAAAAGTCATAAGTTGAAATTATAGATTCGAAAAAAGGCTAATTCAAAGTTATCGACTATAGTTTCAACCAAGCAATCAAAACTGGTATTTATTACATAAAATCTAGGGGGAATTAAAGCCAACAGCTATTGCGAAAGCTATTGGTTGGATAGGGTGAATAGTCGACTTTGCTAAACTGCTCTAGCCTTTGTTTGTCGAAGCTGAGTAACACTTCTACATTTTTTCAGCAATAGCCTCGCCCAGCTGATATACTGCCAATGCATAAAGCTGGCTATGATTATATCGGGTAATCACGTGAAAATTGTCAAAGCAAAACCAGAACTCATCATCAGCATTCTCAAAATCAAAGGCTATTAAAGTTGCGGATTGATCGCTAGATATATCGTTTGAGGGTTCATAACCCTGATTGATATAATAAGCGGCTTTATATTTAGGTCTTAGTGATTGTTTTGGTAATTCAACGGTATTTCCTGAAGTTTTAGCGATAGTTGCTACTGGTTCTCCTTCCTTCCATCGGTGTTCTTTTAAGTAATTGGCTATACTCGCGATAGCATCTCCCACCTGATTGCTAAGGTCTCGGCTTCCATCATCGTCATAGCTTACGGCATAAGCTCTATAACTGCTTGGCATAAACTGGCAATAACCAATGGCACCTGCATAGGAGCCTTTTACCTCATAAATATCAAGTTTCTCTTTGTGACATAAAACAATAAACTCTTCCAGTTCCGACCTGAAAAACTTAGATCTTTTGGGATAACCGAAACTCAGCGTATACAACGCGTCTAAGACGCGATATGAACCTTTTCTTTGTCCGAAAAATGTTTCCACACCCAATATTCCCAGAATGGTTTGTTCAGGAATTCCAGTTTGTTCGGAGACATTATTAATGATTTCTTTATGCTCTTTCCAGAAATCTACCCCAGCATTGATCCGCTCATCTTTCATGAAAATATTTCTATAGCGCTCCCATGTCATGGTGCCTTCAGCTGGTTTGGTAATTTTCTCAATGATATCCGCTTTGTATTCTGCCTTGCTCAAAATAGTTTTAACCTCATCATCGGAGATTCCATACATTCCTGGGAAGTCAGCCACAAATTGCGTGACCAGCTGTTGGTCTATTTGTGCTTGGGTAAGGAAAGAAGATATAGATAAGAGAAGGAAAAAGAATAATGAATGAATTTTTGCCATAATATGTCGACCTATTTTAAGTCTATTTTATAGAGTGTGTGTTTTCTTAGGTCTGATGTTAAATCGACCAATGGGTGTTCGAAGTAGCTCACATGATTCATGCCACATTTGATCATGACCTGCTCAGATCTTTTATTTGTAACGGCAGTAAATGAGTGAATGGTATGAATGCCAAATTCAGGAGCAATGCTTATCACCTTTTTTGCTCCCTCTGTCGCATAACCTTTCCCCCAATGGTGAGCGGCTAATCTCCAACCAATTTCCACACATGGAGCAAAATCAAGGTTTAAAGTAACCCGCTTCAACCCAATGAATCCAACAAACTGGTGATCGATAAGTCGGCAAGTAGCGTAAAACATGAAGCCATTAATATCAAAATGAGCTTTTAGTTTTTGAATGCCCTCATTACTTTGGTCGAGATTTAATGTTGACGGAAAATATTCCATCACCTTAGTATCGGCATTCATTTGGGCAAATGGCGCTAAATCTTGGTCTTGCCAATTGCGAAAGCCTAATCTTTCCGACTCAAATAAGTAAGACTCCAAATGCTTCGCTATGCGATGTTTGTGAATACTTGCTGCACATCATCGTCATCTTCAATTTTATCGAGCATTTTTTCAATGTCTTCCATTTGCTCTTCTGTAAAATCAACAGGCGTGGTTGGAATTCTTTGTAAGTTGGATTTTTTAATCTCAATACCCTTATCCTCGATAGCTTTCGTTAGGGAGCCAAAGTTGGTGTAGTCTCCATAGAGATAAATTAAATTTTCATTGGTTTCAATCTCCTCTAGGCCGGCATCTATAAGTTCAAATTCAAGTTCTTCTAGGTCTATGTCATCCGTTTTTTCAAGTTCGATGACTGCTTTTCGGCTAAACATAAACTCTAATGAACCATTAGGAGCCAATCCACCACCCGCTTTATTGAAATATGATTTGACATTTGCGACTGTTCGCGTCGTGTTATCTGTAGCACATTCTACGAATACCAACACGCCATGCGGGCCTTTTCCTTCGTAGGAAGTTTCTACATAGTCAGCCGTGTCACTTCCTAGGGCTCTTTTGATTGCATTATCAATATTGTCCTTAGGCATGTTTTGTGCCTTGGCATTTTGAATGGCCGCCCGCAATTTTGCGTTCATTTCGATCTCAGGACCTGCTTCTTTTACTGCCAAAGTGATTTGCTTCGCCAGTTTTGGAAACACTTTCGACATCTTGTCCCATCTCGCTTCTTTTGCGGCGCGTCTATATTCAAATGCTCTTCCCATGAGTTATGTAGTTTTTCGCAAAAGTAGCATTTCAATTTTACGTTAAAAACGTTATTGATTACAGTTTTTCTATTACTGCTTTTAATTTTTCCAGGTCAACAGGTTTTTGTAGATATCCATCATAGTCAACATCAGGAAAATCCGACTTCATGATTGATTCAGGATGACTTGATACAATTATGATTTTCGGGCGATGTATCAATAAGTCAACAAACTCGGGTCCATCTAATCCGGAAATATTAATATCTAGAAATATAAGATCTGGTTTCTGTCGTTCTATTTCGAGCGCTGCACTCACCGTGTCACCATATTCATTTAGTATTTCTATCCCTTCAATTTTTTTCAAATAGAATTTAAGAATATCAATGTATTCTTTTTCATCCTCTATGATAATGGATTTGAACGTTTGCATTTTGCTGGTTGAAATATGTTTTTCTAAAAAATATGAAGTTAATATTAAAGAAATACAAAGAAAACTCTTTAGCGCTAACATCTAAGATTTAGCCAATTTAATAGTGATCATTCATCACTATTTTAATCGCAGGGCGATAGCCCAATAGGTCTAATTCCCCGATGCTCTGCGTCGGAAGCTAGGGTTAAGGGTTCTTCCCTTGGCTTTAATACCATTTATTAATAGTATATCCAAGAGCTTTAAGCTTACTCGCCAAAAAAGTCAAAGAAGTTTCTTCTTCTTTCCAACTTCAGATCTTGCAATAGCGCAGATTTAGGCCTTATGATGAGAGAAAAGGACTGAAAAGTTCCAAAAGGTACCCAACTAAAATTCATGGTCCAGCAGTGCAAATCACGGCTCACGCCTATTCTGGTTTGAGTTATTTCTTTGGCCTTGAAGTCATAGCCCGACTGGAAGGTTATTTGGGTATTATCGGTGAGTCCTAGCGAGCCACTGAACGACGTGGATTGCGTGATTTGTGCCTCTTGTAATCCATTTTTTCTGCGATTAATGGAGTAACGCAGCTGCAAAGACCAAGGCACATTGAAATCAACATATTGCTCAGGGTTTTGCCTTACATAGGCTTTCTCGTCATCGGTACCGAACGGTGAATTTTCTAGATTAGTGGGGTCAGTGAAATCTGGCTGATTGCCAAAATTCGCATCATTTTGGTCGTTTTCATCGTCATTTCCCCTGCCATTTTTTTTAGGTTTAAAATTAAAATTGACGGAAGAGTTCACACTCTGTAGCGTGCCTAATCCCTGACCATTGTTCCAGGCATATTGGTTGATTCTTCGATCTCGAATGGTGACCGTACCATTCTCAGAGACTCTTCTACTGGTCTCTTTATAAATATACGGGTCAAAAGCCCCTTGAATCGTTAAGGAAATGGCATTTTTAAAGAAGCTTGTCCGGGCATTCCAGCTGATATTGTTGAGTTTAAAAGAGTCTGCAGCAAAATTGTACCCTGTGTTCATGGCCAAGTTATCAAAGACTTTAACTTTCTTGAATTCCCGCGTACTGTCTTTCAAGTCTCGAACTTTCATTTCCAAATTGTTCGTTAATGAAAAGCTCAAAGTCCGGCTTTCTCTACCTGAGGGCGATCCGTAGGCAAAACCTTCATATTTTGATAACCTCACCTTTCGCCCTGTACTGTCCACTTGCACGGAATCATATACTCCTCTATTTACCGTACCAAAGTCAGGATTGTAGCTGAAAGATAAACTAGGCGTAACTACATGTCGGATAGCTTCGATTTTTTTACCCTTAATGAAAACAGTACCATAGTACCGCGTATTGACCGATGCTCCTGAGCTCCAGCTTCCAGCACGACTAAATCCTTCCACCGTATCTATTCTTATTCCATTTTCTTCAGGTACGTAAGTGTAATCGAGCTCCCGTGTATACCATACTTCTTGGTAATTGAAACTTGGACTTACGGTTAAAAATTTCAGCACATTAAAAGAAGTTGACAAGGGTATTCTGTGTTGCCCACCAAACTTGGCCCGATCATAAATAACATCAAGGTTAGATATATTGAAATCTACGATGCTATCCGATAGGGCATTTTTATTTACGATGTTCACATTGTTGAAAGCGCCACTATTAACATTTAAGCGATTGTTGGTCAGTTCATTTTTTGCCACGAAGTTGTGACTAAAGCTCAACTTGGCCAATGGCGAACTGGCGTTTTTTGCAAATCTTTTCAGTGGGAATTGTCGAGCAGTATTAAAGGTAAGATCTGGTAAGCTCATGCTTACTATACCGGTGGATAGGTTTTGGGTGTGCCTTCCGTTTAAGCCTAGATTAAAAGGTGTTCCTGAAAATTTTTGTGTGTAACTCAAATTAGATGTGAGCTGTGGGTTGATACTGCGGTTGAAGTTTTGGTTTACCAGGTTATTGTTCACATTGTAGCTTTGGGTCTGTGCCGATACAGAAGCACTGAAAGAAGAATTACCACGAGTCAATGGTCTATGATTCCATCTCACAGAGTAATCATTCGTTTCAAACTCGTTGGCATCTCCCGAATTACCAATGGACTTGTTGTAAGAAAGATTAAAAGAGCCATTGAACTTATAGCGTACTTTATAATTGGTATTGGCATTTAAGGAGTGACCACCTCTGGAATACAAGGCTCCTGTTAGCTTCAAATCGGCATAATCGCTGAATCCGAAATAATAACCCATATCACGTAGGAAGAATCCCCTGACCCGTTCTTCTCCATAGGAAGGAAAGATGATGCCAGAAGCCTTTCTTCTAGGCTGTGGAAACATTCCAAATGGAAACCAAAGTGGGGTAGGCACTTCTCTAAATTTCAAATTAAAAGGACCTGAGACCACCTTATTACCAGGAATTACCTTGATTTTTTGCGATTCGATGAAAAAGTGTGGATCTCCCAAGTTACAAGTGGTATAGCGTGCGCCTCGGATAAACATTTCGTCATCTTCATTCTTTTTTACGTCATCGCCATGCATAAATGCACCATCCTGTGCAGTAACCACACCTTTAATAATGGCTCTTTTTGACTTAAAATTATAGATGATTTGATTGGTCTCATACACGTCTTGTCCTTCAGAGAAAACTGGCTTGCCTACTTTTCGTCCAGTGGTGTCTAGGGAATAGGTTGAATTAATGGTTCTTTTTTCCCAATTAACGATTGTTCGATCGGCCTCTAGCGTAACTTCACCATAATCCACATGGGTTTTTCCGAAGAGCAGCATTTTTTTGTTTTGCACATCGAAAACAATTGAGTCTCTGGCAGAATAATTGATAGTGGTGAGGATGTCGTTTTTAGGAGTTTTGGTTTCGGTTTTTGTGGAATCGTTGTTTAAATTATTGGTTGCTACGTTAAGTAGGCTATCGGATTCATTCAACAGCTCAGTCGAATCCTGCCCCGATATATCCAGTTCACCACTGAAAGTATTTTCAGAAAACATAACACTATCAGCAACAGGAGTCTTTGAAATAAGGCTATCTGCCTGACCAACTGCTTCAAATAAAGAAAAAATGAAAAGAATTATGATAGCCGGTCGCCTCAAGCCCTCGCAGATTTTAATTTCAGACCAAAAATTTACAATTTTGTAAAATTATGGGATTTAAATATATAACCGTACTGCTGTGAGAAATATTGCGATTCCATTTTGCATTTCGTTATTCGTTGTATTGGCCAGCTTCAATACGACCGGTATACGTACCAACAAAATTCAACGGGTAGTTATCGATCCCGGACATGGCGGGAAAGACCCAGGAACACATGGGGAAATTTCGAAAGAAAAAGATCTTGCACTTGCTATCTCTTTGGAGCTAGGTCGTATCATCAATGAAAATCTACCCGACGTAGAAGTCTTATACACCAGAAAAGACGATAGTTTTCCTGAGCTTCATTGGCGTGCCGACTGGGCAAATCAAAAGGCCGCCGACCTATTTATATCAGTTCATGCCAACTGGGTGGCTAATCCGAAAGTATATGGAACAGAAACCTATGTGATGGGTGTCCAAAATATTGACCGTAATTTTGAAGTAGCCAAAAGGGAGAATTCCGTGATTTTATTAGAAGATAACTATGAAGCTAATTATGAAGGTTTTGATCCTGAAGCTCCAGAGTCATACATTCTTTTTTCTTTAACTCAATCTTCCTTTCATGAGCGAAGTATTTTATTAGCTGATAAAATCGAAAATCAGTTTAAAACCAAGGCAGGTCGTAGGAGCAGAGGAGTAAAACAATCAAGTTTGTATCTATTATGGAGTACCGCCATGCCCAGTGTTCTAGTAGAAGTAGGATATCTTAGCAATGCAAAAGAGGAAAGAGAACTCAATGATAAGTTGAATCAAGTATATATCGCATCCGGGATATACCGTGCTTTTAGAGATTATAAAAAGGAGATAGAATCCTTAAATTAACTTTTTGCTAATTTCTTCGGCTTTCGAAACATTTTGAAATTCTAAGCCTTAGTTTTATAGTAATTGCCATTTAAATCCAAAATATATAATGTCAAAAGAAATTAAAGTAGGAATAATTGCGCTCGTTGCTGGTGTCACGCTTTACTACGGATTCAATTTTTTAAAAGGTGTAGATTTTTTTTCATCTACGAAAAAATATTACGTGTTGTATGATAATGTGGATGGGCTGACCAAGTCAAACCCTGTAATCATTAATGGGTTAACTGTAGGTCGTGTGAGTAAAATACAGCTCAAGCAACAAGTTAAAAATCAAATTTTGGTAGAGCTTACCATAGATCAAGAAATAGATCTTGGGGATGAAACTGTGGCTAAATTGAGTAACACTGATTTTCTGGGTAGCAAAGGGATAGTGCTGGAAGTAGGCTCACTAAAAAACAAGTTAGAACCAAAGGATACTTTGATCTCTGAAGTCGATAAAGGTATCGGACAGATTCTGGAAGATGCGACACCAGTTGCAAATAACCTCAATGTGACCATAAGCCGCATCAATGATATTTTGGTCGGCATGCAAGGTAGCGGGGAGAAAATCAATGATGCCATAGGTAATTTGAATCTTACGATGACTAAACTCAACGTCATTTTGGAAAAAAACAAAGATTTGGACGTTTCCGAAATACTTGCTTCCACCAATAAGCTTATCGAAAACGTGGATCGACGAACGTCTCAAATCGAGCCAATTATCGCAAAATCGGAGCAGTTGATGGATAGCTTAAACAATTTGCGATTAAATCAGACCCTATTTGCCATCGAAAAATTAGTGGAGAACCTGAATCAGACGGTCACGATGATGCAAAATCCAAATTCTTCTTTTGGTCGCTTGGTCAACGAAGATTCTCTTTACAACAATATCAATCAGGCTATGGTAGATTTGGACAAGCTATTGTTACATATCGATCGATATCCGAAACACTTTTTTGCACCATTAGGAAAAAGCCATGATAAAATTATGAAAGACCTCAATCGAGAGGACTAGCTTTTCTTACTTTTGGGGTAAATAACCCTACACCCCAAAATTAGATGGACTTAAAATTTAACAAGACTGAAGATGCCAATAAACTCTTATTGGCACAGCTGAAACGAAAGTTTGCTAAAGTATCACTTGGAGGAGGTGAATCCAAAATAGAGAAACACCACCAAAAAGGTAAACTCACTGCACGAGAGAGAATCGACTATCTTTTGGATAAACCCGAGGATTTTCTTGAAATTGGCGCATTTGCCGCTGATGGCATGTATGAAGAATGGGGAGGATGTCCTTCGGCTGGAGTAGTAGCGGGCATTGGCTTTATCAGCGGTAAACAAGTGGTTGTTGTAGCCAATGATGCGACCGTAAAAGCGGGGGCATGGTTTCCCATGACGGCCAAAAAAAACCTTCGTGCTCAGGAGGTTTCCATAGAAAATAAATTACCTATCGTCTATTTGGTTGATAGTGCTGGCGTTTTTCTGCCGATGCAAGATGAAATATTTCCTGATAAGGAGCATTTTGGAAGACAATTTCGAAATAATGCCAAGATGTCTTCGGAAGGAATAGTACAAGTGGCGGCCATCATGGGAAGTTGTGTCGCTGGAGGAGCATACCTACCAATCATGTCAGATGAAGCGCTTATTGTGGAGGGAACAGGTTCTATTTTTCTAGCTGGAAGTTATCTTGTCAAATCAGCGATAGGGGAGAACATAGACAATGAAACGCTGGGAGGTGCAGATACACATTGTGAGATATCAGGCGTAACAGATAATAAATTTCCTAATGACAAGTCATGCTTAGATGCGATCAAAAGAATTTTTGACAGGATAGGTGACAAACCCAACGCCGGTTTCAATAGAGTAGCGCCAAAAGCACCGAAATTGGACATGCAAGAGCTGTATGGGCTGTTTCCTGTAGACCGTAATGTTCCTTATGACATGACTGAGATCATTAAGCGAATAGTGGATGATTCTGAATTTGAAGAGTATAAGGAAAGTTATGGGAAAACATTGATTTGTGGTTTTGGTCGGGTCGATGGCTGGAGTGTCGGAATTGTTGCCAATCAAAGAAAAAATGTAAAAGCAAAAAAAGGAGCGGGTCAATCAAATGAAATGCAGATGGGCGGAGTTATTTATTCAGACTCTGCGGATAAGGCGGCACGTTTTATCATGAATTGTAATCAACGAAGTATTCCACTTGTCTTCTTGCATGATGTCAATGGCTTTATGGTGGGGAGCCGCTCGGAGCATGGCGGTATTATCAAAGACGGGGCAAAAATGGTCAATGCCGTTTCAAACTCCGTGGTTCCTAAGTTTAGTATCGTATTGGGTGCATCTTATGGCGCAGGTAACTATGCCATGTGTGGAAAGGCCTACGACCCTCGATTGATATATGCTTGGCCAACGGCTGAAATTGCTGTAATGAGTGGTAAATCGGCAGCTAACACCCTCCTTCAAATCAAGGTATCTACGTTGAAAGCCCAGGGAAAAGAGATTTCCGAAGAAGACAAGCAGCGTATGCTCGATGACATTAAAAAGTCTTATGATGAAAAGCTAAGTCCTTATTACGCCGCAGGTCAGCTTTGGGTGGATGGAGTAATAGATCCTTTAGAAACAAGAAAAGTGATTTCAACAGGCATTATGGCGGCTAATCACGCACCGATCGAAAAGCCAATGAATGTTGGGGTAATTCAAACCTGAAATTGATCAGAGAAGTAAATAAGTTCAATACCGTACCAATTTTCATTTAATGAAGCGTTATACAAATTGTCAAAAGAAGTGATCAAAGAAAGTGAAGTAAAGGCACTTGTAACATTGTTGGAAGATGATGATGATGAAGTGGTGGTTCATGTCGAAAAGCGGCTCATGGAACTGGGAACTGGCGTTATTCCTCTTTTGGAACAAGAATGGGAAACCAATTTCAATCCTATCATTCAGACGAGAATTGAAGATTTGATACATACGCTTCAATTTGAGTTGCTCCAAGAAAGACTGATTGACTGGAAAGAAAATAGACAAAATGACCTTCTTGAAGGCTTGTGGTTAATTGCAACTTATCAATATCCTGATTTAAGTCTTGATGAACTAAGACAAGAAGTTCATCAATTGTATACCCACGTATGGCACGAGTTGAAGGAAGATTTGGCACCTTTTGATCAAGTTAGACTCATCAATTCTGTCATTTTCAACAAATTGAAATTTAGAGCAAATACCAAAAATTTTCACTCTCCTGCTAATAGTATGATTAATGCGGTGCTGGAGTCAAAAAAAGGAAATCCTATCTCCTTATGTAGTTTATATCTTTTGGTTACCCAAAAACTCGACTTACCTATTTATGGCGTGAATCTGCCCAATCTTTTCATTTTGGTATACAAGAGTGAAACGGTGGACTTTTATATCAATGGCTTTAACAAAGGCTTAATTTTTTCGAAGGATGATATTGATAATTATTTGCAACATCTAAATATTCCAGGCCAAGAGATTTTTTATCAACCTTGTAGCCATTTAGATATTATACTGCGAACTATGCGCAATTTGATTGTCGCTTTTGAAAAACTTGATGATTACCAGCGTTCTGATGAAATAAAAAGGGTTTTGCGTAGGCTCGAAGATAATTACATGAGCTAGGTACGGCTTAGTTATCATTCCAAACAATTCGGCAGTTAATATAGCTGATTCGGTTAGTCTCTCATCGCATGTATTAAGGTTTCTGGTTTCTATTGTGAATCTAAAATCTAAATATCATGAAAAAGAGTAAAACAAAATTCAATCTATTTTCAGCAACGATGCTTGGGGTTCTTGCATTGAGCTTAACTTTTTTCACAAGCTGCGACAGTGACGATGACGATGTAGTGATGGAAGATGAAACAGCCACTCAAAACATTGTGGAAATAGCCTCCGCGAATGAAGACTTATCAACACTCGTCTCTGTACTTACAGAATATCCTGATTTGGTAAGCGCATTATCAAGCGAAGGCAGCTTCACCGTTTTCGCACCAACTAATCAAGCTTTCGCAGATTTGCTGCCAGTCATAGGACAAACAAGCTATGCGGATGTGCCAAAAGACGTGATAGAAAGAATTTTAAAATATCATGTCGTAACTGCTGCTGCGGTTGAATCTTCTGCCCTATCAGATGAACAAGTGATTGCTACTTTCTTAGAAGGAGAAAGTGTAACAGTTTCATTGGATGCGGGGGTGAGTATTAATGGCGCCTCTGTAGTAGCTGCAGATATTGAAGCTTCTAACGGTATTGTTCATGTAGTGGACGCTGTGTTAGTGCCTTCATTGGAGATGTCAATCGTCAATACGGTAGTTGAACCAGCCTATTTTAATTCTAGCTTTTCGATCCTTACTGAGGCTGTTGTGAAAGCTGGACTTCTAACTACGCTAATCGATACAGAAGCAAACTTTACCGTATTTGCTCCATCAAACGCTGCGTTTGAAGCGGCAGGTATTACTTCACTTGATGGATTAGATGCTGATGCTTTAACTCCAATCTTGACTTATCATGTACTCGGTGCTGAGGTTAATGCTGCTGGCTTGCCAGCTACAGGATCGGCCATCGAAACGCTCAATGGTAATATTTATCTTAGCGTCAATGGTGAGGGTATTTTCTTAAATGGTACAACGGAAGTAATAGCAACAGACATAGCCGCCGATAATGGTGTAGTGCACGTTATTGATCGCATGTTGATGCCAGCGTCAGACGATATTATTGATCTTGCCGTCGGGCTTTCTACACAGGCTGAAGGTGCAGAGTTTGGCCAACTGGTCGCTGCTTTGACTGCTGTTTCCGATAACACTGAAACTGATTTGATCACTGCACTAAAAGGTGATGGTCCTTTCACAGTATTTGCTCCTACGGATGCTGCCTTTTTAACATTGTATAATGCAGTAGGTGATGCGAATGACGATGGATCTGTAGATATAGCTGATTTAGTCGCTGCTGCTGGACTAGAAACCATCGCGACTGTTTTACAATATCACGTGTATTCTGGCGCAGTATTTTCAACGGATATTCCAAACTTACTAGGGACAAGTACATCTGTAGAGATCACGCCACTAGCTGGAGGTTCATGGTTGCTAAATTCAGATTTGACGATAACTTCAACAGATGCAGCGCTTACCATTGGTCTTGATGATGCATCGATAGTTAATACAGATGTATTGGCAACAAATGGTGTTATTCATGTAATTGATCAGGTTTTATTGCCATAATATTAATTTTCTTTTAAACTTAAAGTACTCTTCCAAGGGGAGAGTACTTTGTTATTTATCTTGATATATGTTTTCAGCT
This sequence comes from Cyclobacteriaceae bacterium, assembly GCA_040218415.1. GTDB lineage: Bacteria > Bacteroidota > Bacteroidia > Cytophagales > Cyclobacteriaceae > JAVJRN01. Next base: position 12,740 of record JAVJRN010000065.1, read on the forward strand.
AAATCCAGATTCGGTTATATGGGGCTTTTGGCCATATATTCCTATCTCAACATTAAATTTACTGAGGGAGATCAATTACTTGCCGAAAGTTGGTCAGAGTGGATATTGTTTTTAGCCATACTGCTAACGGTAGTTTTTGTGTGGGAAGGTAATCGACTGATTTTCAAAGTGCTGGAAAAAAAGTCATTTCCCGGTTCAAGAATATTGATATTACTATTTGTATTTAGTTTCTTACTGGTATTGGCGATATCGGGGACTTCTTTTATTATTCAAAATATTTTTTTAGAAACTTACAGTTTGTTGCCTTTTAAGTTGGCCTTAGGTTTTGGTTTCAGAGTCAACTTATTTCTCAACTGTGTCAATGCTATTGTTTTTTATCAAAAAAGATTTGCTTCCGCAGCGCTAGAAGCAGAGCAACTCAAGAAAGAAACCGCCTTTGCCCAGATGGATTCATTGAAGAGGCAGGTAAAACCGCATTTTATCTTCAATAGTCTCAACGTGCTCGACTCGTTGATCCGAAGTAATCCTGATGCAGCGAGTATTTTTCTCGAAAAGCTTTCGAGCGTATACCGGTATTTGTCCAATATAGAATCGCAGGAGCTGGTCTATGTAAAAGAGGAGCTGGCTTTTTTAAAAGATTATATTTTCCTGATGGAAACAAGATTTAAGGATAATTTGAAAGTGATACTAGACGTAGAAGAATCACATTTTGAGAAACTTCTACCACCTTCCACCCTGCAACTGTTACTTGAGAACGCCATTAAGCACAATCAAATATCTAACAAGTATCCTCTTGATATCAAAATATATAGTAGTCAAAACACAATTATCACCTACAATTTAAAGCAACCCAAAAAAGTAGAACCAACCAGAAATGGCATTGGATTAGAAAACATAAAATCCAGATATGGGTTTTTAAAGAAGGTAATTGAGGTAGAAGAAGATGATAAATCTTTTTCAGTAAAAGTTCCTTTAATAGATTGATCATTATATTCTAACTGTATGGATTTGGTGAATGCGCTTATATTTGAGGATGAACCGCTAGCTGCTGATCGTTTGATCAACTTAATCGAAAAAGAAGATGAAAAGATCAATGTCTTAGCGGTAATCGACTCTGTGAGCGAGGGTATTCAATTTCTGGAAAACAATCCATTGCCGGACTTGGTATTTATGGATATCGAGCTGTCAGACGGTAAATGTTTTGAGCTTTTTGAGTTTTTCAAATTAGAAGTGCCTATCATCTTTACTACTGCCTACGACGAGTATCCACTAGAAGCTTTCAAGCACAATTGCCTCGACTACCTGCTTAAACCAGTTAAGCCTAAGGAACTTGCGCGAAGTATTGATAAGTTTAAAAAGATTTTTAAGCCCAAAAAAGCATCTAAAACATCAAATTATAAATCCCATTTTTTAGGGAAGGTTGGAACCAAGTTATTCCATAAAAAGGTAGAAGAAATCTCCCTGATTTTTTCTGAAGACAAGATTACCTACATCGTAGATCAAAGTCACAAGCGATATATTATTGACTATACACTGGAAGAGCTGGAGTCGCAATTGCTCGATTCAAAACTTTTCTACCGAATCAGTCGAAAGCATATTGTCAATCTTAATGCCATTACTATCGTAAAAACCTACATCAATCAGCGATTGTCATTGGAGTTGGACATTAATATTGACCATCCCATTATTGTAAGCCGAGAAAAAGTTGCCGATTTTAAAAATTGGCTAGACAGATAATATTATGAGATTATTCGTATCTACAGTTTTCACATTCATTTTACTTCAACCCATAGCCGCACAAACCAAGGTTGATTCACTAAAAAATGAAATTCTACAAATGAAAATGGAGGTTCAAGAAATACAACTGGGGTTGAAAAGTGGTCAAAAACGCTTTCAGTCTGGCGTTCTTGTGTCTGCCTTGGGTTATAGTGTAACCATTGCTGGAGGGCTGATGCTCGGTAGGGAAAACGATAAGCTAGGTCAGGGATTGTTGGTTGCAGGTGGTTTAACAGGCTTGACCGGCACATTTTTACTTGTTGATTCTTTCAATTTTTTGTCGGGTAAAAAGAAAAGAAAAAAGAAACCTCTTTAAGTTTTAGCTAGAGGTGTAGCGAGCTGTGTTTTGAAATAATAATTATCTTCAAGGCATGAAAAGACTACTCCAATTTTCACTTCTTTTATTGCTTATTGTAAGCTGTGCCAAAAAGAAGAATTACAGCTTTCAAAACAACATCCTTTCCATGGATTTGGGCACCAAACAATACGAAATAAGTGCCCTAAGTCCAGATGTCATCAAAGTGGTTTACACTGATTCCATAACAAAATCCCCACAAGTGTATGCGCCAGTTCTTCAAACGCCATTCCAGTCGCTATTTCAAGAAGCCGAAAACAAGCTCATTCTATCCACGGAAAATGTGGCTGTTCATCTCACGCTCGAACCGTTTACCATTGAGTATTACGACCGAATGGATGGTGTTAAGGTTTTGCAAAAACAGCCAGTTTTTCGGAAAATGGACAGTCTCGTTTGTAAGTTTGAATTACAAGATGCTGAAAAAATATATGGTACAGGAGGCAGAGCTTTGCCGCTAAATAGAAGAGGGTATCGTTTTTTACATTACAATCAACCGCAGTACGGTTACGGAAAGGGAGTCGATGCTTTGAATTATTCAATTCCGCATATCATGTCGTCGGCCAATTATATGCTTCTTTTTGATAATCCGGCCAGGAGCGTGTTTGATATTGGCTTTTCTGACAAAAAGCAACTCGATTTCATTTCGAAGGATGGTAATTCCACTTACTACTTCATCAATGGCGACAGTCCACAAGAACTACTCGCCAATTATACAGACTTGACAGGTCATCAAGATTTGCCTCCAATCTGGGCATTTGGCAACTTATTGTCTCGTTTTGGATATAAATCACAACAAGAAGCCGAGGAGGTTTTGAATACAACATTGAAAGCCGGTTACCCAGTCGACGCGATTGTATTGGATATTTATTGGTTTGGTCCTGAATTAGAAGATGGAAAGATGGGGCAGTTGGACTGGGATTTTCAAAAATGGCCAGAGCCGAAGGAAATGATTGAGAGTTGGGCTAGGAAAGGAGTGAATACCATTTCGGTGACGGAACCTTTTTTCACAAAGAAATCTCAGCATTTCGATGAGCTGGCGGAGAAAGAATTGTTGGCAAAGAATGCTTCTGGAGCATCAGCGACCATCCCTGATTTTTATTTTGGAGAGGCGGGACTCCTCGATATTTTCAAGCCGGAAGCCAAGGATTGGATATGGGACAAATACAAATATATCAAATCTTATGGAGTAGACGGTTTGTGGGTTGATCTTGGTGAGCCCGAAAAGCATCCTGATGATATGATACATGTCAATGGGAAGGCACATGAAGTTCATGGGATTTATGGACATGAATGGGCAAAAACACTTTACCAAGGCTATGAAAAAGATTTTCCCAATGATCGCTTGTTTCATATGGGAAGATCAGGCTTTGCCGGTACGCAGCGTTACGGCCTCATTCCTTGGTCGGGCGATGTAAGTCGAAGTTGGTCAGGCTTGCAAGCACAACCTGCCATCTTGATGAGCATGGCTTTGTCTGGTCTTGGGTATATGCACTCAGACGCAGGTGGCTTCTCTATGGCAGAGCGTGATGAGGAATTGTATATGCGCTGGTTACAGTTCGCCACTTTTACACCCATATTTCGACCACATGCCGATGCGATGATAGCCCCGGAACCCGTCTTTTGGAGCGCAGAGGTGCAAAAGATTGTCAAGCCATACATTGACCTTAGATACTCCTTGTTGCCTTACAATTACACATTGGCTTGGGAAAACAAAACGCAAGGACTGCCACTGATGCGACCTATGTTTTTCTACGATTCCAAAGCGCCTGAATGGAGCACTAATCAATATTTTTGGGGCAAAGACTTGTTGGTGATGCCCGTATTGGAAGCTGCCAAGGAGTTTCAAAAGGTGCACCTGCCAGAAGGACTTTGGTATAACTTCTGGGTAGGCGAAGTAGCCACTGGAGGCAGTTATGACATGCGTGTCAGCAAAGAAAATATTCCCGTATTTGTGCGTGAAGGGGCATTTATACCTCAGGTAAAAGACTTGAAAAACACCAAAAAATACACAGGTGACGCGCTGGACATGACCTATTACTACAGTGCGGAAGAGACCACCCGTACCTTTTACTTCGACGATGGTGCTACCAAAATGTCGTTTGATCTTGGGGCTTATGAGTTACTACACCTTCAAGCCAAGCCTATGGCCAATTCGTTGACGATAAAAAGCAAGAAAACAGGCGATGGATTTGCCGGTTCGCCCAAAACGCGGCTAATCAACATGACCATTGTAGGTCTGGAAAAAGAGCCTTCCTCTGTGGGAAATCTTTCTTTTGAATGGGAAAATAATACGCTCTTATTTGACATGAAACAAGATGAAGAAGTAGTAATCCTGTTCGATTAAGACTTTCATAGTTTAGGGTGTTTTTTTCTGAAATAGCTGAAAATATTACCCTTTGATCACGGCTTGCGATCCAAAATATCGTCGGATAGTTTCTTTTATAGCAACAATAGTATCATTTATAGCAGTGATTTCACCTTTCAGAGACCTTGGAGGTTTTTAAAACCTCCAAGGTCTCATTTCCGAAAGTGCGAAGGAGTGATTCAAAACATAAAAGCCCCACATTCATGAGGCTTTGAGGGTGTTCACCGCTGGTAACGCGACCCTTTTTTATGATTTGATTCCTTTTTTTCCAATGATTTAAAACTGTATGCGATACATTACATCGGGGAAAAAGCCAATTTGATCCACCCTATTTATATCGTCAGTTACCTCATTGTAGCGCTGCACAAATTCATTTTTTCGATTGGTGACATTCTGCAAATCGACGAAAAACTGGTGTGAAATATTTCGTTTGTTACTATTGATCCTTACGCCAAACTTCACATCCCACCTAAAATAATCTTCATACCGCTGATCAAAAGCCAGAGATTCCACCCGTACTTCCCTGCCACCATTGGCGCGAGTACTGTTTAAGTCGACAGGTGTATAAGGCTGACCGCCTGCTGTAGTAAGTTTCGTGTCAAAGGTCCAGGCATTCTTTTGGGCTTTCCCAAATTTCCATTCCTTTCCGAAAAGTAAATTGAAAACATAGTTGTTATTAAAGGCAGTATTTCGCTCAATTCCATCGCTACCCTCATATTTGGAATCGTAAATGGAGGTGGTCATCAGTAGGTAGTAGTTATTGCTGAAGAATTTTTCCAGTGTCAATTCTATTCCAATGTTGCTTCCTGTCCCCTCATTTACTAAAAAGCTCTTTTCATTGAAGACAAAATCGGCACCCTCATTGATGACAGAGTAGCTGCTTGGTGTTTCTTCAACAGGAATATTAAATAGGCTTTGATAATAAACTTCCGACTTCAACCTCCATGATGTCCCAAGGTTCCTATCATATCCTAAGACAAAATGATGACTTTGAAGAAAACCCAATTGATCGTTTGTTCTCTTATATTCACCAGGAGCTACTTCTTGCTCTAAGAAAAGTATTGGAGTAGGAGCAGTTTGTGCATGTAATCCATAGGCGAAGCTAATCCGCTGCACAGGTGTAAACTGATAACTAATAGCCGCTCGTGGTTCAAGTGTGGCCTTATTGGTAAAGTCAAAGTATTGACTATGGAGGCCAAAAGTAGTACTCAAATCATCGGATATTTTATATTCCGCTTGGGCGAAAAACTGAGAAAGGGTATAGTTTTCATCAACATCAGTAACCGTAATAAAATAATCAGGGATACCATCATTGTTGTCATCCGGAATTTCGATTCTGTTATCTCTATCCCGTGCACTAAATTTTGCATTAAATAGTTCACCTAAGTATCCTGCCCGCAAACTCCAGCGCGCATTAAATTTTTTGTTAAAGGTAGACGTAACAGAATATCTAAATTCCTTGTTCTCCACTTCCGTAGCGCTATATTTTTTTATCGTAACTTGATTTTCGTCTTTTATCAAGTTGTCTTGGTAGTAGTCATTTTGATTGGTTGAAATGCCTAAGGTGGTTTTTAAATAGGTGGTTTTATTTATTCTAAAAAGATTGTTTAAACCAACCACACCAAGTCGGTTGTCAACATAGGCGTCCTGTTTTGGATTGGCAAATAGATCGGTTTCGTCCGTTTCATCGCCTTTGAAGTCTATACTGCTCAAGCCTCCAAGTCCGAAAAGTTCAAACTTACCCAGCTTAGTTTCTCCAAGGTTGAGTTTAAAAGAAAAGTCTTGATAATAGGGAATAGCATTCGTGCCTGTTGCTGCCAAAGAGGCGATTCCATATCTGTAGGAGGCAACAAAAGAGGTGTTTTTTTTCTTGCTTAGTGGCCCTTCAGCCATGAACTCCAACCCAGTAAAGGCACCTAACTGGCCAGTAAATTCATGTTTATCGGGGTTACCATTTCTGAAATTAATGTCGAAAACGGCTGCATTCGCATTTCCATATTCCGCTGGGAATGCGCCAGTTAAAAAATCGGATGTACGTAGCATGTTGGTATTCAAAGCATTGACAGGTCCGCCGGTAACACCCAGTGTAGCAAAGTGATTGGTTGTTGCCACGGGCAATCCTTCTATCCTCCATAAGAGTCCGGTGGGTGAGTTTCCTCTGACTACAATGTCATTTCTAGAATCATTGGGTGCTGATACTCCTGCAAAGCTAGAAGCTAACCTAGCAACATCATTTCGTCCTCCTGAAAAGCGTGTGGTTTCTTCTAAGCTGAAGGTTCGGGCGCTAACTTTAGCCAGTTCATTAATGGGCATGTCTTTGTCACTATTGGCTGTAATAACGACTGCATCAAGGTTCTCAACGGACTCTTCCAGCTTTATATTCAGAATAATTTCTTTGCCAGCAGTTACTAGCACATTTGAGACATTCGAGGATTTATATCCAACATATTGTACCAAAAAATCCTGCCTTCCTATGGGTACTTCATCAAGCCTGAACGCTCCGTTGATGTCCGTTATCGTTCCGATAGCGGGATCACTTCCTGCCAATATGATGGTGGCGCCTATAAGCTCAAAATCAGCTTGCGCATCAAGTATTTTGCCTTTTACAACTTGTGTTTGCGCAAGAGGTTGGAAAATAATGAATACTGCTAGAATGATTCCGAGTAGTATTTTAAATAATTCGTTTCGGATAGAGAGAGAATTCATAATCGTGATTTGATGTCTATAATTTTTTGATCTATCCAAAACTACGGTGAGCAATGAGCGCAGGAAATAATATTCTTTTTGAACCGAGAAATGACCAACCTGAAGCAGTTAAAAACCGCTTTAAACCGCTCAAATAAGTGTGATAAAGCCATTAATCAATTTGAGTCGGTGTTTTGCATGTTTGACATGAGCAAATTCTGGTTTCACATGTTTTTCGCTAATTATCACCAACAAAATCCCTTATTTTTAGAAGACTTTTAGCGTATGAAAAATATTAAAATAAAGGAGGTTTATGTCAGATGGTTTGGTATTCCGCTGGTTGCCCTGTTATCTGTCTTTTCAATAGAACATGCCAGGCAGGGTGTTTTTTGGCGTGAGTATTTGATAGGCTTATCCTTTACGACGCTTTATTGGAATGGCGCCTTCCTTATTTTCATGATGTATCGAAGGCTATATCCAAATATTTCTGAGACCACTAAGCGGTTGACAATAACCATTATTTCACTTGTAATTTGGTTGACTTTTGGTGGCCTGCCATTGAAGCTTGTGTTCGGATATATGGAGCTTAGGCACATATTTAACATGGAAAGTTATTTGGAAACTCTTCCGTTTAATATGATGATTGGTTTTTTTGTGGGTTCCTTATATGAAGGTGCCTTCTTTTTTGAAAAGTATAAGGAAACCTTCAGGATCAATGAGCAACTTAAAAATCAGCAAATAAGGACACAATTAGAAGTACTTCAAAATCAGATGAGTCCACATTTCCTCTTTAATAGTTTAAACACTTTGACAACCCTTATCGCGGAGAGCCAAGAAGTTGCTATTGATTTTACTCAGAACCTATCGGAAGTATATAGGTATATTTTGAAAAATAAGGATCGAGAATTGGTGCGCTTGGAAGAGGAAATTGATTTTGCAAAATCCTATGTTTTTCTTCTCAAAATGAGATATCCTGATAACCTGACAGTAGATTTTAATGTGCCAGATGTGTTTTTATCAACAAATATTGCTCCACTTACTATTCAAATGCTTCTAGAAAATGCGATTAAGCACAACATTGTGTCCAAGTCAAAGCCTTTGCATATTGATGTATATATAGAAAACGGACGGTCAATTGTTGTGAAAAACAATCTTCAATTAAAATCAGCATTAGAAAAATCAACAAAAACAGGCTTAACGAATATTAAAAACAGATATGCTTATTTTGGAAATAAACAAATAGATATCATTTCCACTACGCGAAACTTCATGGTGGCTGTCCCACTTATAGATCTCATTGAAGACAATCAATTAAGTATAACGTGATAAAGGTTTTAATTATAGAAGACGAGGCGCCAGCTTTCAGGCGATTACAAAAGATCATAGATGATCTAAACCTGGATATTGAAATAATTGATGTTATCGACAGTGTTGAGGACAGTGTGAAGTGGCTGAATAATCACGAAAGGCCAGACTTAATTTTTATGGATATACAATTGAGTGATGGCTTGAGTTTCGAAATATTCGATCGTGTGAAAATCACAAAACCTGTTATTTTCACCACCGCTTTTGATGATTATATGCTCAAGGCTTTTAAGGTCAATAGTATTGACTATCTATTAAAGCCAATCAAAATAGAAGATTTGAGGCAAAGTATCAATAAGTACTACGAGTTGCATACAGCAAGAAACAATGCTAGCCATACAGTAGATATTTCTGATTTAGTAAAACAGATAAGGCTAGGAGAGGGGAATTATAAGTCTCGGTTTTTGGTGAAACTGCGAGATAAACTGGTGTCTGTAGAAGTTGATAACATTGCTTGCTTCAGGACACATCTTGGCGTGGTGCAAATGGTGACCAAGCAAAATAAAAAGTACATCATGGACTCACCGCTCGACGAAATCATGTTGCAGCTTGATCCTTCTAAGTTTTTTCGAGCCAATAGGCAGTATATCGTTAATTTTCACGCCATAGAGGCGACTCATAAATATCATAAAGGGAAACTTTTGGTTGAGCTGAAGCCTAGAGCAGAGGAGGCCATTGTAATTAGCGCAGAGAAATCCTCAGAATTTAAACGGTGGCTGGGTGATTAATCTTGTCTCCTAATCCTGTAAAATGATCCTTTACGAGACTTTTCTTGATTGTCAAAGTTGGCCTTTTTAAGTGAGATAACGCTTGTGCTAAAGTTGCTTTTAATTCCCAAATTGTTTTGCTAAAACTTGTTTCATTATTAGAGCAAGGAAGAAATTTTGCAATAGTCGATATCCATGTTTCTACTTGATACTTCTCGCTTCTACAGTTTTGGAACTCCAAATGAAGCATTTGTGAATTGCCTATCTGAATGGAACTTTCAAAAAGTCATACAGGGGTTTGGAATCATCTGTATTCTTGATCTCCTCATCGCCTGAAATCAACTTTATCTGAGAATAGGAAGTTTGGAAAGTGGGAGTCTATAATTGCGGCCATGAAAATGGCTGCCATGCCGCAGGGTTATTTCCATTCCCGTTTTTTCCGGCTAATGTGTTCACCGTGGTAAAGTCCATTTCCTCCGTTGGGTAGGAGAGCATGAGTGATTGTAACTCCTGTTCATCTGCCTTTCCCGAAACCTCCATATTCAACCATTTTTCTGTCAATGCCAATGGTAAAATGAGTGGCATTCTCGGGCCTCCACGTTTGAGTACATCAGGATTGTTGTGGATTTCCTTCATCTTTTCATTGGCTTCTGTGGTTATGATGGTAACAGTCGTTCTTTTAAGTTGATTTTCCGGATCAAGCCATTGGTCCCATAATCCTGCTAAAATCATTGGCTCATCGCTTTTAAGTGTAACCAAATAAGGTATTTTGGTTTTTTTATCAACATGATGATACTCATAAAATCCATGAAGTCCGACAATACATCTTCGAGATTTTATAGGCTCACGCCAAACACCTGATGAAAATAAGTTGTCATTACGCGCATTCAAATGCTTTCTTTGGAATAGCGCCGCATCTTTGGCGTTTTTAGTCCAAAATGGGATGAGCCCCCAAGGGATCAATTGCACTTTATTTTGACTCAAATTGGTGATGATGGGTAATGGAGTATCTCCAAAACCATTGGCCCAATAAGCTTCCGGGAAAGAGGGGATTTCACTCTTTGGTATCCCTTTGTGGGCAGCAAGCTTCTCTATTTTTCTCTTGGTATAAGTGACGTTGTAACACACGAATGAAAGTTACAGAAAGAAAATAAACTCACTCAATATTGTTACTTATAAAAAAGTCAATTGCTGACTTCTTACCCAAGCTTCCTGATTATCCCATTTTATTTTTACCCAGAGTTGGTTTTTTTCCACGACCTCCACCTTATGTCCTTTTTTGAGCACTAGCAATGGCTCAGAGCCAGCAGAAGGCCCAGACATGACAATAGTTTGTTCTTTAAGTATGATGGCTTCCTCATTTAAGAGCCAATCAGTGGTCAGAAAAATGAGGCAAATAGTTAGTACGACTTGGACAATTATAGCACCCACAGACTTTTCGCCCTTTCTTTTTTTGTAAATAATGGTAACCGTGCAGAGCGTAATTAGTAATAATAAGAATAAAATAATGCCTTCTTTATAATTCCGAAAGAATGAAATAAAAAGTTTGTTGTCCGAATATTCATAACCTGACAAATCATTTTCTTGTGCTAGTTCGGTCATTTTATCAAACGCCTTTCTGTTGGTGGTGAGTTCGTAGTATTTGTTGAGATATATCAACGAATTTGTATAATCACCCAGCCCTTCTTTGATATATGCCATCTTCAAAAGGATGGATTTGCTAGTTTCCCCTGATTGATATAGCGAGTCATAAAGCTCAAAAGCTTCAGTAAACTTTTGGTTTTCAAATAAACTATCAGCAGTAATCTTCGTTTCCTGCCCGTAAAGGCCAGTAATTGATAGCGTAAAAATAATAGTTGAAATAATTATTCTAAAAAGCATCATAAGGGTTGTATTTTGCAAATGGTAATTCTATTTTTGCAACCGCAATTTTAAGCAAGGCACTTCTAAAAGCCTAGTTAAAAAACGCAAAAACGGATGATCTGGTAGCTCAGCTGGTAGAGCATCTCCCTTTTAAGGAGAGGGTCCTGGGTTCGAGCCCCAGCCAGATCACAAAATTAACCTGATTCAATTTAGAGTCAGGTTTTTTTTGTTTTAAAGCATTGATATTTTCTGTAATGCTTCCTCCATTTTTTTTTCTAATTTCAGCACTCTTTCCTCCACGATTGAAGGTGGATTAAGGTATTTAGAATAAACCGATTCAATAGACCAAATCTCAATTAAGTCGTTATTTTGGATAATTAGTTCAGGGTAGTTTGGGTCATCTGCACTGAGTTTGAGTAATTCTTCTTGGTGCGAGACCATTCTTCGGGTTGTAATATTCTCACGATTTACCACAGTAATAATTTTTTTCTCATATTGGTGGAGAGAATCAAGTTCTATCCTTTTTCCCACCAGTATGTCGCCATGGTGCAATCCTTGTTGATGGTATTCCATTTCGCTACCGTTCATCTCGAATGCTCGATACAAGCTTGGGTCTTTTACGGGTAAATTGATCTGAGTGAGTGTATTGATGAAATCTTTCGTATTGTGGCTTACAATGTAGTCAAGGTATTGATGGACTTGCACCAAGCTAATTCCATTGTTTTTTGGCTCGGAGATGTTATTTTTTTTCGGTTCGAGCTTATGAGCTTTGTTTAGTTTTTGATTCAATAAGTCGATGCTGTAAATCTCGCTTACCGTCAGCTTTCTTGTGAGGAGCACGTCAATAGAAATGTTAAAATAACCAGCTATCTGAATCAGCGTGTCGATTTTGGGTTCAGATCGGCCTTCTTCGTAAGCACCAATACTTGGTCGAGCCAGATTGAATAAACTCGCGAACTCTGCCTGGCTGATTCTTTTGGTTTGCCTGATCTTTTTGATGTTTTCGCCAATAAAAGATAATTTTTTGCTAATATTTTGAGCCATGCTATAACTTTTATCATTTTGTGTCGTAAACTTACCCAACAATTTAGATTTATTTCGATCAACCGAGAGGGAATTTTTAGATCAATAGTTCTTATCATTTGATCAGCGCTATATTTAGACTTTCTTTTTTAAACTATATCAAGAATTAAAATATGAACACACATTTCGCAACTGTTAAGGATTATTTGTTAGAACTCGATTACACCATCGTTCAAGAGGATGAAAATGATGGGGTTTTGGTAGTAGAAAATGAGGAGGAAGGGATTAAAAATGTAGTACTTATAATCTCTGACCCAATTCTAATTGTTGAGCAATATCTTTTTGACCTGCCTAAAAACTCCTCGGATATTTACAAAAAACTGTTGGCAAAAAACAGAGATATTATTCATGGGGCATTTGCCCTTGACGAAACGGGAAATCGAGTGCTTTTCAGAAATACGCACGAATGTGAAAACCTCGACTTGAACGAGATTGAGGCAACCTTGAATTCTTTATCTCTTTTGCTCAGTGAGTATGCAGATGAACTAATAGGATTCAGCAAGCAATAAATTTTACACAAAAAAATAAAGAAAAAATGAACGTTTTTAGAAGATTATTCAGAGTAGGGGCGGCAGAAACACATGCTGCGATAGATAAGTTGGAAAATCCAATCAAAATGACCGAACAAGGTATTCGAGACCTTAAAAAAGATCTTGATAACAGCTTAAGGGCGCTTGCCGAGGTAAAGGCCATGGCCATAAGGGCTAGAAATGATGTGCAAACTAACAAATCAAAGGCGCAAGATTACGAAAGCAAAGCCATACAACTTTTGAAGAAAGCGCAAAGTGGAGAATTATCGGCAGAAGATGCAGATAGACTGGCCACAGAAGCGCTAGCGAGAAAGGAAGAGTTTACACAGGCCATGAATGTGAGTAGCGCTGAGCGAGAAAGATTTGATAAGAACGTGGCTCAATTAGATGCAACAGTTAAGAAATTGAAATCAAATATCAGTGGCTATGAAAATGAGCTAAGAACATTAAAAGCGCGCGTGAAAGTAAGTGAAGCATCAGCAAAGGTGAACAAGCAAATGGCTCAGATAGATGCTTCCAGCACAGTTTCCATGCTTGAGCGAATGAAAGAAAAGGTAACTCAGCAGGAAGCCTTGGCGGAAGCTTACGGCGATATCGCTGGTGAATCAAAGACGTTGGATGATGAAATCGACTCGGCTCTTGATGGTAAAAGTGCCAAGGCTTCAGATGATCTAGCCGCAATGAAAGCAAAGCTTGGCTTAGACAAATAGTGATTATCATTGGCGATGCATGTGCATCGCCAATGATTAAATTCCAAAGACTAAATATTTTTTAATCACAAAAGACCATGACAGAATTGTTAGCATTCGCCATTTCTGGCGTCAACGTTATACCTACGATTTTACTAATTTTTACCGTTTTATATTGGTTAATCGTTGTAGTTGGTGTGATCGATATTGATGCTTTGGATTTGGATTTTGATATGGATGGAGATTTAAACGGATTAACAAGCGTTTTGTCTTTTTTCAATATCGGGCACATGCCTTTAATGATATTTGTTACGTTTTTTACAATTCCATTGTGGGCGATTACATTGATTTCCAACGATCTTTTGGGTATATCAAGTTTTATAGCCGGATCGTTAATCTTCATTCTGGCAGCAGTGCTTTCTCTTTTTATAGCGAAGTTCTTTACCATTCCGATAGCAAAATTTTATCGTAAAATCAGTAAAGAAACCGAAGCAATCAAAAATCTTATCGGACGAGTATGCACTGCTAAGCTGCCTATTTCGCATGATAGAAAGGGGCAGGCTGAAATCAAAATCAATGGAACTTCTATACTGATAACCGCGAAGACAAGAGAGGGGTATTTGGTACAGAAAAATGCAACTGCACTCATTATTGAATTTCAAAAAGATCAAAATTTTTATTTCGTAGAACCATATCAATTAAACTAACACTCAATGACCGGACCAATTTTTTATGTAGTTATTGTCATCTCCGCTTTTGTCTTTATCGGACTTATAACGGCTGTTATCAAAATGTACCGCAAGGCTTTACAAGGCCAAGCTATGGTGCGAACAGGAATGGGGGGCACCATCGTATCTTTTTCAGGAATTTTTGTTGTGCCTATTATTCATAAGCTGGAGGTAATGGATATTACCCTCAAAACAATCATGATTGCCAGAACTGGCCGAGAGGGATTGATCTGTAAGGACAACATGCGTGCAGATATTAAAGTGACCTTTTTTGTGAGAGTGAATCAAACCGAACAAGATGTAAAGCAAGTTGCTCAATCCATTGGGAGTCATAGGGCTTCCAGTCAGGAGTCTTTAGAATTGCTTTTTGATGCCAAGTTTTCTGAGGCTTTAAAAACGGTAGGAAAAAACTTCGACTTTGTAGAGTTGTATAGCGGAAGAGACAACTTTAAACAAGACATCCTAAATATCATTGGGACGGATCTTAATGGATATATCCTTGATGACTGTGCTATCGACTTCTTAGAGCAGACCCCAATGCGGGAGTTGGATGAGAATAATATTCTCGATGCTGAGGGTATCAAAAAGATTATCGAATTAACATCGGCACAAAAGATGTTATCCAATCAAATTCTAAGAGAAAAAGAGAAAACATTAACCAAACAAGATGTTGAAGCAAGAGAAACCATTCTTGAGTTAGAAAGGCAACAAGCAGAGGCAGAGGCCAAGCAAAAACGAGAAATTGAATCTGCACAGGCCAGAGAAGAGTCAGAAACAGCCAAGGTAAAACAAGAGGAGCGACTTAAATCTGAGCGGGCACGAATAAGTACGGAAGAAAATCTTCATGTCGCAGAGGAGAATAAGCTCCGGGAAGTGATCGTAGCGCAAAAAAATAAGGAACGTACAGAGGCGATAGAAACAGAGAAGGTTGATAGAGCTAGACTTCTAGAGCAAACAGATAAGCAACGTTTTGTTGAGATAGCGAACATTGAAAAGGAGAAAGCAGTAGAAGAGGAACGTAAAAATATTCAAGATGTCATTCGAGAGCGCGTCACAATTGAGAAAACGGTTGTGGAGGAGAAAGAACGAATGAAAGATATTCAAGCCTTTGCTGAAGCTGATAGAACAAAGAAAGTTGCCATTACTTTAGCGGAGCGCGATGCGGAAGAAGCACTCGTCAAAATGATTAAGGATGCAGAAGCAAGGAAACAAGCTTCAGAGCATACTGCCAAAAAACAATTGATCGATGCGCAAGCAGCAGAAAATGCCGCAATACATCATGCTCAAGCGAAGAAAACCCTTGCCGAAGCGCAAGCATCAGAAGCTGCCGCTATAGGCTTGTCAGAAGCACAGGTAATGGAGGCTAAAGCAGCTGCCAAGCAGAAAGAAGGGGACTCAGCTGCTTCCGTGATAGAATCGCAAGCAGATGCAGAAGCAAAAGGCATACAGCTGAGAGGCTCGGCTCAGGCAAGAGCTGATCAGGAAATAGGTTCTGTGGCGGCTAAAGTTAATTTTGAGAAAGGAGAGGCCGAGGCAAATATTATCTCATTGAAAGCCGATGCGGAGCAAAAGAGAGGTTTGGCAGAAGCCAAAGTGATGAAAGAGAAGTTTAGTGCTGAGGCGGAAGGCATCAAAGAAAAAGCCCAAGCAATGAAAGCTCTTGATGACTCAGGTCGATCTCACGAAGAGTTTAAGCTTCAATTACAAATGAACAAAGAAGTAGAACTCTCTAGAATCTCTATTCAGAAGGAAATTGCCATGTCACAGGCTTCTGTGATTTCTGAAGCTTTGAAAGCTGCGAAAATTGACATTGTAGGTGGGGAAACCATGTTCTTCGAGCAGATCGTTGGTGCGATAACCAAAGGTAAAACGATTGATCGAATGCTGACTAATAGCGACGTGTTGACCCAAGTTAAGGACACCTTCTTTTCAACCGCAAATGGTGATAATTTCAAAGAGAGGTTACGTGACTTTGTAGATCAGTTTGGCTTAAATATTCAGGAAGTAAAAGATCTAAGCGTTTCTGCTTTGCTATTGAATTTGACAGGTAGAGCTTCAAGTGATGGAGAAAAGAACATGATTTCTCAGTTGGGAAAAGTATCCGAGGCACTTGGTATCTCTAATCAGAAAATTGCCGATTTAGGATTGTAATTATTGCTCAAAAGTCAGAGATCGCAAGACTCTGACTTTATTTTCCATCAAAAATTTTATGGCACAAGAATCAAGCAACACTTTGGAGGCAGGAACCTACGAGTTATTACGTAGTAGAATTGTGTCTACTGCCAATCAGCTCAAATCGCAGATACAAAAACTTAACGAGGAACGGAAAAATGTTTTCGGTACCATCGAAACAAAAGTTCTGGCCTCCGAGCGTATAACTACGAATAACAATTGCATTCCGTGGGATATGTTTTCTTTCGGATCAAAGTTTCTCTTCGGATACAATGTGCATGTGGGGCTAAGAAGTGAGGTGAAGATTGATGATGTCTTTAGTTTTTATGAATACCAATCGGACCATACATTTCATGAGCTCAACCTTAATTCGATTATAACCGATAGTGTTTTTCTTGACGATTTCCATAAACTATACAAATACTACAAAAACACCCAATTCTTACGGTTTGCCTCTGTTGGGCCATTTTTTCACATGGTTTTTCGAACTGGAAAGGACGTTAATGACGTCAAGACTTTCAAGTGGCAGATCAAAGAAGAAAAGCTGATTTATATTGATAATCGCAGTGATCATGAATATAAATTTCCAGCACAATACGAGTTTGAGTGGAAAAGAACCCGACGGCAAGATTATCGTGATGGGCTACATCCGCATGTGTCGATAGAGGACCGAGTTTTTGTCGAATGTGTTGGAGGAGATTTAACCATTAAGGTAGAAGACAATACTGATGATGGTCAAGGTATTTATAGGGAAGATGTAGTTAATTCACTGCAGACACTTGATGATGCCGAATTTAGCTATTCTGTAGTTGGAAATTTGATATTGATAAAGGCTAAACCATACCAAGAAGGTGAGCGGTATTTTGTCTTTAACGAAAAATTGAAGGAAGTAAAACGGATAGACACCCTGTCCGAATCGGGCATATTATTGCCTGATAATCAAGGATTGATATTTAGTAACGGCTATTATTTACAGTCTGGAGAGTTCAAGTTGTTTGATTTAAGTCTTCGTCACATGCTCTTCGAAAGGCGCATCACTTCCCTGAATGGAGAGGATTTTATTTATGTCTTTTACAATAGAGAAAAGGGTATTTATCTGCTGCTGAACTATAATATTATATCTCAAAAAGTAGAAAATCCGATTGTTTGCCATGGTTTTACCACTTTTGAAAATGGCGAAATGTGCGTTTTTAAAGCAGATGATGAACCTAAAAAACACCATGCTATTCAAATATGGCAAACGCCTTTTACAGGCGTAAACTTTCAGGCCGAAGAAAAATATGATTCTTTTTTGCAGAAAATCGGCAATAAGGAAGTCGTACGTGCCATGGCGGAATGTCAAGAAATCATCAATCTCATTCATCGAGAGGAGATTTATTCAGATTTATACATCGATATCATTAAGAAAGCTACCGATACGATTGATACCTATCATTGGCTCAACACCGAGGGGTATGACTTGGATGCACCGCTCAAAGAAATTCGTGGTGTGGCAGAATCTGCGGTAGATGAATACGAAAAAGTACGGAAAATTCGAGAGACCTCTGAGCATCGATTAGCAGAATTGGCCGAGTTACACAGCCAGATACTAAAAAAATCGAAAGCTTCTTTTGGGAAAATCACAGCTTATGTAAGTCTTCTTGGCGAGATAAGGTCGGTAAGAGGAGAGGTCATAAGTGCCAAGGATCTAAGATATATTGATCAGAAAAAACTTGCGTCATTTGATGCTGACTTATCTGAAGCAGCTGATAATGTATCAGAATCATGTGTGAGATTTCTTGCACAGGATCATGCTTTGAAACCTTTTCATGATAAAATAGTCGAGTTTAAAACGAAAATAGATCAAATAAAAAAGGTAGTTGAAGCCAATGAACTACTCCAATCAGGAGAGCAAATTGCGCAGGAGTTAGACCTTTTAATTGAAACTGTAAGCAATTTAAAAATTACAGATGCCACACAAACAACAGCCATCATTGAAGGTATTTCGGATATTTATGGAAGCTATAATCAGGTAAAAAATAAACTTTCGAATATTAGAAAAGGTCTGCTTGAATCGGAAGGTAAAGCGGAGTTTAATGCAACAATCAAGCTCTTGGAGCAAAGCGTATCCAATTATTTGGATATCTGTGACACCCCAGCCCAATGTGACGAATACTTGACGAAGTTGATTGTGCAGGTGGAGGAATTGGAAGGAAAATTTTCTGAATTCGACGAGTTCATTGACTTGATTTCTCAAAAGCGTGAAGAGGTATACAATGCCTTCGAATCAAAAAAACTCTACCTAACCGAGCAAAGAAACAAAAAGGCAAATCAGCTATTTCAAGCCGCTGAAAGAGTTCTGAGCGCCATTCGCAATAAGTCCGGTACGCTCAAATCCAAGCAAGACATCAATGGTTACTTTGCTTCAGATTTAATGGTGGAGAAAATCAGATCGATTTCCGATCAACTACTTTCGATAGGAGAGACTGTAAAGTCGGACGACTTAACCAGTCAGTTGAAAACGATCAAGGAGGATGTGCTGCGTCAATTAAAAGACAAACATGAACTTTTTGCTGCTGGAGACAATATTATGCAGATGGGAAACCATCAGTTTTTCACGAATAACCTCACGCTTGATTTAAGCATGGTAGTGAAAAATAAAGTACCACATTATCACCTTGCAGGAACAGATTTTTACGAGGTGATAAAAAACGACCAACTCGCCGCACTTTCTCATCTCTGGGATCAATCGTTGATTTCCGAAAACAGTGGTGTATACCGTGCTGAGTATTTGTCTATTTCGCTTTTTGAGTCAATGAGATTGTCAAAACTAGTCCATGAAGAAAAGACGATCAGTTTAGAAACTTACCAATTGATGAGTGAAGCGGAAAAAGTGTTTTTTGTGCAAAGGCAAATGGCTACTCGTTATGGCGAGGGCTACATCAAGGGTGTTCATGAATTTGATACCCTCTTGATTCTAAATGAAATCATTTCTCTCAGCCAGTTTGCTGGTCTATTAAAATATGATCCTGACGTAAGAGCTCTGGCAAAATTTTTCTGGAATTCTTGCATAGCTGACGAGACTAAAAAGCTCTATGAACGTCAGATAAAAGCTGCGGCACTCATTTTATCCGTCTTTCCTTATTCGAGGGAATTCGAAGGGATTGTCAATGACTTGAAAAACGAGGTTCAATCTCAGGAACCAAAGTTTTATGATGTCAAAACAGACTACTTAGCGGTTGCGCAGTATATTTTCGATCAGTTTTCCGAAGGAGATTATTTTATTGTCAGTCAAGTAGCGTCCGAGTGCCACCAACTCTTTTTGAATCATTTAAAGCAAAGCAAAGCCGATACCCAATTTACAGCTTCTTTGAAAGGCCTTAGCGATACGCCTGCCTTGTCTATGAGGATGATCCGACAGTGGCTTTCCGCGTTCATTAAGGAAATTGACCAACCTCATTTTTTGGATTATGCTGATGAAGTCGCTGCGCTGTTATTTTATGAAGATTACAGTGAAATTTATGTCAAAAAAGTAAGTCTATACAAGACAATCGAAGGCTTAAAAGGCTCACACAAATTAATAGAAGATGGGAAATACACTTTTCATCTAAATAATTTTTTCAAAAGATTATCAGCGTTTATCAGGGTAGATGTTCCTGCTTTTAAGCAGTTAGCGGCCCTTAAAAAGAGCTTATCTGAAGACTATCGTACTGAACTAAGACTTCATGAGTTTAAACCGCGTGTACTCTCTTCTTTTGTTAGAAATCAGCTGATCGATAGTGTTTATTTCCCGCTAATTGGAGCTAACCTAGCCAAGCAAATAGGAACAGCCGGAGAGAATAAGAGAACCGATTTAATGGGTTTGCTTTTGCTAGTTTCTCCGCCCGGCTATGGTAAAACAACGCTTATGGAGTATATCGCCAGCAGGCTTGGGGTTATTTTTATGAAGATCAATGGACCAGCCATTGGTCACGAAGTGACTTCATTAGATCCTGCTGATGCGCCGAACGCTGCTTCTGCTGAGGAATTACAAAAGCTGAATTTGTCTTTTGAAATGGGCAATAATGTGATGATTTATCTGGATGATATCCAGCATTGTAATCCCGAATTTCTTCAAAAGTTTATCTCCATGTGTGATGCGCAGCGCAAAATCGAAGGAGTATACAAAGGCAAGACCAAAACATATGATTTTCGTGGAAAAAAGGTTTGTGTAGTCATGGCAGGCAATCCTTATACCGAGTCTGGAGATAAGTTTCAAATTCCAGATATGCTTTCCAATCGAGCAGATATTTATAATCTTGGTGATGTCATAGGAGACTCTGAAGAGGCTTTTAAAATGAGCTACATTGAGAATTGCCTTACTTCTAATCAAATTTTAAGTCGTTTGGTGTCGAAAAGCCTTTCCGATGTTCGAACTGTTATTAAGTTAGCAGAGCAAGGTTCTGGTGAAGGACTAAAATTTGAAGTCAACCACACAGCTGAAGAACTTCAGGAATATGTTTCAGTTATTAAGCATTTGATGAGGGCTAGAGATGTTGTACTCGCCGTGAACAGCCAGTACATCGCATCAGCGGCGATGGCTGAGGAGTATAGAGTAGAGCCTGCTTTTAAACTCCAAGGGTCATATCGAGACATGAATAAGCTTGCTGAAAAAATACTCCCTATGATGAATGAAGCTGAGGTGGAGACAATCATACAATCGCACTACGAAAATGAGTCACAGACCTTGACATCAAATGCGGAGGCGAATTTGCTGAGATTTAAACAACTAACTGGAGTGCTGAGCCCAGAGCAATCTGATCGTTGGCGGTATATTATTGGCGTTTTCGCTGAAAAGCAAAAGCAATTAGGCTATGGCCAAAACGCAAAACTTGTCGAGGGTATTGATGCTATTGCCAACAATCTCAAAGGAATATTGGATAAAATACAACAGAATAAACCTTAAAAAAATGACCATTGAATTATTAAAGTCTATTTTAATCATCATCGTCGTTATTTTCCTTTTTGGACTCCTATTTAATGTTTTATTTCGAGTTGGATTGATTTTAATGATTTTGCTGGGCATACTTTATTTGTTCAAAAAGGTATTTGTTGAGTAGTACTTAAGAAAATAAGAAAAACATGTTTAATCTATTTAAGAAGAAAAAAGAGGAGCCATTGTACGATGTTACAAACCTCAGCGTGAAGGATCTCGATGTGGGATTTGTGTTTGATTATGACATGAAATCTTGGATAGTCAAAGAAGTTCTAGAGTACGATTGGGGCAACAATAATTTTACGCGAGAGTATAAAGTAGATAGTGGTGATGAGGTTCGGTTTCTCGAAGTGGAGGATGATGACGAGTTGTTCATTGTTTTGTCCAATTCCATTAGCCTTAGGAAAATAGAAGAAGACGTGGCGGAAAAAATCCGGAAAAAAGGCAAATCACATAAGAAAATTCAGTTTGAAGAGGAAACTTATTTCTTGGAGGAAGAATCAGCTGGATATTTTAAAAGTGCTGCCAAAAAAGGAGATGATTGGGAGGAGTTTATAACCTGGCAATATTTGAATGAAGAAGAAACCCGTGTCGTATCTTTGACACAGTGGGATGAGCAAAACATTGAAGCTTCGGCAGGGATAGTGGTAAAACCTTATCAGATATCTAACATAACACCAAGCGGAAATTAATATGCTTCGATTGAACTAAAAACACAGTAATATTCATATGAAATACCAAATTCTAAAATATTTATGCTTGTTTACTTTGGCGTTTTTCGTCTCTTCATGTGGAGGTCCAAAGTATCAAAAAAATCCTTTAGATGTAATTGCTCGCGACTTGCCTAGTGATAAGCCTTTCACAGCGATACTCTATGACATGGATGTAAAAGGTAATTTTATAGAGACGTATTATCATCAATATAAAATTGTGCAAGACGATGGTAATGGAAACTTAGACGAGTTCACCACAGGAATGCTCGAAGTGAGTAAGGAAACATTCAACAAGCATATCAATGACATGGGAATGGAGCTCATGGCGCGAGATAGCACGGGTCAGTTGAGTAAAGGGGCTGCACCTCCGGGTTACAACAATTATGTAGGGAATGAAAAATATGGCCAGTGGAAAACCGACAATAGCGGCAATAGTTTTTGGGCTTTTTACGGTCAATATGCTATGATGTCAACCATGTTTAATATGATGGCTTACCCTGCTCGTAGAAGTTACTACAACGATTGGCGAGGAGGCTATGCGGGAACTGGTCGAGGTTATTATGGGCCGTCAAATGGTGGAAGCAGCTACTATGGCACTAATAGCGCTCATGGCCGTAGTACAAAACCTAGTTCAAGTTGGAGCAAAAAGAGATCTTCATTTAGACAAAATGTAGCTTCTAGAACCTCGAGATCATCTTCGAGTTCAAGTGGATATCGTTCCCGAAGCGGATCCTACGGAAAATAAACCTTACCATCCAACCTCACTTATCATCCAATGCAAATACTCGATAACGTACTTACTAGTCTCACCTACATTGTTGCCAGTTTTATTCTTTTTTTTGTTGGGAAGTTGGTTTATCAACTTTTTCATCCAAAAATTAAAGTGGCTCATGAGCTGGTTGAAAAGGACAACCTAGCATTTTCCGTTGCGCATGTTGGCTATTTTGTAGGGCTCCTATTGGCTATAGGCAGTGCAGTGATGGGCGAGTCGTATGGTTTGGTCAATGACTTGATCAATATTGGTATTTACGGTGCGCTATCTATCGTGCTACTCAACCTATCGTTGATCATCAATGATAAGTTGATTTTATCAAAATTTGACTTAAAGAAGGAAATCATAGATGATCAGAACTTGGGTTCTGGTATTGTAGAAGGTGCCAATGGGATCGCTACAGGATTGGTGGTATTGGGCGCCATACATGGTGAAGGATTTGGGGTTGGCGGACCGATAGTCACTGCTGTCTGTTACTGGATACTTGGTCAGTTGATTTTATTCATTACCACTTTCGTGTATAATGCCATCACTCCATACGATATTCATGAGCATATCGAAAAGAAAAATACCGCAGTGGCCATCGGCTATGCAGGCGCTATTATTGCCATTGCGAACCTGATCCGTTTTGCATTGATGCATGATTTTGAAAGCTGGGTGATTACTCTACAGGACGTAGCAATAGATGTGACGATCGGGTTGATATTTTTGCCAATCGCACGTTTTGTTACCGATAAAATATTGCTTCCAGGACAAAATATTACTGATGAGATTGTGAATCAAGAGCATCCTAACTGTGGAGCTGCGCTGGTGGAGGCATTCGCATATATTGGTGGTTCAGTATTGATTTGTTGGGCGTTATAGACTTTTGAAATACACCAGCACTTTACTTAAGGTTGCCTTATTTGCTACTGGTTTATCCGGTATTGTTTCCGAATACACTTTATCCACTCTTGCCACATATTTCTTAGGAGACTCTGTTTTCCAGTGGACAATGATTGTTTCGGTCATGCTTTTCTCCATGGGCCTGGGGAGTCGATTGAGTAAAAAATTTGAAACGAACCTTATGGAGCGTTTCGTTCTCATCGAATTCGGATTATCGTGTATCGCATCTAATGTTACCTTGATTGTATACTCAGTATTTGCTGTCTACGGACAAACTGCCATTGTTATCTACGGGCTTTGCATCACTATTGGTCTATTTATCGGGATGGAAATTCCCATCGTTATCCGACTCAACGAACAATTCCAAAGTCTTAAAGTCAATATATCTTCCGCACTGGAAAATGATTATTATGGGAGTTTAGCAGGAGGTGTTTTTTTTGCATTCATCGGCTTGCCATATTTAGGCTTGACGTATACGCCTCCAATTTTAGGAGCCGTCAATTTCTTTGTGGCTTTGGTACTCATCTATGCTGTATGGGAGGAAGTTAAAGCCCAGAAGAAACGATTCATTCTATATTCTGGCATTGTTTTGCTCATTCTACTTTTGAATCTCATTTTCTCACAGCGAATCGTTGAGTGGGGAGATAAAATCAGGTACCAGGATAGAGTCGTTTACAGTGAGCAGAGTCGATATCAGAAAATAATTTTGACTTATGACAGAGGTGATTTTTGGCTTTTTCTCAACGGACATCAACAACTGAGTTCCTTTGATGAGGCCATGTATCACGAACCACTCGTGCACCCTGCCATGTTACTTCAGGGAGACACACGTCGAGTTTTGGTTTTGGGTGGGGGAGATGGTGCAGCAGTCCGAGAAGTATTGAAATACGAACAAGTCGAAGAAATTACCTTGGTCGATCTTGATCCGGCGGTTACTTCGCTCGCGTCTAATCACTCCGCCTTGGTTCAAATCAATAAAAATTCGCTAGCAGACCCAAAAGTGCGAATAATCAACCAAGACGGGTTCACTTTTTTGGCAGATATAACAAAAAAGTACGATGTAATTATCGCAGATTTTCCTGATCCTAGAACTGTAGATTTGGGTCGGTTATATTCTTTGGAGTTTTATCAATTATGCTACGCTGCATTGACCCAACATGGTGTGTTTGTTACTCAGGCCGGAAGTCCATATTATGCAACACAGGCTTTTCATTGTATTGAAAAAACCATAAAAGCAGCCGGTTTCAATCCATTGCCCTTGCACAATCAAGTAGTGACCTTGGGCGAATGGGGCTGGATCATAGGCGTTAAAAACTCTCGTAAAAACCTTCAGCACGCTGTGCAAAATTTATCATTGGATCATGTGCAGACGGCTTGGCTTACGGAAGATGCACTCACACTGATCAGCTCGTTTGGTGGGAAGATATTTGATCAGCCAACTGAGTTGATTGAAATCAACAGATTGCATGATCCGGTACTTTTCAAATACTACATGAATGGACGTTGGGATGTTTATTGACTGCAATGAGCTTTTACCCAGAATAATTCAAACCCCTCGTCTTCCTATGTGTTATGAAAAAAAGCGAGATGGATTTTCAAAAATTATATGACTTTTTACGAGAATTAAATACGAGTGACAACAACGATAAAAGCTGGATGGACGATCATCGTGATGGATACGAAGAAGTCCGAGACAGTTACATTTCGTTTCTTGATGACCTAAACTCATATTTTAAACAAACAGATCCTAACTACCAGGACACCACTGGGCGAAGAGCGATCAATCGGATCAATAACAATAAAATGTTTCATCCTGAAAAACCCACTTATAAAGATCATTTTGGGGCTTCATTGGATAAGGCTGAAAATAAGGCTGAATTTTATATTCATCTAGGGATAAATACCTCATTTGTAGCGTGTGGATTTTATCATGTGCCGAACGACAAACTGAAATTAATCCGTCAAGAAATTGATTATAATGGAAGCGAGCTAGAAAAAATTCTTAATCATCAGGATTTCAAAAAAACCTTTGGAGGTCTTTGGACAGGCGATTCTTTAAAAACTTCCCCTAAGGGCTATTCAAGCGATCATCCAAGAATAGAGTGGATCAGATTAAAAAGTTTTGTGGTGCAAAAAGACTTCACCGAGCACGAAGTGGTCAATGGAGGATTTAAAGAACAATTGATTCAACTTTATGAACTCATGCTTCCTTTCAGAAGGTTTTTGGATATGGCTGTAGATGAACCAGCATAATTAATCAATCTCTGATGAAATAGTCCGTTTTCCCAAAAGCAAGCATCATTTTCATGGCTTGCTGATTCCACCAAATACCCTGAATATTTTCTGGCAGATCAAGTAGTTTTTTTCTCATCTCCCCCTGAGTCATTGATTTGCTTGCCAGCATCCATGACACTTGTCCCATAGTTGGAACTTGGGTATGATAAGGCAATACTTCGTAGGAAAGTGTTTTTATTAAATTTTGACGTTCCTTAAACAGTTTCGCTTGTAGATATGGATTTCCCGATTGGAAAACAATAATTCCTTCAGGCAGCAACATCGGTTCTATTTTTTGTATAAAAGCAATCAGCCCATCATTAGGAACCTCTTGGTCGATATAAATGATATCAAAAGTGGAAGAGTCAGCGAGATACTGGTTCAACTTTGCCTCAACGATTTTCGAACCAGTAGTAATCTCCAAAATGCCTTCATTTTTAGTCACAAAATCAAAGTACTTATTGTCGAAAGGAGCAATCGAGATATGACTGACTTTTTTCGACTGATTCAGTTGGTCGATGATGAGATGATTGTCGCCTCCGATGATCAAAACGTTGGCTGGTTCTGTTTTTAAATAAAGTGCTGGAAGCGCATATGCTTCAGCCAATAAGTGTTTGTCTAAAGTAGAAAACTGCAATTTTCCCCCATAATGTAGCCAGAAATCATCTTTCCATTCCACTATTTGCGCATCTGCGAATGTGGTTTTTTTTGAGTCTATGACTTTGTCAGTAAAATATTTTTGAGAGGGAGGCATGGAGTATGGGATAAACCAAACGCCAACGAGCATACCGATACCCAGAAAGTGATTCCTGATTTTTTGTGTTTGACCTATGGCATAGCTACAGGCGATGGCAACTATAAAAATACTCATCCAACTCTGATTGTAACGCGTGATAAGTTCTGCAACAATAGGCTGAAGCAGTAAAGGAAAAATAAGCGGGATCAGTAAAAACACTACTTTAAAAAGGTCATTAACTTGATACCGACTTCCTAACCACCAACTAGCCACCACAGTAAAAAATAGTGCGATTTGGTTAGCTAATTCAAATGGAAAATAAAATTGGTAGATATGAAAGCACCATGTAAAAAGTAGGGCTAAATAAACAAGTTGAGGAAGCTTTTCTTTCACGCCTTAAACAGATGAAATGGCGAGATCAAAATAGGAACCAATGTTTCTTTTGAAATCCAAATACATGGTTTCATTGCAACTACTCAACTCAAGGTAGGATTTATTTTCCTCAGGAAATGTGTGCAAGGCACAATGGCTTTCCGCCAATAACCATAAGCCTGTATAGCCTTGTGGTTCGAAATGATGGTCAATGTAGTTGAGTATCGTAAAACCAGACTGCTCCAGAAGTTCAACAATTCTAGACTTAATGGTGTCTTCGTTACATCCTTTTATCCAAGTATTATAGTTATCTATTTTCGCTTCCAAGGGATTTTATAATTGCCTGATTATTGACTCTAGCATTTGTTCCTATTGCGTACGCTATCTGCGAGCGCAAGGATGCACATAATCAAACTAAATATGAATGGCTTGTTAGAATATTTATAAGATTCTACAGAACTCAACGAAATTGCTCATTTTCTTTTAATAGCCATCTTCTTTGATTGAGTTAAAAAAATATTTAGAACATCAGAAAGCTCAACCCACCTTGTTTTCGAATTGAATAATCGTCCTCAAAGTTGACTTGTTTGTTTTAAGGTGTACCAAACGCCCAAATTGAAAAGGAAAACTTACGAATCAATCAATGCAATTTTACGATCGTTAAAAATAGATTTTAATGCTTTCAGGTCTATATCGCGTGTCACTTCAACCCAGCAGACTTTCATCTCTTTGACATAGCTCTGACCTGCCAACCAAGTCCTATACCCAAAATGATTTGCCACGTTTTTTAGCTGATCACGATCAGTCTTGCGTTTACCTCTTATTAGATTTTGAATTTCCTGAAGTACTTTCGAGGATGATCCAACAATTACTGGATTATTCCGATAGGAATAGATAACGAATAGCCCTTTAAAATCTTGAAGGTGACCGGTTTCAAACTTTAATGTTTCGATTCCATTACCATGCTTGAAAAACAAGTTCATTGGAAATCCATTGAATTTGAACTGTTTGATAAAATCTATTTTACCCTTAAGTCTTTTCGATATTGTCTTATTGATCGTCAATTGTTCCATGATTTCTATAAGGTTTTATACCATAGAAGTACCACAATAATGCCAACCCAAAAAGAGGCCTTTTTTATCGGGGAGCAGCAATAGTCTTTTGAGTATGTGGATAAAAAGCCCCATCATGATCAAAATTCCCCAGAATAGATTGACAACAATGGCTTTTGAGAGGTTATTTGACATGGTATAATCTTTGACTTTTTAATTCAAAAAAAATATGAGGACTATGAAAAATGAAATATTGTTGATTTATGATTCCAATGACTTTCAAAACAGGGAAACCAAAGGTTATGCGAAAGCCTTGAGCGATCATAAGATCAAAGAAATAGATCTGTCAAAAGACTCACTTACTGAAAAGCAGATAGGTCAATTGGCAGAGAGGCTTGGCGGGATCAATGCGATAATCAATAAAAATAAGGCAAAATTTCAAGATCAATTCGCAAATAGCGGAATGGAAGAAGGAGATTGGTTAAAGGTACTCTCCCAAAACCAAGATTTGATTAAGAGTCCAGTTGCACTGTATCCAAACACAGCAGAGTTTATTAATTCACCTTATGAATTTTTGAGAAAGGATATGAACGACAATAAGCACAGTTTTTCCTACCAGAAATAATTGACGAAGTACAACTAAGTTTCGAGAATAAGATACTTTTGAAGAAAAAAAGCCATGAGTAAAATTCTCGTCACAGGAGGCGCTGGTTATATTGGGTCGCATACAGTAGTTGAACTTATTGAAGCTGGATTTGAAGTTGTAATCGTTGATGATTTATCCAATTCTCAAGCAAAGGTCATTGACCAAATCAAAGAAATAACTGGAGTAGAAGTACCACTTCACGTTTTCGACTTATGTGATAACCAAAAGCTTACTGAGTTCTTTGACGAGGAATCTGGGTTTGATGGAATTATTCATTTTGCTGCTAAAAAAGCCGTGGGGGAATCGGTACTAAAGCCACTTTACTACTATCAAAGTAATTTGATTTCCTTGATGAATTTGTTGGAAGCAATGAATAAGTACAGTATCAAGAACTTGGTATTTTCTTCCAGCTGTACCGTTTATGGGCAGCCAGATAAGTTGCCTGTATCTGAGCTTACACCGAGAAAAGATGCAGAGTCACCTTATGGCAATACCAAAAGAATAAGTGAAGATATCATTAGAGATTATGCAGGAGTCAGTCCGGATAAATCTACCATTGCTCTAAGATATTTTAATCCTGTGGGAGCGCATGAGTCAGGATTGATCGGCGAGTTGCCAAGCGGAGTTCCAAACAATCTCATGCCTTTTATATCTCAAACGGCGATCGGTTTGCGGGAAGAATTAAAGGTTTTTGGCGGAGATTACCCAACCAAAGATGGTTCTGCTGTCCGTGATTATATTCATGTCGTGGATTTGGCAAAAGCACACGTGATCAGCTTAACCCGACTTTTGAACGATAAGCAAAAGAAGAACTATGAGTTTTTCAACCTTGGAACTGGGAGCGGCTATTCTGTTTTGGAAGTAATTCACGCTTTTGAAAAGATCAATGGGGTCAAAGTAAATCATAAAATTGTAGATAGAAGAGCAGGAGACGTGGTACAAATTTATGCTGATACCACATTTGCTAATGACGAATTGGGTTGGAAAACAGCGCTTGACTTGGACGCTATGGTAAAGTCTACTTGGGTTTGGGAACAGAATTTGGCAAAAGCTAAATAGTCAGGTCTTGAGTTGAAAATTTTCATCATACCGTCATGGCAGCCATCTGATCGCTTCCCCACAACAGGGATTTTTTTTTATGATCAAGCACGAGTATTGGCTCAGCAGAAGCCAGATTGGCAGATCGCCATCAGTTCGTGGGGTAGTCATGATTCGAGGCTTTGGTTGACTCCTTTGCGACCGTTGGACTTTTTTCTAAAGCAGCTTTCTAAGCTGCCAATTTCGAGAAAAGAAGTTTTGATCACTCCTAATTTGGTCGAGTTTTTTAACCCTTGTCATACTTGGTCGCGACGATTATTCTCAGGGAATCTTCCTAAGATTATTCAGAAGAACGAGGAAAATTTACTAAAATTCATGGCTTATTATGGTAAGCCGGATGTAATCCACGCACAGGTTTCTTTTCCTGCTGGATATATTGCAATGGAGCTTGCCAGCAAATTTGATATTCCTTTTGTTATCACGGAGCATATGTCTCCATTTCCAATGCCTGGTGTAAAGGATGTGCTAAAGAAAAAAATACTTCCCGCTTTGCGCGTTGCAAATAAGGTGATGGTGGTGAGTCAACATTTGAAGGAAAAGCTGAAAACTTATCAAATTAAATCAGAGTTAGCAGCCAATTTTATTGATGAAATTTTTTTCAATGTTGGTGAAGCATCCAATCTAGGTAATCAATTTACGCTTGTAGCTGTTGGTCGGTTGGAAAAGCAAAAAAATTATCCACTTTTAATTAAAGCTGTAGATGAACTCAGACAGCAAGGCCTTGACTTACAACTGAAAATTGCGGGTGAGGGTACTGAGCGCAAAAAAATCAGCGAATTGATTCAACGTTTAGGACTGCAATCTCAGATTGAATTATTGGGCGATATAGAAAAAGATTCATTGAAGTTATTGCTTCACTCAGCTCATCGGTTTGTGAGTTCAAGCCTACACGAAAACATGCCTGTAGCTATTTTAGAAGCCCTTGCCTGTGGTTTGCCTGTCATTTCTACACCTTGGCAGGGTGCCGATAAAATGATGGATTTTGAAATATCAGAAATTGCGCCAAGCTTTGACCTGAATGATTTCTCTAAGGCTATTTCACAGTCAGTAGGCAAGGCGTATAATAAGGAACAAATTCGACAATTTTACATCAATCGATATGGTAATAAGGTGGTCATCAATGAACTAGAAAGCACCTATCAATCGGCCATTCTGTAATAACATCCTCTCATATTAACTTCTGTTCTATTCATTGTCAATCTGCAAACCAAATTGACTAAAGTTTAATGCAGATGAAGTGGGCAATTCGATTGAAACAAAATTTGAGTCAAGTCTCTTAGTTCATGGGACTATTGTATTTCAGCTCTTAACTCTGTGACGGTGCTATCTGCGGCACCCATCCTTTTTTTGAAAGTATGTAAGCCTGCTTGTATTTCGCCTTTTATGGAGGATTTTCCGAGATCTAAGTATTTTAAACCGTCGTTCTGCGCATCATAATATATTTTATCCAAAAGGTAAACCATGGGATGCATCTTCTTCATCGATTGACTTGTAGCAGGCAGATAATAATATCGTATATCCTCGGTGGCATCTACGGTTATCACTGCAGCTGCCCATTTGCGGTCATAAGTGGCAGTGTATAGTTTATATTTTCCGTGAGTACTTTTAACCAGATTTAGTAATTTTTCTTCAGAAATATTGATCGTTAGACCTTGCTCTCGTCGACATTTAGCAATAAAATAATGCGCCGTTTCGAAATCCTCCCTTACTTCTATATGCAGTGATGTTTCTTTTGCAAGAATGCGCTTTTCCATCACATGAATTTCGCGGTGATTTAGATTTACATATTGATTCACCTCTTCCATAGAGCTCTCGAAATTATGGTTGAGCATTTGCTTTAAGGGTACAAACTGATCATAGTAAGCAGGTGGTTGAATTATTGAAATACTGTTGACTCCATTTGCTCTTAATTTCGCCTTCATGTTTTCAATAAATTTGCTTAAATCCTCATTCGAATACTCTGCTTTTGTCATAATACCACCAAAAGGCGCTTGAGAAATACTAACAGCCTGATTTTTGAGAATGTTAAAACAGATAAAGAATTGATGCGTCTCTATTTTTAGTAAATTCGAGTAATTTTGATTTATCAAATAATGGTCTGAATAGTAAATCATTGCATCCTTATTCTTTAATTAAGTGTCACCAAAGTTACGGAATGCATGGTTTGGATTGTTCATTTTTTAATTAACCGATTTTAAACCGACGACAAGTTTTACTTATTCAAGCAAATGGGCATACAAAAAGTGGCACAAAACAGAAAGTTTATCGCACGACATACAGTTCTACTTATTATAGCCATATTTTTTTCTCAGTCTGTACACGGACAACTCTTCAAAAATGCAGAAAATGTAAGATTGGTGACTCGCTCTGTCAATTTCATATATAGCATGCAGTCTGATTCTGCACTCTATTACGCTGAGCGTGTTGAGGAAAAAATTCCTCAGCATCCGGTAGTGCCCATGTTGCGGGCGGTCAATTTGATGTGGCAGACTTTGCCCTATGTTACCGTTGATACAACTTTTGAAAAATTCAAGAAACATCTTTATGAGGTGGTAGAAAAAGCGATTGCCATTGATGGAGGTAAACAGAAAAACACGGAAGCTATATTTTTTGAAATGGCAGCCAGAGGATTATTGTCCGAATATTACGCAGATACTGATAATTACATGAAAGCTGTAAATGAGGCAAGCAAAGCTTATGGATTATTAAAAAAGGCGTTTGATATGACGGAGGAGATCTCTGATTTTCTATTTGCCGTTGGTATTTACAATTATTTTCGTGAGGCATACCCTGAAAAGTATCCTGTATATAAATCATTTGTGTGGGTATTTAGAAATGGCGACAAGTCAAAAGGTATACAGCAATTGAAACTCGCTTCCGAGAAGGCTTTGATTGTAAATATTGAAGCTACTATGTATTTAGCCTACTTATACTTGAGGTATGAATACAAGCCAGCGTTGGCTCAAGATTATTTACGAAAACTGGTGATTCAATTTCCTAAAAATTCATACATACGCACGAAATATTTAGAATCTGTCGCAATTGACCCGCGTGCTTTTAGTCAAGCAAAACCGCACGATTTTCAAATGATTGCCTCAGATGGAAGACTATATTATTCAGTGGCAGCTTTTGCTTTTGAAGGGCTCTATCATGAATGGACTCAGGAGGATTATCAAAAGGCTGAGGAATTATACAAACGTGCGCTAAGTATTGGTTCTAGTCTAAAGGATCGAGGCGAATATTTGAAAAGTCTTTGCTACCTTGGACTCGGGAGAATTCATCAAAGCAAAGGTGACCTAGCTATGGCCAAGTATTATTTAGGCCAAGCCAAAGCCACTGCTGAAACTGCCGATATCAAAACTGAAGCCCAAGAAAGGTTAGATAATTTAGGTGACTGAAGAAGCGTATAAAACCATCATGAGACCCACAGAAGGTCTTTACAAAGAAAAGGGGAGTAAATTCATAGCGCATGCTTTTCCCATAGGTCAGGATGCTGATATCTCTGATCATCTGTCAGAACTTCGTAAAAAATATCATGACGCAAGGCACCATTGTTATGCCTATATTCTTGGAATGGAAAACCCCATAGCCAGAGCCAACGATGATGGAGAGCCGAGCCACTCCGCAGGAGACCCTATTCTTGGTCAAATTAGATCTCATGGACTGGTGAACGTGCTAGTAGTGGTAGTGAGATATTTTGGAGGAACCAAACTTGGCGTTGGTGGCCTCATCAGTGCCTACAAAACTGCCGCACATGAAGCTTTGCTGCTAGCAAAGACTATGGAAATCTTTCCAGAAAAAAACTTTGTCATTACTTTCTCCTACGACGATACTTCGCAAGTGGAGCGCGTACTCAACCAATTCGAAATCAACTGGAAGGATCGATCTTATCTCGATCAATGTGAGTTTAGGGGTATTATGCGCAAGTCAGACTTTAAATTATTTGCTGAAAAAATTGAGGAATTGAGAATTTCAACTGTTGCGCTATTGAATCAATAAACAAATCCTTTCGCATCAAGCAGGTTGAATATTTTGATACAAATCCAAGCATCAGTAGCCGCATATCGCTGTTGTGCTTCCGATAAAGTACCATTTTCCCAATTTGAAGTTTGCTGACTTTTAGAGACACGATGTTCAAGAAAAATGCCAGATAAACTACGCATGCCTATCTGTTTAATACCTAGCTCTTTAGAAATATCATTCAAATCATCAAAGCCTGCAGGTTTAAAACTAGGCTCCATTTTCATAAGGTCTTTTAAATCATCTTTGATACTGATGCCAATTTTTTGAATGTCTTTGTTTGACAATAACTCAATTAATGGAGCAGTAAAACCTATTTCATTGATCTTGAATAAGAATGCTTCATCTTCTGTAGCGAGTTGTATCAAGGCGGTTTTATTATACTCGCCTTTATTGAACGTTGGTTTTGTTTCCGTATCAAAACCTAATACCGACTGTTCGTTTAGTACTTTGAGGGCTTCTTTTTGTTTGTCAAAAGTATTAACAATATGTATTTTGTCTTCAAATTTTATGAGCGGTAATTGTTGGACTTCTTCTTTTGTTATTGATTCTCTAAAGGTCATGCGGGGTGAGGTTCGGTTTTGATTCTTTTTATTTTAAAGTTGACATAAGCCACTAAGATGGTCATAAAAGGACTTATGATATTGAAAAAACAATAAGGCGCATATAAAAGCGTGGAAACCCCGAGGACGTTGGCGTGATAAGCTCCGCAAGTATTCCAAGGGATAAGCACTGATGTTACGGTACCCGAGTCCTCCAAAGATCGACTCAAATTTTCGGGAGCCAATCCTTTTTTCTTGTAAATATCAGCGTACATTCTTCCTGGAACTACAATTGCGAGATATTGGTCAGAAGCGGTGAGATTGAAAAATAAACAAGTACCTACCGTGGAGCTTACTAAAGAGCCTGTAGAGTTTACTCTGCTGATAATCGCTTTGGCTATTCTCTTAAGCATTCCTGAGCTTTCCATGACACCACCAAATATCATTGCTGATAAGATAAGCCAGATGGTACCAAGCATACCCGCCATACCACCAGATGTTAACAGCTCATTGACCATCGCATTGTCTGTATTGATGGCAATATCGCCATATAGACTGGTCATGATCCCTACAAACATTCCTGAAGCGCCACCATTTCCGCCAATTTCGGCAACTAGATCCGGTTGGAAAACCAAGGCGAACAGTCCGCCAAGTAGGGTTCCTGCAAGTAATGCAGGGATTGCTGGGACTTTTTTTACAATCATGATAACCACCACCACGGGAACAATAAACAGTAGCCCTGAGATATAAAACTTATCATTGATGGCCGCCAAAATGGAGGAGGTTTCTGTAACGCTACCTTCTTGAGTTCCAAAAAAACCTATAAACAGAAAAATAATTAACGTCACAATAATGGACGGTACGGTAGTTAAAGTCATGTACTTGATATGTGTAAACAAATCAGTACCAGCCATCGCGGGGGCAAGGTTGGTTGTATCAGACAGAGGAGACATTTTATCTCCAAAATAGGCGCCTGACAGAATTGCTCCGGCAACAAGCCCTTCAGATAATCCTAAAGCTTTTCCAATTCCTATTAAGGCAATTCCCACAGTTGCAGCGGTGGTCCAAGAACTTCCTGTTGCAATTGATACAATGCTGCATACCACACATGCTGCCACCAAGAATATGGTGGGATTGAGGATTTGTAATCCGTAATAAATCATTGCAGGAACGATACCACTTAAAAGCCAAGTCCCCGCCAAAGAACCAATTAACAGCAGAATAAGCAATGAGGTCATCGCTGAGCTTATACTCTTGACGATTCCGTCTTGGATTTGTGCCCATTTAAAACCAAGCCTGTATGCCACGATGGTAGCAACAGCCGCGGATAGAATTAACACTATTTGATTTGAGCCGTCTAATGCCGCATCTTTAAAAATGCTTACATTGATGGATAATAATACAATTAGAAATATTATAGGGATGAAGGCCTCTAATAGAGTTGGTTCACGTTTAATCGCCATTAATTACAGTTTTCCAAAAAAAGGGAAAAGATAACTAAAAAATCAAAAAAACTTAGCGATCATTTGTGAAGCAAGCGCTTCTCCTACTTGGCTGCCTATAGCTACGCCCATACCGCCAAGTCTTACTCCGATGTGAATTTTATCCGATACTTGCGTGATTATTGGAGACTTATTTGGTCCAAAAGCCATGATTCCAGTCCATATATCGGTAATTTCAAATTTTTGATCTGGTATGATGATGTTTTGCAGGTCTTGGAGGAGTTTGTCTTTGATATGATTATTAATATCAAAACTTGTAGTATTCTCAGTCGCTCTATCAATATTTCGCCCACCGCCAAAAATTATTTTATTTCCATAATTTCTGAAATAAAAATATCCTTCATCATAATGGAAGGTTCCTTCAAATTTCAGTGGGATGGAAGGGGTTATCGCCAATACCAAACCTCTGCCAGGTTGAATGTCTTTTGGCTCTTTTAAGATGGCATTAGAAAAGGCATTGGTACATACCGCAACGCGCTTTGCTTGCCACGACATGCCAGATGCTTTGACTTGCACAAAATTTTCCTCTTCGTTTATTTTCTGCACATCAGCTCCTGTGATAACCTGGACGCCCAATTCGCTACAGTATTGCCAAAGTGATTTGATTAATTTACCAGTATGGAGCTGTCCTTCATACTGGTTGAAGATAAGGTGCTTGGTGCCACCGAAACCGAATTTTTCTATTTGATCATTTTCCAAGCGATATACAGGCCTGTCAAATTTGGATTTCAACAGATCATTGAGTTTGTCAAGTTGGTTTAGCCTATGATCGTTTTGAAAGAAAAGCTCATAACCACCTTTATTTTGATAATCTATGGTATTGTCACCGAGCCTTTTTCTGGTTTTGGCCAATCCTTGCCATCTCATTTCCACCAGTGCTAGCATCTCCGCTTCGGTCATGGTTTCAAGGTCGGCCAATAATTCAGTCAAACTACCAAAACACGCAAATCCAGCGTTTTTTGTGCTGGCTCCCGTAGGCAAAAGTCCTCTTTCGAGAACAAGAACGGATAGTTCTGGAGACTTTTCTTTGAGCGAGGCGGCTGTACTTAAACCCGTAATGCCAGCGCCAATAACGATGACATCATAATTAATAAAACTATCTTTTTCCCAAAAACTAAGCATCAGATTTGATTGATATAATTACACCTGCGTGGGTCACTAACTCTTTTCTTCCAAGCTGCCATCAACATATTTAGCAAACCTTCCTTTTGACTTGTCATGAACTTGATCTGATTTTGGCCAAGGCCATCCGCCAAATTGTGTCCTTTGGTATTCGCTGATGACTTGCTGCACTTCTGCGTTACTATTCGTTACAAATGGGCCATATTGTACCACAGGCTCAGCGATTGGTTTTCCTTGCAAAAAAAGGAAATGCGTTTCTTTGTTGTCATTGACTATTGTGGTTGGTGAGTCCGGATGCAAGTCGATGATGTTTTGTTGTACGATGGTGCGATCTCCAATCGTTACTGAATTTCCTTTGAAAAAGTATAAAGATCTATTGATTCCGGCACTGGCTGCTGGCAGTGTCCATGTGGCGCCAGCTTCCATTTTTATCGTGTAAATGTGAACTTCATTAGCTGGATTAGCTGCCCATGAGTTGGGTGCTGGTTTTGGTGCAGTTTGACCATCGAGTTGACCGGCAATGAGCGAAATAGTAGTTTCTTTTTTATTGGGGTCGATATGCTTTACCAAAGGGATATTTTCTGCCCATAGCATCGCAAAGTGCGGGTCTACCTTTTTGCTGGCTTTGGGTAGGTTGAGCCATAGCTGAAAAAGCAAAAATGGATTTGGGTTATTTTCATCAAGTAAAGGAAACATTTCTGAATGCTGAACCCCTTTTCCTGCAGTCATCCACTGTACATCACCATTGCCGAAACGACCAGCAGCTCCAAGCGAATCTGCGTGATCCACCAAGCCTTTTTGCGCGATGGTGACTGTTTCAAAACCACAATGTGGATGACTTGGAAATCCTGGAACCGTAGAGCCATGGTACATATTCCAGCCATCTTTCCCTTGAAAGTCTTGTCCTATACTTCTGCCAGCCAACGAAGCATCTGGACTCATGTCAGGCTTACCTTTTGGAAAAAGATCCTCATGATAAGCACAAAAAATAAATGGATCTTGTGTTTGCCATGGAAAGCCTAATGGCCGAATGGCCTTAATCGTTGGGTTGCTCATTTCTTATAATTATGATTTTTGATATGAAGGTAAAAAACGACTCGCTCTGCGAATTGTTTGGAAAGTTAATGGTTCAAAAAAGAAGTATAACTCGATATTATCTCTTCAGCGCTTCTTTTCCATGATAATTGGCTAGCCTCCGAAAGGCAATTGTCAATGACCGTTTGGCGATAGTCCTGATTGGTCATGAGTCGCTCGATAAGTTGCACGTATTCAAAGTGATTCCATTTGTCCACTTGCGGAAGGCTAGGGATA
Source organism: Cyclobacteriaceae bacterium (assembly GCA_040218415.1). Classification (GTDB taxonomy): domain Bacteria; phylum Bacteroidota; class Bacteroidia; order Cytophagales; family Cyclobacteriaceae; genus JAVJRN01. The sequence goes on from JAVJRN010000065.1 coordinate 51,057, forward strand.
AACTCGGCAACACCCGAACCTTGTGCGGCAGCCACTGGGATTTTTTTCATGATGGCCTCAAGTGTAACGAGCCCAAAAGGCTCAGCGTTTGATGGTACCACGAGTAAATCTAGTGTGTTGAGCTGTTTGAGTAGTTTCTGTCTTGTCAGAAAACCGGTAAATTTTATTTTAAGATTTAGACTATCGGCTTTATGTTTTAATTCATCAGCTAGGTATCCATCACCCATCATCGTATAGTCAAAGTCCAATCCTTTTGACTCCAGTGAGCGAGCCAAGTCCAAAAAAGTGGAAGGACTTTTTTGATGGGTAAAACGCCCTATAAAACCTATTTTCTTTGGTTTTCTGAGCGGAGTAAGTGAAGGTCTTAGGTTGACTGCATTTGGTATGACCTTGATTTTTGATGCTTCAATTCCGTATCTTGAAGTCATCAAGTCTTTTGTTCGCTGACTCACAGTGAAAATAATATCTGCAGCATCAATGCCTTCTTTTTCTAATGCGATGGTCGTGTTTTGTGCAAATATTCCATTGCGTTCAAATTCGGTACTATGAATATGGATGGCCAATGGAATTTTCAGGGCTTTTTTTACGGCTATAGCAGCCTTAAATGTGGGCCAGTCGTGTGCGTGGATGAAATCATACTTTTTTTTCTTAGCGAAATGTGTTGCCAAAAAAGCATATTTTGAAACCTGACCAAGTAAGTCTTCTTCATAGCTTCCTGTCAACTTGATCTTACCAAGAAGCGCAGTTTCTTGCTTAGGGGTAAGTTCTATGGTGATGATTGATTTACTCTTGGTTTTTGTAAAAAGTATTGGAGGCAGATAAGGAACCAGCGTTTGTCCGATGGACGTTTCTTCAATGATCTCCGTCCTTTTGATTTTCTTATTCCAGACACTTGGCTTTTTTGACAGCTCCGCCAAGTCTATCAGTTTCACTTTTTGGCTGACTTGTTCTTTGTGTTTTTTTGGTAATAGAAAGGTGACTTCTGCTTGTTTGGCCAAGGCTTCCGCAATTCCTTGTGAGGCTACTCCTAAGCCACCCGTTATTTTAGGAGGATATTCCCATCCAAGCATCAAAATGTTCATGTCTCTTTTTTTGCTTTAAGATAAGTATAAATTGTCGCTATGCGAATGTTCATCAGTATCTGTTGGCCAATAATTTGTTCAATATTGGATAATCCTTACCATAAAATTGTATGCCACAATCTTGGACGGCAACACAAGTTTTGATCTAAACAGAACCAGCTGATGGTTATGTCAAATATTGCTTTTGGCTTTATGAGCCGTTTATTTTCGGTTGTGCGTCTCTTTTTTTATTGAATATGGCTCTCGCAAACTTCGTAAAAGAAGTAAGTCTAACAATTCACATTTTTACTCTTCAAACGGCACTTTATTTATAAATTAAATGTAAAAATATAGTGACCAGCCACAAAAAGCGATTGGATCACTTTTCCTGAAATGATGGAGTCCTTTAATTGGAATAGGATAAATGTCACGATTGGCTATCCTGATAATCACTACTGGAATAATGGCTACTAGATGATGTGACAGTACTATTTATAATATTCTTAGGATATAATTTTCAGTTAACTTGGGGTCGTTTTTAACGCCCTATTAGAGTTCAAGCATATGTTTAAAGCCATTTGTATTTTTTCTTTCTTTCTTTCTTTCCACGTTGTATCAGCACAGAATATTATCTCAAAATTGGATTCGACTCAGGTTAAAAGTCAGATCGAAAAGGATAGCGTACTGAGCACGCAATTAGCGGTATCAAAGAGAATCAGCTTTGCCATAGACTCGACACGTAGAGCGGATAGTTTGAGGATATTGGAGTTGAATAATCGCCTGGCCAATATCCGGTCGACTGATGCGGCAGAAAGAGCAAGACTTAATGCGCAAATCGATTCTATCAGTGAGGCAAAAAAGCGCAGAGATATTCGTATCAAAAGGCAAGTAGATAGTTTACGAACAGCTACAGTAGGTGTGCCCGTGATAATATACGAGGATACGGCATTTTTTATTTACAATCGACTGGGGCCATTCAGTCCTTCGGAGCGTGCAGCGCGCATTTCTCAGAAAATACAGAACCTGGTAGAGGAGGGTGCTTTTAAAGAGACGGAGCTTATTGTGTACTCAGGAGAAGAAACGGATGACATTCTATACGGTGAAACCATATTGATGAGCGTCACAGACAGAGATGCTTTTTGGTTAGATAAGACCCGCAATGAAGTCGCAAACTATTATGTGCAACAAATCAAATCCAAAGTTAAAAACTACTATCAGCACTATGGTTTTATCAGAACTCTTCTCAGAGTTGGGCTTTTAATTATACTCTTGCTGGCCTTTGGTTTTGGGATCAAATATCTCAATCAGCTGTTGACATTTATGAATCAAAAGATACTTACGGGAAGCGAGAAGCTACTTCATGGGGTGAGCTATAAAAACTATGAGTTTTTGTCCGCAGACAGGGAAAAGCAATTAATAAGTTGGATTCTCAATATCATCAAATGGGTGCTCATTGTTTTAGTTTTCTACCTTTCACTACCTGTAATATTTAGTATTTTTCCTGCAACCAAAGGTATCGCCAATACGCTAATCGGCTATTTGCTCGATCCTTTCAAAATGTTTGCGCTTGCGCTGATCGGCTATATTCCTGAACTTTTTGCCATTGTCGTGATATTGATTGTCACCAGCTATTTTGTCTCTTTTCTGAGATTTTTAAGTAAAGAGATAGAAACAGGTAAGCTGCACATCAAAGGTTTTTATCCTGATTGGGCGAGCCCAACGTTTTCATTGGTACGAGTGATCGTCTACGCTTTTTCTTTTATCATTATTTTTCCCTACTTGCCGGGCAGTAATTCTCCAGTTTTTCAAGGAGTAAGTGTCTTTTTTGGGTTGCTTATTTCTTTAGGCTCTTCCTCTGCTATTGGAAATATCATCGCTGGTTTGGTGATTACTTACATGCGTCCTTTTAAAATTGGTGATCGCGTGAAAATAGGTGATAAGGTAGGTGATGTTATCGAAAAAACACTTTTGGTCACTCGCTTGCGAACGATCAAGAATGAGGAGGTGACTATTCCAAATGCGTCTATTTTGACTGGAAGTACGGTTAATTATAGTTCGAGCTCGGAGCACCAAGGCTTGATCTTACACACCAGTATAACTATTGGTTATGATGTGCCATGGCGGCAAGTTCATCAACTAATGATCGATGCTGCCTTGAAGACAGAGGGTGTTAAAGCGGATCCCCAGCCATTTATTTTGCAGACAAGTTTGGATGATTTTTATGTAAGTTATCAATTGAACGCCTACACGGATGAGGCTTCAAAAGCTGCCAAAATATATTCCGGTTTACATGCCAATATTCAAGACTGCTTTAATGATGCGGGCGTTGAAATCATGTCTCCACATTATAGAGCCAACCGCGATGGAAGCACCATTACGATTCCTCCGAATCAAGGTAAATAAGCCGTAATATTTGTGCGTTTACTTTTTGCTTTTCCAAAAAGTTAATCCAGAAAAGTTGCTGCGCGGATAAGTGGTCGTTGGGTGATTTGATTTCATAAAAAAAGTATTCGGTTTCATTCCAAATAAACAAATCGGGAAAACCGGTACTATTGTCTTTGACGTTTTTGGCTATTTCAAGCATTATTTTTTTCAATCCGGCAAAAGGCAACCGCTCGACAATCAGCCCGATGTAATCCATCATTTGTTCATGCCAGTAAATAAATGGATTAGTGATTCCAGATTTCTCTTTGATGATTTTTTCAATATGCTTCAAATATTGCTTTCTAGTTCGGAAAGTACTGATTCTTTGCTCTAGCTGTATTTTTCTTTCCAGATAAAAAGCCTCTGAATATAAATCGGAAGGCATGCGCTGAAGAGGGTGATGAAAGGTGCCATTGATATTGTCAAAAAGCTCATGCCAAAAAGTGAGGCCAAAGAGATTGCGCCAGATGAAATTTTCCGAATGGATGCCATCAAAACCTTTTTTTGCAAAATAAGCCAATGCTTGAGCCTCCACTTTTTGTGTAGGATTAGGAACGAGGCTTATGGATGGGCTGGACTTTATTTTGGTCGTAGTACTTTTTAAGATTCTATCGCCTTTTTTGGCAATATAGTCACAGGCGAAAGTCAGTTCTTTGGCATTGTAAGGCTGTTCGGTGACAAAAGCTGCAAGATCCAAGGCATCTTCTTTTCTGCCGATCTTATCCATTATTCTTATTCTACGCTCTCTGGCCGGGTGTTTTTTGGCCCACTCAAAAAAGGAAATGGCGCTCTCAAGAAATCCCATCTTTTCGTAATATTCTCCGATTCGCATCATGAGTTTATTCCCAATTTTTTGCGCTGCTGGATATTGTAGCAATGAAGACCAGTTCACTGGCGCGAGAAATTGCAAGATTTCTTCTGGTAAGTAATTATCGAAAGCCAGCTTAATGGCCGTGTTCCATTTCGACAATTCAAAAACGGCCAATGCCTCGCTTCTGGAACTAAACCAAGAGGAAAATTGGTGGTTTTCCAGGTTTTCTAATTGAATGTTGCCAACATCGCGAATGACAAACTCCGTCATCATGGAGTCGGTATTTCCAAAGTATAAAAGTTTTAAAAATTCAATATGATCTTGGATAAGAATTTTTACAAGCTGATATTTTGACAGTAAGTGGTGATAGTCTTCTGATGTCGACGTTTCCACCAAGGTCAGCACCACTTCTTCTTTGTATTTATGCCTAAAGTCTTTGTCAGGAAAGGCCTTGTCTAGCTCTGCTTTGGTAAACTGATTGAAAATAATGGGGTCATTGTTGATGTCCATGGTAATGAAACCCGCTTCTGCCAGCTCATCAAATGCCTCGGCTTGATGACTTATTTCTGGATATTCGAACTTATCCATTCGGAAGTATTCACCTTTTCTGTTGGCCATTCTGATAATGGTACATTGGGCATCTTCGCTCAGGGAATGAAAAATTTCATAGAATTGATGGTCATCAATATCGAGAAGATGACCAGAATGTTTTTCTATAAAGGCCAATACTTCTTTGAAATAGTCCAGATAGTATTTTGGAGGCAATATGATTTTCTCTTTGTCGCTCAATTTAACTTTTGTCCGTTCGCTTTTTGATTGTATTCAACTACGCTATTCAAAGATTTATTCAACATTGGCATTTACGCTTTTGTTGTCCTCTCAACGATTATGAATGCTTTTGATTTTGTGCCATGAGTTGGCAAAAATACATGTCTGTGATGATAAAAGCTTTTACAGGCGGTCATTTTGCGTGGACTATTTTGACTGTAGATCAGGCATTTTTCAGCCTTTTTTCAAGTATGCGCTTTGTTGATAAAGAATAAATTTCTGATTGAAAGGCTTTAAATGAAGTGGGAGTCTTTTTTATGAGGCAGGCAACATAGTTATTTTGTGCAGAGCAATTCTTTTCTACGCGGAGTTGTAGTTAAAAGCGTTAATTGCAGCCAGTTTTAGATTTCAAAATGCCTTCTGAGCACACCTTTCCAGATTTTGTAGCCTTTTTCGTTGAGGTGTAGTTGATCTTCTTGATATAATTCGGGTCTGGCTACTCCGCGCGCATCAAGCATAGAATCAAACACGTTGATCATGGAAGCACGATCGGTTTTTAAAATTTCTTTTCTGATTAATCGGTTGGTTTCAAAAGTTTCATTGATCAGATAGGTGCGTTCTGGGCTTGGTTTTATGGTAATAAAATGAATTTTTATTTTTGGAAAATGGAGCCTCACCATATTCGTCAGATTACTGAATTTCTTCAGCACTTTCTGTGGAGGAATTCCTTTTCCTAAGTCATTGTCACCCACATAAATGACTATTTCTGAGGGTTTTAAATTTCTGAATACTCTTGTGAAATAATAAATACACCAAGCAAAAGAAGATCCACCAAAGCCAAGATTGATCACGTTGAGCGGGACGAGATCTTTTTCCAAAGTATCCCAAAGCCGAATAGATGAGCTGCCATAAAATGCGATGATATGGTCGGGATTGCTATGATCTAACACCCGTTTTTCCAAGATTTTTATTTCGTCTTCAAACATGTTCAAGTCTATTAACTCCTCCATTGTCTAGTGTGTTGCTCTGGGTATTCCTGCAAGTTTAGTGGCTTCATCTACATATATTTTGAATTCGTGCTGATATCTGCTTAGAAAAGCACTCATCTGTGTTTTATCGCTAGGATCAGAGATGAATTCACTCACTTTGAAAGGCTCATGTATAACACAAGAAACAACATTTCGCCGTATTCTTCGGTCGAAATGTGCAATGGATATTGGAATAATGTAGGGCTCAGGGTCGCAACCTAAGGCCAGTCTGAAGGCGCCTGACTTGAAAGGGCCAGGCGATTCTTCCGTGCTGAAACTTGTGCCTTCAGGGCTCATGAGCAGGTTTAAGCCTTTGGATAAGTGATCGCCAGCTTCATTGTAAAAAGCCTGTCTCTTGGCTTCTAGGTCTTTTTTATGATTATTTTTCACATCCGATTCCGAAGTATACACATCAATATGACCTTGGTTTCCATAATAATCTTGATGACCATATTCGGCACCACGTCCTATTCTGACTATGCGTATTCCTGGGTCTCCATATTTTTTATGCAAAATCATAGAGGAAATAAAATGAGAATCTAACGTTATTTGAAAATTATTAGGAAGTGTATTGTAAGGATGATTTCGCAAATGGTTGTAGATGAAAATATTACCACCACTTTCAGGCAGTAATTCCATGCCTTTAATGACATGGGGGATAGGCTCAAAAAGCTCAATTGATTTTCGGGCAGTGATTTTTCTCACTTTGACAAAAGGTAAATCGCCAGAGTCAACGACCTTTTCATATAAATCGACCAAACCTTTATAAAAGCGGGCCTCTTTTTTTACTTCACTTAATTCACTAATCGCATTATCAGCAATATTTTTTTCAACCGAATTTCCATTCTTTTTAAGGTTATCGAGAAGCTGTAAGCCACTCTGGATGGTGAGTTTGTCTTTGAGTAGATGTGGAAGCTGATGTACTGGTGAATGCAGTGCAAGCTTGGTCGTGTTTTGATCGATCAAATTGCGAATGGCGATGATTTCCTTGTCAAACTTCAAGGAAATAAGTCGCGCTCTAATGGCTTGGAGCTGATTTCCGATCAGCCACATCAGTCGAAAGTAAAATGTTTTGGTGAATGATTGATCTTCTTTAATATACGAGGCTATGCATTCGTTTGGGATGAAGTATAAGACAGTGTCTTGGATCGCAAATGCATTGACCAGGCTTTTAGCGCCTAAAATACTCGACCAACCAACCACAAAACCGGTACTGGATAACTCACGAAAATTGATGTGTTCACTTTGACTGTCCTCATAAGTAAAAGCCACCTTTCCGGAGACAAGAATAAACATGCCTTCTGATGTTTTCCCCTGTTCATAGATAGTATCACCATTAAGATACTGGCGCCTTTCGATACAATTAGCGATGGCCTCTAGTGCTGGCTCATCGAAAATTTCGAAAAAAGGCGATCGCCGAAGAAACAGTTGAATGTCTTCATCTTCTGGTTTAGAGGTGTGTTGAAATTCCTCAGGGCCATTATTGAAACTAGTATCTGCGAGATTAGGAGAATATTTGCTTAGCAATAAAATGGCTTCTCTTATAAGGAAAGACGCCCTATCGCAAGTCATTTTTAAAAACTCGATGAAGAGATGCTCATCGGCATTGAGGATGGATAACAAATCATCATAATCCCAACGCATAAAGCTCGCTCTGGCAGAAGACACTTTTACGGTGGTTGCATAGCGCTTTGGGCTATTCAGTCCGCTCCACCCGATCGGCGTACGGTCTGTATTGCTGTACCCAACCAGGATTTGTTGCTCTTCGTCCGTCACTGTCAGATGGAAGCTGACCTGGCCATCGATCAGTAAATAAAAGTAATCAGCACGTGCAAACTGCTCGGTTAAAACGGCTCCAAAATGAAGGGATACTTTCTCCCCCGCACTGAACAGCGAGTCTAAGTCTGAGATGCGAGTCGGTTTTTTAATATTTTTCAAAATTATCAATCAATAATTATGATGAGAAGTGAGATGAGGCCTTTATTTTGAAAATAATCTCAATGATAGTCGAAAATACTGAAAATGTCTACTTTTAGTTTTGAACTTCTAATGATTCCTGCTTTCTGTATCAAAGTGTACGATTGTGTACGTTTATGAACATCATCGATATAAGCGCAACGCGATATTTGGCCTGTAGAGGCCGTTTTTTTAATCGGCATCATGTTTGGTAAGTTGATTTGCAGAAAAGTTACTACTTATTAAAAATGAAACGAATACTCATAATTATACTCGGGATTTTCATTGCCGCATCAACTTTTGCCCAGTCGGTATCCTTGTCGGACGTAAGACCTGAGGAGGTGAAAGGCGTTGGATTTAACTTGTCGAAAGAAACGGAAATTGACATTAATGGGGCAGGAGCCGTGTTTACGGAAGAGTGGCAAACGCTCGTTTTTTATGCCTGGATCATTGATTCCGATAGTCGCAAAGTGGCTTGGCATCTTTTTGATTTCATGAGCGATCGGGACAAAAAGTCAACAGGGATATTTGATTTTCAAACGAAAGTAACCTTAGAGCCGGGAAATTATGAGTTGTACTATGCTGGTATGATCAATAATGAAACCTGGAGCAATGACAGCTGGGCGCTAGAGGACTTCAATCGTGTGATTGATCATATTTTTAGCAGCCGTGATTATTCAAAGTACAGATCGTCGCAGCGCGAAGACTTGTTTGTAACCGTGAAAGCCGACGGTTTAAAAAGTGTCGATATCGCTTCTATTGTTACAGATAAAATTGAAAGTGCCGTCGTATCCTTCCACAATGTGGGGGATGATGAGGGATTATCGCGAGGTTTTAGCTTAAAGGCAGCAACTGACTTGCGCGTTTATGCGGTAGGTGAAGGCCGTAAGAGTGCCATGTTCGATTACTTCTGGATTATGAATGCCGAAAATCGGGAAACAGTCTATAAGATGAATTATCAAAACACAGATTTTGCAGGTGGCGCAAAAAAGAACTTGAAGTATGATGAGGTCGTCAGACTTCCAGCAGGAAGTTATATTTTAAATTATACCTCGGATGGTTCTCACAGCGCGCGAAGGTGGAATGCCATGCCACCAGATGATATTCAGTTTTGGGGAGTGACGCTGTGGCCTTCAAGTGAACGAGATGCAGCGAATGTCATCCCATACAAAGCGCCGAAAACGCTCACACCGCTGGTAGATCTTACCAGAGTGAGAGATGATGAATTGGTTAAAAAAGGCTTAAAACTGGATAAGCCGATGGAAGTAAGGGTATTGTGTCTTGGGGAGGAATCTTCGTACGAAGAGTTGGCGGATTATGGTTGGATCATAGATGCTGTAAGCCGTGAGAAAGTATGGGAAATGAAACAGTATAGAAGCGAAAGCGCTGGAGGTGCTGATAAAAATAGAAGGGTTAATGAAGTGATTGCTCTGCCTAAAGGGGAATACATCGTTTACTATGTCACAGACGGATCTCATTCGTATAGAGACTGGAATGCCTCCAAGCCTTCCGAGGAAGAAATGTGGGGAATAAGCCTTTGGGCAACCAATGAATCGGATATTCAATCAGTCTCGACTTTCGATCCTGCTGATTATAAACCAGCCAATGTTTTGTCAAGTATTACCATGATAGGCGACCGTGAGTATGCCAAAAATGATTTTACGCTAAGTGAAACCACCACGCTCCGAATTGTGGGAATAGGGGAAGGTTCTGATGGAGATATGTATGATTTTGGCTACATCAAAAGTCTCGAATCTGGTAGAATTGTTTGGGACATGGATTACCGCAACTCCGAACATGCAGGAGGGGCGAGGAAAAATAGAGCTTTCAATGAAAAAGTGACTTTACCAAAAGGAGAATATCGGGTGTACTTTGAATCAGACGGCTCTCATTCTTATCGCAGATGGAATAGCTCGCCACCTACAGACCAAGAAATGTGGGGAATCACCCTATTTAAGGAATAAGGAAATTATACTCCAAATAACAGACTAAAAATCCTCGTCATATGCATGCAAATGCAATGCGCCGATCCTGACTAGATCGGCGCTTTTTTTTGATGCTGTTGCCAACTTTGGTTCGGCTTTGAAAAAGAGCTTGTTTATTGGATTCTTGGGGTTGGTATTTCAATACTGGCTTTTTAGGGAAAAATGAATAAACATGGAAGCCCTAGTAGTATCACAAAGGTTTCTGTACATATAGCTCTCAATGGTTTGTTCTGCAATTAAAATCTATTAGATTTAATTTAAATATAAGTCGGATGTCAAGCATTAGTGGTTTTTGTGAGGCATGCATGCTATTGAAAAATATTGATTTCAAAACTAATATTTCTACCTTACCAGGGTGAATTACGAATTTAAAATATCGGACGCAGTTGAAGAAAATGGCAAGATTGACCTTGTTAGATTAGCTTCCATTGCGGAAGGAATAAGTAAAATTGCAGAAGGGGCTCTTCAAATCAGACTAAAAGGCGTGAGCCTCACTAAAGGCCGAAAGAAAGACGCTTTAAAAAAGTCACTAAAAATCACTTTAAGTGGACTGAAAAAAGGAAGTACGATATTGTGTTTGGAATCAGAAAAATTTAAAGATACTTTAGACAGTGTTCAGCTAGACATATTTCGCGGTGAATCTCAAATTGATTTACCTGAACAAACTCCAATCTCACTATTCGTTTCATCATTTGGTGAAATTTCAAAGAATAATGGTGAATCTGAATTGCTAGACAAATATTTATTACGAGAGTTGAAAAATTTCAGAAAATCTTTCATTGGAGAGAACGAAACCTTTACAATCTCTAATGAAGGATCATTTGATGGACTTGAATTAAAGAAATCAGATTTTGATAAAATACAGATTTTAGAGGAGGAAACTCCGAAATCACAGCCTGTAATTTTAAACGGAATCGTTGAAGAACTTAAGTACAGTAAGCTTAAAGTTAAGATACTTACTAATGAAGGGGTCATTAATGGATTCCTGTCTGACGAGTTAAAAGCAAGCGATATTTCTCCTTTTTGGGGTAAGGAAATAACAATTACTGGCATGAATCATTTCAAATCCAATATAACTTCAATCGTAGAGATAAAGAAGGTACATCAACCGATTGAGTCTGATAATTATTTTTCTAGAAAGTCAAAGAAATCTTCTTCCATTGAAGATCAACTTAAAGAACAGTTAGATAAAAAATCCGGGAATAGACTCTCAGAAATAGTTGGCAAATGGCCTGATGAGGATAGCTTTGAAGATCTCATTAAAATGCTATAAATGAGAAGGTTTATCCTCGACACTAACATTTGTCTCGCCTTTGTAAAAGGCCATGAAAGCTATAACTCGATTGAAAAGGATCTAGGATTAGATTCTGAAGATTGTATTAACATAATATTGGTGGTTACGAAAGCCGAACTTTTATCATTAGGTAAGAAAAGAGGCTGGGGATCATCTAAGCTAGATAAACTCAATCGGCTACTCGATAGGTTATACGTTATTGATATTAATAACTCCGACCATCAATTAATTAAGGCTTACTACACTATTGATTCATTTAGCTAAGGGAAATTAGAAGAAAAGCCATTAAATAGTTCTGCCAAAAACATGGGTAAAAATGACCTTTGGATTGCTGCTACTGCTCATGTTGCAAATGCCGAACTTGTAACAATGGATGGAGATTTTGATCATTTGAACTCCCATTTCATAACCGTACATAAATATTAACGCATCACAACTGGCGCTAAATATCATTGCTCATAACCGAAGTTTATTTATATTTAAGCCAAGGGAAGCTTCGGTAGGGACTTGCATAGCGGGGAGCAACGAAGTTTACCTTGACATTACCAGTAACTTTTAATGTCAAATAAAGAAATTTAAACGAGTAAACCCGAGTTCGGCTTTGAAAAAGAGCTTGTTGATTGGATTCATGGACTAGCTATCCCCAAACTAGCACAACGTATTGACCATAGTAAAACGTTCTGAACGAATCGTGGAATGCATCAGGCAAAGTATTGGGTATGCTAAACTATACTGTTACTTTTCGTAATGGATCGCAATAAAAATGAACCCTTAACAATAGTTTTATTTGCAGTTACTTCATGGACGCACTACATTGTACATTAGTGTTAGTGATGAATTATCCGGTATTAGTCGTTTATAAACGTTTGTACTTGGGTTTATCTCTGGTATACAAGCATTTAAAATAATAAAATTAAAAAAACTATAAGGTAAGTAAACACCATTGTGTGTACTGAAATGTTGTAGTGCATTTAAAAGAACGACATGGACACAGATATTTTCTTTGAAAAACTCTTCATTAATTGTGAATTAGCGGATAACATTTGTCTTGACCTCAATATTACGAGAGAGGAATACAGTGAATTTGCAAAGAAATTGGATAATGAACGAAAGAATGAAATCCAAATCATAAGACGTATTCGCTCACTTTATCACAACAAGAAGAATCTAGAAGGATTTAGTTTCGAAAGTTTTAACCATTTTTACAGGTGGCACAGAATTCAACATCAAAGCCAAGAAGGCAAATGCTACTACTGTAAGACAGACGAGAAGGTAATTGCCAATCTTTTTGAGAAAAAATTCCAAAACCGCAAGCGAACGACAAGGGGAAAACATTTAGAAATTGAAAGAAGAGATACAACAGACAATCTTTACAATGAAGAAAATTGTGTTTTAGCTTGCTATTTCTGTAACAATGACAAAAGTGACATTTTCGAAGAAAACGAATATCTCGAATACTTGAGAGACAGAAAAGGGTTTTTAACCACACAATTTGAAATATTAAATGGTAATAGGTAAGGAAGCCAATACAGTTTATTTTTCTGAAAAACTACGGTCTGATGAGCGTTTTACAAAGACTTGTAATTCTCTGACTGATATTCTTGACAGGCATTCCATAAAATTCGACTTCTTAAAATCAACAAAAGATATTTGGTGCAGGGATTACATGCCAATTCAGACTGAAAAGGGAAAGTTTGTACAATTCCGTTATGAACCTTCTTATCTGAAAGACGACTTAGAACTTCAATCAGACCCAAAAGAAGTTTGTAAAGCCAACAGCATTAAACCTCAATTTTCCAAAATCAACCTTGACGGTGGCAATGTTGTGAATTGGTCAGATATAGCAATTATTACTGACCGAATTTTTGACGAGAACCCAGAATACTCAAGCAAGAACAAACTGATTGCTGAAATTGAAAAACTTCTTGATGTTGAGATAATCGTTATTCCACAAATAAAATCTGATATGACAGGTCATGCAGACGGAATGGTACGATTTGTTGACAGAAACACAGTGCTTGGAAATGACCGAGAAAAGGAGTTTAAATATTGGAAGAACGGAATTAACCAAATCCTGAAAGAAAAAGGAATTGAATACATTGACATTCCGTTTCTCGACCATAAAGAAAAGAAATATCCTGACCATGCAATTGGTTGCTATGTGAACTATTTAGAAGTTGAAAATCTGATTGTGCTTCCAATATTTAAAACAGAGAAAAACAAAGACCAAGAAGTTTACGACAAATTCAGAGAGATTTTCCCAGACAGAAAAATTGAGACGATTAATTACAACGAAATCGGGTTTTATGGTGGTCTATTGAACTGTACAACATGGACGATAAAAGACTGAAAATGAATAAAAACGCACTACAACATCGGCTATAGCAAATGCGGGCTGGTTGCTTAAAAATGAAGATATTACAACTTAACAACATTCGGTCTGGCGGACAAAGATTCGGTTTCAAAATCCCGCACTTGCCATAGTCAGGGCCGTTGTGCGTCATTAAAACTATATTGTAAAACATGAAATTCAGACTAAATAAATTACAAGTTGAAGATGATGATTATCAAACACAAAAAATAGAGCTTGTAAATCATATTAATGATAAGAAAACTAACCATTTCAGTCTGATTGTAGGTAATAATGGCACTGGTAAAAGTCGACTTCTTGGAAGTATCGCCAAAATTCTAAATGGTAATTACAAGTCGAGAAATTCAGATTTATTTATGTTTTCTGAATTCGAAATGAATGATAAGCCTAGTAAAGTAATATCAGTTTCAAATAGCCTTTCAGATAAATTTCCTTTGGACGGGGCTTTTAGAAATCGAAGGAATGAAGATTTTAACTATCGAGAAGAACGCTACAATTACCTAGGAACTAGAGGTCATATGGGTGCTTCATCGAGGGTATTAATTCGTAGAGCAGTAGATATCCTACTTGAGAATTATTCAAATAAAAACATTTCCAAATGCTATAGGCATGTCTTTGACTATTTAGATTACCTACCTCTAATTAAGTTAGAATACACTATTATCCATAGAGAGTTAGCGGACTCATCTGAAGAAATTCATCCTCACCATTTATTAGAATATATAAATAAGAGGTCTTCTTATTCAGGATTTAACAGAAGCCTGTTTAATAATTTTGAAGAAAGATATGGAGATAAACTTCAAGAAGTATGTGCCTTTTTAAATACTCTTAGGGTTCAAGAAAGTAGAAAATACGAATTAGAAATAGACTTTTCATCAGCTAAAATAAATCGTATTTCAAGAAACAAGAACTTGTATGAAGAAGACCTTAGGATATATGAAATCCTTAGCATTCTTCGGAAACTAAACATGATTCGAGGGTTTGATGTTGAGCTAATTAAGAAAGGCCAAAGGCGTTTCAATTTTAATGACGCTAGTTCTGGTGAAGCAAACATTCTAACTACATTGATTGCCTTAATTCCATTAGTGGAGGATAACTGTTGTGTTCTCATTGATGAGCCTGAAATTAGTCTCCATCCAAGTTGGCAATATCGCTACATTGAATTGCTATCTAAAATATTTGAAAATTTTGCAGGGTGCCATATAATCATTGCATCGCATTCTCATTTTATCGTTTCAGATCTCCCTATTGATAACTCTTCAGTTATTTCACTTAAAAGAAACGGTGACACTATTGTTTCTGAACTTTTGCCTGAGAGTACGTTTGGATGGTCTGCTGAAAACATTTTGTTAAACATTTTCGATTTACCCACTACAAGAAATTTTTACCTTTCTAATCTTGTGACAGAGGCACTCGAACTCATAGGTCAGAATAAGAAAAAAGAAAAACGATTTAATGAACTCATTTCGGATTTATCCAGCTTCCACCCTAAATTAAAAGACGAAGACCCACTGAAAACTGTAATAGGTTCAATTTTGAAAATTCAAACAAATGGATAATAAGATTGAAACCGCATATTCTTTTAAAAAAGAGGAACTTAGTTTAATCAAGGCTAATTGTATTACACACGATGATTGGGATAAAAACGTTTTTAGCACTTTGAAAGGTAATATTCGAGATGCTTTAAGACCCGAGCAAGGTAATAAGTGTTGCTATTGCAAAAAAGTACTTGGCCATGACATTAAAGAGGTAGATATTGAACATATTATATCTAAAGCAACTTATCCAAAATTCACATTTGAATCTAAAAACCTTGCATTATCTTGCCCTGCTTGTAATACCATAAAAGGTGACAAACCTGTTTTATCAAAAAAAATAGTACGACATCCCAGTCATTCCAAAAACCACACAATTGTTCATGCACATTATGATGACTATTCCCTACATATTAAAATTCATGATGGCTGTGTTTTTGAACCATTAACAAAAAAGGGAAGTCACACTATAACTACATGTGAATTATTTAGATTGAAACTTGTCGAAAAAAAAGCTAAAGCTTCATTATCAAAGAAATCAGAAGAAAGCGAATTAATTAATCTAATAATGAATGCTTCACCAACGGAATTGACAGACGCAATGAAGGAATTAATGAAAAGAATAAAATAACGAACGCCCAACAATCGCTATAAAAACATGCCCTTCGGGACACGTTTCATAGCGGGAACGTTTACCTGCAATAAAACTTGAAAATCCAAGATTACATAAACGAACAAAACGAATCGATTTGGAAAGAGCTTTCTCAAAGCTATAAAATCGAACTAATTCATGAACCGAAAGAGTGGTCATGGAAGATTAATACAGAAGACCCTTGGATAAAGAAAATAATAACACCAACTAGAGAAATTGAAATATCTTCATTTTCACATGAACTATTACACCTTTATATAGATCACATGGGAATGACAACACCAAAAGAAATTCTTCATTCAATTTATGGCGAACTTTCTTTTCAAGTATTAACTAAAAACGGACTTTTTTCAATCCTACATAATTTCTGTAGTCATAAAAAGATGTTTCCTTTCTTTATCGAAATGGGATTTAACGAAAAAGATTTCATATCATTTCCTGCAAAATTCGGATATCTGACACGCTTAACTCTGAAATCTAAAATGATTCAAAAGCAGGCAGTTGGTGTAACAGATTTTATAGGTAACACTTTAGCTTTAATGAATAATATGGGGAGTTCAAATGAAAAATACAATTCGAAAAAATTAAAAAAACTCAATGCTATTTCCTCTTCATTATTTTCTATTATTGAAGTTTTTGATCAATCTTGGGCAAACACGAGTGATTATGACATAATTCCTTCATTTATAATATTCGAACAAGAACTCAATGAATGGTTGATAAATAACAAGATCAAATTTTCTCATTAAATGGATCAGATAACTCAAGATATTCAAAACATAATAGTCTCCGTCCGTCCTAGCTGACCCGCGTTTAGCCATTTCGGAGCAACGCGTGCCTGTTCTTTGCTTGTACTTTGATCAAAGAAAGTCGGTCGGAATGGTTGTTACGAACGTTCGAAAAAGCAGGTAAAGACCTGAAGTGTGTTTCAAATAACAAAGTTTGGCAAGATGTGAATCAACCTAAGTCAATAGTGACTCATGCTTTTCTTGATCAGAAATTAATCTATACCCATGGTAACCCTGTTGAAGCAGAAATAGTAAATGAAGCAGCGCAATATTTGTATAATTCTGCAAGAGATTATGCCGGGCAAATGGGTGAGTAGATGTGATTATTTTGGAATGAGAAACGCGTTGCAAACGCGCTCTAGCGGAGGGATGTTGATATAACCGTTTCATTTGTTACGATTCTGTAGCGTTATATTTTATATAAAAACAACAAAATACCTACGTCAGAGAAAAACATGTAACTTTATTTTATGAAACCAAGGCTATATTTTGATACTTCTGTTTTCGGTGGAATTTATGATGAAGAGTTTCAATTTGAGACAGATAAGTTATTTGAGATGGTTGAGAAAGGAGAAATAATTTGCGTTTACTCTGATCTGACCATAACCGAATTGGAAAATGCGCCTGAAAAAGTAAAAATGCATTTCAAAAATTTACCGTCTGCCAATATGTTAAAGGTTGATATCAAGGAGGAAAGTTTTTCGCTTGCAGATCAATACATTGCTGAAAAGGTAGTAGGCAGAACAAGTTATGATGATTGTCTTCACATCGCTACTGCCACTTTGAACAAAGTTGACTATTTGATTAGCTGGAATTTTAAGCACATCGTAAATGTATTTAGAATAAGAGGTTACAACTCGATAAATATTAAAAACGGATTTGTTCAATTAGACATCCGTTCGCCAAAAGAAATAGTGAATTATGGAACCACGGATTAAAGAAAAACAATTTGATAGTGTAAAGTTTTTTCGTGAAGAGAAGGAAAGAATATCTCGCGAAACTGAAGGTTTGACCTATAAAGAATTTAAAGCATATCTCGAGAAGCATAAGAAATGGGCTGAAACAAAATAAAGCCGAACATACAACATTCTGTATAAATCATGGCTGTTCAGTAGGTTGTTGTACTAGATTGGGCCCTTTACAAGCTGTGGGTTGAGCCGATAGCTAATCGTTGTGGGGCATGGTAGGACAGATCGAAGACAAGAAAAAATTCCGTAAATTTGATATAAAGGTAGACCAATGACACGAGAAACATTAATAAAGAAAACCATCGACAATATGAGCAAATTACCTGATCAAAAATTGAAGGAAGTATCAGATTTTGCCGAATTTTTACTGAGTAAAATTGAAAACCAAATAATGACTGAAGGGATTCAAAAACTAGTTTCCGACTCAAAAACATTTAAATTCCTTGAAGGCGAAGAAGACCTTTACTCATTAGACGACCTTAAGGAAAAATATAAATGAATAAGGGCTACATTGTTCTAATACCATTCCCATTTACAGACCTTTCAGGAACCAAGAATAGACCAGCGCTCATTCTCGCAGACGGGTTGATGTAACCGTTTCATTTATTACGACTCAATTAAAATGGAAGGAAGACTTTGATATAAAAATTGAGCCATCACAGACAAATGGACTTAAAAGAACTTCTTTAGTCAGATTAAGTAAACTTGCAACCGTTGATAAGGACTTAGTGCTTGGCAGCCTTGGCAGCCTGTCTCGAGACGAATTGACTGTTGTTGACAAGAACTTGATTAAAATATTTAAACTGGAGCAATAATCTCGCCCATGACATTCAGTATGAAATCATGGCGGATCAGTGCCAGACGATACTTTTCTGCTTTCTGGTGAGCTCCCTAGCTGGCGCGCGTTTAGCCATTTCTGGCGCAACGCGTGCCTGATCTGTGCTTGTACTTTGATTAAAGAAAGTCGGTTGGATGGTTGTTACGAACGTTCGAAAAAGCAGGTAAAGACCTGAAGTGTATTTCAAATAACAAAGTTTGACAAGATGTGAATCAACCTAAGTCAATAGTGACTCATGCTTTTCTTGATCAGAAATTAATCTATACCCATGGTAACCCTGTTGAAGCAGAAATAGTAAATGAAGCAGCGCAATATTTGTATAATTCCGCAAGAGATTATGCCGGGTCAAAATGGATGAGTAGGTGTGATTGTTTTGGAATGAGAAACGGGTGGCAAACGCGCTCTAGCGGAGGCAGTTTCACTACATTAGTACTTTTTAGAGATGGTACGGCCACATCGTCATATTTAAGCGTTACCTACAATTTCGTATTCAATTAATTCCAATTAATGGAAACCCCAAGCTCGGGGCATACAACCGATAGCTTATCGTTACAGCGCATTATCTTCTATACGCATATCTTCCTAACACACTTGACTCAAAGTAACTTTTAAGTTACCTTTGTCGTATGAACAAGATCCGAGAGGTTATTGCTTACAAACACTATTTTGAGGAATTCCTTAGCAAACAACCTGTGAAGGTTCAAGACAAGGTTTTCAAAATAATAGAAGCAATTGAAACACTCGAACGGGTTCCAAGCCACTATTTAAAACATTTGGCTGGAACTGATGGACTTTACGAGGCTAGAGTTAAGCTGGGATCGAATATATGGAGAGTGTTCTGCTTTTTTGACGAAGGAAGATTGGTGATTCTATTGAATGGATTTCAAAAGAAAACTCAGAAAACACCAAAGTCTGAAATTGAAAAAGCTTTGAGAATAATGAACGAATATTATCACAACAAAACGAACAAACATGGAAACTAAATCTTGGAAAACCATTAAGGATGATGTCTATGGAAAGAAAGGAACCCCAAGACGTGACCAACTGGAACGTGAAGCTGAAGGGTTAAAAGTCGGACTTTTATTACGTCAGGCGCGAGAAGATAAACACTTAACTCAACAGCAACTTGGCGAACTTGTTGATAAGAAACGAACCTACATTTCTAGAGTAGAGAACGATGGTAGCAACTTAACCCTAAAAACGCTTTACGACATAGTTGAGAAGGGACTTGGAGGCAAAGTAACAATCAGCATAGACGTATAAAACATTATATTGTTAGGTGCAATTGAAACATGGAAATAAGAAAAGACTTAGAGAATGAATTAAATCGAGCGATCTTGATTGCAAAAAAACTGCAAGAATATGATGATAGTTGGGTGCACAATAAGCATCAAGAGGACATGAGAGATATTTATCAACTTCCTCATCACCTCAGTGCTCCATTGGAACAAGTCTATGCTGAAGGAAGACAAATGGCTCGATCTTTTGCTTATGCATTATGCTCATTTAATAATGTTGAAGAACACAGCACAGTCTATTCTTGGGTTAAAGACCTTGAAGAAAATTGGTTAAAGTATTCCGATTATTATAACAGCGTAATTGAAAAGGCTGAAGAAACACAAACCAATATTGGCAGGCAATATAACTCAATTAGCCAGATGATTTATACTTTAAAGAATCAGATTAAATTAATGGAACAAACTGCTATCCTTCTGACAATTATTAAGGGAAAATCGATTTATTTAATAGAGGAGAGAGCAATTAATCATACAGCGAAATCATCAATTGACCTACCTCCAAATGATGATGAAAATTATGACGTATTCATTAGTCATGCATCTGAGGATAAGATTGATTACGTAGAGCCATTAAACAAAGTCTTAGAAGATGAGGGAATTAAAATTTGGTATGACAAAAACGAAATCTTATGGGGTGACAGCCTTGTAAGGAAAATAAACCAGGGATTGTCAAAATCGCAATTTGCAATTGTAGTTCTCTCAATTAATTTCATTCAAAAGAATTGGCCAACAACAGAATTAGAAGCTGTATTAAATATTGAAACTTCCAAAGGGGAAGTTCGAGTTCTTCCTTTATTGATTGGGAATCAAGAAGAAATCAATTCTATAATTGACAAATACCCACTCATTGCAGGTAAGAGATACTTAAAATATTCTGATGGCAATCAGGTAATAGTTAGTTCATTAAAAGAAAGACTAAAAAGCACCTAATAATGTGTATAGTGCACAGAACCCTTCGGGATGCCACGACACCACACACGAAACGTTTGACGTCATCAATAGAAACTGAGACAAGAGTCACTTACTAAATCAAAAAAAAAGGACATGGATAGTTTGCTTAATAAAATAAGTAAAATTGAAGCGCTAATATTAGGAGCAAGCACAAATGGAGAAAAAAATGCTGCACTTTCGGCGAAAGAAAGGATTCTTAATAAACACCCCCATTTAGAAATTCATCGTGAACCAAAAGAATATAGTTTGCAAACAAGTGGGGAATGGAATAAAAAGTTGTTGATAGCTATTTGTCGAAAATATGGCGTAAAGCCATACAGATATAAACGACAGAAGTACACGACGGTAATGGTAAATATCAACGAGGATTTCTTAAATGAAATTTTATGGAAAGAATACACAGAATATAGTAATCACTTAAATAGATTAATTGAAGAAATTACTGAAAGCTTAATAAGTAAAATTCATAAATATGAAGAAGAAGATATCATTCATGGAAACTTAACTCAGTAAAAATGAATCGAATGGAACTAAAAAATGCAATTAATCAAACTGCATGCGAATTGAGCGCAATGTCAGATATATAAAAGATGAACAAGGAGTTTCTTACGCCGAAACTGCCCTTAACAAAATTCTTACTTCAACTGCAATTCTGGGAAGAACTCCAAAAATGGGGAGAATTGAACCGTTCTTAGCTCATAAGAAAACAGATTACCGATTCATTGTAGTGTGAAGCTATAAGATAATTTACAAGGTGGCACCTGATCATGTAACCATTTCAATCGTTTTTTATACTTCCAGAAACCCAAACAAAATGAAAGGAATTTAAGAGCTGAAAGTAACAAGCGCTAGCACGAATGCCCAAGCTGCCACTTTACAAACTTCTGTGCGAACATCACCATGAATCAGCAGACTTCACTATTTTAGTATTGTTCATAAGGAGAGAGCACAAGCCCAAGACATGAGCGTTTTTAAACTTAATAAATGAAATTGATCGCGAGTATTCTATTGATGTTATGTTTTGGTTTTACCAGTTTTTCTCAAGAAATGTTTACCGCAAGGAAAGGCTTGAGGTTCTTTCCTGGACATTTGCACACGGTCATTAGCTTGGATAGTTCCGAAATTCATTATCAGTTATTTAATCATTGGTACAATTTGTCCTATGCTCAACTTCGAGACATTACAATTCCAATAAATGCATTAGGTAATTACGGTGTGCAAAACGATACATTGTCCTTTATCATTCAGAACCGCAAGATGAAACTCATTGATAAAAGGAATAAGCTCAACCAAAAAGTCAAACATCAAAAGCGCTGTGCTTCAACAGAGATCATGAGAAAAATATCATATGCCCATTCAATGGCGGAGAGACATGAAGATATGATGCACTTTCATTTGTACGAACAGGATGACTTAAAGCAATCGGAAGAAATGTTTAAGAAACTCGTCAACAAAAACTTCGAAGAAGAAACAAAAAAGCGACCCGCCAACGATGGCTAACTGAACAGAGAGGCAGCCCACTTTTAATGCTCAGCTCATTAGGACAATTCCTTAATCACCTCATTGAGACCAATGGCTTCAATATTTTCTTCGAGAGGAAACCTGTTATCGGCGAAGGTCACCACAAAGTTTCTTTGTGCTCCAATATCAGCAATGGCCAGTCGATTACCCTTGGTTAATTTGGGCGCCAGCGTATATTTAATTTCTATGGAAGCCATAGTTTTCGAACCATCTGACAGTACCAGATCTACTTCTGATCCATCATGCGTTCGGTAAAAGTTGTATTCATACTTGTTGCCAAGCTGTCCTTTGATTTGTTGCACTACAAAATTCTCCCATGAGCTTCCGAGTACTGGGTGTCCTGAGACATCCTCGAACGAGGATATTTTCAATAGCGAATGGAGTAGGCCTGTGTCCTTGAAAAAAGTTTTGGGTGTTTTGGTAATTCTCTTTTTCACGTTGGTATAATATGGCTCCAAGACATCAATGATAAATGCCCCCTCCAGAAATTCTAAATATCTCTTGAGGGTAGGAGAGGTGAGCCCAAGTGATTTAGCAAAATTAGACGCATTCCATAACGCACCCGTATTATGCGCTAACATACGAAGTAAATTGTTGAGTAGTCTTGGATTGGCGTTGAGTCCAAGTTGTGGAAGATCTCTTTGAATATAGGTGCCAAGAAGCTGATTTCTCCAAACTGCGCTTTGCTTATTCGACTTGGCAAGATATGATTGTGGAAAGCCTCCTCTGAGCCATAATTTTGAAATATCGTCCACTTCGTTGGTTAAAAAAGATGGCAGCCCCAAGTAGGCGACTCTACCTGCAAGGGATTCTGCCGTTTTTCTGATAAGAGAAGGAGCTGCCGATCCGAGTAATATAAATCTACCCGGTCGTCTGTCTTCATCTATGATAGATCTGAGCAGCGGAAACAGTTGCGGGATCAATTGTACCTCATCAATGATAATCGTACGATCTTTATTTGATCTTAGGAAAAGTCCTGGGTTGCTCAGTTGACTGAGCCCAATATCTGATTCCAAGTCTATATATATCGCTTGATTATCTGTAATTTGTTTAGCAAGTGTTGTTTTGCCTATTTGTCGTGGGCCGATAATGCCCACAGCTGGAAACTGCTCAAGTAATTCGGTAAGCTCGACGGTGGATTGTCTCTCAATCATAACCGTAAATTTAAACCAATGATTTAAAATTACGGTCATAAATATTTAAAATACACCGTAAATTTAAAGTGTTAATTTAAATATACGGTGTAAAAATAATCATAGGATAGCTGAAAAGCCTTCTTTAATAAGCTCAATCAATGATTCTCAACTTTGCGAAGGCGAGCAGTAGTTTTTTATCTCCTGCCTTGCCAAAATTAACCCTTGCCTTTTTATTGCTTCCATCTTCATCAATTTCTATCACCTTACCAAAACCGAATTTCGGATGTTCGATTTTCATTCCAACGGCCAAAGCACCCGTATCACTTGCTACAAAATCGGAGCTTGGCGTAT
>JAVJRN010000071.1:0-2047 GCA_040218415.1 Cyclobacteriaceae bacterium
TTAAAGTTGAAATTATGGATATGTCTGGAAGGATGTTACTTGAAAAATCGCTTCATCCTGCAACCAATAAGCAGATGGTACATTACTCTTTTGAGTCGGGAGAAATTTATTTGATCAAGGTTCATTCAAGAGAAAATTCAACCATCAAAAAAATATTTTTCCATTAAAAAAATCTATTGATATGAAAACGATAAAAATAACATTGGTACTTGGTCTTATGGTAATGACAGGTGTTTGTTTCGCCCAAGGAGCGCCTCCAGCCACACCAATAGATGGTGGATTGTCTCTGCTGCTCGTAGGTGGTGCGGCTTATGGCATTAAGAAGCTTGCCGAGAAGAAAAAGTAGAATATTCATATCTACCCCTGCGGTTATTATCTCGTAGGGGTAGGTTTTTTAATTTCAATGAAGAAACCTTATTGATCGATCGTCAATTAACATTTCATTTTGTTTGAAATTTATTAAATATGCCACCTTAGCATGAATAAGAATTTGTACAAATCGTGCGAATCAGCATGTGGTCATAATCTCAATTTAATAATCCTTCCAAACCATTATTTTAAATGCAAAAGGCCACATTATTTAAAAAACTAATCTCACTAATCCTGTTGGTTCTGAGTTTTACAAGTGATCTATACGCTCAGGAGATTAGTCCAATGTTGGTTGGAAATAATGCGTGGTACACCAACCCCTCTGATCAAGTATGGCAACTTACCAAAGATTGTGGTGTTAAAACAATCAGGATTGGAGGCAATGCATATAATGATAATATGCCTTCTAATGGAACTTTGTCGGGCTGGGTCGATAAGATCAGAGAGATAGGGGCTGTGCCAATTATCCAGGTTTCTCAAAAAATATCTGCATCTCAAGCTGCGGGAGTAGTTCAGTATTTCAATGTAACGCTTGTAGCTCAAGGCAAATCCCCCATTAAATATTGGAACATCGGTAATGAACCCTGGCTTGAAGCTAACGAGCCTCCAATAGCTGATGTAGCGCCAGATGTAGAGTCCTACTTTAAGCCTTTATCAGCGGCAATGAAAGAAGTAGATCCTACTATAAAAATATTTGGCCCTGATTTCTCTTATTATATCGAGGAGGCTATCAATGATCTATTTGGCGGTGCAAATGACATAGCGGGTAAAATACCTGGAAAGGATTATTACTATTGTGACGGTATTTCGTGGCACAGGTATCCACAAGATAATGATATCAATCTGGCTTATGAGGGGTTAGCTGGTTACGAAACTTCAATAAAAAAATGCAAAGCGAAAGTCGATCAAATAAACAATGATTACAATCGCACAGGTGAGGATGCTCTTGAATGGAGTATCGGGGAGTTTAATGCAAAGGACGGATCTTTAGTGCACACTTGGGAAAATGGTCAAATGTTCGGTGGAGTATTAGGTCTTTGTATGAAATATGAAGCTAAGTATGCCGCCACTTGGAGCATGTTTGAAAATAGTGGCAGTAGACAGGGGAGTGATTTTAGTTTTATTGATGGTCAGAATATGGTTCCTAGAGCATCTTATAGACACCTCGAGTTTGTAGCTAAACACTTTACAGGAGAGTATTTGAATGGGGAGAGTAGTAATACCAATACGATTGTGTTTGGTGCAAAAGATGGTAATAAGATTAGCATGATGATCATGAACCGTGAGTCTGGTCGGAAATTGAATTATACGGTAAGGCTCAATTTAGAGAATAAGAGCCAAGTAAACGGTGAGTTATTCAGCATTGACGCAAGTTCTTCAGAGACTTACTCAGCCAGTATAGATCCAAATACTACCCATGTACTAATATTTGAGAACCAACAATTAATTAAATATACCTACAATAGTAATCACTTCGATAATGAGTTAGCACCGTCCAGAGTGGACTTTAACAATACATCCACTGATAATTCTCAGACAGCCTTTGAAATAGCGATTGCAACAGACTATCAGAATGTAATTAATAAGGCGCAAAACACCTATATGCGTCCAAAAGATGGAGCCGCTAATCAAAAAATCCACCAATGGGAAACATCTGCACAAGCTGCCGGTGATTTTA
>JAVJRN010000077.1:0-17727 GCA_040218415.1 Cyclobacteriaceae bacterium
TTTTCTTTAAATGACAGCAGTGGAATGTTTTATAAATTATGTGTTTTGTACGGTGAGTTCCCAATGCCCACCTTTTGTTGAGCCTACTCGTTTGATTCGCTTTCTCTTTTTTAATTTATCGATATGATACTCCACGCCTCGTCTTGTCAAGCCCGTGATTTCTTCCAAGCCTTTAGCAGTGATTTTAGGGTTTTCGCGCATCGCTTTTAGGATGATTCCAGAATTTCTTCCACAGCTTCTTCCACAGTTTCTTCCACAGTTCTGTAAAGAACCACTGTGAACATGCCGTCTGTTTTAAACTGTGGTTCAGGAAGCTTAGCAGAATTCATCTGGTCTTTAATACGACCAATGCCAGAACCCACTTGTTCTACCATGCGAATACGAACAAACAGACCAAAGATCAATGGGTTTCTACTATGGCTTTTGGTTCCAAAATCAGCAAGGGAGATGGCACTGGTCAAACCTCCCGGATTGGTGATCTCTACTCTGTCTTTAACCTGCCAAGAGACCGTTTTGGTTACGACGGACTTTAATATGGAAATTTGGGGAGGTAAGATAGGGGTATGAAATAGGGAGTGATTCCGAAGTATTCGGAAGAAGCGAGTGGTTGAATACTCTTATGTGCGTGAATGAAAGCTTGTAAATGTAGTCCCGCTTTTTCGCGGGACGGAATGCGCAGGCTGGAGGGATGTGGGTTTTACTACTTTCTCTTTATCTCGTACTCGTATCGGTGAGGATTTTTTGTGAGTCATAGACTCTGGGGAAAGACCTGTCCTCGTTTTTAGGAGTATGATTCCACTGAATATCTACCCGACTTGTTTCTGGCAAATGCCCATGCCGCACGGAAAACGCCATAAAACAATTCAGTCTCTCCTGAGCCGTAAGTAATCAAATAGCATGGCAACTCACTCTTTAGTGGAGCTGGCTTTTTCTTTTCTTTCTTCGGTGCTGCATTTTCACTTTCATCCAAATATCCACCACTCGTCTCGATATAATGGAGCATTATGCCAATGATTTGACTGACCTGATCTGAAGTGATTAAAAGATCATTTTTCCTCAATTGCTTATATACGTACTTTTCAATTTGATCTTCATATATCACACCTCTAATGCCAATGTCTACATTCCAACAATGCTTAAAGGCTGCTTCAATTTGATCCCACCAGTCTTCAGCCAGAGGAAAGTCAATCTTATTGAAAACCGCTTGTTTAACTTTTGCGGGATCAATTTCCCCTGGATTGCTGAAGTTTATTTGTTTGGTCATTCCGCTTCTGAAACGGTTACAAAATTGGTCAAATCGAGTTCTTCCATGCCATCCAATCTATAGGCTACTAGGCTCCCTCCTTTTGCGACGCTGTAGTCGAGGCAGCAGACGTTGGGTTTTTGGATGACTGGATCACCAGTGAGCCAGTAGTGTCCGAAAAAGACAGGCTTTTCTTCTGGCGTGTAATAGTTATTTGATTCCGTTACTGGTGTATGAGGTAAATCTTCCAGTGGTACCACGCTGTAGTCATGGAAGGTTGTATTGGCTGGATCTTCCCACCATTTGATTCGGATTTCCGAGCGTTGATGGCCGTCTTTATCATGAAAAGTGATCCCTTCAGGCAGGCTCATTTCCTTGCCTTTGAGTGTTTCTTCGATCAGACTATACAGTTCAGTGGATGTATCTGATGCGGCAATGATGTCCTCTGCTGACCTGAGCTTGTTCCCTCCTAAAATCTCCACTAGGCGGTCAATGTTTTGTTGATCCCAGTAAGCATGAACAGCCCTGAACTCCGGAAAGTCGATGAAGAGTGGCAATGTCAGGAACCAATCGAGATGTGATTTGAATTCATGTTCATGGCCTTCCATTTGCGCTAAAGTGGCGCCATGTTGTTTCCTATTCTTCGGCGTGTGTGGCCGGCAGAATTCTCCATCCGCCTTGCGGATGTGGTATGCGAGTGCATTGAACTCATGGTTACCCATGAGGGCAATGGCATTTCCGTATTCTACCATTTTGCGGACTAGCCTTACGGTTTCGAGGATTTGGGGTCCACGATCGATATAGTCTCCTACGAAGATTACTTTTCGTCCTTCTGGGTGTACCCAGCTATCTTCTATTTCTTGGTAGCCGAGTGCATCAAGTAGCACTTCGAGTTCTGTGCAGTGGCCGTGTATGTCTCCTATGAGGTCGTACATTGGTATTTGGAATATGATAATTCAACGCTTATATTTCTTGAAATTCTCTGCTTGCTCGAAGATCTCTTTGTACACTTCGTCTTTGTCAACCGGTGGGTAATCATACTTCTTGAGTAAGCGAAGGAGGCCGACTCTTAGCTCGGCTTTTGTGTCTTCTTTCTTATTCCAGTCTGCATACTTGGCCACATTGCTCACTACGTTTTTGACCTCTGCTGCTAAGATTATGAGTTTGTCCTCCGGGTACTTGAAATCGTATTTCTGGCAAAGTGAAAACAGGATGTCGTAAAATGCCTTTTCCTCTATATCTATCCCCTTCTCACCGAATGACTTTCTTTCTTCCAGTAATGCCTTATAGAGCGCGATGATCTCATCTGTGAAATCATCCACTACCTCACCGCGGAATGTGTCTTGCTCTTTGCGTTCGTTGTATTTTTCAACTACTGCCTTCATCTTTTTGGAAAAATCTGTTCCTTTAGCTTTGTTGGTTTTTTTGAATTCATCCAGCGCTTTAGAAAGGAGCTTTACCAGCAGTTTCATTCTGGTATTTGGCAGCTTGATTTTGGCAAGTCGCGCCAGGTGCGCTTCGTCAAATAGGTCTAGTTCTTTTTCCTTTTCATCTCCTAATTTAAAAATCTCTTCTACCCCGTCACTTTTCAGTGCCTCGTTCATCATGTCTCGTACCTTGGCATTCATCTGTGCCGTATCGGGCGCATTGCCTCTGGTTAGTTTAATGATGATGGATCGTACTGCTAGATAGAAATGGATGTAATCTCGCTCTGTTTCGGTGATCAGCTCACTCCCACAACTGATATCATAGGCGGCCTTTAGTCGCTTCACCAATCCGATAAATCGGTGCTCAGTGGTTTTGGTGATTTGAATAAACTCGACTGCATTATTAAGGGCATTTAACTGTGCCAAAGATGAACCTGAGAAATAATCCTGATCATCGAATTTGTGAAATAGTCTGGCTAGTAAGTCCAGCTGATCTTTGACCACATTGACGGAATGTGAGATTTCCTCCATGTTGGTGCCGTCTACTTTGGCATACTGCGCCAGCGCCTTGTTCATTTCGGTTTTGATGCCGATGTAATCGACTACTAAACCTTTGGATTTGCCTTCAAACTTTCGGTTAACTCTGGAGATAGTCTGAATAAGGTTGTGTCGCTTTACTGGCTTATCGATGTAGATGGTATCCAGAAAAGGAACATCAAATCCTGTAAGCCACATGTCTACTACTATGGCAATTTTAAAGTTGGACTTGGCTTCTTTGAACTGCCTGTCCAACTCCTTGCGATGTTCTTTGGTGCCTAGCAGATCATAGAGTTCTTGACTGTCTTCCTTGTTTCGGGTCATGACCATCTGCAGACGTGGCATTGGCTTTATTTCCCTCTTTTCTCTATCTGTCAATTCTACCCCTTCGTCGGATACTTTGGTCTGAGCCCAGTTTGGTCTCAACTTGATGATATCACTGTATAGCTGAAAAGCAATTGGTCGGGTACTGCAGACAAAGAGTGCCTTGCCTTTGATGGTCGCTCCTTCGCTCACTCTTTGCTCATAATGCTTTACAAAATCAGCAGCTAATGCTTCTATGCGCTCGGGATCGCCAATAATCGCATTCATCTGGGCAGTAGCTTTCTTGCTTTGCTCTATCTGATGTTCAGAGCTGCCATCCTCCGCACATTTGGCATAGTAGGCCTCTATCTCTTTGAGCTTACCATTGTCAAGTAGCACTTTGGCGGCTCTGCCTTCATACACAATCCGAACGGTGATTTCGTCTTTCACAGACTCGGTCATGTTGTAGCTATCGACAATCTCGCCGAAAACATCCATGGTCGCATCTATGGGTGTGCCTGTGAATCCGACATAGGTAGCATTGGGTAGTGAATCATGGAGGTATTTAGCAAAGCCAAAGGTTTTCCTCACGCCATCCTTGGTCATTTTCACCTTCTGATCGAGATTGATCTGGCTCCTATGTGCTTCATCGGAAATACACATCACATTGGATCGCTCGGTGAGCAGTTCTGTGTCCTCTGTGAACTTGTGGATGGTGGTCAAGAATACTCCTCCACTGTTTCGTCCTTTGAGGAATGCACGGAGATCGGATCGTGATTCTACACTCACCACTTGGTCATCGCCAATGTATCGCTTGGCATTGGTAAACTGTCCCGACAACTGATCATCCAGATCGGTGCGATCGGTGATTAAGATAATGGTGGGACTAGATAGCTCTACACTCTTCATCAATAAGCGTGAAAGGAAGAGCATGGTGAAACTTTTGCCACAGCCTGTAGCTCCGAAATACGTTCCTCCTTTACCGTCACCTTCGGGCTTTTGGTGTTGGATGATGTTCTCATAAAGCTTGTTGGCAGCATAGTACTGTGGATACCGACAAACTATTTTTTCATCCTTTTTGGATGAGTCTGGGAAGTGAATGAAGTTATGGATGATATCGCTAAGTCGGTATCTGTCTAGCATGCCCTTGACCATGGTGTGCAGTGAGGCAATACCGTCCACTTCATTTTCGTCATTAGGGTCTATTTTGCGCCAAGCATAAAAGAACTCATAAGGTGAAAATAAACCCCCTGCTTTGTTATTCGCTCCGTCGCTGATGATGCAGAAAGCATTGTATTTGAAGAGCTCGGGGATGTCTCTTCGATACCAAATAGTGAGCTGCTCGTAGGCATTGTAGATGGTGGCGTCTTCTCTAATGGCACTCTTGAATTCCACCACG
Source organism: Cyclobacteriaceae bacterium (assembly GCA_040218415.1). Taxonomy (GTDB): domain Bacteria; phylum Bacteroidota; class Bacteroidia; order Cytophagales; family Cyclobacteriaceae; genus JAVJRN01. Next base: position 4,910 of record JAVJRN010000077.1, read on the forward strand.
ACTAGCGGAATCCCGTTGATGTATAAAATGACGTCAGGAATCCTCTTTTGTTCGTACCCTTGAATCTCCAGTTGGTTGACGACCTTGAAAATGTTCAATGATTGACCGTAATCTGATGCTGGATCAGCGGCCATTGGTAGCACCTCGATACTTTCCTCTTGATCGGGATACTGTCTAAAATCTACTGGCTGCACGAAAAGGTCTTTTTTGCTGCGGTCTTCCCGCTTGAGCGGAAAACCATCGGAGATCATCCTCATGATGCCCTTATTGCTTTCGTATAGGTCAGAGGATGGAAAGGATTCCAACTGCCTGATGATGCTTTCTATTTCTGCAGGTGTGATCTGCTCATGTTGGTATCGCTTCTGCAAGTAATCCCTTAAATCCTCTTTTATGAGGACTTCATTTGGACTTCTATCAATGTCTCCACCCTTGAGGTAGGTGTATTTTTGCTCTTGGAGCATCTCGATAAAGGCTTGCTCCAGTTGTGTCTCGGTGAATCTATTCATTGATCCAGGTTTATATTCCACTTTATTTTTTTAAGTCGCTCCGATACCCGTCTGAGATCGGTAGCTATGTGCGAGGCATCTGGCAGTTTTCCATAAACCAAGCCTGCAAAGGATCCATGATAAGTAGTCGCTAATGCGGACCAAGTTTCCTCTGGCTTATTAAATAACAGTGCTTGAGCTGGGTGATTGACTAGCCAGCCATTGTTGTTACGAAAACTATCCACATCGTCGTTACCTACTTTGCGGAGCATCTGGTCAAAGTCTTCACTTTCAAAAAATGTTGCTAGCTCTTCTAGCTTAAGCAGGGCATGTATATCATAAGCATGCCTAATCTTATTCTTTAGCGTGGCGATGGCATCCTCCTCGTAGGAGAATCGAACAAGACTCATGATTTTTTCGCAAATGGTACGCCTGACGTCTAGTACATTAATCGAAAAAGGTAATAGTTGATACTCATCAGCTAAAGGCTCCTGATCCTGAGCCATCATCATATCGTAGATGAAGCTTGAAATATTCATGGTGTGGTAGGGTTCAAAACTGCCTAGCATGGATGCTTCCAATACTATGAAATCTCTTACCTGTCCGAAATCCCCCGCGAATGTTTTCGGGTATTGATGCACGGTCTTACGCATCCGACCTCTTTTATTGGTGATTCCCTCAACGGCTACTTCGGCCAGTACTGCTCCGACGATTCTTGAGACCGCTTTTATTTTCCTAGTAAGTGAATTGCCAGACTCTGCCTCCTCCCGGAGTACGACCAAATCAATGTCTTCAGAAAAACGCTCGATGATCTTGTAGCATTTAGACAAGGCTGTGCCTCCTTTGAATACAGCAAACTCCCTGGCTTCAGAGGTGAAAATGGTTTTTAGGGCATAAGTCACCCAATAGTCCTTCTCCACATAAATCTCTGGCAGGTTCATCTGCTGCGCCGTAGCGGTCACTGCATCTCTGAAAAGTGCTATATCATCGTGGAGCCTCATGCTATTTGCCAATTGATAGCGGTGGGTAAATTGGATTTCAATTTATTCAATTTATAGCTGGTCAGCGGATTCAATCGGTTTTTCAACGCATCAAGATCTTGCTGGTCTTTTGTATAATCGAGCAAGGCACCTAGAAAAGCGGCTACCCGTGGAGGATACTGCAAGGCGTAGCTGGCTAGTTCTCTGCGTTGATCTTTGGTGAATTCCTCTAGCAAAGTGAGTAATCTTTTGATCGCTTGTTGCTGATCCAGATCAGGAATGTTGTTCCAGTCTTTGAGAGCATCCAGAAACCCTAAGAGGCGATAGTTTTCTTCTGTGATGCTAACATAGCTCTTGACAGGCGTGGCTTTAAGGCTGCCGCGCTGTACGAATATGCGTTGGTTATAGCTGGCTACCTGCCAAACCTTTGGTATCTGGGTGGTAAGGCCGAGGCGGTTGTATAGGTAAGTGCCTGTAAGGTAAGCGATGCGTTTTCCCTTCTCGAAAAGATAGTCTTTGAGGACTTCTTCCGATCCAGGTTGGAGCTCACCGAAGACGGTCTTTCGTGGTTTGTAAAAGATGCCTTTAGATATCTTTTTGATTGTGCCCTTGGTCTGTAAGCGCTCCAACACCTTAGCGGCAGTAGCATATTGCTCCCGAGGTATATCGAGCGTATCGTACCGAAAGGTGGTATCCTCTGGGATGGTGGCTATGCGTGACGTGATGGTGGCAGATAGGTTCATGCTTCAAAGATAACGACTGTCAAGTTTTTTGATTCAAAAACTTGACATGATTACTCCAAAGATTCTTCTCTAGCCCATCGGTAAGCTGCTGCTTGTACGCTATGCGGGTGGTTTCAGTCATTTGTTAGTTGTGCTTCAGGGTATTTCATAATTCATCAATTTCCTTTTCTATCAACTTGAACTTATCTTTTACCTCTTCACCCATATAGAAATCAAGCAAATCCTTTTTGGTTAGTGTTCCCGTTTCAAAAAAGCGATTTAGATATTCTTGGTTAAACTCCATGAGTTGCATTGATTTTTCAAGTTGTTTCAAAATAGCTTTATTATTCGCGATGTTATTCTCAACAAGCGATTTTATACTTCTTACTTCCTGAATATCCTTGATGATACGAGTAAGGATGAAACCCAATGTCTCTTTATCGAAATCAATCTCCTTGGCATTAATGGCAATATCTCTTGCAAGCATGTAGGCAATAGCAAGATTACTATAGTCTCCTTTTTGAGAATCAATGATGGCAATAAAACCGATCTCTGGTATGAAGCCAACATTCTCGGCGAACTTGAGAATAGAATTATCAACTAGTGAGCGATCTAAAACGATTAAACTAATTTTTGCTTCACGATTAGCCTGAGCCTCAATCAGCTGACTCCATGCCGTGTCTGTTTTACGGATAAAGACATCTTTGGAATCTATTGTACCAAGCTTTACACTTTTATCAAACTTACATTCTATCGCAATCTTTAAATCTGCATTGCCATTTACATCACAAATGATATCTCCTGTTTTGTTTTTAGGTATGGCACCAGCTGCATTGCCAGTAAGCATGGCTTGATCTCCTATTTTCTTTTCCTTGAAAAATGCATTTAAATAGTTGGCAATGTCCTCTTCTGCCAGTACTCCCTTGATGGTAGACTTGTAAAAGAGCTCCTGCTTCATATCGAAAATCATCTTTAAGCTCTCCAGCTCAGTGCCTAGTTCATTAGAAGTCTTGGAAAGGAATGAGGACAAACGATCTTCCATCAGTGCTAATACCCCTATATAAAGTGCCCTAATTAATTTATCGTCTCTCTCTGCAGCAGGTAGGTTATCGAAATAGTTAAAGACTATTTCATTGTCCAATTCAAAATTTTGAATTTCTAGCCGTTTGAGTTTTTGGTTTATTTTAATTGTACTCATGATACACTAAATCTTGAATCATTAATCTTATTTTCTTTTACCCATTCATTAAAAGCTTCTTTCAAGGTAGTCCCAGATTCAAAAGCTTCCTCCCTTGAATCTAAATTGATTAGTTCATCAAAAACTTTTTCAACAGAATCTTTTACATCAGAATCTTTACCTAATAAGTCATACATTTCGAATGGTTTTCCTGTAGAAGTAGGTAGAATTACATTATTGTCATCATCCATATCAACACCTCTATGTTCAATTTCAAAAGTTGAAATTGAAATCCGGTGAATAACTTTCCGCCCAGAACGTCTACAAATATTTATCTCTTCAAGAATTCTTTCATTTCCAGTCCAAACATTATTAATAGCTTTCCTCTTATTTTTTGGATAATCTGAATCATGTAAAACAGAGAAGTCAACTTTAAAGTGATTTAACATTTTCAAAATAGGTATAATAGTAAACTTTCCTCTTGCGCGAATTACTAAAGGACGACTACTCAAAGGATATTTATCAATATTCATGTCCATTACCTTTTGAAATGCAGCAAACTCCGTATCTCCCTCTACCACGATAGGATGTTGACCAAAAAACATTTCAGCCAAATTTTGGTCGAAAGTATTTAATAGAACGAGTTGTTTCTTCTCTTCGTCGGAGAAAACTATTGAGTCAGACCGATAAGTTAGAGGAGAAGGAATGCTATCGGCTCTTGTTAACCTTACAATAGTTGTATTGTCCACAAATGGATTTAAAAAAAGTGGACTATGAGTTGTAAGCATTACTTGCCAAGACTTATCCTTTGCTAAATCATAGAGATATTTAGAAGCAGCCCTAATTGCATTTGGGTGAAGAGCTGTTTCCGGTTCATCTATAAGAAGCATATAGCCAGGAAGGGAAACCTCATTTTCTTCACCTGCTATGGCTTGCTCCACATCTTTTGCTTGTAGCTCTTCAATTCTCTTCTGCTTAACATCAATTTCACTTTGTTTAGAAGCTTTTGTATCTGCTTTAGCAGCCTTATCCCTTGCTTTTTCTAGTTTTTTAATCTCACTTTCAAGTGTTTTTATCTCCTTCTCATACTCTTTTTGTAAATCATTTTTAGATTGAAGTTTTGATCTCACTTGAAGTATTGACCAAAAAAGCGCACGTTGAGATCCAGTCCCTTGTTGGTTCCAATTTACTATATGATCATATTCAGAAATATCTAACCTAGACCCATCCACTAAAGCTCTAATAGGGTCAAATTTTATTTCACTGATTCCAATTTTTAAGTCAATTTTCAAATCTGGAAAAATTGATCGATGATTTTTGGAAATATCTTCGCTGTGTGCTTCTATTTTTTTAGCTTCAGCTTCAATTGGTTTCAAAGCTTCTTTATTGAAAGCATCGAGAGATTTCCTTAGATCTGAATCTTCCTCTTCAAAAGATGCCTTGAGCTTTTCACCTATCGGATCAACTATAATTTTTAAAAGCTTATCCAATTCTTGTTCTGGATTATCTAAAGCTCCTATTCTAAAAGGTTTAGGTAGCCGGCTTGTAAATACGTTATCCAAACCAGCAGCATTACCATCTACCGAATACTCGCCTTTCTCAGGGTCATATGTCTCCCTAGTTTTTGTACCAAAACGATCCCAGGCCCATCTACTTCTAACAATCCGCAAATCACCTTTTACCTCTTTCCATTTCTCAGCAATATTTCCAACCTTTTCTGGGATATGTACACTGATTTCAATTTCTGTGTCATAGTTAGAATGCTTTGACCTATCTCTCAAGGAATCATACTTTTCAGTTCCTACTGCTAATTCATAAGCTCTCAAGACAGTGGATTTTCCTGAATTGTTATTTCCAACTAGACACAAAATATTATCTAGAGAAATAATTAGTTTGTCATTTCCAATACAACCAAGGTTTTTTATTGAAATGTCAATTAGCTTCGATCTCATAGGTTCAATTTCTGCGATTAATCGTATAAAAACTTAACATTGGAATTAATGTATCCATTTAAGCCATCCCCCTTAATTGCAAGGACTTTCATTTGCTCAACATGATATTTACCTGCCTTCTGATAGCTATAAGTGTATGTTTTTCGACTTCCTTTAAACTTTACACTTATGAAATTATTACCAGTTTCATAAGCTTCCACATTTGAATCTCCATTTAGATCCTTATATACTTCCATGTCTTACTTTTTTGGTTTTAAAAATTGATAATGATAACTGAAAGGCGCACCATAGTATTTCGGCTCTTTTTTTAAGGCAACAGGAGTCTTTGAACTAAACTTTGATTGATCAATTTTCTTTAGGTGAGTTGACAACCTAGCTAATTGACTCCCTCTTTTTCGATCGAGGTATTTCGATTGGAATTTTATGTAATCTTCTTCTTTAAGAATTTTAAATCCTGCTGTCCAGCACATTTGACCAAATCGTTCTTTTTTGAAAATGGAATGCCTTCCAATCGACATTGAAAGCAACCTCTGGCCAACCCTAAATTTTACCGCCTTTTTAGATATTTTAATTTTCTCATGACTCTTTAATGATTTAATTATTTGACCAAGTTCCTTTACTTGTTTCTCCACTTCCTTCTGCAGTGATGACCGTCTGACTCTCACAGTCAAATCATGTCTTATTTGATATCCAACAAATGAAAGCCATGGTATACTGGACTTATCCTTGATACTTTCCCACTTATAAGGAGCTTTGGATTTAGAACTCCAGAACTCTTGTCCATACTCCAATACAGATTCAAATCGATGATGTATCAGTTTATTGGATTTTAGGCCATTTGTATATGACGATAGAGCTGCTTCACATATTTCTTTTTCCGGGTGAATTAGCACCATATCATCGCAAAATCTTGCATAAAAAAGGCTGCCATCTTGATGTTTTAATACTTCCTTATCGACCTCATCCATTAATAGATTAGCCATCAAACAACTAAAGGCTCCACCCTGAGGAATCCCTAGGTTATCCACAACGGGATCGCTTCCAGTAACTTCTAATTCTGATTTTTTAACCCACCCAAATTCCGCCTTCTTTCCCAGATTAATTGTTCTGACATATCTATTAAAAGTGTAGGAATCCAGATAAGAACATAAAATTGAAATTGCCGTTTCATTTATTTCAATTCCAATCTTCTGACATTCCCTAATTTTCTTTTTTAATACTGACTTAAGAACATCATGATTGACACAATCATAAAACTTTTTAATGTCACACTCAGATACCCATAGGGATTCAAATTCCATGGAACGTTTGAATTCAATTATATCCCTAACTGCCTGATGATGGGTATAAGACTTTCTGGTATTCGAAGCTCGAAATGCATAGGAGCAATCTTCGAATAACGGATCAAAACATTGTGTCAGGTATTTATTACACTGACTTATTATTATTCTGTCTATGTAAGAGTATTCCGCTATTGGACGAAAAATACTAATTCCATCTTCTTTCTTTTTGAACTGATGAAGAATGCGTGGTATTGGCACCATGTAAATGCCTTCAAGAACTCGCTTTTTAATATCCTCTAAAACTTCGTAAAGCTTGATTTCCCAATTTTCTTTTGGAGTATTTTTAAACTTATTGGTAATTCTTAGCACTGTTCTTTCTAACTGAATTGCGTTAATATCTAATGCGGTCTTACCTTTTCTTTCATCTCTTGATATCCTGATCCAAATATTCCTTGGGGGAAAAATCTCTTCAAGCAGATGTTTTTTTCCAGTGTCAGAAACTTGAGTATCGAATATCCCCGCATGAAACATTTTATCATGCCTTTTTTTAGCCAGCAATGACCTTTTAAGACTCAAACTTTTGAGCAAAGCCCTATTAGAAAAGTAATATTCAAGCGTTTTCATATATTAAAAAAGCCGTTCACCTTGGGTTGGCTAAATGCCAAATTCGAATCGAATGTATCATCCAAATATTTGTATATTATGGAAAATACAAGGGTCATCAGAGAGTAGCGTTTATCCGCAAGCGGATTGACCATACTTAAAATCTACTCTTAAACAGTGCTTAACACTTAACAAGGCTACTAGGCTCTATATCATTGTTTTTTTTAGTTTTTCTATTTCTATAATTACTCATCCCACCACCTCCTTTTCTTCTACTTCAACTTGAGTCATTTTTGATAGAATCAAGTCTTTTAAACTGATAAGAATTTCATTTTCAGAAGTCGCCATTTCTCGATTTTTCAATATCAAATCAAGCTTATAGTCAAACTGATCTAAAACTTTGTGATTAGGGAAAAGCATTTCAAAGTTTTGAATATCCTCCTTTGTAATTGCTTCACGGGTAGAACCTGATTCGCTAACGCCTAAAAGTCTTTTCTTGTAATACGTCGAACATAAAGCACACAAAATATAATTCGACGATTCAATTTCATTCATTCGGATTATTGCAACATGTTGATTAACCCTAGCCGGCAGAACATCTTTAGGTACAATAGAACATCTCGCTACAGAAGCTCCAGTAATATTTAGCAAAATATCATTCTCTTCAACTTCTACGTTTTTCAATTTGTCTGCTTGCTGCTTATCTATAAAAGCCAAATCCTTAAAGAGAAATTGAAAGTCATGAACATTCATACTTCTTATCAAAGAAATACCTGTTTGCTGGTAGCTTCCTTTTCCTCCACGAGGTGTTGACCCACTTCCGATTTTTGTCGTTCGATTAATCATCTTATCAACCTCCCACCCTTCCGGAATCTCCTTCTCCAGTTCCTCATTCCAGACCATTTTGCCACCGGAGGATTTATAGCCTTTAGCCGCACTCATGTTCCCCTCCTCCGGAGGGGTGCCCGCAGGGCGGGGTGGTTCTTCGCTACGCATTTCCCCACCGTCCACCATTTCAAATGCAGGGTGCTCATACAACTCATTCATTAAGGATTTCAGTCGCTTCTTCACTTCCAAATCATCAATATGAATCACCGTAAGTCCTAGCCCTTCGAGATAGGCGTCTCGTGCTGCATCGTATTCCTGTTTGTCATCATGGCTACTCCCATCTATCTCTACCACCACCTGACAATTGGGGCAATAAAAATCGACTATGTAATTGCCAATGATCTTCTGACGGTCAAAGTCCAACCCCCTAAACTGCTTGTTTCGCACCTCTTGCCAGAAAAGCACTTCTGATAGGTTGCCAGCCTTTCGTAATGCCTTGGCTCGATCTTTTAATTTGGGGTTGAATGGGAGTGAGAAGTAGTTTTTGGAGTTGCGTTCAATCACCTTCTTCTTCGAGGACTTTTCTGATTCGGAGGTAGTTACCACCTCCTTATTCAAGGACGACTCTAATTCGGAGATATTTACCACCCCCCTCTTCGAGGACGACTCTAATTCGGAGATATTTACCACCCCCCTCTTCGAGGACCCCTCCAACGGAGGGGAATTTACCCCTTGGTGCGCAGATCCCTCCAGTGAAGGGGAATGGGGGAATTCGAAATCTACGAACCAGTGTTTGTATAGTGCCTGGGCGGTTTCTTCTAGTTTTTGGTTGAGCTGTTCGTTGAGTTTGATGCGGTTGACTACTGTGTTGTACTCCTTTACGATGGCTCGCTGTTTTTCGATGGAGGGGATTGGGAGTTCCGTTTCGCACATTTCTTCCCAGTCGAATGTCTCTCTCGCACTGCCATGCGACTTGAAACGAGCATATCTGTCAAACTCTGGTCGCCTGAACCACATCATTAGATACTCAGGATCTAGTTCATTATGATCAATGACTTCAAACACCACATACGCTTGTGAGAGAATGGCAGCCTCGTGATCTTCCAGCAATGCCACAGATATTTTATCGCCATTTCGAGAGGTTACCGGACCATACGCGAACTGCATCTTACGTATGATCTTGTATTTTGACATGTCTGTGCCAATTGTATTAGCGATAGAAGGCATTAAAATCTTCTTAATACTTACGCCAAGTAGTAGATCTACCTCTAGCTCGGTATTTCTAATATCAATAGGTCTGATATAGGATTCGAGTCGCTTATAATTTGATCTCATACCCTAGTTCTTTAAACACATCAAGCAACTCTGATTTTGACTTTGCCTCAGCCACTAATAATTCTTTGAACTCACTTTGTAGTGTAGACATTTTGGTATCGAAATCGATGTTTTCATCTCGGTTGATAAACTCGATGTATTTGCTCGGTACCAAAGAGTAGTCTTTGGCGCGGATTTCTTCTAGCGTGGCGGAGTAGGAATATTCGGGGGTGTTCGCAAATCCCCCTGCGCCCCCTTTGGAAAAGGGGGATTGTTGCCAATCGTGATAGGTTTTGGCGATGCTAGTGATTTGCTCTGGAGAAAATTGGGTGAATTTCTTTTCGAAAGGTTCCCCTATTTGACGTAAGTCCAGAAATAGAAATTCTTCTTCACGTTCTCTGTAATGACGATCACCTTCAGGTGTATGGACGGTTCGTTTACGTTTGTTGTTATTGAGAATCCAAAGTGTCACACTAATATCCGTAGTGTAAAACATGCTTCTAGGCAAAATCACTATCGCTTCTACCAGTTTGTTTTCGATCAATGTCTTACGGATTTTATATTCCTCACCTCCTCCGGAGAGTGCGCCATTGGCGAGGATGAATCCCGCTACACCATTTTGCGAGAGCTTGCTGGCCATGTTGAGGATCCAGCCGTAGTTGGCGTTGCTGGTCGGTGGCACATCGTATCCTCTCCAGCGTGAGTCGTCCAGCAACTCGTCTGGTCCACGCCAGTCTTTTTGGTTGAAGGGTGGATTGGCCATGATGAAGTCAGCCTTCAGATCAGGGTGCTGGTCTCTGCCAAAGGTATCGGCGGCCACTGCGCCCAGGTTGGCAGAAATTCCTCGTACGGCAAGGTTCATTTTGGCCAGCTTGTAGGTAGTTGCGGTGTATTCTTGGCCGTAGATAGACACTTCGCGCTTGTTGCCATGGTGGCTTTCTATAAACTTGATAGACTGCACAAACATACCGCCCGAACCACAAGCAGGATCATAGATGATCCCTTTGTAAGGCTCTATCATCTCGGCTATCAGGTTGACGATGCTCTTGGGCGTGTAGAATTCTCCTTTTCCTTTTCCTTCTGCCAAGGCGAATTTGCTGAGAAAATACTCGTAGACTCTGCCAACGACATCTTGTTGCTCGTCGCGAAGGGTGTCTATGTTGTTGATGGTATCGAGCAAAGCGGCCAACTTGCTCACGTCCATGCCTAGCCTAGAGAAATAGTTGTCGGGCAATGCGCCTTTCAGACTGGGATTGTTTTTTTCTACGGTATGCAGCGCTGTGTCTATTTTGATGGCAATGTCATTTTGCTTAGCATGCTCCATGATGTAGCTCCAGCGGGATTCCGTTGACAGGAAAAACACATTCTTCATGGTATAGAATTCTGTCATTTCCAGAAAATCCTCGTCACCATTGGCGATCAGTTCTTTGCGGCGTGCTTCAAATTTATCACTGGCAAACTTGAGGAAGATAAGGGCAAGTACTACGTGTTTGTACTCTGAAGATTCTACAGTACCACGGAGTTTATTGGCAGATTCCCAAAGGGTCTCTTCCATGGATTTTTGCTTGATTACTTTTTTGGCCATTGAGTGAATTGGGGGCTTTATGAATGGTTGATTCGCTAAAAGTAAGAAAAGTTGGTTGGAGTTTAACCACTAACTTTGATTTTACTTCCTTTTTTTTGACTTGAAAAGCACGTTTTTATGAGTATTTGTCATTTCATATCAATTACACCTACTTAAATCTCGTTAAAAGCACTCATTATAAAAATCGGGAATTGCTCCCTTGATATTACGAGACGTTGCTGTAGGTAATAAGTACTTCACTACTGTCTTTTGACTTGATGACCTTTGGATACTTTACTTTTTGATGAACGCATTTATTTTTTCACACGAATTACATCCTTCAATGCTTTGATAAAGTAAGTAGTTGGGTCGGCCTTCGCCCTTGATCAGCACTCCATCTTCGGCCAATTGGTTGCGATAGGTAGCTGCCGTCTGCCGACACTTGAGCCGGAGTGCCTCCTATCCAAACTCGCTTGAGTACTGCCGGTGAAATTATTGTAGTTACTTAATTGGTCATGTTAAAATCAACCCCAGAACCTTAACACTATTCGAAATAGTGTTAAAGGTTTTCATTTTCATTAACACTAATTGCTAATGTGATATTAAACGAAACTCCGATCTATTTACAGCTGAATGTCTTTCCGGCTTAGCCACATCCTTCTCTTAGCATCTAAAAGGCTCACTCTGCTGTTTTTATCCTCACAGATGACCAATTACATGTTTAAAATTAAAAGTGCCTAAGAAGCGCTCTAATAAGCTCATTTTCTTTTATCACTGGCTGACCTGTCGAAGGAGATGAGGTTGCACGTTTCTCTGAGTCTGCTCCTGACACGGTTGCCGTAGATATTTTCAAGCTCCGTGCTATTGAGGTTGGTCGTAATGTGGGTGATCATCTTGTACGACACGAAGTGATCGTACCGCGAAAGGAGTATCTCTGCCATCACATTGCAGTCATTTCCGAAATATTTTAGTGTGTTCTCGGCTCCCAGATCATCAAAGCAGTAAATCTTGGGTTTACGACTTTGACTATTCCTGACAAATGCTTGATCGCTGTATTTCTGAATCACTGAGTATCCTTCCTGGATAAACTGGAAAGATACCTCTCTGGTGGAAACCATGATGTGTGCATTTTTCGAGACTGAGATAAATCTCATCAGATTCATCAATGAAGTTTTGCCGCATCCAATCGGACCCGTCAGAAGTATTCCTTTTCGGAACGACATGTTGAGCCGTTTGGCGTTTTCTTCATCGCGAAGAAAATACACCAATAGCTTGAAAAATACCTGATGGTCTTTTTCAAGTATTTGAAAGTTCGCGCCATAGATTTTTTTGCCGGCTTCTTCCAAAACCTTAAGGCAATCATAGAACGGAAATTGATTCGATTGATATGTAATGGTTTCGGGCATAATCATTTTACGATTTGGGCGACCCCTTCTGAGCTTAGCTATTGGCTAAAACCTGTGCGCTTTTTTTTCTCACAAAGGCTCATCAAAATTTTTATTCTGATCAACACTGTTTATATGTTTATTATGTTTACTATGTTTTATTATAGGTCGCAAGACCTGTACAAGACCTTTATCAGTACCCTTATCACCACCTTTATCAGTACCTTTATCAAATCTGTAAAGGTGAACACGGCTCCCATGCATCGGATTGAAGGACGGTTCATAGCGAATATACCCCCACTCATCGAGCTGTTTTATGCACTTGGTATAGGTGTTGGCAGAGCCAATTTTCGAGAGGCGCATAAGCTCCTCCCGAATGATCATAATAGGTGTTTGGAATCTATTGATATTCCAGAACTGGAACAAGGCCAGATATAGTGAAATGTGGTTCGATTGTAGTCGCTCATCATCGTATATCTTGGCCATCAAATTGTTCATATGCGTGATATAATTGATCCCTGTCAT
>JAVJRN010000002.1:0-1471 GCA_040218415.1 Cyclobacteriaceae bacterium
CGGCAAATCCTACTGATATCCATCATTCCCGGAAGACGCTATTTGTCAGGGTTCTATAAATATGCTCCTTTTAAGCCATAAACTAAACATTTTATAACATTATGGCTCGACAAAAAGGCATTATTAAACTAGCAGGAACCATCGGGGATGTGTCCTTCTACAAGAGTAAAGACGGCTACTTAGCCAGAGAAAAAGGGGGTGTTGATGCGGATAGAATCAAGAATGATCCCGCTTTTCAACGTACCCGTGAGAATGGGGCAGAGTTTGGTCGCGCGGGTAAAGGCGGCAAATTGATACGGACTGCTTTTCGCCCGCTCCTCCTCAAAACATCTGATAGCAAAGTCACTTCCAGGCTTACTAAACAGTTGATGAACGTGATCAAATCGGATGCGGAAAATCCGAGAGGTGAACGCACAATTACTAGTGGTGATTTGGAGCTCATCCAAGGTTTTGAGTTCAATACAGCTGGAAGACTCCAAGCCACCATCTACGCACCGTATGATGTGACCTTGGATCGTGTGGCCGGCACGGCTTCCATTGATCTTCCTGAGTTTATTCCAAGCAATAGCTTGGCATTTCCTCAAGGTGCCACTCACGTGAAAATGGTGGCGGCTGTTTCGGAGGTAGATTTCGATAATGATGAGTTTACCTACAACATGGCGGAATCTGCCGAGTTGGAAATCAACAATGCTCCTGCGGGTCCTTTGCAACTGGAACTGGCTTTTAATGCCAACTCTCCAGAGATTCTCATGATCGCATTTGGGATTGATTTCTACCAATCTGTGAACGGTGAACTGTACGCCATGAAAAATGGTGGATACAACTGCCTTGCATTGGTGGAAGTGGATAAACCTGCCTAAGTCAAAAACTGATCCTCCATTATGGACATCAGACTTATCAGGAAGTATCATGCTACTGGAACCAATGGGAAGCTTTATGACGGAAAGCATTTTATCTGCTTCACCATAGAGCTTCCCTGGCTTCAAAATAGGCGAAATGTGTCCTGCATTCCAGAAGGACGTTATCAGCTGATCAAGCGGTATACCAAGGAAAGAGGATGGCATTTATTGGTCACCAAAGTCCCTGATCGAGATGGTATTATCATTCACCCAGCAAACGATGCACAAAGAGAACTCAAAGGGTGTATTGCTCCTGCATCATCATTGACTGGACCAGGTAAAGGTTGGCATTCCCGGAAGGCACTTGAAAAGCTGGAGGCTTTGGTCTTCCAGTCCCTTGATCAAAACGAGGAAATTTTTTTAATAATCAAAAGCGAAATAACAATGAATATTATCCATAGAGTGAAGGCACCCACTCCAAAGTTTTTTAAGGTGCTTAGAAATATTGGGTTGACCTTGGCTGCCGCTGGTGGCGCCATTCTCACGGCTCCCATCGCATTGCCTGTGGCTGTTGTTACTCTGGGCGGTTATTTGGTCGTTGCTGGCAGTGTCATGTCTGCAGTCAGTCAAGC
>JAVJRN010000010.1:0-132182 GCA_040218415.1 Cyclobacteriaceae bacterium
TTCCCAAGGTAAAATTACTTCAATCTCCTTTCCAGAAGGAGATTGTGATGCAGTGAGTTTACTGTCTAGTACTTCGGCTTCCCCGGTTGATTTATTCTACTCTTCCGCTGGAGATTATACAGTAGAGCTCACTGCCATTCACCCCAATGGTAGTATCGATCGTGTATTGGATACGGTGACAGTCTTAAATCAGACAGCTCCCGACATCAGCTTTATGACGACCAATCAATGTGTGAGTAATGGCAGCACTTTTACGGCGCAAAGTTCCACGGAAGACATTACCAATTACAGTTGGGATTTTGATGGAGATGGATTGGAAGATAGTAATGAGGCTTCACCTGTTTACACTTTTGGATCTGTAGGCACTTACGACGTGTCGTTGACGGTGAGTAACGGTAATTGCACCAATACGGCAAAACAAAAATTTACCATTTACCCAGAACCACCCATTCCTTCCACCATATTTACTTCTTTAAACAACTGTGCTAATTCTGAAATTACCGTACTTAATCAAACCGATACGACGGGCTATGGAGCAGGTATCTCTTACGTTTACTCGTTTACTGGTCAGCCAGACCGCATGACCAATAGTCACCAGGTAGTTTATCAATTTGACACGCCGGGTGAGAAGATTTTGGAAGTTAGGGCCATTATACCGGGATGTGAATCGGCCATTTTTAGAGATACCATTCAGATCATTGACGCACCGGTGCTTCAATTTTCCGCCAGTAGTGTCTGCATAGGCGAGGTTACCATTTTTACCAATGAAACCGCAGGCCAAGATTTCTTCTGGGATTTTGGCGATGGGTTTACGTCCACTCAAAAGTCTCCTGAGCATCTATATTTAACCGATGGCGCCTATCAAGTGACCTTACAGTCAAGCAATGAACTGGGATGTACGAGTATTGAAACTATAGAAGTGCTGGTTTCCCCACTTCCTACAGCGAACTTTGACTATGACTTAGTGTGTGAGGCAGATGGCGTGGTATTGACGGATGTATCCACCGTGGATGGTTCGGATATCGTGGCTTGGGAATGGTACTTGTTTGATGAGCTGGTCAGTGAGGAGGAAAGGCCGGAATTGGTATTTAGCAATTCAGGCGATCAAACCGTCACGCTTCGGGTCACCGCCAATAATGGCTGTTCTTCCACGATTACGCAAGATTTGATGGTGCTCTCCCAGCAGGAAGCGGCATTTGACGTTCAAGTTGCCTGTCTCGGCTCAGCATCAACACTGATTGATCTGCATCCCAATGAGGAAATCATTTCCAGAAACTGGTTTATCGATGGACAGGCGCTCGCTTCCGAGCAGGCGCGTCTTGCTTACACTTTTACGGAACCAGGAGACTATGAAATAGAGTTATCCATTGTCAATCAAAATTTATGTGCGTCTACCGTCAGTAAAACGGTGCGTGTCTTAACACCGCCTACCTTGGCCTTTCAAACGCTGAATGCCTGTGAAGGGGAGGATGTGCCAATTCGTGACAACACACTATCGGAAGAAGATCCCATCGTTTCAAGACAATGGTTCTTGGATAACCAACTGGTTGGAAATGGTGCCCAAATTTTCCTGAGTTCAAACTCGGCGGGTACCAAATCATTGCGGCTAGATGTGACTACTGCTCAGGGTTGCAGTTATTCCATGACCCAACCCTTGGTTATTTTTGAAGGATCAGACGCTACTTTTGCGTTAAATAGTAATTTTGGGATTCCGCCTTTTAGCCTGCAGGTGGAGAATAATTCTCAAAATGCCATCGGCTATGAATGGTACTTGAATAATAGTCTTTTCAGCACCGCCGAAAATCCCTCTTTTTCCATCAGGGAGGAGGGAAATTTTCCGCTTAAACTGGTCACCACCAGCGAGGAAGGTTGTAGGGATTCTTCCTTGGTTACGATCATTTCGGCTAGGCCTATGATGGACTTATCCGTTAGCTTCCTTTCTTTGGAGCAGGAGTCCATTTTATTGGAGCTGACCAATAACGGAAACCTGCCGATCACTTATGTGGATTATACGATCAGTCTCGCGGATGAATTTTTGGTGGAGCAACGTTATAATCAAAGAGTCAATATTGATGAAACGGTTTTATTGAAAATTGATTTGGTCTTTCCGAGGAGTCCGAATTTTATCTGTGTGAATGTGCAATCGCCCTACGATACACAGGACTTAAATCCTGATGACAATGAAGTTTGTATTAACCTCAATCAAAAGGCAGCACTTGAAGCGCCGTATCCCAACCCGGCACGTGATTATAGTCGTGTTCACTTTGTCATTCCGGAAGTAGATGAGATTATGCTAACACTGATTGATCTTTCGGGTCAGGTTCGGTACACCAAAGCGGTCGCCGATCCGGTCGCAGGCCTCAACTTATTTGAGCTGGACTTGCGGTCTTTAGAGGCGGGGACATATTTCTTCCTCATTGAATATCAAGGAAATACTTACGAATCTCGCATCATCAAGCAGTAGTTGCTTACTGTGTTCACAATATTAATTGTTTGCAAAAGAAGAGATAAAGATATGTATCCAAATAATCTGAATTATTATTACATTTGTAGCAAATAAAATTTGGAATGAAGTTTAACTCCCCACAAACGCGATTAGATGAAATTGATAGAAAGATTCTTGAGATTTTACAATCCAATGCCAAGATCACCAATGCACAGCTTTCTAAAGACATAGGGCTATCTCCCGCGCCTACACTTGAGCGAGTCAAAAAGTTAGAGAATTCCGGAATCATCAAAAGTTATCATGCCAAACTCGATACGGATCGTATTGGGCTGGGTGTTCACACTTTTGTTCAGGTCACTTTAAAAGGCCACAATAAGAAGAATATCGATTTGTTTTTAGAGCATATCAATCAAATAGCCGAGGTAATTGAATGTCATCACATCACTGGATCGGGAGATTTTATCCTCAAGATCATCGCCAAGGATATCGTGTCTTACCAAAGGTTGATGTTGGAAAAAGTCAGTGAAATAGAGGTTGTAGACAGTCTGCAGTCTATGGTGATTCTTTCGACTTTTAAGGACAGTAAAATCATGCCTGTACCAGAGTAGTCGTATGTCGGTCAACGAAAAGCTAATTCTCACGAACGATCAAGTCATTCAGGTGATAAAAAGGATTGCTTATGAGATATATGAGCATAATTTTCAAGAGCCGGAAATATTTCTTGTAGGTATTGAAGGTCAGGGGGTGGTTTTAGCCAAAAAAATATCGGAACAATTGACAGCCATTGCTCCTGAGTTTAAGCATCAGGTAGTGGCTCTTTCCATGGATAAGGAAAATCCTCTGACTCAACAAGTCACCCTCGATGTTCCTACGGAGGAGCTGAAAGAAAAGTCCATCATATTGATTGATGATGTGCTTAACTCAGGGCGAACTTTGGCGTATGGGTTGAATGTATTGATGGGTACCAATGTGAAGCGAATCCAAACAGCGGCTTTGGTAGACAGGAGCCATAAGAAGTTTCCTGTGATTGCTAATTTCAAGGGTTATGAGTTGTCAACTACCTTGGAGCAGCATATTGAGGTACGGTTGGAGAATGATCCTGGTATTTTTCTGTATTAGGTGTTTTCTGGGATTGATTGTTCAATACACGTTCTACCGTCATTGCGATGTTTTTTAAGCTTGAAAAGGTTAAAAAACAGAAGCAATCTTCTAAATGATGGGTGAGATTACTTCAATAAAAACCTCATTTTAATCGGTTCTTATTTCGTAAAGACGTTCTTGATGCTGGTTTCATCGCTTTGTGTAGGGCTTTCATGTTTATTCCTTTTAAGGCCTAAAGGCCGGACGGCTCATACTTTCTGCCTTAACCGTAACGACGGATCGGCAGAAAGTATCCGAGTCCACGGTGGACAAAGAAATCAAGCGGTTCCCCGCTGGGACGGTGTATAAATTTCTGAAATTCAGATCGTTTCTACAATGAATCCCAAATCGCACCGCAGAGGCGGTCTTCGGCGACCCAGTCGCTACACTCAAACAGGGGATTCAATTTTGATTATCCTGGTCTGAATTTCTTGTCGAAATTTATTCAAGGCCGAGTGCGGTTAGAGAATGATCCTGGTAGTTTTCTTTATTAGGTGTGATTCTGAGTTTGATTGTTCAATAAACGTTCTCGCAGATTGCTTCTATTTTTTAAGCAGAAAAAGCTTCAAAAATATCGCAATGACGTTGGAAGGGGAGATGAGATTACCTCAATAAAAACCTCATTTTAATCGGTTCTTATTTCGTAAAGACATTCTTGATGTGGATTTCATTGCTTTATTGATTGAAGGCAGGTTAAGAGATGGCTTCATCATGGTAAAGATCTGGCTTGAGTAGGAGCATTTCTAAACTCATTCTTACCAGCTCACCCATCGATTGGCATTCTAAAAACTCTCGGTTTTCGTAAAAGTTAGCCAAATCTTCTCTGAGTTTGATGACGTTTTCTACTGGTGCAATATTTTCTAATTCCATTTGGTGCAGCAGGTCATCGAGCCTGGAACGCTCCATTTTCATCCTATTAGCAATCAAAGAGCGCTCTTCCCGCTGGTATTGGCGCACTGTTTCGGGAGTCATGTGTTTCAATCCAAGTTGGATAATCGGATTATTTTGTTTGAAATACTTAGGCATATATGTTGCGGAGCGTCCTTCATAGGATTGCTGATCAAAGTCGATGGCGCGAATTCGATAATCCACTTCTTCGAAATCTGGGGTTATATCCACCACAAAATTACTCGAATGCATGTCTCCCAGTAGCCTAACAAAACAGCGCTCGTTAAACTTGACAAATTCTTTGGCCAGCCTTATTTCGTTGATGATGTTTGACTGGAGATAGTTTCTAATAAACATATCTGCTGGAATGCCTACAATATGCTCCTCGAGTAAGGTGTCTTTATTCACCAGATAACTGAGCTTGTTGGGCGACAAAAGATGTTCTAGCTCCAGCCCGTAAACCCGGGAAGCATCCGCATTTTTGATATAGAAATAATCAAAGTTGTCATTGATCCGATTGACAATTCTGATTCTGAATGGCTGAGTATTTCCATAAACGCACAAGTCCACTCGGTCTACAAACAAATGATTCATGACTTCTATCTCGCCATGTGCTTTCATGATAGAATAAATCTTTTTTAAGGCATAATAGATTTCGTCCATTTCTTCTTGTGGATAAAATACCGTCTCCCAATAAGTGTCGTTACCGGCACCATCATAAAGCGGTATGGAATTGTCATACCTTATGAGGTCGTGGTATTGCAAGGGCAAAGAGACCAAGCGGTCGTACCGCTTCAGATAGGAGCGAAGATGATCCGTAATTTTATACGGCTGCTTTTTCTTGCTGATTAATGCCATTGCTTTAGGGTTTCTATGTTCGTTTCTTTTATGTCCTTCTAATCTAGGGCTTCTATGTTTATTTCTTTTAAGTCTTTAAGATTTCTACGGTTCCCCGCTGGGATTGTGTCTGAATTTCCTGTCGAAACTTATTCAAGGCCGAGTACGGTTAGAGAATGCTCCGGTATTTTTCTGTGCTAGGTGTGATTCTGAGTTTGATTGTTCGGTACACGTTCTCGCAGATTGCTTCTATTTTTTAAGCAGAAAAAGCTTCAAAAATATCGCAATGACGTTAGAAGGGGAGATGAGATTACTTCAATAAAAACCTCATTTTAATCGGTTTTTATTTCGTAAAGACGTTCTTGATTCGGGTTTCATCGCTTTGTGTAGGGCTTCCCTGTTTATTCGTTTTATGTCTTTAAGATTTCTACGGTTCCCCGTTGGGACGGTGTATAAATTTTTGAAATTCAGATTGTTCAATACACGTTCTAACGTCATTGCGGTGTTTTTTAAGCTTGAAAAGCTGAAGCAATCTTCTATATGATGGGTGAGATTACTTCAATAAAAACCTCATTTTAATCGGTTCTTATTTCGTAAAGACGTTCTTGATGCGGGTTTCATCGCTTTGTGTAGGGCTTCCCTGTTTATTCGTTTTATGTCCTCAAGATTTCTACGGTTCTCCGCTGGGACGGTGTGTAAATTTCTTGTCGAAATTTATTCAAGGCCGATTGGAAATCTCGGAATTTATGATTTTAGCTTATTTTTAAGGATTTTTTTGGTGTTAAAATCAAGTATTCAGGACCCTACTTGAGGTGTGCCAAAAACTTTTCATGGGCGCTATCGGCCCAAGGTTTGAATTGGGAGCCTATTTTCTGATGTGTGGCAAAGTAGTCATCAAGTTTTTCAATGTTGAAGGTATCGCTGGCAATTCCTGCACCGGCTTTCTGCGCATCCACTGCATTGCAGGCCTGCTCGTAATGTCCTTCGACGGGCACCATCAGCACGGGCTTGTCCAGATACATCGCTTCACACACTGATTCAAAGCCTGCAGTGGTGACATAGCCTTTGCAAGAAGCCATTTTTTCAAGAAAAAGCTGGTCATTCAATTGGTGAAACGTTAAGTTTTCGTCCACTTCCATAGAAACAGGCGCATCGCTTTTGTCCCAAAAACAAAATAAGGGCTGGTCTGGGTGGTTTTTATGGTATTGATACACCTCCTCACTATAGCCGTGATTGACCATGTATACCAGAAAATGATTTTTCGATTCTTCTGCAACGAGCTTCACTTCCTCACGAAGCAAAGGAGGTACTACAAAAAGCTTTTTTTTGGGTAGGTCTTCAAAATATTGAAAGGAAAGACACAGCCTTTTGGTGGCGCCTAGACTAGCAATCCTATTGCCTATCATCAATGAAAGCTTGTCCATTTTTCTTCCATCGGGAAAGCTAAAATCTGTGTGACCGATGAGAAATTGATGAGCGATACATATAAATTTTGCTTTTGGGCGATACACGAAATTGTAAAGTCCGCCTAAAAAGTCGTAGAAATTAATGATGACATCAGGTTTATCTTCCTTGACAATCTCATTGATCCGCCGGATCGACTTGGAATAAGTCGGAGACTGAATCAAAGAATAGACCATGGTGCGGAATGGCTTCACCGACTTTTGATTCTTATCTGTGACAAAATTGGGACTTTGCAGTGACTCAATGGGTGCCGTTATCTTCTCCTTAAAAAAACCAGGAATGGATCTACGTTTGCTTTTCCCTACAATTACACGCGTAATTTTATGCCCATGGTCCCTGAGAATTTGGCTAAGCGCCAGCGCCTGAGTCATGTGCCCACGGCCTTCTCCTTGAATGATGAAAAGATATTTCAAAGTCTGTCTTTTGTCTACTGTGTAAACTTAAGTAAAAACTCTGTTCCCTCGTTAACGACTGACTTTGCTGAAATATTTCCTTGGTGGTGTCTCATGATCTGTCGAGACAAGCTGAGGCCAATCCCTGAGCCGCTTTTTTTGGTCGTGAAGAATGGGATAAATACCTTTTTTATGGCTTCTTCTTCAATACCCGGTCCATTGTCGCGAACATAAATGAGCGCTCCACCATCTTTTCTGGCTTCTGCTTTTATGGATAGAATTTTTTCTTTTTCCGTTTCATCATTTTCTAATAAAGCTTCCGATGCATTTTTTACTAGATTAATGACGACCTGCTCTATTTGTAACTCATCGATGTTGATGCAGAGCTTTTCGGGAATGTCTAAAACCGTTTGGATTCCTTTTTTTTCGATATCCGGTTTCATTAACGCCAGTACATGATCCACGAGTTCTTTGATGCACACTTCCCTCAGGTTAGGGAGTGTAATCCGTGTCATGTTCCTAAAATCGCTGACAAATTTGATTAAACTATCACTCCTACGGTGGATGGTGTGCAGCGCCAAATGAAAATCTTCCAGTTGATCGTTGGTAATGGCATTGACATCATGCTCGTTATCAAGAAATTCTTTCATTTCTAGCTCAATAGTAGCCGCCAGCGAAGAGATGGGAGTCACCGAATTCATTATTTCATGGGTTAAAACCCGGATAAGGTTTTGCCAGGCTTCCATTTCCTTTTCTTCCAGTTCACTTTGGATGTTTTGAAGGGAAATTAATTTGAACTCTTTGCCTCGCATGCTTAGCTCAATCGCATAAACAGCTACCTGGACTTCATCTTCATTTTTTCCAATTTTGATTAGGTCACGCCCGCCCGTTCTTAGCTCTTTAAGGGTGGTTACTAGTTTGTCATTCACGGCATCTAGTTGCTTGATGTTTTTGAGGTGAAGAATTCCAAGCACTTTCTTGGCTGCCGAGTTGACGATTTGTACCTCCCCATTTTTTTCAAAAGTGATGATGCCAATACCTACATGTTGCACAATGGTTTTAAGGTATTGATACTGCGCTTCTTTTTCTGCCCTGATGTCACGAAACTTACGCATGACTGCATTGAATTCGCGGTATAAATGGTCGAGACTCGATCCTGTTGATTTTTCGGGATAGGTATGGCTAAAGTCATCCCATTGAATACTTTCCAAAAAATTAACGACTTCACGGTTTGATTTTTCTAACCAGTAGTAGAGGTAGTACCCTTGCAAGGCGATCAATCCAAAAATGATCATCTTGCTGAAAACGTATGATTCTGTATAAAATAGGTTGGTAAAAAGAAAAATCGTGATTCCCAAGAGGACTATTCTGCCAATAAGCTGGTAATGAAATCTTTTAAAGGCCATATTTTTCCAGTCTTCGGTATAAGGATGCGCGCGTCAAACCTAATTCTTTGGCGGCCTTGGAAATATTTCCGCTGTGCTTATTTACCGCTTTTTCAATCACTGATTTTTCTATATTGTCTAGGTTGAAGTCATCGGCCAGCATGTTTTGACCACTGTCGGGTTTTTGTGCAAGAAAGAAAAAATCATCCGGACCCAACACATCCGTATCGCTCATGATGATGGCTCTTTCGATGGCGTGCTGAAGTTCTCGAATGTTGCCAGGCCAACTGTACTTTTGAAGTTTGGCGATGGTATTTGGCGCCACGGTTTTGATGTTTTTTCTGTACTTGGTATTGTACATTTTTATAAAATGGTCTGCCAGTAGGGGAATATCGTCCAGTCGTTCACGCAAAGAGGGTAGGTGAATTTCAACGGTATTGACTCGGTAGAGCAAATCTTGGCGAAAAGAGTTTTCACCGACCATCTCATAAATAGGCATATTGGTGGCGCACACCAACCTGATGTCTATTTGCATAGATTGGTTGGAGCCGATTCGGGTAACTTCTCTTTTTTGAAGTGCGGTGAGTAATTTACTCTGCAATGGCAAGCTGAGGTTTCCGATTTCATCTAAAAAAAGTGTGCCATTATTGGCAATTTCAAATCTACCTGCTCGGTCTTCTTTAGCATCTGTAAAAGCGCCTTTCTTATGGCCGAAAAGCTCACTTTCAAAAAGTGTTTCTGTGATGGCTCCCATATCCACACCAATAAAAACATTGTCTTTTCTCAACGATTTTTGGTGAATCGCCCGTGCGATCAATTCTTTTCCTGTTCCGTTTTCGCCCAATACGAGAATATTCGCATCGGTTCCGGCAACTTTATCGATGATTTTGAAAATATCTCTTATTGGCTGACTTTCGCCAATAATATCTTTGAAAGCTTGGTTGCTATCGGCTTGTAATTGCTTACTGGTTTGTTTTAACTGGTTGACCTCTTTGTAGGATTTTTTGAGTTTTGCTGCGCTTGACAAGGTGGCAATGAGTTTTTCATTTTGCCATGGTTTTAACACAAAATCTGTAGCCCCGGCTTTTAGCGCGCGTACGGCCATTTCCACATCGCCAAATGCCGTGATTAAAACGACAACCGCCTGTGGATCTTTATCTAAGATTTGTTCCAGCCAATAAAAACCCTCTTTACCACTCGTGATATCCTTGCTGAAATTCATGTCGAGGAGAATCAGGTCGTAGGAGTCGTTGTTTAGGAGGAAGGGGATTTTTTTTGGATTCTTTTCGATGAGTACTTCTTTGGCGTGCTTTTTCAACAACATTTTAGCTGCCAAAAGCACATCCTCGTCATCATCTATAATCAGTATTTTGCCTAGTTCTTTTTCCAATGTGTTGTTCATTTTTTTAGATATAAAAAGTCAGAAATGATGCCAACATTCAAAAACAAGCTTTACTTGCTTTAGTGCATCATTTTACACAAGGAAGTTAATGTAGTTGTTCGAAATTGAACACGAAAACGATAAAAATATGTTCTTATTCGTACACTTTTTCGTAAGATAGATCAGGCAAGCCGATGACCTGAGGGAGTGAGGCTTTCATTTTTTCGTAGTTGGTTTTGGCTTTCAATGCCTTGAGTTTTGATTCAATGTATTTGTCCTGTTGAATATTCAATTTGAATAAGTCGCTTTCGCCATTTTCGAGATCAAAAATCACTGCATTGAGTAGTGATTGATAGTTATCAGCCATTTCTTGATATTGAATGGCCAACGTCTGGTTGGTTTTTAGCGAAGCATAAGTGGCTTTGATGTCCGCGTTGATCTCCTGTCGTGTTTGGAGTATGGAATATTCGAGTGTTTCAACATAAAGCTTTGATTTTTGGAGTTTACCTCGCTCTTTCCTTAAAAAGATGGGGAAAGCAAAATCGAGCCCGAGCTTATAATTGTCATTCCATTCGACTGCTCTTATTTCTGCATCCGGCGTTATGGGCGCATCAATCGTGGAATAGCTTAGGTTTAAGGTAGGTTTTAATTGCTCGCTGGCCCATTGCTGTTCGATTTCTTGCTGTCCTATTTTTGCTTCGAGTTTCGTAATCTCTGGGTGATTTTCCATTGCCCAGGTTTGTAGTTTGGCAATACTCGAATCAGACGGCACAGTGCCAAAGGAATAACTGTCGGTCGGGAATACGTTGGCTTGCAATTCAAGCGGAAAAGCATTTTCGTCCCATAAGTGCACCGAAAGTGCAAGTCTGTTTTGCAGGATCTCCAGTTTTGCGGTTTCATATTCTACTAGTCGGCTCTGAAGTGTAATCTTGGCCTGAATAGTATCGATAGCCGCTACTTCACCGTAGGTATAGTCGAGCTTGGTTCTACGAAAAAGCTCTTCGGCGATGGTAATACTTTGTTCAATCAAAACATTTTGCTCATAGGCAAAATACCACTCCCAATAGGATTTGATCACGGTAATTAAGAGCTTGTTGGCTAGCTTGATCTGCTCAGCTTCTGCAAGATTTCCAAAAAAGCGTGATTGCTTGATTAAATTTCTACGCTCATCTATGAACAACCCTTGTCCCAAAGGGACGCTGATACCTGTACTTACTTGCCAATAATTAGTCGCTGACGATACGTAATCCTCGCCATCCACCTGCGTACCTTGGGCTCGTCGCACTTCTATCTTAGGATCTATAGGAAACCAGGTAGGTACTTTCAGTGCAGAGTTAAAGACATCCCAATATTCTTCGCCTTTGAGCAGTTTTCGGTCGTAAGATGCTTCCAGTTTTGGATCAAGCTGACCTTTGGCAATCAACACTTCGGCACTAGCAAAGTCTTGCTGTAAATTGGCTTGTTGGATCACTGGGTGATTTTTTTTAACAATTTCCAGCACTTGATCAAGCCTTAAATAAAGCTTAGTGGTGTCTGTTGTTACTTGGCCATTGGCCACAGTACTCCACATTATTAAAAGAAAAATGAAAATTTTATGAAGGTTCATCTACTTATCGTTTTCCATCACTATCTCTCCGTCTTCATAAATGCTCGGAGGAAATCCATTGAGCTGACGCCATAGTTCGAACCAAATAGGAACATTGTTGAGCATGACCCAACCTTTGATGCCAGAGCCCATTCTTAACTGTTCTGGCCAGGGTTCGTCCTCTGGATCTGGTTTCACCAAAATTCTAAATTTCCCACCTTTGCTGTCCACTCGGTCAATTACCTCTACGACTCCTCCAAAAGTTCCAACGGAGACATTAGGGAAACCAGAGAATTGTAAAACAGGCCACCCATCAAATTGGATTCGGACTTTTCTTCCTACTGAAATAAATGGGATGTCCATTGCTTTGACATACATTTCTGAAGCTTTATCATCTGTATAAGGCATGATGGTGCAAATCGCCTCCCCTTCTTTGATGGTTTCGCCGATACCCGCCTTCATTGCTTTGACAATATAGCCTGTTTGTGGGGCCAATACCTGATACTGCTCATTTCTGATGGTCATATTGGTCAGCTCATTTTCCATTTTAGCCAAACTTCCTTTCGTATCGTAATAGTCTGATATGGTAGCGTTAAGGTCAGATTGAGATTTGCTAATCTTGTCGCTGTATTCTGCTTGCGTACCGGCGATTTCCACCATCGCATTGATTAAAGACGCTTTGCTTTGCAGCCATTTGTTTTCACTGGCGACAAATTTGGCTCTACTCATCTGGTATTTATTCTCTATTTCTTGAAACTTGGTGAGCGGAATGTTACCTGCTTCATACCTGCTTTTATTTCTTTCAAAAATGTTTTCCGCATTTTGAAAGTTAATTTTTTCGGTCTCAAATCCTATGCTATCGCTTTCAAGCTTCAGTCTGCTTTGCTTCAATTTGTTTTTGACTTGTTGAAGTTTCACCACAAGAGCCTGCCTTAAGGCGACCACTTGGTTCTCTAATGCCTCTTTTTTCATTTGTTTGGCCTCAAGACTGGACTCCTTGGCCGATAATTGCTCTCGGATTCGGATGAGAAGGTTAGGATCAAAGTATTTTTCTTTTATCTCTGTTAGGCTTAGAATAGTATCCCCTTTCTCGACCAGTTGGCCTTCCAAGACTTTCCAGTGCTCAATTCGCCCAGCAATAGCTGTTTCCACTGTTTGTGGTCTATTTTCCGGGCTCAACGCCGTTAAGGTTCCACTTCCATGGATGTTCTGCTGCCAAGGTAAAAATAAAGATAGTATGACAATTCCCGTCATTACTAAAAGGACTCGTGCCAAACTCCTTCCTAAACCAGGTGTTTTTAAGGTTTTAAGTGAATAGAGTTGATCTTCATTTAAGATGTTCTCTATCTTATCATTGGAAATGTTGAGCATCTTAATATATGTTTTTAACTATTGATTCATTTTTTATCACTTCTTCGAAGGGGCCATCTTCTATGATTTTACCGTCATCCATGTATATCACACGGTCGCATGAAGCCATGATGAGTGGGTCATTGGATACCACAATCAAACTCCACCCATTTTCTTCATTTGTTACGGTCTGAATGAGTTTGAGTCTTTCTCCTTTTTGAAAATTATTAAAGAAATCATTTAAAATTAACAATTGAGGTGTTTTGGCTATGCATCGGGCCAAGATCATTTTATTAATAAAAGTGGTACTGAAACCTTTACCGCCGCTGAGTATTTCGGTATCCAAACCATCAGGAAGACTATTGATCATGTCTGACAATCCGACCATTTCTATCGCGTTGATGGCTGTTTCAAGCTTTGAAAACGGTTTTCCTAGGAGTATGTTGTCCAAAATAGATCCTTCGAATAAATCTTCTTGAGACACGTTTTTGCCAATTTTGTCACGTAGATACGTTCTGTCCAGATCCTTCAATGAATAGTTATTATAGGTGATAATACCTTTGTATTCCGTGTGAATTCCTGCGATGATGTTGGTTAGCGTTGTTTTTCCAGAACTACCGCCACCACTGATGCATATTCTTTCGCCGTTATTGATCGTTAAGTTAATGCCCTGCAAGGAAGGCGAGGAGTTGCCGGCATAGGTATAACTCAAGTTTTTAATTTTCACATTGATCCCGTATCTCATTAGCTGCTGTGGTGGAATGTCTATTCCTCCACTTGACTCCAAAGGCAGATCGGTAACGTGTGATATTTTATCCACTGCGGTTAGCATGTCGTAAACCGTATCAGTGTACATGATTATTTTTTCCACAGAAGCCAAAATCAAAATGATGATTACCTCAGAGGCGATGAATTGACCAAGGGTAATTTCACGGGAGACAACCAGAATAGTACCAATAATGAGCAGGCCACCAGTAACCACCGCCTTGAATGCTAAGGTGTAGGCATATTGCGTGATAAGCACGCGGAAATGGACACTTCTATTTTTTAAATAGTTGTTGACGTTGAAGTCTGTTTTTTTGATAGGCAAGGTCGTGTTTCCAGAAAGCTTAAACGAATAAAGCGTTCGCGCCATTTCTTCTAACCAATACACCACTTTGTATTTGTATTTCGATTCAATAATGGAAGACTTCATCCCTTGTGGCCCTGTGAAATAAAAGATGGCCAAAAGTGAGGACAAAAGAACAATACTAAAGAATACAAAAAATGGATGGTAGAAGGAGAGTAATACCAATCCAAAAAATATTTGAATTACCCCAGTGGATAAGTCGATCAATAATTTTGGAAGCCCTTTTTGAAGTGTTAAAACATCGAAAAACCTGTTCATTAACTCGGGCATATGGAGTTTAAGTACCGATTCCATTTGAATTCTTGGCACTCGAAAAGCAAACTCGAAAGCTGCTTTGGTAAAGACTCTTCTTTGTAAATACTCTACAATGGTGATCTGAAAAACTTGTAGAATTCCTGTTCCAGCTACCCCTAAGATGACAAAACCAATCAGAATATAAACAGAACTAAAAACGACACCACCAGAAATGAGCTCTACTGCCGCTTGAATACCCAAGGGAAGACTTAAGCTAAAAAGACCAATGAGCGCTGCGTAGACATAAACATAGAATATGTCTTTTTTATCGGCAGCAAGTAATCTTAAAAGCCTTTTTACGGGAGATATTTTAGTGGCTTGCGTGCCATCTGCACTGTGCTCACTGACTAAACTTTCGTAATCAAAAACAGAAATAAAGATTACTTCCAGTTTATCTGTGCAAGCTAGATCGAGCTGTTCAAGATCATCTGTTTTGTACCTTTCAACCCCAGTAGCGCTAATTTTGCTAATGTTAAAACGCTTTTTTTCTTTTTGAATGATGAAAGGAGCGAGTTCCTCATCCTTAGCAAAAACAATGATTGGAGCAGCCTGTATTTCGTTGCAAAATCTGAAAAACTTTTCTTTCGTCAGGTTTTTCTCTAGCATGATCATTCCTGTATCATAACCCGCCTCTACGAAATCACGAAGAAACTCCATCAGTTCACCATCACTGTAAGGCCTGTCGAGTTTTTCCATAGCAGAGAGTGCCTCACTGCTTAAATCAAGCGTTAGAATCTCTGCTAATTCTTGTATTGCTTCGGTAATTTGCTTGTTAGTCATTATGAAATTGTCTTAAAAACTACGGTCGTAATGAATTTATGTAGCTTGTCAAAAGGGGAATTATCTTCACTTATTTCAGTAAGCGAAGGTAGATGATTCGCAAAAAAAACTTGCTGGTTGGCAGCCTCTAAAATCATATTGCTAAGCGCATTAGGGTAGTGAAAATCCGGATTCACTTTGGCGACTAAGTTACCAATAAGATTACATAGGGATTTATATCCTTTAAACAATCCTTCTTTATTGTCTTCATCGACCTGTTTGGTGAAAAATGTTTTGTCTGATTCGGCTATGACAATTCTTTGCAAGGCGGCCTCATCCACATTAGGGAAAGTATCGTCATTCTTTTTTTCCTCACCTATTATTTTCAGTGCAATATCCAGTGCTTTTTTAGCATCTTCAATATTGTGCGTTTCAAACTGTATTCTATATTCCAGCCATGCCCAGTACCAGGTCATAATGTAGACGAGCAATCTGTGTTTATTTTCAAAATACCGGTACACAGAAGCTTCTGTTGAGTCAATTTCGATAGATAGTTTTTTGAAAGTAAATGATTCAAATCCAAGTTTGTCGATAAGCGTAATGCCTTTACTTACTATTCTTGATCCTAGGTCGGTTGATTGAGGATCTTTGGCATAAAGTTTTTGATTTAGTCGTAATTGTAATACAGTCATAAATCGTTGCGAAAGTCATAAAAATAATAGTATTACTATCAAACAGAATAGCTTGATATTTGTTGCGCTATATCTTTTAATTTTCCTAGAATATGTTATTTTTGAAGTATTAGTCCTTTTATTTTGAGTTTTGACCTTTAGGTTCAGGTTAGTCCCCTGAACCTATTTTTTTTAGAGCACTCAAGAGTTATGTCCGCATTCGTACACATATTGTTCTATTTTGTACAGCTACTCACCATGTAACATCTTTATAATTTCAGTAAAGTGCTTTTTGTCAGGTATTTATGAGTGTTGGCATTCAAATTGGCATAGGCATTTGAGATTTGAAAAAGCATGGACCGAAAGATTAAGAAGAAAACTTTTACAATAAAGAAAGTAGCGACATGGGGCGGGCTCACGCTTTTCGTTCTATTCATTTTGTACAGCTTCATTTTTTCTGAAGGAGGTACCAAGCTGAACGTTGAAAAAGAAAAAATAAATATTGCTACCGTACTTGAGGGAGAATTTCGTGAGTTTATTCCTGTAGATGGTAATGTGATGCCCATAAAAACGATTCGCCTTGACGCTATAGAAGGAGGCGTGGTAGAAAAAAAGTTTTATGAAGGTGGAATTCTTGTGGATAAAGGGGATACCATTTTGAAGCTATCTAACAATGATCTTTTGCAAAATTTTGTGCGTGAGGAGACTCAAGCCTTTATTTTGGTCAACAATGTGGAAAATACCAAATTAGGTCTACAGAGAAATCAATTTGAATTGAGGCGAAATCTGATTGAATTGGAGTATCAAATAGATGAAGCCAAAGACGCATATGTGCGTGGCAAAGAGTTATATAAAGACAAGATCATCAGTGATCAAGAATATTTGACCCTGAAAAGAAATTACGATCGGTTAATTGATAGCAAGGAAATTCAGATTGAATCGACAAAATTTGACTCCTTGAATGCTCGGCTTCAAATTGCCCAGGCAGAAAATACCCTGAAAAGAACCAAGGCGAATCTGGAGATGATTAAAAAGAACCTCGACAACCTTTATATCAAAGCACCCATTTCGGGTAGATTGAGCACGGTAAATGTGGAAGTAGGAGAGTCTATTTCTTCCGGGCAGAATATAGGCCAAATCGATGATTTGAATGGTTTTAAAGTAAGAGCCTCCATTGATGAGCATTATATCGCCAGGATATATGAAGGCTTAAAAGGGACCTTTTCCTTTGCGGGAAGTGAATATGAATTGGCTATTTATAAGGTGTATCCAGAGGTAAATAATGGACTCTTCGAAGTAGATATGGAATTTGCCAATACAGCATCCATACCTCGCGGCATCAGAAGAGGACAAACGCTCCAAATAAGACTGCAGCTCAGCGAGAACATCACGGCGGTACAGATACCTAGAGGCAGCTTTTACCAAACGACCGGGGGCAATTGGATATTTGTATTAGCCAATGGAGAAAGTGAAGCTGTAAGACGAAATATCAAACTAGGGCGTCAAAATCCACGCTATTATGAGGTGCTCGAAGGACTTCAGCCAGGCGAAAAAGTAATCATAAGCTCGTATGAAGGCTATGAAGATAAAGACAAGCTCGTTTTAAAATAAAATCACCAAAGAATAAAATTACAATAACATGGAAAATGCAAAATCATTAATCAACACAATAGGACTAAAGAAGTTTTACTATACCGATGAGATAGAAACAACCGCCCTTGCAGGCGTAAACCTAGAGGTCAAAGAAGGAGAATTCGTAGCGATCATGGGACCGTCAGGTTGTGGTAAGTCTACCTTGTTGAATATTATTGGCTTGCTGGACAATCCTTCGGAAGGAGAGTTCCACTTTACTGACCAGGAAATCTCCAATTATTCTGAAAGAAAACGAGCAGAGTTGAGAAAGGCTAATATTGGATTCGTATTTCAGAGCTTTAATTTGATTGATGAATTGACGGTGTATGAAAATATTGAATTGCCACTGATCTACCTGAAATACTCTTCGGCGGAAAGAAAGAAAAGAGTAGAAGAGGTGATGGAGCAAATGAAAATCATGCATAGAAGAAACCATTTTCCTCAGCAGCTTTCTGGTGGTCAGCAACAACGTGTGGCTATTTCTAGAGCGGTTATAGCCAAGCCAAAACTGATTCTTGCGGATGAGCCAACGGGAAATTTGGATTCTGCGAACGGCCAAGAGGTCATGAATCTTTTGACGGAATTGAATGAAAATGGCACTACCGTCATCATGGTCACTCACTCTCCGATAGATGCAGAATACTCGCATAGAGTCATCCATTTGTTTGATGGACAGATAGTTTCAGAAAATATCAATGCCAAGGATAACGCCTTAGTCTAGTCCTGAGGTTAACTTATGGTCACAATGATCAAGCGTCTTTTGAGATAAGACGCAGATAGAGGTCGATTCATTTGACTAATGCTCATGCTTTTCAAGGCATTTATGCTACGCAATTATCTGTTCAATTAAATGACTTAAGGCAAATTAGCCATTGTCACTAATTAAAAAATCAGATAATGCCGAGGTGTAAATGAAGCATTTAGTCATGGATACGGTCAAAATGTTTATTTCGGAAAATGAAAGCTTCTCGCAAGTTCAGAACATTTCCGTTTTTGTCGGGTTGATTTTTTATACCCTTAAAATTTGATATTTAATATGAGGAATATACTCCTAATCACTATCGTTTTTTTATCATTTCAAAGCCTTGCCCAGCAAGACTCGGTTATGTTATCACTAGATGATTGTATAAATATTGGGCTAGAAAGGAATATTCAGTTAAAGCGGGCTAGAAATAATCAGTTGATTGCTGAAGCGAATAGGTTTCAATCGATCATGAATTTTTTCCCATCCTTGAGTGCGAGTCTTAACTATGATTATTTCTTTGGTACTTTTTTCGATACGAATATAGGTGCACAAATCTCATCTACGAGTAACTCTTCACAGCCAAATATTAACGCCAACTTGGTACTTTTTAGTGGTTTGCAAAATCATCATAACGCCAAGCGAGCCGGATATAACCAAGAAGCCGCGGTGAGTGATGTGAATTCGACACGTTTAGACGTTGAGACAAATATTCTTACTTCGTATTTAAGAGTTATTTTGGATAGAGAAAATATACAAATCTCAGCTGACCGAGTAGATTTACTCGCTAAGCAACTGGAAAGAGAACAAAAACGTGTGTCGGTAGGTGTTGGTAATCTGGAGTCGGTTTATAATTTCCGATCACAATTAGCCACAGAAAAGCTCAATTTGACCAATTTGGAAAATACATATCGTTCAGATCTGCTTTCACTCATCCAAGCCATGCAACTAGACCCCAGTCAATCAGCGTACGGTGTGATGCCTTATGAAATCAGTGAAGAGGAGTTACTGCTGGAATTAGATCCATTTGAGCAAGTGCTCAATGAGTCTATCGATGGAAACCCTGCGCTTAATGCAGCTCGGGCCAGACAGAAAGCTTCGGAGTATCAATTTAAGATTGCCAAGGCCAATAGATACCCAAGAGTCACATGGACAGGCGCTGTTGGATCCAACTATTCATCTAATGGCGCTTTCAATCCATCTACTGGTGAGCGAGAGGCTGATGCTACTTGGGCGGAGCAGCTACAATACAACGAATATGAGTATATGGAATTCCGATTGTCCATTCCGATTTTTACTAGATTTCAAACGTCGACCAATGTACAAACTGCAAAATTTAATATTTCCAATGCCGAGCTGGATGTTAAACAGGCGATGAATACCGTAACCAACGTAGTACAACAAGCCTATCTAGATTTGGTAAGTGCGCAGACCACTTATAACTCGGCTAAAGAAAATCTTGGGGCGTTGGATCAGACTTATGTTTTTATGAAAAAGAGATTTGAGACAGGAAACACTGATTTCTATACTTATTTGGAAAGCTTGAACAATAAGAATCGAGCAGAAATACAGTTGATTAATGCCAAGTATAGTATTATTTTCAGGAGGAAAGTATTGGATCTTTATCGATCAACAAAAATAGAGAGTTGATTTTCCGAAATGGTAACAACCGTTTCGTGATCCAAAAAAAGAAATTCTTCAAAGGCTCCATCAGGAGCCTTTATTTTTTTATTCACGGTCATATCAAAGGGAGAAATAAAAACAAATACATCGCTTTGATGCAACACGATCTGCTGGTCTTGAATGTCCATGGCTTTTGAAATACTATCTGGAATACGACTAGTATAATTTCCGAATTGGTCAAATAAGACAACACCCATAGCTTCATCTAACAGTATGAGTATGTTTTTGAAAAGACTCATTTGTAGCGGTTTTTCAATCTTTAAGAATTTATTGCTTATTAATGGAATAGCAGTGGTCATCCCGCTACTAGGATTGAACTTCAGAATCTCCAAGAAATCAGAGGTAAATAACCAGATGTCATTTTGAGGCCCCTGTCTGCATAACCAAACAAATTGTTGGCTGATGGTCGAAAGGTCAATGCCTGTTGTTCGATTGTTAAACCGATCTATAAAATTGAGTGTTTGTTGTTCTCTTCGAAAAACGAGGGGTCTGAGTCTATTCGTTGCATCAATGGAAGTGACTCTTGAGTTGTTGCTTTCGGAATTGTATAGCAGCTCTTTTCCCTCCTTATCGAGAATAATAAGCGCCCCGTTCATGAAGCCAAGATATATTTCTCCGTGGTTATTTTTCGCACAACTTGAGATGTTGTTCTCAAAGGATAGGCGCTTTTTTAACTGCCATTCTTGAGCCATTGCCATCACTGAGACAAGGATTGAAAGAAAAAGAAGGCTAGCTCTCAAAATATTTCAATTCTGTTTTGTGACTATCTATTTCCAGATAGCTGCATTGAGACAACCATTCTCCTAAGTTGATATATTTGGCAATTCCATTGTTGATTGGCATTTCAAGGGGTAAATGTCGGTGACCAAACACATAAAAATCATGATGATTTTTATCTTCGATACTCTGACAATATTGAAAAAGCATTTCTTTTGCTCCAAGGAATGGCTCATCTTTAACTAAACTCTTTTGTTTACTATTGGCAGACCATTTTTTAGCCGCCCAAAAAGCAATATTAGGATGTAGCCACCCGAAAAGGCCCTGTAAATAACGATTGCTGAAAATCTTCTTGATCATTTTGTATTTATGGTCTCCAGGACCAAGCCCATCTCCGTGACCAACCAAGTATTTTTTTCCAAAGAAGTTGAATGCTTTTGGTTGTCTGAAAATGGGGATGCCTAGTTCTTGCGTAAAATAATTGAACATCCACATGTCGTGGTTTCCAGCAAAAAAAATAATTTCAATGTCTTGATCACGTAGCTCGGCGATTTTGCCAAGAAACCGTATGTGGCTTTTGGGAACCACATGCTTGTATTCAAACCAAAAGTCAAATATATCACCAGCCAAAATGATTAGTTTGGCATCTTTAGCAACCTCGTCAAGCCATCTTATTATTTTCTTCTCGCGCTTAAGACTTGCCGCAGCATCAGGCACACCAAGATGAAAATCACTTGCTAAATAGATTTTTTTATTTGGAGAGCTATTTTGTACGGTTTCACGCATAAAAAAAGAGCTGATTTTAAATCAGCTCTTAAAGTTATTCAAATCAGTAAGTTTTAATCTTGTGCTTCTTTCTCTTCCTTCAGTTTATCCTCAGAATCATCTTCTTTTTCAACTGATGACTTGATATCATTTTTCAAGTCTTCAATCGGGTCTTTTTTCTCTTCCTCCACTATCACCTTACCATTGGTGAATTGCTGATAAGTCGTTTCTTGTTCAAAAGGGCGCTTACCTATAAGCCTTTCAAGATCATTCTGGAAGATGATTTCCTTCTCTAGAAGTTCTTTGGCTATGATCTCTAGCTTATCTCTCTTGTCGGTAAGTAGCTTTTTTGTTCGATCGTAAGCTCCATCAATCAACTTTTTAACCTCTTGATCTATCAATTGTGCTGTCGCATCTGAATAGGGCTTAGTAAAATTATATTCTGACTGCTTACTGTCGTAAAAAGATACATTACCCACCTTATCATTCATGCCGTAAACGGAAACTATACTGTAAGCGAGTTTGGTAATTCTCTCCAGATCACTCAAAGCGCCGGTGGAGATCTTATTAAATATCAAGTCCTCAGCCACTCTTCCTCCGAGTGCCATGCACATTTCGTCCATTAACTGCTCGGTTTGATATAAGAACTGCTCTTTTGGTAAATACTGAGCATAACCCAATGCTGCAATTCCTCTAGGCACAATACTTACTTTCACCAAAGGGTCTGCATGCTCCAAGAACCATCCTGCGACTGCATGACCTGCTTCGTGGTACGCAACAATCTCTTTCTCTTCAGGAGAAATAATCTTGCTTTTCTTTTCCAATCCACCAATGACTCTGTCGATGGCGTCTTGGAAATCTTCCATGTCGACTTGTTCTTTGTCTTTTCTCGCAGCAATTAAAGCCGCTTCATTACAAACATTCGCGATCTCTGCACCAGCAAATCCTGGGGTTTGTGCCGCTAATTTCTTAGGGTCAACATTTTCATGCATCTTAATTGGTTTCAAGTGCACTTTAAATATTGCTTCTCGGCCAACAATATCTGGCTTATCAATACTTATTTGTCGGTCGAATCGACCTGGCCTCATCAGCGCAGAGTCCAATACATCTGGCCTATTGGTTGCAGCAAGAATGATTACTCCTGAATCCGTAGAGAAACCATCCATTTCTACCAACAAAGAGTTGAGTGTGTTTTCTCGCTCATCATTAGAGCCTGGCATTTGGCCTCTTCCTCTCGAACGACCAATAGCATCTATTTCATCAATAAATACAATACATGGCGCTTTCTCTTTTGCCTGCTTAAATAAGTCTCTCACTCTCGCAGCTCCAACTCCTACAAACATCTCAACGAAATCCGAACCGGATAAAGTAAAGAATGGAACGCCTGCCTCACCGGCTACCGCTTTGGCTAATAAGGTCTTTCCTGTTCCTGGAGGGCCAATAAGCAACGCACCTTTTGGAATTTTTCCGCCCAGTTTGGTGAATTTTGATGGGTTTTGAAGGAAATCAACAATCTCTTTGATTTCTTCTTTGGCTTCTTGAAGACCTGCGGCATCTTTAAAAGTTATTTTAACCTTGTTTTCTGCATCAAACAAGGCAGCTTTTGACTTTCCTATGTTAAAGATTTGTCCGCCAGGGCCGCCTCCGCCTGTCATTCTTCGCATGAGGAACCAAAAACCAAATATTATGAGAAACAAAAATCCCCAATTAAAGAAAATTGATGTAAAATCTGATCTTTCTTCAATCTCGTATCCCAGTCTTTTAGATTCAGGAAGTTTGTCCATCAATTCATTGAAATCATCATTGAAGATTTTCGTATCAACGATTTTGAATTGATAATGTGGTCCCGTTGCTGTAGAGAAAGGAGATTTTTCTTCTAACTCAATTTTATACTTCGTGTTTTGAAGTGCCTCTTCCTTGAGTGTTACTTCTACCAAGTCTTGATTTTTAATCAAAACTATTTTCTTCACATCATTGGAGAGTACCATTTGCTGGAATCTCTTGTCTGATATTTTTACCGCAGAGTTGGTTTTACTGAAGTAAGTAAAACCAAAAACCAGAGCAATTAAACCTACTATTATTAATAGTTGGTAGTTTGGTTTTCCTGGTCCTCCTCCCATTAGGGGTTTTTTCATTCTCGGTTTGTCCGCCATTCTAAATTTTCAAAAGTTTTTAACTAAACGCTTATTGCATCAATAAGTTCCTACTGTTCTATGTATGTCATTTCCGCATCGCCCCAAAGTTCATCTAAACCATAAAAGACTCTCTTATCTTTATTGAAGACATGCGCCACTACATCTACATAGTCGATTAAGATCCACTCTTTATTTTCTCGACCTTCTCTTTTCCATGGATTTTCTTTCTGATTCTTAAATACAACCTCTTCTATTGATTCTGAAATGGCATCTATTTGTGTATCTGAGTTTCCAGAACATAAAATAAAGTAATCTGCAATTGCATTTTTGACGTTTTTCAAGTCCATGACTACAATATTTGTAGCTTTCTTATCTAACATTCCTTGAACAACTAACTCACTTATCTTTTTTGAATCTGTTATTCGTTTGTTTTTATCTGGCATTCAATGCTTTTTTGTCAAAAATAGGTCGCAAAATTACATATTAATTGTGCATAAATACTTTGCCAATACTTTATTTCTAGGTAAAAATTCTATTTACCTGCCAGAATGTCACTCTACCAACGCTGAAGCCATGGAATTGGTGAGAAAAGAGGCTGGAAATCATGGCACCTTGATTCATACTGATTATCAAACTCAGGGTAGGGGGCAAAAGGGGAATGTATGGATAAGCGAACCTAAGGTGAATCTGCTGTTTTCCTTGATTTTAAAGTTGGATTTCTTAAACGCCAGTCAAGCCTACCTGCTAAATATTATGACATGTTTGGCACTCAGAGATGTAGTTTCAAGAATGTTAGGGAACGTTTTAGTCGAAATCAAATGGCCGAATGATATTTATGTAAGTGGGAAGAAAGTAGGAGGAATACTTATTGAAACTGTTCTCAGAGGTAGAATGGTCGATTATGCGATCGTAGGCATAGGTTTGAATGTGAACCAAACACATTTTTCATTGACCAATGCCACTTCACTTTCTATTGAAAAAGGAGTAAAATTGAATAGAAATATAATCCTAGATAGCGTATTGAAATCCTTGGAACATTATTTTCTCCTGCTAAGAGGGTTGAAGTTTGATTTTATGCTAGCCAGATATCACGAAAATCTTATGTGGAGAAATGAATTACGCAGCTTTCAAATAGCAAGTGGTGATTTGATAGAAGGTAAAATATCAGGAATTGACAATCAAGGAAGGCTGATAATTACCCATGGAAATTTGACGAAACATTATGAGATTAAGGAAGTTTCGTTCATTGGATAACATTTATTAATTTTGCGCCAGAAAAAAAAAGAAATGATTGAAGAAAAGTTAACATTTAAGGTAAAAGACATTAACCAAGCTGCTTGGGGTAGAAATGAAATTAAACTGGCAGAGGCTGAAATGCCCGGTTTAATGGCGTTAAGAGAAGAATTTGGTGAAAGCAAACCATTGAAGGATGCACGAATTGCTGGTTGCTTACACATGACCATACAGACCGCTGTTCTTATCGAAACTTTAGTTGAACTAGGCGCACAGGTTTCATGGTCTTCTTGTAATATTTTTTCAACGCAGGATCATGCAGCTGCTGCAATAGCCGAGACCGGCGTGCCTGTATTCGCGTGGAAGGGTATGAACGAAGAAGAGTTTGATTGGTGTATTGAACAAACTTTGTTTGCATTTGAAGGTGGCAAACCATTGAATCTTATTCTTGATGATGGTGGTGATTTAACCAACATGGTTCTTGATAGATATCCTGAATTGGTAGGTGAAATCAAAGGACTTTCTGAAGAAACAACTACAGGCGTTCATAGACTTTATGAGCGTATGAAAAAAGGCACATTACCAATGCCAGCCATCAATGTTAATGATTCTGTTACGAAATCGAAATTTGACAACAAATACGGATGTAAAGAATCTTTAGTCGACGCAATAAGAAGAGCTACAGATGTAATGCTTGCGGGTAAAGTAGCGGTAGTTGCAGGTTATGGAGATGTCGGTAAAGGTAGTGCTGCTTCATTGAGAGGAGCAGGAGTTAGAGTTATCGTTACTGAAATAGATCCGATTTGTGCGCTTCAAGCGGCAATGGATGGTTTTGAAGTAAAGAGAATGGAAGATGCTGTGCTACGAGCGGATATTATCGTTACAGCTACTGGTAATAAAGACATTGTTACAGGTAAATATTTCGAAATGATGCGAGATAAAACGATCGTTTGTAATATTGGTCATTTTGACAATGAAATTGATGTAGCTTGGTTAAATACAACTTACGGCGCTTCAAAAATTGAAATTAAGCCACAGGTTGATTTATATAACATCAAAGGCAATGAAATCATTCTATTGGCTGAAGGTCGCTTAGTTAATCTTGGTTGTGCTACTGGACACCCTTCTTTTGTAATGTCCAATTCATTTACGAATCAGACATTGGCACAAATTGAGTTGTGGACTAACGCGGAGCAGTACGACAATGCAGTTTATACATTGCCAAAACACCTAGATGAAAAAGTGGCTAGACTTCATTTAGAAAAAATTGGCGTTGAGTTGGAGACTTTGAGTACAGATCAAGCGGATTATATCGGCGTTACTGTTGAAGGTCCATTCAAACCAGATACTTACAGATATTAATTATCATTTTAGTCTTGTTAAAAAAAGCTACCTATTCGGTGGCTTTTTTTTTGCTTTCGCCGTAAAATACTGTCATTTTGATAAAACATGAACATCCTTATTACCACACAACACGGGGAAGTCGCTGGAGCTACGTACAGTATTTTCTATTTAGCAAAAGGGTTGTCGGATAAAGGTCATAAAGTAATCTTAGCGCTGCGGTTTGACACCCTTTTGCATCAAATGGCAAGTCAGGCAGGTATCGATTGCACCCATTTTAACTTTAAAAGCAAATTCAACTTATCCGCTTGGTATAAAATCTCCCAATTATGTAAAACCTATGGTATACAGGTAGTTTATGCACAGGAAAGTAAGGATAGATACATCTGTATTTTTTCACGTCTTTTTTTTGGCCCTAAAATCAAGTTGCTTTTAGCACGAAGACAAATGGTGGTTGATAACAACTCATTTAAGAGGTTTCTGTATTCAAACCTTTCGGATGGTCAAATTGTGGTTAGTCAAGGATTGAAAAATGAGCTCGTAAAAATGGACTTCCAAGCAACCAAGATGAAAGTGATTTTCAATGGTTTGCCTCCGATTATTTTTAATAAAAAAGAGGAAGTGACCCAGGGCCTCCGAGCGAAATACCATCTAAAAAAAAATGATATCGTCCTAGGTTGCGTGTCGAGACCTAAGCGGCAAGACGATTTGCTTGCTGTCTTAAACCTACTTCCTGAAAATTATAAGTTGTTATTGGTTGGCATCACACAGGAGCAATTGAATCAGTTCTTTCTATTCTCTTTCAACCGACATTTAAAAAGCAGATTAATAGTTGCAGGAATAATTCAGGAAAAGGTGCTTCTATACCATCATTATAAGCTGATGAATATTCATATATTAAGCTCCGATATGGATGGGTTTGGGATGGTTACTTTGGAGGCTATGTCCATGGGTGTCCCTGTTATAGGTGCTAATTTTGGGGGTATTCCTGATGTGATAGAAAATGAAGTGTCGGGATTGATCTATGATTTAGGAAATATTCATCAGTTGCAAAGTCATATCATCAAGATATTGTCAGATGAAACCATTCGATCTGGTTTCATCAAGGAAGGTTTTAATCGGGTCAAAGCGTTTTCGATTGAAAAGACAGTCGACAATCATGAAAAGTTTTTTTCGGAAATAGTGAATGGTTAAGCTTCAAAAAATATCTGCCGTTATCATCACCAAAAACGAGGAGGACAATATTGAAAGGTGTATAGTTTCACTTAAAGAGCTGGTTGATGAAATCTTAATCATTGATAGTCAGTCCACAGACAGTACCTCGGTAATTGCTCGAAGCTTAGGTGCAAGGGTTGTCCAACATCAATTTTTAGGTCACATTGAGCAGAAGAATTTTGCCATAAATCAAGCTACTCATGATCTGATATTATCCCTAGATGCGGATGAAGCACTCAGTACTCTTTTAGCTCAAAATCTCAGAAACTTGCTTTGTTCCTCCGCCAAAGTGACGGCAGTAAGAATGAGTCGACTCAATTTTTATTTAGGAAAATGGATCAAGCACTCAGGATGGTATCCTGACAGGAAGATAAGGATGTTTGATCGAAGATTTGCCTATTGGGGTGGTAGGAATCCACATGATAAAGTCATAGTGAATGATGCTGAATCTATAGTAGATGTTGAAGGCGATATACTTCACTATAGTTATAAAAATTTGAAAAGTCATATTCAGCGTATTGAGGAATATTCTGCTATTTCCGCTAGGCAAAAGTTTAATGCCAGAAAATCGATGAATTTTGTTGTTCACGCGGTGCTTTATCCCGTGTGGGTTTTTCTGAATACCTATTTTTTGAAATTGGGGTTTCTTGACGGGTATCAAGGCTTTTTGATTAGTTTATTAAATGCTTACTATAGATTTCAAAAATATTTCAAATTGTATAAGCTCTATCTAAACAAGTTAGACCGATAAAGTGATATGTATTGTTCTGCGCATTTCTCCTTTGAGAAATTCAGAACAAAATCCTTGGCACGGTGAATTATTGATGTTTTTAATTCAATATTTCCGTGTAATTCCAAGATATTCTGAGCTAGGCTCATAGAGTCTCCAATTTTTGCCAATAAGCCAGTTGCTCTATCGATGACAATCTCTGGAATACCTCCAGCATTGGTTGCTATCACAGGAACTCCCGCTGCAAATGCGTCCAAAATACTTGTACCCAAACCCTCCTTTTTTGAAGTAATGAGAAAATAATCGAATTGGGGAAGCATATGTTGTACTTCTTGTTTGAAGCCGGGTAAGGTGAAGAACGCTTCTAGTTTTTTGGACTTGATGGTATTTTCAATCTCGTCTTTCAAAGATCCACTACCAAAAATCACAAAATGAAAGGCATTATTTTGTCGGATCAATATTTCTGCTGTGTCGATAAATGTTGGGTAGTCTTTTTGCTCTTCAAGCGCAGACGTGTTCCCAACAACTATTTTATCTTCAGGAATTTGATAAAGTAGGTTTAAATCTGTCGAAAATTCCATCGGCCTATCTATATCTATTCCACTATAAATGACCGTTAGTTTTTGATGGTCTGTTATTGAAGGTGAAATGATTCTCTTCACTTCATTTGAAATACAAACTATTTTTTTGATGCTCGAAAAATTGTACTTGTATCGGCTAAACCAGTTTCGTTTAACAGGAATATCCACTCTGCGTGTTAAGATGATGGGCGCGTTCAGTCCCAAAATACTGGCAATTACACCGATTGTATGAGATTTGGACGTGTGGAGATGAAGAATATCGAATTTATTTTTTTCAAAATATTGTTTAATCCGGATGGCATCAAATAAGTCATAAGCATTTCTGAAATTTATTTCATAAAACGGAATATTTTCATTGAGGCACCAATCGGCTATTAAGGATTTTTTTTTGCAGATTAAATGGGAGTCTACACCAGCCAATCTTGTTTCCTTTATCAAGTAAGCGATTTGCTGCTCTCCCCCTCGCCAAGAAAGCGCTGAGCTTAAGTGTAATATTTTTAATTTCTTATTCAAAGAAGAATATTGATGTCATTTTCGTTGGCGATCACTATTTAGAAACATTCTAGATAAACACTCGTAGTAAATATGTATATACACATTCATACATTAATTGCTTTATCAGTAATTGATAGTTTGTAAATTGTAAAGTAAGCATGCAAGGGGAAATACAAGTAATGGATACTGAGAAAGTAAAAAGAAATAAATATAGTGCAGCTCAACGGGTAAATATTTTTGATAATGAGTTTATGCCGCACATCGATTCAATGTACAATTTTGCCCATCGACTCACCTTCGATGAAGATGATTCCAAAGATCTGGTGCAAGATACTTACATGAAAGCCTACCGGTTTATTGACTCCTTTCAACAAGGCACCAATGCCAAAGCCTGGTTGTATAGAATATTGAAAAATTCATTCATCAATAATTTTAGAAAGAAAAGTAAAGAGCCAGCAAAAGTAGATTATCAGGAGGTAGAGAACTTTTACAATTCTGATTCGGTTGATAGCAATGCAACGATGGACTTACGGGTAGAAGCTGTTAAGGATATGATTGGTGATGAAGTCAGTAATGCACTAAATGCCTTAGCAGTCGACTTTAGAACCGTTATCATTCTTTGTGACTTGGAAGGATTTACCTATGAGGAAATGGCCAAAATTCTGGATATTCCTATAGGAACTGTAAGGTCCAGACTTCACAGAGCGCGTAATTTGTTAAAACAAAAATTAAAGTCTTATGCTTCGAGCATGGGGTATTGATAAATTCTTTTATTTCGCTTCAACTAGTAACAATTAAATGGAATTAATAAACAAGGAAGAATCTAACGGAGATTGTAGAGAATTTGAGAGGTGCTTAGAGATACTTCATCTTATGCTCGATAACGAAGCGTCTAAAGCTGAAGAAGAGTACCTCAATAACCACATTGAAGGCTGTATGACTTGTTTTGAGCAATATGAAGTAGAAAAACAGATCAGGATTCTTCTTCAAACTCGACTTAATCATCAACAAGTCCCTGACGATCTAGCTTCCGCCATCCGCAGTAAAGTATTTGAATAAATGGGGAAAGCCATTATTTTTTGCGCCCCATCAGGCTCAGGTAAAACAACGATCGTTAAAT
Organism: Cyclobacteriaceae bacterium; assembly: GCA_040218415.1. Lineage (GTDB taxonomy): Bacteria > Bacteroidota > Bacteroidia > Cytophagales > Cyclobacteriaceae > JAVJRN01. The sequence goes on from JAVJRN010000010.1 coordinate 30,111, forward strand.
ATCTTCTCTCCGAAATTAATGTGTTGAAGTTTTCGATTTCTGCAACAACTCGTTTTCCCCGTTCGAATGTTGAATTACATGGCAAAGATTATTATTTTTTATCAGAGCAAGAATTTCGAAAAAAATTAGCGTCTCAAGAATTCTACGAATGGCAAGAAGTATACGAGGGAACCTTTTATGGCACACTTAAAAGCGAGGTAGCTCGTATTTGGAGTGAAAATAACCATGTAATTTTCGATTTGGATGTAGAGGGCGCGCTCAATTTGAAAAAAAAATTGGGGAATCAGGCTTTGGCAGTATTCGTTAAAGTGAAAAATATTGAAGTTCTAAGAGACAGATTGAGTACTAGAAGTACAGAGTCCGCCGATAATTTGGAAAAAAGAATAACAAAGGCGGCTCAAGAAATGAAACTAGCCGATTCTTTTGATATCGTTCTCTTGAATGACGACTTAGAGAAAGCACAATTAGAGGCTAAAAGGATTGTAAAAGACTTTTTAGAAATATGAAAATAGGTCTGTTCCCAGGCTCCTTTAATCCTATTCATATAGGACACTTGATTATTGCCAATTTGGCTTACGAAAGCACAGATCTTGATGAGGTCTGGTTTATTGTTTCTCCACAAAATCCATTTAAAAAGAATAAAAATCTACTGCACGAATTTGACAGACTTGATATGGTGCAAGCCGCCATTCATGAGGATTTTCATTTTAAAGTTTCAGATATTGAGTTTGGAATGCCCAAGCCTAGCTATACCATTGATACCCTCATTCGACTTGTGGACAAACATCCAGAAAATGAATTTTCGCTAATCATAGGAGGAGACAATCTTTCGTCCTTGCCAAAGTGGAAGAATGGCGAGACAATCATCAATGATTTCAGGTTGATCGTGTACCCAAGACCAAATTCAAAAGCCACTGAATTAACTCTTCATCCAAACATAACGTTGATCGACGCGCCACAATTAGATGTTTCAGCTACGTTGATTCGAAAACTCATTCGATCCGGAAAGTCTATCAAATATTTAGTTCCTCAGCCAGCAATAGACTTGATTGATGCAAGGAAATTATTCGTATAATATCCTTACACAAACTTAAATAGTCATGATATCTTTTTCCTTGAGTGCTAATAACTCATCAATTCTCGACGTATGTGCATCAGTGAGTTTCTGAACCTCATCTTCTGCACTTTTAACGAGATCCTCTTCTGCTCCGTCTTTTTGTAATTTTTTTAATGAGTCGTTGACATCTTTACGAACATTTCTAATGGAAATTTTTCCATTTTCCGCTTCCGCTTTTGCCTGTTTCACTAGTTGTTGTCTTCTTTCCCCTGTTAATGGAGGAATATTCAAACGGATAAGCTCTCCGTCATTCTGAGGATTTAAACCTAAGTCGCTATTTCTAATTGTTTTCTCTATTTCACTAATTAGGTTTTTTTCCCAAGGCTTTATTGAAATTGTTCTGGCATCTGGCGTGGTAACTGATGCTACTTGATTCATCGGTGTGGGGTTTCCATAATATTCCACCATCAGTCCATCCAACATATTTGGAGCCGCTTTGCCAGCTCTAATTTTTGAAAATTCGAAGCTGGCATGCTGCACAGCTTTATCCATCATTTCTTTTGCGTGATCTAAATAAAAATCTATGTCTTCCATAATAAATACTAATTGATAAGCGTCCCAACTTCATTTCCTTCAACAATCTTAGCAAGATTGCCAAGCTTGTTCATATCAAAAACAATAATAGGTAGGTTATTTTCTTGGCATAAAGTAAAAGCCGTCATATCCATGATACTTAGGCCTCTTTCATAGGCTTCTTGGTAAGAAACTCGGGCGTATTTAGTGGCAGTAGGATCTTTTTCAGGATCCGCGGTGTATACTCCATCCACTCTTGTTCCTTTTAGCACTACTTCTGCCTCTACCTCAATGGCTCTTAAACTAGCCGTAGAATCAGTGGTAAAATAAGGATTACCAATACCAGCTCCGAATATTACTATACGACCTTTCTCCAAATGCCGTACCGCTCTTCGCTTGATAAATGGTTCGCAAACTTGTTCCATTTTAAGACCAGACATTAATCGGGTGTACATGCCGTTCTGTTCTAAAGAGCTTTGAATAGCCATGCCGTTAATCACTGTCGCAAGCATGCCCATATAATCTCCCTGCACTCTGTCAATTCCTGACTTCTCACCATCAACACCTCTAAAAATGTTTCCACCTCCAATTACAATGGCAATTTCTACTCCTTGATCGTGGATTTCTTTGATATCCGTGGCATACTGTTGCAATCTCACCGGATCAATACCATGCGATTGGTCTCCCATAAGGGCTTCTCCACTTAGTTTTAGAAGTATTCTCTTGTATTTCATTGTTTCGATATGTTCAAAAATCGCGTAAAAATATAAAAGTTTTATTGACTGGACTCCATTTGATGGTTATTCGAAAGAAATCAAAGGCTGTCCTTTTTCTACGCTTTGATTGATCTCCGCGTCTACACTTTTTACAATGCCACTTCTTGGCGATTTAATAACATTTTCCATTTTCATCGCCTCTAAAATTAAAATAGGTTCACCTTCATTAATTTCTGATCCAATATCCACCATTAAAGCTAATATCGATCCAGGCATTGGAGCCACCACCAAATTCACCAATTCTTCAACGGAAGTGTTCATGCCTAAACTCTCCAATAATTGAGCTATTTTATCCTTAACCGAAACCTTTATGAGTTTCCCGTTAATAATTAATTCATAACTTTCTTTGGACTTATTCAAGACTAAAAGGTCATAAGCCTTGTTGTTGAAGATCATTTGGTATTTAGATTTACCTATTCTCAAGATTTCGTAATTCACCGAATCGTCATTTATAAAAAGCTTGTCGTTCAAGAATGAAGAGGTTATAACATCGTTTTCGGCGATTTGAATTAAAAAATCTGGTTTTTTGGAGTCACTCATGGCTGTAATTTATGGCTGTTTTCGCACTTTGGAGAAAACTAAGGCCTCTTATTTTTTATTTACCGAAAATATTTGAATAAGAAAAAAAAGAGTATAATTTTGCAATCCCTTTTTCAGGTCAAAGTTTCAGCCTGAAAGGGAATGAGTGCTTTGAAATAAATTGACATTAATAATTAATTGGGGAGATACTCAAGCGGCCAACGAGGACAGACTGTAAATCTGTTGGTGTATTCCTTCGAAGGTTCGAATCCTTCTCTCCCCACTTATTTGTTTTCTCTTAACCAAGGAGATTTCTATAACAAATATTAAGCGGGTGTAGCTCAGTTGGTAGAGCGACAGCCTTCCAAGCTGTAGGTCGCCGGTTCGAACCTGGTCACCCGCTCTTATAACTTTGAGTTTTTGTTCGGAGTTCTGAGCTCAAACTAAAAAGTGAGCAAAAGAATAAAGCCGATGTAGCTCAGGGGTAGAGCGTTTCCTTGGTAAGGAAGAGGTCAGGGGTTCAAATCCCCTCATTGGCTCAGGAAGAAAGTATTTTTTGAAACACATTTTATAACTAAGATTTAAACCGAGGATTTTCAAACATGGCTAAAGCAACCTTTGATCGTTCAAAACCACACGTTAATATCGGTACTATTGGTCACGTTGACCATGGTAAAACGACATTAACTGCTGCAATTTCATCTGTACTTGCTGGAAAAGGCTTGGCAGAGATTAAGGATTTCTCTTCAATCGACAATGCTCCTGAAGAAAAAGAAAGAGGTATTACAATCAATACTTCACACATTGAGTACCAAACTGAAAAAAGACACTATGCGCACGTAGATTGTCCAGGTCACGCCGATTATGTTAAAAACATGGTTACGGGAGCTGCACAAATGGACGGAGCGATTATTGTAGTTGCTGCGACAGATGGTCCAATGCCACAAACAAGAGAGCATATCTTGTTGTCAAGACAAGTAGGAGTGCCTGCACTTGTTGTATTTATGAATAAAGTAGATTTGGTAGATGATCCTGAACTACTTGAGCTCGTAGAAATGGAGATCAGAGAATTATTGTCTGATTATGATTTTCCAGGAGATGATATTCCTGTAATTCAAGGTTCTGCATTAGGAGCATTGAATGGCGACCCTGCATGGGTAGCGAAAGTTGAGGAGTTGATGAATGCTGTTGATGAATTTATTCCACTTCCAGAAAGAGCCATAGACAAGGACTTCTTGATGCCTGTTGAAGATGTATTCTCCATCACAGGTAGAGGAACTGTTGCAACTGGTAGAATTGAGAGAGGAGTTACTAATACTGGTGATGCTGTCGATATCATAGGTATGGGAGCTGAAGGTTTGAAATCTACAATCACTGGTGTGGAAATGTTCAGAAAGATTCTTGATAGAGGAGAAGCAGGAGATAACGTTGGACTTCTTTTGAGAGGAATTGAAAAGTCTCAAATCAGAAGAGGAATGATTATCTGTAAGCCAGGTTCTGTAAAACCACATGCTAACTTCAAAGCTGAGATCTATGTGCTTTCGAAAGAAGAAGGTGGAAGACACACTCCATTCTTCAACAAATACAGACCTCAGTTTTATGTAAGAACAACTGATGTGACTGGTGAGATCATGCTACCTGACAGTATAGAAATGGTAATGCCTGGTGACAATGTGACTATCGAAGTAAAGCTAATCAACAAAATCGCACTTGAAAAAGGATTAAGATTTGCAATGCGAGAAGGTGGAAGAACTGTTGGTTCAGGTCAGGTAACTGAAATTTTAGATTAAGTATTTAGAAAAGAAAGAGGCGGAAATTTATTTCCGCCTCTTCTTTGTTTCTAAATTTTAAATAAAGTAATTTTGCACTCCTTTTGGGTTGCAAGTTTTTACGGGTGTAGCTCAATTGGTAGAGTAGTGGTCTCCAAAACCATTGGTTGGGGGTTCGAGTCCCTCCTCCCGTGCTATTACGGAAGTAATTATGGATAAAATAAGTACGTTTTTTAAAGAAGCATATAACGAGCTCATGCACAAGGTGACTTGGCCAAAGATAGGGGAGTTACAAAATAGTAGCATGCTTGTATTGGTTGCCTCTTTAATTTTTGCTTTAATGATTGGGCTTTTCGATTTGGGTTTCGAAAATGCGATGACTTGGTTTTATAGCGAGTTTTAGCATGGAAGAATTCAAATGGTATGTAGTGAGAGCTATAAGTGGTCGTGAGAAAAAAGTAAAAGGCTATTTAGAGCAGGAAATTGCACGAAATAAAATAGAGCATCTAGTTTCTCAGATTTTAATCCCTTCAGAAAAGGTTTATGAGATGAGAAATGGGAAGAAAAGAGTTAGAGAAAGAAACTTCTTCCCTGGATACATCATGGTGCAGGCGGATTTAAGTAATGGAGAAACACAACACGTCATCAATAATACGCTTGATGTTATTGGATTTTTGAGTGAAGGTTCAACAAGCGCTACTAAGGATCCTGTACCACTAAGACAAAATGAAGTAAATCGAATCTTAGGAAAGGTTGATGAGGTAGAAGAGCTAGAGGAGAAATTGGATACCCCTTTCATAATGGGCGAATCAGTTAAAGTTATGGATGGTCCTTTTAGCGGCTTTACTGGAACAGTTGAGGAAATTTTTGAAGACCGTAAGAAGTTAAATGTTACGGTAAAAATATTTGGAAGAAACACCCCTGTAGAGTTAAACTACATACAGGTAGAAAAACAAGATTAAGCGATGGCGAAAGAAATTTCAGGTTATTTAAAGTTGCAGGTAAAAGGAGGACAGGCAAATCCATCACCTCCAGTTGGTCCGGCATTAGGTTCAAAGGGTTTGAATATTATGGAGTTTTGTAAGCAATTCAATGCTAGAACTCCTGATAAGCAAGGACAAATTTTGCCTGTTCTAATCACAATATATGCTGACAAGTCTTTTGACTTTGTAATTAAAACCCCTCCTGCAGCAATTTTAATAATGAATGCAGTGAAGATTAAGAAAGGCTCAGCAGAACCAAACAGAGCAAAAGTTGGTTCAATCACTTGGGACCAAATAAAAGAAATTGCGGATACGAAAATGCCAGATCTGAACGCGTTGAAAATTGAATCCGCGATGAGACAAGTGGCAGGTACTGCTAGAAGTATGGGAGTTAAAGTATCAGGGAAAGCGCCTTGGGCTAACTAATAAAAGAAAATGGGAGTTAGTAAAAATCAGAAGAAAATGGCAGCATTAGTAGATGCTACTAAACAATACTCACTAGATGAGGCTGCCAAACTTGTTAAGGAAATAACGTTTACAAAGTTCGATGCATCGGTTGATCTAGATATAAGATTAGGTGTAGATCCGAGAAAGGCAGATCAAATGGTAAGGGGTGTTGTGGCTCTACCGCATGGTGTTGGAAAAGAAGTAAGAGTTTTAGTTTTATGTACCCCTGATAAAGAGGAAGAAGCAAAAGCGGCAGGAGCGGATTACGTTGGATTGGATGACTATATCTCGAAAATCGAGGGTGGTTGGACTGACGTAGATGTAATAGTAACTATGCCTACCGTTATGGCAAAGGTTGGTAGACTCGGAAGAGTTTTAGGGCCAAGGGGTCTAATGCCGAATCCTAAATCGGGAACGGTGACTATGGACGTAGCTCAGGCTGTAACAGAGGTAAAGGCTGGTAAAATAGATTTCAAAGTGGATAAGTTTGGAATTATACACGCAAGTATTGGAAAGGTATCCTTTGATCCACAAAAAATTGTTGAAAATGCTGCGGAAATGATAGCAACAATATCAAAACTTAAGCCAAGTTCATCCAAAGGAACTTATTTTAAATCCCTTACTTTATCGAGTACGATGAGTAAAGGAATCAATGTAGACAAAAGCACCGTAACTGGGATTTAAAACAATGACTAGAGAGGAAAAAGCACAACTGATAGCTGGTTTAGCTGATAAGCTTCAAAGCACAGATCATTTTTATATTACTGACAGTTCTGGACTTTCAGTAGCCCAAGTAAATCAGTTTCGAGAATCTTGTTACAATCAAGATGTAGAATATAAGGTAGTAAAAAATACCATTATTAAAAAAGCTTTGGAAAGACTAGATGCCGATTATTCGGGATTGAATAGTGTTCTTAAAGGCTTTTCAGGTCTGATGTTCGTAAATGAAAATGCGAATGTTCCGGCTAAGGTTATCAAAGACTTTAAAAAGAAGAATAAACTTGGTAAACCTAATTTTAAAGCGGCTTCCATAGATTCAGATCTCTTCATTGGTGAGGAACAGCTTGAGATTTTAAGTAACCTTAAATCGAAGCAAGAACTTATTGGTGAGGTTATCAACTTACTACAATCTCCTGCTAAAAATGTTATCGGTGCACTCCAGAGCGGAGGTCACAAGTTGGCGGGTATTGTAAAAACTTTATCAGAAAGAGAATAAGATTATTTCACAAAATTAACGATTAAAAAAAATGGCAGATTTAAAGGAATTCGCAGAGCAATTAGTAAACCTTACGGTAAAAGAGGTTAATGAATTAGCTACTATCCTTAAAGACGAATATGGTATAGAACCAGCAGCGGCAGGTGCAGTAATGGTAGCTGGTGGTGGAGCAGCAGACGGTGCTGAAGCAGTTGAAGAAAAATCAGCATTTGATGTTGTTTTAAAGGCTGCTGGATCAGCTAAGCTTGCGGTTGTAAAACTTGTTAAAGAATTAACTGGATTAGGACTTAAAGAAGCTAAGGAGCTTGTTGATGGAGCACCAAGCAATATTAAAGAAGGTGTTGCTAAGGACGAGGCTGAAGCATTAAAAAAGCAGCTTGAAGAAGCAGGCGCGGAGGTTGAATTAAAGTAATTCTATCATAAAGATTAAGGCTTAGGCCTGGTTCCATGCACAACGGGATCAGGTCTTTTCCTGTTTGTATACACTATACGAAGAGTACATATGTTCTCGTCGAATTTTTGACTTAAAGAATAAAAGCTTTGGCTAATATATCATCAGAGAGAATTAACTTCTCATCAATAAAGTCGGTAATCGATTACCCTGATTTCCTCGATTTACAATTAAAATCATTTAAGGATTTTTTCCAACTTGATACCCCCTCGGAAAAACGTGAGGATGAAGGTCTGTACAAGGTTTTCATGGAAAACTTTCCTATTTCTGATTCGAGAGATAATTTTGTTCTTGAATTTGTAGATTATACCGTAGACCCTCCTAAATACGAAGTTGATGAAAGCATAGAGCGTGGATTAACTTATTCAGTTCCACTAAAGGCAAAATTAAGGTTGCTTTGTAATGATGAGGAGAATGAAGAGTTCGAGACCATGGAGCAAGAAGTGTTTCTAGGCAATATCCCTTACATGACAGAAAAGGGATCCTTCGTAATTAATGGAGCTGAGAGAGTAATTGTATCTCAACTTCATAGATCTCCAGGTGTCTTTTTTGCTCAAAGCAAACACACTAATGGAACCCATCTGTATTCAGCAAGAATAATTCCTTTCAAAGGATCTTGGATTGAATTTGCGACGGATGTTAATAATGTGATGTATGCGTACATTGATAGAAAAAAGAAATTTCCGATAACCACCTTATTAAGGTCGATTGGTTATGGATCTGATAAAGACATCCTTGATTTATTTGGTTTATCTGAAGAAATTGAGGCTACAGAATCAGAGTTAAAAAAGATTGTCGATCGTCGTTTAGCGGCTAGAGTTTTAAAATCCTGGACTGAGGATTTTGTGGATGAAGATACTGGTGAAGTTGTTTCGATTGACAGAAATGAGGTAGTATTAGAAAGAGATAGTATCATCACCGAAGAGGATATTGCTGTTGTTCTGGAGTCGGGTACTAAATCTGTAATCCTTCACCGAAAGGATGTTAATGTTACTGACTATTCAATTATCTACAATACCCTTCAAAAAGATAATTCCAATTCGGAAAAAGAAGCGGTAGAACAAATATACCGTCAATTAAGAAATACTGATGCTCCTGATGAGCAGACAGCACGTGACATCATACAAAGTCTTTTCTTCTCAGATAAAAGATATGATTTAGGGGAAGTAGGAAGGTATAGAATAAATAAGAAATTGGGTCTTCAGTTAGGCTTTGATAATCGAACTTTAACTACGGAGGATATCATCCTTATAGTTAAATATCTTATCGGTTTGATTAATTCAAAAGCTGTTGTTGATGACATAGATCATTTAAGTAACAGAAGGGTTCGAACTGTGGGAGAGCAATTATATGCTCAATTTGGTGTAGGATTAGCGAGAATGGCACGGACGATTCGTGAGAGAATGAACGTACGTGATAACGAAGATTTTAAACCCGTCGACCTGATTAATGCCAGAACTTTGTCGTCGGTAATCAACTCTTTTTTCGGAACAAATCAGTTGTCTCAGTTTATGGATCAAACGAATCCACTTGCTGAAATTACTCATAAAAGAAGAATGTCAGCATTAGGGCCGGGTGGTTTATCCAGAGAAAGAGCTGGATTTGAGGTACGAGATGTTCATTACACACATTACGGAAGGCTTTGTACCATTGAAACACCAGAAGGACCGAATATTGGACTGATTTCATCCTTGTGTGTACATGCAAAGGTTAATCAAATGGGTTTTATTGAAACTCCTTACAGAGAAGTAAATGATGGAACCGTTGATATGTCAGGTATGGTAAAATATTTGACAGCCGAAGAAGAAGATACTTTCAATATAGCACAAGCCAACGCACCGCTTGAAGACGATGGTAAGTTTATCAATGATAAAGTTAAAGCGCGATATGAGGGTGATTTTCCAGTAGTAGGACCAGAAGAATTGCGATATATGGATGTCGCTCCAAATCAAATTGTATCAGTTGCTGCATCTATGATTCCGTTTTTGGAGCACGATGATGCGAACAGAGCTTTGATGGGATCGAACATGCAACGCCAAGCAGTACCTCTTTTAAAGCCTCAAGCACCAATTGTTGGTACAGGTCTAGAGAAGAGAGTTGCCATAGATTCAAGATCATTGGTAATTGCAGAAGGAGATGGTCAAATCGAATATGTTGACGCTAAAAAAATCGTAGTGAAATACGAGAGGTCTGAAGAAGATATGTTGATATCATTTCACAGTCCTAGTGTTTCTTATGATCTAATAAAATTTAGAAGAACCAATCAAGATACCTGTATTAACTTAAAACCAATTGTTACAAAAGGTGATAAGGTATATAAAGGACAGCCTCTTTGCGAAGGTTTTGCCACCGAAAATGGAGAATTGGCGTTGGGTCGCAACCTTCAAGTGGCATACATGCCTTGGCAAGGTTATAACTTTGAAGATGCTATTGTAATATCAGAAAAAGTGGTTCGAGAGGATATTTTCACCTCTATTCACATTGATGAGTTTGACCTTGAGGTTAGAGATACTAAGAGAGGAGAAGAGGAATTAACGTCTGAAATTCCAAACGTGAGTGAAGAGGCAGTTAAGAATCTTGATGAAAATGGTATCATTAGAATTGGAGCGGAGATCAAGGAAGGTGATATTCTCATTGGGAAAATTACCCCAAAAGGAGAAACAGATCCAACTCCAGAAGAAAAATTATTGAGAGCCATTTTTGGAGACAAAGCCGGTGATGTGAAAGATGCTTCATTGAAAGCTTCGCCATCTTTAAAAGGTGTTGTTATAGATACTAAATTATTTTCTCGACCGAAGAAAGACAAAGATTTACGAGCTAGAACCAAGAAGGAAGTCGAGTTGCTTAAGAGTAAGTACAGTAAGGATCTTACGGATGTTCGTAACGAGATGATTGAAAAGTTAACCCGCCTATTAGAAGGGAAGACTTGTCAGGGTATCAAACATAAGTTTGGTGACGAAATTATTTCTAAAGGAACCAAATTCGGGAAGAAGAATATCGAAGCGAATATGTTTCCTCCTAAAAACGTCTATCGAGATGAGAGTAACTATAATGTTCCAGAAGAAGCAAATCTTATTTCTGATTTAATTATCGAAGACTGGACTGTTGATCAACGCGTCAATGATCTTGCCTTAAAGATGATTAAGAATTATATCAATAGAAGGAATGAAATCTCTGGAATTTTCAAAAGATCTAGGTTTACTCTTGAAGTAGGAGACGAATTGCCAGCGGGTATTGTTCAGCTTGCAAAAGTTTACATTGCTAAGAAGCGTAAGCTAAAAGTAGGAGATAAAATGGCTGGTCGTCATGGTAATAAAGGCGTTGTTGCTAAAATTGTTAGAGACGAAGACATGCCGTTTATGGAAGATGGCACCCCAATGGATATTGTTTTAAATCCTCTAGGTGTACCTTCTCGGATGAACATAGGTCAGATTTATGAGACAGTACTTGGATGGGCAGGCCTTAAATTAGGTAAAAAGTACGCGACACCAATTTTTGATGGCGCTACTGAAGACGAAGTTCAAGCTGAATTGGCTGCCGCAGGATTACCATCATTCGGAAGAACCTTTTTATATGACGGATTAAGTGGCGTTCGCTTTGATCAGCCAGTTACTGTTGGAATGGCTTACATGCTAAAACTGGGTCACTTGGTAGATGATAAAATGCATGCAAGATCGATAGGACCTTATTCATTGATCACGCAACAACCTCTTGGTGGTAAAGCGCAGTTTGGTGGGCAAAGATTCGGTGAAATGGAAGTTTGGGCTTTAGAAGCTTTTGGAGCATCTCACGTGCTTCAAGAAATTTTAACAATAAAGTCAGATGATGTGATCGGAAGAGCAAAAGCTTACGAGGCAATTGTAAAAGGAGAAAACATGCAGAAGCCTAATATCCCTGAATCTTTTAATGTATTGGTACATGAATTAAGAGGACTGGCTTTAGAAATTACTTTAGACTAATTAAATGAATTAAAGCCTCACGAAACTGAGGTTTATATATAGATCATAAATTATGGCATTCAGAAAAAATAAAAAACTGACTAACGACTTCTCTAGGGTAACAATAAGTTTGGCTTCTCCTGAGTCAATCTTGGAAAGCTCGCACGGAGAAGTCACTCAGCCTGAAACGATTAACTATAGAACATACAAGCCCGAAATGGGAGGGTTGTTTTGTGAAAGAATCTTTGGACCCGTAAAGGACTGGGAATGTCATTGTGGCAAATACAAGAGAATAAGATACAAAGGAATCATTTGTGATAGATGTGGTGTTGAAGTAACGGAGAAGAAAGTTCGAAGAGAAAGAATGGGACACATTGAACTTGTTGTTCCAGTCGCGCATATATGGTATTTCAGATCACTTCCGAACAAAATTGGATATCTACTTGGCTTACCTACCAAAAAATTAGATCAAATTATCTATTATGAAAGATATGTCGTAATCCAGGCAGGAGCTAAAGAGGATGATGATATATCTTATTTGGATTTTTTAACCGAGGAGGAATATTTAGATATACTAGATAAACTTCCGCGTGAAAACCAAATGCTTGATGATGATGATCCTACCAAGTTCATCGCTAAGATGGGGGCGGAAGCTTTAGAAATGTTGCTTTCTAGAATCCAGTTAGATGATCTATCATATCAGCTAAGACATCAAGCAGCTACGGATACTTCTCAGCAAAGAAAAGCGGAAGCGCTCAAAAGACTTAGAGTTGTTGAGGCATTCAGGGATGCAAAAACTAGAATAGAAAATCGTCCTGAATGGATGATTATTAAAATGGTTCCTGTCATTCCACCAGAGCTAAGACCATTGGTTCCTTTAGATGGTGGGCGATTTGCTACATCTGATCTAAACGATTTATATAGAAGGGTTATTATTCGAAATAATCGTTTAAAGCGCCTAATGGATATTAAGGCTCCAGAAGTAATTCTAAGAAATGAAAAAAGAATGCTTCAAGAGGCTGTCGATTCTCTTTTTGACAACTCGAGAAAAGTAAATGCTGTAAGATCAGATGGAAATAGAGCTTTAAAATCTTTAAGCGATATGCTTAAAGGTAAACAAGGACGTTTTAGACAAAACTTACTTGGTAAAAGGGTAGATTATTCTGGTCGTTCGGTAATTGTCGTTGGGCCAGAATTGAAAATGCATGAGTGCGGTCTGCCTAAGAATATGGCTGCAGAATTGTTTAAACCGTTTGTGATAAGGAAACTTATTGAGCGAGGCATAGTGAAGACGGTTAAATCTGCAAAGAAAATCGTTGATAGAAAAGACCCTGTCGTATGGGATATTCTTGAAAACGTGTTAAAAGGACATCCAGTTCTTTTGAACAGAGCGCCTACGCTTCATAGGCTTGGAATTCAAGCATTTCAGCCTAAGCTAATTGAAGGTAAAGCCATTCAACTACACCCTTTGGTTTGTACCGCATTCAACGCCGATTTTGATGGGGATCAGATGGCTGTTCATGTTCCGCTTGGTCATGAAGCTATTTTAGAAGCTTCATTATTGATGCTGTCGTCGCACAATATTTTAAATCCTGCAAACGGAGCACCAATCGCTGTTCCTTCCCAAGATATGGTTTTGGGATTATATTATATTACCAAGGGTAGAAGAACCACCGAGGAAAAACCTATAGTCGGAGAAGGTAAAATATTCTACAGTTCAGAAGAGGTGATCATTGCACTTAATGAAGGGAAGTTGTCACAACACGCTTACATAAAGGTGCGTACCTTGGTTCGTACTGAAGCAGGAACATTAGAAAGGAAAATCATAGAAACTGTTGCTGGTCGTGTTCTGTTTAATCAGCATGTTCCTGAAGAAGTTGGATTTGTTGATGAGTTATTAACGAAGAAAAAGCTTCAAAAAATTATTTCTAATGTTTTCAAAATATCAGGAATGGCGAGAACAGCTCATTTCTTAGATGATATTAAAGAATTAGGATTTCAAATGGCCTATAAAGGAGGTCTTTCTATGGGTCTAGATAACATCCAGATTCCAGCAGAAAAAGACTCTATGGTTGCACAAGCCAAAGAAGAGGTGGAGGCTGTTTGGAACAATTACTTGATGGGTCTGATCACTGACAATGAGAGATATAATCAGGTCATTGATATTTGGACTAGAACCAACACTCAGCTCACCAATACTTTGATGCAGCAATTGGAAGAGGATGATCAAGGATTTAATTCAATCTACATGATGATGCACTCAGGAGCTAGAGGTTCAAGAGAGCAAATTCGTCAATTAGGAGGAATGAGAGGCTTGATGGCTAAACCTCAGAAGAACTTACAGGGATCTGTTGGGGAGATCATTGAAAACCCAATTCTGTCCAATTTCAAAGAAGGTCTGGATGTTATAGAATACTTTATTTCAACACATGGTGCGAGGAAAGGTCTTGCTGATACTGCTTTGAAAACTGCAGATGCAGGCTACTTGACAAGACGTCTTGTTGACGTTGCTCAGGATATGGTCGTGAATGAGGATGATTGTGGCTCGCTAAGAGGATTGTCAGTTGAAGCACTAAAGGATAACGAAGATGTCGTAGAGTCTTTATCAGAAAGAATACTTGGTAGAGTAACTGTCCATGATATATATGATCCTATTACGGAGGAATTAATCATCGGAAGTGGTTTAGAAGTAACTGAGGAAATCGCTGATATTATTGAGGCTTCTGCTATTGAAGAGGTTGAGATCAGATCTGTACTCACTTGTGAGTCCAAGAGAGGTATTTGCGCCAAATGTTATGGCCGTAATCTGGCAACTGGTAGTATGTCGAATCTAGGAGAATCAGTAGGTGTAATAGCTGCTCAGTCCATAGGTGAACCAGGAACGCAATTAACACTAAGAACCTTCCATGTCGGTGGTACAGCATCAAACATAGCTATTGACGCTAATATTAAGGCTAAGTTTGACGGAATTCTAGAATACGATGAACTTAGAACTGTAGACTCTACTGACGATAATGGCAATAATGTTAAAGTGGTCATGGGTCGTTCTGGGGAGATTAAAATACTTGACGATAAAAAGCAAAAAGTATTGATGGCAAATCACGTCCCTTATGGTTCTATACTTAAAGTGGAAAATGGTGCTAAAATCGCAAAAGGAGATGAAATCTGCTTTTGGGATCCATACAACGCTGTAATAATGGCTGAGTTTGACGGTAAAGCTGAATTTGAGGCAATTATTGAAGGAGTTACTTTTAAGGAAGAATCGGATGAACAAACTGGTCACAGAGAAAAAGTAATCATTGATACAAAAGATAAAACCAAGAACCCTGCTATAATTGTAGAAGCTGGAGACGATTCTAAAGCTTACAACATCCCTGTAGGCGCCCACTTATCAATTTCTGAAGGAGATAAAATCAAAGCTGGACAAGTGCTCGCAAAGATTCCAAGAAGAACGGGTAAGTCAAGAGATATTACCGGTGGTTTACCACGGGTTACTGAATTATTTGAGGCGAGAAATCCTTCAAATCCTGCTGTAGTTAGCGAAATAGATGGGGTAGTTACCTATGGAGGTATTAAGCGTGGTAATCGTGAGATATTCATTGAGTCAAAAGATGGCGTTAAAAAGAGGTATTTAGTTCCTTTGTCTAAACACATACTTGTTCAAGATAACGATTTTATAAAAGCTGGTGAAGCTTTATCGGATGGAGCAACAACACCTGCAGATATCCTTAAAATACAGGGACCTACGGCTGTGCAAGAGTATTTGGTAAACGAAATACAAGAAGTTTATCGTCTGCAAGGAGTAAAAATAAATGATAAACACATTGAGGTTATTGTTCGCCAGATGATGCAAAAAGTGATCATAATAGATGCTGGAGACACAAGCTTCCTTACCAATCAGACCGTGGATCGTTTCGCTTTTATGGCAGAGAATGACGACATATTGGATAATAAAGTTGTGGTAGAACCAGGTGATTCCGCTACACTAAAAGCCGGTATGATCATTACGAGCAGGAAACTTAGAGATGAGAATTCCAATTTGAAGCGAAGAGATATGAAAATTGTAGAGGTGAGAAGTGCAGAGCCGGCGGTATCTCAACCTATTCTTCAAGGAATAACGCAAGCTTCATTAGGAACAGAAAGTTTCATTTCAGCAGCTTCATTTCAGGAAACGACCAAGGTACTTAGCGAAGCGTCTATTCGAGGGAAAAGAGATTTCTTAGCAGGACTTAAAGAAAACGTAATAGTAGGACACTTAATACCTGCAGGTACAGGTATGAGGCAATTCCAAGATAGAATTGTAACGTCTAATGAAGATTACGAACAATTAGTCAATGCCAAAGAAGAATTCGAGAGAGCTAAAGAGTATGAGGCATAAGATGGAATCGAAAGACGACAATAAAACAAAACAAGGAAATCAAATTAACATAGAGCTTTCGGAGGAAACTGCCGAGGGTGTCTATGCTAATTTGGCTATGATTGCGCATTCTAGTAGTGAGTTTGTTATTGATTTCATTCGTTTGATGCCGGGTGTTCCAAAAGCGAAAGTAAAGTCTAGAATCGTCATCACACCTGAGCACGCTAAAAGGCTCTTGAATGCACTACAGGATAACATAAAGAAATATGAGAAAACTTTTGGTGATATAAAATCAGTAGATGAAGCACCTAAGTTTCCAATGAATTTTGGCGGCACAATAGGTGAGGCCTAAAAAACACAAAATCATTCATTCCTAATGTTGGGATATAAGCACATTATATCTATCTTCGCATCCCGATTATAAGGATCGGAAATTAGGATTATCAGAAATTAAGACATAATGCCAACTATTCAACAATTAGTAAGAAAAGGCAGAACAAAATTGACTTCAAAGTCAAAATCTCCTGCTCTGGACTCATGTCCACAAAGAAGAGGTGTTTGTACAAGAGTATATACCACCACTCCAAAAAAGCCAAACTCAGCAATGAGAAAGGTTGCGCGGGTTAGATTAACCAATGGTAAAGAAGTTAATGCTTACATACCAGGAGAGGGTCATAATCTTCAAGAACACTCTATCGTTCTTATTAGAGGTGGGAGAGTTAAAGATCTACCAGGAGTGAGATACCATATCATTAGAGGAGCCCTAGATACTGCAGGTGTTAGTGGTAGATTGCAAAGACGTTCAAAATATGGGGCTAAAAGACCCAAGGATAAAAAGTAATTCGAAGAAATGAGAAAATCTAAACCAAAGAAGAGGTACATCCTTCCTGATCCTATATATAAGGATACATTGGTTACAAAATTCGTTAATAATCTTATGTTAAGCGGTAAAAAGAGTACTGCTTATGGTATTTTTTATGACGCGATTAAAATTGTAGAGGGTAAAACGGGAGCAAACGGAGTGGAAACATGGAAGTCAGCGCTCAATAACGTTTGTCCTGCAGTTGAGGTCAAAAGTAGAAGAGTTGGTGGAGCTACTTTTCAGGTGCCGATTGAAGTGCGTCCTGAAAGGAAGATGTCACTTGGTATGAAATGGATGATCAAATACGCAAGAGCTCGTGGTGAAAAAACCATGAAGGAAAGATTGGCCTATGAGGTAATTGCTGCATCTAAAGGAGAAGGAGCATCTGTTAAAAAGAAAGATGATACCCATCGTATGGCTGAAGCGAACAAGGCGTTCTCACATTTTAGATTCTAAGTTTACTTCGAAATGGCAAGAGATTTAAAATATACCAGAAATATAGGTATAGCGGCGCATATTGACGCTGGTAAAACGACTACAACAGAAAGAATATTATATTACACCGGCGTTAGTCACAAGATTGGAGAGGTACATGATGGTGCTGCTACAATGGATTGGATGGCGCAGGAGCAAGAAAGGGGTATTACCATTACTTCGGCAGCCACAACTGTCTTCTGGAAATATAAGAATGAAGATTATCATATAAATATTATCGATACTCCTGGTCACGTTGACTTTACTGTAGAGGTCAATAGATCATTAAGGGTTTTAGATGGTTTAGTGTTTCTGTTTAGTGCTGTAGATGGAGTTGAACCTCAATCTGAGACTAATTGGAGACTCGCAGATAATTACAAAGTTGCTCGTATCGGTTTTGTTAATAAAATGGATCGAGCAGGTGCAGATTTTCTAAACGTTTGTAAGCAGGTTAAAGAAATGTTAGGGACAAAAGCAGTCCCATTGCAATTACCTATCGGAGCTGAAGATACCTTCAAAGGTGTCGTTGATCTCGTTGAAAACCGTGCAATGGTATGGAACGAGGACGATATGGGAATGACATTCCAAGAGATTGAAATTCCAGCTGACATGTTAGATGAGGTAGCTGAGTATAGAGAATATCTTCTTGAGTCGGTTGCTGAATATGATGAGACACTACTTGAGAAGTATTTCGAAGATCCAGAATCTATTACGAGAGATGAGGTTATTGCGGCTTTAAGAGCGGCAACAATTGATTTGGCATTTGTGCCAATGACATGTGGTTCTGCTTTCAAAAATAAGGGAGTTCAAGCGATGCTTGATTATGTAATGGAGTTACTTCCTTCACCTTTAGACAGAGAAAGTATAAAAGGAATAAACCCGGATACAGAGGAACCTGAATACAGAAAACCAAGTAAAGACGAACCGTTTGCAGCCTTGGCTTTTAAAATTGCGACTGATCCTTTCGTAGGAAGGCTTTGTTTTGTTCGTTCATATTCAGGGATGTTAGAAAGTGGTTCTTATGTATACAACACACGATCTGGCAATAAGGAAAGAATTTCACGTATATTCCAAATGCATGCTAACAAGCAGAACCAGATTGATAGGTTGCATGCTGGAGATATAGGAGCTGTAGTCGGTTTTAAGGATATTAAAACTGGTGATACGCTCTGTGATGAAAAGAAAAAGATTGTCCTAGAGTCAATGGTTTTTCCAGAACCAGTAATTGGGTATGCTATTGAGCCGAAATCACAGGCGGATGTAGATAAGTTGGGTATTGGAATTGGTAAACTTATAGAAGAAGATCCAACCCTTCAGGTTGAGACAAATCACGAAACAGGACAAACCATTCTTAAAGGAATGGGTGAACTTCACCTTGACATCATAATAGATCGATTGAAGCGTGAGTTTAAAGTGGAGATCAATCAGGGAGCACCTCAAGTAGCATATAAAGAGACCATAACTGCTACGGTGGATCATAAAGAGGTTTATAAAAAGCAGTCTGGTGGACGAGGAAAATTTGCGGATATTGTATTCGAACTAGGTCCTTCTGACGAACCTGAAGAGGGTAAGGAAAGAATAGAAGGTTTGCAATTTGTGAATAATATCGTCGGTGGAACTATACCTCGGGAATTCATTCCTGCAATAGAAAAGGGTTTTAAAGAAGCGATGAAGAATGGGCCTTTAGCTGGCTATCCAGTGGATAATATGAAGGTTAGGCTTTATCACGGTTCTTTTCATGACGTAGATTCTGACTCATTATCGTTTGAATTAGCGTCGAGAATAGGTTTTAAAGAAGCTGCTAAAAAGGCTAAGCCGGTGTTGTTAGAGCCTATAATGGCAGTTGAAGTGGTAACACCAGATGAATACACAGGTTCGATTACAGGTGATCTCAATAAGAGAAGAGGCATCATGAAAGGAATGGATACCAGAGGTACATCGGGAGTTATAAAAGCGAATGTGCCTTTGTCAGAACTTTTTGGATATGTTACTGACTTAAGAACAATGAGTTCTGGTAGGGCGACAGCCAGTTTGACTTTCGCGCATTATGACCAAGTGCCTCAAAACATTGCTATTGGTATTATATCTAAAACAAAAGGTACTGACTCTTAAAATTGTAAAGTAATGAATCAAAAAATCAGAATAAAGCTCAGATCTTATGACCACAATCTTGTGGATAAATCTTCTGAAAAAATAGTAAGGGCAGTTAAAACTACTGGAGCCATAGTTAGTGGACCCATTCCACTTCCAACAGTAAAAGAAAAGTTCACTGTATTAAGGTCGCCTCACGTGAATAAGAAATCTAGAGAGCAATTTCAGTTGTGTACCTATAAGAGGTTGGTGGATATATATAGTAATAGTCCTAAAACTGTTGATGCCTTAATGAAATTGGAGCTTCCTAGTGGAGTTGACGTAGAGATTAAAGTATAATTTAAGCGTACCTCGATGAAGAACCAATAGCCAAAGGGTATTGGTTCTTTTTTTGTCTAAAAAATAAGTTTTAATCTTTTGATCATCCAAAGGAATTGCTATCTTTGCAGTCCTTTTCACAAAAAGATCATCCGAAGACGGATTAATAATAAAAGAAGAACAAAATGCCAGGAATTATTGGTAGAAAATTAGGAATGACCAGTATTCATCTCGAAGATGGAAAAAACTTAGCGTGTACGCTTGTTCAAGCTGGTCCTTGCGTAGTAACTCAGGTGAAGGATCCAGAGACGGATGGTTATAAAGCTGTGCAGTTAGGCTATGGAGAGAGAAAAGATAAAAATACACCTAAATCTTTGAAGGGTCATTTTGCAAAAGCAAAAACAACACCTAAGAAAAAGTTAGTTGAATTTAGAGATTTCAGATCTGAATTCGACGAGAAAGTTGTTTTAGGTAATACAATATTGGCTAACGAAGTTTTTGCAGAAAACGATTTTCTTGACGCCATAGGTACTTCTAAGGGTAAAGGCTTTCAAGGTGTAGTTAAACGTCACGGTTTTGGTGGTGTGGGACAAGCTACCCATGGTCAGCACAACAGACTAAGAGCGCCAGGTTCGATTGGTGCTTGTTCTTTTCCATCGCGTGTTTTCAAAGGCTTGAAGATGGCTGGAAGAATGGGTGGTGATAGGGTAAAAGTATTGAACCTACGGGTCCTTAAGGTGTATCCTGATAAAAATCTTTTGTTAGTAAGTGGTTCAATACCTGGCGCTAATAATTCATTTGTAATTCTAGAGAAATAATGAAATTATCAGTTTTAAATATAAAAGGAGAAGACACTGGTAGAGAGGTTACTCTAGATGAAAGTGTTTTTGGCATAGATCCTAATGAGCATACAGTTTATTTGGAGATCAAACAATTTCTTGCTAATCAGAGACAGGGAACAGCCAAAGTTAAAACGAGAAATGAGATTTCTGGCTCAACAAGAAAAATAAAAAAGCAAAAAGGAACAGGAACTGCCAGAGCTGGTAGTATAAAATCTCCAGTCTTTAGAGGTGGTGGAACCATGTTTGGTCCAGAACCAAGAGACCACTCTTTTAAGCTGAATAAGAAAGTAAAGACTAAAGCTAAAATTTCTGCTTTTTCTGCAAAGGCCAAAGATGATAGGATTACAATCCTTGAGGATGTAGTTATGGATAGCCCAAAGACAAAATCCTTTCTTGAAATTTTAAAAAATTTGAATGTTGATAATAAGAAGTCTCTTTTTATTATTGGAGATGCTAGTAAAAACTTTTACTTATCGTCACGAAATATTCAGAACACAAAAGTATCTGTCGCTAGTGAAATCAATATTTTCGATTTGGTTCATTGTGATCAACTGGTTTTAACAGAAGGTGCTATCGAAGTAATTCAAAAGAGATTTAACTAATGGGAGTATTAATAAAACCTCTAGTAACAGAAAAGGTATCAGCTATGAACGAACATGGTAAATACGGATTCATGGTGGATAAATCAGCTAATAAAATTCAAATTAAGGCTGAAATTGAAAAAACTTATGGTGTAACTGTGGAGAGCGTTAATACGATGCTTCACCCTGGAAAATCAAAATCAAGATATACTAAATCTGGTATGATCGAAGGTAAAACACCTGCATATAAGAAAGCTGTCGTAAAAGTTGCTGACGGTGATATCATTGATTTTTACAGCGGTATATAAAGAACTGACAAATGGCAGTAAGAAAACTTAAACCGACATCACCAGGGCAGAGACATAGGACTGCACCTGTATTTGATAAAATAACTAAGTCAACTCCCGAGAAGTCTCTAGTCACTTCCAAAAAGAGCCAGAGCACTGGTGGAAGAAACAATTCTGGTAGAATGACCATTCGGAACGTTGGTGGAGGACACAAACAGAAATTACGTGAAGTTGATTTTTTACGTGATAAGCACGGTATACCTGCAACAGTCAACGCAATAGAATACGATCCTGGAAGGACTGCAAACATAGCATTGTTGTTCTATGTAGATGGAGAAAAAAGATACATCATTGCACCTGCGGGTTTAGCAGTAGAGATGGTGATAGTATCTGGTCCTGGTGTTGCACCAGAGGTAGGCAATGCTTTACCACTCTCAGACATTCCTCTAGGTACAATAATTCATAATATTGAATTAAAACCTGGTAAAGGTGGATCACTGGTAAGAAGCGCAGGAGCTTACGCTCAAATTGTAGCGAGAGAGGGGAAATATGCAACTGTAAAACTCCCGTCTGGAGAGATGAGAATGGTGTTAGTTACGTGTTATGCCACAGTTGGTACTGTATCTAATTCTGATCATATGACTATTAGACTCGGTAAGGCGGGTAGAAATAGATGGATGGGTAGAAGACCAAGAGTTAGAGGAGTAGCTATGAACCCTGTGGATCATCCGATGGGTGGTGGTGAAGGAAAATCTTCTGGTGGTCATCCGAGATCAAGAAACGGTCTCTACACTAAAGGAAAGAAAACAAGAAAGCCGAATAAGTATTCAGATAAGCTTATTATAACCAAAAGAAAATAATGGCAAGATCATTAAAAAAGGGTCCTTACATTGATTTTCGACTAGAGAAAAAAGTCGAGACCATGTCAGAATCAGGAAAGAAATCTGTTATTAAAACTTGGTCAAGAAGATCAATGATATCCCCAGATTTTGTAGGTCATACCTTCGCAGTACATAATGGTAATAAATTTATTCCAGTATTTGTAACTGAAAATATGGTCGGTCACAAGTTAGGAGAATTTGCTCCTACAAGAAATTTCAGGGGTCATATAGCAAAGAAGGATAAAGGTAAAAGATAATTAGATGGAGGCTGTAGAAAAGAAATTAAAGAAATCGGTAAAAATTCGGTTGAAGAAAGACTCCTTGAAGCAATATAAAGAGGAGAATAAAGGGAAATTGGGAGCTGTTAAGGCATCTCTTAGAAATGTTCCTACCTCCCCTAGAAAGATGAGATTGGTTGCTGATATGATAAGAGGTGTAAGGGTGAACTTAGCGCTCAACATTCTCAAGTTTGATAGTAAGCATGCATCTCGGACAATGGAAAAAATTCTTTTAACTGGTATTGCTGATTGGCAAGCCATGAATGAGGACGTGAACTTAGAAGATGCGGATTTAGTCGTAAAAGAGGTTTATGTTGACGGTGGAAAAATGTTGAAAAGACTTAGACCAGCACCTCAAGGAAGAGCACACAGGATTAGGAAAAGGTCTAATCACATCACAATATCAATCGCTGATATGAATGAAAATAATGACAAAGTTGAAAAAAAAGACTAAATAAATGGGACAGAAGGTAAACCCAGTTGGCTTTAGATTAGGTATAGTAAAAGGATGGGATTCTGCATGGTATGGAGGAAAGGATTTTTCCGACAAGATTGTAGAGGATCACAAAATCAGGGAGTATATATCTGTTAGAATTCCTAAAGGAGGTATTTCAAAAGTGATCATTGAACGAACACTTAAAAGAATTACCCTCACGATACATACCGCAAGACCAGGTGTTGTTATAGGAAAGGGAGGATCGGAAGTTGATAAAATTAAGGAAGAATTAAAGAAACTTACAGGTAAGGATCTTCAGATCAATATTTTTGAAATAAAGCGTCCAGAGTTAGATGCCAAGTTAGTTGGAGAGTCAATCGCCCAACAACTACAAGCTAGAATTTCATTTAGAAGAGCAATGAAGCAGTCCATTGCTTCGTCCATTAGAGTAGGAGCTCAAGGAATTAAAATAAAAGTTTCAGGTCGTTTAGGTGGTGCTGAAATGGCTAGATCTGAACAATATAAGGAAGGAAGAATTCCTTTGCATACTTTACGTGCGGATATAGACTATGCTATTTCTGAAGCGAATACTGTTTATGGAAAAATAGGTATTAAAGTATGGATATTTAAGGGTGAAGTTTTCGGTAAGAGAGATCTTTCGCCAAATGTAGGCATGACTGGTCAAGGTGGTTCAGGTGCTCCGGGTCAAAGTAATCCTCGTAGAAAAAGAGGAGAAGGACCGAATAGAAAAAGAGATCGTAGATAATCTTATTAAGAGGTAAGAAATGTTACAGCCGAAGAGAACAAAATTTAGAAAACAGCAAAAGGGTAGAGTTAAAGGATTGGCTGGTAGAGGCCATAGACTTGCTTTCGGAAATTTTGGTATAAAATCCTTAGAGCCTGGTTGGATTACTAGTAGACAAATAGAGGCATCTCGAATTGCTATGACAAGAGCAATGAAGAGAGAAGGTCAGGTATGGATAAGAATATTTCCAGATAAACCTGTGACTAAAAAGCCTGCTGAGGTTAGAATGGGTAAAGGTAAGGGTGCTCCAGAATATTGGGTAGCTATTATTAAGCCTGGCACCATATTGTTCGAAGCTACTGGAGTTGATTCGGCTTTAGCTAAGGAAGCGCTTAGGTTGGCAGCCCAAAAGTTACCTGTGAAAACAAAATTTGTCGTACGTAGAGATTATACAGGCGCATGAAAAATTCAGAATTAAGAGGGTTAACTCTCGAAGAATTAAAAAATAAATTGATAGCTGAAAAAGATAGCTATCAGAAACTAAAGTTTGCTCATAGCATAACTCCCATAGAAAACCCTATGAAAATCAGGGAAACTCGAAAGTTAGTTGCTAGAATTCAAACGGAGTTGAAAGCTAAAGAAACTAGTAAATAAGGCGTCAATGGAACGAAACCTACGAAAGGAAAGAATAGGTCAGGTAGTGAGCAATAAGATGCAAAAAACCATTACTGTGGCAGTCAATAGAAAGGAAAAACACCCTATCTATGGAAAATTTATTAGAAAGACTACCAAGTTCACTGCCCACGATGAAACGGAGGATTGTAATATTGGCGATACTGTCAAAATTATGGAAACTCGGCCGTTGAGTAAGAACAAGAGATGGAGATTAGTCGAGGTAATCGAAAGAGCTAAATAAGATGATACAGCAGGAATCACGATTAAATGTAGCTGATAATAGCGGAGCAAAGGAAGTACTTTGTATTCGTGTACTCGGTGGAACAAAGAAAAGATATGCCTCAATTGGTGATACAATCGTTGTATCGGTAAAATCGGCATTGTCGTCTAGTAGCTTAAAAAAGGGTACAGTGACAAAAGCTGTCATTGTCAGGACGAAAAAAGAAATAAGAAGAAAGGATGGTTCTTACATCAGGTTTGAGGATAATGCCGCAGTATTATTAAATACAAACAATGAACCACGTGGAACGAGAATTTTTGGCCCAGTAGCGCGTGAACTTAGGGAGAAACAATTCATGAAGATTGTATCACTCGCACCAGAAGTCCTTTAAAACAAAGCACAATGAGAAAATTCAATATTAAAAAGGATGATACTGTCAAGGTCATCGCTGGAAATGATAAAGGCAAAACAGGTAAGGTTCTTAAAGTCCTTACTGAAAAAGACCGAGTTATTGTAGAAGGAGTTTTTATTGTAACAAAACATGTTAAGCCTTCGGCGAATAGACCTGAAGGAGGACGAGAAACTACTGAGGCAGCAATACATATTAGTAATGTAATGTTAGTTGATCCAGCGACTGGAGAATCGACAAGAACAGGCAAGAAATTAAATGATAGCGGTAAGCTTCAAAGATATTCAAAGAAAACCGGAGAATTTATTACTAATGGCTAGACCAAGATTAAAAGATAAGTATTTATCGGACATAGTTCCTGAGCTGAAAGAAAAGTTTCAGTATAAATCTATAATGGAGGTTCCTAAAATCACTAAAATATCGGTGAACAAGGGAATTGGTGCGGCCGTAGCGGATAAAAAGCTTGTTGATGTGGGAGTTGAAGAACTAACTACAATCACAGGGCAGAAAGCCGTACCTACGATAGCTAAGAATTCTATTTCCAATTTTAAGTTACGTGAAGGAATGCCAATTGGTGCTCGTGTGACATTACGTGGAGATAGGATGTATGAATTTTTGGACAGATTAATAACGGTTGCTCTGCCACGGGTTAGGGACTTTCGTGGTATAAAGCAGAAAGGTTTTGACGGACGAGGCAATTACACATTGGGTGTGCAGGAGCAAATAATTTTCCCTGAAATAAGCATCGATAAGGTTAGTAGAATAACGGGTATGGATATCACCTTCGTAACCACAGCCAAAACGGATGAAGAAAGTTTTGCATTACTAAAGGCTTTTGGAATGCCGTTCGTAAAATCAAATAAATAAGATATGGCTAGAGAATCAGTTAAAGCTAGAGAAAGAAAGAGAGAGAAACTTGTAGAAAGATACGCGGATAAACGTGCGGCGTTAAAGGCTGCTGGGGATTACGAAGGTCTAGACAAGTTACCAAGAAATTCATCTAAAGTAAGGTTGCATAATAGATGTAAATTAACCGGTAGACCAAAGGGCTACATGAGGAAATTTGGCATAAGTCGCGTTACTTTTAGAGAGATGGCATCAGATGGTAAAATACCAGGTGTAACTAAAGCCAGTTGGTAATTTATTATTAACTAGGTTTTATTAAAAAATATTGATTAATTTTGCAGCCCTTTTAAGGGTAAGATAATTATTTAAACAAATGGTAACAGATCCAATAGCGGACTTCTTAACTAGAATTAGAAACGGCATAAAAGCTAATCACAGGATTGTTGAAATGCCAGGTTCTAATCTTAAAAAAGAGATAACTAAGGTGCTTCACAATAAGGGTTATATTCAGAATTACAAGTTTGTAGATGATGAAAAACAAGGTGTAATTAAAATAGCACTTAAATATAATCCTCAGACTAAGCAGTCAGCAATTACTAGCTTGGAAAGAGTGAGTAAGCCTGGTTTAAGGAAATACACTGGTAGTGAAAATCTACCCCGTGTATTAAATGGTTTGGGTATTGCTATTCTATCAACTTCCAGAGGTGTAATTACTGATAAAGAAGCAAAAAGAGAGAAAGTAGGTGGAGAGGTTCTTTGTTACGTCTATTAAGGTAAGGAAATGTCAAGAATAGGAAAATCACCAATAACAATAGCCGAAGGAGTTACAATTGATATTAGTTCAAATAATGTCATCGTGAAAGGTCCAAAAGGTGAGTTGAGTCAAGAAGTTGATCAAGATTTTAAATTAAAGATCGAAGATGGCGTGCTTACTGTGGAAAGACCGACAGAACAAAAAAGGCATAAGGCTTTACACGGTTTATATAGATCGTTAATAGCTAATATGATCGAAGGAGTAACTACAGGTTTCAAAAAACAGATGGAGTTGGTTGGAGTAGGTTATAAAGCTGCTGTACAGGGACAAGTTTTAGAACTGACTCTAGGTTATTCTCACAATATATTTTTAGCAGTGCCTGAAGAAATAGCCATTACCGCTGAGACTACAAAAGGCCAGAATCCAAAGGTGTTTATTGAAGGTATTGATAAGCAACTTGTAGGACAAATTGCTGCAAAAATCAAATCGTTGAGAAAGGTAGAACCTTACAAAGGAAAAGGTATAAGGTTTATTGGTGAACAAGTAAGGAGAAAAGCTGGTAAAACTGCTTCAAAATAAATTTATAGATGTCTGTAACTAAAATACAAAGACGTACTCGAATAAAGAAGGGTATAAGACGTAAAATATCTGGTACAGGTGAAAGACCTAGGGTATCGGTTTTCAGAAGTAATAAGGCAATATACGGCCAGATTATTGATGATATCAAAGGCGTGACCTTAGCATCTGCGTCATCCAAGGAATTGGGTGAAGCATCTAACAATATTGAAATTTCGAAGGAAGTTGGTAAAAAATTGGCAGAAAAGGCCAGAGCTAATGGTGTGGAAATAGTCATATTCGATAGGAATGGTTACCCATATCATGGTAAAGTAAAAGCGTTTGCAGAGGGTGCTCGTGAAGGAGGATTAAAATTTTAATTAGATATGTCGCAAAGCAATATAAAAGCTGTAAAAGCAAGTGAAATAGACCTAAAGGAAAAGGTAGTAGCAATCAAGCGTGTTGCGAAGGTTGTGAAAGGTGGTCGTAGGTTTAGTTTCTCAGCTATTGTGGTTGTAGGAGATGGTAATGGTGTTGTTGGTTACGGGCTTGGAAAGGCAAATGAAGTAACGGATGCTATTACTAAGGGTGTAGATGATGCAAAGAAGAACTTGGTAAAGGTTCCTATTTTTCGATCGACTGTCCCTCATGATTCGATTGGAAAGTTTGGTGGTGGTTTCGTTTTATTAAAACCAGCCGCACCAGGAACAGGAGTTATTGCCGGAGGTGCAATGAGAGCTGTACTAGAATCGGCGGGTATTCATGATGTATTAGCTAAGTCGAAAGGTTCATCTAATCCTCACAACGTTGTAAAAGCGACTTTTGACGCACTTGCAAGAATGAGAGATCCGTTTGCTGTTGCAAAGCAAAGAGGTGTATCCTTGAACAAAGTTTTTAACGGTTAAGAAAATGAGTAAAGTAGTTATAATCCAAAGAAGGAGTACTATACGTAAACCTAAGAATCAGAAGCTGACAATACAAGCTTTAGGTTTAGGCAAGATTAATAGGAGTGTTGAGAAAGAACTTACTCCTCAAATTGCAGGTATGATCAATAAGGTACATCACTTAGTTGAAGTAAAGGAGATCTAAAATGAGACTGGAGTCATTAAAGCCCGCTAATGGGGCAACAAAAAATAGAAAACGAATAGCAAGGGGTCAAGGATCAGGACGCGGTGGAACTTCAACTAGGGGACACAAGGGAGCGCAATCAAGATCTGGTTATTCAAGAAAAATTGGTTTTGAGGGTGGTCAAATGCCACTTCAAAGAAGAGTTCCCAAATTCGGTTTTAAGAATAATAATAAAATTGTATCTAAACCTATCAATCTAGATGATATTCAAAGATTGTGTGAGAAGAAAAATCTTACAGAGATAACTCCTGATCTTTTGTTAGAGAATGGAATGATAGGCAAAGGGGACAGGGTCAAAATATTGGGTAGAGGTGAATTATCTTCTAAACTTAGTGTGAGCGCTCATCTTTTTTCTAAATCAGCGAAAGAATTAATTGAAAAATCTGGGGGAACCGTAACGATCATTGATCCTTACGCGTCTAGCTCTATTGAGGCATAAATATGAGTAAGTTCATACAGACCATAAAGAATATTTTTTCCATTGAGGAGTTAAGAACTCGAATCATTAACACGATCGGGTTCCTCATCATTTTTAGATTGGGGTCATTTGTCGTGCTACCGGGTGTAGATCCGACAATGTTGACAACAGATACAGGAGGGATATTTGGTCTTTTAAATACATTCTTAGGTGGTGCTTTCAGCAGGGCTTCTGTTTTTGGCTTAGGAATT
Source organism: Cyclobacteriaceae bacterium (assembly GCA_040218415.1). Taxonomy (GTDB): domain Bacteria; phylum Bacteroidota; class Bacteroidia; order Cytophagales; family Cyclobacteriaceae; genus JAVJRN01. The sequence continues at coordinate 59,248 of JAVJRN010000010.1, forward strand.
ATGCCATATATCTCAGCATCGATCGTTTTACAATTAATGACGGTAGCTGTACCTTACTTTCAGAAATTGCAGAAGGAAGGGGATAGTGGGAGGAAGAAGATCAACCAGATTACGAGGGTTTTAACAATTTTCATATGTTTAGCTCAGTCAATTGGATATATTAATGCGACCATTCCTGCTGAGGCTGTGAGTCAGAGTTTGAATCCGTTCATGTTCCAATTATCTTCAATGATTATTCTCACCGCTGGCACCATATTTTGTATGTGGTTGGGGGAAAGGATTACAGATAAAGGAATTGGTAATGGTATCTCTATGCTTATTATGATAGGTATTATATCGAGATTTCCTGGAAGTATAGTCGCTGAGGCGGTTACTCGAGGAATGAACCAGGCTCTACTGTTTATTTTTGAGTTAGTTGCTTTGTTTGTTGTAGTCATGGCGACTGTTGCTTTGGTGCAGGCTGTTCGTAGAATACCTGTTCAGTATGCAAAGCAGGTAGTAGGTAATAAGGTTTATGGAGGCCAAAGACAGTACATTCCACTTAAGGTAAATTCATCGGGAGTAATGCCGATTATATTTGCTCAGTCCTTAATGTTCCTGCCCGCACTCGTTGCAAATATCTGGGCAGACAAAAACGATACAGCTCAATACATAGGTACCACATTCTCAGATATACAATCGTGGCAATACAATTTATTGTTTGCGATTTTAATCATACTATTTACCTTTTTCTACACGGCAATAACGATAAATCCGAACCAAATAGCTGATGATATGAAGCGAAATGGTGGTTTTGTGCCAGGAATTAAGCCAGGGAAACAGACTTCTGAGTTCATAGACAATGTTCTTAGTAGAATTACTCTTCCAGGGTCATTCTTTCTAGCAATTGTGGCTATTCTTCCAGCTTTTGCGATGATGGCAGGTGTTAACACTGGTTTCGCCCAATTTTATGGAGGAACTTCTTTACTTATCATGGTTGGTGTGATTCTCGATACGCTTCAGCAAATTGAAAGTTATCTATTGATGAGGCATTACGAAGGAATGATGAAATCGGGTAAGGTGAAAGGACGAACACAAGCTGTAGCGTAATGGCGAAACAAGCATCCATAGAACAAGATGGTACCATTGTAGAGGCTTTGTCAAACGCAATGTTTAGAGTGGAGCTACAGAATGGTCATGAGGTAATAGCTCATATCTCGGGTAAAATGAGGATGAACTACATAAAAATATTGCCTGGAGATAAGGTGAAATTGGAGATGTCTCCATATGATCTTTCAAAGGGAAGAATTGTTTATAGATATAAGTAAGTTTTAACTAACGATGAAAGTAAAAGCATCTATTAAGAAGCGGAGCAGTGATTGCAAAATCATAAGAAGAAAGGGCAAGCTGTACGTGATCAACAAAAAGAACCCTAAGTTTAAACAAAGACAAGGATAAGACATGGCTAGAATTGCAGGAGTTGATGTGCCAGACAACAAAAGAGGCGTAATCGGTTTAACATATATTTTTGGTATCGGTAGAAGTTCTGCGGAACGAATTTTATCAGAAACAGGGATAGACGTTAATAAGAAGGTGAGCGAATGGGATGATGATGAGGCAGGTGCGATCCGTACTTATATCAGTGAAAATTTCAAAGTCGAGGGTGTCTTAAAGTCGGAAGTACAGTTAAGCATTAAAAGGTTGATGGATATTGGATGTTATAGAGGTCTTCGTCATAGAAAAGGCTTACCTGTAAGGGGACAGCATACAAAAAACAATGCTCGTACAAGGAAGGGTAAAAGAAAGACCATGGCCAATAAGAAGAAAGCAACTAAGTAAGATTTAGAAGATGGCGCAAAAGAGAAAAGATAAAGCGAAAAAAAGAGTTGTCAATGTTGACTCAACTGGTCAAGCACATATACAGGCAACTTTTAATAATATCATAATATCTATGACTAATATTCAGGGTCAAGTGATATCATGGGCATCAGCAGGTAAAATGGGGTTTAAAGGTTCTAAAAAGAATACACCTTATGCTGCTCAAGTGGCTGCACAGAACTGTGCTCAGGCAGCACACGAATTAGGTCTTAGAAAAGTGGAGGTTTTTGTAAAAGGTCCTGGTTCTGGTAGAGAATCTGCGATTAGAACTATACAGAATTCAGGAATTGAAGTAACAATGATTAAGGATGTTACTCCATTGCCTCACAATGGCTGTAGACCACCGAAAAGAAGAAGAGTTTAATAGCGTAAAGAATATAATTTAATGGCAAGATATACAGGTCCAAAAACTAAAATTTCACGAAAGTTTGGTGAGCCAATTTTAGGTAACAGTAAGGCGCTACAAAAGAAAAATTATCCTCCTGGTCAGCATGGACGAGGAAGGAGAAGAAAGCAATCGGAATATGCAATCCAATTAGCTGAAAAGCAAAAAGCAAAATACACTTATGGTGTATTGGAGAAGCAGTTTGCGAATGTTTTTGACAAAGCATCAAGGAAAAGCGGTATTACCGGAGAGATTTTACTACAAATGCTTGAATCTCGTTTGGATAATACTGTGTACAGGTTGGGAATAGCTCCTACGCGAAGAGGAGCAAGACAACTTGTGTCCCACAAGCACATAACAGTCAATGGGGAAATCGTTAACATTCCTTCCTACACGCTAAAGAACAATGATGTTGTAGGCGTAAGAGAAAAATCAAAATCCTTAGAAGCTATCAGCGACAGTCTATCATCAGGAATGAGAAATTTCTCATGGCTAGAGTGGAACTCATCCGAATTAAATGGTAAATTTTTGAATGTACCATCGCGTGATGAAATTCCAGAAAATATTAAAGAACAATTGATAGTTGAACTTTACTCAAAGTAATAGTTCTACTTTTAACTTTTAAAAGAACATATATATGTCAATCCTAGCATTTCAGATGCCAGAAAAGGTGGTAATGGAGAAAGCCGATGATTTTCACGGCTTATTCACATTCAAACCACTTGAACAAGGTTACGGTGTAACAGTAGGTAATGCGCTTAGAAGAATTCTTTTATCTTCTCTCGAAGGATATGCGATCACTGGTATTAAGATTCCCGGAGTTCTACATGAGTTTTCTACAATTGAAGGTGTTGCGGAAGATGTGAGCGAAATCATTTTGAATCTAAAAATGGTTCGTTTTAAAAAAATCGCAGAGGTCATAGAAAACAATATTACGCTTGCTGTAGCGAATAAAAAACAATTAACGGCAGGTGATCTTGGCAAGGCGACTAATTCTTTTGAAATCCTGAATCCAGATTTAGTAATATGTAACCTTGACGACAAAGCGCAATTCGAGATAGAGTTGAATGTGGAAAAAGGTCGAGGATACGTAGCATCTGAAGATAATAAGCCAGTTGATTCTAACTTTGCTTATATTTCAATCGACTCCATATTTACGCCGATAAAGAATGTAAAGTTCAGTGTTGAAAATACGAGAGTTGAGCAGAAGACGGATTATGAGCAACTAATTATTGATATCGAGACCGATGGTTCTATCCATCCTGAAAATGCTTTAAAAGGCGCGGCTAATATTTTAATTCAACATTTCATGTTGTTCTCTGATCAAAATATGATCTTAGAGTCGCAAGAACGAGGCGAGCCTGAACAAGTTGATGAAGAGCTTCTTCATATGAGAAAGCTTTTGAAAACTTCATTGAATGATTTAGATCTTTCAGTGCGTGCATATAATTGTTTGAAGGCTGCAGATGTCCGATCGTTGGGTGATCTAGCAAGATTAGAAATCTCTGATATGATGAAGTTCAGAAATTTCGGAAAGAAGTCTCTGGCTGAGTTAGAGCAGTTAGTGGCTGATAAAGGATTAACTTTTGGTATGGATCTTGCAAAATATAAATTGGAAGAAGAATAATGAGACACGGTAAAAAAATAAATCATTTAGGAAGGACTGCAGCTCATAGAAGCGCTATGCTATCGAATATGGCATCTTCCCTTATACTTCATAAAAGAATTAATACAACTTTAGCTAAAGCTAAGGCATTAAGGAAATATGTAGAGCCGATCATAACAAGGTCAAAAGTAGATACCACTCATTCAAGAAGAATAGCTTTTTCGTATTTACAGGATAAAGTGTCGGTACACGAGCTTTTCAGCTCGGTTGCAGATAAAGTTAGTGAAAGACCTGGTGGATACACACGCATCATAAGAACAGGGACGAGACAAGGTGATAATGCAGAAATGTGTATGATGGAACTTGTTGATTTTAATGAATTAATGCTCTCAGAATCAGCAGAGGGCAAAACCAAAACAAGAAGATCAAGAAGAGGTTCGGGCACCAAGAAGGCCGATGACTCAGTTGAAGACGCTGTGGTGGTAGACGATAACGTGACGGATTCGAGTGATGAAGATGCGACATCTACCGATAGTGATGAGGCTAAAAAAGATTGATTATTAATATACATTGATAAAAAAGGGATTGAGTTTAACTCAATCCCTTTTTTATGTTATAGACCAAACCTATTTTTACAATTAATGAAGTTACCAAAAAAAGAAAAGGCAATTCTTCTACTTGAAGACGGTTCATTATACGAGGGCTATTCAATAGGGATGACAGGCACGTCAGGCGGTGAAATTTGTTTTAACACAGGTATGTCGGGATATCAAGAGATATATACTGATCCTTCTTATTATGGACAAATTATCGTAAATACCACTTCCCACATAGGCAATTACGGTGTACATGTTGAAGAAAATGAATCTAATAAAGTACAAATAAAAGGATTGGTCGTTAATGACTTTACTTACCAGTTTAGTAGAAATACGACAGACTTAGGGCTTGATGAATATCTAAAGAAAAATCAAACAGTGGGTATTGCTGGTATTGATACTCGGAAGTTAGTTCGCCACATACGAACTAAGGGAGCCATGAATGCCATTATTACTACTGAAATCTTCGATAGTGAAATACTAAAAAAGAGATTGAGTGACATTCCATCAATGGAATCATTAGAATTATCGAGCAAGGTTACTACAGAGGTTCCTTATTTCGTGGGCAGTAATGAGGCTTCTTTTAAGGTTGCCGTTCTTGATTTCGGAATTAAAAAATCTATTTTAGAAGGTCTATCTTCGCGCGATTGTCTTTTAAAAATATATCCGGCAAAGACTAGTTTCAAGGAAATCGAGGAATGGGGTCCGGATGGATACTTCCTTTCTAATGGACCTGGCGATCCATCTGCTATGGATTATGCAATTTTGACGGTACAATCTATAGTAGCAAGTGGGAAACCTGTATTTGGTATCTGTCTTGGGAATCAACTACTTGCTCTCTCTGTAGGTGTAGAAACATTTAAAATGCATCATGGACATAGAGGATTAAATCATCCAGTTAAAAATCTACAGACGGGATTAAGTGAAATTACCTCCCAGAATCATGGTTTTGCTGTAAATATGGCATCTCTTGAGCTATCAGATAAGGCTATTGTGACCCATATAGACTTGAATGATAATACTGTAGAAGGATTAAAATTAATTAACAAACCTGCTTTTTCAGTCCAGTACCACCCAGAGTCTTCTCCTGGACCGCATGATTCAAGGTATTTATTTGACGATTTTATACAATTACTAAAAGAAAAATAATCATGAGTATAATTGAAAGTGTTTTTGCAAGGCAAATTCTCGACTCACGTGGTAATCCTACGGTTGAAGTCGATGTAATCACCGAAAATGGTATTTTAGGGCGCGCTGCAGTACCTTCAGGAGCTTCCACCGGGGAGCACGAGGCTGTTGAGTTACGCGACGGAGATAAAACTAAATATCTCGGTAAAGGTGTACTTAAAGCGGTAGACAATGTAAATGAATTAATCGCACCAGAGGTCGTTGGTTATTCTGTATTTGAACAAAAGCTTATAGATGACCTCATGATTGAGCTTGATGGTACTCACAATAAGTCTAAGTTAGGAGCAAATGCAATATTGGGAGTTTCTTTAGCAGTAGCAAGAGCAGCTGCTGATGAGTCGTCTCAACCTTTATTTAGATATTTGGGAGGAGTCAACGCCCATGTACTTCCCGTGCCTATGATGAATATCATCAATGGTGGGTCTCATTCTGATGCTCCTATTGCTTTTCAAGAATTCATGATAAGACCTATCGGTGCTCCTACATTCAGTGAGGCTTTGAGAATGGGCGCTGAGATTTTTCACAGTCTTAAAAGTATAATTAAAGGGAAAGGCCTAAGCACTGCAGTAGGTGATGAGGGTGGTTTTGCTCCAAACTTTTCTGGTGGTACTGAAGAAGCGCTTGAAAGCGTGTTGGAGGCTATTAAAATGGCTGGATATGAAGCTGGATCTGACGTGACTATTGCTATGGATTGTGCTTCATCCGAATTTTACGTGGATGGGAAATATTACTATAACAAGTTCGAAGGTGAGTCTGGAAAGATCAGATCAAGACAAGAACAAGTGGACTACTTAGCAGAGTTGGTAGAGAAATATCCTATCGATAGCATTGAAGATGGATGTGATGAAAATGACTGGGAGGGTTGGAAAATGCTCACAGCAAAGATTGGTCATAAATGTCAAATTGTAGGTGATGATCTTCTTGTAACCAATGTTAAATTTTTAGAAAAGGCCATCAAGGAAAAGGCGGCTAACTCAATTTTGATAAAGGTAAATCAAATTGGAACGCTTTCTGAGACATTTGCGGCGATCGAAATGGCTCACAAGGCAGGCTGGACTGCAGTTGTTTCGCACAGATCGGGCGAAACGGAGGACAATACAATCGCTGATATTTCAGTGGCTTTAAATACAGGACAAATAAAGACGGGTTCCTTATCTAGATCCGATCGTATGTCTAAATACAATCAACTTCTCCGTATTGAAGAGGAACTTGATGAAACCGCATATTATCCTTCATCTAAGTAATCACTTAAGAGCCGACAATTGTTGGCTCTTTTTTTTAACTTTATCTTGAAATGAAATTGGTAAAAAAAATCCCCAAAATATTCAAGAGCTTTTATTTCGTAGCAACTGTGTTTTTTTTAATCTGGATGATACTTTTTGATTCTAACGATTTGATTACACAATCACGCTTAGATTCAAAACAAGATGAGCTGCGAGCTGCGAGAGACTTCTATCAGAATAAAATTGAAGATGTGAAGCAGGATCAGCAAGCATTAAATTCAGATGAGGAGCTATTAGAAAAGTTAGCTCGCGAAAAGTACCTCATGAAAAAAAAATCTGAGGATTTATTTATTGTTGTTGAAGAATAACCTAGTCGAATCGAGTGCGTTTAATAGTTAAATTTTGAATGATGCCAGTTTCTAGATCCATTATTTATATACTTCTAACAGTACTGATCTCTTTTTCATCATTTGGTCAGTATAAAAAACAGAGTGAATTTTTTGATAAATTTTACGTTGGTGGAGGCGGAGGTCTTGGTGGAGGTACTGATTACCTAAACATCAGTGTATCACCTTTGATCGGGTACAAGTTCACAGAGCAATTTTCTGCAGGTCTAATCACCTCTTATCAGTATGTCAGATTCGGTAATGCTTCCTTCAGTAATTATGGGGGTGGCCCATTTGCGAGATACAATGTAACCGAAAAGTTTTTTGGCTATACAGAATACGAACACTTAAACTTCGCGCTTTCACCACAAGGAGGTAATCAAGAGCGTAGAGGTTATAACAGTCTTTTTGCGGGTATTGGTTACACAGAGCCTATCGGTGATATTATGTCATTTAATATTTCAGCTCTTTACAACGTGCTTTATGGTGATGGAGTAAATTCTCCTTACAGTTCCCCATTTTTATTCAGAGTAGGTCTTGTGGCCGGCTTATTTTAGTTGTTTTCGCTTTAATACCGAAGGCGATCACCCAAAGCTAGTATTGTCCAAGGAGTTAATTGAATGGGACATTAAACCTATTTGACAAATCTTCTAGATCTTTTGCGACAGGTGCAAGTAGAGGAATGCCTTCCTTTTTTCGTTGTATTTCCATCTCTCTTTCAGGGTCACCAGGAATTAAAACTTTACGTCCCTCCACTACTGTCTTTGCGGTCTTAAATCTAGTAATCCAATTGTCCATGTGTAATTTGAATTCACTGGCTGGCCTAAATGCATCAATGCGCATTGCTCCAAAAAAATGCCCTATTCCTTTACCAACTGGATCAGTTGGAGGATCTAAGAACGCCACAAATGGAGGTACCCATGGTCCATAATTTGCTCCAGAAAGTATTGCGGAAAAAATATCCACAACCGATGAAAGCCCATAGCCTTTATGTGATCCATGTTCTTTGTCACCTCCTAAAGGAAGCAACGCTCCGCCATTTTTCACACCATATGGATCAACCGTAGGTTCTCCTTTAATATCTTGAATCCAGCCTTCTGGCGTATTTTGTTCTTTTCTTTGGAGTATTTCCAGTTTACCATTTGCTGCAGTCGTTGTAGCCATATCTAGCACAAAAGGTGGTTGGACTCCAGCTGGAATGGCTACCGCAATAGGGTTGGTGCCAAGCAGTCTTTCACTGGAAAAAGTGGGCGCAACCAGCGGACTTGCATTTGTCATGGCAATGCCGATACAGTCCTCTTCCAAAGCCATCATGGCATAACATCCAGCAATTCCAAAGTGGTTGGAGTTTCTTACTGAAACCCAACCTGTGCCAGCTGTCTTGGCTTTTTCTATGGCTGTTTTCATCGCTTTAGGCCCGACCACTAATCCAAGACCTCCATCTCCGTCAATAACACCGGTACTTGGGCTTTCATGTACGAGTTTTATACTAGGCGTGGTGTTCACTCTGTTTTTGTCAATTAATCGAATATAGCCAGAGAGCCTTGCCACACCATGTGAGTCGACTCCACGTAAGTCGGCGCTCAATAATATGGTGGCTGCTTGTTTCGCTTCTTGCTCAGGGCATCCAGCGGCTACCAAAATCTCTTTTGCGAAATGATACAACTTATCGTGTGCTATGAGCATTTTTTCATTTGTTTAGTTGGCAAGGTATTTGAAAAGCAAATTAAACAAATCATTAAAACCATGAGAAGACTATTTGCTATTATCGGCTATCTATTTATTTCGGTGCTCCATGCAGCACCTATTCAATTAAAGAGTATACCTAAAGCCGTGGTAATATATTTGAATAAGGCTGAAGTTTCGCGGGTAGGAAGTGTTGAACTTTCGGAGGGCGAACAGGATGTTATTTTCACGAATTTGTCTTCAAAAATAGATGCTAATTCCATTCAAGTCAGTGGAACAGGTGATCTCATCATCCTGAATACAAGTTTCAGACCGAATTATTTAATGGAAAATTCTTTGCCTAAGGAATTAAAATGGATCAAAGATTCCATTAATTATTACGAAAAAGAGCATAGCATATTGTCTAGTACGCGAAAGGCACTTAAAGCCGAAGAGGATATGCTCCATGCGAATAAAACTGTTACTGGAGAAAAAGGTATTACCATTGATCAATTAAAGGACATTACTTCCTTTTATAAAAACCGAGTGCAGGAAATAGCCAATGAATTGTATGATATTGACCTAAAGAGCAAACAGATTACATTAAAACTTGATCGGCTTAGAAAACAATTGAACCTAAAGACAGCAACATTGAATCAGCAGCAAGGTGAAGTTGTGGTGAATGTTTTAGTGAAGAATAAAACAAAGGCGAGTTTTAATCTGTCCTACACCGTGAGAGATGCTGGTTGGTATCCGACTTATAATATGAGAACGGATGGATTGAGTAATGAGATGACATTAGAGCAGTATGCTGTAATCAGGCAAAATACTGGTGAGCATTGGGATAACGTAAATTTGTCGGTTTCCACTCAAAATACGGATAGAAAGCAAAAGCCGAACATATATCCTTGGTACTTGGATATTAGACAGCAATACTTGAGTAAATCGGCTCCTCAGGCGAGAGTCATGTCAATGGCAATGAATGAAATGAAAGCTGAAGATATTGTGGTAGAAGACATGGAGTCTTCCGCTGATTATGTGCAAAATGTAGAGAATAGTCTTTCAATGAGATATGATCTAACCGTGAAATATTCCATTGAAAATGGTGAAAAAGGTAAGCGAGTTGCTCTTAATAATTATCAGCTACCAGTTACTTACAGCCATTTTTCTATTCCAAAAATCGTGGAATCTGTATTTTTTACAGCTAAGGTGAGCAATTGGCAAAACCTGAGGTTACTTCCGGGTGAAGCGAATATTTTTCTTGAAGGCTCATTTGTTGGGCAGTCTTTTATTGATCCAGCGAGTATGGATGATGAACTTGTGGTTTCCTTAGGCGTAGACGCAAGCGTCCTGATTGAGAGAAAATCATTACTTGATTTTACAGATGATCAGATCATTGGGAGTAATCGAAAAAGGAACTATGCGTTTGAATTGATAGTGAAAAATCAAAAAAACAAAGAAATTGAGATAAAACTGCTTGATCAGGTGCCACTATCTAAGAATGATGAAATATCCGTAGATGTAGAGGAATTGTCTGGCGGAAAATTAGATAGTGCAACAGGAACAGTCAGCTGGCAGATAAAACTCAACCAAACGGAGCAACAAAAAGTAAAACTGGCTTATGAAATTAAATATCCGAAAAATAAGCGAGTGAATGGTTTATGAATCAGCATTTAGTGAATGGACGGTGTTCAGCAGAACACCTTCCTTTAGTGCGTATGCCGAAACGCGAATTTGATTCAATTGGCACGTATTAAAGATGAATTGAATTAAAACAGAGGCTACAACGATCATATCTACTCGTAAAGGAATCATTCCTGGAATAGCTAATCTCTCCTTTCTATTCTTTCTCAAAATATCTTCATGTATTCTCTGAAAGGCCTCCATGGTGAGGGGCAGTTCAGCTTGCTCTCCTTCCAATTTGATCGAAGATGCTTCACGATAAATATCACTCAGTGTGTCAAATGTTCCGGAGGAGCCGATGAGCGTTTTTGGTTTGTATTGGTTGCAGGCGTTGAATAATTCTTGTAAGCTGTTTTGTAAGTATTTATTGAGCGCATCAATTTCGGGCGCTTGGATAGGATCATTTTTATGGAAAAGTTCCATGAGTCTTTGACCACCAATTTCGAAACTTTGCTTCCAGAGTAATTGATCATCTGTGCCAATAATAAACTCGATACTACCTCCACCAATATCCATGATTAGCCCTGGTTGAGCACCTATTTTTAAAGCCTTTGTCACTCCATAATAGATATATTCGGCTTCTTGCAATCCGGTAATAATTCTGGTTTCAATACCTGTTTCAGCTTTGATGTCCGAAACTAATTGCTTTCCGTTCGAGGCGCTTCTGATAGCGCTTGTAGCGGTAGCAAACACCTTTTTGATGCCAAAAGCATCAATCATTTCTTTAAAACCTCGCATGGTGTTGATGGCTCTTAAAGATGCTTCTTCGGTAATCATTCCTTTATTAATTCCTTTTTCTCCAACTTTTACCGCTACTCGTTCTTTGTGAATCACAGTAAACTCACCTTCCATCGTTTCTACGATAAGAAGATGAAAAGTATTGGTACCCATATCAATGACTGCTACTTTCATATGCGCTAAAAAAAGTGCAAGATATAAGGTTAATTCTTTTTGTACATCCTATTTATTTGTTACTTAATTGAATCGAAAATTTCTGCTAATTTTCAATTTATAACCCTTTTTTAAGGCCTTTTTTTGAGAAAAGCGCAAAGTTTCATCTTACATGCGAGTTAAAACATGGAGCAAACTCATTAGAATTTATTGTCATGTAAGATTAATCTTTTGAAATTATTTTAAGGATTTGGCTAGAGAAATCGCTTTTAGATTCTTATCAATTTGGCATGTTAGTTATCGTCTAATGCAGGTGACTGTATTTTAATAACTTTAAATTTCTTGATTGAATTATCCTGATAAATTAATGATAAAGCCATTTTGGATATAATGTTATAATTATGTTTGAGTGCGCAATATCCCTTTTTTTCAAGGAGTAGTCTTCTTTAAATATCATATCTTGTAGCCAATGGGTGTTGTTCTTAATCTTCCACAGTTTTTGAACCACATGGTTTAAGCGAGCAGAGTCTGCAGGCGAAGAATTAATATAATATCTGATTTCGTGGTATGACTTACATTATGTTTATCCATCCGTACAAGAGTGATCTTCACTAAGCTTTTCGGGGATTTCAATAAGTATCGGTCCTCATGCCTAGGACCACAAACCTTACTTGTTAAGCTCGACTTTTTTGTTTCGAGCAAGCCAATTTACGCTTAATATTAGGTGCTATTCGGCCTATTTCTTTGTGTCTTCTACTATTATATTTGATCATAAATGCATCAATACGATGATTCAATTCTAATCCATCTTCAGAAGGGTTCAAATAGATATAGCACTGTTTGATTGATCTCCAAAAGGGTTCTATTAATATATTGTCAATGGCTATTCCTTTTCCGTCCATTCTGATCTATATGTTGTTTTCTTTGAGTGCTGGGATGATCTCTTAGACTTGTAAACCACCAGTCGGCTCTATATGAGACTTGATCTGAATTAATGATTTCTGGTTGAAGAAGCAATAATTAATATAAAATTAGGAACTACATTTGTGACTGATTAGATTGGTTGACCAGTTAAAGTAACCGAAAAAGTACCATGGAATTACTAAATAACTTTAGTCGTATTGAAATTGAAACTCCGGTAGATAAAATTATTAAACAAATTAAAGTACTGATTACATCAGGTCAGCTAAAACCAGGTGATAGGATGCCTGCTGAGAGGAAACTTTGTGAAAAATTGGGTGTAGGTCGTACTCACTTAAGAGATGCAATAAAGAAACTTGAGTTTTATGGAATACTCAAAACTATGCCTCAAAGTGGTACTGTGGTAGCTGGTATGGGTATTACTGCCTTAGAAGGACTTATTTCGGATGTCTTAATGTTAGAGGCTAATGACTTTCATGCTCTGGTTGAAACAAGAGTTGTTTTAGAGGTTAATTCGGCTAGGTTTGCAGCAATGCGACGCTCTGATCAAGATATTAAGCAGATGACTAATGCGCTCCACGATTATGAAAAAGCAGTGTCAAATGGAGAGGATACTGTAGAACATGATTTAATGTTTCATTTGAAAATAGCAGAGGCAAGCAGTAATTCGGCACTCAAATCTCTGATGTTGATTATATCGCCGGATATCCTTACCTACTTCAAAGAAAGTAATGCCTGTGCGGGGGATAGACCAATATCCGCTTTGGAGGAACATTATATTATCTTAGAACATATTAAAAACCAGAATCCCGACGAAGCTTCGGCTACAATGAAAAATCATTTACAAGACATATTAGATTATTCATTGAGCCAAAATCAATTAGTCGAAATGAAAATAGGTAAAGCTTAAATTTTATCCATAAGGCCTTATCGAAATCTTGAGAACTAAGAGGTTCTCTTTCCAATTATCATAGTTCAAGTGGGTATTGCTCAGATCTAAGAAGGATTATTTTGAATCTTGGGAATAACAATGATGCATCAGATTAGGTATCTAGTTGCTATGTAGAAACTTAGAAAAAAAATAGGCGTAATTTCATGCAGCCAACTGTTAACATTTACTTCAAAGCAATTGTGAAATTAGCCAATAAAAATCACTCATTAAATAATTCCTAGTGAGCCTCTAGCAAACTTTATCATACTTAGCATACGGATGGATGACTTTATCTAGAAAAGTAAAACCATATTTATGCTCATTTCCAAATAAGGGCTTTTCTTAATTCATTGCCGTCTTATTTTTTGTCTTTTAGAACTAGTAAAAAGAATTGCGCTGGATGACTGGCTTTGGAAGATTGGCTTTTTGAATGACTAGACTTACGAAAAACAAAAAGGCTAGCAATACAAGAGAGTCAGTTTTTTGCTAAAAAACAACCTTCTTATTCTTTAGTTTCTTGAAACCAAATAGGCTTCTAGGTTCAATAGCAGCAGTTGGTGGGGCAATAAATTTAATATTCTTAAAGTGGGATACTTTTTTGTCTTTTGATTGTCAATAATAATCTAGATTTTGTTTAGAATGATTAGAGAGGCTCAGTCTGCAGTCTTTCTGGACCGCCGAAGAAGTCTCTCTTCCCGTATTTTAATGATTTGATGAGTCAGTACTTCCATATCACAAGAAACCAGCTTGAAATAAACCGGTATTTTATCGGAGGTCGTAAGATCAAAAGGTTATTCGTTGTTTTCCTTAATACCTTCAAATCGGAGCTTCTCTTTTGACGTTTTATATTCTTCATATGTCTCGTGACTACTTCATCTCATAATTTTAAAGTCCAACAGATATATCTGGGTAATTTCAAATAACTTGAGATTATTAAATCATTAATTAGAGCCCCAATAATCAGTGTTTATTATCTTTTTTTTACTCTGAAGGATATTATTATGTAAATATTTCAATTAAAAAAACAGAAATATTTGGAGTTTCAACTAGTTCAATATAAATTGGTCAACCAATTAGTAATCAATTACCCACCCAATAAGGTAGAAAAGGAAGGAAATGGAATTGTTAAGCAATTTTTCGCAGATAGAGATCGAGTCCCCAGCTGACAAAATAATTGGTCAGATTAAGGAATTGATTTCATCTGGTCAGCTCAATGCAGGCGACCGTCTACCTTCTGAACGAATGTTGAGTGATAGATTGGGTGTTGGACGTACGCACTTAAGAGAGGCACTCAGAAAATTGGAATTCTACGGTATTCTTAAGACCCATCCTCAAAGTGGGACAGTAGTGGCAGGAATGGGTTTACCTGCTTTAGAAGGGTTGATAACAGATATGCTCAGCCTTCATGGGAATGACTTCAAGTCTCTTGTTGAGACTCGTGTAATTCTCGAATCTAATGCAGCAATGCTTGCCGCGATACACAGAACAGATGAGGATTTGATCGAATTAGAAAGCGCTTTAGAAGCTCATAAAAAAAAGGTGAGAAATGATGAATCTTCTGTTGAGGAAGATTTATTGTTTCATTTGAAGATTGCTGAGGCAAGTAAGAATTCTGTATTGAAGTCTTTGATGCTTATCATTACTCCAGATATAATGTCATATTTTAAAACACATGATGTCTGCGGTGAAGGGCGATCAGAAATTGCTTTGAAACAGCACGACATGCTTCTTAAGTACATTAGAGAAGGAAAATCAGAGGCCGCAGGTACCCTATTAAAGGAACATCTTAATGATATAGTCATTTACGTGAATAGCCTGAACTTCAATGTTGAGGAAAACCGAATGCACAAAAAACATTAATTGGTTGACCTCAATTCTTAATGCCCAAATTCTAAGCAATAGAAAGACCAATAAGAGTATAATTTTAACAACTATTAATTTAAACGTAAACAAGTAACTATTATGAAGAACATGTTAACAAATGCAAGTAAGAAGGTCATCCTAATGATGTCTTTACTAGCATCAATGGCGGTGCTAGTTTCCTGTGATGGGGATGATGATGACACAACAGTTGAACCAGATCCAGATCCAGCCACTGTGAACGCAGGTTTTACTTCCGAAGTAAGTTTGGATAATTCTTTTACCTACACTTTCACGAATACTACAGTGATTCTTGGAATTGATAACCTTACTGGATCATATGTTTGGGACTTTGGTGGAAACGGGAGCTCTACTGATAAAGATCCTGTATATACTTTCACTGAAGCAGGTGAGTTCGTAGTGACAATGACAGCTACTGCTGCTGATGGAACAGTTGGAACACCAGCTACTGAGACAATCACAGTTACAGCACCAAAGAACAAATGGGCTAGAATAGCTGACACTGATCCTGATGATACAGGTGAGCTTAGGCTTAGTCCGACAGATTCAATTAGAACAGGAAGAGTCACTTTTCTATATAGAGTACCTGCTGGTGCTTCTGACGGCTTTATTAATGTTTCAGGTACGTCAACAACTGGTGATGAAGCGCTTGTTGAAGTAAGAATTAAAGATGAGGGGGATCATGCTTTCAGAGAAGGTGCTTCCGACGAAGCAATTGCTGCTGCAAATTTCCCAGCATCTAAGGCTGATGTTTGGGTGCCTGTTGAAGTGAGCTGGTCTGCAAACGGAACGGATGCGCCAACTTATAGCGTTTCAATGGATGGTCAAGTTGTGCTCGCTGATGGAATAAGTACAACCAATGGTGGTGATGGAGATGTTGCTGGTCATTTAGCAGCGGTAAAAGATGGTGCGCATACTTTCCAGTGGAAATACGGCGGAAATAGTGCAACTGATGAATTTCATTTTGATGTTGATGATATCGTAGTATACTCTTCTGATTCAGGATCTGAGGTAGAAGTTTTCAGCGATGATTTCCAAGGCTATCAAACAGGTACAGATTTGCACCCTGGTGAAGATGAGGCAAATCCAGCTACTGTCTATCACATTAATACTTCTGAAGCGTCAGTTTTAGAAGAGGAGTAAGATTAAAATATTTAAGGAAAATTATAGTTAAAAATAAAAGGGAGCATCTTGTCAGATGCTCCTTTTTTAATGCTACGATTCGTCTTTAATGTCTTTTCTGAAAAGAAAGTTATTATTCTAAAATGTACTTGTTAATGATTTCCGTTGAAATACCCCAAATCAGCCTAAAGCATTCAGAATTAGAGCCAATATTATTTTAAGCGCATTAATCAACAACGTTATGCAAATTCAAAAATTTACTTTTTTAGTATTAGGTTTTTTCTTTTTGCAGTTCACCAATGGTCAAGGAGTTTCAGAATTGGTCTACATGGATCAGGAGAAATTGACCTACGTGCCTTTCGCCATGTTGGGTCAATCGAATAAGGTTAACACAATTCCAGATTTTTCCTATGCTGGCTATATGGGCGGAGGAGTTTCACTTCCTACAGACATTCCTATTAAAGCTACTGTTAACCCAGCGCCTGGAGACGATAGTCCAAGAATTCAGGCCGCTATTGATTTGGTTTCTGCGTTGGAACTTGATGATAATGGATTTAGAGGAGTGGTGCTCATTAAGGCAGGCCATTACAGTTTAGAGACACCATTATCCATCAGAGAATCTGGAGTGATTTTAACGGGTGAGGGGCAAGGTTTGAACGGTACGGTTCTCCATTCGAATCGCAGGACTAACCATGATGTTATCAGCTTAAAAGGGAGTAGCATCAGTATCGACCCAGAATCTCAACAACAAATTATTTCTTCATATGTACCTGTAGGGTCATATTCGTTCGATATTATAGATGCTTCTGCTTTTAGTGTAGGTGATAAAATCGTCGTTACACGAACGCCTAATCAAATCTGGATAGATGAGTTAGGCATGGATAAGGAATCGCTTTGCGAAGGGAAAAGTGGTTGCGACGGCTGGACAACAAGCAGCTATACGATTGATCACGAGCGAATAATTACAGCCATTTCCGGGAATTCCATATCCATCAATATTCCAATGGTAGATGTAATTGAGGATTATTTCGGAGGTGGCACTATTTCCAAAATAAAATCTTCTGGTAGGATTAGTCAATGCGGAATTGAAAATTTAAGGATTCAATCCTTCTACGATGGCAATATCGATGAGAATCATGCCTGGACCGCTGTGAACTTGGAATATACAGAGAACTGCTGGGTTAAGGAAGTTACCGGCCAGTATTTGGCTTATAGTACAGTAAACATTGAAAATTCAAACTTCAACACTATTCAAGACTGTGCCTATATTGATCCAAAATCTCAAGTATCGGGTGGAAGAAGATATTCTTTTGCAATACAGTCAGGATTAGGTAACCTTTTTCAAAGATGCTATGCCAAGAGTGGTCGTCATGATTTTGTGACAGGATCAAGAGTGACAGGTCCTAATGTCTTTTTGGATGGATTAGCTGAAGATGCCAGATCGGATATTGGTCCTCATCACAGATGGGCGACAGGAACACTTTTCGACAATATTCGAGGTGCGTCAACCAGAGTTTGGAATAGAGGAAATTCTGGCTCAGGTCATGGTTGGTCTGGGGCTCAAACGATGTTTTGGAACATAGCGTCATATTCAGGGGAGTTTCGGGTGGATAGTCCTCTTGGCTCGATGAACTGGGGCATTGGATGCATTGGTGGTAATCAGACTGGTGCTGGCTATTGGGAAAGTTGGGGAGCGAATGTTCATCCGAGGAGTCTCTACCTTCAGCAGCTTGAAGATCGATTAGGAAGAAGTGCAGTGGATAATGTTGTGATATACGAGCAGAAAACAGAACATTTATATGATTTGCTAGCCAAATGGGGTGGTCAAGGAAAATTTTCAGATGGAGGATTTTATGGTTCCACACCAAATGTGAGATTTGTAAATCCAACCGGCACTATTGATGTATCAACATGGGATGGTAATAATATTGAAGTTGATGCTACAGATAGTGATGGGACCATTCAACATGTGAAGTTGCTCATCAATGGAGAACCGATAGCCATGGACGATCAAGCACCTTATATATTCACAGAATTGACTGACAAGATTCAGAATCTTCCCTATATCGTTCATTACTTGCAGGCCATTGCCACGGACAATGACGGGAATACAAGTTCGACCAGAGTGACTATTATTGGTGGAGACTCACCGTTGGTGAATTTAGTCTTTTTAGAATATCAGGAGGTACTTGTATATCCTAATCCGATCCAAAATAAAGAGTTAATTATTCGAATGAAGGAGGCAGGTTCCTACACTGGAAAGGTTTATGATTTATTTGGTCGAAAGGTGGATCAATTTAAGTTTCAAGGGATAAATTATCAGTGCCATCATTCAAATTTGCATGGGGGGGCTTATATTCTCGAAATTCATGATGAGGTAAAGGTTCTATCAAGAATCAAACTTTTTATTAAGTAGAAAAATATTTCGAATATCTCTGACGCTGAATCCCTGAGTTCGCTTTCGGTCTATATCTAGAATACAAAATAGACAAATTACAAAATCCGTAATTTTCACTAGATACATTAAACTAATAATAAATATTAAAAAATATTTGGCCAATAAATTGCCATTCGCTAAATTGGTTGACCAATTAATAGTCAACTAATTATTAAGCTTGACCATTTGGGTTAATAAATTGAGAAATCGTTTTTGATGAAATGGTATTTTTAAAAGATAGATAAAAACTGATTGGATTCTTCTTTGGAGAATCCATTTGAGAGGAGTAGCTACGCTAGACTTCATTTAGGTGATCTATAAAAAAAATACCAGACAATTATAATTTTATAAACAAATACCTATGAATTATTTCTTACAAAGTAATGTTGGGCGTGCCAAGTGGGTGATGAGCCTCTTAGTTATGTTTACCTGCCTGGTTTCTATAAGCGCATTTGCACAGGAGACCATTAGGGGTCGGATCACCGATGAGCTTGGTGAAGGTTTACCTGGAGTTACCGTTCTGGTTCAAGGAACAACCACAGGTACGATTACCGATATTGATGGCAATTTTAGCCTATCGACAGCTTCAGATGCGATATTAGAGGTTTCGTCAATCGGGTTTAAAACGCAAACTATTGCTTTAAGCGGAAGAACCACCTTAAATATCACGCTTGAAGACGATATAGAAGAATTAAGTGAAGTGGTAGTCATTGGTTATGGAAGTGTCCGAAAAAGCGATATCACGGGAAGTGTATCAACCGTCAAGGCCAAAGAGCTTCAAGCTTTTCCGGTATTAAATGCAGCCTCTGCGTTGCAAGGTAGAGCGGCTGGCGTACAAGTACAGTCGGAAAATGGGGGGGAACCAGGAGCCCCAATAGGTATTAAGATTAGGGGTACTACTTCTTTCTCTGCAAGTAGTTCTCCACTCGTTGTGGTTGATGGATTTGTTGGAGCCACTATGCCCCAGCAAGGAGATATAGAATCGATAGAAATTTTGAAGGATGCTTCGGCTTCAGCTATTTATGGCTCAAGAGGCTCAAATGGGGTTATTATGGTAACGACCAAAAAAGGAGTGTCAGGTAAAATATCAGTAGAGGTTAATTCAACGGTTTCTTCATCCGAAACTGCAAATAGGTTAGACCTATTGAATGCAGATCAATATACTGAATTTCAGACCATATTAAATCCTGCGTATGTTCAAGGACCTGCAGATACGGATTGGCAGGATGAATTGTTCAGAAATGGCGCCCTTCAGAATTACCAATTTTCAGTCCGAGGAGGAAGCGATAAGCTTAGTTTTTACGCTTCAGCAGACTACTTCAATCAAGATGGAGTAATTATTAACTCGGGTTTCGAGAGAACCTCTTTTCTTACCAACGTTGATGCGAAAGTAAACGATAAGTTGAAAATAGGAGTTAGCCTCTTTTCTCGTAGAAGTAAGAAAAATGGAGTTTCTACACAATCTACTGGATCAACTGCTAATGGAGGCGGTGATGATGTTATTGGTCTCATGCTTAGATTTAGACCAGATTTAGGTATTTATGATGATGATGGTGGTTTTACTTCCCAAAATGTAGGAGGTTTCCTTGATAATCCGTACGCTGTGGCTACAGAAAGAGTCAATGACACTAAAGAAGATAGAAGCAGAGCAAATCTCTATTTGGATTATGAGATACTCGAAGGATTAAGTTTTAAAACAACACTTGGTGTTCGCGCAATTAACGAAAATATTGCCACGTATATTCCATCTACGCTCACCGAAACAGATCAAGGTGCGGGTGGTACAGCTCGAATCGCTAATCGACAGTCCAGTTATTTACTCAATGAAAATTATGTCACCTACACTCGTAGGATTGGCAAAGGTAATTTGACCCTCGTGGGAGGCCATTCCTATCAAAGGGACGTTACACAAAGGTTTTCAGCAGGATCGCAAGGACTAATCAAGGATAGCTATAGCTATAATAATCTGGCTGGTTCGGCTGTAGCTACAATACCGACTTCAAGCTACTCAGAGAGTGAAATTGAATCACAATTTGGTAGATTCAATTTTGATTGGAATGATAAATACTTACTGACTGCAACTGTCAGAAGGGATGGTTCTTCTAGATTTTCTGATAACGAGAAGTATGCTATTTTCCCTTCCGGAGCAATTGGGTGGAGGGTTTCAAACGAGTCATTTCTGAGAAATAATCCAATAATTTCAAATTTAAAATTAAGAGCTAGTTACGGAGTAACAGGTAATACATCTATTCCCGCATTATCTTCTTTTGGACGTTTTGGGGATGTAAATGGGTTAGGAGCAGGAGCTCTTGTCACTGGAGTGGTTCCAGAGCAGGTCGCAAACGCTAACCTTAGATGGGAGTCTTCTTATCAAACGAACATTGGACTTGACTTGGGCTTATTCGATGATAGGATCACAATGGAATTTAATTACTATAATATAGATACTAAAGATCTATTGATGCCGGATTTCAATCTGCCAGTATACTTTGGGAATTTGAATAGGTTCGCGCTTAAGAATGTAGGTGAGATGAATAATGAAGGATTTGAATTTTCTCTACGAACAACTAACATATATACTAGCAATCTACAATGGACAACTGATTTTAATTGGTCTACCAACAGAACTGAAATAGTACGATTGAATGACGGCCTAGATGTATATTTAGATGCCTCACCGGGATATTTCAGTAGAGATAGAACACATATTCTGCGTGAGGGCGAAGTGCCAGGTGCCTTTTGGGGATATGAGTACCGAGGAGTTTACATAGGTGGGGCTTTAGAAGAAGGTACTGCAATGTTATCAGGTGGAACCATTGGAGATCCAATATTTGCAGAAGTAGCTGATGCCGATGGAAACTACGATGGTGTCATTGATACACAGGATCAACAAATAATCGGAGATCCTACACCAGACTTTATCTTCGGAATGAACAACTCTGTTTCTTATAAAAACTTTGATTTGAATGTATTTATTCAAGGTTCTCAAGGAGCGGAAATATTTAATTTAACCAGAGTACAATTAATGAACGGGGATGCCAACGCGATAACCGATGTTTTGGATTCTTGGTCTTTTGAAAACCCGGAAAGTAATATTCCGAGAGTAGGTAACAATTCGAGTAGAGAGTTGTCCACGCGCTTTATTGAAGATGGTAGCTATATCAGATTGAAAAATATCTCCTTGGGATATACACTACCAACTAATATTGTTGAAAAAGTAGGGTTATCGAATGCAAGATTGTCATTCAGTGCCCAAAACCTGCTTACTATAACAAACTACTCAGGTTTGGATCCTGAAGTAAACTATTTCGGAGGTGGAGGAGAAAGTAACAACCCATCAAATCCAAGAAACCCTAATACGACCAATGGTTTTGATTATGGAAACTATCCGACGATCAGATCATATACCTTCAGCGTTAATTTGAAATTTTAAAAGAAACTTAAAATGAATAGATATAAATCTTTGCTTTTGTTGATTCTAGGTTTGACAACATTTGCATGTTCCGATTTAAAAGAAGAGCCAATAGGCATTCTTGTTCCAGAGACGTATTTCACAGATGTAGCCTCTGTTGAGGTCGCTATGAATGGTGTATATGCCAGGCTGCATCATCGATTTTTTCTAGCGAGAGAAACGTCCTTACCGCTATTGTTGAGAAGTGACATGGTGGACATAGGCGACCAGAATACTCTTCAAGAACGGATTGATCATAACCTGTTTAATGACATTGCTGATAATGGAAATACGCTTGTAGCATGGGGAGCCATGTTTGATATAGTTTCAGCATCCAATCTGACTATTTTTGGCGCGTCAATTGCTTCAGGTAATGAAGATCGATTAAACTTGCTTAGTGGACAGGCACATTTCACACGTGCTTTGGCTTATTATCACCTAGTTAGACAGTTCGGATCCGTCCCCTATATCAATGAACCTGTTACAGATGCAGCATTAATGAGCAGCATTTCTCCAACTTCTGTAGAGGATATATATGTTGAGATTATTTCTGATTTAGAATTTGCCAAGTCAGTTTTACCCAATACAGTTTTAAATAAGTCCACACCGTCGAAAGCCGCAGCAAGTGCATACCTTGCCTCAGTTTATTTGACTACTGGAGATTATGCAAACGCCTTGAGAGAGGCCGAAGAAATAATCAATAATAAAGGGACATACGGTTTGGATTTAGAACCTGATTTTCAACATCTTTTCCATTATGCCGATGTGATAGACTCAAATGAGCCTATTTATGTACTAGATTTTATCGGGCGTACTGGAGTTGAAGTGACGAATTGGACTTTTGATTACTTGGCTCCATTATCTGGAATTTCAGGAAATCAAGCATATCCACACCAAGGAGGTTGGGCGGTTTTAGTACCTTCTTTGAGTGTTTATAACACTTGGAATGGGCAGGATTATAGAAGAGCTGTAAGTTTTGATACTACAGCGGTTAAGTCTACCTTAAATGGAGGTAATCCCGTGGACTACACTCAATTTAGCCTTGTTGATCCAATCAATCCTAATCGACCATTCATTGCTAAATATCACAGATTTCCAGGTGAAAACACTTCAGCTAATGGACGAGAGTCTGAGTTGGATTACTTGCTTATGCGTTACGCAGAGGTTCTATTGATTGCTGCTGAGGCAGCTGTTGAGGAAGGGGACAATGGTAAGGCGCAGACCTACTTAAACATGGTGAGGGCACGTGCAAGAAATGGGGCTGTTGATGGAGACAATGTGAAGTACCCGCCAAGTGCTGTGCCCGCAGATCATACTGGAGCGGTTACGGTAGCCGATGTTCTGGAAGAGCGAAGACTCGAATTGGCTTTTGAAGGAAAGAGATGGTATGACATTGTTAGAAGAGATTTAGGACAAGCGGTGTTCAGTGCATCAGGTTTGGAAGGAGAGAAACCAGGATTCGTTTATCCTGATGATTATCTCCTTCCGATTCCTGCTGATGATGTTTTTAGAAACCCTAATCTTGTTGATTAGCATACTTCTGATGGTCTAAAAGTCCTCCATCGATGATGGAGGACACTATTTCCACCAACCTTTGAACACCCTGTTTCCACTTCTTATCAACAATTCATGAAGAATCTCTTAATCCTAAGTTTATTTTCATTTCTGACGAGATTTTTTCAGGGTGCTGAAGGTCTTGGTATTAATAATTGGCCATGTAAGGCTATAAATATTGTAATAAAAGGTTCATGAGGTTATTGACCATATTGGTGTTTTTAGCGATGCTTTCGTGTGGGAAACAAGACCAAATAAAACTAAAAGGAGAGCACCCAAACCTAATTCTCACCTCGGCGGGAGTGCAATCAATGCGCAAGAGTCTTGGAAGGGTTCCTTTATTTGATAAGTCTGTAAATGCTGCACAAAGTCAAGTTGATGCCGAAATAGCAGCTGGAATAGACGTTCCAATACCCAAGGATTTGGCAGGAGGCTACACGCACGAAAGACATAAAGCCAATTTCTTTGTCATGCAAAAAGCGGGCGTACTTTTTCAGATTACTAGGGAAGAAAAATATGCAGTTTACATCCGAGACATGCTACTTGAATATGCCGAGATGTTTCCAACCCTTGGCAAGCACCCGGCAACAAGGTCTTATGCAAGAGGTAAATTATTTTGGCAATGTCTGAATGATGCGAACTGGCTGGTGTATACCGCTCAAGCCTATGACTGTATTTACGATTGGCTTGATATCGAGACTGTGGAGAAGCTTAACCGCGAATTGTTTAGACCGTTTGCAGATTACATTTCCATTGGTAATCCACGGTTTTTTAACCGACTTCATAATCATAGTACGTGGGGCAATGCTGGCGTAGGAATGATAGGATTAGTAATGAATGACAAAGAGCTTATTGATCGCGCATTGTACGCTTTTGATATTGACAGTGATTCAAGTTCAATAGATAATGATGGAGGTTCACTTAATTTAATGGGTTATAAGGAGGGAGGATTCCTTGCGCAGATAGATCATTCATTTTCTCCTGATGGATATTATACTGAAGGACCCTATTATCAGCGCTATGCGATGTATCCATTTCTAATTTTTGCTCAAGGACTCGCCAATAAAAAGCCGGAGTTAGACATCTTTGATTACCGTAATGGCCTTCTAATTAAAGCGGTCTATGCTTTAATTAACCAAACGAATCAGCAAGGAGAGTTTTTTCCTATCAATGATGCGCAGAAGGGAATGTCACTTTCTTCTAGAGAGCTTGTGAACGCTGTGAGTATGGCATATCATTATGGTGGTAATGAATCTGGGTTGCTTTCCCTTATTGAGAATCAGGGGAGAGTTCCATTGAATGACTCTGGTCTTGCAGCAGCTAAAGCAATTGCGGAAGGAAAATCTGAGCCATATCAATTTAAAAGTATCGAGCTTACTGATGGAGCAAATGGCGATGAGGGTGCTATTGGAATCATTCGTGCGGATAACCTAACACTGGTTATGAAGTATGCTAAGCATGGAATGGGACATGGTCATTTTGATCGCTTGGGTTTCTTACTCTATGACGGGCAGGGTGAAGTTATTCAGGATTATGGTTCTGCTCGTTGGGTTAACATTGAGCACAAAGATGGCGGTGGTTACCTGAAAGAAAACCACAGTTGGGCTAAAGAGACCATAGCGCATAATACGCTCGTGGTTAACAAAGATTCTCATTTTGATCATAAGGTGAAAGCAGCAGATAATTCTCCAGGTACACCCTACTATTTTTCATCAAAGGAGAAAATACAGATCATGAGTGCCAAGGAAGGAAAAGCTTACGAAAATGTTGAAATGCAGCGAACAATGGCCGTGGTAGAAATCGAAGAACTAGAGAACCCTTTAATCATTGATCTCTTTTCTGTTCAGGCTCCAGAAAAAACAAGATATGATCTTCCGGTCTATTATATGGGTGAATTCATGTCTTCCAATCAGAAGTTCGAAACAAACAATGACTTAACACCCATGGGTACCAATGATGGGTATCAACATCTATGGCAAGAGGCTCAAGCCAAGATTGAGGGGGATAACTTAAGGTTTACGTGGTTCAATAAAAAGAACTTTTTTACTATGACTTCAGCGGTACGCACTGGTGACATGGCATTGATGACGCGGATAGGAGCCAATGATCCCAATTTCAACCTAAGACGGGATCCAGGATTAATACTTCGCAGAACGGCTGGAAGTACAGTCTTTGCTAGTTTATATGAAATGCACGGAAGTTATGATTATGCTACTGAGCGCCCTTTGAATTTATTTTCCTCAATAGCTAGTATGAAAGTGCTTTACGAATCGGCCGAGTTTACAGCAATACAATTTGAATTGCTAACCGGACAGCAGTACCAATTTGCATTTTCGCTTAATGATGATGACGAGACAAGTTTTCATAACATTGAAGTTGAGGGTGCGCAGGTTACGTGGACAGGAGTTTATGAATTTACAGAAATTAATAAATAAAGAAATGGAAAGAAATAGCGAGAAATACATTTTAACCGAAGGAATGGAATGGGAGGAGCTTGGAGGAGGCGTTTCTAGAAAATTCTTGGGCTATGACAATCAGATCATGATGGTTCAGGTAAAATTTGAGAAAGGTGCACTTGGTTCGCCGCATCAGCACTTTCATACACAAGCCACCTATTGTGTGTCAGGAAAGTTTGAGTTTGAGATTGACGGAGTGAAGCAGATCGTGAAAGGGGGAGATGGAGTATACATAGAGCCAAATTTATTACATAGTGCTGTTTGCCTTGAGGCTGGAATCTTGATCGATACTTTCAGTCCAGTAAGAGAAGATTTTTTAAGCGGGGGAGGAGTGTCCTACTTCGGAGATAAAGACTAACACGAAATACGGACTAACCTTATGAAAATCAAAGGACTTAGATGGTGGGTAATCGCGCTTATTGGCTTGGCTACTGTAATCAATTATATAGATCGTCAGACACTGAGTGTGCTTTGGCCACAAATTGCTGATGACCTGTTTCCTGACGAAACGATGGATGAGAGAAAGGAAATCTATGCGAATATTACGATCATCTTTATGTTCTCATACGCATTTGGTCAGGCCATATTTGGAAAAATATTTGATTGGATCGGAACTAGGCTTGGTTTTGCTTTATCTATAGGGGTATGGTCAATCGCGACTGCTCTTCATGCACTTGCAAGTTCATTTCTTTCTTTTTCTATATTTCGATCTATTTTGGGTATCGCAGAGGCAGGTAACTGGCCTGGAGCAGCCAAAGGAAATGCAGAATGGTTTCCTATCAAAGAAAGGGCTCTTGCTCAGGGTCTATTTAATTCAGGAGCAGCAATTGGAGGTTTGGTATCCATACCTATCATTTCATCTCTAGCAATAGCTCTTGGTAGTTGGCAGGCAATTTTTATAGTGGTTGCCGCTCTTGGGTTCTTATGGCTCATCCCATGGTTTGTTATTGTAAAAGCGCCCCCGAAGACACATTCATGGATCACCGATGAAGAAAGGCAATATATACTAAACGGTCAAAAAACTTCTGAGAACAATAAAGATGATAGCGATGAAGGCTATAATCCTTCAACAGGAAAATTATTATCGCATAGGCAAAGCTGGGGCGTAATTATCTCGTCCGCGGCAATAGATCCTATTTGGTGGCTGTTTATTTCGTGGATACCTATATATCTATTTGAAGTTTACAATATGGATGTTAAGGGGCTACTTATCTATGGATGGGTGCCTTATGTAGGTGCAATGTTGGGCGCTTGGTTTGGAGGGTTATTGGCTCAAAACAGATTAAAGGCTGGATGGTCAGTGAACAAGGCTAGAAAACTTGTAATCACAATAGGATGCCTGATCATGTTGCCTTCACTATTAGCTCTGGCTAGCCCTGGAGGTCCTACAACTGCGGTATTAATCATGGCCACTATTTTATTCGGCTTCCAAACGGCCATTGGCAATATTCAAACGCTTCCAAGCGATTTCTTTAGCGGAAAAACAGTGGGTACGCTTTCTGGATTTGCAGGAATGGCAGCAAAGCTTGGAGCTGCTGGTTTGACTTTTTTCGTTCCATGGCTCACAAGTGGAGGAAATTATCAACCCGTATTTTTTATTGGCTCAGCATTGGCGCTAATAGCTCTTGCCAGCGTCTGGTTTTTATGTGGAAACATAGAAGCATTGAAACCAAAAAATTAAATAACACTTTAAACTAAATTATAAAAGAAAGATTAAAATGGGAAAATCAGAAAACAAAGTAGCCATAATAACAGGAGCAACGGGGGGAATTGGTTTCGAGGTTGCGAAGCGACTGGGTAAAGATGGATTTACCGTAATTTTAAATGGTATCCAAGATGAGGATGGGGCAGAGAGAGTGAAGGCACTGAATGCTGATGGAATTACTGCAGAATATTATGGATTTGATGTGACGAGCGATGAAGCAGTATCATCTAATATCAAAGCAATCGGAGAGAAATACGGAAGAATAGATGTACTTGTGAATAATGCAGGTGGACTAGGTGGTAGATCGAGGTTTGAGGAAATGACTACCGATTTCTACAGATCAGTAATGGCATTGAACTTAGACTCAGTATTTTTCACCTCGCGTGCAGCTATACCTTATTTAAAAAAGGGTGAAAACGCTTCAATAATAAATTATACTTCCAATGCTGGTTGGAATGCCGGGGGACCAGGAGCTGGTATATATGGAACTTCTAAAGCTGGAGTTCATGCCATAACCAGAGCTTTAGCCAAAGACTTAGCAGAATATGGAATTAGAGTAAATGCGGTTTCTCCAGGTACGATTGATACTCCATTTCATGCTCAGATTAAATCAACTAAACCTGAAGTATTTGCATCATGGAAAAATAATATTTTACTAGGAAGATTAGGGCAGCCCGAAGAAGTAGCCTCGGTAGTTTCTTTTCTTGCAGGAAAAGATGCATCCTTCATCACTGCTGAGACGATACAAGTAGGGGGAGGACAAGCTTTGGGGATATAATATTACGACAGGGTGAATGCTCAATGATTGACTAATCTAAAGGTAATTTGTTGTTGAACATTCACTCTCGCTTGTTATTATTTTATAAAGATAATGTTTGCGTAAGCTTGAATCAAATCCGAATTTTATTGAGTCTATCAGTATTAGGTTCTTGTGCTTTATTGGAGTTTTTGCCGGTTTTCTTTTTGTGGTTTTAGGTGGATGATTGATTCCCGCTGGAGTAGGCTTTAGGATTATTATGTTGAGTCAACCCGAATAGGCTTGGTTAGATAAAATCACCAGCAAAAATTTATTTGTCCTATTCATTTACACGATTACCGTCGTACTTGTTTTTTAGAGGAGTAATTTTTCGATTAAGAAAGGAGACAAATGGATCAAGATGTTCCTTTTGGTTATCATCATAGCAACTGTTGTCAAACTCTAGGTTTATCATTAGACAGGGTTATACTGATAAGCCAGATGACTTAAGAATAAAACAAAGTAGAGATCATGCAAACTGATGAAATTAAGAGAGTAGTGACTTTTGGAGAAGTAATGATGCGGCTTTCACCCCCAGGTTACGCCAAGTTTTCACAGACCAATACTTTGGAATTGGCCTACGGAGGAGGAGAGGCAAATGTAGCTATCTCTTTAGCCTACTTGGGTTATAAGGCAAAGCACATAACCCGATTTCCTGATAATCTTATAGGGCGTGCTGCCGCTCAGTTTTTAAGACATAATTGGCTCGATACTTCGCATGTCATATACGGAGATCAGCGAATGGGGCAATATTTTTTGGAGAAAGGAGCGGTACATCGAGCAAGCGAAGTGGTATATGAACGCGAAAACTCTGCTTTTGCTAAGCTTAAGCCAGAGATGTTTGATTGGGAAGAGATTCTCGAAGGTGCAGATTGGTTTCACTGGACGGGAATCACACCTGCCATTTCACAGGGGACTGCTGATGCTTGTTTAGAAGCTATTAAAACGGCAAATAGGTTAGGCATTTCCGTTTCAGCAGATGTGAACTCAAGAAAAAGCTTGTGGCAATATGGGAAATCTAGACATGACATCCTTCCAGATCTTATAGCCGGCTGTGATGTATTGATGGCCAGCGAATATGATCTGATTGATATATTTCAAATACCTATGGATGCAACATCAACCACACTTGATGAAGTGGCTAAAGAGGTTGCGAACAAAATCCCAAGAGTGAAAAAGATCTTCGATAAGACACGTGAACTCGTAAGTGCTTCTCATAATAGGATTAAGGGTAGAATGTGGAATGGAACCGAATTTTTTGAAACATCTAGTTTGGATGTCACGCACATTGTTGATCGTGTGGGCACTGGAGATGCCTATTGCGCGGGAGTCATATACGGGTTGCTCCATTATCAAGAAGATCAACAAGCGCTCAAATTTGCAACAGCGGCCTGCGCATTGAAACACACGGTAGAAGGAGATGCCAATATGGTCTCTTTTGAAAATGTAAGAAACCTAGCTGAAGGTGATACTTCAGGAAAAATTAAAAGATAGTTGTAGAAGGAAGATGATAGTTTTTACGAAAATATTTAGAATAGAAAGGTTATATAATATGCGAAGAATACTTTTTTTGGTGCTTTTTATCATAGCACATCTTGGCTTTAGTCAAACTCGATTTGATATTTCGTCTGAGTCAGAATTTTATGATGCACGTAACCAAGCCAATGCTGGTGATTCGGTAGTATGGGAAGCTGGCCTTTACAAAGATGTTTTTATGGTCATTAATGTTAAAGGCCTGGTTGTTATCGCCGATAGTCCAGGTTCAGTTATTTTCAGCGGAGGCTCTAAGGTGGAAATAGAAGCCGATGAAGTGGTTCTCTCCGGGTTTCAATTCGTAGGTGGTGATATAGGTTCAGATCATGTGATTAGTAACTGGGGGAGCGACGTGCTTATTACCCAAATCAACATACAGAGTTATGAGTGTTATAAATACTTAATTGTTGATGAAGATTCTCGTAGAACAACGATCAGCCATAGTAATTTTGAGAATCGGGTGACTGTAGCCGATCAAAACATCTTATCTATCCTGGTAGATAATGAGCCCGGTTACCATAAAATTCAATACTGTTCATTTAGAAATTTTCCTGGTAATGGTAATGATGAGGGGGTCGAGCCCATTCGAATAGGAGTTAGCAGCCAGGGACATTTGGACAGTCGAACTGTTGTTGAATATTGCTATTTTGAAAACTGTGACGGAGATGGAGAGATTATCTCCAATAAAGCGACACAAAATGTAATTAGATACAATACGTTTATCAATAATACTAAAGCTGAACTCGTATTGCGACATGGAGATGAGGCTGTCGTTTATGGTAATTTTTTTCTGGACAACATGGGAGGAGTCAGAGTACGTGAAGGACAAAATCATTTCATCTACAATAACTACTTTTCTGGAATAACTCGTCGAGCCATCTTCTTGCAAAACGAAGCGTCTGACCCTTTAGATTCCATTCATATCTACTTCAATACCATCGTCGATTCTGAGGAGGTAAAATTGAATGATTCTGGTAGCAATCCACCTCGGAACGTTTTTTTGGCTAATAATATATTTGCTAATCCTAGAAATTCCTTATTTAATAGTCCCACTGGAAATGAGCAATGGTTAGGCAACATAGCATTCGGAAACCTTGGCATGGAGGCCACACCTGGTCTAATTATTTCAGACCCACAACTTATTGAAAATAATAGTGGATATTTCCAGATTATATCAGAAAGCCCAGCCATTGATGCCTCTGTTTCTGGATTCCCTCCGATTCCCTCTTATGAGGGGTTGGAATTTGACGACTTGAAACTGGATCTTATGAAGCAATCTAGACCTGAGGAGATAGGTCAAAAGGATATTGGAGCTTCCGAATTTCCGAATAATTCTGATGTACAGCCTCATGCTACATCGTTCAACACCGGCCCTTCATATACTAACGATCCGGAAAACAAGTTTTCAATCTCTACCTCTGTAGTTGGTGAAGGAAGCGTGGTAATATCTCCTGAAAAGGATCTTTATGCCTTTGGAGAGATTATTACAATTAGACCAGTTCCAGCTGAGGGCTTTCAGTTTTCCAAGTGGAGTGGTGATAAGATCGGGAGTGATAATCCGAAGAGCATCGGGATCGTTGAGAGTTTGAACGTTGTTGCAGAGTTTTCGCTGATTCCAGAGACACCAGCACCACTTGATTTAAAGAATGATGATTTTATCGAAGTATTTCCTAACCCAACAAGTCACCGCTTAGGGCTATCACTTCCTACAGGTTTTCCTTCTCAGATTGATGCGCGGATTCATGATATCAACGGTAAAATAGTGATGTCGCAAAATTTTCTAGTAACAGATCAATACCTGCAAATGGATATTTCTAAACTTTCATCAGGCATTTATCTTTTGACCATTCTAAATGTACCGTCTGATTTATTTCCGTCTGGTACGCCAGTTTTTAGAATTGTCAAGGATTAATTTGACAAAAAAGGGAAGGTTATATGAGGCTATCATAGTATGATTTTATCAGAGATAAACATAAGCACAGCTTAGTATTCAAACCAAGACATTATCCAATTATGCTTAGCTCGTATAAAATTTTAAGGTGCCTAATGATCCGTTTAAATATAATGGTGTACTTTTTTTTAATCTTTTGTGGATGTAAAAACTCCGATAATCAAAATTCAATCTCCAATAAGCCCAATCACAAAAACACACTCGAGGCACGTTTCCCGTACTTATTAAAATACCCAGCCAGTTCTTCAGGTTTTCCAAGAAGTATGGAGCCTGATGGAAGTATAAGAGGCGTCAAGTCAACTGACTGGACTTCTGGATTCTACCCAGGAAGCCTACTTTACCTATATAGAATTACAGAAAGTGAAGCTTACTTAGACAGTGCTAAGAAATGGCTCCCATTTATTGCTCCAGAGCAAACCAATGATCGGACGCATGACATGGGCTTCAAAGTCTATTGCAGCATTGGTAATGCGAACGAAATAACACCTAATGAAGAATGGCAGAAAATCATTGTGAAAAGTGCTGAGACGTTAAGTACTCGATTCAATAAAAATACTGGCTGCATTAAATCATGGGATTTTGGTGGAGATCGTTGGAAATATCCAGTCATCATTGATAATATGATGAATCTCGAACTTTTATTCGAAGCGAGTAAAATATCTGGGAATAATTTATTCTATGACATTGCAGTTTCGCATGCAATCAAAACCATGGAAAACCATTTTCGAGAAGACAATAGCTCATATCATGTGGTGGATTATGACCCTGAGTCGGGAGAAGTGCTCCAGCGATTGACTCATCAAGGATTCGATGCAGAGTCTGTTTGGTCTAGAGGTCAAGCTTGGGGTCTTTATGGGTTTACTATGGTTTACAGATTCACGGAAGATTCACATTTCTTAGACAAGGCAATGGAGATTGCTGATTTCATTACGAATCAGAACAATATGCCTGAAGACAGGATTCCATATTGGGACATGAAAGCCCCTAATATCCCAAATTCAATTCGTGATGCTTCCGCTGCTGCAGTCACTGCTTCCGCTCTTCTAGAGCTTGAATCATTTAAGAATGGAAAGGGATATGGTGATTATGCAAGAAGTATTCTGGAATCTTTGAGCAGTGAAGCCTACTTACTAGCTCCGAGCGTTGATGGCCCATTTATTCTTGATCATAGCACGGGTAATTATCCTGCTCAGGATGAACTAGACCTACCCATCAACTATGCCGACTACTATTTTCTAGAAGCCTTGTACAGATCCAAAACTGAACTGTTTTAATTAATAAAAATGAATAGAATTTACCTCGTATACCAAGCTTTAGTACTTTTTGCAGTTGTCGCTGTTGGCCAAAATCATCAACGAACCATTTTTAATGATGGCTGGCAATACCTTGAAGAGCCTGTTCAGGATGTCGAAAAAGTTCTCAACACCGAAGGCTGGGAATATGTCGATCTACCTCATACGTGGAATGACGAAGATGTGATGGATCAGCGACCTGGGTACAGGCGCAACCAGAGCTGGTACTCAAAAACATTGACTCTTTCTGCAAAAGAAGAAGGCGTTAGACATTTTCTTTATTTCGAAGGATCGAACATCACTACGAGAGTTTATGTAAATCAAAAGTTGGTTAAGGATCACATTGGTGGCTACCTCGGGTTTAGAGCTGAGTTGACCAATGAATTAAATGTAGGCGATAATCAAATTTTGGTGAGTGTGGACAATGGATATGACCGTCAGGTTATCCCCTCTCAAAAATCAGATTTCTTCATTTATGGAGGAATTGTAAGGGACGTTTGGCTTGAAAAATCTGGATCTTTGTTCATCGATCAAGTGCAAATAACTACGCCACAAGTTTCAAACCAATCAGCAAAAGCAACAGTTCGAATTATCTTCGATGGCCAATCGAAAAAAGGGCAAAAAGTTTCACTAAATGTTCGTGATCCAAGCGGAAAACTGGTGAACGAGAAGTCCATTGTTATCAAAGGAGATGAGCTTGAGTATTCTTTCAAATTGAATAGACCAATGCTTTGGGACATAAGCAACCCAAACCTTTATACCCTCGAGGCAAGCATAGAGGGTAGTGACAAGGTTACAGAAAAATATGGCTATCGTTGGTTTGAGTTTAAGGAGAATGGTCCATTTTATCTGAATGGGAAACGACTCCTCCTGAGAGGTACACATAGGCACGAAGAATCTGCTGGCGTTGGCGCTGCACTTTCGAATGAAATGCATCGTCGCGACATGGAGATGATTAAAGAGATGGGCGCCAATTTCGTACGGCTTGGTCATTACCCTCAGGATCCCGAAATTTACAAAGCTTGCAATGAACTAGGGATTTTGGTATGGGATGAACTTCCATGGTGTCGTGGCGGGCTAGGAAATGATGTTTGGAAAGACAATACTAAGCGCTTATTGTCAGAAATGATTAACCAAAATTTCAATCATCCAAGTATCATCATCTGGTCGTTGGGCAATGAAATCTATTGGCTTCCTGATTTTGAGGGTGGAGATGATGTGGAGCCGATCAACAGTTTCCTTTCGGAATTGAATGATATGGCGCATGCACTTGATCCGTCAAGAAAAACAGCCATCAGAAAATATTATGAAGGTTCAGATATTGTAGATGTATTCAGCCCGTCTATCTGGTCTGGATGGTATGCAGGCACATACGATGGCTATAAAAATGCCCTGGACAATTCATTGAAAAAATATCGTCACTTCCTACACATGGAGTATGGCGGCTCTAGTCTTACAGGTCGACATAAGGAAAATCCTATTTCAGGAGACGGTAAGATTGTTGCAAATGATTTTGAAGAGCCTATCAATCAATATGCAACTCAGAGCATCGCCAATATTGGAGACTGGAGCGAAAATTACATTGTCGATTTATTTGACTGGACGTTAAAAGTCGCCGAGACACATCCGGATTTCGCTGGATCAGCCCAGTGGGCATTTAAGGATTTTGGGACACCACTGAGACCAGAAAACGACATTCCTTACCTAAATCAAAAAGGTCTAGTCACCCGTGACGGCAAGCCTAAGGATGCATATTATGTCTTTAAAAGTTATTGGGCAGAGGATCCATTTGCCTACATCGAATCTCACACCTGGACAGAAAGATCAGGCCCTGAAGGTTTAGCTAGGTCGTTAAATGTTTATAGCAATTGTGAAGAAGTTCGACTCATAGCAAATGGACAAGACCTTGGACTGAAAAAGAAAGACATCAATTCGTTTCCTGCAAGTGGCTTGGTTTGGAACTACTCCTTCAATGAAGGTTTAAATAAATTGGTTGCAATTGGTTTTATTGACAACAACCAAGTAACTGTGGACAGTTTAGCTTTGAACTATAGCTTCAGGAAAAGCGAAAAGCCAAAGGAGATCCTGCTGTCCTCTGAGACCCTTCCCAATGGCCACTTGCTAATTACAGCTACGATGGTAGACACAAAGGGTCAGCGCTGCTTGGACTATGAGGAACGCGTTTATTTTCAATGTTTGGAAGGCGGGGAATTGAATATTAATACGGGAACGAACAATGGGAGTGAAGTGATCAATATGGCAAATGGAAAAGCCATGATTGAATTGATTCCAGACGCGAAGGCCGATAAAATAGTCATGAGCGTGCTGAATCAAAATTTCAAAGGAACGTATCTTGAGGTGTCAATTCCAAAAAAATAGAATCGAACGATAAAAGCGGGCGATTATTGATCTGGAATGATACTTTATCTTCCTGGAAAAGAGGAGTATCGTTTAGGCCAATCCCCATTATTTTTTATACAATTAATGAATAGTTTGTCTTAGACTTACAGGAATCACAGAGTTATGTGTTTAATTATCATAAACAAGCCACTTTAAATAGATAATTTCAGATTCACTTGCTTGAAGATAAGAACAGAACGAAATAATATTTGATCCTAAAGAGGTGAAAATATAACTCAATTTTCAAATTCCGATCCTTCGCCTCTTATTTTCAAGCCAAACGCCAAAGAAAAACGCCATTCTGAAACATAATGACGATCAAAAATGAATCCGGATTCCGCTACCGGTCTTCTAATGGAATACTGAACCATTAATTTTGCATAATTGGATCCAATGTTACGTCTCAAACCAGCTCCAGCGAAAGCGCCTAGGTGAACTTTTCTAAATCGCTGGTTTTCAGTGAAGGTAATATTCCCTACGAGATAGTCTACGTTCAAAGCGTAGGATGGCTCAATTCCGGTCATGAAAAAAGGCTTGATCCCTTTTAGTGGTAGGGTGTATTCCAAAGAAAGAGGTAAACCAATGGTTGCATAATTGGCTTTCAGTAAGATAAATCTGTTGTGAAGTTTGTGATTGTAGATGGCATCAAAGGAGTTCTTGGTATAATTAAGTCCTATACTCCAAGTCCATAAATAGTGTACTCGGAAAGGAGTCATTCTAAAATTAACGCCTAAAATTGCAGACTGATCCCTGGCTTTTTCTTTGTGTTCCCGGAGGCCTTGACTTGAAAACCGAACACCAACGATAGGCTCGACGAAAATCAAATTTTTTCTTTTCCTGCCAAAAAGTGTACAATCCCAATCGCATGTATTCTCGTGATAGTCCTTAGTGATTTTAATAAGCCCTTCATGAGTGAAGGCAGTGTTTTGGATCTTTTCAATAGTTTCAGGACTGTCGCGAAAAGTAGACATCAGAATTCTCCGATATTGGTTACTCTTCCCACTATAGCTTACTTGGTCTCCAAAATAGCCTTCTTCTCGTTGAGTTACGATCTTTGTATCATTGCTAAGTCTTAACAATGAGCCATCCTCTCCTTCGAGGAAATAAAATGCTTCTCGAGGCAACTTGAGATAGAATAAATCTGAAATGCCATCGACTAAATACTCTAAAAAAACCGTTGAATGGGTTTCTCCTATGGTAACTTCTTTGCTGACATAGTACTTTTCATTACCGAGTCGATAGGACTGAATTTCTTTTGGAGAGTAAACAATAATTTCTCCTTCTTCTGATGCTTTAAATACACATTCTTGTGAGTTATCTAAATTAGACCTCAGGTCAATATAACCTCGTAAAGTATCTGTTGAATTCTCGATGACGTAACCCTTTCTGAAATCTTTCTGGCCGAATGCCATTGAAGTGGGGGAACACAATATCACAATAAGAATGAGTCTCATTGTGTGTATAGGTAAATTGAAAGTAAGGGAATATTAACTTCCATCAAGTAGCAACAATATTTCAAACATACTGT
The DNA here is from genome assembly GCA_040218415.1 of Cyclobacteriaceae bacterium. Taxonomy (GTDB): domain Bacteria; phylum Bacteroidota; class Bacteroidia; order Cytophagales; family Cyclobacteriaceae; genus JAVJRN01. The sequence continues at coordinate 96,686 of JAVJRN010000010.1, forward strand.
AAGGTTAAAAGTCCGCCAAGACTTCAATGGGAATCAAGAGACGAATACAATCAAAATAATTTTTGAATACTATCGTTTAATAAGTTTCAAAACATGAGGTTTTCCATTGCCTTCAAGTCGTACTAAATAAATACCTCTTTGAAGTTCACTCACATCGAGTGATAGCAATCCGTCAATTTTTCGCTGTTTGACTATTTTTCCTGATTGATCATAGATCGATACTGTATGATAATTTTCCGTCCCAACAATCGTCACGATGGATATTGCAGGATTAGGAATGAGCCGAATATTGTTGCGAGAATCATCTGTCAAATTTAAAGGTCTGGTCACTATAACTTCTACTGATGCTGTAAAACCTCCGTCATCCGTAGTGACGGTAATTGTAGCTATGCCTTCTGATAGCGCGGTTATCAAACCAGTGGCATTGACAGAGGCTATTGAACCATTGCTCGAACTGAAACTAACATCTTTAATTCTTGCATCGGATGGACTAACCGTAGGATTAAGTTGTTGAGATTCCCCCTCTAAGATTTCGATAGTTGCAAGATCTAAGGATACTCCAGTGACTAATATATCTTCTCTCTCACCCTCTCCAAATACCCTTAGTTCAGAAAGGCTAACCCATGGTCCTGTATAACCATCCGCACCCGTTACGGTAATTCTTATAAACCTTGCTTCAACATCTTCTACTGCATCAATAATTGGTGCAATAACGGTACCTTGTGTTGAGTTGTTTGACCTATCTACAATCGTAGTATACGTTCCACTTTCAGTAAGCGAACCTTCAATGATGAACTGATAGGCTCGGTCGTCGTGGCATGTGACTTCCGTTTGTTTGATAGTAATGTCAGACCCCAAATCGATGGTAGCTGATTGAGGAAACTCTTCTACAGACCATCGTGTATCGGTATCTCCATCTACAAGATGAGCGGAGACATTGGCTCCATCAGGCACTCCTGTACTAGTAATTGGCTGAAGCATAGCCCAGTTCATGCCCGTAGATGGAGCAAGGACGTGTACGGCTTTTGTGTCAGTAAATCCTCCCTCATCAGTCGTGACAGTGACTGTGGCACTACCTACTGAAATCCCAGTGACTAAGCCACTTTCACTTACTGTAGCAACACTTGTATTATCAGATTCAAAAACAACATTTTTGTTGGTTGCCTCAGAAGGTGAGATGGCGGCTTCTAACTGAAGGGTTCCACCAACCGTGATCGCCCCAACCTCAGCTAAGTTCACTCCAGTTACGTCCACCTGGACAGCTACCGAAATATCAACTCCTAGAGATGTTCTTGACGCACCTTCATTGTCGGTTGCCTTAGCAGATATAGTATAGTTTCCTTCAGCTGCTCCAGTCCATGTAAATGAATATGGAGCCGATGTGGCTTCTCCTAGTTTAGTCGAGCCTTCAAAGAACTCAACTTTTGTAATTGTACCGTCAGAATCCTCTGCTTCAGCCGTAATCGTAATATCACTTCCTGGTTCGAAATTCGTATCATTCGAAGGAGATGCAATAGATATGGATGGAAATCGGTTTTGTTGTGTGCCATCTTCCTCAAACAACTCATCAAAATGCGCGGTTGCCACACCATCATCCTGAAGATAAACGCCCGCTTTCCAATAACTTGGAAAAGTCCAAAAGGAGACATCCATATTCACTTTTTCTTCTCCATTGAAATCGACGATTATGTTACCATCTACCAATCGTATATCACAGTTAAAATATCCTCCTGGGTCTTCTCCAAGGTCGAAATGGTCATTGGCCACTCCTCCGTCATCAGTTTTAATTACTGCCCAGATATGATTAGCAGGTGATTTAGCTTGATGCTTGTAAATTCTTAATAATGGTTTATTTGGGCCACTTCCTGCGTTGGCATCATCATGAATTTGCAAAACGGTGACTTGATCACAGGTTTGTTCCACAATATCCAGTCGGGCATGCAAGGATCGATTATTTTGAGTCAGGTCCCAATTCGTTTCGTTACGGAGTTCTGTTCTTCTGCTATCACCCGTCTGATTGAAGCGCACCTTGTCACCATCTACCACATAGAAATACTCTGGATGACTATAACCATCGTTAAGTGCGTCCCGATCCCTTAGTGTGGAACTGGTGGGAGCCTGTAATTTACATTCCGCCATAAAAGGTTGAAACCTGGGAATGTCAGAAGGCGCATCATAGCCTGTTGGTGGAGAAGGAGTCGAGTGTGTTGCGTTCAAAGCAAAAAACGAAACTTGGGCATATTCGTCAGGATCTCCGGCATTGTTTTGATTGTAGTTTCCTGCTTTGAAGTACATCCAGTCATCAGCAAAGCCACTATTAGTCATATCTACCTCTTGTACAACATCATCTTTACCTTCTCTCATGATAGTTACCGTTAAAGTATTGTAAACTACCTTAATTTCGTAGCTAAACTTTTCGCCCAAGGCAATTCCATCTGCTGGGTCTGGAGCATTATCGCTTCTACTACCGATCATTTCGTACCATTGCTCAGAACTTGTAGTAGGTTCATGTGCGAGATATATGGAACCCTTTGAGTTCCCAGGTAACTTTCGATAATACAATCTACAGGGTTCGTCATCAGAGGCATGAATTTGTCCGACGATAACACGTCCTATCTTACGGTTTTCATCAGAAGACCTAGACACGTAATCCACGGCTACAGTAGCAGCCATCACTCCATCTACCCCTCCAGCTGCTTCTTGGTTTTCAATAGAGGAAGAAGAGAAAACCCAGTTATTTCCATTTATTCCTTGAGTACTTATGCTTTTATCACCTGCTCGGATCATTTCTCTCAGCTCATTTCTTGGATAGGTGCTGCCGCCAGTCATACCATCATTAGGACACCAAAATACCATGGCTCCAGTGTTAGGGTCAGTATAAAATTCACCATCCTTTACAAACCCGTTTGAGAGTACTTCCTCATCTACTTCTTGTTGGTTTGGTCTGGTAAGCTTCCAATATGACAGATCAAAATTTCCGCTTGGGGGGAGCGTGGGGTCTAACTCTTGCGCCTTCATGTAATGGCCAGCTAAACTCCACACAAACAACAGCAATAGGAACCGAACATTAAGATATTTATGAGCAACATCAAATAAGCCTACGATCCAACATCTAGATACTTTCATAATGATAATTTTTAATAGCGTTCGAGTAAAATACCAAAATAGGTCATGATCATGGTTTCCCTTGTTTTTAATTAATTTTGAAAATGGTTGATTAAAAATTGGTTGACCATTTTCAAATATAGTAACTTCATAGCTTAATTTTAAAAAAAATGTGAAAATGAAGTGTTTCAAACGAGACTTGATAATGATAATGGCAGCCTTTTCCGGGCTCTTACTGTTTAATCAGGCCTCCTTCGCAACGGATTATACAGTGAGCTCTGATGATCAGTTTAATAATCTTACTCTTGTTGCGGGTGATGTAGTCACATGGCTAGATGGGAATTATGCTGATCAAAACATTCAATGGAATGGTCAGTCAGGAACAGCTGATAACCCGATAATTCTAAAGGCGGAAACTCCAGGAGGGGTAATATTTACCGGTTCTTCCAAGATCAATTTTTATGGTAGCTACTTAATTGTAGATGGTTTTTACTGGAAAGGAGGGGAAGGATCTAGCAATCATATAGAATTCAGACGTAATGGATCAGACACAGACTTTGCAATGAATTGTACCATTAAAAATTGTGCCTTTGACAATCTGGTTACTCCTGAGCCCGACAAAAGCCGATGGATTGTATTGTATGGTTCCGAGAATGTGGTGGAAAACTGCTCATTTATCAATAAACTCAGTGCTGGCGCGCTTATTCTAGTTGAACTAGATTACTCTGCGGGTATAACTCCTGGTCATATCATTAGAAAAAACTATTTCTATAACATTACCCCTAAAGATGCCTTTTCTACAAACTCTGGTGACTGTGAGGCTATTAGAATAGGAGTGAGTTCAAATCAGTCCATAAGCGCTCAGGTAATTGTAGAAGGTAATTACTTTCAGGCCGCTGATGGCGAAAACGAAATTATTACAAATAAAAGTGCTGACAATATATACAAACACAACACCTTTAGAAACTGTCGAGGTTCGCTCGTACTGCGACATGGCGCAGGAGCACATATTGAGGGTAATTTTTTTCTAGGTGAGGGTAAACCCAAATCGGGAGGAATTAGAGTGAGTGATAGAGATCACGTGATCATTAATAATTATATGCAAGGTCTGAACAATGACAATGATATTTGGAATAATGGGATCACTTTGGTAGGAGGAGGGGAATCTTCAGGGGGTAGTGGAAACGGTTATCAAAATGTAGATAATGTTATCATTGCCCATAATACTATTTATGCTTCTGATGATCCAATTTTCTTCAATGACAGAAATTCTTATGACCCTACAGGAACGATTGCTAATAATCTTGTTTACAGCGAAAATGGTAATATCGTAGCTGGTGACATTTCTGGAACTGGGCAAGGTATGATATACGAAGGAAATATCTTCGGCGGTTCACCCATTGGCATTTCAGATGATGGCATTACTGAAGGGAATGCCAACTTTCTCGCGAGCGGTGAAACCTTCAAGCCAAGTAGCACAGGATTAGCGGCTAATGCTGCGGGAAGTGTATACAGCAGCATCGTTAACATCGATGTAGAAGGAATTACTCGCCCAAATAGTGATATGGATGTAGGAGCTCATGAGGTTTCTGGAGGAAGTGGATCTATTGTTTATTCGCCGATTACGGATGGAGATGTAGGCGCAGGAGTAGGTGCGTGTTTTCTTGATGCTACAGGAAATGTTTTGCCAGAATGTGGCGCTGTAGGAGATTATCTCACCGTATCTCCAGTTTCTGATTTTACGGATGTAGGAGGCACCAAGTCTGTAAGCATTTCTACCAACGTTGATTGGACGGTTTCGGACGATCAAGAATGGATTGTTGTTAGTCCGGTTTCTGGTTCGGGATCTGGAAATATTAATATTACGGTTTCCACAAACGAGGCTACAGCTGAGAGAACAGGTACAATTACCATAATGGGAACGGGTGTCGATAACAGAGCCATCAATATTTCTCAAGCCGGATATGTAGCACCGATTGATGCAACGGGAGTTAGGCTAATGCCTGATACAGCTGCTGTGGCAGTTGGCGGCTCACAACAGCTTACTGTAACTTTCTCTCCCCTTGACGCTAGCAACCAAGAGGTTAGCTTTAGTTCCAACAATACTGCGGTAGCCACGGTCAATACTACAGGTCTGGTCACGACATTATCAGAGGGTACGGCAACCATAACAGCAACCACTGATGATGGAGGTTTTACCGCTTTTAGTGTAATAACTGCCATAGCTCCATCAACTGGTTTTAATTGGGCTTTGAATCAGCCAGTAACAGCAACGGGCATACCAGATGGAGATAATGTTGGATCCAACATGGTTGATGGTGATGTGGCGTCTCGTTGGTCGGTTTCCGGATTCCCACAGTCTGCTACTATTGATTTGGGCGCGCAGATTACGATTAATCAAACGGAAGTTGTATGTTATGACGGTAGGGCTTATCAATACATCATTGAAGGTTCCCTTTCAGAAAATGGTAGTTACACGACAATTATCGATAGATCGGGGAATACTACTCCTGGTACCATAGACCAGCCTATTATCGATATTATTGAAGATTTTGATGCCAGATTTGTTAAGGTAACAGTTTCTGGGGCTGATCAATACACAGGAGATTGGGTGAGTCTTACAGAGCTAAGGGTTTTCGGGGAAGGCGAGAGAGCTGCGGTTTCTGTAACAGGCGTTTTATTGGAACAGTCAGACATGGAATTGACCGAAGGAGAGACGCAGCAATTGACGGTAACCATTAACCCGGTAAATGCCACTGATATGGGAGTGAGTTTCAGCTCAAGCAGTTCTTCAATCGCCAGTGTAGATGATGATGGTTTGGTGACTGCCTTATCGGAAGGAATGGCTATAATCACGGTGACTACCGATGATGGGAGTTTCACAGACTCCATTGAAATCACGGTAATTAGCCCAGAGCAACCACTAGTGTCTGTTAATTCTGATATTAAGACTGTTTACCCAAATCCAGCAAGCAATTACATTTTACTCCCAAAGAATTTAACTGGAAGTTATTCGATTTTAGATATCTCAGGGAGGAAAATAACTTCTGGATTTATAAATAGAAATCAAGTAGATATTGACCTGCTCAATACAGGCGTTTATTTAATCGATGTATCAAATCATCGATTGAAGTTTATTAAAAAATGATTTCATCATAATTAACCCTATGCTTTAACCAGTAATAAGAAAACATGAAAATTTTACTTCAAGTACTTACGATCCTAGCCCTTCTGTTTGGCTGTCAACAAAATAATTCTTTAACCAGTGTGCTAGTTCAGAATCAAGCGGAGCTTAACAGTGCAATTAAAAAGGCCAAACCTGGCACTGAAATTGTCATGGCTAATGGTGAATGGAACGACGTTCAAATTCGCTTCACCGGTAATGGTACCGAAGATCAGCCCATCATATTAAGAGCTGAATCACCAGGAGAAGTAATGATTCAAGGCGAGTCGGACCTAAAGCTTGGTGGCGAATACTTAGTTGTCGAGGGCTTGTTCTTCACCAATGGTGCATCTCCATCAAAGGCAGTCATTCAGTACTACATCGACAGTGAGACGGTGGCGAATCATTCAAGAGTAACCAATTGTGTGATTAAGGATTTCAATAAATCGCAGCGAAATAATTCGGATCTTTGGGTGCTATTTAAAGGGCGGTACAATCAATTCGATCAGAATAACCTGTCTGGTAAGTCTAATAGAGGGCCGACTATCCGAATTGACTTGGAGGGTAACCAGAGTGTAAAGAACTATCATCGGATCAATAATAATTATTTTGGCCCTAGACCACCAAAAGGAGGACCAAGTGCCGAGACGATTCAGATCGGGAATAGTAGTACTTCTATGACCCCAAGCTATACGACGGTTGAAAACAATTTCTTCGATCATTGCGATGGAGAAGTGGAGGTTATTTCTAGCAAGTCGAATTTCAATGAATTTAGAAACAATATTTTCTATAAAAGTGAAGGATCCCTCGTCACACGTCATGGCAATTACTGCTTAATTGATGGTAATTATTTTATTGGAGACGAAAACTCTCCACACGTAGGCGGTGTTCGTTTGATTGGCACAGGCCATGTGGTAACCAATAATTACTTCTATAATCTCCGCGGAGAGATTTTCAGAGCGCCACTTGCTTTGATGAATGGGGTAGATAAGCCTACCATCAATCGATATTTTCAAGTTACCGATGTAGTTGTAGCATACAATACATGGGTCAACTGTAGCTCGCCTTGGCAAATTGGAGTCGGTTCAAACCTTGATCAAAAAGATGTGCTTCCGGCTTCCGAAATAAGATCAGAAACGCCAATACGCACCATAATCGCCAATAATATCATTTATAATACTAAAGGTGATGAAGAACCGATTCGTAGGTATGATTCCAGTGATGGTATTGATTTCGAAAGCAATGTGATCAACAACCAAGGTGTTGATTTTAAAGGGGTAGATGGGCTGGAAGCAAGAGATTTTTCCATGACTGAGCTTGAGGCTGACTTTTGGGTTCCAAGTGATGATCTGAGTGATTTTGAGAAACACAACGGCTTTGAATTCGACAAGATCACCACTGATTTAGTGGGCAATTCCAGAAAAGGGAGTAATTCTATCGGAGCAGTTGTAGGAGCAAAAAAACAACCGAATATCATGGACTTATCTAAATATGGTGCGGATTGGTATAATCGTAATCCAACTGAACCAGAACCAGCTAAGCACGTGGTAAAAACGGCTGAGGAGCTTGTCAATGCAATCAGCAATGCGGCCGATGGAGACATTATCCAACTTTCTGAAACCCAATTTGAGTTGAATACTTCACTGAAAATTGACAAGAAATTGATCATTCAATCTATCGATAGTAAGAATAGGTCAACCATTTTGTTTAAGGGAGCAGCGAGAACGCCTGCTTTTGAAATGAATCCTAAAGGTGAATTAAAACTACAGGCTATCATATTAAAAGGTACAGGAGCAAACTACGCTTTCGCAACCCTAAGTGAAAATATGTCCAGCCTCTACAACCTTACAGTGAAGGATGCTGACATCTTCAACTTCGATTATGTACTTAAGAGTTACAAATATTCATTCTCAGAATACATCAGGTTTGAGTCGACGAGCATTAAAAATTGTGCAAATGGAATTGAACTTTCTGCTGAGGACGATGATCGGGGTGACTATAATGCAGAAAATGTGTTTGTTTTGGACTGTCAGTTTGATCGGGTAAGCAGTAATGTCATTGACTACTACCGTGGAGGTTACGACGAGTCAACAGTAGGTGGTAACCTGATTGTACAAGGGTGTACTTTTACCAATAGTGGAGAGAAAGAAAGTACTAATGTGCTTATCAATACTTACGGAATCATCAATGTAGAGATATTGAACAATACCTTCGAAAACAACTCTGTTGATCTGGTCGCTCGCCTGTGGGGTGCTAAGAATAATTCTCAAGCTGACAATGTGATTAAGAACTCAGGAAAATTGATTGTTGAGCAAAATTTGCCACTAAAGTTGATGTACTAGTTGAGAAAACTTCATTTAGACATATCGCGATTCCATAAATTAGCTTGAGTTTTATCGTTTTGCTGGGGTTATAAAGGTGCATGTAGCAGGAAAACCGCTTTTAGATTCTGAGTAATTTGGTACGGTAGTTATCGTCTATTACAGATGATTACCTTTTGACAACTTTGGATTTCTTAGTTGAAGAATACTTTTTAATCAGTGATAGACCCATTTTGGCTACAACACTATAATTGAGTGTGCAATATTCCTTTTTCTTCTTAAATGTCATGTCTAATGCGCAATGGAGGTTGTTTTCAATTTTCCAATATTTTGAACCACATCATTTATGAGCGCAGCGTCTGCAGATTAAGAACGGTGATATAACCTCTAATTTCAATAAGAAACCTTTTAAGGATTTGCCTCGTGTGCCGCCGCGTCAGGGATAGAGGCGGCATCCTATTCTGCTATGCAGAAAAGATATAGCCGATAGCCCGCTCGGACGCCCTCATATTGCCCCAAGGACTCGCCAATTTCTTGTTTCGATGACAAGACTTTTCCAACAAGAAGCTGTGCATTTGTTAACTTACAGCACCTTATAAAAATCAAACATCTATGGCAACAGAAAAACCCAAAACCGCCAGCGTATTTAAATCTACAGAAGATAAGATCAAAGAGCTGGAATTGATGAATGCTGAAGTGCTGCTCGCAGGAGGACAAAAGCGGATCGATAAGCAGCATGAAAAAGGAAAATTGACCGCTCGTGAGCGAATTGATTTGTTGTTGGATGAGGGCTCGTTTCAAGAGATTGGAAAGTTTGTCACGCACCGAGGACAAGATTTTGGGATTGAGAAAGAGCAATATCTCGGTGATGGTGTTATTACAGGTTATGGAACAGTAGAAGGTCGGCTGATTTATGTATTTAGTCAAGATTTTACGGTTTTTGGAGGTTCACTTTCTGAGACTTTTGCAGAGAAGATTGTGAAAATAATGGACATGGCCATGAAAAATGGCGCGCCAATTATTGGTTTGAATGATTCGGGAGGCGCGCGAATTCAAGAAGGAGTGATGTCCTTGGCTGGCTATGCTGATATTTTTTATAAAAACACCTTGGCGTCTGGTGTGGTGCCTCAACTGTCGGCGATTATGGGGCCTTGCGCTGGTGGCGCGGTGTATTCACCGGCCATTACCGATTTTATATTTATGGTAGAGCAAACAAGTTATATGTTTGTGACCGGCCCAAATGTGGTAAAAACAGTCACTGCCGAGGAGGTGACCTCAGAGGAACTTGGTGGAGCGAGTGCTCATAGTACGAAAAGTGGAGTCACTCACTTTTCCTGTAAAAATGAGGCTACCTGCATTCTGGATTTAAAAAGGTTGTTAAGTTATATTCCTTCAAATTGTGAGGAAGAACCACTGCGGTTGCCTTACGAGATTAAAGGGGATGAAGTCATCAAAGGACTCGATGATATATTGCCTGATAATCCAAATCAGCCCTACGACATTAAAGATGTGATTGGGGGCATTGTGGATACGGACACTTTCTTTGAAGTTCATAAAAACTTTGCTGATAATATAGTAGTGGGCTTTTCTAGAATTGCTGGACGAAGTGTAGGGATTGTTGGTAATCAGCCAATGAGCCTAGCTGGAGTTTTAGATAATGATTGTAGTAAAAAGGCAGCACGCTTTGTTCGATTTTGTGATGCTTTCAATATTCCACTTCTTGTGTTGGTGGATGTTCCAGGTTTTTTGCCAGGAACAGATCAGGAATGGAATGGCATCATATCAAATGGTGCCAAATTGTTGTATGCATTTAGCGAGGCAACTGTTCCTCGAATTTCTGTCATTACCCGAAAAGCTTATGGAGGCGCATATGATGTGATGAATTCGAAGCATATTGGTGCTGATATGAACTTTGCATGGCCTACTGCTGAGATTGCCGTAATGGGTGCACAGGGTGCTTCTGAGATAATTTTCAGAAGGGAAATAGCCACAGCCGAAGATCCTAATGCCAAGCTTCAGGAAAAAATTGATGAGTACACGGAGAAGTTTGCGAACCCATATGTAGCAGCAAAGAGAGGTTTTATCGATGAGGTGATTCTACCTCATAATACACGCGCCAAACTCATTCGCGCTTATGACATGCTTGAAAATAAGGTGGATAAAATACCAAGAAAGAAACACGGGAACATTCCACTTTAACACGCTTTTAATATAGCTATAGCAACGTTGATAATTTTCATAGAATGCTTCATCGAGAAAAGAGGAGCAGGCCTTGCATCAATCTTTTTGTCTTTTTGATGGAAAGAAGCATCAATATCCAATAGTTGTTAACATCTCAAACAGAGTAGAGGTGTTTTCGGTTGAAATTACTAGTCAGTTGATGCTGGTTTAATAAAATCTAATTAGAATAAAACATGGATAAGAAAAGTAAAGAATTCCTTTATAAATATTTGAATAATGCCTCACCAACAGGTTTTGAGTCTAGTGGACAGCAAATTTGGTTGGACTACATTAAAGAATACACCGACACGTATTTCACAGATACTTATGGGTCGGCAGTTGCGGTAATCAATCCAGACGCGCCTTACAAGGTGGTAATCGAGGCTCATGCGGATGAAATTAGTTGGTTTGTGAACTATATCAATGATCAGGGCTACATCTATGTAGTCAGAAATGGAGGCTCAGATCATCAAATTGCCCCTTCGAAAAGGGTCAATATCCACACTGATAATGGCATTGTCAAAGGAATCTTTGGCTGGCCAGCAATACATGTCAGAAAAGACAAAGAAGACAACCCAACATTGAAAAATATATTTATTGATGTAGGAGCTTCTTCCAAGGAAGAAGTGGAAAAAATGGGTATCCACGTGGGTCATGTCATCACCTTCGAAGATGAACTCATGGAGCTCAATGATAAATATCTGGTAGGTAGAGCACTTGATAATCGTATCGGTGGTTTTATGGTTGCCGAAGTAGCAAGAAGGCTTAAGGAGAATGATGTAAAACTCCCTTTTGGATTATATGTGGTGAACGCCGTGCAAGAGGAAATAGGTTTGCGAGGAGCGGAAATGATCGCGCATAGGATAAAACCAGATCTGGCTATTATTACTGATGTGACTCATGATACGAACTCTCCAATGTATGATAAAATCACCAGTGGCGATATTGCCTTGGGAGCTGGGCCAACAATGGCCTACGGGGCAGCAGTTCAAAACAATGTTTTGAAAATGATTCTGGATACAGCAAAGGAAAAAGAGATTCCTTTTCAGAGAAGAGCCACTTCACGATCTACAGGTACGGATACGGATGCTTTTGCTTACAGCAATGAGGGCGTAGCATCGGCATTGATTTCTATTCCTTTAAAGTATATGCATACCACTGTAGAAATGTGTGCGAAAGATGACTTGGAGAATACGATCAAATTGATTTACGAATTTGTATTGAAAGTAGAGTCTGGTCAGGATTTTAGATATATCAAATAATGACAGTGGTTGATCAAATGGGGCGTGAGCTCCATTTGAAAAACACACCAAAGCGAGTGATATCGCTTGTTCCGTCCATTACCGAGTATCTTATTGATATAGGTGTTGAAGTAGTTGGGAGAACCAAATTCTGCATTCATCCTTCTGACCAAGTATCTGATATCAAAATCATTGGAGGGACAAAAAATTTTCGTTTTGAGGTGATCGATTCACTCAAGCCGGACTTAATTATTGGAAATAAGGAAGAGAATTTTGAAAAAGGCATCAATCAGCTTTCCGATAAGTTTCCAGTTTGGATGAGTGATATTTTGACTCTGGAGGATTCTTTTGATATGATGACTCGCTTGGGCGAAATTTTGGATCAAGAAGAGGGAGCCAATCATCAGGTTGCGAAAGTTTCAAACAACCTCTCGAAGTTCAAGGATTCAAAAAAAGGAAATGCGCTTTATTTGATTTGGGCTAATCCGTGGATGGCTGTTGGTCGTGATACTTTCATCGACGATATGCTGGGCTATTTGGGGTTCAAAAATATAATAGAAGAAACCAGATACCCCGTGCTTGACGAATCTCGATTGTTAGAAATTAATCCTACGACTGTTTTGTTGAGTTCAGAACCCTTTCCATTTCAGCAAAAACACAAAGAATTACTACAAAACTTGCTTCCAAAGGCCAACATTCTTGATGTAGATGGCGAGGCGTATAGCTGGTATGGTAGCCGTTTGAGTAAGGTGGTTTTTTAGTGTGATCTGTTTTGTTACGCTCGTAAATACTTTCTTCTGTGCGTGTATAGAAGATCGTAATTTTGTGAATACAATCCTTAAAACGCTTTTTAAGTCGTTATAAAAATGCGCTTTTTCACTGTCCCTTCCCTTCTTGGCGGTGTAGAAAATGGATCAGTGATTTTTTTAATAATTTATCAAATCATCGTTGCGATAAGACTTATTCCTTTTTTTTTGATCTACCAGCATCTTTCAAGGCTTTATCTATAATCCATTCTAGTTGACCGTTGGTGCTACGGAACTCGTCGGAAGCCCATTTCTCAATCTTACTGAGCATTTCAGGATCTAAACGTAATACAAACGGTTTTTTCTTAGCCATCAGAATTTAATTCTTGCCAGTTTTCTTCGAACTCAATCGCTGTTTTTTGGAATACTATCACGTTGTGCTTGGTAGCCACTAAATATGAGTCGTAAGCGATATAAAATGCCTTTTCTTTCAAACGAAAAATTTACTCTTTTTCAAGAGTAAATTTCCTTCTATCATCTAATGATTCAACGTGCCTGAATTTAAAACAGGCGTTATGTCTTTATCCGCGCATAAAACGACCATAAGATTACTCACCATAGCTGCCTTCTTGTCTTCATCCAGTTCTATGATTTCCTTTTTACTTAGTTCATTCAGCGCCATTTCAACCATGCTCACCGCACCTTCCACGATTTTGTGCCTTGCCGCAACTATCGCAGTGGCTTGTTGTCTACGCAGCATGGCACCCGCAATTTCTTGGGCATACGCCAAATAGCCAATTCGAGCCTCTTGTATTTCTATCCCGGCAATAGAAAGTCTTTCTTCAATTTCAGTTTCCAGTTGATGATTCACTTCATCTAAACCAGATCGTAAAGTGACATCAGCTTCCTCATCGTCAAAGTTGTCATAAGGATAGCTACCTGCAAGTTTTCTAACGGCGGTATCTGTCTGTACACGCACAAAATTTTCATAATCATCGACTTCAAAAGCTGCCGCAAAAGTGTCCTTAACCTTCCAGACAAGAATGACACTGATAAGTATAGGATTACCTAGTTTATCGTTGACTTTCACTCGCTCACTATCGAAGTTTCTGGCTCTTAGGGAGATCTTGTTTTTGGAATAAAATGGGTTGACCCAGAAAAAACCATTCTCTTTTACTGTGCCAATATATTTACCAAAAAGCACCAATACCTTAGATCCATTTGGGTTGACAATAAAAAAACCTGGAATCATGGCTACTGCCAAAACTAAGGGAATGATTAGAAAAGGGATTCGAAGTGCTGCGATCCCAATAATGGAGCCAATCAACAGGAACAAAATGATCATAATCCAGATATATCCTGAGCTAGGGGAGACTAATTTTTCCTTTGAATTCATTCGTTTAGTATTAAGGGTGAAGATCGTTTCAAGATCGCAGAATCATTTAATTAATATGATATCATTTTGATATCAAACTAAATTACGTCTATTTCTTATTTAAGGTTACGAAGGGGAAAAAATAAATTGCGAACTTTGCCTCATGGCAAATCACTACACAAAATGGGAGCGTTATTTTCATAAACTAAATATCATCTTTCATGGCATAGTGGCCATTTCCATGATTCCATTTGCATATTCTTTTTTGGAAACCCAAAAGGATTTCGCGAGCGCACCATATTTCGCTGGAGAGGAGGCGATGATTTTGAAATTCACATTGATTGGCATCTCCTTGGCATTGCTGGTTATGGCTTTTCGATACAATAATAAACTAGCACAAATCAAAGAAAATCTTGAATTGGATGAGAGGCTGTCACGCTATGCAAGACAAAATGCTATTTTCTATTTTTTGATTCAATTATCGGCCATTGCTGCTTGTTCAGGCCTTTATTTGCTGAAAGATCAGTTTTTCTCGTTTTTGTATGTGATTGTACTTTTTGTTTTTTCTCAGACCAGACCGACCTACGACCGTGTGGTAAAGCAAAATTCAATATCCGAGGAGGAAATTGAAGAATTAAACCAATTGCCATAAGTTTGAGCATTTTAGGAACAGATATGTCTTTTTACTTCATTTCTTTACGTCATGTATAACAACTACTGCATTTTGTTGATCGTATTCCTCCTATTTGGCTGTCAGTCAAAGCAGACGAAAGAAACGCCAACAACCCAAAAAGTTAAAACAAGAAGTTTTCCTGAGGCAGTGAATGCCGTATTTGATGCTCATGGCGGTTATCAATCTTGGTCAAATTTGCAATCGATGAAGTTTGACTTAAGCAAAGGGGAGAATTACCAAATTGATTTAAATTCTAGAAATGTCAACATTCAGTCCGAAAAATGGACAATCGGATCGAAGGGAGGGCAGGTTTGGATTAGTCCTGATACAGTAGCGTTTTCTAATCTACGGTTTTATCATAGTTTGTATTATTATTTTGCATCTATGCCATTCGTACTTGGAGATTCTGGCATTATCTACGAAGAAACGTCCGATAAGGTGTTTCGAGATACGACTTATTCGGCGGTTAAAGTTTCCTTTCAAGAGGGCATAGGAGACGCTCCAAAAGATAATTATTTCATTTGCTATGATAAGCAAACAAAAGTCATGAAATGGTTGATGTATACGGTGACCTTTGGCGAAGATGTAGTCAACGAAGATTATGGGTTGATCAACTATGCTGACTGGCAAGAGGTCAATGGCTTATTGATGCCGAAAAGGTTGGTATGGTACAGATACAATGATGGTATCGACATCACGAGAAGGTCTCAGATTCAAATTTTAAACTGGGAGCTTTCGGAAAAAGCGCTAGATAGTAAGCTGTTTCTTGCGCCGAAAAATGCACGTTTTGCCGATTAACTACGATAGCATTTTGAAAGAAACATCACAATTGCTTCTATGTTTTAGATCCCTTCCTGATCAATCAGATAAACCATACTGGTCAAGGCGGCAGCTCCCATTTCCAATTCTCTTTTATCCACGGCTTCAAAAACATCTGCTGCCGTATGGTGATAAATGAAGTATTTCTGGGTATTCGGTAGCAACTCCATCAACAAAGGGCCTTGATCTTCGAGCGGGCTAATATCTGCACCGCTTCCTATTTGATCAAAATCATACATTCCGTATTTGAGGAACAATGGTTTCCAGTTCTTTATTTTGTTGCGTTGCGCTTCGGTTCCCATCATCGTATAACCTTCGGGAAAAAAGGAACCAGAATCGGATTCCAATGCAGCGATGGTTTTTTCGCCTTTTTTCTTCGCTATTTCGGCATATTTTTTTCCACCTCTAAGTCCATTTTCCTCATTCATGAACATGACGACACGGAGTGTACGTTTTGGTTTTATACCTAATGCTAGAAAAGTTCGGCCGACTTCCACCGACATCATGCATCCGCCACCATCGTCATGAGCGCCTTCGCCCACATCCCAAGAGTCGAGATGTCCGCCTACTACAATGATTTCCTCTGGATTTGTTGAACCTTTAATTTCACCTATGACATTATAAGAAAGCACATCGGGAAGCATTTGAGAGGTTGTTCTCAGGTATATCTTCAAATCGTCTTGGTCTTTGATCATTTCACTCAACTTTTCTGCATCCATAGTACTTACAGCAACTGCAGGTATTTGAGGCATCAGCGGCTTATATACCAGCGATCCTGTGTGTGGTATATTATCAAGACGATTGGTTACTGACCTCACAATAACTGCTTTTGCCCCCAGATTTCCAGCTTCGGATGCGCCATAAGCGCGGGTTACAACCGCCCCACCATATGCTTCAAAATTATTGATGAGTGTAGGATCCATTTTTGTATTGATGAAGACAATCTTTCCTTCTACCTTTTTTCCAAGTTTTTTGAGTTCACCTATATTGGATACTTCTATAACATTGAGCAATAGACCTTCAGGGCCAGTTCCTACGGAGTTACCGAGCGCTAATGAGTTCAGCGATATGGCTCCATACTTTTTAGCATTGGTTACGGTAACTACTTCCTTTTCACCTCTTACCCAATGTGGCACCATGACTGGCTGTAGGTAAACGGTATCAAACCCATATGATTCCATCAATTGTTTGGTGTATTCCACTGCAGCAGCGGCCTGTGGGGATCCCGAAAGTCTGTTGCCAATTTCTTTGCAGAGGTACCTTAGATTCTCGTAGATGGGGCTTTCGGTGAGCTGATGATCATATATTGATTTTATCTTTTGTTCATAGCCTTGGGCAAAAGTGGTAAAAGCGAAGAGCAAACTGACTAAAAAGTAAAGAGATCGTTTCATGATATTTGATTTTCGAATTGCCAAATTAATAAAATCGGAGTTCGTTATTTATCTTTATTTTATGAAAAAAAGGGAATGTCCTTCTTGTGCTATGAATGTAGATGCCAGAAAAAAAGAATGTGAAATTTGTGGCTATGAGTTTCCTGCTACTCCACCAGTATATAAAATCGTAGCAGTTTTACTTATTTTATTGTTTCTTTATTTGATGATTTTTTAAGGCTTAAAGAGAGGCCTCCGAATGGGCACTCCATGTTAAATGGTAGATCCACCACAACTCGAGCCAGCACCAGCTGTGCATCCAAAACAATGTTGATTGATGACGATTTCTCTTTTCGTCAAAGCTTCAAAATCGAATTGGCTAACATGAGTATGGGTATTTTGCACTTTCAAGTCGAGCATTTGATTAAAATCACAATCAAACAAATAGCCATCCCAACCGATACTTATGGTATTGCGACACATTACACCTAAAGCTGCAGCGGGATTAAATGCATTGACCAATTCATTCATGTAATCCTCATAGTTGTTGGAGTTTACTAAGTATTCTAAGAATCTACTTACAGGTATATTGGTGATAGCAAAAAGGCTGTTGAATGCTATGTCATACTTATTTTGCAATCGCGTTCTAAACTCTGTTTCCAGATCTTCCTGACTTCCCGGTAAGAATGCTCCCGTAGGATTATAGACCAAATCTAATTGTAAACCAGTTTTTGGGTCTCCATAACCGACTTCATTGAGCATTTTTAAGGCTTTGATAGATTTTTCGAAAACACCGTCACCACGTTGTGCATCCGTTCTCTTTGCGGTAAAATAGGGCAAAGAAGAAACGACATTCACTTTATGTTTCTTGAAGAATTCTGGCAGGTCATGGTATTTTGGATTGGCCAAAATAATCGTCAGGTTACACCTTACAATTACGGACTTACCCATGGCTGTGATTTGTTCTACAAACCATCTGAAATCAGGATTCATCTCTGGAGCACCACCCGTCAAGTCCACCGTTTTAATGTCGGTATTTTGAATGGCATCCAAGCATTGCTGCATGGTCTCTCGTGTCATAATCTCCTTTCTGTCCGGACCAGCATCAACATGGCAATGTTTGCAAACTTGATTACACATTTTGCCTACATTGACTTGGAAAATATCAATTCCGGTAGGTTTTAAAGGAAATAGATCAATACGCTCAAGTTTGGCTTTGAAGGAGGGAATTCCCAGACTTTCATGATCACTCAACAGGTCGATCTGGGCACTTTCTTCTTTGAATGCATGATTACGTTTTTTAAGAGATTGTAATACAGACATTACATTAGTTTTTCTTTGACTTGATTCATCATTTGAACGCCGTGAACTAAGGTGGCTCCACCACGAATTGCTCCAGCTACGTGGACGGCTTCCATGAGCTGCTCTTCATCACAGCCCATTTTTAGTGTTTCAGAGGTGTATGCATCTATACAATAAGGACATTGAATGGCATGAGAAACTGCCAAGGCAATCAGTGCTTTTTCACGTTTGGTTAAAGCACCCGCCTCAAATACTTTACCGTAATACTCGAAAAATTTCTCACCAAGTTCCGGTTGGAATTCAGATATTTTACCAAACTTCCCAAGATCCTCCTTGTTGTAGTACGTTTCTTTTTTGCTCATAATGTTTTATCCGAAGTGTTATTAAACTCGAATATATAAACATCAAATGAACTTAGCTCGTAGATGGGAAGATTCAAAAAGACTTGTCTTTACTGAGACACTCTGCTAGATCAATTTTTGCTATCTTTTTTTATCTCTTCTATTGACGATGATGCCTATTTCGTCACAATCATTCCAAAACGAAGGGTAAGATTTTTTAACCACATCTGGTTCCATAATATTCACATCCATTTTCATGGCCAGTGGAGCGAAGGCCATGGCCATTCTATGATCATCATAAGTATTGATGGTGACCTCATCTGGCAGCTCTCCTGGAATCAGTTTCCATACGCCATTCTCTTCCGTTAGCAGTGCGTTGATTTTGGCCAACTCTGCGGTCATGGCAGCTATTCTGTCAGTTTCCTTTATTTTCAAGCTTTCAAGGCCAGTCATGATTAGTTTCGTGCCTTTGGCAGCAGCGGTGACCATCACTGTCTGGGCTAAGTCAGGGCATGATCTAAAGTCAATCGTCACTTCCTTTTTTGATGAGTTTACCTTTACAAGGTTCGCGCCCTTGTCATCAAAAATTGTATTTACGCCAAGGTTAGCCATGATTTTGACAATGGCCTGATCGCCTTGAAAGCTTTTTTCTCTTAATCCTTCGAGCTTTAACTGAGCGCCCATATTCAAAGCTGCCATAGAGTACCAATAACTGGCTCCAGACCAATCGCTTTCGATGGTGTAATGACCCATTTTATATTTCGCGGCAGGTACTTTGATCACGTTATCAATCCATTTGGCTTTGACTCCAAATCTCTCCATGAGCTTAATTGTCATGTTGATGTAAGGTTCACTATAGACCTCCGTTGTTAAAATAATCTCCAAGCCATTTTCCAAATAAGGAGCAATCATTAGTATAGCACTGATGTATTGGCTACTTATATTTCCTGGTATTTTTATTTTGTTGACGAGTTGCTTCTCTATTTTCTCAATGGTCAAGGGAGGGTATCCTTCCTTACCTTCATATTTAATCTTAGCACCAAGTTGTTTCAATGCCTCGACCAACAAGCCAATTGGTCTTTCGAGCATTCTTGGTGTTCCTGTGACCGTCTCACCTTTTCCAAATATCGCGAGATATGCTGTACAAAAACGCATGGTTGTGCCGGCATCCAGAACGTCCCATGTTTCTGAGGCTTCTTCCATCAGTCTCATCATTGTTTCTGTATCTCTTGCAGTGCTCAGGTTGTCAAGAGTAAGCTTATTTCCACTAAGGGCATTCATGAGTAAAGCTCTGTTGCTTTCACTTTTTGAAGAAGTGAGTTTAATTGGACCATTTAGTGATCCTTCGTATGGCGGTAAGTGATATTTCAAAATCTAAAAAGGGGTTTGTGATAGGGATAACAGTGTTACAACTGTTTTGGTATTAAAGCTGTCAATATTAGTATTATGACGGATCCTAAAACTTTATTAAAAATATTCAGTACGGTTTTAGCCACAACGTTCATCAGTTCATTGACGTTTTTCTTTTTTGAACTGTTCAAAAAAGTTTTGATTTCAAAAGCCAAAATTGCCCAATCCAAACCAACAATGAAAGAAGAACTTGAGGAAAATCTTTTTATTTGAGATTTTCATAAAAATGAACTGCTTCAACGATCATTTTGTCACTTACCTGTTGATCAAACAAGCAAGAGCCTATTGCATTGATTAACGAAAAATTAATTGTCAATC
This sequence comes from Cyclobacteriaceae bacterium, assembly GCA_040218415.1. Taxonomy (GTDB): domain Bacteria; phylum Bacteroidota; class Bacteroidia; order Cytophagales; family Cyclobacteriaceae; genus JAVJRN01. Next base: position 117,090 of record JAVJRN010000010.1, read on the forward strand.
CAACGTTTTTTTTATCATGAATCATTAATTCGTTGATTTCTGATATTGTTGGAATTAGTACTGGCTCGTAAATAGAAGAAAGGTAGTCACAAATTATTTCTAAACTGATTTTGGATATTAAATTTTGCTGATAAGAAATGTGTGCCTCCAGTATCATCCCACAAGCTATAGCTTCACCATGTAACAGGCTTTTTTGATTATTCAAGTAGTAGGTCTCGATGGCATGCCCAAGCGTATGTCCAAAATTGAGAATTTTCCTTTTTCCTTTTTCCAAAGGATCTTCAGCAACAACGCTTCCTTTTATTCCTATGGAATGCCTGATTATTTCCTGCCAGTCCATTGCTGGGAAAGTACTATCTCTCAGTTGGTCAAAGTATTTGTCATCTGCAATTAAGCCATGTTTAATCACTTCAGCATAGCCAGATCTCAATTCTCGTTTCGGTAGCGTACTTAAAAACTTGTCAGATACAATAACAGCCGTTGGATCATTAAATACACCAATATGATTTTTAAAGCCCATAAAGTCAATTCCTAGTTTACCACCAATATTTGCATCGACAGCAGCTAAAAGGGTCGTTGGGATGTTGATAAACCTGATGCCTCTTTTGAATGTACTGGCACAAAAACCGCCCATATCTCCTATAACCCCTCCACCTAAGTTTACCAAGATAGATTTTCTGGAAAACCCAGCATTCGTCAGCTCTTGCCAAATGATTTGACATGTATTCAAGTTTTTGTTTTTCTCACCGCTTTCTATTTCAATCATTAGATCTGCGTGGAAGCTTCCGAGCAGCGGAAGACACAACGATTTTGTGTTTTCATCCACGAGAAGAGCGACTTTATCTGGCCTTTCGTCTTGAATGATTTCGGTTAGGGTAGCGGTAGGATCAACAGTAAAATGAATATAGTCAGGAACCTTCAAAACATTTATTTATAAGGAGTTTAACATTGCAATCAAAAGTTGGTTAAGCCATATATCTTTGCCCACCAGTTTTCAAAGCTATGTCAGAAAATTCAAAAATCAATTTTGAGGATACAGCAACTGCCTTTGCACATAAGAGCCTTAAGGAGTTGAAAAAATCTCATTTTGTATTCTCTACCATGAATTATTCGTGGATGGTTAAGGCAGGAACTTTTTTGACAAGTTCAGCTTTGAAACTACGCCTTCCTGTGAAAGGTATCATTAAAAAGACGTTGTTCGATCAGTTTTGTGGAGGAGAATCCATTGAAGGCAGTGAGCAGAGAATGATTCAACTCGCTCAATCTAGGGTTAAAACAATCCTTGACTATAGTGTGGAAGGTGAGGCTACTGAGGAAGGATATGATGAAGCTGTAGAGGAGGCTTTGCGAGTAGCTGATTATGCCAAACAGCATGAAAGTATTCCTTTTTGTGTAATAAAAATCTCAGGACTAGGCTCAACGGTGCTTCTAGAAAAAATTCAAAAAGGAAAGAAATTGACTGAGGCCGAGCTTTTACGCTACGATAGAATCAAGACTCGACTTGACGTGATTGTGTCGAGGGCTGTGGCAAATGATTTGAAGTTCATGATTGATGCAGAGGAATCTTGGTATCAAAATGTTATTGATGACTTGGTATACGAGTTGATGATAAAATACAATCAAGAAAAACCCTATGTATACAATACTTATCAGCTCTACAGGCATGAAGCGCTCGATAAAATGAAAAAGGGTTACGAATATGTTGCACGACAAGGTGCTTTCTTCGCGGCAAAATTAGTGCGTGGGGCGTATATGGAAAAAGAAAGGGATCGGGCTGAAGAGATGAATTATACGGATCCTATACAGCCTAATAAGGCAGCCACCGACAAAGATTACAATGAAGGATTAAAATTCGCGGTAGAACATATTGATGAGTTTTCATTGTGTGCCGGAACTCACAATGAGTCGTCTTGTCAGTATTTGATAGACCTGATGGACGAGCACAAGATTAAGAAAGATGATGAGCGTGTTTATTTTGCTCAATTACTAGGAATGAGCGATAATATCTCGTTTAAGCTTTCCGACAAAGGATACAATGTGGCTAAATACGTTCCTTATGGTCCGGTGGAAAAAGTATTGCCCTATTTATTTAGAAGGGCAGACGAGAATACTTCTATTGCAGGGCAGAGTAGCCGTGAATTTATGCTGGTAAAAAAGGAATTGAAAAGGAGGAATCAATGATAAAAAAGAGCTTAGGTATTACTCTTTTATTCGTATTTTCTCTGTTTAACGTTAAATCAGATACGCTTCACATTAAGAACGAGAATGATTTTTTAGTTGGAAAGACAATCAAAAAAATACTTGGATACAATCAAAAGGAGTTAAGTATTCAACTTGAATCTGGGGGGGAAAGAGCTGTTGCTTTAGAGAATATTGATACCCTTATCAATAATGGGGTTAGATATTTACCTATTGATGTGGCAGTCGGAAATAAAAAATATCTGGTACTGGCAAGGCTTTATTATAAAGGTGAATTGTCTTTGTTAGAAACAAGGATTGATGATCACGGAAAGGTTCAAGTTCTTCTTAAAAACGGATCTTCGATAGCACTTTTTGAATCGAACTTAAAGACTACACTACTGACTCTCACAGAAGGTTGTTTAGATGAAAATGCTGAAATATCCTCTAATACGATTATACAGAAGTTGGACGAATATCATTTATGTGTAAATAAGAAATCTCAAACCTACTTAGTTAAAGCACAGCTCGAATTTAATCTGGGTCTTGAAATCGGCTCGAATATCCCAATGGGTGGAGCATTCGAATATTCAAAATTAACCCCAGATGCCCTTGTTCTCTCTTCTAAACCTGAGCCACCAACTTTAGAACAGCTTCCAAACAAGAGAATAGTATATACCCCCAAAATAGTATATTCAATGCATGTTAGTGGGATGTTCAATGGGTTTTACTTTTCGCCTGGATTTCGGGTAAGGGATTATGATCTCGAAATATTCGACTTTAATATGGTTCCACTTAGTAGACCTGAAACCGAAGGTGATATATTTTTAAGTATTAGATCATTGGACATAGGTTTCCGAGCTGGCTATGTGTTTAACCACAAAAGAAATTTCCAACCATTTGTACATTATGCATATTATAGTTCTTCTAACGGCGCAGTAGAGTTGAGCAAGCAACAAAGAGGATATGACTCATTTAATGATGATCGGCTTGTTATTTTAAGTACAGATCTATTTTATTCGACACTTCCCAAAAGCATAAATAGTGGTATTATTGGTTTTCAATATCGGTTAAATAGGTTATTGGTTAAGGTTGCTTTTTCACAAGACTTTATCTCTGGAGAATCAGTTTTGGAAGGACCTGCTGTATTAAGACGTGCTGATTCAAATCAAAGTATCGACGATGCACAAAGGATAATAGGAAGAGAAAGAGCATATTTCGATATTAGTAATAGCTCACTGAGTTTTGAGCTGGTTTATCGGTTAATAAACAGGAAGCCGATTTATTCAAAATATAAATTTTAAGATGTATTTAAGCGAACAAGAACAACAAAGAAGGAAAGAAAGAGAAGAGCTGATCAATATGGGTATAGATCCATATCCAGCTGCGGAATTCAAGATTACTCATTCTGCTAAGCAAATCAAAAAAGACTATACCGAAGGAGCTGAGGGGTTTGAGGAAATCTCTATCGCCGGGCGTTTGATGAGCAAAAGAATCATGGGTTCAGCTTCCTTTGGAGAAATTCAAGACAGTACCTCTCGAATCCAGTTCTATGTGCGAAGAGATGATATTTGCCCTGAGGAGGATAAGTCTTTTTACAACGATGTTTTCAAAAAGAAATTAGATATCGGTGACATCATCGGGCTGAAAGGGTATGTGTTTAAGACACAAGTAGGAGAAACCTCTATTCACGTGACCTCCTTAAGCATTCTGACCAAGTCACTCAGGCCTTTACCAATCGTGAAGGAAGGCGAAGATGCCGAGGGAAATAAGAAGGTTTGGGATGCATTTAAAGATCCTGAACAGCGCTATCGTCAGCGCTATTTGGATTTGATCGTAAACCCAGAAGTAAAAGAAGTTTTTAAGAAAAGAACCAAATTGGTAAATACCATTAGGGAGTTCATGAATGATCATGACTACCTTGAAGTGGAAACCCCAATTTTACAGCCAATTCATGGAGGTGCGGCGGCAAGACCTTTCAAGACTCATCACAACACCTTGGATATGCCACTCTTTTTACGAATAGCCAATGAGCTATACTTGAAGAGATTAATTGTTGGTGGTTTCGATGGTGTTTATGAGTTTGCAAAAGACTTTCGTAACGAAGGCATGTCAAGGTTTCATAATCCAGAATTCACTCAGGTTGAGTTGTATGTAGCCTACAAGGATTATTTCTGGATGATGGACTTCATGGAAGAGCTGGTCGAGAAAATTGCGATTAATCTTCATGGAACCACTAAAGTTCAAGTAGGGAAGCATGAAATAAACTTCCAACGACCTTGGAAAAGATTTACCATGTTTGAGGCGATTGATCATTACACGGGAATAGATATTTCCGAAATGGACGAAGAGGCACTTCGGTTAACAGCAAGACAGCTTCATGTACCTGTAGATGATACCATGGGTAAGGGAAAGTTGATCGATGAGATCTTTGGTGAAAAATGTGAAGCGCAGTTAATTCAACCAACATTTATTACTGATTATCCGGAGGAAATGTCTCCATTGACCAAAAAGCACCGATCAAAAGCGGGCTTAGTTGAGCGATTCGAAGCTATTTGTAATGGTAAAGAAATCATGAATGCTTATTCCGAGTTAAACGACCCCATCGATCAAAGAGCGAGATTCGAAGAGCAGCTTGAATTGGCCAAACGTGGAGATGATGAGGCGATGGTTATGGATGAGGATTTTTTAAGGGCATTAGAATTTGGTATGCCACCAACATCGGGGGTCGGTCTTGGAATAGATCGATTGGCTATGATCATGACGAATTCCAATTCTATTCAGGATGTTTTGTTTTTTCCACAAATGAGACCTGAGAAAAAGATTGTTGTACTTGACTTAACAGAGGATGAAAAGCTTGTCTTGGATTTGTTGAAAAAAGAAGACAAAATGGAATTAAATGCGCTAAAAGAACAGTCTGGTCTCTCGAACAAAAAATGGGATAAGGCCATAAAAGGACTTACCAAGGGTGAACACGCAAAAGTTCATAAAGAGGGGGATGTGCTTCAAGTAGAAATTATAGTAGCTTGAAAAGATTGATTAAAAGTATTCTTTTTGACTTTGACGGAACACTGATAGATTCTGAACATTTCCACTTTACTAGTTGGAATATTATACTCAAGGAGTATGGTCATGACATGACCTATGACTATTATAACGAGTATTGTGTTGGTGTTCCGGCGACACAAAATGTAAAAGATGTAATTAACCGCTATAACCTACCGATAACAGATGAGGAGTTGTTGGAAAAAGGGGAGCAGTTAACGCGCATTCGAATGAGCAGTCATCAGCCCGTTTTGATGCCTTTCGCCATGGAACTAGTTACCTACTTTCATGATTTGGGTTTGCCTTTGGCCATAGTCACGGGGAGCCCGAGAATAGACCTAGACGATACGCTTTCAAAGGTTCCGTTACGCAAATATTTTGATCAGATCATTACGAGAACGGATGTCGTAAAGAGCAAACCTGATCCGGAAAGTTATCTTCGAGCGATTGAAGTCATGGGTTTTAAAGCGGAGGAATACTTGGTACTAGAAGACACATACACAGGAAGTCAATCTGCCAAAGCGGCTGGTTTGACGTGCATTGGTGTGCAGTCCCATACTATCATCAAAAAGCAACTCGAACGAGTAACAGATGCTGTTTTTGGTGACTTAATGGAAGCAAAGGAATATATTGTTGCCAACTATCAATTGGGCTGATAGGAGGTTGTTTGACACTAAATTGGTCGTCTAAATGCGATCTGATCTATGGCCTCTACACCATTTTCAATAATTGGTTGTTCGTAGTATTTCATGAAGTGGCCTTTCACTCGGTAATACTCTTCAAATTTCATTTTCTTATAAAATTGGTGATTTCCTAAGCTGGTATCGGCTGTTTTTGCTGTTAGAAAAAGAAAGCCTTCCATTTTCGCTACCCGAATAGCCTGTTTAACCATTTCCTTACCAATGCCCTGTCGTTGAAATTTATTGTCAACGGAGATGTTTTTAATTTCCATTTCATCTTCTGAAGCTGCCATGAGTACGAACACCCCAACAATTTCATTGTTTTGTCTGGCCACATACACATCACTTTCAGGTAAGTAGCGGTTGATCATTTCTTCTGAAGGATCCGCTTGAAGAAGAAGTTCGAATGGTACTTTTTCGTTATGGGTAAGACGATTAATTTGGATGCTCATAGTACTTAAAAATGAACTTTTTGAGATGAAACAGGCGTGTCAAAAAATTGGACAGCTTTTTCGTTAAATATAGTTGTATCATCAGTAGTGAGGAAATTAATTTTCGATGATTTTGAACATCTCTCTTCAATTTCTGGATGACGGATCAGATAATCAACCAAACTTGAGGCAATTATTGGGCCTTGGCTAAGAATTTCAATGTTTTTCGGAGTGTGTTGTTCTATTAGTTTGGTCAATAAAGGATAATGCGTGCAGGCAAGCAAGAGGACGTCTATTTTACGATCAAGGCATAACAACTCGGTCAAATATTTTTTCACGAAATATTCAGCGCCTTCGCCATTTACTTCGCCTGCTTCAACCAAAGGAACCCACAACGGACAAGCTTGCTGAAATACTTGAATTGTAGCATCTTGTTTTTTAATTTCAAGGAGGTAAGAGTCTGATTTTACCGTTCCAACGGTACCAACTATACCTACATGCTTGGAGTTTGACTTTTGCCCGATGATTTCGGCGGTTGGCCTAATCACTCCGAGCACTCGTTTTTCTGGAGCAATGCGTGGTAAATCGCGTTGCTGGATTGTTCTTAGAGCTTTAGCGGAAGCGGTATTACAAGCGAGTATGACCAAGTGACAACCTTTATCAAACAAGAACTTGACGGCTTCAAGGGTGTATTCATAAATAGTTTCAAATGATCTCGGACCGTAAGGTGTACGCGCATTATCGCCCAAGTATAAGAAATCATAATTGGGTAATTTTTCTTTTAGTGACTTTAAAACGGTAAGCCCACCATACCCTGAATCAAATACGCCAATCGGACCCATCAATGATTAGAAAGGTAGACTATCCACGATCTCTTGCATTTTGCTGGTAGTATATACGCCAGATGTAGTATATACAATTTTTCCATTTTCGTCTAAAACATAAAAGTAGGGAACTTTTTTACCATCAAAATCTAATGCGCTTTCATATTCTTTGATACTTCCGTTGTAAAAAAGCACATAAGGGTGAAGCCGCTCATCGATATCCTTTTCAACATTTTCCATTACTTTTTTGTAAGCGACTCTTTTTGCCCCAGTAAACATTGGGATGAAATACACATTTACGTCGTAGCTAACATCAAAAATGGAGGGTTCTTTTTCTTTGTCTAGGAATAGATTATAGGTTGGGCTAAACCATGTCTTTAAATAGTCCTCTGCTTTTTTAGAGTAGGCCATACCGATAAGGGTATACTTGCCACGTGTGCTTTTAGGAATCAGTACTTCATTATGACTTAAATTTTCTCCCTCTAAGTCGGGGAAAGTTTTGCCTATTTGGGCATTGGACTCAAAGAGGCAGCAAATTGAAAATATAAGTACAGCTAAATATTTCATATTACAGATTTTTAAATGAATCAGATCGTATTGTTCGTTTGCGCAATGCAATCAAGCAACGAATCTAATGATTCAACGACTCAATTCTATATTTCGGATATTGAAAGTGCTATTTGTAGTAAAACTATTGTAGAACAAGTGAAAGTTCTGAGATCTTAAAAAGTGATTTGTTTCCAAACATGTGTTTCTTGGGTGATTTTCCATAGTGCATTTTTAAAAGTTGTATTTCCCTGAACAGCGCGAAAATTCAGAAAATCAACATATGATTTGAAATTTCATAAAAAAAATATTTGTAACAACTTAGTTTTCAAGGCTTTGTGAAGTTGAAAAATTTCTTTTCAATCGAAGGAAGTTTGTTAACATTAACAGAATAGAATATATCTAGGCCTTAAATCAAACGCGAGTCACCAACGTTCTTTGAGATTAAATTTTGATGATTTCGGTAACCTTTACCGTTTAATGGAGTAAAACTATCAGGGTCAAAAAAAATCACTAGTCATATGTTCAGTTTTTTAAAGAGCAAAAAAAAATCATTTAAGGCAAATTGTCAGCTATCAAATATGCCGTTGGATAAAGAATCTGCTTACTTGATTACTACAGCAGATGTAATTAGGTCAAAAAAGTTTTGGGACAATAAGATGACTGAGCCTGATACAATGACTTATACTGAAGCGCATTTTAAAACTGGGGACAAAACCGCGACCAGTATCAGGGGAATGATATTTAAAAAATATAGTGCCGAAGATAAGCCATGGATTATCTCAGATGCTCATTTACATTTATTTGATATTGACGAAAATGAAGCGAAAAAAATGGCCGTAGCTTGGTGGGAGAGTCAAGGAAAAAATGTGCCTTCAGCGGCTAATGATTCACTTTCCAATTTGAAAGAAGACGAGTATAATGCATTAAAAGAATATGCGATAATGAGTGCAGGAAAATCAAGGGTCATTATCTGATCAATTGATTAAGGAAATAGGATTAATGAAATAAAAAAAGCGACGTTAGTCGCTTTTTTTATTTTCAGTTTTAGTTTTCGAAATACTTGAATCTGTTTTGCCTGCGCATCACAAACTTCCAGATACTTTCTGTCAAATCATCGAAAGCATGATGTATAATATTTGTTAAATTTTTGAAGTGATTTTGCTTTTTTACCTTGTTCATCTGTTCGCTGGTTATATTTTTTGTCTAATACGTTGTTCGTCGTTGGGTTAAATATATACATATCAACGAATGCAAAAGGTGTCGGGTTAATGAGATTTCGTTGAATCGGTGCAAATAGGCTATGAATCGGAATATTATTGATATAGAATGAAAATTTAAAATTTTCATTGGATCTTTTTAATAACGACCGAATACTCACTTATTTATTCTATGAAATGACCCTTTAACTGGCTATTATGCATGGTTGAATAATTTAGTTGGGTTCACTTTGCTTACTTTGAAGTTGGGTAGGATCTTAATGACCATAGCGATTCCAATGCTGATGATTGTGGGGGTAAACAATTGAAAAATAGACATATAAACACTATAAGCAAATCAATATTTTTTAGTCTAAATGAAACTACGAATAGTAATAATTGATCTTATTGTCTTCTGAGATTTTACTCATATCTGAGAGAGTGGATTGGGTTTGCATTAGCCGCTTTGTATGACCTGAAGGAAACCGTACCCATGGCAATTATGAAAGAGAGCACGAACGATATCACAAAGTATAAGAAGCTAACTTCTATGCGATATGCAAACTCTGCCAACCAAAAGTCCATCATATAGTAGGCAATAGGCGCGGATATTGCGAAAGCGATAGTGAGCAGTACAGCATATTCTTTCGCAAATGTGATAAGTATATGAGTGATAGATGCACCGAAAACTTTTTTGATTCCTATGGTTTTAGCATTTCTATTGACCATGAAAGAGACTAAGCCGTACAGGCCTAATATGCTCAGGAGTATGCAAAGTCCAGCAACAACGGATAGGACAGTTTGCAAAATGTTTTCAACAATGTAGCCTTGTTGGATAGTTTCGTCCAAGACACTGATTTCAAAAATATCATTCGGATAAAATTTACGGAATGTAGCTTTAAGGTCATCGATATGACTTGCGGGATTTCCATCTGCAATTTTTATGCTGAGTTGTTCCATCATTTGTGGTTTATAAGTGAGAATAGATGGTTTCATACCATCTGATAAGATTCTATTGTTGAAATTATCAACAACCCCAACTATTTTAATTTCTTCGCTCCCAAGTGATATCCATTGTCCAATCGCCTCTTCAGGTGTCCAACCCAGTGATTCTGCCAATTTTCTGGTCACCATTCCATCGTAAATGGTATCATTGATTGTTTTTGCTGAAATATTTTTCCCAGCTATTAATGGAATTTCATAGAAATCAATGTAATTCTCATCAACAAATTTCCGGTTAGCATTATTGCCATCGAGTATTTCTTCCCCCTTTTTAAAATAGCTACTATTCCAATTGTTTCTAATGGCAAGTGGAGCACTGAATGCTTGTGCTACCTTACTTACATAGCTTTTCGCTTCGTATTCATTAGCAATTGCATTCAGCTTTTCCGAAGATCCATTTGGAAATTCTATGTTAATAACATTCTGATCATTGAATCCTAAATCTGAGGACTTGATATAATCCATTTGTGCGGCAATAATCACGGTACATATTAAGATCGCATTTGTAAAGGCGAGTTGAGCGATTACTAAGGTGCGTCGAAGATTTAAGTTGCCACTTCCTTTTTTGATGTTAATCTCATTGTGTAACGCCTTTATCGGTTGGTATCCAGCCAATATTACTGACGGATAAAAGCCAGCGAGAAATGTTATAAATAGTGACATTAATACGGCAAATCCAATCACATCTATAGAATATTTTAAGTTGTATTCTATGATGGTGATGAAGGCATTGAATTCTACAATGAAAATTTGTCCTAATGTGAAGCCGATGATCATCGATAAAATAACGACAGAAAACGTTTCTGTCATAAATTGGACAATCAATTGTGATTTTCTGCTTCCGAGGGTTTTTCGTATGCCTATTTCTTTGGCTCTTGTTATAGCCTGTGCGGTAGAAAGATTTACAAAGTTGAGGCAGGCTATCCCCATTATAAGACTGCCTAAAACCATAAAAGCCATCATCAGTAAACGGGGCGTATTGTAGCTTATGCTTCCGTAGCGTTCATCGGTATGCACTTCGCTTAATGGCTGCAAATGCATTTTAATTTTTTGCTGCTCTTCGTCAGTAAGATATTTCGCCATCATTTCATCAAGTTTTGCTTCGAGCTGAGTGACATCTGTTTTTTCATGAGTAAGCACATAGGCGTTGTAAGCCCAGGTCATTCCCCATTGGTCTTTGAACAAACTGGGTTGTCTTATTCTAAGCGTAGCTAATGAAATGATAATTTCAAACGGGTGATTAATATTTCCGGGAGGCGTGGAGACAATACCAACAATTTCTAGCTTTTCATTTTGGTTGATGGTGATAATTTGGCCAAGAGGATTGCTTTCGCCAAAATATTTTTCGCTCATTTCCTTTGAAATCATCGCCTTATAGGGCGTATTTAAAATTTCCGCACCTTCCCCAGTAATGATCTCAAAATCAAAAGTGGAGAAAAAAGAGGGCTCGGTATAAATGACTTTGTCTTCTTTAAAAACTCGAAGCGTATTATACGCATCTGTCAAAACGACTCTTTCCTCCACTGGACCATGTATTTGAACAATCTCTTCAAAGTCAGGAATGTCTCTAATTATAGCATCGCCCGTAGGATAGGGGATTATTCCATTATAGCTAACGCCATAATCCCCGTAATAATGCCTTGTAACTCGGTAAATGTTGTTGGCTTTGCTATGAAAATCGTCAAAAGAATATTCAAAATTGATAATTGTAAACACAAAAAGGCAGCATGCCATTCCAACCCCTAGTCCAAATACATTAAGAAAAGTATTGAGCTTATTTTTTCTGAAATTTCGAAAGGCAGTAATGAGGTGATTTTTAAGCATTGTTCCTTATTTAATTTGTTAGTAATAGACGTGTCAATACAGTGCCATAACTTTAATTACCTGTTTATTAGGTGTTTATATATTTATTGAAGCGATTGTGTTGTTTCATATCGGAACAATTTGTTGTTTTACAATGAAACACTATTTTTCGAAGATGAGCGCTTATCTTCATTTTTCGAATCGTATCTGCATTGTAAATCAAAAGATAAATCATAAAATTTCGATCATAAACACGTTTCAAATTTGAAAAAGAAAGGCTATATACTTATTGTCGATGACGATCCTGATGTGCTGCATACTGCGAAGTTGATTCTAAAGAAAGCGTATGATCGAGTGGAAGTAGAGAGTTCCCCAGTTCGATTAGAATCAATCTTAAAGAAGGAAGATATTGATTTGGTTATTCTTGACATGAATTTTAAAATAGGAGCGACTACTGGAAACGAAGGCTTGTTTTGGTTGAAAAGAATTAAGGAAATTTCACCTGAAACGTATGTTTTAATGAATACGGCCTATGGTGACATTAATCTTGCAGTAGAAGCCATGAAGCTAGGAGCTGTGGACTTTTTAGTCAAACCTTGGGAAAAGGAAAAGTTCATTACCACAGTCAATACGGTGTTTCAATTATCTCAATCAAATAAGAAAATAAACCAGCTTGAAAGAAAGCAATCGGTGCTCACTCAGGACTTAGATGCTGGCTTTACAGAACTAATTACCAAAAGTTCTTCAATGAAGCCGGTTTTAGAAATTATCCGAAAGGTGGCTGCAACGGACGCTTCTGTTTTGATTTTGGGAGAAAATGGAACTGGCAAGGAGCTTATTGCTCGAGAGATTCACCGATCTTCTCATCGTGCTCAGGAGTCACTCGTCAAAGTTGATTTAGGAGCCCTACCTGAAAGTCTTTTTGAGTCGGAACTTTTTGGGCATGTTAAAGGAGCATTTACGGATGCTAAAGAAGATAGAGCCGGACGCTTTGAAATTGCTGATGGAGGAAGCTTATTTCTTGATGAGATTGGGAATTTGAGCCTCATGATGCAAATGAAGTTGTTGTCGGTTCTTCAAAATAGATGGCTCAATAGGGTAGGTTCCAGTAGGTCTGTTCCATTTGATATTCGCTTAATTAGTGCAACCAATAGGCCAATTAATGACATGGTTGCCGCTTCAACTTTTAGGCAAGACTTGCTTTATAGAATTAATACTGTGGAGTTGGAGTTGCCGCCACTGAGAGAAAGGCGCGAGGATATTCCGTTGTTGGTTGGTCATTATTTGACCGTATACAGCGAAAAATACAACAAGCAAGGGATGACTGTCGATGAACGTGCTTTTAAAAAATTGGGTCTTTACCCTTGGCCCGGAAATATTCGTGAATTGCAACATGCTGTAGAACGAGCGGTGATCATGTCGGAGGGTAATAAAATTAATGCAGAAAATATATTGCCTGCCTCGAAACGAGTAGCCCCCAAAACAAGTAATTCTGTGAAAGTGGAAGATGTTGAAAAAAATGCCATTCAGAGAGCTATTGAAATGTGTGGTGGAAATCTAAGTCAAGCTGCCGAAGAATTGGGTATTGGAAGAACAACCCTTTATCGAAAAATGAAAAAATATGGACTTGATTAAAACTAGATGATAGAGAAGGACTTGTCCCCGTTTTTTGAATCGATAGCCTCCTTTTGCTTAGCATAAATTACTTTTAGCCATGACCAAGTTCAGGATCAATGTTATCGTGAGAGTTTTTCTGACTCTCGCCTTTGGGTTTTCCGCCTTCGTGATTATTGTAGAAACACCATTTTGGCCATTGGGCTGTTGGCTTGTGCTTTTCACCATTGTGACTACAATCAATTTGATATACTATGTGGAAAAATCGGAGAGGGAATTATCCGATTTTTTAATGGCCATAAAGCAGCATGATTTTACCACTAACTATTCCATTACAAAGCCCAGCGAAAAGAAACTACATCAGGCGTTTAACATTATAACGCGAGAGTTTGTCGCTATTCGAGGTGAGAAAGAGTCTAATTATCATTTTTTAAAAACAGTGGTTGAGCATAGCGGCGTACCATTGATCGCTTATAATCAGGATAAAGAGCAATTGATCTTGGCCAATAAAGCGGTCAAAGATCTTTTTCATTTGCCGCACTTCACCAAACTCAGTTCATTGAGTCGTATCAGCCCTGAATTAGTGGCAAAGATCCGAGAATTAGCCACTGATGAGAAAGTTTTGATAAAAGTAACTATCAATGACGAATCGCTCTATTTGTCTATTACGGTGAAGGAGTTGGTGTTGCAATCTAGACTACTCAAGGTGGTGGCATTTCACAATATCAACGCTGAATTAGAGCAACAAGAAGTTGAGTCATGGCAAAAACTTATCAGAGTACTTACTCATGAGATTAAGAATTCGGTCATTCCAATTTCTACGCTTGCTGAGGTGATTAATGATATGTTTAAAGACTTGGAGGAGGCTAATCAATCGATAAGAGACATGGGAGAAGAGGATATTGATGATTTGGCACTAAGCATCAAAACCATTGAAAAGCGAAGTAAAGGGCTCGTGAAATTTGTGACTTCTTACGGTAATTTGGCAAAAGTGCCTAAACCAAAATTTGAAAAGTGCGAATTGACCAATTTGGTGCGAGGCATAGTTCAATTAGAAGATGCTTTTCTGAAAAAGAACAAGATTAAAGTCACCACAAATCTTCCCACCTCGCAATTTCTGGTGAATATTGATCAAGAAATGATTGAGCAGGTAGTGATTAATCTTATAAAAAATGCGGTAGAGGCCATCATAGAATCTCGAATTCCGGATGGTCACATAGTTGTCAGTTTAGTTAAAAACCCGCATCTATTAAGTTTGGAAATAAGTGATAATGGACCGGGTATTGATCAGGAAACGCTCGATAATATTTTTGTACCTTTTTTTACAACCAAGAAAGAAGGGTCTGGCATAGGACTAAGTTTATCAAAGCAAATAATGCGTGCTCATAGAGGAAATATCAAAGTGCGATCAGAGGTAGGAAACGGCACCACCTTCGAGTTAACATTCAGATAATCAATGATATTACACGGAATTATTGACGATCTGTGAGAAATGGTTGTTGTTTTTAGCAGGTCAAATAAATTGAAACTTTCCTCCAAATGTCTCCTGAGCTATTTCATCGTAATGTTGGGGTCCACAATATCATAGTCGTTTTTTTGCTGCATGTGCCGTGGAATATTGTCTAGTATATATGACTTTAACAACTCCACATGTCGATTATTCTCTTGATTAGGAGTCACGATGATGCCAATTTCCCGCGCCTTCGGTTTCCCGCTAATCTCTTTTAAGTTTTCCTCTTGATATTCATTGAGACTCAGCGTCGTTAATTCC
>JAVJRN010000013.1:0-2228 GCA_040218415.1 Cyclobacteriaceae bacterium
CTCTCTTACTGACTTTGCTGCTAGACAATGAAAAATGGCTACAACAACAGCCTAAAAATGAATGTGGGCTTCACCGGTTGTCAAAGGTCAGTTGGCTTGGATTCTCCGCCACAAGAGTTAATTTTAACATCGCCGTGGCTAAGTGTTAGTGGAAGCGGAGCTACATAAAACTCCCCCACTCATTTTAGTGTGCCGAGAAGCAGAGCATCGGCAAATAGTAAGTTCTGCATGCTGTATTTGAGATGGTGGGGTTCTGAATTTAGAATGAACCACCGGCGTTGTTTTGCAGGAGACAGCGTCAAACCACCTAATGGTGCTGTGGTAAAGAGCCTTGGTGCTGAGCGATTAGGAAAAGTTATCCCACGAGGGTAACAGGTATTTGTATAAGAGTTGAACGTAAGTGAATCACCTATTAGGAGTCGAGAAGTGTGTACCTCCAGTCAAAAGCTACGAAGTGAAATGCGGAGTGAAAAGCGATGCTGAATAGCATTGAGTACAGAAGTTACCTGTTTACTTTCTGTATGGCTGGCGTCTTTCAGGTGGCAAGACTTATACAAGGGCTCAAATATGGAACTCGGGAATCTGATTACAAATGCAAAGGGAAATACACAATAGGTTCAACCTAGAGGTAGAATACTAATGTTGTAATCAGAGACGGACTGACTCGTAGTAGTGATGAAGCTTCTGTAATGGGAGCGGAGCGAAGGGGTCAGGTTATACAGTATCATTACACAGATCAACTCTGGAAGAGGATGAATTTATGGAATGAGACACGGTCGTTACCGATAAGCCGTCAGATGATCTGGCAGGCTTATAATCGAGTGAAATCCAACCGGGGGAGTGGAGGGGTAGATCAAATCAGTATGGAAGCATATGATGCAAATCGATCAAAACACCTGTACAAACTGTGGAATAGGATGTCATCGGGGAGCTACTTTCCTACACCAGTTAAAGAGGTTGAGATACCCAAGAAAGACGGCAAAGTCCGAAAGCTTGGAGTTCCCACGATCAATGACAGGATAGGACAAATGGTCGTTAAAGAATACTTAGAACCGAGATTTGAGAAGACATTCAGTCCACACTCTTACGGTTACCGTCCGGGCAAGAATGCGCATATGGCATTGTCGAGGGTACGGGAGAACTGTTGGAAGATGGATTGGGTACTAGATCTGGATATCAAAGGTTTCTTTGACAATATAGACCATGACAAGCTGATGCTCGCAGTAGAGAAACATGTAAGTGAATCATGGTGTTTGATGTACATCAAGAGGTGGTTAAATGCCCCTGTGCAACAGCCATCAGGCGAACTGATCGTTAAGCAAGGAAAAGGCACACCACAAGGCGGAGTGATCAGCCCATTGCTAGCTAACCTGTTTCTACACTACGCCCTGGACCGATGGTTGGAACAAACTCACAAGGGCGTGGAATATGTACGTTATGCCGATGATGTCATTATCCACTGCCACACCCAATTCCAGGCGGAGCAAGTACTGCAATCGATCGGAGAACGATTACAAAACTGTGGGTTGGAACTGCACCCTGAAAAGACGAAACTGGTGTATTGTCGAGACCATAGACGTCAGGCAAAACATAAGATCGTCAAATTTGACTTTCTAGGGTATTCCTTTCAGCCCCGCACGACCGTATCGAAAAGAACGAAGAAATTGTTTTTAGGGTATGATTGTGCAATCAGTATCAGTTCGAAGAAACGAATAGCAGACAAGTTGGAAGCCCTGGATATTGTAAACTTGCGTTATAAAAGCTTAGTCGGAGTAGCCCAGCATCTAGCGCCCTATATTCGGGGATGGATCAATTATTACGGGAAATTCAGGCTAAGCGCAATGAATCCAGTGTTTCAACAGCTCCGCAAACGTCTAGTACGTTGGGCGAGAAAACGGTACAAGCGGTATAAAACGAGTGTCAATAGAGCTTATGAGTGGCTGGCAAGAGTGCGGAAACAATATCCGTCCTTGTTCTATCACTGGCAATTAGGATACTCGTGAGAAAACGCCAAGATTTGTATAACAAGAGCCGTGTGATGGGAGACTATCAAGCACGGTTCTGTGAGAGGCTTGGGCTGAAATGCCCTTGCCTACTCGACAGCAGGCGTTATGCTTCATTGGCAGAACTCCAAAAGAATATGAACAAGGAACACGTGAACATGGCATTTTACTGGCCCGAAGATTGGAGTCGCCTCTTATCCATTGTGGATGACAAGGAAGTATTCC
>JAVJRN010000032.1:0-155568 GCA_040218415.1 Cyclobacteriaceae bacterium
AAGAGTTCACCCCCCATCTGCACTTTCAACTCAGTAAGACGATTTCAATTCCAGTGTGGTGCGATTAAGAGCTTACCAGCAATTAACTTTAGTACTTCTTTAATTGAATTTCAATTCCAGTGTGGTGCGATTAAGAGACGTTGTGCTTACCACGATTAATTCCTCACCTGTGGCATTTCAATTCCAGTGTGGTGCGATTAAGAGTGCATCTATTACACCATACTTTGTTTTCGCTCGAAAATTTCAATTCCAGTGTGGTGCGATTAAGAGTTCACCACCCATTTGAACTTTTAGTTCAGTTAAGCGATTTCAATTCCAGTGTGGTGCGATTAAGAGTTTGCTCTTTATGTTATCATCTACTAAAAATTAATCAATTTCAATTCCAGTGTGGTGCGATTAAGAGAGGTTGAAAGAAAAGACTAGAAAGGTTCTTTCTGATTTCAATTCCAGTGTGGTGCGATTAAGAGATTAATTCAATCGCTCACTATCGACGTTTCTAACGCATTTCAATTCCAGTGTGGTGCGATTAAGAGATCTCAAATTAACGCTTACGGCGCTTATGCTAATTTATTTCAATTCCAGTGTGGTGCGATTAAGAGCACAACGCTAATACCAGAACCCCAAAGCATATCATATTTCAATTCCAGTGTGGTGCGATTAAGAGACGTCCTCCGCCCAAATACTCGGCTCGCTGCAATATTTCAATTCCAGTGTGGTGCGATTAAGAGCTTCTTTGCAGACGTGGAAAAACTATAATGCAAAGCATTTCAATTCCAGTGTGGTGCGATTAAGAGCCAGGCGAGGGAAAAAGCTTTTAATAGTTTGAGGTTATTTCAATTCCAGTGTGGTGCGATTAAGAGTTTTCTTTTTTCAGAAGAAGAAGCGTCATTATTGAAATTTCAATTCCAGTGTGGTGCGATTAAGAGAAACTCATCTCCCGGCAATACCTCGTCGATATACATATTTCAATTCCAGTGTGGTGCGATTAAGAGTTGCCTGAATAGTCGCCTTTGTCCAATAGCGCGGTATTTCAATTCCAGTGTGGTGCGATTAAGAGCGTGGCAGGGCAAGGATTAATAGTGGCGTTTAATAATTTCAATTCCAGTGTGGTGCGATTAAGAGCATCGTGTGTTCTCTCCAGGTATGCATGGCCTATGCCATTTCAATTCCAGTGTGGTGCGATTAAGAGCTTTTGACCCTAAGTTTATTCGCTTAGGTGAAACAAATTTCAATTCCAGTGTGGTGCGATTAAGAGCCGTTTTTTCGGGATCGAAAATAGGCCTTTTTTAGAATCAATTGAAGATTTGATTCAACTTTTTAGAAGATATTATCGTCGATCACCAATACGCTGATTTACCCCTTCGTTCGACAACTAACCATTAAGGCTCAAAATGAAGTTTTAGTGCGTATTTTTTTTTAAGTGGTTTTTCATAAGTCAAAGAACGTGCATGAGCGACGACTCAGATAAAATTATCTAACTCATTTTTCTCCTGCCCTATCACCTCTTTATCTAGCCATTTTTCATCTCTTGATTTGAATAATATCAGACTGTCTTTTTCAGCATCCATGATCGCTTTGGCTTTTCCTTTTAACTCTCGTAGTTTCACTTCGGTAATTTCTCCTTCAAATACAGAGTTTTGAATCCAGTTCAAATATGCTCGGCATAGCTTGAGCATTTTTGCCACACGTTTTTCACCAATATCATATACTAGTACGATATACATTACCACCAAGCTTTGAATGGTTGAAAATTTTCTATTCCCAAAATGTGCTTGCTCAACTTGTAGCATTCCAATTTGACCAAGTGCTTATAGCTTACAGAACGATTCAAAGCTCGATGCTTGATTGTTTCTCCGAGGCGTTCTTCCCATGCTCTGACAAAAGCCTTACGTCCACTCTCCCTTAATGTGATATGATTAGTTTTGTGATCAAAGTCTGACTTTTTAATTTCTTTTTTGTTGATTATACGAAAAATGGTTCGGTCCACGAGTAACGGCTTAAATATTTCTGCCAAGTCCAATGCCAATGAAAACCTTCTGACTCCTGGTTCATGCAAATAACTAATAGTGGGACTAAGTTGGGTATGGTAAATTTGATCCATGCAAAGTGTATAGCACATCATATTACCAAATGAAACCAACCCGTTAAGCTCATTGCTTGGTGGTTGTTTACTTCGCCTTACCCATTCAAAATCAGGCATGATTTGATCAAAAGCCGAATAGTAGGTCTGCCTGATATTACCTTCCAAGCCCATTAGCTCATCAACAGCATGGCAGTGCACTATAGATCGGGCATAATCTTCTATTTGAGAGATGAGTCCCTCCATGGTTCGCCCTCTATTTTGGTAGTACTTTAAATTTTTAAGCATGTTAAAGGCAGCACCTTCTATAAAACTTTTCGCTATTTGCATGCGTTTTTCACTGTGTAAATAATGCTCTGTCTGCGCTACCAATACTCGACCCGCCTGCAGATATTCTTTTGGGTAAAAAGAGCCCGTATAATGTTCATAATAATCAAAAAAATGAACACTGATTTCCTTTTTTCCCATGAAGGTGTATAATGCGCTATTGGCATCCAAACTTCCAAAAACGAACAGATTACTTACTCCTTCTACAGGAATATATTTAGGCTTACCCTCCACTCCATCCTCATCAATAGGTGTGAATTTCAAGGTATTGTCTTTTCTGCTCAAGCGGCCGGGATTAAACAGATAATAGGACTTTTTCATTGGCTATAACAAAAATCATGGTAACTACAGGATTTGCATACTCGACTGTTGATCGATGGTTCAGGTTTACGAGCGCTAATCACTTCAATTACAGAACTAAGCCAACTTTCTACGCGCTCCTTATCTCCTTCCTCCCAAAGTACTTGCTTACGCTCTCTTAGTTTTGGGTACTCCAATGCACCTTTTGGATTCTCAACTCCGGACTCTCTCAATAGATAGAGGTAGTACTTAACCTGAGCAATGTGTGCCTTTTCCATTTTGTTGGAATGCTTTACTTCATGCACTATTTGGTTTTGCGCATCGTAATAGTCAATAATACCACCATCTAACACCAGTTCAGTATATTTGGCAGCTCTATTCGCATAACTCAGCTCACCCGTTAGCTTGCCTTCATATACCTGATCACTATTCGTTTCCATGCGTATGCCGTTGGCAAAAAGCCACAATTTCCTATTACAGATATGTAAGTAATTGATATGTGTAGCTGTGATTTTCAATTTCCCCTTGTTTTAGGTTTGAAATTCTAGATCCACATCTTTACCTAGAATTCTTTGAGATCTTTATGAATTACAATGCTTTCGCTTCCATTTCGAAATCAAAAGACCACTTTAAATGAAGCCTTGCATCAATCATATTTCTTGTTACAAGCTCTCTTGTTTGCATCGAAAATATTGCTAGTTCCTTTCTGAAAAAAACACCCCATAAGCTTTAAAAATCTATGGGGTATTTGAGATTGATCGCTCTTAATTTTTAGGCTACTACAAGCTGATTTTCATAATCGAAAGCCGACATCAATTCAATCAATCGCTTTTCAGCTTGTTCTAGAGCATCCGCCTTTTCACTCTTAGTATGAATAAATCCACCAGCTTGCAGTGTTACATAGGTATCAACTCCCGGCAAGGACTCGTCTACAATTGGATCTGCTTTTTTAGAATCTTCTTCAGAAAGTTTGGCTCGGATGCTACCAGCAATCATATTGGCACTATTGCTTATTGATAAGGCTAAAGTATCCATCAAACTGAAAGTGCGAGACTGATTGGAAGTGATTTTCCAATTAATGATAGCCTTAGCCAATCCCTCCATCCATTTCACTCGCAGTTCTTTGGGTGCGACTAGGCAAGGGCCGAATACATTTTCAGATGCAGTCCATCCCTCATCTTTAAGCTTTTCGATTGTGTCAACCGACATTTCTGGCTCAAATGAATTAGTGCTTACAGTAAACAAACGCCTCAAGTCAATGGCCAAGTCAAAAACGAATAGTCCGGTTGCTCGGCTATTATTAGGAATCCATTTTCTACTTAAACTTCTGTCTTTTCCTTCAAGCATAGCAACTATATCTTCTTCCTCTAGTTCATTTCCCTTTTCATCACGCACCTTCACGATATTATTTGGTCTTTCACTCCTATCAAAGGAGGCATTTTCTGTATCCATTCCTGCCAGTAATGGATGTAATGCACGCATAGCAGAGATGGAAAGCGGACTTCTTCTTTTCAGCGTTCGCTCAGCTCCTCCTTTTGAAGCTTTCATCCATCCTCCAAATAATTGATCCGCATAGGTAGGGTCGCAGGTCCCATAAACCTCTCCTTCTTTGAGCTCCTTTTGTTTTGTAACATCAAAATGAAAAGTCGTCGGCGAAGGTGTTTGACCTATGGTTTCGCAGAGTGAATCAATTAATGATCGCTTGACTTGCTGCCCGCTAGAGTATGGAATTCTCCGACCAAATTGAGTATCGTAATAATATTTTTGTCCATCTGAAACGTTAAACACGGTGTGCTCTGCTCTTTTCAATACTCTTATATAAATAGTATTCATTTTAATTATTTTTAGTGATTCTAATTTTATTCTTTAATCTGCTTGTTGCTCTACAAAAGCATAGTCAAACCTTAGGAGCGTGGAGAAATACCCAAATTCCTCATTTGACATAAGATGTACTTCATCTTTAAGCTTCTTTATAGACTCAAGATCTGCTCCTTCAAGATCTTTGACTGTATGAATCAAAGCCTCGATAAAAGCTTTTTTTGTACCAGAAATCAACAGCTCTTTTTCAAGAACCATTTTTCGATCTAGTTTGGTACCGCCTGCCCTATATCTCTTTAATAGCTTCGCCAATTCGAGTGTATAGTCAGTGATTTCTTCTTTGTTTTTTGATAACATAGCGACTAACCAGGTTTTATATGCGTGATAATTAATTGTGTCTTCTTCTTTTTTGAAGGTCAGGCTCTTGCCTTGATCCATGAGTTTTTTGAGACCATCTGGTCTCAAAGCTTGCATGCCAATACTGCCAAGTTCGCAAGCGCGTTTGATATGCATTCCAAATAGACTTTCAAACTGCTTTTTATTGGCTAATGCCCCACCAAATAATTTTTCGTAAGTACTCAAAAGATTTTGTCCTGATTTTAATTGGAAAGGAATGAAGCCAATGGTTTTATTGGTCTGTCCAAAGCCATAGACATAACCCATTATTTCCATTTCTGAAAACTGTTGAGATAAACTGAAAAACAATTGTGACCAATTGACGGTATTAAGCTGAGTCAAACTTTCCTTTACACTGAATATATTTTGATCTTCTAAGTCTGAAAACTCAAAATCTTCTCGAAATTCCTCTTCATCAAAGGAATAGGTCAACCATTGACCATTCCACGTATTGATTTGGTTTCCTCTCATGTTTTTGAGCAAAGGGTTGTTCAAATATTTACGATATACTTGCCACCCTTCAAATGTTTGTAATGTGATGTTGGGATCATTATAAAGAATAGAAAAACCACCAGCTACTCCGATCCCAAGTCCGCTACCAATCCATGAGAGATATACATCATCATCAACCGTAGGTATGTTCAGGTCACTTACTAAACCTGATGTACTGGCATATTCCTTCAACTCACTTGCAGGAAAGCCAAGGGCAAAACTAGCATCCGGCGAGCCTTCAGCGACCTTTTCAAATAAGCTCTCTAATTTTTCTTGTCTTTCTTCGAGTTGAAGTAAGTGAGGTTTTTGTCCACTTTTCATCTGTACAAATGGGGAGTTAGTCACCCATTGCATATATTTTGGATGATTAAAAAAAACCTCCCAATACTCTTGCTCAAAGAACTCTTTGGGTGAGAGTGAATTATCGTACTTTTTATTATAAGCGTCTAAAAAGGTTCTTCCTATTACTGTCGTAATCATAGTACTTGCTCGTTTTCATCAAATTGTGGTGATTTTATTTTTTCTACTTGTAAGCCTAGCTCCCAGCTGTAAGTGCCTCCTGGAAGCGGGAAAGGTTTGTTCCCTCTTTTCAATGGGGAAAGGTGTTTTACATGATAATATCTCACTGGAATTTCCAACCCTAAGCGCGTTTCAAAATCACCATTTTCATATGTTTCAATATCCGATGCTTCGACACAGCTTACAGAGTCAATTTCCAGCAGGTTGAGAAGGTAAGATTTGTTTTTATGCGTGAGCTTATCCATTTTCATAGTGCCATTTGCTCTAAATATGGCGTGTTCTTCAATATCTAAAAAGTCGATTTCAGGAAAGACAGTATCTATTTTTGCTTGTAATTCTTTTTCTTTTAGTAGCTCTCCATCATTCAATATCTCATACGATTTTAACAACACATCATGGTCATATGGTAGGGCATCATTTTTATTCTCGGTTGGAGCGATTAGATAGACAGATTTATATTTTCCAAGCGTTTCTTCGGTTCTCTTTCTATTTACTCGTCCAAAACGTTGAATCAAAGCATCGAGTGGAGCCGTTTCGGTTATCATTAGATCAAAACTGATATCCAAGCTTACTTCTACTATTTGGGTGGAGATGACAATACAAGCTTTTTCGGAAGTATTAAAATCACCCGTTGGGTTTCCATCTTGGTCAAGACCTATCAACAGTTTTTCTTTTTCATTTCTATCACTTCTTTTAAACCTGCTGTGTAATAGAAGAACAGGCGCATCAAATGACATTTCTAATATTGCCTGATAAGCATTCTGGGCACGATCTACCTTATTGAATACAATCAATATTTTTTGATCATTCGATATAGCTTCGGAAATCAAAGAATGAGAAGCCTCGAATGAATCAATCTTGTGTACTATATGTCTGTCAAATTTATCCAACGCTTCATTTTCTAACTTAATTTCTAACAAATCTTCGCCCAAAGTCTCTGCTATTCTACTGTATAAGGCCATTGGCATAGTAGCTGTACCAATATGAATTCGGCAATCCAACTGCTTTAAAATTTGCACTAACTTCAACACAATTGCCTGAGATACGCCCGTGTAAGTATGAATTTCATCCAAAATGATATCACAACCTTTTAGATCGAGGATCAAGGCTTCATATCCACTCAGACCAAAAGCAATAGCTGCCAATTGATGTGGTGTCAACACTTTGATTGAAGAGCCAATCAAAGACTGAAGAACGGTCTCCTCTTCTTTCCCATTTCGTTTTACCACACTAGATGAAGCATGAAGCACTCTTATATCCAATAATGGATTATCCTTTTCCAGATCATTTGCGACGCGCTTGTACATGGCATTGATAGAAGCTTGAAACGGCAAAGTATAAACCACTCTTCCTTTAGTTCTTCTGAATAAATAATCGGTTTTTCCTGCCCCAGTACATGCCACCACTATGGAATGCTTTCTAGTTGAGTCAGCAGGCATATAGGATAGTGGATATAGTTTGTGCTGTCTGTTGAAGAAATTGAGATTAGGCGTTTTAAAAGCATTCGATAACTTATCGTTCGTTTTAAATATGAGTGCTGATGCGAAATGATCCGCACCCATAAGCAATCCTCTCCATTCAGAGTAGCCTCGTTCTTTGACTTTTCTCTTACAATAATTGATGGTGTATTCAAGGTTGACAAACGCCTGCTCCTTTGAAAATGCAGTGCACTCCACTCCTAGTTCATTTAGTAAGTCAAATGCTTGTGGGCTCCATTCATCCCAATCTCCTAAGTGAAATTCCCGAAAATGCGATCCTTTTTCCAAATCAAGCAGGCCCTTTTCTCCTACATCCCTTTTTATTGATTTGTGATGACCAACTACCATTTCAATCAATGGTGCATATTCGATTTCTGGAAATGCGGATAGAAAAAAAAGTGAGGCTATCTCATGTCGAAATACTTTTGGGTTTGGGTTAGTTTCCAACAAACGATTTTGAAAAACGGGATGCGCTTTGCCAATATCATGTAAGAGGGCTCCATGATGAGCTACCGCCCTATCCATATTCAAATACCGAGCAAAAACAACAGCGGCTTGAGCCACATGTTCCAGATGATCTTTGAGCGGTGTGAACTCAGGTTTTGATTTGGCTAAAAGCGTTTTCATCAAAAAGTAGTGATAGGTTGACCAACAACTCTTATCCATCCATACATGGGTTCTCCGGTATATCTGTGATAACCAACCAGAAAAGATTTGTCGTTCTTCTCAAAAACCAATTCATACCCCGGGAATCGATCTATACTTGTTTCGAATTCCTCCTTTGAACCCTCCAATATTTCTTTAGGAAAAATCATGTCTTCATTTCTACAAAGACAGAGATGTTGATCATAAGCATTTATCGCATACTCTTCCTTTTCAAATGCCAAATGAAGTACAGGGTTTTGTAAAACCCCTCTGATCAAAATTGCTTTAGGCCGATCAAACAGGATTTGTCCGCTTTGTCGCTTGGAATTCCAACCTCGTGTCTGTATTACTTCCTGTTGACCAGAAACTTGTGCATAAGAGAGTCGGTGACCTACAATTCTCTTAATCCCTACATCACTAAGCAACTCAGGAAATAACTTTTTTTCTATACCCTCTACAATCGATGGTGTTAAAAACTGCTGGCTAAAAGTCTCGCTATCTCTTACTGCCGTCCAAGGCTTGATGAAACCAAAAGGACCGGTGTATTTTACTACATAGTATGTCATTGAATTTTTATTTTAAAGCACCAAAGCCTATTCCTGTACTGTTTCCTACACCAACATTCCAGACAAAAGCAATTTGCTCTGGAGAGCCCTTGACGAGGATTGGACACATGCTTGCTTTGTTCTTTATTCCTCTGTAGTTCACCAATTTGGTTTTTGGTGCTCGGTACATTTTGTCAAAATCTATGCTTATGCCTTCGGCATTCAAGTTTGCTTTTTTCAACTTAGTGACCATCTTTTCTGTGAGATAATCACCTGCATTAGGATGGTCAAAAAGTACATGCTCTATTCTTTCACCATCTCGTCGTTTGATCAGCACAGGACTAGCCAAAAGAAACCTTGCTTCTGTTCCAAAATCAGGAGTTTTGACTATTGTAATATCGTGTACTCGCATACCAAAACAGATCTCTGAATCTTCCTGTATGCCTTGGATAATCGATTTGATTAGATCAGTATCATGGCTACTGATAGACCATTGACCTCCATCGGGGAAAGACAGCCCTTGTTTTACACTTTTACCTCCTTGCAACCACGAAAAGGAATAAAGTGATATTTCTCCATGTACCTTATTGTTACCTATCCACTTATGTATTGTTCCCGTGAGGTAAGGAATATGGTCGAAGGGTAAAGGATGTTGAGGAGCCGATAACTGACAAATGATACGCATGATTAAAACTAACTCTTTCAGTCCCAAGAAAAAGAATCAGTTTCAAAAAAAAATTAAAAATACCATAAATATGGTATTCAATTTTAATGGTTTATGGGTATTGTTATATTACGAAATTTATAAGACAAAATCTTAAAGTCAAGCTTGTACTAAAAAATATCTAAAAATTGATAACTATTTGGTAGTAAGTCAGAATAAAACTCCCCTCTGCCTTCTGAGTGCTTTATGCTACCATCTTCCAGATGGACTTGAGCTTCCAGCCACCTTTTGATTTACATCAGCACCCAGCGCTCCGAGACATGATTCTCAAGCCCTTTGATCGGTAGGTCATGACGGACTTCTTCAAAGAAGTTCGCTAAATCCAAATCAATTACCCAGAAGTATTTCCTTACATTCTTCTGTACCTCCCTCACTGCCATATGGGCACTTTTGTTGGTCGGTATCCATATGAACAATTTCTACCCATCTTGGCTCGCAAGAGTTTCATCTTTCTGAGCGCAGTTCCTCTTTGAACCGGTGTGAGCTTCCCTTTGTCGGGCACGACAGAATTCACTAGATTGTGCTCTTTACGTGCTGTGGGCGTACACCCGAGCTAGTCGTTACCATCTTATTACAACCTGAATTAACCTATGAAAAGCATAAAAAACGATGTAGTTGTGATTACCGGAACAGGAAACGGAATAGTTCATTCTTTAGCTATTCTGCTTGCCAATCTCGGAGCAAAATTGGCGTTAAACAGGAGGACTATAGAAAACCCTGAAGAGACTGCAAGTTTATTAAATTTAGATAAGGCTAATTTATTCACCCAAGCTTATTGATATCAAATGAAAACAACATTCCTATTTATTTCTGTATGTTTTCTATCCTTAACCAATGCAAATGCACAATTCAATGTTGGTGATAGTTTTAATGACGGATCACTCTCTAATAAGGTAAAAAATTCAAGTCCACTAGAAACTATTGTTACAGAACGACCATTAATTTGGGTAAAAGAATCAGAAAAACAAGATATTCTTGATGAGATAAATAACAACCCTTGGAAAAAAACATATTACGCAGAGTTCTCAAATAGAGTAAACGCTGAACTTTCTACCTATATGTCTAACCGTCAAGCTTATTTAAGTCAGTTACCTTTTGATAGTAGCAATGTTGTTGCTGGACAAATACCTCCATTAAAAACACTTCGTAATAGTCAAGCCAATGCCTATGAAGACCAAGTTAAATATAAACACTTCTTACAAAGTGGCATTGATAGTGGAGTTCTATATTTCTTGACAGGAAATGAAGACTATGCGAAATATAGTGCTTCTATTTTTTATACGTTTATGAAAGGCATGAACCAGGTTCCCCTGGCCTCTTCTTCTTCTAGTATTAATACAGGTTGGATTTATCCAACAGACCATTTAAAGGAATCTAGAGAAATTGGTGCTCAAATACCGGTGCTTTATGATTTTATAGCTACTTATATTAAAAATGGTGGAATGGCCTACGATTTTGCAGCTAACATAGAAACAACAATAGATTGGCTTGAAGCAGAGCAGATTTTCAGAAATTATATTTTTTTAGCCAAAGAACGTGGTGGTATCGCCTCGAACTGGCCTGCCTTAGAAAGTCCCAGCTTGGTTAGTAACACCTTAGCGTTAGATAATCAAGCTGAAAGGGATGCAGAATTACTTTACGCTATTGATAAAAGAGCAACAAGGCAAATTCCATTAAGTGTTATGTCTCAAAAAATTCAAGACAATAATGGTATATGGCCAGAACCTTTTACCTATGCTAAATATGTTGCCGAATTCTCCACCTATTTAATGGGAGTAATTACTAAGTACGACCCTTCTTATAATTTAGCTTACAAATACGCTAACATACCTCAATCACTTGATATCCCTAACGATTTTTCATGGCCCAATGGCAATAGAACGATACATTTTGGTGATGGCAGCAGAAGTTTTCAAAGATATCACGATGGCTATGAACTAGCTTATTATTTAGGGAAATTAACCAACAATGGTCAATTGCTCGATAAGTTTGGAAAACTTATCAATTCGAGTATCGATTATGGTAATTACCAAAGACAAGCTTTGAGCAATAACCGTTCTACAGCTATAGAACCTTATTATGATGAACCTTTAAGACTTTTATGGTATTCTGGAGAAGTTAACGGAGCAAGCGCCGATTTTAAACAAAACGTGACAAATGAATTATCATTTGCAGGCATCTCTCTTCAAAGAAATATTGACACCCCTGATCCCGTTTTAAATGGATTGATGCTATTTGTTGGTGGCGCAGGTTTCGTTCATAGTTATGCTTCAGGAATGAACATGGAGTTGTACGGCCCCAAAACAGTGATAGGAGCAGCTGCGGGTAACACTAAAAAGTACACGTCTACTATTCATAGAAATTATTACCGCTTATTTGCTGCTCATAATACGGTTATTGTAAATGGTGCTTCTCAAGGATCTGGAGGTATTGCAGACATAAATATTAAAAGAGTCGAAAAACTATCAATAGAACCCGAATATACAGAGCTTCCCGTATCACCTAAAAATTCTTTTAGTACTACTAGATTTAGTGATGATAAGGGCGACCAAGCAGAAGCAGTTCAAAATAGAACTATGGCCATAGTTCGTACCTCTCCAACAAGTGGCTATTATGTTGATGTTTTTAAATCTAATTCTTCTTTAGCTAACGAATATCATGATTATGTTTATCACAACCTTTCAGACAGTCTCGTTTTAGAGTCTAATGGTTCCAATCTCCCATTAACATCTGACCCTAATAGATACAGCAATGGAGATACTTCGGGAGGTTTTAATAATCCAGGATGGCAATACTTTTCAGACATTCAAACATCTGGCTTTTATTCAGGTGATGTGACCGCTACTTTTACTGCTACACGGTTAGGAGATCAGATAAATATGAAAATGCATATCCCCAATGAGGCTAACAGAGAATATACCAGAGTAAGCGCACCACCCACTTTGGGTGTTTCTAGTTCTTATGACAACACACCTACTCCCACTATTCTTATAAGACATAATGGTGAAGCTTGGGACACACCATTCACGGCGGTATATGAGCCTTACATTGGTACTAATACAAATACGGTCACCAAGGTTACCAATATAAAACGAAATGGAATATTTACTGGTTTAGAAGTAGCAAGTGTTGTAGATGGAAAAAACATTAAACAAATCATTTTAATTAAAGATACTGACAACACCGAATTCAATGACACAGTTTTAGATGTAGAACTTACAGGAAGGTTTGCTGTCTTATCTTTGGATGAGAATAATAAACTTACCTCTATATACATGGGAAAAGGTTTTCACATTAAATATAAAGGTTGGGATATAACTTCTACGTCTAGATATCCAACCAGTTTTTACGTAGATATTATTGGCAATAATGCAGAAATAAAAACAAACTCTGAACTAACTATATCCTACCCACAAAATATTACCGTTTCAGATAACGATTTAATTACTATTATCCCTACTACTATTGCACTCTCAAATGAAAGTAATGATTTGGCAAGCGTGAGTCCCAACTTTGTTTTTTACAAAAACAACAATTCAAGTATCTGGGATCTTAAAACTAACAATGTAGATTTAAGCAATGTGCATTTGAGGATAGTCAATCTATTAGGCATTACTGTTATGAAGAAGAAAATTAATTCGCCTTTAACCCAAATAGATTTAAGCCATGTTTTAGATGGTGTTTACATCGTTCTATTGACCAATGATAATTTTAGTATCAAATCAAAAAAAGTAATCATTACAAATTGAAAAACATGACTATTCCTGCTTTGTCAAGTGAGAATAAAGGCAATGATAAGCTAAGATACCGCAGTTACTTGCTATACTTTCCATGACAAAACAATTCCCTAAACCTAAAAAAAGGCCGCTATTACTATAAGAAGGCTAAAATAGACGGCAAAAAAATATGATTTTCAAAATGTCCAAGTACTCGAAGAAGTCGCGCTTGGATTAGATGAAGTAATCCGTTTATTCTCAGGTCACTTGTCACCAAAACACATCCTGTTGCTCAAAAGGCCATTTCCTACATTCGAGGGTTATTCAAAAGCGAGAAAAATAGAGCCAATTGCACATTCATATCTGATTCTCTGGGTGAGTTTGACCATCAAAGCTTCAACCATTTACTCAACGAATAGCCATGGAATTTTACTGATGTATTAGTGGATCTTTCTCAGAAAACCAGAGGGAGGCACCAGAAAGAAACTACAAGAATCCAAGAGCTCAACATGACCCCTTCTCATTGAAAGGTTTCTTGATCCTTCGTGCATATGACAAAGCAATCAATAACGAATTATATTTAACTTTCTTTAATATACGACGTATCTTTTCAACAACAGTACGCACCGCGCTACCCGTAAGATCAGCGTCCCAGGGTGCGTCTTTTGCTTTTATGGCCCTTCATTTTCACATAAATCATTAACTTTCGCTCCGTTATGATTTATGATAAGCCCGCAACTACCCTCTGTTTGATGAAATATCTATTAAAAGAGATTCAGCGAAATAACACATTTGCCAAAAGGCTTAAAACATTAATGCAGACGTATCCAAGTGTCGACCCAGATGCATTGGGATTTAAAGAAAACTGGCACCAAGAACCACTTTGGAGATGACCACACAACCAGAAGCGATATTAGAAGACAACTTGGTGAAGAAGTTGAATGGCTGGAGTTATTCGCCACATTCCCCTCTTGAGAGGGGTCAGGGGTGTGTATTGGTGTGTATTTACCAAAACGTTTTTCCCTGAATAGGTATGAAACGGAAAATCATCCCATACAATCCTAAACTCAAGATGCTCGCTCGTCAGCTTCGCAATGATAGCACCAAAAGTGAAATACGACTTTGGCAATACCTGAAAGGCAAGCAAATGATAGGCTATGACTTTCACAGGCAAAAACCTCTTTTGGAATACATTGCAGATTTTTATTGCTACGAATTGGAACTAGTCATTGAGTTGGATGGATATACTCACCAGTTCGAAGAGGTAATTGCACGAGATGAAATAAAGCAAAGAGATTTGGAAGAAATAGGCTTGACAGTAATGAGGTTTGCCGATGTAGAAGTGATGCATGATATTAATAATGTACTGAGGACAATAGAAAATTTTATTTTAAATAGAGAAGAACACACCTAGTTAAATAGAGAAAAACACACCCCTAGCCCCTCTCAAGAGGGGAAATAAAAGTATGACCACACAACCAGAAGCGATATTAGAAGACAACTTGGTGAAGAAGTTGCAGGAATTAGGATACCAAAAAGTGATCATCAAAAACGAGGATGACTTAGTAGCCAATCTCAAAGCGCAACTCGAAAAGCACAACAAAAGAAGTCTGTCAGACAATGAGTACAAGCAAGTCCTTAATGCACTTGCAAAAGGCAATATTTACGAAAAAGCCAAAACCCTCCGAGACAAAGTACAATACACCAAAGACAATGGGGAAACGGGATACATCGAGCTCATCAACCAAGTACATTGGTGTCAAAACGAGTATCAGGTCACCCATCAAATCACCATCGATGGCAAATATCAAAATCGCTACGATGTAACCCTACTTATCAATGGCTTGCCTTTGGTGCAAGTAGAGCTGAAGCGTACAGGTTTGGAGCTCAAAGAGGCTTTCAATCAGATCAATAGATACGAAAGACATTCTTACGGAACAGGCTTTGCGCTTTTCAACTATATCCAATTATTTGTGATCAGCAATGGTGTGGACACCAAGTACCTCACCAATAATCCGGTAAATGGAAGGTCATTCAAGCAAACGTTTTATTGGGCTGATGTGGACAATAAAATAATGACTAACCTGTCGGAATTTACCCCAGTATTTTTGGAGCCCTGTCATCTTTCTAAGATGATCACCAAATACATCGTACTCAACACCGCCAATCAGCTGATGGTGCTTCGCCCCTACCAATACTATGCGACAGAGGCGATCGTAGAGCGTGTGAAAAACACAAAAAAGAACGGATACATCTGGCACACAACAGGTTCTGGAAAAACGCTTACCTCCTTCAAAGCAGCACAAATACTTACCGGCTTGGAAGTGGTACACAAGGTGGTATTTGTGGTAGATCGTAAAGACTTGGACTATCAGACCATCCGAGAATTTAACAGTTTTAGCGAGGGCAGTATTGATGGCACAAATAGTACCAGCACGCTAGTCAAGCAATTATCAAATGACACGCCACTCATTGTTACCACCATTCAAAAGCTGAGTAATGCGATTGAGAAAAAGAAATACCTTGAAAAAATTGAATCGCTCACTAATAAGCGCTTAATATTCATTTTTGACGAATGTCATAGAAGCCAATTTGGAGAGACACACAACCGCATCAAAGACTTCTTTCAACAAGCGCAAATGTTTGGTTTTACAGGCACTCCTATTTTTGCTGACAATTCGGTCAAAAATGCACTCGGCCAAAGAACCACCAAAGACCTTTTTGAAGAATGTCTTCACAAGTATGTCATTACTGATGCAATAAGAGACCGAAACGTCTTAAAATTCTCTATCGAATATCATAGCACTTACAAGCAAAAAAAGACCATCACGGATGTCAAAGTAGAAGACATTGATACGGCAGAAGTATTGGAAGCACCACAGCGCCTAGAAAGTGTTACGGATTACATCATCGCAAACCATGATAGAAAGACCCGAAACGGAACTTTTACCGCCATTTTCTGTGTGCAAAGTGTAAAAACGTTGGTTCAATACTACCAGCTTTTCAAAAGAAAGAAGCTGGAAGGGCAACATAACCTCAAGGTGGCCACAATTTTCTCTTATCAACCCAATGAGCCGGATGAAGATGCTAATGGCTTCATTCCAGATGAGGATTATACTTTATTAGCCGCTGCTGAGCCACAAGCGGATTATAAATCCACGCATACAAGAGACAAACTCGATGACTTCATAGGGGACTACAATGGTATGTTTAATACCAATTTCTCCACCAGTGACTTTTATGGTTACTACCAAGACATTGGCAAAAAAGTAAGGAACAAGGATGTGGACATACTCCTTGTCGTCAATATGTTTCTTACGGGTTTTGATAGTAAACCCCTCAACACCATATATGTAGATAAAAACCTCAAATTTCATGGTTTGATTCAAGCCTTTTCCAGAACCAATCGCATACTGGACGATCTCAAGTCTCAAGGCAATGTGATTTGCTTTAGAGATCTTAAAGATGCCACGGATGAGGCCATTACCCTATTTTCCAACAAAGAAGCTTTAGAGGAAATCATCATTGAGCCATATGAAGACTATGTGACATTGTTTAACAAAGCGGTGGAGAAAGTCTTAGAAATCACCCCCACGTTTGATGATGTCAATGGTCTTGAATCGGAAGAAGATCAGATGAAGTTTGTGAAAGCTTTTAGAGAACTAATGCGGATTCAAAATGTACTCGCAAGTTTTACCGAATATGAACCGGAAGATTTGGACATGGAAGCACAGACGTTTGAAAACTACAAAAGCAAATATCTCGACCTTTATGAGGCAGTAAAGTCTGGTAAGCAAAAAGAAAAGGTCTCCATCTTGAATGACTTAGACTTTGAGCTAGAACTTATCCAAAAAATATGAGATCAATGTTGCTTACATCCTAAGCTTATTAGCGAAGTTGAAAAACGCAAAGCCTGATGATCAGGAGAAACAGCGCAAGGCTATTTCCGACATGATGTCTTCAGACACCAAGCTTCGAAGCAAAAAGAAATTGATCGAAAAGTTCATGGATCAAAACATGAAAAAGATCTCGGATAGTGATGAGATAGAAACTTCGTTTGATGACTTCTGGACACACGAGAAAAAGAAAGCTTTTAAGCTCTTGAGTGAAGAAGAAGACTTACATTATGATCGCCTTGTCGTCACAGTGAGCAATTATCTTTTTACTCACAAGGAGCCACTAAGAGACGAAGTGATTGCATTGATGAATCAAAGACCAAGCTTAAAAGACCGAGGCTCAGCATCCAACCGAATCAAGGAAAAAATCGTTGATTTCGTGGAAACGTTTATTGAAGGAATGGTGTGATATACAGCCCGCCTTTTTTTAAATGTTAGGTTATTCTATTTGGATTAAATATTTGATTCGGACAGTCTTATCATGGCTAGAGATAAGGCAATTTTTAGGGTATAATACTGGGTCAACTTTAATATTATGTGAAGTGTATTAACATTCCACACATTTGATTTCTGAATAATAAGAAGCTCAACACCTAATCCTAAACTTGCCAAAGAGTATGCCTGATGGAAAAGAAAAAGCACGGGGGTCATACGGCGGTTCGTAAAGCATGGATTGCCGTTCTTTACACCGCCCTTACTTTTAATATAAGGCTATATAAAGGCTATTTATCAGCCTTTATAGCCTCTGGCAAATAATTGCAATATTAAGGGCCAAAGTAATTTTATAAAAATCCCCTCATCACCCTAGTGCCTTACTTGTTTAATATGAATTTCACCGATTCATTATTTATTCTAACGATGTATAGTTGATCATAAGTTAATCGTTTCGTATCAACCATAGCTTCGCCTGAGCTAAACTGCACCAGCTCTTTACGTATCAATTGACCTGTTAAGGTGTAGATACAGATTTCTTCTTTGCTTTCTGAAGGATACTGAATTATCAGATCAGCAGCCTGATTAAATACCCTCAATGGAGCATTACTCAATCCATTTATATCCAATACGGTATTAGTAAACGTAAGGCTAAACCTTTCTTTGAATGAGCCAGCACTTGAAGTGAAAGAACATTTGCTACCCTCTGTAAGTGTCTTCATTTCACCTGATAGGTGATCATTCAGTATCAGTTTAAGTCCTTCCATATTTTCCAGTCCTTGCACTGCCAATGTATAGACTTCAGACACTCCTATCTCCATTCCTAATCGAACTTCCCTACTTTCAGCTCCGACACTTGGAAGTGTTTGGATTGCATAGCGTTTGTCAGCCTGTGTGGAGTAGAAAGACATAAGGTTGTTTCCTGAATACTTCTCAGCATCCAGACCATAATCCTTTCCTTCTGTAGCTCCTTCCGCAAATGCTATCAATATATCGTTGTAGAGTCCATTGCCTTCCAATGACATTCTCAATTTCTGTATTTCAGCAGTTCTGAAGTGATTGGCATCATCATTTCCTCCAGAAGTCGTTACCTGCATGGTTGGATTAAAACTAATGTTTGCGTTCCCTGTAGCTAATACTAAGAAGCCTTGCATGGAAACAATATTGCCATTGAAGGCAGTTGACGTTTCTAAGCCCGCAACATCATCACCTAAATCAACTGTTGATGTCATTCCGACATTGTTCACGGCTATATAATCTCCCCCTCTATTTCCTCCAACATTGCTTCCTCCATCATCCCAGAGCCAAATATTCCCGTCAATCACTCCTGACCCATTCGCAGCTATAAAGCCAGATCTGGAAATGGCAGCAGCGTATGGATTAGACACTATATTGAAATTATCACCGCCTAGTACAACTGAGTTATTCATCATGCCTGTATTTGGTGTTCCTGTGAAAGTCAATTCTGGTGCAGAGTTGTCAAAGGCAGCAAAATAACCTTTACCTGGAGTCATAGTTCCTGATGGAACAATATAATCAGTACCATTAAAGTCATAAATGAAATCAGCACCAAGACCTTCAATAGTTGCGTCAGTGATAGGTGAGCCAATAATACTGTAACCTAGATTGGCATTTGTTTTCCGTTTTATGACAACTTCCCCATCTCCCGTAATTTTACCCATAATAGCCAATGCTGCACCTGAGTTCACTGTTACATTTGCGCCCGCTTGTATTTCTATGTTGTCTACCGTAGCTGTTCCTGAAACAATTGGATTAATGCTTGTCAAAGGAATTAAAACATCGGTGGTACTATTAGGAACGTCACCATTCCAGTTAGAGGCATTATCCCAATCACTGCTTACAGTACCTACCCATTGGCTACCTTCAAAAGCATCTGTTACAGCAATAGCATTTCTAAATACGGAGACGGTAGCGGAATTAAAATTTGATACTGCAAGGTCTGCCTTTCCATCGCCATCCAAATCACCTATGGCTACTGAAAAAGGTGTTAAACCTGTTGTGTAATCTTGCTTGGCGGCATAACTAATCGTACCTACTGCGGTACTGGTATTTCTAAATACCGAGACGGTAGAAGAACTAGAATTTGTTATCGCAAGGTCTGATTTTCCATCGCCATTCAAATCACCTATGGCTATTAATTCAGGGGTTGTTCCGGTTGTGTAATCTTGCTTGGCGGCATAGCTAATCGTGCCTACTGCGGTACTGGTATTTCTATATACGGATACGTTATTGGAACTATAATTTGGTACGGCCAAGTCTGATTTTCCATCGCCATCCAAATCACCTATAGCTACTGAAGAGGGGCCTGTTCCGGTTGTGTAGTCTTGCTTGGCGGCATAACTAATCGCACCTACAGCGGTACTGATATTTCTAAATACCGAGACGGTAGCGGAACTCCAATTTGTTACTGCAAGGTCTGATTTTCCATCGCCATCCAAATCACCTATGGCTACTGAAAAAGGTGATGAACCTGTTGTGTAATCTTGCTTGGCGGCATAACTAATCGTGCCTACTTCGGTACTGGTATTTCTAAATACGGAGACAGTATTGGAACTACTATTTGCTACGGCAAGGTCTGATTTTCCATCGCCATCCAAATCACCTATGGCTACTGAAAAAGGTGTTGAACCTGTTGTGTAATCTTGCTTGGCGGCATAACTAATCGTGCCTACTTCGATACTGGTATTTCTATATACGGATACGGTAGAGGAAGTAAAATTTGTTATAGCAAGATCTGCTTTTCCATCGCCATCCAAGTCACCTATGGCTACTGAAGAAGGGCCTGTTCCAGTTGTGTAATCTTGCTTGGCGGCATAACTAATCGCACCTACAGCGGTACTAGTATTTCTAAATACGGAAACGGTATTGGAAATCTGATTTACTACTGCTAGGTCTGATTTTCCATCCCCATCCAAGTCACCTATGGCTACTGAAGAGGGGCCTGTTTCAGTTGTGTATCCTTGTTGGGCATCAAAGGAACTCGCATCAATAGTTCCTCCACCATCAAAGGTCACCATAAAAGGACTTGAAGAATAAGCCAGCAAACCATCGACTAATACGGTAATGGGCTGATAAGTCGCTCCTGTCGGAACCGTCACGGTAAGCTGGGTAGCTGTAGCCCCTGATACAGTGGCCTGAGTCGCACCGAAAAATACAATATTGTTGGCTGGGGTTGTGTCGAAGTTTGTTCCTGTGATCGTGACAGTAGTTCCTATCGGCCCACTGGTTGGAGAGAAGGAAGTGATGGTGGGTGGACTCTGAGAATAAAGAGTTGTAGAAAAGTGAATGAATACTAAAGAGAGAATTGAAATATATAATTTCATGAGATGTGGTGTTTATTGTTATGGATCAGACTGCTACTATTAAGCGTAAAATTGCGTGATACGACACTTTATGTCAGAACTTGAGTGGTTAGTGTTTGAGCAGAATTTAACCTGATTCAGAAGAAACTGAATAGGGTGTTTGAACTGAAACAAAAGAGGGGATTAAAAATGAAATACAAGTGATTCTAATCACTCTTCTTGGTGACGGTAGGTCAGAAAATAAAAACATCTGGCGGATATTTAATCTTGTTTGAAATAAAAATCTAAATATAGACCATATCATTCTATACAAACTAACTGATTCAAATATTTATGACGTTACTTTTTCATTAAAAAAAGAGGAAAATGGGTATAAATATTCCTGATGATCAAATTCTTAGTAACTATAAGCATTGCACTATATCAAATGATATAGGTAAGATTAGCATTGGTATTATGTTATTGAACTTTATTTCCTCTTTTGTAAAACGAATCAACCTCTGAGTAATTCAGTAAATAAATTTAATGTAACCCCCTTTGCATAGATGGTTCATGGTGGATAGAATTGGATTAAATTATGAATTATCCTCATATTATAAACAGGCTTGAATGATTAACGAAGATCGCAAATTGAATAGAAAGGATTTTAAGCTGTGTATAGTTAATCTAAGAAATGCGGAAAGACCGAGAATAAATAATCACAACAAATTTAAGGTTCAGATATGTTTTTCTGACTACTTTAGGTTTGTAACAGGTTTACAATAGAATATCTAAAAACTGATAACTATTTGATAATGAGAAAGAATGAAACTCCCCCCCTCGCTACTATACTAATCTATATAAAATATTAACTCCACAACAGGAATACTGTTGGCGAAAATCATAATAGTCTGTGTGATGTAGCTTCATCATCAGTTGGTAGGTTAAAACTATAAACGTACACATTCAAGCTGTACTCCGAAAACAAGAAGATTAGCTTAAAAGATGGTGAGTCGCGAAATAAAGAAAAAGCATTATCGCCTATCAACCCACCCGCTGCTCTACCCACAGATACCCCATTGCTACAAGGAATAATGCGAAGAAATAACATCTAGATATTGGCAAAGGATTGGTAACAGAATGTGATTCTAAGTTGGTTTTATGGCTTATATGTGAAGCAGTTCGTTGCTGCTTCATATGAGTTTTTTGAACAGGCCAATCGGCACTATCAAAGACAAAATAATCCGCACCGCCTCCTTCAAATTCCAACACATTCCATCCTCGCTTTTTTGGCCAAAATGTAGTTCCCCAATTATTATCCATAAACCAATGTTCTTCCATCGAAAGTTCAAAAGAATCAACGGTTACATTTTCTTCCGTTGACAGAAAAGATCCTGGTTCAGCTAACCGGGCAAACGAAGGTAACTGTACCTCATTTCGTATCCATTCTTTACCAATCACCGGATGAAGTAATTCCTTCCAAACATCCGCATAAAATGTCTTCTCTCCTCTAAGAAGTAAGGTGTAAGTATTTGCCAATGAAGGTACGACAATCTTCCCTAGTCCCTTTGTTTTTAACTTTCCAATTTGCTGACCTTGAAGTAGCAGGCTTTCACCATTTGTAGCACTCCAATTGTAAGTGGCTAGGTCAATTTTCTCGCCCTTTACAGTAAATGTTCGTTTACTTTCCTTCACTTTTTGTAATGACAATGGCGCGTTTCTTCCTGCCTCACTTAACCATACCATTCCGATCTCACCTGCTTTCAATCGATCAAGTAAATTTCGCCTATCCGAATAAGAAAGCGCGTCATATGTGTCTGCATCTACAATGACTAGCTGAAACGATTCAAGAAGCGCATTAGACAATCGAGACAAGTTCCTTTGATTCAAATTCACGAACGACTGGTGATACGTTTCCTTTGAAACTTTCTGACGCTCAGCTACAGCAAACCCAGCCTCAGCCAGATGGTTTTTTAAGTTTCGTAGTTCAAAAGAGGGTGCAGACGTCAACACCAACACTGCCGTTGTTTTAGCAGGTTTAATTCGCATCGGCATTACCTCTCTAAAGATTGTATCCTTACCTCGAATACCAGCTAATTCATACAATAAATTACCAGAGAGATTCGGAATTACTTCAAAAGAGACCTTGGACTGGCCTTTATTTATTTTCTTGGTTAATGGAGTAATTCCAGGTCCTGATAGCACCAAGCTTAAGGAATCCAATAACTGAATTCCAATCGACAATTGCATGGCTGATCTTTCTATAGCTTCTGACGGCCAATAATCAAATGGCCCTTCCATAAACTCTTCAATGGGCAAATAAGTAAAGGATCGATCCAATTTTTCCAACTCCCACTTTTCCAAACCATCACCAACTACAATCAATTCCTCGATGTTTGTCTCTTGGCTTTTAAGTAAATAGTCATCAAAGGAATTCAATATTTCTACTTGCACGTTTTTTAAGCTATCCAATACCTCCTCGCTCGAATTGAGGGTGGCAATCGCTACACGCATGGCTTCACTTTCCTTTGTCCAATAGGGCCTCATATAAAGCATCAGCAGTGAAAGCATCGCTAGCACAATGGCAGCAAAGCGTAGCAATCTATGTCTTGTTGGTCGACCTTTTAGATCCCAATAGCCCATTGCGACAAACAATGCGACCAGAATGATCCACATCCACCACACTGGTATATTGGTCATCATCATGGCTGCTCAGG
The DNA here is from genome assembly GCA_040218415.1 of Cyclobacteriaceae bacterium. Taxonomy (GTDB): domain Bacteria; phylum Bacteroidota; class Bacteroidia; order Cytophagales; family Cyclobacteriaceae; genus JAVJRN01. The sequence goes on from JAVJRN010000032.1 coordinate 23,388, forward strand.
ATTTAGAAGTGTCATAAGAAAATGGCGTGACATCTCATCATCGGTTCGTTCAGTTGCCGTGGGCATGGGCGAAATGACAGTTAAAGCAACTTCTAACGTCGCTTTAAGTTCATTCAATTTTCTAAGATCATCAGTACTCAGCGAATTCTTATCTAGCAACAGGCGCATGGTATTCAATGCCTCTAAGTATTTGCCTGGCTGAGTGATGGCTAGTCCTGCCAACTCATCCCCTGCTGACTGCAATACTTGCTTGGCATTTTGATCCCATTTTCCAGAAACACTGACCTGATCCAACCGAACAATGGCCTTACGTATGGCAGGATAATCCTGCTTGAATTCCCGTTCCGATTGAAATGGCCGTTGGTTCACTTCTTTCAACTTACCTGTCAAACGGCTCTCCACTTCATTCACAGGTGGAGGTTCAAACCCAATCCGCTGCACATAGATTCGTGCATGATTACGTATTTCCTTCAGCAGCTCCTGCGCACGATACTGGTATGGTAGTGATTCTTTTGGTTGGAAAAGTCTCAAATAAAGCTCAGCATCCCACATTTCATTAAGTGCAGCACGCAGCTTATCCTTTATGGTCTGGGTATAGAAAGTAGCCGTTTCTTCATCGTCGTGCGTATGCATGTAATCAGCTAGTGGATTTTTGTTATCAGCCTCAGTGCCGCGATCCATCCATTGTCCCTCCTCATTTTCATGATCGGTATCATGCCCAAATTCCTCAAGTACATTTTCACCGGTGTGACTGACTTCCTCATGATCTTCACCACTGTCAATGTCCAGACCACTGTCCTCTTCCTCGCCTATAAATTGCCCGTACTTTAGTCTGAGTTTCTTCTGATCAAATCCCAATTCATTGCTTTTGAAGTCGAATTCTTTCACAGTCATTTGCTTTTTCTCTCGAATCAGTTTCTCCGTATCCATGATAATCTGGAGCTGACTTCTAAAGAAATCAGGCATCAAGTCAACGCCAAGTGCACCTTGCAAGGAAAATTCCGCTTGTGCTGTGTCAGCCAAAATGATAAAGAATGTCTCCGTTCGTGACTGCTGTCGCTGTGGCTTATTGTCAAATGCTGTTGCGTAGAAATACAGTTCATTGCCCGGCTCCATCTCCAAAGCATCCAGATTTACTTCCCACGTTCGGGTAGCTTCCTTACCAGAAAGAGGCTGATCAAAAGTGATTTTCTGTTCCCGAAAGCGTACCGATTCTCCCGCTCCTTTTGTAATCGTCGCAACCAAATAACCATCAGTCAATCCATAATCATCCGAAAATTGAATGGGCACATTGAAGGTGATTCCTTGGGAGTAATCCAATCGTTGAAATTGCGGAAAATCATCAACTGATACCACAGGGGGCTCATCCAATTGCTGACGTAATTCATAGTATGGCGAAGACACTACTCGACCACTATCGATTTTGAAATGAATGGAATAGAAGCCACTCTCTTTAGGGCGGAGTTGTAAACCATTTCCGCTTCCATACACCACGCTATCTCCCATGCTGGTCTTGATCCAAATCAGATCAGGATTACCTTCAAATGATAGATTCCAAGAAACACGAGAACCCTCAGGAAACTGAACGTTCAAATTTGTCAGGGTTGAAGCGGACAACCCTGTGTAGGAAGGCGGTTTAACCGTCACAGTGGCTTGCTTGAGAAATACAGTATCCGAATCTGTGAATTCCACCAAGGGTGAATTATCAATTGAATAAGCAGTTTTGTCATTATTAACAATGCTAGTCTGCCGTTCAATAACCGTTATTATAGCCAATACTATTGCCATAAATACCGCCAGACTAGACCAATCTTTCCAGTAAATCGGGAACTTAAAATGAGGGATTTCTTGATTTAAAGCCTTTATTACGCGATTGCGCTGAACAGCTTGCAATCCCACGGCTCCTTTATCAAAAAGTAATTCGGTACTGAATTCAGTCGGCTCGAATTGTACATTGACCAATTTCACTACTTGATCAATCGAAGGCATTTTGTACCATTCTTTCACCAACAACAAAGTGGAAATAACTACCGAAACGATCAACAACAAATATGAAAAACCAGCAATCCAAGAGTAAAGTGCAACGAAAGTCAGCCAAAGTGCGAGCCATGCCAGTATCTTCCACAGAACACCTTTCTTCCATTGCCTTTCAACGCGATATAGTGGGTGATCTTGCGTCATTTCCGATCACTTTTAAAGGCCAAATAACGCTCTAATAGCAATGTCAACAATAGCAATAACCAAATCCAATTAGAGGGATCCTTCCATACTTTAGCGTTTTGATTTTTCTCGATGAGCTGATAGCTAAAAATGTCTGGATTCATAGCCAACATCTCATTTCGATCCATGGGAACCTCACCTGCCAAAAGGGTCAACAATCGCATGGGAAACTGCTCCCGAACGGCCATTTCCTTTGTCCAATTGTTAGAAAGCGTAACGCGATTGGATGCTAATTCTTCCCACGGCTGCACCTGCAATGGATCAAGGGTGATCATGTTTGTTCGATCTGGAATTGAATCTTTTGTAAACCATAACAGCCAGTCGGCATTTTCAACAGCGACCTCTTTCAGTGAAACCGGACTGAGCTCATTCAACGTGGCTATAGCTGATCGACTGATCGTCCCATATTCATCGTATTCTTGTGATGTCTTGATGGCATACGTGATTACTAGAGGCTCGGCATCTGAAATAGCGATCTTCTCGTAACTGGTTTTATCATTCGAGTAAATAGCTTTTAGTTGATAGCCCTGTCCCTTTTGAACAAAACGAATAACCTCTTTTGTTTCTGGGTCGGTCGGTAATTGAACAAATTGATATGGCACAGGAAAGGGCTTCTCTGCACCCCAAAAATCACTCGCCTTAAGTGGTGAAATAACGATGGTCTGATCTGCCGTCCATTCAGGAGATTGACTCAGCAGTGTCCAATAACTGGATAAATTAACAGGTACTTCCTTTTCATAATCAGGAAATCCGCTGGCTAACCATTTGATCTGATTGGTATTTGCAAGAGTATCGCGCAATTGTTCAAGAATAGCATGCCCAGCATAAGCAGGATCAATCAAATACCTTGTTTCCACCCGATCAGATTTTTCGGTCCAGATTCTTGGCTCGGATAGGATCAACACTATAAGCACTAAGATCAAAAGTCTTAAAAAAAGCAATAGCCACTGGCTTGGCATAATCGAGCGCATGGTGCGCGTTTCGGTCTCTTTCAGAAAACGCAAAGTACCAAAAGCAATAGTTGAGCGCGTATTCTTACTCCACAAATGGATAATAATAGGCACTGCTAAGGCTGCCAATCCAATCAAAAAGAATGGTGCGCCAAATGTCATCAGAGTAGCTGCTTTCTTCTGTTGAGAAATTCATTGATAAGGTCAGCCACAGGCCTAGTAAATAAGCAATGCTGATAGTCTATACCCAACATTTGGAACTCATGTGTAAGACCCGCCTTCCATTGCTTCAACTTTGTCTGATAGGAAGAGGCATAACTTTGTGGGTTAAGCTGGATCGTTTGGTTTGTCTCCAAATCCTTGATCCGCATGGCACCTGAGAAATCAAGATTTTCTTCTTTCTCACCCATCAAATGAAAAACGATCACTTCATTTCTTGGAGATTTCAAAGACCGTACAAAATGCATCATTTGATCATCCTCATCATAGAGGTCGCTCACAAATACGAACAACTCTTTTGATCGGCGATTCTCAATAAATGGAGGAGCATATTTTATAACCTCCTCAAGGTTTTGCAGTCGGTGAAGGAAACGAACCCAATGCCGCTTATCATTCCCTGATTTCATGGTTTCTCCATCCGCCAGTCCAATCCAATCACCGTTTTCAAGCGCTACATAACCCAACACCCCTACTAGCAACTTGGCCATATCGAGCTTCTTTCTTCCCTCCTCCTCGTATAGCATGGATTTAGAGTTATCAATGATGAAAGTGACGTCCACATTGGTCTCTACCTCCGATTGCTTGATGTAAAACTTATCTGTACGCGCGTACATTTTCCAGTCGAACTGTCGTAGATCATCCCCTTGACTGTAAGGACGATATTGACTGAATTCCATTCCTGTCCCCAGTCGCTTGCTTCGCTTTTTTCCAATATACTCTCCAAGGGCCAACGACCGTATGGACCAATCAAAATCATGAATGGACGCCAATACGGAAGGGTCAATATGGAGAAGGGATTCTGCCACTTCAGATAGACTTCATCAAATGCTCTATCACCTCATCGGTACTTATTCGCTCTGACTCTGCTTTGAAGTTCAAAAGAATTCTGTGACGCAAGGCTGGTAAAACAACCGCAGAAATGTCTTCAGGAGTTACCGAAAATCTACCTTTCATCAACGCATGTCCTTTGGCAGCCATGATCACCGCTTGTCCTGCTCTAGGCCCTGCACCAAAGTCCACATAGGTTTTGACCTTTTCATTGGTCGTCAACTCTGGCCGGGTAGCTCGTACCATCGTGCTGATTCGTGAGATTAAATCATCTGAAATAAATACTTCACGTGTCAACTCTTGTAAGCGAATGATATCATCTCCTGTGAGTACCGCATTTACTTTCTCTCCTTTTTTTCCTGTAGTTAACTTCAAGATTTCTTCCTCCTCTTGGGCAGTGGGATAGCCGATGCGCACATACAAAAGGAATCGATCTATTTGCGCTTCTGGTAAAGGAAATGTTCCTGATTGCTCAATTGGATTTTGAGTGGCCAACATGAAAAAAGGACGATCCATCGGGTAGTCTTTACCTGCAAATGTCACCTTGTATTCCTGCATCACTTCCAGCAAGGCAGCTTGAGTTTTGGGAGGTGTCCGGTTGATTTCATCTGCCAAAAGGATATTGGTAAATACAGGGCCTTTGTTATACTTAAAGGTCTTCTTCCCATGAGAATCCTCTTCAATAATTTCAGTACCGAGTATGTCCGTGGGCATAAGATCGGGTGTGAATTGAATCCTGTTAAAATCAAGATTCACTGCTGTGGCGAGGGTTTTGATCATCAAAGTTTTGGCCAGTCCTGGCAAGCCTTCAATGAGTATATGTCCACCAGCCAACATTCCAATAATAAGCTGATCCATCACCTCTTCCTGCCCTACCACCACTTTGTGGATTTCGGTTTTCATGTCTTGAAGTTTGGATACCAATGTCATGGCCTCTTTTTCCAATTTCTCGAGTTCTTTATTCATTTTCTCTATTGTAGTCTATACTCTCAACTCGTGAGTGCATAGGTGATAATATTTACACTAAATCTCGTGTTGTCAATTTTGTACCAGCGCTTATTCTTGAAATCATAATCCCATTCGCAACCATAATCTTTGTTGCTGTACAATACCCCAATTCGTCCATTGACCTCCACAGCTTTCAAATAATCATGAACCAAATCATCTCCCCAACCATTCAGCTCCTGTGAGGTAGCTGGCGGCCCATCAAATTCAAAGAAGCTCCTGTAAAGAATGTGATCATTTGGTATCTTCTTGAGTCCTTCAGCCCCAAACAATTCGGCCATCTGGTTTTCGAATGATTTTGCGAAAAGCCCGTCAATATCATGATTACAATCATCGACAAAAACGAATCCGCCATTGTTTACATATTGCTTGAAATTCTTCGCCTCCTCTTTTGTAAACTGTACCAATTTGTGTCCAGAGAGATAGCAAAAGGGACTTTCGAAAAGATCTGGACTACTGAGCGGCACCACTCGCTCGACCGTATCCACCGGGATCGTGGTGTATTGCACCAGTGAATGCAGAATATTAGAAGGCATACGCTGATCTACATCCCAATCTCCGGATTCGTATTGTAGGCGGGTAAAGAAGAAGGATTGGTTATTAGACCTTTTCATTAACTCAACATTAGCTCGCAATTCCGAAATCAGAAAGGCTTTTTATATAATGGCACTTTTTACGGTATCAATGGCTATAAAAAAGGCCATCCTCCTCAGGACAGCCTTTATGCATTTAATGTTTAACCAATTTAAACTGCGTCCGATAAACTGGTGAATGTAAAATCACGAATTTTCATATACGGAATTAAGCTTCCATTCACTCGAACTTGCTGGCCCAATGTTTCCAAATTATTCAACATAATAATCGGGCTTTCATTGAATCGGAAGTTCTTAATAGGATGCTTGATTTTTCCATTCTCAATATAGAAAGTACCATCTCTTGTAAGTCCTGTGTAGAGCAATGTTTGCGGATCGACCGTTCGGATGTACCATAATCTCGTTACAAGAACGCCCTTTTTAGTCTCCTTGATCAAATCCTCCAAAGAGGCATCTCCGCCAGTCATGATACCATTTGATGGGAAAGGAACTGGTTCAACTCCTTTTTCTTTTGCCCAGAAGCGAGAATAGAATAGATTATTAACCACTCCGCCTTTTAGCCAATCCATTTTCTTCACAGCTGAGCCATCTCCACTCCAAGGCGCACCCGGTACCAAAGGATGAGTTGGATCGGAATAAAGGTTCACGCGTTCATCTACGATTTTCTCACCGAGTTTGGTTCCACCACCTTCTTTTGACATAAAGCTTCTTCCTTCATCAGCAGTTCGAGCATTGAAGGATCTAAACATGTTCTGAATCAAGTTTATAGAAGCTGCTGGTTCCATGATCACGGTATATTTTCCAGGCTCTATCGCCTTGGCATTTCGTGATTGTAGCGCCTTATCAATTGCAATATTTGACGCTTCTGATGCATTGAACAAGTTTACATCATTTACATCACGGGTTACCCAACCTGAACCAGTGCCATCATTGCTACGCATGGTAACCGTGAAGTCAAGATTAGTTGATTGATTATAAGCGAACAAACCACTCGTATTGGCCATGGCAGAAAATTGCGCTGAATCATTTAAAAACCCTGCTGCCGTGACACCTTTAGCACGTGCTGGCTCAATGCTGCTTGCTGCTACTTTTGCTCTAAAGTCAGGATCAATCTTGGCTGTAGATTCGAAGTATTGCTTAGTCTCCAAATATTTTTGCTGCTCCATTGGTGGCATAAACTCCGAGTTCTCAGGTGCCAGTCTTGCCAATTCCTCGGAAGTTTTCACTGATCTCGCAATTGCCTCATCGGTAAATTCATCAAGTGTTGCAACGCCTACTCTGTTGCCAAAACTGGACTGAATGACCATGTTATGGTTGTTCTGATATCCTGCCGTAGAAACTGAATTTCTAGCATATCGGATATTTCCGCTATTGTCGCCTGAAATATTCACTTCGCATGTCTCAGCCTTGGAATAGGAAAGTGCTTTATCCAAGAGCTGTTTTGCTTCTTCTTTACTATATATTGCCATTATCTTTTCGTCTTAGGGTTAATTAAATGTTCCTTCCAGTATTGATCACATTCACTCCGTTAAAACGGGTAGTTGCTGATCCGTGAGATACCGCACTTATCTGAGAAGGCTGTCCCTTTCCGTCGAAGAACGAACCAAACATTCGGTAATCCGACTCGTCACAAATGGCCGCACATGAATTCCAGAATTCCTGTGTATTTGACTGATACGCCACGTCATTGAGCATACCCACTACTTCTCCATTCTTGATTTCGTAGTAAACAGTACCGCCAAACTGGAAGTTGTAGCGCTGCTGATCAATAGAGTAAGAACCACGTCCTGCGATGTAGATACCTTTCTCAACATTCTTAATCATTTCTGCTGGAGAAAGCTTTTGTTGTCCCGCTTTCAAAGAAACATTAGGCATACGCTGGAACTGTACATCATTCCATGACTGTGAATAACAACATCCATGAGATTCCTTCTGATCAATCATATGCACTTGATCACGAATAGCCTGATAGTTTACAAGCGTTCCTTCCTTTACCAAATCCCACTCCTTACACTTCACCCCTTCATCGTCATAGCCTACCGCTCCCAATGATCCTACTTGTGTTTTATCTGCCACAAGATTCACCAACTTACTACCATAGTTGAAGTTTCCTGACTTCCATTTGTCCAAAGTCGCAAATGAAGTACCCGCGTAATTCGCTTCATACCCTAGTACACGGTCGAGTTCTAATGGGTGACCCACTGATTCATGAATGGTTAGCCCAAGATGATTTGGCTCTAGCACCAAATCGTACTTACCTGGCTCTACAGATTTAGCAGAGAGCATTTCTTTTGCCTGAAGAGCAGCTTCAATAGAATCAGCAACAATGTCATATCGGTTGCGAAACATCTTTATGCCTCCAGGCCCTTCGATCATTTCTTTAGGATCTGGATCCATGTACTCATACCCCATTCCCATAGGAGCGCTTAATCCCTGACGTGATTTGAATTTTCCTTCTTTAGGATCTATAACTGTCGCAGTAATGGTTGGCCAGATTCGGTGTACATCTTGATCGATGTATGAGCCCTCTGTAGAAGCAAAATACTTCTGCTCATTTACCTGAAACAAAGCCGAATTCACATAATTGGCTCCATTTTCCATGGCCGCCGCATTTGCTTTCAACAATAGATCAGCCTTTTCCTCGACGGAAACTGCAATGGCATTTTTAATGATTGGCGTTTTCCAACTGACCTCTCCATGAGAAGCCACTGGAGCCATCACAACAGGTTCCTTTTGAATTTTACTATTTGCCTTAGCAATAGAAACAGCTATTTCAGTCGCCTTCTTGATCCCTTCAGGTGTCACATCAATGGTTGATGAAAATCCCCAAGTGCCATTGGCTATGACCCTAATACCCACTCCGAAAGATTCAGTGTTCTGGATATTTTGAACTTTATCCTCACGGGTAAATAGAAACTGGTTGAGGTACCGTCCAATTCGTGCATCGGCATATGAAGCCCCCATCGACTTTGCGGTGTTCAATGCAACGTCTGCCAGCACCTTCTTCTGAGCCACATCCAATCCGGGAGCAAGTAACGCCTCTACGGATACAGATTTACCGAACATTGATAGTGGAAGCATGGTGGCTCCCGCTCCCAACCCGGCAATCTGGATAAAATCTCTCCTTTTCAATATTTTGAGTTTTAGTTAGACAAATGGTTAAGTAAAATAAACCTATAAGGCCTAAATTATAATTTGGAATTTAACTTATGGAATAGAATATTGTCTGTTGTTTTTATGTGAGTGGTAGCATTAGTGGACGAATTAACTTTAACCCCTGAATAGGCAAAGTGGTACTGCTGCATTTGACAAAACAGTAAATTAAGCGCAGATAGCTAAGTTTACTTGTTATGAAATAGTCATGGATCAACCATAAAAGCCAAGTCAAGTCATTTTTGAATTTAGCGCAGCTCCTTCGGATTCATCATTTTGGGAATTCATTAATGCCATTTCCAACTTTTGAGGTAATAATAATCTTTTCAAACGCTTGAGTACCCATAGTCTCTCGAATCGCAATGCTAAAGGCTTAGAAAGACACTGTCCACAGCATTAGTTATTCAGCCACTATTCATTTTTCAGTGAATCCACGGGGTTTCTAATCGCTGCGCGGAATGATTGATAGCCTATCGTGAGCCAAGCAATGGCAAAGGTCACACAGGCTGCCAAAACGAAAACCCAAATATCAATGGGCGTGCTGTTGGCAAAATCCGCTAGCCAATGATCCACCAGCGGAATTAATCTTTGCGAATAGAATTCGCCTTAGCTATTTCCTCCAATTTCGCATAATTAATCATTTTATCATCGGCATAGACATATTGTGACATATCAGCAACAACGCCGGGTAAATAACCCAAACTAACGGCCACTTTCTCGCAAAATGCAATTTCACTCCTACGCACTTTACCGTCCACTTTCATAAGTTGAATTAGATTTGTCATGTATGATAACCGGTCTTTAGGCGGTAGACTTTTGAGATCTTTAGTTTCATAACGTCCCAAAAAGATTTCCTCAATCTCCTCTTTGGTCATACCACCCGCGATACCTATTTCCACAATGTACTTTTGTTCCTCTTTGGCAAACTCATTATCAGCAATAGATAAATGAACCAATATTTGCAATAACTCTTCTGTTGATCTCATAAGATTAAGCTTGTTCGTTTAATTTGAATTAAGGTGATCTCTAAGTTACAATCTTTTGGTATATCCTATCAACACACAAGCCATCGGACATTATATTAATTACTTATTTCACCTTGGTTCGTTTCCTTATGAATTTCCGACCTTTTATGTAGAATGCTGAAATTAGGAAGCTTTTACAGTATTTCTAGTGCTAAGGAAAATAGGTTAAGAATGTCACAAAAAGACATGCTTTCAAAAAAGTTACTTTTCTTTTTTGATATATTGGACACCAACAAAAACGGCGCATTCCAATCCGATTATTTTATAACGGTTGTAGATCAAATCGGAGATCAAATTCAAAAAGAGGCACTCATCCAGCCAGTCTGATAATATTAGTAACGCTAATTCGAGCTTGTAACTAGAACTTTAGGTTATCCGGGATATTGACAAATACTAAAAGTGAATAATACTCCCCATGCCTATAACCAGTAGCTAAAGCAAATTTCATTATTACTTCATTCTTTTAAGCCTCAGATTGTGTGCGCATGAATCGAAACGCTAAAGGTTTTGGGGATACAAATCACAGCAAAAGTCTATGCGACCCAGTCTATGCGACCCAGTCTATGCGACGCAGACGGCTGATTCATAAGCTTAATAGATATTCCTGGTAGCATACTTCAACTTAAAATAGACACCCCAATTGGTGTTTTTTCAAAAATTCTTCATTCCCGTGTAATAATCTTCGACTTTAGCCACTAAACAAAAAAAAAGTAGTGAGCAGCGATTTTTATACGTCATCCATATTGCCCTATGCGGGGATTATTATCAAGATCTGCCGGGCGTATACCAATACGCAGGAAGATTTTGAAGACTACTATCAGGAGGTGTCCTTTCAGATCTGGAAAAGCAAAGACAACTTCAAAGCACAATCTGAGTGGTCTACTTGGGTGTATCGACTCTCCCTCAATGTCTGCATGACTTTGCTGAAGAAAAAGAAAAATAATCCTCAGCATTTCGCATCTGATTACCTACCAGAAGAGCTAACAGAGGATAGTAAAGCATTTGCTGATGAATCGCTCACGCAACTTTATGATGCTATCAGACAGCTTTCGGAATTGGACAGAGGGGTGATTCTACTCTATCTGGAAGAGAAATCCTATCAGGAAATCGCTGATATCATAGGCACCAGCGCTAATAATATTGGGGTACGCATAAAACGAATTAAGGAACGCTTAAAGAAAATATTAGATGGAAAAGTCAATTGAAACAATTTGGAAAGAAGGTTTTTTGAGAAGCGACGCATTGATCGCTCCCAAGGTAATTGACCTTTACAATAAAAAATCTACTCATATCGTAGACAAGTTCACGAGGATGTTCAAAATAAATTTGATTGGAATAGTTGCCTTCTCCATTTTCATCGTTCCGATATCTTATTTAGTGAAAATTCCCTATCTAGGTATTGGCATGTTTATCATCATGAATATCCTCGTAATGATCAATTATAAACTACTAAAGGGTTTAAAGAAAATCGATAAGAATGTGAACAGCTACCAATATCTCACATCCTTTGATAAGTGGATGAAAGAGCAGATCACAATCAATACCAAGATAGCTCGCGTGATGTATCCATGGATATTTATATCAATGGTTGCAGGTTTTTGGTTTGGCCCATTTGGTGGAGAGGCTCCTGGAGAGAGATTGGTCACCGAGCTTCTAATCCAGTTTCCCGATATGGTAGTCGTATTTGGCTTCCCTTTGTACGGACTGATTGGAGGATTCATCATCATACTCCTATTGGCATACTTTGCTGGAAGGATTTACAGATTTGATTTGAATCTGGTCTATGGGCGCGTTCTCAAGAAACTGGAAGAAATTATCACGGATATAGAAAGCTTAAAAGCTACTGATTGAGGCGCATAGCACATATTATTTTAAAAAAATGAGCCCTAGATGTAATGATTTTTAGTTGGAGCCACTAACCAAGAAAACATTAAATACTATGAAATTACAAGAAGCAGCTAACCTTTTCGAAAGGTTAAAAAACGAAACCACCAAAAAGTCTGAAATCAAGATTTATCAAAACTTCCTTCAAGTTCTCGCTCAGTTGGAAAAAAGAGAATTCTCAAAAGATGAGATGCAAACCATCGAATCGGAACTTGATGGATTACAATTATCATCACATACTAGGAATAGAAAAAAGTATTTCGGAAGCGCCTATCGTGCATTCGAGAAAAAATTGATTGATAAATTCTCCCTGATTACCAAAGGGTATTATACCAGAATGGGTGTGGGTTTAGGATTAACTTTTGGCGTTCTTCTTGGCATAATATTCTTCTCGAATCTTGATCGGTCTATGGGGATCTCATTGGGTTTAGGGATCGGAGCAACTATCGGCTTAGGCATAGGTCGGTCTATGGATGCCAAAGCAACAAGCGAAGGCAGAGTGATCTAAGGAGAAACACAGGATTGCACTCATTCAAATAAGGACTGATCCAAACCCGGAATCACTTTCAGAGCATTTTGAAAATATACTTTTTGAAGTACGGAATCAGGAAGGTCAAGTCCATACATCTTCCAATGTGCATGACGTTTTCGGTAGTAGTCAAAATACTCATCGGCGGTTTCGAGGATGCGAAAATAGGTATAGTATTCTTCCATTTGATAGGTGTCCTTTCCCATCATCACCCGATCCTGATACTGAATCATCCAAGCCCTGGCAAATCGAGGTTGTCTTCCAAGCTCAGCAATCACGGCTCCTAATTCGGTGTAAACATTTGGCAACTCATCAAACAGCTCGCCTAGTCTTGCCAGATCATTGCCAAACCAACCCAGATGTGCATTGATGAATTTGGTTCCGGGATGCTTTCTGAAAACACGGTGTTGTTCGGCCATTATTTCTTCGAACGTAGGCAATACCTCAGGATCCCGGTAGCGACTTGGATATTGCTTCAGCTCCAGCCAGCGTTCATTGTTCTTATCCTTTGGTTTCCAAAAAGAGTTGGGCTCGCCAGAGTGAATCAAAACGGGTATCCCTAGCGCTCCACATTTGGCCCAGATTGGATCCAAACGTTCATCATCTACTGCGATGCGATTACCCTCATTGTCCTTGTCCGTCAGACCCAATCCCTTATATACTTTTAGCCCTTTCACGCCATGGTCCACCGCCTCTTCAAGCATACGCAGTGGCTCTTCGGGCCAACCTTCATCATCGAGATCTTCAAAATTGAGGTTCAGGAAAAGTGCAAAACGATTACCGTATTTTTCATTGACATTGTCCAAAGACCACTCTAGGATTTTCCCTCTAAAGCCGCTGAGATTGACCATCACCTTCATGTTTAAGGAATCCATCTCTACCACAAGATTGTCCAGGTCCTGGATCGGCATAATCCATTGATGATTGTGAACATCTACGAAAGGAAATTTAGCTTTGGTCAGCTTTGTTTCCGGGACATTTAAGGTCGAAATGGGTTCATATTCCTCCACATCCATCACGTTCATCCGGTATTGAATCTTGCCAACAATCCAATAGGTCAATCCAAGAAAGATCAACACAGAAAGAGGAATAAGAAACCATTTTTTCATAGCAATCTATGGATTAGTAATGGGTACGCTAAATGAAGTTTGTCCCCAATCGAAGTTCATTTGAATGGCCGTAGCATCACTGGTGAAACTAATGGTGAATTGCTCCGTATTCTCACTTTTCATAGATACTGGGGCATCTATGCTTAAAATATCTAGTTCAGGATCTGGCTCAACTGCGCCAAAGAAGGCCCCCAATTCGCTATTTAAGATAATTTGAAAAGCTTCCTTACCAGGCACAGCATACATTCTGTAGCCGCCTGCCTTAAGAAGCTTCCCTGCAAAAAGAATATCCTTATTCAATGTGATTTCTGTCGCCTGATTGGCTCCAAGCCTCCAGTACTTTCCATAAGGCTGCAATGCGCCCGCTTCTTCAGTACCAAAAAGTAATCGGTCTTTTCTGTATGGTCTGCTGTAGTCCACTTTGATATCGATACCCTGATCGCTATAGGAAACAGTATCCGGAGGGCTTACAGGTGTTGCAATAAACAAAGCATAAACAGCATAGAGCACAAATAGCAGGACAAGCACTCCTAACCCTAATAAAATTTTCTTCAGCATAATCGTTGGTTTTTGATTGAGCTGTAATATTACCGTTTTTGAATGAAGAGTGAATGATTCTTTAGGCAAGGATGATTTCGGATATTATAGGATGAGCCCACCTATTTAGACCTTGAGCCAAGTTTCGTATCCTCACGAATCCAAACCCAAAAGGTTTGCGATGACACAAAACAGGGCATTGGAAAGGCTAACCCTTTTGCTTAAGTTGACGGATATCCGAAGATTGGCAAAGAGTCTGATGATAGGCAATCTGCACGTGTTTGAAAACACAAAGGGACTTTGATTTGCATCAAAGTCCCTTTATGCAGTAATTGTATTACTTAAGTTATCCTTCTCTTTTTTTCACAAAGTACCCATTAATCTTATCTGTCAATGCAGTCATGACATTACCCATTCCAGTATACTCCGGGCCGTATCCTTTCTTCTTGTGCTCTAATTGAAAAAGAGAGGTCTTTCCGTAAGTCACTCTAGAGCCAGCCAAAAACTGACCTCTGATATAGAATAAGCCTTTCAGACCTGTGTCTTCTTCTTCCGAAAGTTGAATTGGATTTTTTGTCCATATATACAAACTCGCGTGATTGACTCCATAAGTGGCTTTATCCTTTTTTAGCTTTCGAGTCACGATGGTCACTGCAGCTACAGCATCTACTCCTAGACCTTCGGCCAAGTAATAGCCCATTGACTCGAAAAACTTCGCATCATTCTTATTGGTATTCACAAATTTTTCAGCTGCTGTTAAGGAGTTAGCAAACTCGTTGGATATCCAAATGGTCTTGTAACCTGGAGGAGTCGGTCTCGGACGAGCTATTTGAAGTGTCCCTGCCGCGCTGAGTTTCTTAGTGGTTGTTTTCTCTTTCTTTAAACCACCGTGCTGGGGAACAAAACCATTGTAAAACTCCTTTTTCTCGTCACTATCCAAATATTGATCTGGCGTGAGCAGCTCCATCCCCATTTTTTCAAAACCAGTCTTAAGCTCGTCAATAGATGCATTGTAAAATTCACTGACATGCAATCCAGCAGTACCTGCATCAGTAGCCCACAAACTAGCTGAATAAGTAGTGGTATATGTACTGCTGGTTTTTTTCTGATCAGACATTCCCGGATCTTCAAGGTAAAAAGTAACCAAAGCTACTCTCTTAGGCATCTCTGGTAGCAAGGATACATTGGTACTCCAGCCTGTTCCATTTTTACTTGGTCTTCCCTCTAGCGGAAAATCTTGTCGTGCTTTGATCTTTGTTATGTCAGCAGTTTCCTTGGTAAAATCTGACTGAGCCATCGCGCTTAGGCTGCATGTTAATAATAAAATGAACATGCTTTTGATCGGTGATAGTTGTGCTTTCATGGTGCTATTAATTTTATGTAGCACCAAATTCGGACAAAATAAGCCCGATGTAAATCCGTAGCACTGCGTAAATGCTATACCGAGCGATAGGTATATAATGTGATATTATTGATTTACTGTTGATTATAACGAGATAAGACCGTAACGAACACCATATTTTAGCAGGCCAATCACCGTATTTGCCTCCGTTTTCTTCAACATGTTCTTTCGATGGGTTTCTACTGTTCTTCGAGAAATAAAGAGGTGACTGGCGATCTCTTCGCTAGACTTTTCTTCCGCTATAAGTTTAAGCACTTCTTGCTCCCTTTCCGTGAGCGGAACCTTGATCTCTTCCTTTCGCTTTTGTTCAATCAAACGCTCCAATAAAACTTCCGTGACTTCATTGCAATAAAAAGTGCCTCCATCAGAGATTTTTTTCAGGGCCTTGACCAATTCGTCACGGTCCGTATTTTTCAATACATAGCCCTCCGCCTCTGCCATCATGATTTCAGAAATCGTTGAGCGGTCATTGTGCATGGTTAAAACCAAAATTTTTATCTCCGGAAATTCTAACTTTACCTTTTTGACCAACTCGATTCCACCCATTATGGGCATATTCAGGTCGGTGATGAGCACGTCAGGTTGATCCTGCCTGATACTATCAAGTGCCAGCCGTCCATTAGGAGCTGTTCCAATGATATTGACAAAATCCTCGTCTTCAATGAGCGAGATAATGCCTTCTAAAAAAAGCTCATGGTCATCAACCAACAGCAGCCTGATCGGACTCTTTATCATTTGGTATGGTGATTTTAACAGTAGTACCCTCCTTCAATTTAGAGTAAATATTGATTTTTCCATTCATCAGATCCACTCTTGAGTAAATATTACTCCATCCTATCCCAGTTGAGTTATCAATTAGCGCTAAATCAAAACCATCACCATGATCAGAAATCACGATTTCAGTGGCTATTCCTTTGTTTTCAATCTTTAATTCTAGGGTTTCAGATTGAGAGTACTTTAGGGCATTATTTATTACCTCTTGGATCACCCTATAAACACCAATGGTCTTTACTTCGTTGAAGTATAAGTCCCCTATTACACTAAATTCAGTGGTAATTTGATCACTCATGTTAATTTTTCGAACTAGCTCATCAAGAGCAGATTTGAGTCCTACTGAAATCAGGGCATTTGGCATGAGATTATGAGAGATACTCCTCACCTCCTCTATTGACTGATCGATTAATGATAGTGAGTTCCTTACTTTTTTATCTTCTTTGTCTCCTACACCCGAAACATTGATCCGTGCCGTAGATAACAACTGGCCTAACCCGTCATGAAGCTCTTGGGCAATCCGCTTGCGCTCTTTTTCCTCAGCATCTATCACCGCTTTGAACCTCCCTTTCTGTAACTGCTCCTTCTCCTCAGCCAGCTGTGCTCGCAACTTATATCGCTTTCTACTACTATAGAGCGTCACCCCAATCAATAACAATATTGCAGAAATAGCCAACCCTATAATTTGGTTTCGCTTTTGCGAAATTTCCAAAGCATTGAGTGCCGCTTCAACCTGTAGGGTTTTGATGGACTGCTCCTTTTTCTCAGTTTCATAAGCTATTTGAAGATTGGATATTTTGGCGAAATTATTTTCATTTAATACTGAGTCCTCATACATGTCTTTAAGGACAAAATAGTTCAGTGCCGCTTGGTAATCTTTTCGAGCCTGCTCCAGATCATGGAGGTATTGATAGTTGGCAATAATCATCCGCTTATTGCCTTGCTTTACGAATAGTTCAAGACTTTCAGTCAACATCTCAGCAGCTTTATCAAACTGTTTGAGGTATATATATGCTTCCCCCATATTCTGAATAGCCACGCCGATCATCACTGGATCTTCTGATATTTCAGCTTCCTCCTTAGCTAATTGGTAATTGTCAATGGCTTTCCTTAAGTCTCCTTTATAAAAATAAACAGCACCAATATTACTCATAATCGACGCTAAGCCATCCCGCTTCCCCGACCTTCGTTGTACCCTTTCCACTTCACGAAAATCCTCTATTGCCCCATCCAAATCACCTGTCATCGTCTTGCTATTACCTCTCTCTGTCATGCCTGCTGAAATCACGAATGAATCATCATTTGCCCTACCTATGGCAATACATTCATCCACATACTTGAAGGCATCCTCATACTTACCCAGTCCAAATTGAATTTGTGAAATCACAAGATTGGCCATAGCACTGGTATAATACTGCCCTATCTGATCCGAAATCCGAATGGCATTCAAGAGATTTTCTAAAGCTGCCGTATAGTTAGACAACTCTTTATTGATCACGCCAAGATGCTGATAAGCAGCAGAAATTAGCACGGAATCCCCGAGAGATTTCCCGATTTTCATCGCTTGATTTTGATGAAAAATGGCACTGTCATAAAACCCTGTTTCCTGAAGTGCTACACCCACAATCGAGTGATACTTTCCAATAGCCAATTGATCATTGGATCCTAGCCCTATAGCCAAGATCTTATTGGCATAGAAATACATGGAATCAAAAGAAATGAATTCATTCGCTTTTGCTTTCCCAGAATAATAGGTAACACTATCTAAAGGCCCTTGAGCGCGAAGACTCGATATCACAAAAAATATTGCGACCAGTTGGAGAAGTTTTTTCATAAGTCGGTGAGTTAGGCAAGGCATAGGTTTTAAAAAATTAGTCGTAAACCCATGATTTCGAGACTTTAAGATAATAAAGAAGCAGGAATATCAAAAACATCATCTTTTAACAAACTTCTAAATGACTGCTCCAACTTTAGTAAACTTAAATGAGCGATTCCATTACCAACACCCTAAAAACCCACTACCATCGAACATGAAAAATTCAGTCTTTTAACTATCCGTTATCATCATGTCTCTTTACTCCTGCAGCTCGGCAAGTGAAAAAACTACCAATCAAAGCAGAGCATAATTCAACGTGGATCAGGAATTATATCAGGTGATCATTTCGATAGGCAAGCGCAACCCCCAGCACAAGCATCCACTTGTGTTTTATAAGGCCAGCATATTCTGAAATTATACTGAACAACTTAAGACAATGCCAAAAGGTAAATAGACTAGAAGTTTATAATAGTTGTTTCACGTCAAGTAACATTCATTGGAAAATCAGATAAACCAATGCAGGATATTCTGAGAGGTTTTGAAAGTTATACTTCTTGAAAACTCAAAGAAGAAATCAATCAACCCCCTCAAGAAAGCAGAAAAGACCGGGCCGGCATTTTCGTGAATTATTATGTTAATGAAAAGGGCAGGTATAAAGAATGGAAATAAAAATGGCAATTTTGGAAGTAGCACAACAATCTCATAGCATTAAGCGCTGAAGTGCCGCCTGACCAAAAGTCAACTGCCTTCATACTAATCGTGTTGTATAACAACTGGTATATGAACCAGTACATTGGAAATATTGCAGTGGAATTGATTATGCTGGCGAAAAAGGATGGCGCTCATATTATCGAATAGACGCAATTTCAATTGATCCTCACACATAATCTAAGTGCATTAATTGTAAGTAAAAACGGAAACCCTATGCAATTGTCGGGCTTCCGGCTTCAATTTTATCTAATGAGTAGAATCTGAAACAGCTATTATTGCTCCATTCTTTGATTCATCTCCGTCGAAGTGGTATCGTCCATCATGTGCCCTCCAGATTCCTCGTCCTCATGCATGTGACCATCATCTTCCATCTCATGGATATGAACATCACCTTCCACCTCATGCATGTGTTCATCACCTTCCATGATTTCATTTTGGTTATCATTCATCATATCACTGTGCTCCTGATTTTCATTATTTTGCTGAGTGCCACAAGAGATTATAAATGAGGTGATGAACAATACAGTAAGAATTTTAACAAATTGATTTATTGATTTTTTCATAGTTTTTGGTTTTTGGTTTTTGGTTTTTAAATTGTTAATTAAATCTGTGCTGCTTTTGGATGTAAGTGCTATTGGGCAAGAAATCTTCCATCAGCAGGTAAATATGCTACATTGATAAAAGAGGATATTTCCGTTGCAAGACAAAGTTGCTTTGCTTTGCTATTTGTTTCGGTTTGTACGAATTGAATAATTGATTCCATAGCATCCTTTATAGTAATCATTCGAATTAACGCTTTTAAAAACAACTTAAATTCAATTTTTTCAAGTTTTGATAAAAGGGTTCGTTTTCCTCTGTGGATATATAAGAAATAATTGTTCCCATTATTAATCCTGGCTTTTTATAATGATCCTTTTCATTCCTGTTTTCATTAGATCTCTGGCACAAGTTGATACAAATAACAAAGTAGAAACACTTAAAAATACAGACCAAACAAGGCCTATTGCTGTTCATCGTGCTTTTGGGCTTCTCTTATTTATGAAAATCAGAAGGCTTTGATTTCAATGTTTTGCAGCATTTATTAGCAAAACCACTTTTTAAGATATGCGGGTTTCGGTCAACTTATTGTATAAAAAGTGTCCCACTCATGTGCGCAATGAGAAAATAAATACACACAATTCCATCCTGATAGTGCTTGCCTCCTACTTTCTGCATTTGGTATGAAGTTAGGACATGTTTAAAAGTCAAATGACCATTAAAATTTATCTAACTATTAAAATTTCAAAACCATGAGCAAACATTTTGCACAAGCCAGCTGGGAAGGAAACCTTCCTCAAGGCAAAGGACATTACACATTAAAAACCAGTGGATTTAAAGGCCAGCTTTCATTTTCATCACGTTTTGAGGACAATAGAGAGGCATCCAGTCCCGAAGAGTTAATCGCAGCAGCTCATGCAAGTTGTTTCTCAATGGCATTGTCACATGCACTATAACAGGAAGGATTCAAACCCGAGAAAATCGAGACAGATGCTGAAGTAACGTTAGCCAAGGCTGGAGACTCATTTACAATATCAGAAATTACCTTAAAAACCAAAGAATCAGTTCCTGATATTGCCTCACAAAAATTCGAAGAAATAGCAGGTAATGCCAAAGAAAATTGTCCTGTTTCAAAAGCCTTAAGCGCAGTGGAAATTAAACTTGAAGCCACACTTTCATAAGACACCAATGGGTATGGGGATTCCCGCTGAGTTCACACATCATTTGGTTTTACCCAAAGTTAAGTGTGATTCAGTAATTTATTTTCAACCGCTACAGTAAAGCAAGCTTGGAGATATACGCTTTTCTAAGCAAGCAATTTTTCATCCCCTTCTTCCCCACCCTAATTAGAGCATTGATGTAGCAGTAAAAAAATCTCTGACTTGCTGCTTACTCACAATTGGAAAAATCAAAAAATCATTTACAGTATGGATAACAAAAAAAATTACGAAACTAAAAATTGCAAATTTCTTCAATCCCTAGACTATGCAATCAAAAATGGGTTTGAAGAAAAAGTGCAGGAACTTTTAATAATACAGCAAAAAGATGAGGCTCAGAAGGAATTTTTATTAGAACAGGTTTGAAATCAGATTGAAAAAATGAATCTCATAACTGAGCACAATATCCAACTTGTCATTTTTGATATGGATGGTGTACTTACTCAAACCGCCAGATTGCATGCCCAAGCCTGGAAAAAAATGTTTGATGAATACCTGCAAAAAAGGGAAGGCGATAATTTTAAGCCTTTGAAGATAGAGACGGATTATAAGGAGTATATCGATGGAATCCCAAGGTTTGAAGGAGTACGTGCTTTTTTGAATTCTCGTGATATAGCTCTCCCTGAGGGGAGTCCGCAGGATTATCCTGACCAGAAAACTATATATGGCTTGGGAATGCGTAAAAATGCATTATTTCTGGATTTGCTGGAGAAAGAAGGCATCCATGTCTATGAAGATACCCTTGAGATCATCAAGGATTTGAAAAAAGATAAGATAAAGATGGCAGCAATTTCTTCCAGCAAGAATTGCCAAGCAATTATTGAAAAAGCAGGTTTGTCCCATTATTTTGATGCGATAGTGGGCGGAATAACCTCTGAAAAAGAGGATATAAAAGGCAAGCCTGCTCCTGATATTTTTCTATATGCAAGTAAACAAATTGATATAGCGCCGGATAAGGCCATGGTTATCGAAGATGCCATCTCAGGTGTAAAAGCGGGCAAGGATGGGAAATTCGCTTTAGTAGTCGGCGTAGCTCGAAATAATGATAAAGATAACCTTAGAGAAGCTGGAGCCGACATTGTAGTACAAAAACTGACGGAATTAAAAACAAAATGAAAGATTTTAAAGAGAATAAAAATGCGGAGGATCTTCCCGATGCTTTAGAACAAATAGATGAGATTTTTAAAAAAATAGGAAGTAAAAAGCCTGCGCTCTTCCTTGACTATGATGGAACCTTAACCCCTATTGTTTCAAATCCCGAAAATGCAATACTATCCGATGAGGCTAAAGAAGCACTTTCTAAATTATCAGAAGATATTAAAGTAGCTATTATCAGTGGCCGTGATCGAAAAGATATAAAAAAGCGAATTGACATTGAAAACTTGATTTACGCAGGAAGCCATGGATTTGATATTAAAGGACCCAATAATATCAATATTCAATACGAGCCTGGAAAAAAAGCACTTCCCCAACTGGATGAAGCCGAAAATCAAATACAGGATAAGCTTAAAGACATAAAAGGTGCACAGGTTGAAAGGAAAAAATATGCTATTGCTGTGCATTACAGAAATGTGGATGAAAGCGAAATAGATAAAGTAAAAGACACTATCAATAAAGAAGTTAAAGCATACAATAAGCTGAAAATCGGTACAGGAAAAATGATTCTAGAACTCAAACCTGATTTGGATTGGGACAAAGGTCGGGCGCTGGAGAGATTAATGGAAGAGTTGAAGCTAAGTGAGGCGGAGCATGTTCCTATATTTATTGGGGATGATGTTACAGATGAGGATGCATTAAAAGCTGTCAGAAAAAGTGGTGTAGGCATCATCGTGGGTAGTCATGATGAAAAAACGGCTGCTTCCTACCGCTTGGAGGATTCTTCAGCAGTAATGAAATTTTTAGACGAACTGCTCCATAGATTAAAAAAATAGGGTTTTTGCTCAGTTAAACATTTGATGTCATTAATTATGAACGCATTCAATATTACATATAAAAATCTTACCCCGAAGGAACAAAAGCTCAGGGAGGCGCTCTGCACTTTAGGTAATGGGTATTTTGCTACCCGTGGGGCTGCTGAAGAAAGTTCAGCTGATGAATTCAATTATCCGGGCACTTATCTCGCAGCAGGATTTAACAGAGCCAAAACTGAAGTAGCAGGAAGAGAAATTGAAAATGAAGATTTTGTAAACTTTCCTAACTGGCTTTGCCTCAGCTTTAAGCCAGAAGACGGAGAGTGGCTCAGTTTAGAGCATTTTGAAGTGCTCGAGTACCAGCAAACACTGCAAATGAAAGAAGGTGTTTTAGCTAGGGAGTTTCGGGTAAAGGATAAGCAGGGAAAAATAACAAAGATTGAGAGCCAGAGGGTGGTAAGCATGCACGAGAAACACGCTGCAGGAATAGCATGGACTTTTACACCCGAAAATTGGAGCGGCCGGACTGCATTTCGTTCCGGACTTGACGGAACTGTAATCAATCATAATGTGGAAAGGTATAAAGACCTTGAAAGCCATCATTTGAACCCGCTGCAAGTCGGGCAAATAGATGAGAAAAGTATTTGGCTGGAGGTAGAAACAAGGCAGTCTCGAATAGTAATGGCACAGGCCGCCCGAACGCAAATATATAAGGAAGACCAACTGCTGAAACCTGCAGTAGAAACCAACACCAAAGAAGGATATATTGACCAAATATTTGAAATAGAGGTAGAAAAAGGTCAAAAATATGAGATAGAAAAAGTAGTGGCTTTATATACCTCGAGAGATCAGGCTATTAGCGAACCAGTGCTAGAAGCTAAAAAGGATGTGCAAAGAGCCAAGCGCTTTCAGAAAATACTGCTTCCCCACCAGGCTGCTATGCGAAGATTATGGATTCGTGCGGATATTGACATCCTTGATAAGAATGAAACGCAGGGTCTACTACGTCTTCATATATTTCACGTACTGCAAACTGTTTCCTTTAATACGATTGGTTTGAGTGTAGGAGTTCCCTCAAGAGGACTACATGGAGAAGCGTATAGAGGCCATATATTTTGGGATGAGCTATACATATTCCCTTTTCTTAACCTTCGTTTTCCTGAAATAAGCCGCAGCTTACTCATGTATAGGTATGAAAGATTAGACGAAGCAAGATATGCAGCTAAAGAGGAAGGTTACAGGGGAGCCATGTTCCCTTGGCAAAGCGGAAGCAATGGTCGTGAAGAAAGTCAGGTAGTGCACTTGAACCCTAAATCAGGAAACTGGATTCCTGATAACACCTATCTTCAGAGACATGTAAATTGTGCCATTGCTTTTAATATTTGGAACTACTATCTGGCTACTGATGACGAGCAGTTTCTTTCAACTTTCGGAGCTGAAATGTTTCTAAGTATTGCCTCCTTTTGGGGTAGTAAAGTGACGTTCAACAAGGAAAGAAGCCGCTATGAAATTCATGGTGTAGTAGGACCCGATGAGTACCACACATCTTATCCCAATTCTGATGAAAAAGGGCTCAAAAACAATGCTTATACCAATGTGCTAGTAGCTTGGTTGCTGCACAAGGCTTTGGAGATCTTGGATTTATTGGAGCAGACACGTAAAAAAGAATTACTTGACCTACTTGAAATTGATGAGGCCGAATTAAAGCTTTGGGATGCTATCAGCAAGAAAATGTTTATTCCATTAATTGATGATGATATTATTGAGCAGTTTGAAGGTTATCATCAGCTTAAGGAATTCCCATGGGAGGAGTACAAGGAAAAGTATGATGACATCCAGAGGTTGGATAGAGTACTTGAAAGTGAAAACGACTCTCCCAATAATTACCAAGCAAATAAACAGGCGGACGTTTTAATGCTATTCTACCTTTTTAACGAAGCAGAACTTAGGGGAATTTTTAACCGAATGGGGTATCATTTTCACACCGATATGATCGGTAAAAATATCAGCTATTATAAAAAACGTACCTCCCATGGCTCTACCCTTAGCCGTTTGGTATTTTCTTGGATTCTCAACAAGTACGATCGATCTGTCTCATGGGAGAACTTTCAAGCCTTATTGGTCAGTGATTTTAAAGATATTCAGGGGGGCACGACGCTGGAAGGTATTCACTTGGGAGCTATGGCGGGTTCTTTAAACTTGGTGCAAAGATGTTACGCAGGCCTTGAAACTTGTGATGATGCCCTCTGGATAAAACCGAATTTACCTCTGAACATTAAAGAAATTTCCATTCGTTTAAAGTACAAGAATCACTGGATACGCATGAATGTAAATAGTGAAAAGATCATTATTTCTTTTGAAGAAGGCTGGAGTGAAAAGGTAAAAATTGGGGTAATTGATGAAATATATGAATTTCAGAAGGGTGTAAAGCGAGAATTTTCTATAAAAGAACATTCCGAACAGCGGTAAAATTAAGAACCTTAAAGTGCACGTTATGGCTGAAAAACCAACAGAAAATTCATTTATAGATTCACCATATTCTAAATCTTTCGAGGAAGTATTAAAACAGGCTGGCGTAGATCCTGAAAAAGGGCTTTCTGATGAGCAAGTAGAAAAGAGTCTAAAAAAGTATGGAGCTAACATTCTGGAAGAGCAGAAGAAAAGAAGCGTCTGGGAAATTCTACTGGCACAAATCAATAACCCTGTAATCTATTTACTTACAGCGGCCGCTGTTTTAGCATTCGTTTATGGTGATGTGCCAGAAGGTATTGCTATCGTTATCGTGTTACTGATCAATACCGCGATTGGCTTCTGGATGGAATATAAAGCGCAGAAATCCATGGATGCGCTCAAAAAGATGGATAAAGTGGTAGCCAGGGTGTTAAGAAATGGTATCAAAAAGAAAATTGATGCAGAAGAGTTAGTACCAGGCGATATTCTATTGGTGGAAGCGGGCGACTTAGTGGCTGCCGACGCAAGGGTTTGTGAAGCGACTGAACTAGACATAGATGAATCTCCATTAACAGGTGAATCTGTTCCAGTAACAAAAACCCCAGAAATCATTGAAGAAGACAAGGGAGTAGCTGACCGGACAAACCTCCTTTACAAAGGAACTGCGGTAACCGGAGGTTCGGGAAAGGCCGTGATCTACGCAACGGGTATGCAAACAGAGCTGGGAGATATTTCTGCCATGGTGGGCGGAGAGGAAAAAGATGAAGTACCTCTTAACCAAAAGCTCAATAAATTGACGAAGCGCCTGATAGTTGTCACTATCGCAATGGCTGCTGCTTTTTTCTTGTTTGGTTGGTTAGCTGGAAAGGACATTTATCCGCTTATTCAAACGTCTATTGCTTGGACTATTGCCGCCATACCAGAAGGACTACCGATTGTTGCCAGTATTGCCTTGGCTAGGGGAATGATTCGCCTAAGTAAGAAGAATGTGATTGTAAAGAAGCTGGAAGCTGTGGAAACGCTTGGAGAAACCACAGTTATTTTTACAGATAAAACCGGCACACTTACAAAAAATGAACTGACAGTAAATACCTTTTCTTTCCCAGACGATGTGCGAATGGAAGTGGACTGGCATTCTGGTAAGGAGCCGCAGATTAAAGACAAGAAAGACCCTAAACAGAATCAAAACTATAGCCACATTCTAAAAATTGCTGCATTAGCCAATGATGCAGAATTGTATGGTCAGGAGTCGGAGGAAAATGAGAAAAAGGGAAAAGGTGAAGGCGACCCGCTTGATTTGGCGCTCCTGCAGTTCGCAAGCCAGTTCGATAAGGATTTGTACCGACAAAATCGCAACCAGAAAAGAAAATTACACGACCCATTTGATTCAGATTCTATGGTGATGGGCACAGTCCATCAATTGGATGAAGGCTATTACATGGCCGGAAAAGGAGCCGCTCACACTATGTTGGAACGCTGCTCGCATATTTTATCTGAAGAAAAGGAAAAGAAGCTATCTGATCAAGACAAAAATTTCTGGTTGAAAAAAAATGATCAACTGGCTGATGAAGGATTGAGGGTTCTGGTATTTGCATATAAAAATATAGATAGTGTTCCAGAGAATACGGAGGACTTTCTTCACGACATGACTTTTACCGGATTAATTGGCTTTATTGACCCTCCACGAAAAGAAATCGCAGAGGCTATTTCTAAATGTTATGATGCTGGTATCAAAGTAGTGATGGTGACTGGCGATCATCCGGGAACTGCCAAAAATGTTGGAAAAGAGATTGGCCTTTTTAAAGACGAGCAGGAAGATGATGCACCCGTTATTTCAGGACGAGAATTACAGAAAGAACTTGAAAGCGATGATGATTCCAAACTGGTAAGGACGAGGATATTTTCGCGGGTTGATCCTGCTCAAAAGTTAAGCCTCATCAAGCATTTTCAGGATGCTGGTGAGTTGGTAGGCATGACAGGCGATGGAGTAAACGATTCGCCTGCTCTAAAGAAAGCCAATATAGGCATAGCAATGGGCAAACGCGGCACCCAAATAGCCCAGGAAGTGTCCGATATGGTGCTGAAGGATGATGCTTTTAACTCCATAGTGGAAGCCATTGAACAGGGGCGAGTCATCTTTGGGAACATCAGAAAGTTTATTGTCTATCAGCTCTCCTACCACCTGGCAGAAATCCTCATTATCGCAGATATCAGCTTTTCTTTGTTTACACTGCCGTTACTTCCTTTGCAATTGCTCTTTCTTAACTTATTATCTGATGTTTTTCCGGCACTGGCATTGGGTGTGGGAAAGGGTAATTCTGGAATAATGAAAGAGCCACCTAAAAATCCGAACGAACCCCTTCTGAATACAAACAACTGGATTCAAATTGGCTTATATGGGTTCATAATAACCATTTGTGTGGGAGGTGCCTACTTTTTTGCCCAATACGTGTGGAACACGTCGGAAGCAGTTACCAACAACATCGCTTTCTTTTCATTGGCCATTGCCCAATTACTACATGTATTTAATATGAGGGAAAGCGATGAGCCCCTATTTAGAAATCAGGTAACAAGGAACAAATACATTTGGATGGCATTGGCATTTTGTTTTGGCGCATTAGTATTAGCCTATTTTATTCCTACCATAGCGAATATACTATCACTGCAATCACTGGAGTTGAGAATCTGGTTACTGATAGCTATTACAAGTGTACTTCCCCTCATTATCATTCAAAGCATCAAATTCATTACCAAGAAATTTTAGTTGTCAAGTGCATTTGATGAAGAAATAAGAAGATAAATACTAAAAAAATAAACCTATAGCACGCAGGTCTTTTACCGCGAATGCTACAAGTCGTAACCTTAAAAACAAACGCTATACTCATGAAAATTGTAACCCTAACACTCAATCCGGCACTCGATAAAAGCACAAGCGCAAAAATGCTACAACCAGAAAAGAAGATCAGGTGCGAAATGCCCAATTATGAACCCGGCGGTGGAGGAATCAATGTATCCCGGGCACTCAATATCCTTGGTGGCGAGTCGCTAGCCATTTATGCGGCTGGTGGTTCTACCGGAGATAAAATAGAATCTCTCCTAATGCAAGAAGGCGTTGATCAAAAGCGCATAAAAACTGAAAAAACTACCCGTGAGAATTTGATGGTAATGGAAACCTCCACTGGCAACCAATATCGATTTGGCATGCCTGGCAATAAACTAAGCGAGAATGAGCTCAAACAATGTCTGGATGAACTGGAAAAACTTCCTGAGGATGTGGAGTATTTAGTTGCAAGTGGAAGCCTTCCTCCTGGAGCTCCTGACGACTTTTATGGAAAGGTGGCAGAGATTGCTGATAAGAAAAATATCCAATGCTTGATTGATACCTCGGGGAATGCTTTGAGTAAAGCTGCCGAAAAAGGCTTGCGGATGATTAAGCCAAATTTGAAGGAACTTAGTCTACTGGCAAAGACAGAAAAAATCTCTGGCTTTGAGCAGGAAGAAATAGCAAAAAAAGTGATTAAAGAGGGCAAAACCTCCGTCCTTGTCGTTTCATTAGGCGCTAGAGGAGCAATGCTGGTCACCAAAGACACCATAGAATATGTAGTGCCGCCTACGGTTAAGCAAGAAAGTACCGTAGGAGCCGGAGATTCCATGGTGGCGGGAATCGTCTTATCCCTTTCACAAGGTGAATCAATGCAGGAAGCAGTTAAACGAGGGGTTGCTGCAGGAACTGCTGCTACTATGACACCTGGCACAGAACTTTGTAAAAAGGCAGATGCAGAAAGGATATTTGACTGGCTGAATGAAAGATAAACGATCCATTAGGAATTAGAATCTACATGAAATCATAGCTTTTTACAGGTAGTAATTAAAATACCGTTCTTCCGTGATTTATTTGACTTTGAAAATCTTCAACTGACTGACTTTCTAATCATTTTCTTTGCTTCTTCCCTAGTACTTTGGGGTTGAACTTTTTAAATTTCTAAAATTTAGAAAGAACTTCCTTTAATATAGATTCAAATTACCAATTATAGAAATTACAGTGTCTATTTAAAGACTTAATAATAAATGTTTAAAGCTATAATTCGCGTATCAAACCCTACCTCAAACCCTACCCTTGTTTGGGATGGTGAGTGTGGTTTTTGTGAATATTGGATATTGGTATGGAAGAGTAAAACTGGTGAAAAATTACAGTATGAAAAATATCAGGATGTGTACGAGCGGTTTCCATCTATTCCTTTGAAAGAATTTAAAAAAGCATCACGGCTGATCGAAACCAATGGGGATGTCTTTAGCGGACCCGATTCTGCTTATAGAAGCTTCCTATATTTTCCTTTTCCTATTAAGTTTTTACATATCTGGTATCATAAATACAGTTTTTTCAAAGCTCTTTCCAATAATGCATACAATTGGATAGCCAAGCACAGGCCTTTTATGTTTAAGCTCACTAAGTTGTTATGGGGTACAGATCGTAAGTAGTGAAAGCCGCTATGGCTGCTCCTTTTGATACTGATACTTATGAGGTTTAATGATTCTTTAAAAAATCTGGAGCCAATTCAGATCACTATTAATCTGTAGAAATAATAGTCGATCAGCCCTAAAAGAGTGCATGGTGACCCTTTTTTTGAATCAATCTTCCAGATTTATCCTAAGCAAGCTTTGGTAGTCATTTTCAAAATAATTTGTGTTGGTACACCTCCATCCGCTCAAAACAAGCCTCACACTTTAATAAAGTAATGCATAGCCGACTAAACCGTGGAAAAAATGCCCCGTCGATATAGAGCGTTATGGAATTAAATGCACATCATCTATACCTAAAAATAGATCTACCCTATTATCCGTAATTGGTACGAATTTGGAGTTTCACATCGCCGATGAGTATTATTAATTTAACTGTGATTAAACAAACCAATATTTGCGTTTTTATCAACGATTTCTGTATGCTCTCAACTAATTGATATTCAAATGATTAAATTCTAATCATTTGATTTTTTGAAAGCTTTACATTTTCACAAAGCTTTCCTTGAAGGACTATAACAGAATGAAAAGGAAAGCATATCTTCTACAGCAACACCTCATATCATATGTCAACTGTAAAGGATTAATTGGATTTGCATCTCAGCGAAAAATGAAAAAAATAATTGGTCAATTTTCAATACATTTTTTAAACCATTAACAACATATGACAAACAGCGATAATTCAGAAAGTATGGGCAAATGTCCATTTCGAGGCACCAGAATAGGTGGCGCAATTGGTACTCCTCCCCAGATCGATGATTGGTGGCCAAACCGTTTACAAGTGGAGTTGCTTCACCAAGACCAGCCTGCAGCTAACCCTCTAAGTGACGAAGATTATAAAGGGGCATTTAATAAAATTGATTTCCAACAACTCAAAGAAGATATTAAGGCTTTGCTTGTTGACTCACAAGACTGGTGGCCAGCAGATTATAATAATTACGGCCCGCAAATGGTTCGTATGGCATGGCACGCAGCAGGTACGTATCGTATCGCAGATGGACGAGGTGGCGCAGGACAAGCCATGCAGCGCTTTGCTCCTATCAATTCTTGGTGGGATAATGGCAACATTGACAAATCACGTCGATTACTATGGCCGATCAAGAAAAAGTACGGTGCTGCGCTCTCTTGGGCAGATCTCATGGTTTTGACAGGTAATTGCGCTTTAGAAATCATGAATTTTCCAACCTATGGTTTTGGAGGTGGAAGACGTGATGCTTGGGAACCAGACCGAAGTACCTACTGGGGACCAGAATTCTGGAACGGCAAACCCTTTAAGGAATCAAAAGTCGGCGAATACGCTGAAGGCCACCCCGATCAAATGGTAACCCAAACACTACGCTGGGAAGGAGAACCTTCTGACGAAAATCGAGATCTTGAAAATCCACTTGGTGCTACCCATCAGGCATTAATTTATGTAAATCCTGAAGGGCCAGGTGGCAATGGAAATCCTATGGATTCTGCACGAGCCATTCGCGAATCATTTACACGCATGGCGATGAATGATGAAAAACGGTAGCGTTAATTGCAGGTGGACATGCATTTGGGAAGAGTCACGGTAAGGTATCTCCCGATAAGATAGGTCCGGCACCAGAAGCAGCACCTCTTCAGGCGATGGGAATGGGCTGGCAGAACCCAGAAGGCACAGGGTTTGCCCAATACACGATGACCAATGGAATTGAAGGAGCTTGGACGCCCGATCCTACGCAGTGGGACAATAACTACTTGATCAACCTGTTCAAATTTGAGTGGAAAAAGAAGAAAAGTCCTGCTGGAGCACTCCAATGGACTCCAGAAGATCCAAATGCTCCAAAAACTCCAGATGCACATGAGGATGGCAAAATGGATGATTTGATGATGATGACTTCTGATATTGCGCTAAAGGTAGATCCCGCATACAGAGAAATTTGTGAGAAATTCTTAAATGACTTTGACTATTTCACAAATGCCTTTTCAAAAGCTTGGTACAAGCTAACTCACAGAGATATGGGGCCAAAAAGTCGCTATTTGGGTCCTGAAGTAGCCCAAGAGGATTTGCTGTGGCAAGATCCGATTCCTGCTTGTAATCATGAACTGGTAGACGATAATGACATAGCCGACCTAAAAAGTAAAATTCTCGCCAGTGACTTAAGCGTTTCGGCTTTAGTTTCAGCGGCTTGGTCATCAGCTGCCGTTTACCGCCATTCTGACAAAAGAGGTGGCGCCAATGGAGCGCGTATAGCGTTGGAGCCACAGAAAAATTGGGAAATGAATCGACCTTCTGAGCTGAAAAGTGTTCTTGATACGCTCAGGAAAATTCAAAGCGATTTCAATTCGAATCAATCGGATAAGAAGGAAGTATCTCTGGCCGATTTGGTCGTTCTTGGTGGTTGCGCTGCTGTTGAAATGGCAGCTAAAGATGCTGGTACAGACATAAAAGTATCTTTTACCCCAGGACGAATGGATTGTACCCAAGAACAAACCGATGTACAAGCTTTCAATTATTTGAAGCCTGTTTCTGACGGATTCAAAAACTACCATAATGATAAGATCGGTTACAAGGTGCCATCTGAACGAATCTTCCTTGACCGTGCTCAACTATTGACATTGAATGCGCCAGAGTGGACGGTTTTAGTAGGTGGTCTTCGTGTATTGGATCAAAATTTTGATCACTCTAATCACGGTGTATTTACTGAACGCCCCGGGCAATTGTCTAATGACTTTTTTAAGGTGCTAACCAGTATGGACTATGAGTGGGTTCCTCAAGGTGACAATGAAATGCTGTTTAACATCAATGACCGAAAAAGCGGAACGACGAAATACACAGCTACTCGATGCGATCTCATATTTGGATCTAATGCTCAGCTGCGCAACATCGCTGAAGTTTACGGAGCTGACGATGGAGAAGAGCGCTTCGTGAATGATTTCGTAGCAGCTTGGAACAAGGTGATGATGCTTGATAGGTACGATGTGAAGGACGAATAACATTTTTTTAAGTGAAGGCACTTGAAATGTCCGGCTTCATTTATAATGAAATCGGGCATTACAAGTTTTTCATAAGCCTATAAAAGGTTAACCTTTTACCATCAGCAGACCTCCTGATTGCTATGGATGAATGCTAAAAAGTAAATTCATACTAAAATCCACTGATGTATTATCTCATTTCCATTTTGTGGGGATTATGTAACTATTACAATTAATTGTATAACCCGCTTAAATAGTAAGGCTCCACCTTTACAAAACTGCCTGATTGGTATTGAACAAAATTTGGTCAAGCGATGACAAAGCATGAATTTGAAGCTTATTCTCGGCTAAGGCCACATTAGCAGATGAATGTCCACAATAAGATTACTGTTTTAAAATGATTGGAAAATGTCCATTCAAACCTTCAATACAAACACAAATAAAAAAGGTAAGTCATTCGTAGAATTGACGGAGTTCTTTTTGGATGAACAGTTAATAAAGACGAGCTAAAACACAGTTATGAAAAAAGAAGTCAACACCTCTCTCACGCAAAATATTTTCAGAATACTATTGGCTGTTTTTATGGTCTATGCCGGATTTAGCCATCTCACTTTCAATAGGATAGATTTTCAGGCTCAAGTTCCTGATTGGGTACCATTAAGCAAAGATTTAGTGGTCGTATTATCAGGAATTGTTGAAATGGTTTTAGGTATAATTTTGCTGTTTTGGAAAAAGCAAAAAATAAATATTGGATGGGCCTTAGCCCTATTCTTTGTCTTGGTTTTCCCAGGTAATGTAGCCCAATACCTCGATGGAAAAGATGCTTTTGGAGCTTTAAACTCTGATAGCGCCCGATTAATCCGACTCTTCTTTCAACCGGTGCTCATAGCATGGGCGCTTTGGTCAACCGGCGCATGGAAGTCATGGAGAAATTCTAAAAAATAAATAGCACAATTAATCAAAAATTAAATTAAAACTCAACGAATATGAAAGCCTTACAAATAGTAAAATACGGTAACCTTAAAGACAGCTTAGCCATTGGTGAAATCGAAAAACCATCGATGAAGCCCAACGATATTCTGGTTGCAGTCAAAGCATCTTCTCTAAATCCGATTGATTACAAAATAGTGGATGGGAAATTGAAAGACATGCTAACGTTAAATCTGCCTGTTACAATTGGTTATGACTTAAGTGGATTAGTCACTGAAATAGGTGCCGATGTTACTGATTTCGCGATTGGTGATGAAGTTTATTCCCGAGTGCCACAAGAACAAATGGGTACTGTAACAGCATATGTAGCCGTGAGCAGTGAGATGGTGGCTAAAAAGCCGACGAGTATTTCCTTTGAAGAGGCGGCCGGCCTACCATTAATAGGACTTACCGCAATTCAGGCTTTGGGGCGTGTAGGCATGAAAAAAGGCGACAGGGTTCTTATCCATGCAGGCTCAGGCGGTGTAGGCAGTTTTGCCATTCAGTATGCCAAAGCAAAGGGAGCATTTGTCTATACCACCACTAGTACCAAAAATGTAGACTGGGTCAAAGCATTGGGAGCCGATCGGGTGATCGATTATAAAACGGAAGACTATAAGGAAGTTGCTAATGGTTTAGATATCGTTTTCGACACTTTGGGTGGTGATTATACCTTCGATGCTTTTGAAATTATTGAAGAAGGTGGAAAAGTGACCTCAATAGTAGGTCCGCCCGATGAAGAAACTGCCAAGCATATGGGCATGACCGATTATCAACTACCTGAAAAATTATCAAACCTCATCAGTGAGAAATCAGCAGTTTATAAGCTGACCTGGATGCAACCAAATAGACAGCAGTTGGAAGAAATCACCGCCATGGTAGATAATGGAAAAATCAAGCCTGTGGTAGATAAAGTGTATGCTTTTGAAAAAGGTATTGAGGCCTATCAACATCTAGCTACTGGCCGAGCAAAAGGGAAAATTATTATAAGTCTGTTCTGACAGTTTTAAGGTTTGAGAAAATAGATATTGAACTTTTCAAAGTAAAAAATCATGAGTGAAAGAAAAAATGTATTAGTGGCAGGTGCCAACGGAAGCACGGGAAGAATTATCATCAATTTATTAAAAGAATCAGAAGACTATCAGCCTATTGCGATGGTCAGAAAACAGGAGCAAAAAGATCATTTTGAAAATCAGGGTGTATCTACAGTACTTGCTGATTTAGAAGAAAATTTGAGCCAAGCTGTACAAAATATAGATAAAGTGATTTTTGCGGCCGGATCAAAAGGTAAGAATATCATAGGTGTAGATCAGGAAGGTGCCAAAAGTCTAACCGATGCTGCTAAGCTGGCAGGACTCGATAAGTTTGTGATGTTGAGCACTATGGGAGCGGATAATCCATCCATCGGTGGCGAGCTTGAAGACTATTTGCGGGCAAAATAAAATGCTGATAATTATCTGAAATCCAGCGACTTAAACTATAGTATTGTAAGACCAGGTGCTCTGACAGATGAAGGCCAGACCGGTAAAATTCAGTTAGAGGAAAAGTTAGGTAAACAAGGACATATTTCAAGAGCAGATGTGGCTCAAACATTGGTAGAAGCTTTGGAAGACGATGTAAAGAAGAACCAGACTTTCGAAATTCTAAGTGGAGAAGTTCCAATAGAAAAAGCTGTTCTTTCCTGATATTCCAAAACAGAGATATTTCCTTTTAAAGTCAATTACCCTACAAAATGTGATATGTGGAAGATCCATTTGAAATCGTATTTGAAATATATACGCACAGTTATGAATTAATCTATTCTTTTGAAGCTTATCAAAGTTAAAAAAATAGCATACAGTACAGTAGGTGCCTACATGCCTCCTAAAAATATGAAATTCATAAAATTTAGATAAATGTCAAACTACAAAAAACCAACAAAATATGAACGGTCATAATTTTAAAGACTTGAAAGCAATTTTCGTCAACTGCACATTGAAAAAATCTCCAATGGTCAGCCATACATCCAAGCTTATTGAGGTATCAAAATCCATCATGCAAAAGGAGAAAGTTGCTGTTGAAGAGATTCGTTTGATTGATTATAACGTGGCGACCGGTGTTTATCCAGATATGAAAGAACATAGGTGGGAAAATGACGAGTGGCCAACATTATTTGAGAGGATTATAGAAGCGGATATATTGGTCGTTGGAACTCCAATTTGGCTGGGGGAAAAATCATCCATTGCGCAAAAATTGATTGAAAGATTATATGGTATGAGTGGACAAAAAACTCCTAATGGTCAATACATTTATTATGGAAAGGTTGGCGGAACCATTATTACAGGAAATGAAGATGGCATTAAGCATTGTGCCATGGGAATACTCTACTCACTGCAGCATTTGGGATACTCCATACCTCCACAGGCAGATAGCGGCTGGATAGGACCGGTTGGACCTGGACCAAGCTATGGAGATACAGAATGGAGTGGCGATAAAATGAAAACACCTGCGGGTTTTGATTCAGAATTCACGAACCGCAACACGACTTTCATGACCTATAATTTGCTGCACTTAGCTTCCATGTTAAAAAAACAAGACGGTTATCCAAGCTATGGAAATTCCAGGGAAGATTGGGATAATGGAACAAGATGGAATTTTGATAATCCTGAATACCAATAAGCTTTTCTGGCAGCAAAATAAATATTCCATAAAAGAAAGTTCTATCAAAAAATGTATCTGATCATTTTATCGAAATACTTTTTGGTGGCACTTGGCAAAAGAATTTATACCATCACAGGTGAAGGTCTCAATCTGGTATATGATGTAGTGCGAAGAGATGGCAGACCTCAATGGATACTGTCAGAGGCGAGGAAGCAGGAGCATATTCAGCTTCTATGGATACAGCGCTGAATGGATTAGTTGTATATAAGTAGCTTAGCTAGTGGTTCTGGACATATACACCTCGTCAATGGTCTTTATGATGCGAATAGAGCAGAAAACCCTATTATCGCTAACGTTTCAACCATCCATACTCACAAACTGGGACTGAACAACTTTCAGGAGACAATACCCGAAGCAAGGTTTCGGGATTGTTAATTACGGTATATGGTGCCGAAGGAGGTACAGAAGCAGCCCCTATAGATTTCTCAAATAATGTAGATATGCCTTGGGAAGATGCATTGATTTTTGCGGTGTACACACGCGAAACATACCAACTCAAGAAAAAAATTATAATTATCACGACCCCTAAAATTTTTAAATCGCCTTGGGTTGGGGTAGAAATCTGAAATTCAGCGCGAGGTATGATGTTGGCCGTGGGCTGTATGCAGATATTGAAATGCAAGATCAACGAATGACATTCTGGATTAGCCACAAATAATCCAAATTTTGTGAGAGGTCTGGTAGTCTATGAAAAATGGAAAAGAGTTAAGAATTACTACAAAAACATTTTGAAGACTTTTGGCATTATTGGCAACCTCAGGCAGCAATTCGCTCGAAGAAATAAACCGAAGCTTGATTTACAGAAAGGCGCTTTGGCAATGGATATCATAGACTTAGAGACATCAAACAATTAATAAAGAAGGTAATTTAACAGATAGTGAGACTATTAGTATATCAAATCACATTCGCTCAAGGCTATCAAAAAGACATTAATAATGCCCGATTCCTGATATATATTATGGGTAAACTATTCAAGGGTATCTTTCATTTTACGGTGTTGGTTCCAATATTACTTAGATATTAATACTAGAATTATTTCAATATTAATTTGAACTATTAGTGGTTTGAAAAAAATATTTTTAGTACTATTGAGTAAGTAATTGATACATCTATTTTTTTTATTGATTGCTTTGATCAGAATTTTTCATCTCAGCTAGGGGGTATTAAACTAAAGGTAACAATATAGATGTGCAAAATGTGTTTAAACAGCCTTTAAACAGCGTATTTGTGGCAAGGCCTATAAATCAACAGGTAATAATGGTTGAATTTGGTTGAATTAAGGTAGATGATTTAAAGGGTATCTTTAAATCGCTTATAAAAGGCCTTTAATAGTGCTTTAGCACGGATTAACATACAAGGAGCTTCTCATACTACTACTTCTCGATCTAAGCGATAAATATAGCCTAACATGCAGTTGGGTGGACAGTTTTCGGTCAGTTTTCGGTCAAAAAAAGATAGGTTTATTCGGTCAAAGTGGTGTTCTGGCTGTAGGGCTACATGATTGTAAGCCTAGAGATATGATGACTACCCTACTAATGTGACTAGGGGTATAGTCACTAAAAACCATAAAAATGGAGGTGAAAACATTAATTACGAGGGCAATTTTCCTTTAAGAAACTCTACTTGTGCCTCCAGCTCATTAATGCGTGTATAAATATCGCTCGGCGAGGATAGGTTTGCGCTCATATAACTACGAACATACCAGATTTCTGCTATTTCTGATGGGGGTATTTTAATAGATGGGTACATCTCTCTATTGACTGTAGCATCTGACTTGGCTAGTAAAAATTCATACTTTTCTATTCTATTGATCACCCGCTTGATTAGGATGCCGTCATTTTTGGTGACGATAACATAGACCCTATCATCGGTGATCTGTCCGAAACCCTCTACCCACTCGCATATAGCAAAGTCTCCAGACATAAGTGTGGGAGACATAGAATGACCTTCTACTTCAAAGGCTCGAAATGTGCCATTTCTAATGCCAGGGAAAGAGTACGATGGTAACTCTGAAATAAACTCAGGGTCTTCGAATCCTAATAGGTACCCTGCCCTGGCTTTGATAGGTACCATGACTACATTATCCTCATTGTGTTTATCCACTGTGACCACACTGGGTATGATCTTGTCAGTGTAATTTGGAGGCGGTTCATTGATATTTGGAGAGAGGGTATCTGCGCTTTTATACCCATCTAATGGACTATCATTGTTGAGTAACCAATGGAAGTCAAAATCTTCAAACTTGTTTGCAATATCTTGAAGTATCTCATAGCTAGGCTTAGCATCTGGCTTCCTTTTGAGCCTATATAGCTTTTCTGGACTGCTGTAGCCTAGTATCGACGCAAACTCACTTGCATTCTTAATGCCTCTGTGTGAGGCAAATAGCATTATTTTATCAAATATGTTTGCATTTTTATTCATTGTCGTTTGGATTTACACAAACTAGTTTGCAATATTGTACTCGAAAGTACAATATAAATGAAACAAGAAACAAGTAAAAAAACTAAAAGTAACAAAAAATACCTAAAGTCAGCTTCGGACATGGCTGAGCTATGTGGCTGCTCAGAAAGCTATGTCAAAAAGCTAAGACTGGGACTGGTGGAAACCAAAACAGATAAAGCCAAGCTAGTTATGGCCGTGGACGAATACCTCTATGACGGCACTACAGCACTACTTAAAGAGGTAGAGCGCATCCTACAACCTCACAATAAATCAAGCAAGTAATGGAGTATATAGGAGATCAACTATGCCTTTGGTATGAAGAATTTGTGCCTAATTTTTCTACTTCCGACAACTTTTACAACCTAAAGAAGCGGGGTGACATCACCGTGCATGGCCGTAGAGGTAATGGTAGAACGGTCTTCATCGAGTTTGAGTCTGCCCGTGAGGACATAAAAGAGGAGATCAAAAAGCACTACGGTGACCCCTACCAATACGCCAGTAAGCAGCCTATACTAAACAGCGTACATCCTGACCCAAAAGCAGAGGCTTACTATACTAGCTACGTGCTGCCTAATGGAGACAAACTACCTAACACAGCTTTAGACCTACAGGGTAAACCACAGATAAACTACGTGGATCGCTACACTAAAAATGCTGAATGGCTTAATATGATCATCAGGCTAACGGGTGATAAGCAAGCGCTCAAGCGTGAGCTAAACATCCCTATGATGTCATTTTGGAAGACGGTAACTGATGTGATGAAGTGCGAAAAAGTACACCTACCTAAAAGCCGCAGACACCTATCTGCTACAATCAAGGCCTACAAAAAGGATGGGTACGAGGTGCTGATAGTAGACAAAGACAAGTTTGGCAATGATAGAAGTAAGAAGGTCAAAGACGAGCTAGGCGAGGCGCTACTATTTCAAATGCTATCAAAAGGCCATGACGATACTATAGTGGCAGCAGCCTATAATCACTGGGCAGTAGAGAATAACCATGCAACAATAACACCGCCGACCGTGGGGTATTGGCGCAAAAAGTGGAAAGTAAAACTAGAATTTGGCCGTAAGGGAATAGGTAGCCTCAACTCTTTAGCATCCAAAAAGATAAAAGGCAAGCGCCCATCTGCACCACTTCTACTCATAGAGAGTGATGATAATAACATGGATGCATTCTTTAGAACTGAGACAAACGACTGGTATAGACCTGCACTATATGTGGTGATAGACACTCATAATGACTACATCCTTGGCTATGCCTGGGGAGATACCATCACTAAAGAAGTAGTACGGGAAGCTTATAGAAATGCACACCGACATGTAATGCACCTCACAGGTGATGCCTATGCATGGCAAGAAGTGAAAACCGATAGATGGGGAATAAGCAGCAAAGGAAAGACTGAGCTACAGGACTTTTACGAAAGCACCACTGAGGTATATATACCCGCAGGGCTACACAACCCGAACGGAAAATATATAGAACAATCTTTTGGTGTGATTTGGCATCAGAAAATGCGGGTAGTGATGTCAGGTCATTATTCAGGGCATAACATAGACAGTAAAAAGAAGATCAACCGTGATAACCTCAAGCCCGCTTTCTTCCCGCCTATATCAGAAGCGGACAAAAAGATAGAGCAGTTTATATGGGCTATGCGCAACACGAAGCGCAAGGGATGCGAGATGACCCGACATGAGGAGTGGGTGACCAATTTTAATAACTCTGAAAAGTCCAAGAAAAAGCTATTTACTACAGAGCAAAGACTACAGGTATTTGGCAAAGTGCATACCCATACCAACACGATAAAATCAGATGGTGTAACACCTGTACTGCTTGGAGAAAAGAGATTCTACGAGCTGAGCCAGCAGCAAATATTTGACCATGTGGGTAAAGAGGTGCAGGTGTATTATGATGAGTACGATC
The DNA here is from genome assembly GCA_040218415.1 of Cyclobacteriaceae bacterium. Lineage (GTDB taxonomy): Bacteria > Bacteroidota > Bacteroidia > Cytophagales > Cyclobacteriaceae > JAVJRN01. The sequence goes on from JAVJRN010000032.1 coordinate 63,744, forward strand.
TGAGCCAAGTGCTGATTACTGATGGTAAAGGTCTGCGACTGGTGCTCAATGAGTTCAACGAAATGCCTAGAGCACTGGCAGATTATGAACCAGGCGACCGTGCCAGACTCAATAGGCTACTTGAAGAAAAGAAGACCCTTGCGCCTATGGTAATGGATACTATAGCCAAGCACCAGGCAGTACTTGAGCGAGCTAAGATAGATGCAGAAAGCAGACTCATGTCAGGGGTAACGACGAAGGAAATAGCCTACCAAGACACCAAGCTACTGACCTCTGGCAGCAGCTCAAAGCAAGGGGCTAGCACCCAAAAACATGCACAAAACACCCCCGAAGTGGTGGGGGTAGATGCACCAAATAAGGGTTTAAATGAAGCTAAAAAACCTTTAAAACCCATTAAAAAGACCTTAACAAGCATTTACGACAATTTCTAATAATCAAACAAGCAAAATGAGCACAATTAATCAAATATCGGAAGACGATAAAAGCGAGATCAGAGACGCACTGAAAAACTATGTAGACCTAGCGGGTTCTATGAATGTAGCCAGTAAGCAGCTACAGAGAATAAGCATAGCTACTATATCCAACGTGCTATCAGGAAAAGATGAACACATATCTGGCGACATGTGGCGCAAAATCAAATCACAAGTAGTCGTTACTAAAGACCAATGGGTGATCGTGGAAGATACCCTGCCATTTGTACACCTTAAAACACTGGTCAATGATGCAAGAAACTACCAGCTAACACTAGGCATCACTGCTTTTGCTGGCACAGGTAAAACGGAGATAGGCAAGTACTTTGCCAGTGACCCCAACTTCTATTTTATCAGATGTAGCAACTACTTTAACTCACGTACATTTTTGCGAAAGCTGCTCGCCAGCATGGGCAAAGACAATGCAGGATATAGCAGCAGCGAGATGATGGAGGAAGTATTGGAAATGCTACACAAAGCAGAGCGCCCGCCAGTCATATTCCTAGACGAAGCAGATAAGCTGACGGATGCCGTGCTTTATTTCTTCATCACCCTATACAATGAGCTTGAGGGCAAGTGTGGCTTTGTGCTGATCGCTACGGACAATCTATCCAAGCGGATTAAGCGCGGAGTGGCTAATGGTAAAAAAGGATATGCCGAAATATACTCCCGTATAGGCCGAAATTTCCTAGAGATACAGCCAGCCGACAAAGACGACCAGCGCAGGATTATACGTGCCAATGGCGTGAGCGATGACATTACCGTGGAAACGATCATCAACAAGTCTCAAGGCGATCTGAGGAGAATAAAAATGCTCGTATTCGCTGAGAAAAGAAAGGAGGAGACACGCGCATGATACACAAACCATCAATCATAGAAACGCACTGGGGTGTAGAAGCTACACCAGCACAGCAAGCCGACTGGCAAAAGGTATTGTTTTTCATCCTTGGTGCGATGGGTGCCTACCTCGCAGTAGGACTCATGCTACTTATCTCACCGCTTTACATACTCGTTTATCCATTCATCTGCTATGATCTTTATTTAGATCAGTACATCTGGTATGAAGATGACGACTTAGCATGGTACGAACAATCCTACGTGGCTCCATATATCAAAGAGATGACCGCAGATGAGCAGGAGCATCTTCTGGAACAGCTCAAAAAGGAATACCCCGAACCGCCCACATCCTATTCACCACTAAAAGTATGTAAGCGATGATGAAAATAGCAGCAGCACTGATCATCATCCTACTAGGCTTAGGATGGATCACCAGCACCAAAAACCGCAACGATGACGACCAGATTACTGGTGCAGGAGGCGCGGCGTAATAATTAAGAATTGATAATTGATAATTAAGAATAAAAATGAGTGAAGATAAAAAAGAAGTGGTTTGGGATTTGAAAGATTATACAAGACCACCTCAAAAACCAAAAAGACGATTTCCTTTCACCCCAGTACAATGGGCTGCTGAGGCAGGATTTACCAAGCTTCCTGAGCAAGTGGAGCTAGTACAGCAGCAAGCTTTTGAGAATGGTCAGGCTGAGTTAGTGCTAGACATAATGAGAGGCTTGTATAAGCATGAAGGAATCTGGAATTGGTGGCAAGTAAAAGCGGAGCTTGCCAAGCATGGTATTGACTTTCCTACTGAGCTAATCCCCAACAATCTAAAATAACAATCCCATGACGCACACAGCCAACATCCGCAAGCAGATGTCGCAGACTAAGCTACAGATACAAAATATACTCCAGTGGACAGATCAGCAATATGCCGACTTTCAATATGAGCAAGGAGTGATCTACATACAAGAACTATGTGGAGCGCCTGATGCCGTAAGCATGGCCGACCATCTGATCAGGCACAGCGAGATATGGAGCTGGTGGCGGCTGATGTGGTACAAGCGTGACCTCACCTTCTTGGAGGAGAGCACCACACTATTTAGAGGCGAGCATAGCATCTACTACAAGGAGATCACACATTGCACCAGTGTAGTCAAGTACTTCCCTCATCAAGAATTACTAGAGGAATCCTACCATAGCATGATGCACTCATTAATCAAAGAAAAAGTAAAATGATATTCATACCCCCGAAAATAAGAAGTCAGGTGATAGACATAGTAGCCGCAGAGTACGGCGTGTCAGTCAAGGATATTCGAGGCAAATCACGCCAACAGAAGATAGTACGTGCGCGACAAATGTACGTCTACATCATCTCTGGGTATAAGCCAAAAACAGAAATAGCCAAGGAGCTAAACATAACTCAACGCACGTCTATCACCTACTTTATCAAAAAAGTAGAAGAGTGGCTGATACTCTACCAAGACACCAAAGAACACTACCAAAACATTGTCAAAACAATACGAACTAAACATGAAACTAAAACTCACTAAAACACAACTAGAAGGCCTACTGCTCATTGTCAATGTAGGCTTAAACATAGAACCAGAGGACATCCCTGAGCGCCTTGTAGCATTGCTGATGGAGAAGTTTGCCGACAGGCTCACCAAAAAGGTAAAGAAAGTCCGCACAAGAACCGATCAGACTACCTCTATGACGATCAATGACCAGGAAGCCTTGACCCTCTACTGCTGGTATCAGCACGTGAGCGAGCAGCTACGATACGAATACGCCTACGAGGTAATGGTAGCCGACCGCCTATTCAACGATATAGACAGAGAGTATGCATAAGATGCTCCTGAGCATCAATCCTTACAGTAGCCGCCAGCTCGCACTCGATGCGCTCATAAGGCAGCTACAGGACGCACCAAAACAGCGAAGGAACGAACTGCTCAGGGAGATAAGAAACCTCGCCTTACAGATAAAGCGAGACAATACAAGTAACCATTTTCAATAAATAAATCAAATGACAGAAGTAACAGAACAACCCATCGAATTTTCCGAAGATCAACTCAAGGAGATGCTCAAGAAGAAAAAAGCAGAGCGCACCAAAGAAATGGAGCGCCAGCGCAAAGCCTACGAAAGCAAACGAGACAAAGCCGCCGATACACTCATGGCAAAAGCCAAAGAGCTACACAAAGCACTGGCACAATTTAAAGACACTTGCCATGTAACTATGGATAACCAAAAGGCCGCTTTGGAAAACTATAGCGGTATGCCGTCAAAGTCAAAAGGTGGCTTTTCTATAGCCCACTCATCCGATGAGTTTAGAATCCGCAGAATGCGCGACACAGAGCCAACCTGGGATGAGCGAGCTGAAAAAGGCATAGAACTCATCAAAGACTTTATGAGTGACTTCCTAAAGAAGAAAGACAAGGAAGCCTTTGAGATCATCCAAGAGCTGATTTCAAGAAACAAGAAAGGCGACTTGGAATACTCCAAAGTATTTAGCCTCATGAAGTTCAGAAACAGCTTTGCCGATGAGCGGTGGCACAAAGGCCTACAGCTACTCGAAGAAAGCTTTGGTAATCATCTCAAAGGCTATGGCTACATCTTCCAGCTTAAAAACACAGAGTCAGGAAAGTGGGAAACCATCTCGCTCAACTTCTCTGCCCTATGAGCAAATGCCAGTACGATGTGCATCTTGGATGCTTCTCGCCACAGTGCATTTGTCCCCAATCACCTTCCACCACCCCCGACCGCATCGGTCGGGGTTTTAAAAGAGATTTAAAACCAATGAAAGCAATAGTAATATGTGAGGAGAGCCAAGAGGTAACAAAAGCTTTGCGGGCAAAAGGAATCACGGCCTACTCATGTGATCTACAAACCTGCTCAGGAGGACATCCAGAATGGCACATTCAAGATGACGCTATAAAAGTTGTTTATTCAAATCAATGGGATTTAATGATAGCGCACCCTCCATGCACTTTTATAACCAATGCTGGCGTAAGATGGCTTTTTAAAGATGGTAGACGAGATGAAGACAGATGGAATGAATTGAGAGAAGGTTCTTGGTTTTTTAAAACCCTTTTAAATGCGCCAATCAAATACAAGGCGATTGAAAACCCAATACCTCATAAGTACGCACTGGACATCATAGGTCGAAAGTATGATCAGATTATCCATCCTTATCAATTTGGTCACACAGAGACAAAGGCTACTTGCTTATGGATTGAAAATTTACCAAAGCTGATGCCAACAAATAATGTAAAACAGGAAATGGATTTACTTCCTAAAAACCTAAAAAACAGGATTCACTATATGTCACCTGGTCCTGAGCGCACCAAACTTCGAAGCAAGACTTACACAGGCATAGCTGAGGCTATAGCAGATCAGTGGGGAAACCATGTAATGAACCAACTATTAAAACATCAAGAAAACCAATGAAACCAACATTTACAGACCAGCAAGTGGAGCAGCTCAAGGTAAAGCGGCAATACATAGGTGAGATCAAAGGCGACCTATGCTACTCCATCATTGAAGGCCAAGCACTCAAAGTATATGCCTTCCCTAATATCTGCCTCTACGGCTTCCGCCTCACAGGTATCAAAAGAAACGACACTATTATATGAAGACACTCGGCGTAAAGCAATTTCACCAGAAGACTTTTAAACTACTCAATCTCAAAGGCAGTCCATTTGCGGGCATTCTCGGTAAAGTGACCAAGTACTTTATCCTAGTTATCTATGGCTTTAGCGGAAATGGTAAAACAGAGTTTGCCGTAAAACTAGCCAAAGCACTGGCACAGCTCGGACTCAAGGTAGCCTGGCTTAGCTATGAGCAAGGTCACGGCTTTGATCTACAGCTCGCCACCAAGCGGAATAACATGGAGGAAGTCAACGGCTTCTTTTACCCCATAGACCCTACCGAAAAGAAAGCAGCCAATGTAAGCTACCTCGAAGACTTGGACAACTACCTCAAGAAGCGCAATAGCCCCGATGTGGTCTTTATCGACTCACTAGACTACACAGGTTTCAAGTGGGAAGACTACATATTTCTCAAGGAGAAGTATGCACACAAGAAGACCCTGATCTTCATAGCCCACAGTAGCAAAACGGGCAGATTGATCAAGCGCATCTCAGAGCAGATCATCTTCGATGGAGGTATGGGCTTCTTTGTGAGTAAGTACATCGCTCATGTGGATAAGAATAGATACGGAGGCTTTGACCCCTTCATCATCTGGGAAGAAAAAGCCCGTGAACTCAATCCCGTCTTTTTCGCGAAGCAACTCAAGGAAAGCACCCCGAAGAAAACTAAAACTAAGAAAGCAAAAAAATGACCCCTATAGAAAAATACGTCCTTACCATCAAGAAGTTTGAAGGCTCTGTGATTTATGGCTTTTCGGCAGGAAACCTGGTACTCTATCACAATGAGTCCAATATGGATAGTGAAGCACTGGCGTGGTTTTATGACCGCCTACCACTCACACCAGAGCAGCTTCGCACAGTCGTTAAGTTTATGCGATCAAAAGGCACTATATGCCAGCTAGAAATCATCCCGCCCGACATCAGTTTTGAAGCCTTCTGGAATGGCTATGGCAAAAAGGTAAACAAGCTAAGAGCCGCAAAGGAATACAAGAAGCTCACCGACCCTGAGCGCACCCTATGCATCATCAGTCTCAAGCCTTACGACGACTATCTGCGCCGCATGAATGGCCGAGCCAAGCTAGATCCTGAGAACTACCTTAAACGAAGATCATTTGAAAACCCGTGGAGCAGCTTAAACAGCTAATCGCTTACGCAAAAACTTAGAATATGATACTTAGAAGACTTGGTAATAAATCAAAAATGGCGAGTGAGCTATTAAAGCACTTTCCAGATCACAACATATATGCAGAGCCATTTTTTGGTGCGGGAGGTATGTTCTTTAATAAGCCTAAAGTGAAGTACAACATCGTCAATGATTTAGACTCAGATGTATTCAACCTTTTCCAGGTTGTAACCACCAGAAGGGATGAGCTTATGGAGCACTTTAAAATAATGCCTATTTACTCAGACCTATTGCATTACTGGAAAGAGAATAAAGAGACAGATGAAATAAGGAAATGTTTGAGGTTTATATTTTTATCAAACTTCACATTTATGGGTAAGCCTGATAATATAAAATATGGAACAGAAAACCCAAAAGCCATATTTATTAAAGGCCTACAAAAGACTTTTGAACTGATAAGCGATGTGCAGTTTAGCAACTTAGAATTTAGAAAGTTCTTTAATATACTCAGAGAAACCCAATCGGTTAAAACTTTCATTTATTGCGATCCTCCCTACTTAGGCACTACCGATAACTACTCGCATTCATTTACAGAAGATGACAGCAATGATCTTTTCGATTGCTTAGTTCAAAGCAAATGCAAGTTTGCCATGAGTGAGTTTGATCATCCTTTTATACTAGAGCAAGCAAAAGACAGAGGTCTGAATGTGATCAATATAGGAGAGCGACAAAACTTAGAAAATAGGCGCATCGAAATTCTAGTAACAAATTATGAAAAGAGACAAATGTCTTTTTTTAACTAAAACTAAAAACCTACTCAAATGAAAACAGCAAACGCAGCGCAAATCAAACTCATCCGCACCATCCTCATCCGCCACGGACTGGGCGATACTGCCGAGAAAGAAGCCACCATACTAGAGTACACCGACGGACGTACTACGCACATCAGCGACATGACACACTCTGAGATCAACAAGTTTGTCACCGCCTTCCAAGGCGCTGGCGACTCAGAGAAGCGCAAGCGCATGGTGGGCAAGATCGTCCACCTGGCGCATCAGATGGAGTGGCACCTACCAGGCACAGAGAAGGTAGACTTTAAGCGGATAGACAACTGGTGCCGCAGATACAGCCCGCCACACGTGCCACTAGATAAGATCAAAACCCATGAACTGGGCAAAGTAGTAACCATATTCAACAAAGTTTATTTGGACTTTTTAAACAGTATATAAAACCATGAACAATCCCACAGAAGAACAAATCCTGATCGCCAATAATCAAATGAATTAAGGCAATCACCTCATGAAATACCTCACCTACCAGCTCGCCATCATACCAGAGCCAGAGAACCTGGCAGTGATAGAGCGGATCAAAAAGATGAGCTATGAGCAGTGTCAAAAATTCGATATCTACCCTGAGCCAGTCGTAGACGACCACTACATCATCAAAGGCTATAGAATCATTAGAAATATCAAAACCAAATAACATGACACTACCTTTTTCTTTATTTCTGGCGGACAAAACGCCTACCTACTTCCCTCAGAAGATCATGTCGAGCCTAATGAATGGAGGCATCATGACTGAGGTACAAGCTTTCGAATACTTCGTAAACTGGAAGAAAGACGACCGTCTGGATATAGACCTCAATGGCCGTGTGCCCAAAGACCACACCATAAGACTAGACCTCTCTGAAAGATGGAGAAAAGACAATAAAATACATTTCGTGATCGGTAACCGTACCAAGGAGCGTTATCAGTTTGCCCCAGTAGTTCCCTGCACAGGCACACAAAGCCTATTTATGAGCCTAAATCAATACAACGAGCTTGAGGTATCACTTGAGGATAAGTACTTGTATAAGCCTGAGCTGGAAGTACTAGCCAAGCGAGACGGTTTCGATAGCTATGAAGCCTTTGAATCATGGTTCATCACCTTTCTAAAAGGCCAGCCAGACCAATGCGCCCACACGAAAATTATCCACTGGACTAACGAGCTTTATTAACACCTAGCTATCTACCGTGATCGTTGCGAAGCTTCGGTCATGGTAGATCAGCGGGTGTTATCTCGCGTATGACACAGGCTTGCGCAGCTTGCCGAGTAATATGCGACCGCCTCCCTAAAGATTTAAAACCCAACCAATAAAATCACCCAATGAAAGTATTTAAAGTAGCAGACATCCACCGCCTATTCAAGCAAGTGTCCAAGGAGAAAATCACCTTTGGCCGAATGGTAGAGATAATGAACGAAATGGCCGAGACAGCCTATAAAGAAACACAACCTGACCCCACCATCTGCGCATGTGGACACAAGCACCCACTCGTAGCAAAGTTCGGGTCATGTGGAGACTGTATGGAAAAAGCCCTTTTAAAACCCATTTAAAACCTTTAAATTCACTACTATGAAAAAGCTACTTACTCTCGTACTCCTCACCATCTTATTCACTGCTTGCGAGCAAGAAGAAATAACTGAAAAGATAACAGTAGATGTTTCCTACGAATTTACAGACTCCTTTGGTAGGAAGACATGGCCAGCTTCACATCCTATACCTGTATTCCTGTTTGAAAATATTACTCACTTGGATTATGAATATATTGGAAACGGCATTATCAAGAATAAGCAAACAGGAAAAGAAGTGTCTTATACAAGGATGCAAGAGCTAAATCAAAGTTTTACCATTTTTGAAGAATTACCATTAAGCAAGCATACGGTTGTTATTGATATGTGGAAGTCTAAAATAGACGATCATAGAATGACAACAGCGAGCTTAGATAAGATAGGTAGCGTTGGTGATTATGACTTTACTACGATTGATATGGAGATAGATATATCCCCGTACCAGCCTTGGAATCTTTACGAATAGGAATAAATAAAAAACCAGAGGTAACAAAAAAATAAATTACTTTCATTACGTTTGCATTGTCTGTTTATCAATTATTACAATAGTGCAAAACAATTACACAAGCCTTATTAGAAAAACTCGGATGGCCTACTCCGCAAGGATTGGCGGCTTATCTATGCACAGCATAATTGGTGACAGACACATCCGAGATCTTTTAATTACTAATTACACAATATGTCTGTTACCAAAACAAAATCGGTAAAATTGCCGATAATTACTCAAGGCGACCAAATACTGGTCGATGCTAAAATTCTTCATCAACAACTAGAGTCTAGCACTAGGTTTAGAGATTGGATTACTTACAGGATTAAGGAGTACAATTTCGAAAATCAGTCTGACTATTATGCGGAAAAAGTTCGCATTAGTCAATTTGGAAAGCGAGCTACAGTTTACCACCTCACTCTTGATATGGCCAAAGAGCTGGCTATGCTGGAGCGCAATGAGATAGGCCGCAAGATCAGGCGCTACTTTATAGCGCAAGAAAAGAAAGCACGTGGCATCATTTCGCTACCGCCTCATAAGGAGGCTTTTAGAGGTATCTCCACGCGCAAGATTAATGACCGCACCATGTTGCCCTATCAGGAGGTGCTCAGAGCTTGTGGTTACTCCACGCGCAGTAGTAGTTCAGGAAGGAAAGCTCGCTATTGGATGCACTTTGTAAAAGAGGGTGCTATCCTTTGGATCACTGAGGACTTTGCTAGGCACTTGTATCATCAAAAGCAGGTGATAGCCAATAGAACCAATCTGCAAAATATGCAAGCAGTACTCCCTATGAACTTTGGTGACACTTCACTATTAAATCACGCGTAAGATGGTACAGATAAAAAAAGATGAGATCGTGATCACTATTCCTACGGGAGGTGATAGCAAGGAGTATCATGAGAAATGTGTGGTAAGCATGCTGCATCTTATACAGATCATGGATACAAGTATAGAGGACTATACAGGCTCGCTATTTTATATTACCGATATGCTACAGAGCATGATCAGAACATCTGAATGATTAAAAGGGGCAGTAATAATATTGCCCCTTTAATACTCCTAAAATACCCATACGCTAACCTACCATAACTTTATTTGACCTTACGCACCGCTCTTGCGTATTTTTACATAGTGATAGGCGAGCGAGCATTTAAAGAAGTATTTCCCAGCAACTTGGACACAGACCAAGCGCCTCATAAGTCCTACCTCTACACCGACCGCCGAAATGATAAAGTAGCCGCTCGCTTCTACTACTACGGCTCACTGCACCGCATGTCTTACGAGGCTACCTTGGAGTGCCTCGAAAAAGAGTTTGACATCAGCCACTCTACCCTCATTAATATCATGAAAGAGAAACTGCACCTACTCAAGCAATATGAGGCGGACAAGGAATCTCTCAAGAACCTCAGCCGCAAATATCCCTTTTACAACTGGCAAGTAGCCCGCCATATTATGCTTGGCTAGGCACCTGCTCACGGTAGCTCGTTCTGAAAGTCACATTAACCACCTTGAGGCCATCGCCTCTCGTCTCCTCCCGCTGACTGATCCGCTCCAGTCTATTGAAAGTCTTAGCCACATCTTGAAAGCCTTGAAGTAAGTTCCACACATCCTCTACCACATCGAAGTAAGCCAAGCTCTGACTCAGCACGGCTGGTGTTACCTGCCCTGCGGTATTTCCTGTAAAATCCCACGCTAAGCGCACATTGAGTATGGCATTGGCTTGCTGTACTTCGCCTCTGGTGGTTACATTTTTGGTTTGTGGCAGTTGCACACTCAGCAGCGCACAAGGATAGTTTACAGGGTACCTACCCATTTCATCAGGAATATCAAGTTGTCCTTTTTCAAGGTCTACAAACTTGAAAGCAGACAAGCTCAGCAGCTTGGTACGGATGGTTAAAAAGAGTTCTTTCATGGTTTTTTAAATTGGTTCGCTAGGCGAGTGGTTATACGATTATTAAGCGCTGTGCTGTGTCCCATAAACTGGCGTTTTGGCATAAAAAAATCTTGCTTGCGGGTATGTGGTCTGATTTGCTGCCGCTTACCTCTACCCATAAAGTTCTTATTGTGAAATGGCCGTACATATTGAACGCTGCGCACCCTGCCGCCCTCATTGTGAATACGCGCATAAGGCACCTTACTACTGCCAGCACTCATCCGCACCAGGTCAGAGCGCACTATTTCTGGCCGCACACTTTGCATGAGCATATTACTCCGCATCATTAGCGATCCTCTGGTAGGTTCTTTGCGGTTCGGATTATCATTAGGATTGTACTTAGGCCAAGGCTTGCCGTCCCAGTTCTTATACTTAAACCGATCCAGATAGTACTCCCTAGCCGTCTCCGCTATGATGGTCGGCACCTGCCGCATATCGCCCTCAAAGTCCTCAAAGAATCGTGAAATATGTTGGGTGTTCTTACTCATTGCGCTTTGATCAAAAGTCCACGTCTTGCCTCATCGGTCAGTAGATACTCGCTGCTTGCGTAGGTTAGTCCATTGTCGATCAGGTCTACTTGCACCTGTAGTGTAGCGTCAGCTTCATGTCTGGTGTAGTACCAGCTTCCGCCTCGCATCCATACTTCGTGCGGTTGTCTTACGGCCAGCCACTCAGCGCTGCTCATGTATCCAGCGATCTTGCGACCATTGTAGTCCACGCCTTGCACTATGGCTGCTTGCACAGGCAGCAAGCTCCTTTGGCTTCTTGCCTCGGCTAGTTTCGCCATTTTCCAGTCAGTGACCGTAAGCTCCTCTAGCTGCCGCAGTACCTTGGCGGAGTTGGTGCTATACATCTGCTCCTCTGAGAATACCAGCCGCGCATCGGCACGATTGATCGCCCAGCCGTTTTTCTTTGCTTTGATCCAAGCAGGGCTAGTCTCTATATACTCCTCCGCAAAAGCCACATCAGCCGCCACCTTGCTCACATCTGCCTCACCCGCCAGTCTTGGCACCACATAGCAGCGGCATTGCCAGTCGTTTGGCGGAAAGATGGTTTGCCATATTGGATGATTCGCAGGGAATATTTTCCCATTGAGTGCATCATGGTGAGGCCTTACGCGCTCATCGCCGATGGTTCTATATTCCCAGTAGGGAAAAGTATCTATCTGGCCGAGTAGTCGGTAGTAAGTAGCTGCTCCTTCCCCCACGGCATAGGCTGTGTTGTACTCCGCCATCAGGTGGTTACGGTTTTGCGCTCCGTAGAGCTTGCGCACCATTCGCTCAAACTCCGTAAAACTGCCACTGCTGCGAAAGAGCTTATTGATCTGCGCAGCTTCATAGGCAGACTTTACCCCGCTAAAGCGAAAGACGTTCATCTCAAAGGCACTCAGCATATTTGGATCATCTACCCCATAGCTAAAGCCCATTTCCATCAATTCGATAGTAGGCTTAGCATCCCAGCCTAGCTTAAAACCACTATTGAGCGCACCAGCATTGAGTTCCCAAAGCGATGGATAGATCGCGCCTTTACCTTGCGCTTCCTGCACCTGGCGAAATAGCTCGGTATAGTCAGGTTCGCTTTCGGAGAGTTCTATCACTGCTCCGCAGCAAACATCCCCCTTGCCCCCTTCAAAGGGGGATTCAATTTGAGTGAGGGTTACTCCACTCGTTCTGCTCGCCCCGACCGTAGCGATCGGGGCGGATTGAAAAAAATCAAGTACCCGCATCAGTAGACTCCTGTCACTCAGTTCCACTTCATCGTCTTTATTGGTCGATGGCTCTTTGCCTTGGCGTTTGCCGCTTTTGGGTTTTGGCTTTCGGCCTTTGTCCTTTGGTGGATCGTCTTCGGTATCTTCATTTCCAGTAATGGCTTCCCGCTCGGCTTCCTGCTGTGCCTTGAGTTCGTCGTAGTTGTCAGGTTTTGGCACACCATAGGTATCATAGAAGAAGTCATCCGCTATAGGTACTTTGAGTTCTACAGCCATTTGCTTATGTATCTCAAAGCTTTCCTTTTTGGTCAATTCATTGTCCTCACCCTCTACTATGAACTTGCCACCAGCCGTGTCAAAGCCTGCGCTTTGGAGTATTCTAGTAAATCGGGCATTAAGCACTTTCTTGGCAAAAGCGATGTATCGGCCTTGCTTGCGCTCGTCTTGCCCTGCGTGGGTTTCGCTCTGCGCATAGCCTGAGCTATTACTACTCTCAGTGGTCTCGGTGCTTCCAAGATAGGCTTTGCTGATCTCACGATTACAGGCTTTCATCAGCTTCTCTTGCAGGTCGCCATTGGCATTGCCTGTGGGCGAAAGCATGGTTACATCTGTGCCGTTTGGTCGTACCAAAGCGCCACCAGCGCCACGGGTTTTGATGGCTGTGATCAGTGCGGTACGCTGCGTATCGTCTAGCCCATCCCACACTGCATCTATGATCGGCTCGCCGAAGGTCTGCACGAACATAGCCCAGTCACCTACATCACCTTTCTTGATCAGCACGTAAGGCGCAGCTTTCATGTGCAGGCCGAGTCCTCCGACTTTGCCGACTTCCATTACGGTTTTAAGGTACTTACCCGAGCGGATGTCTATGCCATCATCGCCAAACTTATTGTAAGACACCACGCCAAGGTTTGGTCGCATGTGGTACATATTTACATGATGGCAGCTCATCTCCCAAGAGTCGTCATGGTTCTGGTAGAAGCTCGGCTCTAAGATGGAGTAGTGGCGAAACTTGCCGTCTACAATACCCTCCAGCATTTCATCAAAGCCTATGCTATTGATCAGCTCATTGATAGCATCAATAGGCTTACCGTTTCTATCCACAAACTGCCAGTTGGCAGAGGTGACGGCATCCTTCACCTTGCTGGTGACCGCTTCCACGTGTGGGTCTAGCTCTATATCCGCGATCAGGTCGCATATTTTTGAAAACTGCGGCGTGATGCTCTCCACGCCTTGGATGGCTAGTTTCCAGTCGGGCATCTCTTTGACGCGCCTATCTGGCGGCAGTACATTGAGCTGCTGTATGATGATGGGTGATGGCTCGCCTCCTGGCTGCTTCTCAGCCACCTGCTGGCCGTAACCCTTTTTATTCTTAGTTCTTTGGCTCATTTTAAAGCTGCTTTTAAATGTGTTTTAAAGTCCTCTTAATTCTCGGCGATCACTCGTGCCAACCACTTCTATCTTAGGGTTCTCTTTTCTAGCAAGCTCAAGCGCTAGTAATTCTTTTTGAACCTTGGCTAGTTCGGCTTTAGCGTCATCAAGGTCATCTTGAGAGCCAGACCTAGAGCTACCAGGGAATTGATACGAGACCTCTTCGCCCCGTAGTGAGTTTTCAATAGCCTTCTGAGCAAGGTCTATTTCCTCTTTTCTCAGATACTCCAGCATAGAAATGCAATTCTCATACTTGGTTAACCACACCTGAGTATTGAGTGATCCTGATGCTAGGCTGGAAAAATGGAAAGCGGCAATGTCTTTGATTAATCGCTTGATAAAGGAGTCAACTACCTCAGCAGTAAACTGAGCATTGATTTGCGATATACGAAAAGCTTGAATTTCGTCTTGTGCAGCCTCAATAGCGAAATTCAACAGAGACTCTTGATCTCTATCAATACCATTGATAATCTCATCATATATATGCGTGTTAAAATCTGCTATTTCTACAAACCTCATGTTGATATAATTAAAAATGAATAATTTAAAATGGGCAATTGGCGGTTGGATATTAGCCTTTGGCTTTCTTGCGTTTTCGCCTATTGTTGGCGCAAGTGGCTAGGTGCTTTTTGCGCTGTGCTTTTTCTTTTAGGAGCTTGCGATCTAGGGCTAGGTCGTATTCTTCAAATGGTCTTTCCAACATGAATGTCATTTTGATCGGCGATTCTAATTTTAACAAGTCGTATTCTTTAAATGGTCTTTCGCTCATATCTAAAATCGTTTTTGGTTATACCTGCTTATATTGACACCTTCCATTTTGGAGATGTCATTGATCGTTTTACTATCCACGATGAACTTACCACCTTCTACTGCATCGGGCGCATCGTCATGGGCGCGGCTGGTGGGGCTGAGTGCTAGGAACTGTCCCTCGGTCTCTACCATGTGCTGGGAGCCTCCGCCTTTCTGCGGGTCGCCTTTCATATTTTGGTTAAACCAGAGCTTTTCTTCTCTATTGAGCGGTTCCAGTGCGGACTCTATACGGAAAAACTTCTCAGGCTTAGTGCGTGGATCAGCCTTGAGCGGTAAGGTCTTCTTGTGCCTTTTATTAGCAGCCGCCAGCTCCATCTTGAAAGCATCATCTATACTAGGCCACTCTATAAAGAAATACACGGGTACCTCTGCGCTGTAGTCGTTCATGATCTCAAACTGCCAGTCGAGCATAATCGCAGTGGTGGTCTGGGCGCAGTACATTTTCAATACGTGATATTCGTCTTTCCACTTACCTATGAGGCAGGTGGCTTTAAAGTCATTCTTTTTACCAGCCTTATAAGATGGATCGGTGTAGGCTACAAGAAACTTGTACTCTTTGAGCTTGCGCAGTTTCTTGTAGTGCAGTTCCTTGAATACCATGCCCTGGGTAATAGGGTTATTGAAGTACTCGCCCTGCTGAGACTTGTAACTGATCTTACTCAGTACTCGGTCTATCTGTGCCTCGGTGTTTTTCTGCGGCCAAGTGGACTTACCCGCATCGTCTCGGATGTTGATCACCTCGGCTTTGTCGGCTATTTCCATCGCCTTTTTTATACAGCAATACTCGGCTATGATGTTACCACAGAAGATGACCAGCAAAGGATTAGAAATGGATCGGGTAGCATAAAATGCTCGCTCTAGCCAGTCCCACTTTTTATCTACCGTGTCAGGGTTTCGGCAGTCTTCATCCGTGTCAAAATCATCTATGAGTAGGATGTCTGGTCTTACGGCTTCATTTCTAGTACCCCGTGGCGACTGTCCCGCTCCTACGGCTCGGAAGGCTACACCTTTTCGGGTTACAAACTCGCTATCTGTCCAGCTTCCGTGCTTCTCTTGGATGCCATAGTCATGGATAATACGGTCGTTTTTCTCAAGCAGTAGTTTGTATGGCTTGAGTAGTCTTTCGGCATTATCGGCGGAGCTACTGGTCAGTACCACATTTTTCTTTTTGCCCGTGAGGATCAGCTTGAGTACCTCCATCATGGTACGGCCAGACTTAGACAGCTCACGGCTCCATGCCTTCACTTCGTACCACTCAGGATTATTCATGATCCTGCGGGTCGATCTCTTGTGGAAGTTGGCAGGCTCGCTGGTGTAGTAGGCAGGAAAGTAGTACTTGAACCACGCCTCGTCATTGGCCTCTAGCTTCTTTAATCGCTTGAGCTGATCATGCTTGCTCTCCTGGTAGTCTACAGGAGACGAGCGGTTCATATTCTCTATGAACTCCTCCCAGTCGAATAGTAGGCGCTTCTCGCTTGGTTTTATCATAGCAATGATTTGATGAAGTTGTCAGCATCGGCAGTGAGTGCCCTTGCCTTTTCAAAGTCGTCTTGTCGGAGGAAAATCAGAAAGTCTTTCATTACCTGCATAGCCTCTGAGATGCTGGTGTCAGTCTCTAGCTCATGTATGGCTTTGCTTAGCTTACTTATAGCATCGGCCTCACTGGCGGTGATGGGCTTGCCCTCGTCTGATTCTTCCCGCTTCTCTATGGTATCATTTAAGAAAGTGAGCCGCCTATAAAGTCGGCGCAGCTCCTGCTCCTTGGTCATGATCACCGAGGCGCGAAGCATCTCCCAGTCTTCGGAGTTTACCCATTTATTGATCGTTTGGGCAGACACGCCTACACGCTCGGCGAGTTCTTTTTGCACGGTCACACCTTGCACTGTATAGAGCATTTTGGCATAGTCCTTTTTGGAAGACATATCCATTTCGGCGGGTCGCTTTTTAGCGGTCTTTAGCTTCGTCATACACCCCAAAATTGTCCTTTATAAAGGGGGCTTTAAAATCCTTTAATTCATTGATAGCAGTTACTAGGATCAATAAACACAGCTACCGAGATCAACCAATTACCCAATTTTTAACCGCCAAAAAACCGCCACTACTTTGCTGCATGAGTTTGAAAAAAACCAAACCTTTTGTCATCAGCAGCGAAGCGAAAAACTCCGCAGGCTTCCGCGTAAGAACGGCGGGCATCAACCTAAGCCAGTACGGCGCTAACCCTGTGATGCTCTATGACCATGACCCAAAGCAAATTCTCGGCAATGGTACGGATGTGCATGTAGACGGAGTGAAACTAATGTTTACCCCTGCATTTGACACGTCCGATCCTGACGCTGAAAAGATTTATAACAAAGTGCAGAACGGCTCTATACGCATGTCATCTGCTGGCCTCAAGCCTCCATTTAAGTGGGCGAAAGACGAGCAAGGCGAGCTGTGGTTAGAGGAGTCGGTATTGCGAGAATGTACTGTGTGCCTTTTTGGCGCTAATCCCGAAGCACTGGCCGTGCAGCTCTATGATGAGCAAAATGAAGTCATAGAACTCAATGAGGCCTCAGTAGCTAAGCTAATTCCTACGAATATTAACGAAAACACTGATATGAAAACTATTAATCTATCTGCCTCTCTGCTTTTGCCAATGGTAAACCTACAGGAAGGCGCAACGCCCGAAGAGGTGACCGCTGCTATCCAAAAAGCGATACAGCTATCGGAGACCCAGGCGGCTAAGATCGTCACACTCACGGAGGAAAAAACCACCGCCATCAACCTCAAGGAGGCTGCTGTAGCGGAGTTGAACACCTACAAAGAAACGGCGGAGCGTGAAAAGCTAGTGAACCTAGTAGATACTGCTGTGAAGGAAGGCAAGATCACTGCTGACCAAAAGGTGGACTTCTTGGGCGATGAGTCTAAGAACTTGATAGGCCTGAGCTACGAGCAGAGCGAAAGAATCCTGAGCAAGATAGCCCCGACCAAGAGCCTGGCGGATGCGATTAAAGACAAGTCGCTGACGGACACAGATAAGCAACTGGTGAACCTGAGCTATGACGAAGCTATGAAGCAAGACAAGCTGGCAATCATCAAGGATAAAATGCCAGATCGCTTTTTGCAGATATGCAAAGACAAGTTTGGTGACCACTTCGAAGTGAAGTCATAATCACCACAAAAAATCAATCATCAAAACCCTTTTAATAGACCATAAACATGGGAGCACAAGACCAAAACATCAAATATCCTTTCGGAGCAGCAACAAGACTCGCTCCTTCCTTCGCCGCTAACCTGCATTTGGCTATCTGGAATAACCTTACCCTAGTGGTAGTGGCTGTCACAGCAGCTATGCAAATAGACCTGACCATAGACCCTGAGACTGAGGACGGTGCTGAGCTGGTCATCCGTGTGGAGCAAGATGCTACAGGTAGAGCAGTGACCCTCGGCGATGGCTTTGCGGCCAATGACCTAGGCATTACAGGAGTAGCCAATGATATAGACACGATCACGGCGAAGTATAATGCAACTACTGGCCTTTTCGAAGTAGTGTCGATCACTAAAGTAGTAGACGCGGCATAAGCCTTTTCAAACCGATTTAAAACCCTTTTAATAAAAACCTGATGAAACGAAAATTCAATTTATTCAACTTCCTACTGAGCCTACTTATGGTCATGTTTGTAGGTGTGGTGGCTGCTACCACATTCGGAGCTAATCCCTACATAGTGGCAGCATCACTGCTTACGGCTTCTTGCATCTTCGGGCTCAAGCGGCATCCATCCAAGGGTTATGCCTACATGGCTATCACTACCGAGTTTTGGCAGAACCACATAGAGGAAGAAATATTTGCTGACAATAGCTTTTTAAGATTTTCTAAATCTGCCGATGATGCCGTATTGAATAACAGAGCCGTACACATCCCACAGTCTGGAGGATCGGGCAATGTGGTGAAAAACAGAACAGCTTTACCAGCCAATATCCGCAAAAGGACTGACACTGACGTGATCTACTTACTCGATGAGTTTACCACTGACCCAGTATTGATCCCTAATGCAGACACTAAGGAGCTGAGCTATGATAAAATGAACTCCGTGCTAGGTGAAGATATGGACAATCTGAAAGAGGTTATCGCGGAGAGCACACTGGATAAGTGGGTAAGCTCTGGCGTATATGGATCGTATGTAGCCACAGGATTACCATCGGCTCATATCTTCCAAGTATCTGGTACCAATGGCGTATTGAATGCCGAAGCAGCCTCTGCTACAGGCAACAGAAAGATAGCCACGCTCAAAGATTTACAGAGACTACAGGCATATTTCCGAACCATCAACAGATGGAAGGAAGGTAAAATGTACATCATGCTACCTCCGACTATGCTTACTGAGCTATTTCCTGCCGACAGTGTGATCACTGCCACTTACATGCAGAATGTAACAGAGAATGAGCGCAGACTAGGTATCATGTTTAAAGCCCAGGGCTTCAATATCATGAGCCGTAGCTCGGTACTCCGCACCCAGTCCGATGGTACGCTCAGAGTACAAGGTGAAGCTGGCGCTGCTGGCGATCATGCTGCCGCACTTGCTTGGTACAGTGAGTCTGTAGAGTTTGCTATGGGAGGTGTAGAAGCCTTCGAAAACTTGGGCGATCCTACCATGTATGGTGATGTCTACTCATTCTTAGCTCGCACAGGTGGTAGAGCGGTAAGAGAAGACTATAAAGGAATAGCAGTATTAAGACAAACCGAAACCGCCTAAAACTCGCTTGTTTGATCAATGAAACCCCGACCGCCCAGCGGCGGGGGGTCATTATCCACCACTACTGATTATAAATGGAGCAATTTCAAGGATTTATTGGCTGGCTTGTAGGGATTATCGCCCTATTTCTTGGCGGATTGATGGGAGCCTTCAAGTGGCTGCAAACTGAGTTTAACATCAGAGATGCAAAGATCAGCGCATTGGACTCGAAAATATCCAAAGTAGAAAGTGGACTAAAGCTAGAAATGGAGCAAATCAAAAGTCAGATTCAGCTAAACGGTCAAAAAGACGAACATAATCACGCCGAGCTTATGAGAGAAGTGAAAAGCATCTTTCGGGAGATCAACGGCATGAGAGAAAAACAAGAAGAGTGGCGCAAAGTAATGGAGAACCTATTTTACCAAAACCCAGATTTAAAAAAACCACAAGGATGAGCGCAAGAAGACTAGAATTACTAGATGTAGCCATGAGCCAATACGGCATCATGGAAGTGCGAGGGATTGAGGACAACAAGGAGATCACCAAATACTTTGATGCACTTGGCTTTGACGGCTCTCAACTCAAAGACGAGACCGCCTGGTGTGCAGCCTTTGCCAACTACTGCCTCAAAACTGCCTGTCTGCCATACAGTGGCAAGCTCAATGCTCGCTCATTTCTGACAGTAGGCCTGCCCACGAAGCATCCTATACCTGGTGACTTGGTGGTACTGTGGAGAGAAGATCGGCAAAGCTGGAAAGGTCATGTAGGCTTCTACGTGAACCACGACGAGCGCTTTGTCTACCTACTCGGCGGCAATCAGAGTAACATGGTCAACATAGCCGCCTATCCTATCAATAGACTATTGGAATACAGAAGCGTGGTGATATGAGCGATAAGCGAAAATTTAAAGACACTAAACTAGGCGCTTTCTTCGCGGAAAAAATGCCACAAGGCCTCAGCTTTCTAGGCGACCTATTACCAGACTCTGGAGTACTAGGCATAGCCAAAAACATGATAGATGCCAGCACCCTGAGTATAGAAGAGAAAGAGCAAGCGCAAGCCATATTCATGGATGAGCTAAAGCTTCACAATGCCGACCGTGCCGATGCTCGCTCGCGTGAGGTAGAACTAGCAAAAGCGGGCAAGATGGATTGGATGATGCAAGTAGTGGGATTGGTAGTGCTGACGGTATTTGTGCTATGTGTAGTCACCGTGCTTTTCTTCGATCTGAAAAACGAGAACCTAGCACACCTCATCATAGGTGAGGTCATAGGAATTACGGTAGGCATGGTAGCCTACTACTATGGCACCAGCAAAAGCTCTGCCGACAAAACGAAACTTTTAACGAAATCATAAATCCGATGACTCCACTGAAACAAAAAATTAAAGCGGCCTTAGAGTCCAACCCTGACATAGACATAGTGTACACCACGTCTGATGAGCGGGTATTTCTCACCTCACCATCTGCGGGTAACCACTCCAGAGGCTTGGCCGATCGTAAGGTAACTCCTTACAAGCGCACTGACTTTGAAGCTACTGCCAAGCTCAAGCAAGTACTTACCGATGAGGAAGTGCAGGCAGAGATAGACGCACTACTAGCCAAGGAAGAAGCTGAGGAACTGGCTAAGAAAGCTGATGAGAAAGCGGCTAAGGAAGCTGAGGATCTGGCTAAGAAAGAAGCTGAGGAGAAAGCGCTGAAAAAGCCTAATGACAAGATGACCAAAGACCAACTGGCCGACTGGCTCAATGAGCAGGATGTGGAGTTTGATCTGGACGACCTCAAGGCGGTGCTGCTAGAAAAAGCAACGACCAAGTACAATGAATTAATCACTTTAACTGAACAATAAGATGGGATTCGCATCAGGAATAGACAGCATTAAAAAGGGTGCCATTAATGCAGGCACAGGCGAAGGAGAAACCTTCGTAGACGTGGGACACATTGTGGAAGATACTGCGCAGTGGGAGGCCGACGACATCACGTTCGTAAAGCACTACTCGGAGTTTTCGGGCTACCCTAT
Source organism: Cyclobacteriaceae bacterium (assembly GCA_040218415.1). GTDB lineage: Bacteria > Bacteroidota > Bacteroidia > Cytophagales > Cyclobacteriaceae > JAVJRN01. The sequence goes on from JAVJRN010000032.1 coordinate 85,305, forward strand.
AGAGATGAGGCCTGTGCGTAATGGTACCAACGCTATCCGATACCAGCTTATGGATGTGGCCGCAGATACGCTTATTCAGTACTTAGGTGGCACAGTAACTGATGTGGTCGACTCAGCAGATGAGTGGCAAGCTCCTATAGAACCTGCCGACATAGAGGCATCCTTCCAGGTAACTACTGAGGACGGCACGGTATTCCAGATCAACCGAGCTAAGGTGATGGCGAAGATCGTCGGTGAACCTACCAGAAATGGAAAGTTCGTCATAGATGTAATGGCCGAAGTATTGGCACCATTGGTAGCTGCTGCAAAGCCTATCAAGGTGATCGACAATGTAGTGACCAACGCATCGTAAATGTCTGATCAGGCTATAGAATCGCTGGCCGCTGACCAGCTACTACACAGAGGAGCGCGTATGAGAATGCGCGCTCCTTTGCTTTTGAGAATTTTCGGTAAAAAGACCATCTCACTGACGGTGCGCTCGCCCTTCGAGGGTACTATGCATCGTGTAGCAGCTTACTACCTGAGTACAGGTATCACAGCGGATCAGCTTTCGGAAATCACCCATGAATCTGCCCTTGGCCTTATGGTGGCACATGGCAAAACGCTGCGCAAAGCAGTGGCCTGCGCTTGGCTCAATGGCTACTGGAGTGGCAAGCTGCTCACCCGCCCACTGGCGTGGTACATGCGCTGGCACTGCAAGCCAGAGGACATTTGCGGCATAGCCATGATAGTGCTGCTCTATGGAGGCACAGCGGATTTTATGAATACTACCAGATCGGTAAGGATGCTCACGCTGACAGCACCGAGGCTGGGTCAAATGAAGACAGGGAGTTAAGCCATACAGGCCTACATAGCCCTTGGGGTACGCTCTACAGTTTCGTAACGGAAACAGGCTGGAGCTGGCACTCACTAATGTGGAAAGTAAGCCGAGTCAATCTTATGATGATGATGGCCGACCGTCCCAATGTGAAGTACAAGAAAAAGAAGGCCGACCCTGTGAAGAAAATCTCAGGCAAGGAGCTGGCAAAATTGATTATTAAATAATTCGTAAAACGAAATAAGCATGCCTGCACGGTTTGACCCGATAGAAGTAGACTTTATCCTCAATAGTAAGGATGTAAAGTACCATACTGCCCAGATCGAAAAAGCGATTACGGGAGCGGATGCTACTGCGCAAAAGTCTGCACAGAAAGTGGGCGAAACCGTGGAGCGGGTCTATACCAAGAGCAGCCAACAAGTAGCCAACTACGCAGCATCGGTAGCCAATGCCTCCAAGGCACAACTTAAACAGAACGTAGCTGTTGTGGCAGGGAAAAGGAGGTTTGACGGCCTTGGTAATTCTATAAATCAACTAAGCCGTGAGATGCCCGCTTTTGCTGTGTCAGCTAGTGTGGGATTTCTGGCGCTTTCCAATAATATACCCATACTGGCCGATGAGATAAACAAGCTCCGCGCCCGTAACATAGAACTTACCCAAAGCGGCCAAAAAGCCGTACCCGTATGGAAGCAGCTAGTCAAAGGAATACTCGGCTGGCAAACGGCCATGTCTGTAGGTATTATGCTGGTCACTATCTATGGTCGTGAGATTGGCGCATTCTTTAAAAAGCTATTTACAGGCAAGAAAGCCATAGATAAGCTGATCACTAGCCAAAATGCGCTTAATAAAGCATTTGAAGACTCTAGTTACAAGGATGCTATTGGAGACATAACCAAACTAAAAGCGAATGTAGCACTAGCCAAGGACGGCATGATTGACGCTGCGGATGTCGTGGATCAGTACAATGAGAGCTTAGGGAAAGCGGCTGGTGAAGCTCAGACCTTAGCAGATGTAGAGCAATCTTTGATAGACAATGCCGATGCATATATCCAAATGATGCTATATAAAGCAGCGGCTATGGAGTCTATTTCTGAGGCATCAAAGCTAGTGGCAGAAAATCAGAAGGCACAGCAAGCTTTAGAAGATCAAATTCAAAAAAAGCGGGATCAAAAGGCAGAGCTTAATAAGGCACCTAAAACAGAAGACGAGTATTTGGCTATGCTCGCAAGAAATGAGAGTTACGACGCGTCAAGTTTTTACGGCACAGATGCTGAGAGAAAGAAACGATTGGATGGTCAGATCAGCGACTTAGACGACCAGATAGCTAAGTTGGATGAGCGCCAGAAAAAATTGGCGGAGAAAGGAAACACTGTCTATGCTAACCTACTCAAAAAAGCTGCTGAGATCGCCAAAGCCAACGGACTAGACCTTTTCCCTGATGGGCAAAAGACAGGCGGTGGTAGCTCCGTGACCAGCCGTAGACAAGCGCTGCTGGATAGACTGGCCGCTTTGGATCAAGAGTATGCCCGAAAGAAGCTGGAAAGCGACGAGGCAGAAATCCAAGCCTTAAAAGATAAGTTTGCCCGAATACGCGAGCTAGTGGAGCGCTTCAATGCAGACCCTAAAAACAAAGGCGCACAGATAGCTATGGGAGATGTGGAAGGCGTGGAGAATACTGCCCTGGCTAACCTAACCACCGCCCAAACCAATAAGCGACTAGCCAAGTGGAAAGCGGATTTTGACAAGGAAGCGGCTGAGCAAGATGCACAGTATGCTGACCTGCTGCTATCACTACGCACCTATGAAAAGGAACGACTAGACATTATAGCCACCTACGCCGCTACCAGACAGGAACTGATAGCCAATGGCAAGATCAATGAGGCCAAGGTGCTCTATGAGCAACATCAGACAGAGCTAGATGCGCTCGATGATGCGAATGTGGCGAAGATGAAAAGCTACAAAGACTTATTTGATACTACGATAGAGCTGACCAAAGACTCTGCAAGGAGCATCATAGCCAATGCCGAAAAGCTGCTAGACACTCAGCAGATGAGTGAGGAAACGAAGGCGAAAATACTACGCGAGATCGCCGAGATACAGCAGATCATTGAGCAAACGGATATAGAGAAAGCCCTACAGCTCTCCGAAGCACTGGGCAAGCTAGGCCAAAGCCTACAGCAGATTGGCGGACTAGGCGGACTAGGCGCAGCGCTCAGCGGTATTGCTGGCGGAGTGGGTGACCTTACGACTATTTTTGATAGTACGTCTACAGATATGGAAGTGATCAGCGCGGGCATCAATGGTGTGGTGCGCATGATTGATATGCTGGCTACCGCCGCTCGCCAGCGCAAGGAAGCGGAGGAAGCTTACTACCGCAGCATGATAGGGCTACAGCATGAGTATAACCTTGGACTGATAGATCAGACGAGGCTACAATCTATACTGGCGGAAAGTGTATTTATAAAGGATTATGAAGGCAGGATGACCGATGCTTTCGCAGCAATGACGGAGAGTAGTCAGGCTTACCAGGAAGCGCTTGAAGCGCTAGGCGGTGCGCAAGTAAAGATAGGTCAGCGCGGTGCTATAGACTGGGGCAATGTAGGTACTGGCGCTGGTGCTGGTGCAGCCATAGGCGCGGCAGTGGGCAGTATAGTTCCCGTAATAGGCACAGCCATAGGCGCTATAGTTGGCGGTGTGGGTGGCGCACTAGCGGGACTCTTTGGCGGTCAGCAAAATGCGGATGTTTGGGGAAGTCTGCTTGGCGAATATCCTGAGCTGCTAGAACAAACTGAGGATGGCGTGTGGCAGGTCAATGCGGCACTGGCCGAAAGCCTGATAGCCAATAACCTACTCGATGATAAAGGAAAACAACTGGTGCAAAATGCGCTCGATCTGCAAACGGCCTACCAAGAAGCACAGCAGCAGCTCAATGATGTAATAAGCGACTTAGCAGGATCACTGGGGAGCGACCTTCGCAATGCCCTAGTAGATGCCTTTGAGGCGGGTGAAGATGCGGCCAAGTCAATGGCCTCCAGTGTGGAAAAGACACTAGAAAATGTGCTGTCCAATATGATTTATAGCCAAGTATTTAGCGAGGCATTTAAAACTTTATCAGAAAACATGACCGCCAGCTTTGGTACAGGCGGAGATCAGAGCTGGTTAGATGATTTTGCGGGCTTCTTTGATGAGGCTACTGGCCTAGCGGATCAGTGGCAGGCAGCAATGGAAGCAGCACAGGAAGCAGGGCAAGACTTTGGGTTTGACTTATTCAATGGCAGTGGTGGAAACTCTGGCCTTACAGGGGCGATCCGCCGTGAGATGACGGAGCAGACTGCCTCGGAGCTTACAGGCCTTTTCCGTGCCACCTTTGACTTGGAAAAGAGATCATTTGAAGTGGCTAGTATGCACTATGCGCTAGATCAGCGGGCGCTCGATGCTACCATGCAGATGATGGGGCACACGGCAGCTATCAGGGACAATACTTACAATACGACCGAGCAGTTGAAACAAGTGGTGACAGAGATACGATCTATGAGCAAAAGAATAGGTAATAAGCCAGGAAGTTACGACAAGGGAATATGAGTTACATGATCAATGGTAATGATCTTTATGATTTTGGATTTACACCAGGTCAAGCACCCGAGAGCAATTGCGCATTAGCAGGCGCTTGGGATTTACCTGCGCGTATGGGAAAATTATACCATGATTGGGGAGATTCGCAAGGTATAGAGCCTTATGTAGATAAAGAGGATATAAGGTTTGGCGGTAGAGATCTTAAATTGTACGGGTCAATATTTGGAGAAAATGAAATAGCTACTTATCAAAAATTAACCATACTGGAAGCTTTTTTAAAAGTTCCTAATGAGGTTGGATTCAAATCGCTAACCTGTGATTTTGGAGAGTTCTATATTAATGTAATTTCTGTCAGCGTGATTAGAACTAGTGTAAAAACATTAGAAATGGTGATTAATTTCAGAGAGCCAGTAGTGTCATTTATACCACCACCAACAGACTTAAATGTGTCGCCTTTATGATTAATAAAATAGACGATATTGACTTGAGTAATTTTGGCATTACTGGGCTTACTGTCAAAGATCAATTGTCTCTAGCTGTAATAGGAGATAATAATCAGACCACATACCAAGTGGAGGCTTTCAATGAGGCTAAAAGCAGAGAGCTTGCTAGGCTCACTTTTACGGGCATCATAAAAAATGTGAGCTATCAAGATTTCAGAGTCAAGATCATGCAGCTCTATCAGTATTGCATATCTGATAACCTTAGAGTGTTATCTGATGAATACAGGAATTACAAGGTATTTATAGCAGATGGAGTTAAAGTAAATCAATTGGTACTGCACTCAAATAGTGTGATAGCCACTATTGATTTCAAGGCTTATTTAGTAAGTATTTCAGATTTTAAACCAAGTGAATTAATTGTAACCGCACGCTAAAAATATATGTCAGAGGTAAAAGTAAAATGGAAAAGTAATAGTATTAATCCATCGGATTTTGTAGTAGAGCGCACTTCAAAGTCATTAATAGAAGGAACAGAAGAAATAGAGGTGCTTGGCGGTCTCACTGAATTAATAGACACAGACCTAGCTCCAGACAACAATTATAGTTACCGTGTAAAAGCTATAGAATCTAACACAGAGACTCCTTACACTCAAAAGGCGGAAGTATTCACTTTAATGCACAATACGATCGCTCAGTTACAAGGTGATTTGCTAGAGGATAACACTGAGTCATCTGTGGCGGATGGATTTGATCTTATAGTTACCTTGAAAGAGCCTCCTGGTGGAGATAGTCTATTAGTAGATGCTTTTGCCGCAACTTTAGGAGCGGATAACGCAATCACTACCGCTTTTATAACAGGTTTAAAAGCGTATTCAAGTCTTTTACAATCTGCATTATCTGCACTTACACATACTAATATTACCAGAGATTCTGACACGCAGGTGACTATTACGGTACCTGCTTTTAATTATGACGTGACAGCAGATGATGAGATTTCGCTTAAAATACCTGCCACAGCTTTGCAAGGCGGTGTAGCATTGAAGTGCAGTAATGTGCTTCCTATATTAGATCAGACATCTGAGTTACTAAGCTTAGAAAATTGGTTTGACTTTCGCACAAATAGATATATGTATGATGTGAATGAACTTATAGTGACGGACGGTGAGGGTATTAATGAGGTGAGGTCGCGAGTGAATACAAATAGGTGGATGACTGGTGGGTTGGCTAATCCTGCGAACTGGAATCAGGCAGATAAGGCGATGCAAATGGATGGAGTGGCTCGTTACTCTTGGGCATCAGAGGCAGGCCAAGTGCGGCAGGTTTTTGAGGGGGAACTTCATGTTTTTTTCAGAATAAAATTGGTAGCTGATACCTTTCCTCTAATAGAGGACAACACTTCTCAGGCTGCATCTTTGTTATTGGTAGCATCTACCATTATCACATTGAGGATAGACGGTGCTGCTAATGTTACTTTTCCATGTGACATAGCATTTGGCAGGGACTTAATAATAGAGCTAAAAAGATACGAAGACCCAAATACGCCAAGTGATTACATACATGAGTTATATATAGATGGTGATCTGATAGGTACACATACTCAATCGGGAGGTTTTGGCGTGCTATTTATTTGTGGGAGAAGTGGGAGTGCTTCTGCTGCGGGTAATCAAGTTTCAGATATAAGATTTTACCGAAAAGTTAAGAGTGCTCAACAAGCAGATACTATCAGATTATTCATGAATGATTTCATTTTTATCACGGATTCTCTGGCGACTATTGGAGGGACAATCTTAACCAATAATTCCCGTACAGATATACTCGCAGGTGGTGAGACTATAGATGTGCTCCTTAGAGCCGCGCCCGATTTGGATGCAAGCCTATCTAACAAATGGAGTAATATATTGGGTCAAGACAATCAGATAACCAACTCATTTATCAATAGCCTAAACACCTCATTTGCTCAGCTTCAATCGTTGTTTGATCTATTGGATTACACCCATATTACCAGAGTTGATGACTTTACGGCGAGGATAACATTGCCCCCCAAAGCGGACTATTTGAACACGGAAGAGGAATCTTTCAATTTGATACTACCAGCTTCGGTATTTCAAGATGGAGGCTCGCCCCTTACCACATTAAATACTGCTATTATCACTTATTCGCCTATTGAATTATCAAATGCAGATTTCTTTTTTGATGCAAGAACAAACGAGTTTTTAGAAGACAGCTTGGGTGGCGATGTGACGGATGGTGAGGAAATATTAAAAATATTCAGCAGAATTGGCGGTTTATTCTTGACTGGAGGTGCTGGCTATACTACCCCGTGGAATGAGGCGAGAAAAGCAATAGTATTTGATGGGACTGGAGGTTACAATATATCTAGTATAGGCGGAACTTTTTTAGCCAATTACCCAGGGGAGTTACATATTTTTTGGAAAGGAACGGTGGTGGGAAGCTGTCAGATCGTAACAGGGAATACTTCACCACAATCATTCTTTCTGGCGCAAGAAACAGGATGTTTGCTTAGAATAAATGGGGGAACTAATCAATCAATTGGGGCTGCAATAGCATCAGGCACAAACTTGGTCGTGGAGTTAAAGCGCTATGAAAGCCAAATTACTCCAGGGGATTACATTCATGAGATATATTATGACGGAGTACTGCAAGGTTCATACACTCAAGCAGGCGATTTCAAGATAAATCAGGTAATGACTAGAGGGAATACTTTTTCAAGCAATGGCTCAGAGATGAATGTCTGCGCGATATATAATGTTGTAAAATCTTCAAGCGACTCAGAAATAATTAGACAATTATTAGTATGAAAGCAGACATCATAATTATAGCTGGTCAGTCCAATGCGATTGGCGTAAGGCGGAGAGTGTACACTCAAGCTATTCTTGACTCAATGATACCGACCATGAGCCTATTTGGGTTCACGGTAGATAAAGGTGATCCCGTTCCCGATGGAGTTGATCAAGTGCATGAAGGGGTGTATATGCTGGATGTTCAAAATCCTTACGGATCAGATGCAGGCATATCAGATGAATTATTAGCCAACCCTGCTCTTGAAATAACAAACCCTCTGTATAGACCATACGATCCGAGACCATCTGGGATGATGTACAATGAGGCTACCGATACTGGTCAGCATTCATTTTCATGGGACTTGAAATTCGCCAAGGAAATGTATCTTAGAACTGGTAGGGTACAGTTAATTATTAAAGTAGCCATAGGTGGCACGGCTTTGGTAAATGACAATCCTGCGCCGAATAAGCAAACTTGGAGTCCAAATTTTACAGGCGACAGGTCATGTCTGGAATTTGCGGAGAGAACCATTACTAGAGGCTTAGCTGCTGCTGTGGCTCAAGGTTATACACTGAACAGGTGCGTGATGCTGTGGGATCAAGGGGAGTCAGATCAGATAGCAGTAGTAGCAAGCTACAAGAGCTATTTTCTTGCACTGCACAATAGAATAAGAATCTCATCGACCGTCAGTGTGCTACCAGTACTGATAAGAAGAGTATTTGTAGGCAATCCACCTCTCGGTGCTCAGATAGCCGCCGATGAATTAGCTGCCGAGAATAGCTACATCTTTACTCAAGATTTCAGGCCAGTATCTGATGATGAGGCGCATTTTAGTGAAGTGCCCATTTCACCGATTGATAATATTCACATACTGCCTAAAGGATTGTGTTATATAGGTTATAGAATGGCTCATAAGTACAGCGCTTTCTACAGGAGTTTTAACAATCAATTTGCATGAATAATCTTACAGTTTATAGATCAGGAGTAGTTGTATCTACTATAGAAATAGACGAAAAAACGATCTACGAAAAGGAACTCATGGGTATAGATAAGATCACCTGCGAGGTTACCGTGAGTAAAAAGATTGACTTCCAGATCAATGACTATGTAGAGTACGAGGGTGAGAGATACAGTATAAAGGAAGCTCCAGATATGGATAAGCTGAGCAGCAATGAATTTAGCTATGTGATAGGCTTCTATGGTCAAGCTTATGAACTATATAATAAGATACTGAGAGACGAGGGTCGATCTCGCTTTAGCTATAGTGGTACTCCGCTGGAGTTTATCGGGCTCATAGTGAAGAACCTACAGGAGATTGATATTACTTGGGCTGTGGGCACGGTGGCTGCTTTATCGGATGTAATCACGCTTACTTTTGATGAGCAGAGCTGCCGCACAGCACTGACTCAGATAGCACAATCTTTTGATCTTGAGTACACATTTGAGCAGGGCGAGACTAGCGGTGTGCCTTTCAAAAAGATAAACCTATTGATAGAAGCAGGTGAGACTAAAGCGCTGACCTTCCAGTATGGTAGAGGTAATGGTCTCTACGGACTCAGGCGCACTCCGCTCGATGATCCATTTGCTACGGTGTGGTATGGGTACGGCGGTGGTAAAAATATACCAGTGAGCTACCGTGACAACCTTGGTAGACTAACCTTTGATAATAGTCCTATAGAGGTGAATGTAGCAATCTATGGTCGGATAGAAGGCTCTATCACTTTTGAAGATGTGTTTCCCAATCGTACTGCCGATGTGACCGCTACTGCTGCACCAACAGAGATTAGTGATAATACTTTGGATTTTGACCTCAATGGCAAATTCCTTACTGAGCAGAGTCTGCGAGTGGTATTCAAAAGTGGAGACCTTAATGGCAATGAGTTTGTGGTCAGGGATTACAACCACAATAGCAAGACAATTACTCTCCATGCAAATGAGGACGAAAATGGATATATACTGCCCAATGATGTGGTAAAACCATCTGTAGGTGACAGCTATACCCTTATAGGATTAGACCTTCCCGAAAGCTATATAACTGCCGCAGAAACTCTACTAGAGCAAAAAGTACAAGCCCACGCACAGGCTAACAGCGCACCTAAGGTGAGCTACGATCTACTGATGAACGAAAAGTACATAGCCGCTAATGAGCTGGCACTACAGCTACAACCTGGCGACCGTGTGCGAGTGATTGACGTAGATGTGCAGGTAGATAATGACCTGCGTATAAGATATGTGACTTGGCCGCTGGTGAATAATAGGCTTGTAGAGGTGACCATAAGTGAAGAGGAAATTTATTCTTGGGATGAGCGAGTAGCCCGCGACATCAAAAGCACAGAGAGTGTACTAGATGAGACTGTACGCATAGCCAACTTAACAAGAAACCTTGCAGATGAGATAAGTAGAGCGGCTGTTATACAGCAGTTTAGCCGCACTTATATTGGTGACCTTGCGGTGCTTTCTGGTGCCTTTGTGGTGGGCAATCCTGAGAGTGGCGCTGTAGCAGGCATGAGCGGCACGGGCGCACTGGCTACCGCTATCAGATTTTTCGCGGGGAGTAGCTATGACGACAGAGCTACGGCACCTTTTCGGGTGCAGAATGATGGCAAGGCATTCGCTAGTGGACTGCAAGTGGCCGAAGGGTCGCTCCTCTCCATATTCAAAGTACTGGCCGATGGCCTAGAGATAGCTGCCGCAGCGGGTGATAATAACAAGAGCTTACTTAGTACTCTTGGCCTGGCTATGAAAAGTGAGGCGTATGATTTTATAAACATTAGTCATAGAGTGAGTGCTGGCGGAGCGAGTCAGGTCTTTACCAAAGCGGTGATCCAAGGTATATTGGAGTCTGGAGCTGCTGGCGCGAGTACCAACTTACTGGCTGGAATTATAGGCATGACTGATGATGAAATGGCGGAGATAAACGCCTACGATCAGCTATTTGGCGGAAGCAATAAAAATGAATTTGGAGGCATCTTTAGCTCTATCAAAAATGTAGGCTCTCAGCACCAAGCCATACAGCAGACCAGTGTAGGTGCAGGAACGCTCTATACCGTAGGTTACAATGAGCATACGGTCATTATCAATGATACTCTTTCGCCCAATATAGCCACGGTGATACTGCCCAATAAGCCTGGCAATGGCATGATGGTGTACATCAAAAACTTTACGAGTACGAGTAAAACGATACAGGTAGCAGGAGCGCCGCTGGTGGTGTTTGACGATATTGTATTGCTTGACAATACCGTGGCTAGTTCCTTTACGCTGGCCACTGGTGAGGCTGTGCAGCTACAGTATGACCAGAGCCTCAATTACTATTTCATTCTATCAGTAAGCTAAGCCGTATTTCCACGGGGCTAGGCCGTATTTCCACTGGGGGGTGATCCGTATTTCCATCGGGGGGGGTGGGGTCAGATTCGCCAGATTTTCGGCCAAAAATCAGCCAAAAAAGCCCGCCAAAACCACCGAAAAACCACCTCCACAGCCACGGAAACCACCGTAAAAAGGCTTTAATTTCACAAAACATCTTAGCACATGCCAAAATATTTGAGGCGCTTAAAACGGCTTATTTTAGGCCGTTTATTTTCACATCGAGGCGACCGCAGATAGCCAGGCAAAAGCCAAAGATCAAAACCAATCAAGGCCAGGCCAAATAATATTTCTTATCATTTTGTTGACCTCAACAAAATGGTACCTCCGCCAATTAAGCCGTATTTCCACGGGGCTAGGCCGTATTTCCATCGGGGGGTGATCCGTATTTCCATCGGGGGTGCCCGACTAGGGGGTGGGGTCAGATTCGCCAGATTTTCGGTCAAAAATCAGCCGAAAAAGCCCGCCAAAACCACCGAAAAACCACCTCCACAGCCACGGGAACCACCGTAAAAAGGCTTTAAATTCACAAAACATCTTAGCACATGCCAAAATATTTGAGGCGCTTAAAACGGCTTATTTTAGGCCGTTTATTTTCACATCGAGGCGACCGCCCAACGCCTCCACGATTTGGGTAAGTACTTTTATAGATGGGTTGGCCGTGCCATTCTCAATGATTTTGAGCATAGGCACAGAAACGCCCGCCTTTTCCGCTAATGCGGGGCGGGTTAACTTTTGCGCCTTGCGGGCGGCTTTTATTTGTTCGTGGTAGTTCATTTGCTTGCTTAGTTTGGATATAAAAAAGGCGGGCGGTAACGACACCACCCGCCAGGGAATTAACGACGCAACGACAAAGAAGCGCGGTTAATTCCAAAGATAGATAATTATAAGACCTCCCACAAAGGGCGGTGTGTTTCTGTGCAAAACTGGTAAACCATTTCGCCCGCTCTGATGTCTGCTTTGCTCTTTGCTTGATCCAAAGTCAACCAGCTAGGATGGTCTGTTCCCGCGTATTTAATCCGTTTATCCGCGGTTAAAATTCTATAGTCGTTTTTTGTGTTCATGATGTTAGATGTTAATTCCCTAAAGACAGAGCCGCGGGGGCTCTGTTTCGCCTCTCATAGGCTCATCAGTTTAGGCGGTTAACCATTCGGCAAACTCTTTATCTTTTTGTTTGATTTGTTCTAATTCGATTAAAAGTTGTTCGCGTTCTGGGGTCGCGGTTTGGTTCCAAATAGCCAAAGCCAAAGACGCTATAAAATCATTATTTCTTTTTCTGGCTTTGCTTAGTTCGTTTTCTAGTTTTAAATCATTCATTTTCTTAGTCTTATATCGTTAATATGTTAAAAATCAAATCATAATTTCCATCGGGGGGCGGGGGTCTGTCTGCCTCTGTGGAGGCTGTGAAACGCCCGCCGCAAAGCCTTAAAACATGCCCCTATAAAGCTAAATAAGCGGCTTTGATGGCTTTAAAATTAGCGGCCTATCTAAACCCATTGAAAGAACAATAATAAGCCTTAGTACCTTTTATTACTTCTCTTTTGATGGTGCCCTTTATGTTTTCACACGTTAAAAGCGGGTTCCACGGGTGCGCCTTTGTCGCCTTCCAATATTCTATTTGGTCGCCTGGCTTTGAGTCTTCACACGCCTTTAAAAAAGCGGTTTCAATCTCTTTTTTGTTAAATTTTTTAGACCTGTATACGGTCTCCTCCTCTAAGCTTACAAAGTATTCAATCATTGTTTTTTGTCGTTTAATAATTCCCTAAAGACAGAGCCGCGCGGGCTCTGTTTCGCTCCTTTTGAGCTCGTCAGTTTAGGCCGTGGCTTTATGTTCTGTAGGGTCTAAGATGAGATTATAGCCTATACCTTCCAACTCTTTTAAAAGGCTTTTAAAGTCCTCATCTTTAGCCGTGGGTAATGTGCGCATAAGTTGCGGGCATGCTCCGCCGTGTTGGCCTATATGCATATAAGATGCAATAGTTTTGCTTTGTCGGTTCCATACTTCAAAAGGAAAAACGGCTATAATTTCGCCCTCTAATTCCTTAAAATAAACATAGGTTTTTGCTTCGTCTTTTTTCATTGTCTTTTGTCGTTAATAATTCCCTAAAGACAGAGCCGCGGGGGCTCTGTTTCGCTCCTTTTGAGCTCGTCAGTTTAGGCGGTTAAGACCATTTATAATTATTGTAATTTGTAAGCTCCTTTATAATGATTAGGCTTATTTCCTCGATCATTTTATTAAGCAAATCCAGCACCGATTTGTAACGGCTGCAAAACTTCTCAAAATCGCTATCATTTAGCTTTGCTCTCATTCCGCCTGTGCCATCGTACCCGCTTAAAATGGTGTCAAATTCTATTTGATATCTAATAGCCTGGAGATATTTAAAAAGCTGCAAAGTGTGAATATTATTTTTACTCTTAAAGGTGATAAATTCACTTAAATAGGGTTCCCCCTCCTCTCTATATCTGAAATTATAGCTCAGCTCATTTAAGTAAACCAAATCAGTAATAAAGCCTTTTATTTCATCTTCATTTAATTGCCTGGCTGTGCTACAAAAATCAAGGTCACATTGATCATTATATTGATATTTCCAAATTTTAGCGTAAACATCATTGTAAACCTCTAAATCCATCATTAATACACTCATTTTGTTTTGTCGTTTAATAATTCCCTAAAGACAGAGCCGCGCGGGCTCTGTTTCGCTCCTTTTGAGCTCGTCAGTTTAGGCGGTTAAATCTTGTATCATTTGTTTAGATTCGCTAATAGCCGTTTTAATCATATCTTTCAAATAAAATTCCCGCTCCGTTTCCACAAAATTTTCCAAATCCTCATAAATGCAACCACCTAAAAAGTCAGAGCCTAAAAGGATGCCTTTTTTATAGCATTGAACACGGGCACAGAAAAGCATTAAATCGTAATTATCTAGTTTTTCTATCAATTCGTTTTTCTCGTCTTCTGTTTCAAATTCCATTATATCTGTAATGCTCAAATATTCTGGTAAGGCACTGATTACAATATCGAACCCTAAAACATTGTCAAATTCTATTTTTTCAATTGCTTCACTCATTGTCTTTTGTCGTTAATAATTCCCTAAAGACAGAGCCGCGGGGGGCTCTGTTTCGCTCCTTTTGAGCTCGTCAGTTTAGGCGGTTTCGACATCCTCATAATTCACCCTAATGCCGTAATAAGTAGCGTCATGAATGAGAGAATAGTTTTTAACCCCGTTCGCGTGGGGTTCAATCCATGATAGATCATTTATAAAATTATAATTCTCATCTATTCCAATTGCTGTCATATTAGTTACTGTTGTGCCTTTGGGAATCGTTATTTTACCGTGCCCCATAAATTCCATTGTTATTATTTTATTAGTTCGCTTTGTCATTGTGTTAGTCGTTATTCCCTTTGTTCAATTCTATTTTATCCAAATATTGCCTGGCCGCTTCTTTAGCTATACAAACACAGCCCGCAAGGCTCAAAAAATCGCCGCAAAGCTTCATTTTTTCGCGGGTATCTGCGGGCGCTCCTATTGCGTCCCATAGTCTTAAAGGAATGTCATTTAAATGATCAGAGTCTTTTGCTTTAATAAGCTGATTGTGTCCAATCGTAGAAACTACTCTTTTAATAAATTGCTCGTTTACAAACTGGCTGTAATACTCTCTAAAAGTTATTTCCTTGTTTAAAAATTGCGTTCTAGTTTTCATTTTGTTTTGTCGTTTTGTCGTTAAAAATTCCCTTTGTTGTTTTGTTATTTTCTACTTCTTTTTAGCGCTTTTCTATTGCGCTTTGTAATGCTTTTTTTTGCTCCGTGATAGGTTGGTAGCTTTATTGTGAAGCCTTCAAATTGTGGTGTATTGTTTTTATCATAACCTAGAAAGCGGTATTTAAGGCCGTCAATATTATAAACCTTGCCCTCTGTGTAAGTGGTGGTGTTTTCTGTTCCCGCCTGGCTTACTAGCGATAAAAATAAAAGTGCGATAATTAGAGTTAATTTTGTCATTGTTTTGTCGTTTAATTCCCTTTTTACTATACAGTAAAGATAATATAATATCCCTTAATTAGCACTATAAAACCCATATAAAAAAGATAAAATATTATCTTTTTTATTTGATCTTTTACACAAATAAAAAGCCAGGCTTTCACCTGGCTTTATTGGTTTTTAGTTTGGTCTTATTGTTTCGCCTGGTCATTGTTTCACCTGGCTTTGCTACTATTTAAAAGCTATTTAAAAGCTTTTTAACCTCCTTTAAAATATTACCTCTGGTTTTGTTATTTTGCTTTTATTTTGGAACTTTTAGTTTTTGCGATTTTACAGCTATAACAAAATGTCAAACTCTCAACCAGCAAAAACTCAGCGCGTAGATCGCGCGTTGTATTTACCAAGATTTATTCAATTTATAGGTCTCCTTTTTGGACCAGAAAGTAAAACCCATAAAAGATTTTTACACAAAATCAATAAAAAGGTACTCGGCGCTACACTAATTGATGATAATCATAAACAAGCCCCAAGCCTGAGCGATCAAATGAAAGGAATCATTATTGGCAATAGACACGAGCAGATAAAAGTTGAAAATAATTGAGGTAATCACCGCGCTCTTAAAATAGCAGATAATAGAAGGTGAGTTTATATTAATGTCCTTTGGTCGTTTTACTGGCGCTTTTGTTAATAAAGATTTATAACTTGGCGCTTATTATTTGAGCGCAATGTCTAACCAAACAAAAAATCCATTTACAGTTATTTGGTATCGTCTAAAAAGACTCGATGGACTCAAAGGTTTTATCGAAACCAATGAGTTTCAATATTCAATCATTGGTTTGATCGTGATCAATGCGATCACTATTGGATTAGAAACCTCCCCTACTATTACTGGAGCTGTGGGATCATGGCTTACGCAAATAGACAACTGGATTCTGGCCATCTTTACGATTGAAATTTCTTTGAAAATTGTCGCATATCGTCATAGGTTTTTCACCAATGCGTGGAATTTGTTTGACTTTGCCATCGTTGCAATTGCATTGGTTCCAGCTGCCGGTCCACTCCATATTTTAAGAACATTGAGAATACTGAGAACTGCGCGACTCATCAAGAATGTTCCAAAATTACGCCTAATCATAGAATCGCTTCTAAAGTCTATTCCGAGTATAGGTTGGATAGCTGTTTTGCTATTCATGATTTTCTATATTTTCGCCGTAATCGGAACCGACCTTTATCAGGATCTTTTTCCTGAATATTTTGGAAATATGGGTAAAACATTTTTTACTCTTTTCCAGATTATGACCTTAGAAAGCTGGTCTTCCGGAATAGCACGTCCGATGATGCAGGAGTTGCCCTACTCCTATATATTCTTCATTCCTTTTATCTTATTGGCCACTTACACCACTTTGAATGTATTTATTGCGATAGTTGTAAACACCATGAACGAGATAAATCGTGCCGAAATGAAGCAGGAAGAAGAACGAATGAAGGAATTTATGCATGATGAACATGCGGAAATGCTGGTGCACCTTCGAACTATCACAAAGAAAATAAGTGAGTTAGAAAAGAAAATAGACAGTCAATCTACTTGACTTCCGGGTTTTTATCTACCAGTTCTCCGTTTTCATACAAATAGGCAATCGTCATTTCCCCTTCTTGATTGTACCATTTTGCAATGCCGTTGAGCTGTCCATCGTCATAAAAAGCCTCTTCCATGAGTGTGCCACTGGTATAATATTTCTTGACAGTTCCTTGCAATTTACCAAGTTGGTAACTCTTCTCTTCTACAACTTTCCGTCGATCATATTTTTTATAATCTCCATGCAATGCACCATCTAGATAATTGGCTTTTGTCACCAATTCATTGTTTTTAAAAGAATAAGTGGACCCTTGCTGCATCCCTTCATAATAATTGGTAATCTGTGTAACCATACCATCATTGCTATACTCGGTATAGGCGCCATGCTCTAATCCATTTAAAAAATCGCCTTCCGCGGTTATTGTTCCATTGTTTTTCACGACTACATGTACCAAGCCTGGAACATTGGGGTATTCGCTAATCTCAGCACCTATAGGAATATTACTTCCTGTCGGAGGTGTATAACTATCTGAAGAGCAACCATAAAAAAAAGCCATGACCAATAACCATGAGTAATTTCTAAGAGAAATAAGTTTCATAATAGCGTGATTTAGTTTAATAATCAAAAATAATGATTTGTTGTAAAAATTCGTAAGCTGTTTAAATCTCTTTGGATTCAATGATCAATTGCAACCTTAAAAATTCATTTAGCCCCACATTGCCAACCATAGCATAGGAATACGTCCAATATTTACTTGACTTAAAAGCTAATAGAATTTAATCCCGCCTCCATTCAATCCCTAGAATCACAAAACGCTTTGTATGGAGGACGCTAATCTTGAAATGCTTTTTGTTAAATAATTACAAAATAATCTTGTAAGTCATAATTAGCATCTTGGAAAAATGGAAAAGCTCAAATCAATGAAAACACCTCATTACCTATGCGAATTGCATTGAAAACACAGGTGATGAAAATAATAAAAAAGTTAAATCTCGCATCAAAAAATTAAATAATGACTATTTTAACTTTTGAATCAAATTGAATTCTACTATGAACAACATCATTTATATTGTTGCTATAATTTGTGCTGTATACGTGATCTACGATGTTTTTACTGTGCAAAAATCCATGGAGCCAATCAAAAAGCTGATATGGACTATATCGGCTCTTTTTTTCAGTATCATCACGGCTATTGTGTATTATTTTACAGTCAAGAAGTAAAAAAGAAGGAAAATCAGCACAGTCATTTTTCACATGACTGTGCCGATAAATATGCCTAGCCCAATTCCTCTACCAGGTTTTCCCATTTTTCATTCAGCGAGGCTACTTCTGATTTTACAGATTGGTATTTAGCATTTGTTGTGGCCAATTTCTCTTCATTTTCAAATACTTCCCGTTTGGCAAGTTCCGCCTCCAAAGCCTTCAGCTCCTCTTCTTTCGACTCTATTTGCTGCTCAATAGCGGCAATCTCTTTTTGCTTTTGCTGATCGGCATTGTCTGACTTTGGTTTCGAAGTGTCTTTCTTTTTTTCAGTAACCTTTTTCTCGTTCGTGCTTTGACTTGGTATTTGTGACTTTTTCTCCTGCTCTCGTGTATACCACCAAAACCATTCATCGTAAGTTCCAGGGTACTCTTTTATTTCATGATCTTCAATCCACCAAATTTTATTGGCTATTCTCGAGATAAAATCTCTATCATGAGAAACCACCAAAAACGTACCCTCAAACTGGTTCAATGCTTGTACAAGGATGCTTACAGACATAATATCAAGATGGTTCGTTGGCTCATCAAGTAATAAAAAGTTGGCCTCAGAAATCAATGTTTTGGCCAAAGCCACACGTGATTTTTCACCTCCAGATAATACTTTGATTTTCTTAAATACTTCTTCATCGGAAAAAAGAAAACAACCCAAAACACCACGTAATTCTTGGTCATTTTTGCCTGAACCCGCCTGTTTAAGCTCTTCAAGAATTTCATTTTCAACATTCAAAGCTTCCAATTGATGCTGAGCGTAAAAGGCATTGATCACATTATGGCCAGTTTCTACCTGACCTTGATATGGCTCATTATCGGTGACTATTCTTAAAAGCGTTGATTTCCCTTTACCATTGGCCCCAACCAGCGCTATTTTATCACCACGCTCAATGTGTGCAGTGGCTTCATCAAGAATTTGCTGTGAACCATAGGCTTTTGACACATCCATGATTTTTTTGACGTGCCGACCAGATTTGGTGGCAAAATTGAACTTAAAGTTGACCTGCTGATTCTCATCAACCACTGCTTCTACCCGCTCCAATTTTTCCAATTGTTTCACTCTCGACTGAGCTTGCTTGGCCTTCGTCGCTTTGGCTTTGAAGCGCTCGATGAAGCGTTCCGTTTGCTTTATTTTTTGTTGTTGATTTTCAAATGCGTTCTGCTGCAGTTCGTTTCGTAGTTCTTTTTCCTCTTCATAGTTATCATAATTACCTACATAAAGGTGAAGTTTACGTGCATAAACTTCTACCACTTTATTGACACAGTTGTTGATAAAAGTTCTATCATGAGAAACGATAATAAAAGCGCCTTCATAACTCTGCAAATAGCTTTCAATCCACTGGATGGAAGGCAAATCTAAATGGTTGGTAGGCTCATCTAAAAGTAAAAGTGAAGGCTTTTCCAACAGTAACTTTGCAAGCATCACACGCATTCTCCATCCACCAGAAAACTCTCTTAAAGGACGCTGTAAGTCTTTGGTAGTGAAGCCAATACCTTCAAGTATCGCCTCAGCCTTCGCTTGCATACTGTAACCTTCCTGTGTTTCAAATCTATCCTGCAACTTTGCCAGCTTATCCACCAGATCATCAGAATAGTTGGTCTCCATTTGATGCAACACCTCATCAATTTGATATTGAAGCTTCAACGTTTCACTAAAAGCTTCCATAGCTACATGAAGTATAGAATCATCGGTGAGATAGGAAAGCAGATCTTGGTTAAGAAAACCAACGGTGGTTTCTTTACTCATGTTCACTTCGCCGTAAGTAGGCTCTACATCTCCTACAATCATTTTGAGCAAAGTAGACTTACCAGTTCCATTCAATCCGATAAGCCCGATGCGGTCTTTCGGAGTAATAAAAAGGGACGCTTCGTCGTACAGGGCTCGATCGCCAATATAATACGATAGGTTATTGATACTGATCATGCCGTAAAACTAAAAATTATACCTACGGTTAGCCCTATGATTGTCGTTTTTCGAAAAGATGATTCCAAATTTTCATACTGATGCAATTCCTCTAACTTTATAGCATGAAGAAAATCTTGTTTTTAATCTGCATCACTATTCTATCTGCCTGCTCTACGCAAAAGGAAAAAAATGACAATGCTGTCGTCATATCAAACAAAGAAACGGAAAACCTGACCAACACTGACGGACTTGAATTGAACAGACTACAACTACCTGAAGGATTCACTATTGATGTTTTTGCCAGAGTAGATAATGCGCGATCAATGGCTATAAGCGACAATGGAACTTTATTTGTTGGTACGCGAAAAGATGATAAAGTATATGCTATAAAAGATTTGGACGGAGATTTTAAAGCTGATGAAAGATACATCATTGCCGAAGGATTAAGAATGCCCAATGGGGTTGCCTTCAAAGACGGTAATTTGTTCGTGGCTGAAGTGAGTAAGCTCTGGAAGTTTATCGAAATCGAGGCGAACCTTGACGCACCATTAAAACAAATGATTTATGAAGACTACCCGAGTGATGGGCATCACGGATGGAAGTACATCGCTTTTGGGCCCGACAACAAATTATATGTTCCAGTAGGTGCGCCTTGCAATATTTGTGAAAGTAAAAATGAAATGTACGCTTCCATAACCAGAATGAATGCCGACGGTTCAGAAAGAGAGATCTATGTTTCGGGAGTGAGAAATACGGTGGGATTTACTTGGCACCCAGACAATAAGCACCTCTACTTTACCGATAATGGACGTGACATGTTGGGAAATGATATTCCTCCGTGCGAGTTTAACCGCGCTACCGAAAAGGGTCAACATTTTGGCTATCCTTATTGCCATGGAGGTACCATTTCAGATCCTGAATATGGACATAAAAGAGATTGTGATGAATTCGTAAAACCTGTTCAAAATTTGGGACCTCATGTAGCCCCTCTAGGTGTGAAGTTTTGTACGAGTAAAAGCTTTCCAGAAAAATACAATAGAGTCGCCTTTATTGCCGAGCATGGTTCTTGGAATAGAGATAATAAAATTGGCTACAGAATTACCACCGTCAAAGAAAACGAAGGTGTCGGTGAATCTTATGACGTTTTCATATCCGGCTGGCTCAACGAAGAAACCCAAGAATCTTGGGGCCGACCTGTTGACGTGCTTTTCTTAAAAGATGGATCTATGTTTATTTCTGACGATCAAAGCGGCACCATCTATCGAGTACAATACACAGGCTAGATAAAACAGTACTTGAAGTGCTAGAAACCAATTTAAGGGTTGAGATAAGTAAATTAGACCGACATTATTCAAATACTAAACCAACAGTTGAATAACTCAAATGGGGCACTTCAAATGACTTGATCAACTCTCGGTTCTTTATTTTTATTGAGCCGAAAAATGTGAATTGATATTATATCGTTTTACTGAAAACCGGCATTACTTCCCTTCTTACATTTAGTTTGGCATCAAATACCATACAGATGTTCCGAATAAATTGTCGGCCTTTTGGAAGCACGATGATGGATCGCCCATTGATGATAATTAGTCCATCATTTTGGAAATCTATGAGTTTATTTTGATCGATCACCGATTCGATGATTTCCGCCTCTTCATCAGTCCAAGTTGTTTGAAATTTACAAATCAAATTGAGAATCTGTCGTCTAAGCAAAAGGTCTTCATAAGTAAGCAAGTGACCTCTAAATACTGGCAACTGATAATCAGAAACTTGTTGAATATACGCCTCAATAGATTTGGTGTTTTGGGAAAAAGCAGTCCATGCATCACTAATGGCACTGGCACCTAAGCCAATAAGTAAATCGCTATGTTGCACCGCATATCCCATAAAGTTTCTATGCAGTTGGCCTTTGTTAAAGGCAATCGCTAATTCGTCATCCTCTTTGGCAAAATGATCCATTCCAATGTCTAAATAACCAGAAGAAGACAACAACTCTTTTCCCATTTTATAAAAATCATTCTTCATGATATCCTTGGGTAAATCTTTTTCAAAAGATTTTTGAGCAGGCTTCAGATGTGGGACATGTGCATAGCTGTAATAAGCAATGCGGTCTGGTTTTAAAGCAATGGTCTGTTCCAAAGTTGATTTTACCGAGCAAAGCGTTTGTCCCGGTAGACCGTAAATCAAATCATAATTAATCGACGTGTAACCAATTTTACGTGCAAGCGTAGTAATTTCCTTGATTTGCTCGATGGATTGCTTGCGGTTAATCAGCTTTTGAACTCTCTCATTAAAATCCTGAATTCCAAAACTCACTCGTCTAAATCCAATATTGTAAAGCAATCTCAAATGTAGCTCGCTCGTACTGTCAGGATGTGCTTCAAAACTCAACTCGGCATCTTGAGCCAATTGGCCAAATTTCATTAAAGAAGTTAAAAGGAAATTGAGATTTCCTGGAGAAAAAAAAGTGGGTGTACCCCCTCCCAGATGAATACTTTTAATAATAGGCCTTTTTTTAAATAAAGAAAGATACTGATCCCATTCGATCAGCAAAGCTTGAATATATGCCGTTTCTACACTATGCTGCTTGGTTATTCTTGTGGTGCAACCACAATAAGTACATAAGCTTTCGCAAAATGGTAAATGCAAATAGAGACTCAATTCACCACCATTATTTTCAAATTGATTTTTTACCGCATCCTTAAATTGATCGACAGAAAATAAGGAAGTCTCCCAGTAAGGTACCGTGGGGTAGCTGGTATATCTGGGGCCAGGTGTGTTGTATTTATTTATCAGCGACGTATTCATCTTAGTATTTTTTTATCAAAAGTGCGAGATTCAAACCTTTAGTTTTATGAGGAAGGTCTAGCATTGAAATGATAATTCTCATGTTCTTGAAATAATAAGGGGCGATCTGCTGCTCTTTACTATTTTTACAAAATGAGCAAACCTGCATTTGACGATATATTTATGGAGCTGGCCGTTAATTTGGCCAAAAGATCACATTGTATTAAGCGACATGTTGGTGCTGTCCTTACAAAAGACACACGAATTATTTCTATCGGATATAATGGCCCTCCTGCTGGCACACACAATTGTGATGTGGAGTTTGCGGAAATTGGCTGCCCTCGAGACTCCAAAGGCGGCTGCTCGTTGGCCATCCATGCCGAGCAAAATGCGATACTTTACGCCGTAAAAAATAAAGCTACCGTGGAAGGAAGCACCCTTTATGTCACGTTATCTCCATGCTTGGCTTGCGCAAGAATCATTTACACTGCTGGAATAGAGCATGTCATTTATCTGAACTCTTATGCCGAGCACAAAGGAATTTCATCCGATGAAGGCGTTGATTTTCTTGAAAAATTTGGAGTGAAAATTTCAAGATATGTGGGAGACCTAAAAAACTTGACGCATCTTATTTAATAACATTCATCATTTTGGCAAATGCCGAGACAATCAAAGCATAGTCTTTCAAATAGATTCTAAGCTTACTGTATAGCTGTGATGTTTGCTTTTGGCTCTATTTACTCATAGAGCTTACCATTTGTTATCTTCTTTATTTTGCGTAGTTCTACTGCCAAGGACTTTGCTTCTTCCGTTATTTGCTTAGGAAAATCATTCATTTCCAGTATTCTGATTGCGTTGGTTTTATTCAGACTCCCCTTTTTCAATTTGTAGTCAAATATGAGCTGTCCATCTTCAATGGTTTCTTCGAAATGATAGTATTCATATTCCTTTTGCAAATAGTCAATGAGTTCAAGGTCATGAGTTGAGCAAAAGACAAGGTTTGTTGAGTCATTCAAAAATGAGAGAACTGCTTTTCCTGAGGCAATTCTTTCAATGGTGTTCGTCCCTTTAAAAATTTCATCTAGCAAAAAGATGTTGAAATCTCCAGATTGACTTTCATCTGAGAGTTTCTTGATCGTTTTCACCTCTGCGTAATAATAACTGGTGTTGTCCAATAAGTCGTCGGCGATTCGTATCGCCGAAAAGATTTTAAACTTAGACAGTGTCAATCGCTGGGCACATGCCGTGTTTATTGTCTGTGCAAGAAGGGCATTGATGCCTATTGTCCGAATGTATGTTGTTTTGCCAGACATATTGGAACCAGACACGAGAATCGATTTTTGATCCGCTATTTCCAAGTCGTTCGACTCAGGTTTTTCTATAAGTGGATGGTAGAGTTTTTCTGAATTCCAAGTTTTAACGGAGGAGGCGGAATATTCAGGTTTGCAATAAAAAGGCAATGATTCCCGCCATGTTGAAATCGAAATTGCGCTATCAAGTTGACCTACCGCCTCATATATTGTTTTGATATCAGTTTTATTGGATGCTATCTGCTTCAACAGTCTAAAGAAGATGATCGGCTCAATAAGGAAGGCTCCTTTGATAAGATCCAGTATAGAATCTACGGCTTGCGCTATTTCGTTTTTAGCATTTGATTCCCATTTAAAAAATATCGCTGATCTCCTAATTTTTACAAGTGCTTGAATGGATCGGCTAACAGCCTCTTGAGCGTTGAGGAATAGTTCTTTTTCATTGAGAATGAATGCTACTTTATGCAGCATCAATAGTTGAGGGATTGTATTCGAGTATCCCATAATATTATTCTTATTCCAAATATGTAGGAGTGTGTTTACCGAGGCAAACAATAAAGCAACAAGTAAAACATAAGGATAGAAAATTGAAATGAGTAAAGAAACCACCATGGACATAGACAGGATCGGAATGATCCAAAACCACTTAGGTTTTTCAATATTTTCGCCAAAGAATAATCTTTGTAAGAAATAAGCCCCTGAATTATTGAGCTTACTCAGTTCAATAATGGCATCTTCTTTTTGCTCCGTCTTGCTGTTCAGGTGATGAATGTAATGGTCAAACACTTGTGATTCACTCACGTCTCGTGGAATCACCCTCAGTTTTGAATACAAATACTGCTGGCCAATCGAAGAAGCAGTACGATCTAAGGAGATGAACAACTCCTTAAAATCAAGATCATTTAAAGTCCGAGCATCGATGATTTGGCGTCCCTCTTGATGATCCTCATGCAAGAAGAAAAGCGAAATGCGGTCGAAATCAAAATAGTCTTCCTTTACCTTTTGTTGTCTTTCAAGTATTTCTCGATTTTTCTTTTTCTTGCTCTTAAACATTCGAGGGAGTTTGTTGAGGATAAAGCCAAGCTGAAACCTGTAGGCTTGCCGTTTGTTAATTTCTTTAAAAGTAGCTTATCCCGCCAGCCTTTGCAAATAGCTCATAAGCTTATGAAAGATCGTTTGGTAGTGATAATTTTATAGTATGGAATAATTTGTCCCAGGGCCAGTTCCATGTCGTTCGATTAAATTCGATCTGAGTAGATCACTAAGAATACGTTTAACGGTAGGGCTTGGTATTTCTAGTTTTTTTGCAATATCTCCTGATTTACATCCTGCATGGTCTGAGATAAATGCCATTATCGATTTCTCTCTTGGAGACAATTTAGAAGCTGTTCCAGTTTGTTCCAGCTTAGCTAATAACTGTCCTTGAATATTCATTAATGCATTGAAAAAGAAATTAATCCAAGTGGTTACATTCTCGTTTGGTCTTTGTGCCTGACAGCTTCTTAACTCTCGGTAATATTCGGATTTTCGACTTTCAATTTCATGTTCAAAGCTGACATATTGAATCCATTTATACCCGCCTTTTAGTAGAAGTAGACTCGCTATTAATCTGCTCAGTCTTCCGTTACCATCTTGAAAAGGGTGTATTGAAACAAATTCGTAAGAGAAAAGTGCGCTTTTGACTAGTTGGTGTGTCTGATCATCTTTGTTATACCATTCCACTAAAGACCTCATTGCATCATTTGTTTCAAATCCTGGAGGAGTTGTCTTAAAAATCAGTTGTTTAGAGCCATCAGGTAAAGTTGCTTCTACATTATTACTGTGCTGTTTGTAATCACCTTTATGCCATTGATCTTTTTCGCTGTATTTCAATAATATATTGTGAAGGTTCTTTATTTCATTTTCAGTTACTCTGATGTCGTTATATGATTCCGAAATAATTTCAAGTGTCTCAAAATATCCAGCCACTTCCTGCTCATCTCTTTCGGTTAATTTTTCTATTGAAAGATTACGTAGCAAAACGTCAACTTCCTCATCACTCATCTTTGATCCTTCTATACGAGTAGAAGCACCGACACTTCTAACCGTAGCAATAGACTTAAGTTGTTTGAGACTTTGTCCTTCCTTTTTTTCTATTGAATTCCAAGAAGCATCAAACCTATCAAGGTTACTTATGTTATTGACTAAATTCCAGTCAAAATTTAATTCAAAATTGTGTACTTTCATTTACAAATGATACGATATGATTCGTAAATATACGATATGAGTACGATAAGAATGATACGATATGAGCCAAAAATATACGTAAATGATACGAAGTTTATTTTATGTAATGTTCAGGTATTATCGCTCCGCTAGAGCGTGTTTGCAACGCGTTTCTCATTCCAAAATAATCACATCTACTCATCCATTTGATCCAGCATAATCTCTCGCAGAACTGGCACGCGTTGCGCCGAAATGGCTAAACGCGCGCCAGCTAGGGTTGTTGAGTCATTCCGACTCAGGTCGGTCTACTCGACTGTGCTTTCTTTTTTTATACGTCTAAGTTAAGGGTTAAATGGCCTCCCAAGCCTTCTCGTATAATTCTCATCAAGGTCGATAATCTTATATCACTGGCATTGTTCTCAATTCTTGAAATATAGTTTTTGGTAGTTCCAGCTTTTAAGGCGAGTTCCGCTTGAGTCAAGTTCTTTCGTTTTCTTGCCTCTTGAATCAAAACCCCGATTTTAAACGCTTCAAATCCTTCCTCATATTTTTCACGAGTAGGAGTGCCTGGTTTGCCATATTTTTCGTTGATATGGTCATCCCAATTAACAAGTTTACTTTTTGTGCTCGTCATAATATTGTTGTTTTAACCTTTCAGCCTTTTCAATTTCTTTTTTTGGTGTTTTTTGTGACTTCTTCTTCAATCCATTAAGTAGAATTACCAAGTTCCCTTCATCAAAAAAGCAGAATAATCTGAAGATATTGCTCCCTACTTTAATTCTGATTTCGAACAACCCGTCAGTTTCCTCAATATGTTTGAAGAATCGCTCAGGTATCATCTGTAAGGTTCTAACTAAATCAATTACCCAATCTATTTTGTCCTGAACCTTCTTTGTTTGTGAATTATAAAAGTCCCAAAAATCTGATCCATAAACTGAGATTGTCCTCAGATATTTTTAGTTCATTAAGTAAAGTTACCTAATTGGACAACTTAAGGCAACTGATGATTAACAAATAGTATGTGATTTTTCACTTGGATCATTTCAGTTCGATGTTCATTCCCAGGTTGTTGGCCAGCTAATGAATTTTTTGATGTTCTATGGATTCCATTGGATACAAGTTGACATAGTTTGGTCTTGAAGT
Organism: Cyclobacteriaceae bacterium; assembly: GCA_040218415.1. GTDB lineage: Bacteria > Bacteroidota > Bacteroidia > Cytophagales > Cyclobacteriaceae > JAVJRN01. The sequence continues at coordinate 112,459 of JAVJRN010000032.1, forward strand.
TTGATTGTCTCTCTCCGCTAGAGCGCGTTTGCAACGCGTTTCTCATTCCAAAATAATCACATCTACTCATCCATTTGACCCAGCATAATCTCTCGCAGAGCTATAAAAATTATTGCGCTGCTTCATCTACTCTTTCTGCTTCTAAAGGGTTACCATGGACAGAGTTCAATTTCTAAGACATGCATCATAGATAGTTTGACGATTGCATGCATTACAAAGGACAGAACAGGCACGCGTTGCGCCGAAATGGCTAAACGCGCGCCAGCTGGGTTTTTAATCTATGTTTAGCTTATCAAACAGAATTCTATTCCTTTTTCTTGCATCGTCAAGAACCTTTTCAAACGGTAGTACTTCAAAGTATGCAGAATAATATTTGCTTTTTACCTTGAACCACCCTTTTCCATCAGGGGTCGGGTCAAATTCTCTTCTTTCTAAAATACTTTGTAGAGTAGGAGTTACGTCACAAATGATATAGACATAAAATGGAGTCTTTCTATTCACTTCTACAGTTCGTCCGTTTCTTCCTTTGACCTTTCCATTAAGTAGGTTTTCAATATATTTTTCAGTTTGTTCTATAGGGTTCTTGGTGTCATCATAGTCTTTGTAATCATCTCGTTCTGGTTTTTTAAACTCAACGATAGTAAATGAATTATGAGGAGAAGATTTTGATTCAGAAAATGCGAACGCATCATTGTAAATTAATAGATCTGAACGGTCTGCACCTTCATAGCTAACTTCTTTAACGCTTTTGAAAGTTTTATCAGACGCTAGGAACGAATGATAAGTTAAGCGTTCATCAATTAACCAAAGGTTTTGCTTGTCATGAGGAACTTCATCAGAATTAGTTCTTATAGGAAAAAAGACACTGTGAATCAAATCTTCATTTTCAAATTTTCCATCTTCATCAGTCTCAATGAGCCTTTCTAAAAGTTCGATTATTGTTTTTCTATGAACTACATACCTAGCAAGGTCAGACTTTCCTATTTCATTGTATTCATTTAAAAATGATTCATATTTTTTTCGATAATCTTCATGAGTAGTAACATCCTTATTATCTGAAAGCAATTTGATTTTGTCTTGTTTTACTTCTATTCGCCATTTAGATTCAATTTTATATAACTCTATATCAAGATTTTCTTTAGACAAATTTGGTGGTAGTTTTTTTACTTCATCTGCTTTATAGTGAAGAGTGCTGCGGTATTGCGGAAATTCTTCATTAATTGTTGGGCGATAAGATTCAACTTTCTGCTCTCTCATTAAGCTCAAATAATCTGAGAGTATAGCTTCAATGCAGCTAATTGCTGCTCTTCGTACTTTAGCCAGATTAATGTCAATTGAATAGTCTTCTTCTTCATCTTCGCTATCTCCATCTGGGAAATTGAAGCCAATTCGTTCTGTATCTACATTCTCATCTAGTAGCTCACTTACTACATGTGCTTGATAAAAGAACTTGTAATCACCTTCTTCTATTGGTTTCTTGCCTAAGTCGACAATTTTGGAGTAAAGACCTTCTGTAATGACACTTCGATTGTGAGCACAGAAGTGAATTTTATGACTTTGAAATTCAAATGACTTAGTTAAATATAATTCAAAAGTAGTATCTCCAATTTCAAATTCGTTTGATTTTACACCTGCTTGGAAATCTCTCTTAAACAGGTTGTCCAAGTTGATTTCCGTATTGTTTTGATTTCTTAAAATAATAGTAGGAACAGAGTTTCTGATGAAGAATAACTGAAAGTGAGCAACAATTTCACGAGCAACTGAGCTGATTTCCTTTGGTAGGTTTTTTTGATATTCTTCTCTTAGGGAATTTAATATGATTCTAGTTCCTGGTTTATGACCATTTACGTTGGGTGTTTTAAAGTCATGAAAACCAATTTTTGTTGACTTAAAGTCAAACTGAATTGATTTCATTTCTGATTTCTGAGAAAAGTAACTTTCAACGTTTAATTCCTTGAAAGCTTTTAAACAAACAAACCTTCCAACTCCCTTACCGCCTATTTCAATTTTATGGTCTGTATCGGCTTCAATGAAAGCTTTTAAGTTCTCATCATTTAAACCTATACCGTTATCCGTCACACGGAATGAGTGTATTGGATAAATGTCAACATCTTTTAGCTCTGCCAAAGCTTCTTGAGAGCCGTTTCTGATACACTCAATGATAATTTGTCCTTCACTATTATTTAAAAGTTTTGCCTTTATAGCATCTTCAATTGAATGGATTGAGTTGCTAACTACTTCAAATAATGGCATCAGTGGTTTCGTCCTAGGGAGTCTTGTATTCCTGACCTTATTTGCAATATTTGAAGTCGGTGTATATTTCATTTCATAGTTCTTTTATATGGCACACAAAGATCAAATATAATGAGTGGGGATCAGAAAGCACTAACCTCTCCACTCACACATAGCCACGCTTTTTTTCAAATATATTTGTTTTGGCAGACTTTCCGATCCCCACAAAAGTTTCGTCAATAATAAAACCCCATTCATTCATAGCATATTAGCGATATTTCATTATTTCGTTCAAAGTAGCCATATCTTTCTTGAGCTTATCCACCGCTTGCTCAGGGCTAAACTCTTGATACCTAAATCCTTTCATATTCCTTTGGCAGTTGGAGCAATATGTAGTTGCAACATCGTTCTCTTTTGAGCATTCACAAACCCAAATTTCTTTCTCCTTGGAAGAAAGCATTTTCTTTTTTGTTGAAATGGTTCCTCGGTCTGGAAATTTACTTGGCAATAAAGCTATGATCTTGTTCTGCAATTCAACATCCTTGTTTTCGTAAAGTTCCTTGTCGGAATCCAGTAAGGAGAGTGCGATTTTCTGAGTTTCAAAATCGGTTGATTCAAGTAGCTGAATTAGAGATTCATATTCCAGAAAGTTTAATTTTTTTATTAGATCAACCAGCTTCTTCTTAAGTTTTTGAGAAGTTTCTAATTCTGCTAAAAGAGAGTAGATTTTCCCTTTTGCCTCAACAGGTTCGATGCTTGAAAAGTATTCAGCTACTTCCCTTTCAAATGACTCTGTTACGAAGTTTTTCAGATCCTTTTCATACTTTCCTAGTATCAAATCCGCCATTTCAAGAATCTGATACTTTTTAGCAAATTCCCAAAATTCCTCGTTGAACTCAAGCCTCCCTTCCTTTCCTTCAGCCAAGTAGTAAAGCTTTTTTTCCACAACCTTGAATTGATCTTTAGTGATCAAAACAGTGGTTGATGAGTTCGTTTGTAAGTCCAGTTCTTTAAATTTTGCCTTCGCTGCTGTTCCAATTACCGTAACCATCAGCATTGATTTTCCTTGTGCTGATATTTCATCGTTATCTATTTTTAAACCAACGACACAGTTTGCTCCAAGAGTCGATGCTTTTATTTTCAATTGGTTGATTGCCTCACTGTTCAAGGACTCCAATGTTTTTTGATATGACCTTGATTTTCCTCCGAAAAAGTCTGAGAATCCAGACAGAAAGTCTTTGAAGAAGTTCATGCCAACCGCTAGATGTGCGGTTACTGGTTCAAGATACTGTTCGATCTCTGCGTTATCGAAACCTGAAGTTGTGGTGACTTTTATGTTCTTATGATTCATGTCTCTAGGAGTAGGAGTTTATCGCTAACAACACCACTGGTTGTTATCCGCCTTATATTTAAATTAAATCTAATGGATTTTGAATGCAGAACAAACCATTGACAGCTATATGTGTATAAATCTCCTTGGTGCGACTAGCGCGGGAACCTTACAAGGTTTGTATAGATTGACCCATCCTAAAAAAGGTTACAGGTTTAACTTTTATTTACTGATCATCCTGCGTGAAATGGACACTTCACATTCGATCTTATCAAATGAAGCAGTCATTAGCGCTGCTGAGGATCAACTACTCCTAATTCAATCAGTATTTCATGCTTAATTGATTATCCTTTTTAATCAATATTCTGCTGAAAGGTTAGCTTCAAATTACTTAACTCTACGCAACACAAATTTCCAAAACCAACTTCCCCTTTTAAATGGCAGCCATTATCAATATCTAAAAGGCTTGTTTCAGAAAAGTCTTGCAACATTTTTTCTATTTCATGTTTCTTTTGGGGGACATGGCCATGAATGATCTTCCTATTACCAAGCCAATCATAGTCGATTGATTTATACCAGTCTCTTATCCAACAATGGGCGTGTAGATCATCTAATGGGTTATCATTTTCAAAATTCAATCCAGCATGAACAAAAACATACTCATGATCAACACTCAATGTTTTCAATTTTGAAAACCATTTTATATATTTTTCGCTCAACTGATTAAAATGACTGATGTTAAAACTTTTTAAAGTTTCTTCAGCACCAGCAGTCCATTCCTCCAGCTCAATGGAATCAAAAATCATTTCTTCATGATTACCTTTTAATGCAGTTACTTTATATCCGTTATTCTGCAGGTCAATAATAGTATCAATCACTTTTTTGCTATTTGGTCCCTTATTGATATAATCACCTAAAAGAATTAGCTCATCCTCTTTTGAGTATCCAATCTTATTGAGCAATTCCTGAAAAGTGATCGCACAACCATGTATATCCGAAATAGCATATTTTTTAGTTTTCATCTTGCAAATGTTTTATCGGTATGATGCCCCCAGTAGTCTTATGATTTTTTAGATCTGTTGTTTGCCTGTCTATTTCCCACACACTCTATTGCACTCTCCTTAGTCTCTTTCAAATTCATAGTCTCTTTCAACTTTTGCAATTCTTGTTTTGAATGCACTGTACCAATCTTTTCGACCTTTTTCTCTTGCAATCGAATGATCCGTATTTTCCTTCCACTTTTTTATTGACTCCAAATCTTTCCAATATGAAACCGTAATGCCAAGTTCATTTCTTGCGAATTCAACACCCAAAAAACCATCTTGAACTTTTGCTAACTCCACCATCTTATCGGCTTCTTCAGAGTAGTTATCATTAATGGTGGTTCTCATTGAAGAAAAGATAACTGCATAATAAGGAGGTTTAGGTGTATTTGCTATCATTGTTTATAAGCTAAGTTTGGTTTTAGGTGGTGTTGTAGGCAGTGATATCCGCGCAATTATTTGGTTTCATACAATTTCACCACCGTTTGAAAGTCGGTCGAATCGTTTATTTCATAAAAGTAGTCCAACTGCCATTTTTGAGCACTCTCCGCTTGTTTATTTTTCGGATTGTCCCAATTCGGATAGAGTCGGAATGCTCTTTTACCTTCCTTTTTAGCTGTTGAGATTATACCTTTTTTAATCAGCACGGATTTGGGGAAAACAAATTGTCCGCATTCTTTTTCAGTTCTTACGTTCACAGCATAAAAATCAAATGGTTCATTTTCATTAAGCGGTTCAATGATACCGCTATTATTCCTTTTCCAAAAGGTCACAAACTGTCCTGTTTTTTTAGGTGTAATTTTTGAGTTTCGACTTATTATTTTCCGTCCATTCAATTCAAATCGGCACGCTGCATATTCTTTGTTCTCCACTTCCGTTTGGAAGCCCGTCATTTTCAGTCCGCAATTGTCATAAACTTCTGTCTTTATTTGGTTCAAAGTACTGTCCATTTTACTTGTTCAGCTTGATTTAAATTTGGAACGAAATTTTGTTTACTATTGATTACCTCTCTTGACTTCACTGCGCTGTGTTTTGAAATTATGGTTACCTCCCAAACTGCACCTAGCTACCCCTCACAAAGCGTAACATCTAATCCGCTTTCTTAATGTTGTACATTTCTTATAGCCATGAACAACGCTACAAATAATAAATACCAATCGACCCCTTCTATGCCCCGACATAATCTTTGGCACTGATATAAAGATAGTTTTCAGGCTTTTCTGCCCAACCAGCATACACAAGCTGTATAATTGTCCTTGTTCTTGAATGAAAATAAGGCAACAATTAGCGTTAGAGATAAAGGTTTAAATGCTTTCAATCTTAGATTTTATGTTGGTTTTACAATGGGTGTATACGCACTACACGCTTTTTTTGTCCACAGTTTAAATTATTCGTAGATGTCAAATTTATTAGCGACAGATTCCATTAATTCTTTATTAGAGAAATCATCTTCAGTCATTTCCGAAAGTGTTTCTAGGAAAATATCAAACTCTCCATTTTTAAATATGGTAAGCATTTTTCCACCTTCCCTACAAATGGCTTCATGCCACACGTTTGGTGCAACTGTAATGGTATCGCCTTCTTTCAGAATTATTGTCTCATCATCAAAAACAAGCTCCATTTCGCCAAGCAACATGTAAAAAACCTCCGTCATCAATTTATGATGATGCCGCTTTAAATGAAACCCTGGTTTTAGAGTGTCCTCAATTAGGCATAATTCCCCATTCGTGTCTCTGGATGATAGTTTAACAAAGCAGTGGTCTTGCGAGTAATTGTAATTCTCCCCTTCTCCTTTTTTAATGTATTTTTTGGACTCAATCATTTCTATTAATATTTGTATACCACGAATATCTGTGAATTTTATACCGACAGCTAATAAACAGCGCTAAAGTAGTGAAATTTTCCCTGTGATAGATTCACGGTCGAGTTGTGGCGAAACTTGCTTTCAGAAAGATAAAATCCCCATTGTTACTTCCTAAAATCAAATGACTTTGGTGAGTCATGATCGCATAAGCATAGACCTCAAACCCTGTATTTTTCTGACTATACTCAAGGCTTCTCCCTCACTACAATACGAATAATCTAAAGCTATTGGATCCTACAATTTGTTGCAAAAATGACATGCTTACATTGTATGGCTATGCTTTTCATGTATTAAACACAAAGGCTATAAAAACAAAAAAAATAGGTAGGTGTCTGTAAAACCTACACCCAATGAGAGTTTCTTGTTCGCATTATTCTATCAAAAAGCTCAGATCGCATATTCATTTTAATGTTTGATAGGCATCTTTTTATTCTACTAATCCTATTCCTTGATTAATTTAATTTTCTGCTGTTCAAACTCAATAAGATACAGTCCCTTTGTAAATCGAGAAATATCTATTGTATTCTTTCCGCTTTTCAATTTTCCAATGGTAATACGTTCACCTGATAGGTTATAAATCATATAATCAGATTCCATATCAACAAATAATGTGATATCTTTTTTTGCTGGATTAGGATAAATTTTAATATCCTTCGACGTACGGCTGGCTAATGGTTCAATGACCGTGAAAGTGAAAAATTCAGTTATAATGCAACCCAATTCGTTAGTTATTTCAACGGAAACGACATGTTCACCCGGAATGTCAAACGAAACCAAAATCTCATTGGTAGTTTGACCATCCTGCCATAGGTAGTCATATCCTTCGGGTAGAGATAACAAGATTTCATCCTGTATCGCAATGGTGGAATCCAACCATTCAAACTCAATATGGGTTCTAGAGTCCTTGACATAGATACTATCAAGTCTTGAGCGACATCCGCGATTATCCAGAGAATAAGCATAGTACATGCCAAATTCTCTCGCGAATCTTAACGATCCCGTCTCTCCATCAGTCCAAATGACTTCATTGTTAGAGGTTGACTCTGCACGCAATAGTATTTGCTGCTCCTCGCATAATGTGACTGTGTCTTCCCATATTGTTAAGGGAGGTGGTGGATAAACTAGCAGTGATTGAATATTACTCTTGGCTTCACAGCCATTGTTTTCAAAAATGACGGAGCTTGGTTTATTATCATTGAATATCACGTAATAAAATTTACCATCGAATTCTGTTGAAGTGGTTCCCGGCACAATCCAGCGAGTGTTAAATTCTAGATCTGTATCCATGAGTCGAATTGTATCTCCACTACAGAATTGTTGTTTAAGGTCTGTTTGAAACTTAGGGGTCTCTATTGAGACAAACGTTACATTTACTGTTTTACTAAATTTCTCAAAGCCGTTACAATTCTTAGCCAAAAACTTATACCCCCCCGATTCTTTGGGAGAATATGAAGTATTAACCGCACCTTCAATGGGTTCATCATTAAAATACCATTGAATATCCTTGTTGGTAATGGAAGAAAGACTGAACTTGAAATTTTGGTTAGAACATATCGAAAGATCATCCCTATAGTCGAATTCAACATCTACAAACTCAAACGTTTCATAACGGGCTACATCGATTAAATTATCCTCGTGACAGTTCCAATAGTGCAATTGATAGAATCCTGACCCAGTAATATCCAAATAATAGTTATTGGCTCCTGGAATTATTTCACCATCCTTGATCCATTCATATTTAAAGTACACAGATGATAAAGGTGATTCTTGATAAGACTCCCCCTCACAATAATCTACAATACCCTTGAATTCCATGACTTTTCCTGTGAAGCTTGGATTGGACGAAATATCTTTTATTCTAATAAGACCGTTTTCTGTTGAAGCCCAGACTGATAAATCGCAGTGCATATCGGTCATTGATAATTGATTTACTTTGACATTACCAACTTCTTCCATTAGTTGTGTTTCATAATTAGAGTCCCATTTTATATTTTCAGTTATGTAGAGACCACTATTCGTAGCTGTTAAAATCATACGGGGAATATTCAAGTTTGTGAACAATCCATAAAGAATCATGTCATTAACAGGAATGTTATCAATCAGCACCTTTACTTCAGAGTTACATCCCCCAAAATGATGCTTCAAGCCCCTATTACTTCCATAGAAATTGGAAGCACTCTGAAAATCGTAACCTCCATTGTAGTATCGGTTATTAGGTATCAATATTCCATCCGCGACAACTTCATTTGTGAAGTGTTCTGGAATCGAGAGGAATCCACTAGATATATTAACGCTCACGCTATAATAATCAACCCTAGTGTTTTTTACAACCTCAGTGCAATACGTAAACCCATTGGTGATGGTAGTTTTGTTAGCTCCATGATTTCGAGATAGTAATCTCACTTCTTTGTCTCTAATACCTGCTTCGCTAAATTTCCCTTTTGATGAATCGTAGACGTATTCTCCATTTTCAGTACCAATATATGGGAAACTAAACGAATTGATTCGCGCCGCATCAAGCCCTTTTGAAACTCCCATAATCTCCACCATACCATTAGTATATCTAAGCAAAGAGTCAGCTTCAGTTGCAATAAAAAACTGATCCTGATTAATGACCTGTACATCCGTGAAATTGTATGCCGAATAGACACTAAAATGATCTGTAAGCTCTTCAAGTTCCGGTATTGAACTAATATAGAAGACCCTACCACTTGCAGTAATTGCAATACCTGTGGTGTCATTAAAATCTGAAGCAACGAATTCTTCATTAGGAAGGAATATCTGATCAACCGTGAAAATGGATTGGCCGGCCAGAATAGATGAATAACAACTAGACAGAATAATGATATATACTTTCAATTTTCCTTGCAGGGTATTCATAGCTCTGTCAATTTGTAATTGCAATTTCCTGAGCACTAATCGTTTCCAAATTGTTCATAACTAGCATTATTTTAAATTGCCCCGTACCTTGTAGTTGAGGAATTTTCACTACTAATCTGTTAAATGAAAGAGAAGATACCTCCGCTTGAAATTTCAACCCTTCGGAATTAACAAAAAAAACATCGATGCGACCTGAGTAAAAATTATTTCCGGTTATTTCTATTAATGATTCAAAATTTGCATCAGTTGGAGTAATATTTATTATTTCAGGCTTATAGAGATTGAATGAATCATGAAACTCCGAATCATTACCTGCTAATGAGACTATTATTATTGGATTTTCGTTGGTTAGCGTGGAAGGAGTAATCACTGTTAATTCGTATTGACTGTGTGAAATTATTGATGCATTAATTCCACCTATTTGTACTTTTACATTTCGGTCTATTCTCCCAAAATTCTCACCTGTTATTGTTACTACCTCACCCAAATGTCCGCTTTTCGGCGTAAAATCAATCAATTCTGGACCGTTGCTCCCGAGACTATTGAAATTCACATTTTCCCCGTAAACTATAAATTCATTTGTTTCGATAAAAGCTCGAACAAAATATGAAACACCTTCTTTGAGGGTTATATCAATTATTTCTGAAAATTCATTCGATTGAATGTTTTCCGAGTATATAACACGGTCACTAAATTCAAGGATTGGGTTTTTATTTTCTCGCCAGACAAACCCGTAGTTTATTATTTCAAAATTTCCTCGAAATATTATTTCTGCATTGAATTCTGCTCCTTTAGAGGTAATGTCTTTCACAGCGAGTGTATTCAGTCTTGGATAATCTCTGCTTGTTAATTCATCTTCAGTGCAGTTTACTAATAAGGCTAATAAGAATATCAGCAATGCATTTCTTAATAAGTATTTCATTTTTTTAATAGAATCAGATTTAAAGAGATTCGATTATTGTTGGCTTTGAAACCTACTGTTTGATTAAATGAGGACATCTGAAAATACCGGAGAGCTATACTTCCCCTGAACTTCTGATATGATTTAAGAATTCCAACCCCACCCCAAAAACCAATTTGATTGTCATTTATTTCAAAAGCGACACCTTCAGGAAACGTACTCACCACATTTCCATTGACTCGCTCACTGAGAAGCTTAGTATTTGAGCTCAGGTTATAGTCATAATTAATACCGGCTTGTAAGTAAACACCATACTTCTTTTCAGGAAAAGAATACTTCATCGAAAATGGAATTGTAAGAGTAGATAATTCAATGAAGGTATCGTGGTATTCTGTAGGTGATTCTGATATAAATTCTGTAGGTGATTCTAATATAACTAAAGAAGAATAGCTTGATTTTAAGAAATGAAATTCTCCTTGAAAAGATATTTTTTCAGTGATTCGTGGAAAAGAAAATGCAAAAAGCACCCCAATAGATGGATCAACGGAACTGTACGAATCATCCAAATAATAAAAAAATCCTGAGCGAGCACTAGTTTGAATTTGAGATTTTGATAGGCCGACAGTTACTCCGAAATCAAACTTTGTTTGAGGTTTACTTGCTTTGAACTCGGTAAATTCTGAGCCTTTGCACTTGTTGTATTTAATAATCAATCGTGTTAGACTTTTTTCATCGAACTTAATGTTCGCTGTTTGTGCATTTGAGTTTGGAAAGCAATCGCTGATGAGGTAGGATAGAATGCCTCTCCACTTGCTAGTTTCTTTTGTTCCAACTTTTCCGTTAATCTCTACTTTTTCAACTCTTGATTCTAATTCGAAGTATGATGTATCCTTTTTTATGTAAAACTTGCCTTTTGACATAAACAGGCTGATATCTCCATCAACTAGAACTTCTACGAAAGAGCCATCAATTATTTTAGAAGAAAAGAATTTATCATTGTTATATCCGAACCCTAATATTTGAATTGGGTAATATTCTGTTTCGTCTTGTTCACCTCTGAAAATGCAAGATTCATAATTCTTGGAGTTTGACCGATAGTCCACCTGACCTTGAATGGTATCGTTATCAAGAGTGATAATAAACCCACTTCTGAAATCGTTCTGTCCGTATGAACTACCAACAATAATAAGCAGCAATATTAGAGTTAGCCTGATCTTTTTATGCATACCGCAATTATATATAAAAAAATTTATTTATGAGCAATGAAGTTTAACCGGTATTATGTTGACTTTAAACTTTATGGATCAACATATGGCTAGCAAGTTGAAAACTTAGCTTTTAGGAATCCTCGTCGCAAACGAGGACTAGAGAGGTATTAGCTTTTTATAATCATACTTTTCGTATTCTTTTGTCTTTTCCTCCTTAAGCTTTAACAAATCATTTTTCACTTGTACTCGGTACCAGTATTCAGGCTTAGTATGCGAGAATGAACTGATTTTTAAAACTACGTCTGTGTTTAATTTTCTCTTACCAGTTAAGTACATATGAAGATTCCCATCTTTCATTCCAAAGTATTCAGCCAATTCCTTTTTAGTAATTTGGAGAGCTTTCAAGTACATCTTTACAAAATCTAATATATCAAGGACTTCACTTTCCTCAACGTCATCTCGTTCTATATAATCTTCGAGCCTATATTCTATAGAGAGCAGCTTGTTCCTAATCTTTCTTTCTTTTGATTGTTTCTCAGAATGATCTTTAATGAACTTATTAATGTTCTTTAGTTTTTTATCATTCCATAAATCATTGGGTAGTATTTCAGTCTTTTTCATGCTCAAAATTTTAAATATTCATCAATGAGTTTTTCACTACCTTCAGGTATAATTATCATAGTTTTTGATTCCCCGAGTCTTACTGCATGATATTTTCTACTGTACAATTCCATAAGCTTCATTTCGTCATCTTCATTTTCTTCAAGCACATCGAATGCCAGATAACCTTCTTTGCCATTAATATAGCTTTGCCGACAAGCAAAAGCAATCAAACAACCCGCAACTCTATCATGCTTTCTGTTTTCACCTCTATTATGGGGCGCAACTTCTACGAAGGCCATATAATCTTGAAATCGATTTTCAGTAATTATAATTAAACAGCCCTCTATCTGATTCGGAGAGTTGTTAGCAGTAAGTATATATGTATTGGAATTCTTTCCTTTTGAGTTTTTTCTAAAGTTGAACCTCCAAGCGTCAGTAATAGTTGGTAAGATGGTCTTAATTCTTGCCTCAGTAATTTTAGTTTTTACCGCCGTTTTAGTCGCATTTTCAATGATTTTTACTTTCATTAATGTCTGCTTGTTTCTACAAAGGCAGTTATAATTATACAAAGTGTATAATTATTTATGAACACTAATAACCGAATTGCAAAACCGGTAGTACTCGATATCCGCTATATATTTTGGTTAAATCTAAGAGATTTTGAATGCGAAACAAACCATTAATAGCTATGTACTGATAAAACCTCGTGGTGGTACCAGCGCATTGGCGTTGGAATAAAAACTGGCAGACCATATAATCCGGTTTTTAGAACAAGATAATTTCCAATCCTCACCCGCTCAAATAAAATTCACTTCTGGCTGTAGCGATATTCCAAACGTAGACTGGACGGATGCTTGTATTTTTTTAGAGAGTTGAACCAACTCCCTTCCTGTAGCTTTTCCGTGATTGACCAAAACCAATGATTGCTTGTCATGCACGCCCGCATCGCCAAATCTTTTTCCCTTCCAGCCGCAATACTCGATCATCCATGCGGCAGGAACTTTGGTTGTACTGTCCGAATGCGCATAACCAGGAATATGTTCAAAGGCTGCTTTTAACGATTCGTAAAATTCCGAATCAATCACTGGGTTTTTAAAAAAGCTTCCTGCATTGCCTATTTTATTAGGATCTGGCAGCTTCGATTGACGAATTTCTATGATGGCGCGGCTAATATTTGCCAGCGATAATTCCTCAACTCCCGCATCGGTTAAAGTTTGTTTGAGGTTACCATATTCAATGTTATAAGCGTGATTTTTTTTGGTCAGTCGTAAATTAACGCGTGTAATAATGTACCGGTCTCTTGCCTCCCCTTTGAAAACACTGTATCGATAATCAAAATGACAGTCTTCTTTGTAAAACGTTACAAAATTTCCAGTACCAATTTCATAAGCTTCCAAAGAGTGAAATATGTCTTTGATTTCAACACCATAAGCGCCTATATTTTGCATTGGAGCCGCACCAATGGTTCCTGGAATAAGCGAAAGGTTTTCTATTCCACCCAAGTTGTGATCAATAGCCCACTGCACACATCCATGCCAATTTTCACCAGCTCCAAATCCTACAATTGAGTAATCATCATCTTCCTCAATCACCTCTACTCCTGACACTTCCAGTTTGATAATCAAACCAATAAAATTTTTGGTAAATAGCACGTTCGATCCTCCGCCCAGTATCATTTTTCGCTGAGTTCGAAACTTATCCGACTTGAATAATTGTGGTAGTTGTTCTTGCGATGAAATTCTAACAAGCATACTTGCTGAAACATCAAGACCAAACGTGTTGAGATGCTTTAATGAGTAGTTTGATTCTTCAATCATTGATCTTGACCTTTTGTATAAAGCACTTCCCCTCCTACTATAGTCATCTCCACTTCAGTCGCCAAGATTTCTTCTTCAGGGACTTTAAGTATATCTCTATCCAAAATGGTGAAATCAGCCAACTTCCCTACTTCTATGGAGCCTTTAATATCCTCTTCAAAAGCTCCATACGCACCATATATAGTGTAAGATCTCAAAGCTTCCTCTCTGGTCATTTTCTGCTCAGGTTCATAACCGCCCTCAGGCTGTCCTTTCAATGTTTTTCTAGTAACAGAAGCAAAATAAGAGGCAAAAGGAGTTAAAGGCTCTACTGGCGCATCGGTACCATTGACCACTTTTACGCCACGATCCAGTAAATCTCGCCACATATACGCACCTTCTTCTATTCGCTGTTTACCTAATCTATCGATAGCCCAAGGGCGGTCGGAGGACATGTGCACCGCTTGCATCGCTGGAACTATTCCGTATTTCTCAAACCGTGGCAAGTCTTCAGGGTCTATGTGCTGAGCATGTTCAATTCTAAATCTCAACAAGTCAGGATTCTTTTCTTGATTATCAGTCCAAATTTCCTCATATATGTCTAATACTTCTCTGTTGGCTCTATCTCCAATCGCATGCGTACACACCTGAAAGCCAGCTTTATAAGCTGATTCTGCAATGTTTTTGATGGTATCCATAGGCACCACATTGTGGCCAGAAGTATGGTGATCGTCCTCATAAGGCGCTAATAACCATGCGCCACGAGAACCCAGAGCCCCATCGGCATACAGCTTTACTGATCTTATGGTTAAAAAATTATTCGGATCATAAAAAGGGCCTTTTTCAAAAAAAGTTTCCAGCAAGTCGTTGTATCGTCCGCCTAACATCACATAGAGTCGTGTACGTAAAGCACCATCCTTCGCCAATTCCTGAAATAGTGCGATATCTTCCGCAGGAGAACCGGCTTGATGGAAACTCGTCAATCCGTTTTTTAAGCATTCATCCATTGCCAAGTTGAGGGCATTGAGCTTGGCTGCCTTGGTTTGCGCTGGTATACTATCAAAAATCAGGAAGTTGGCCGTTTCATTCATTAAACCTGTGGGTCTTCCATCCAGTCCTTTAAAGACTTCACCCCCATCAGGATTTGGCGTTTTGGCGTTAACACCAGTAACTTCCATCGCTTTGGCATTGGCGAGACTTGCATGGCCACTTGCATGTTTCAACCAAACAGGATGATCTGGAACCGCAGCAGATAAATCGTGATGCGTAGGAAAACCATTGAACATATCTTCAGGAGTGGTCACCCATTTATCTTGATGCCAACCTCGCCCTAATATCCATTCACCTTTTGGCGTCACAGCTGCTCTTTGTTTGACGGCTTCTATCACCTCCGCGTAACTTTTGGTTTGCATCAGGTCAATATTGACCAAATTATCACCAATGCCCATAATGTGCGCGTGACCCTCAATAAATCCAGGGTAGCACACCTTTCCATCAAGATCAAGTTTTATGGTATTCTCTCCTACCATCTCCAGTGCTTGGTCGCCTAAAGCAATTATTTTGTCTTTCTTTACAGCCACGGCCGATACCACTTCATTCGATTCGTTGACTGTGTAAATAGGGCCATTGAAAATGACCAAATCTACAGATTCTTTTGGTTTTGGCTTGCAGGAAATCACAAGTGACACAATAAATACTGTAATAAGGGTATTAATTCTCATCTGATAATCGTTCAATTAATATTTTCTATAACTTTGCGCTCCGTTCGACCGAGCGGCGTTTGTCTAAGGCAAATGTATGTGAAACCAAAAATTCAATAGTCGTATGACTCTAAGACTATTGAAAATATTTTGACGAGTTAATAATAATTATGGCAGAAGAAGAAAAAAAAGAACTTCAACAAACTGAAAATCAGGAAGTTCAAGCCACAAACCAAGCTGAAGAAACCTCAGCACCCGAAACAGCACCTGTTGTAGAGGAAAAAGTAGAAGATGCTCCTCAAGGCGTGGATACTCCTGAAGTTGCGGAAACAGAAATTCCACAACTAGAAGTTAGCGAGGATATCTGGGATACTGCGAGTGATGACGGATTTGGAGAAGAATACTCTGACACAGACAGAAAAAGAATGGAAGCACTCTATGAGTCTACCATGAATTCTATTTCTGAAAAAGAGGTGATGGAAGGCGTTGTTGTTGGTATCACAGATAGAGACGTGATTGTAAACATTGGATTTAAATCTGATGGATTAGTCTCTCTTTCTGAATTTAGAGATGTTGATCTCAAAACTGGCGATACTGTAGAAGTATACGTGGAAGAGCAAGAAAACTCCAATGGACAACTTGTACTTTCAAGAAGAAAAGCGAAAATCGTAAAAGCATGGGAAAATATCCAAGGTGCTTTAGATAACGATTCAGTAATCGACGGTATGGTTAAAAGAAGAACCAAAGGTGGTTTGATCGTGGATATCTACGGTGTAGAAGCTTTCCTTCCTGGTTCTCAAATAGATGTAAAACCTATTAGAGACTTTGACATTTTCGTTGGTAAGAAAATGGAAGTCAAAGTAGTGAAAATCAACTACGCAAACGATAACGTAGTAGTTTCTCATAAAGTACTTATCGAGAAGGATATTGAGAAGCAAAAAGCTGAAATCCTTAACAACCTTGAAAAAGGTCAAGTACTAGAAGGTGTGATCAAAAACATGACCAACTTCGGTGTATTTATCGATCTTGGAGGCGTGGATGGTTTACTTCACATTACTGACATTTCTTGGGGTAGAATCAATCATCCTGAAGAAGTACTCAACCTTGACGAAAAAGTCAATATTGTTGTACTTGACTTTGATGATGACAAGAGAAGAATATCTCTAGGTATGAAGCAATTGACTTCTCATCCTTGGGATTCTTTGGATAAAGAGCTTGTTGTAGGTTCGAAAGTGAAAGGTAAAATTGTCAATGTAGCCGATTACGGTGCATTCTTAGAAATCATCCCTGGAGTAGAAGGTTTGATTCACGTTTCTGAAATGTCTTGGTCTCAGCACTTGAGAAATCCTCAAGATTTCATCAATGTGGGTAATGAGCTAGATGCAGTCATTCTAACTATCGACAGAGACGATCGTAAAATGTCACTTGGTATCAAGCAATTGACTGAAGATCCTTGGACTAAACAAGACGTATTAACCAAATATGCTGTAGGAACTAAGCATAAAGGTATCGTTAGAAACTTAACCAACTTCGGTTTATTTATCGAATTGGAAGAAGGAATTGACGGCCTAGTACATGTTTCTGACTTAAGCTGGACGAGAAAAGTGAAGCATCCTTCAGAATTCGTGAAAGTAAACGAAGAACTAGAAGTAGTTGTCATGGAGTTGGATGTTGACAACAGAAGACTTGCATTAAGTCACAAGCACTTGGAAGAAAATCCTTGGGATACTTTCGAAACAGTATTTACAAGAGGTTCTGTTCATAAATGTACAATCATCTCTAAAAATGAAAGAGGTGCTATACTAGAACTTCCTTATGGTTTGGAAGGACAAGTAAGTACAAAAAACTTGGTCAAAGAAGACGAGTCTGTACCTAACGAAGGAGAACAACTAGACTTTAAAGTACTAGAGTTCGCCAAGGAAGAGAAAAGAATCGTACTTTCACATACTTCTATCTGGAAAGAAAGCGCTGAGCAACCGACCGCTGAACAACCGAAGAAGAAGGTGGTTGCCAAAGGTAACACGATGAAGAAAATCAATAATGAGTCTGAAAAGTCTACATTAGGTGATTTGGAAGCACTTTCAGCATTGAAAGACAAAATGACAGAGGCTTCAAAGCCTGCGGCTCCTAAAAAGAAAGCTGCAGCAAAAAAAGAAGAACCTAAGTCAGACGAAGCTACATCAGATGATGAAACTTCTGAAGGAGAAGACAAAGCTTAAGCTTTTTGAAATTAAACCGGGAGAATTTCTTCCGGTTTAATCTTCTTTATTGCTAAGTTTGCACTCCAAAATAATTGGTCGAGTGGCCGAGTGGCTAGGCAGAGCTCTGCAAAAGCTCGTACAGCGGTTCGAATCCGCTCTCGACCTCAAAAAAACCCGATTTCGAAAGAATTCGGGTTTTTTTATGTCTTGTTATGACGTTTTAAACATCATTCAATTCAGACAACCTTTTTCTCATTGAAAAATATCAATTACTTTCGATTCTTATTTTAACTCAAACTCATTCAAACTCAATAGCAATTATATGGACTCGCACAAAGTAGACTACACCATTGACGGTACAGACGTACAAGTTGTCTCTGTAGAATTAGACCCAAATGAAACAGTGATTGCTGAAGCAGGTGCGATGTGCTGGATGAATGAAGGTATCAATTTTGAAGCTAAGCTTGGAGACGGAGCAGAACCAGATAAGGGTTTCTTTGGCAGACTGAAAGATGCTGGAAAAAGAATGTTGAGTGGAGAAAGTCTATTTCTCACCCATTTTACAAATATTGGCACTGGTAAAAAATCAGTGAGCTTTGCTGCTCCCTATCCAGGCACTATTCTACCTATAGATCTAAATGACTTTGGTGGCGCCATACTTTGCCAAGGAAGCGCTTTTTTATGTGCTGCTATGGGCACCAAGGTATCTTTTAAGTTCAATAAGAAACTTGGCTCTGGATTTTTTGGCGGAGAAGGCTTTGTACTGCAAGAACTCACGGGAAATGGTATGGCTTTCTTACATGCTGGCGGTACGATTGTGAAAAAGGAACTCAAAAATGAAACGTTATTGATCGATACGGGCTGTGTGGTTGCATTTTCTACTGGACTAAACTACGATATTCAAAAATCCGGAAGCATTAAAACCATGATGTTTGGCTCTGAAGGCATGTTCTTAGCTACAATATCAGGCACAGGGACTGTATATGTTCAATCTTTACCTTTCTCAAAAATGGTTGCTGAAATTCACAGTAGATTGCCCAAACCATCAGTCAATCATCATTCTGACTGATTAAAAAGCGATCCAGTTAACCAGTTTACAATAAAAAGGAGTGTCAGAAACCTCATTTACAGCTATTGATTTTGAAACAGCGACTTGGTCACCTTCAAGCGTATGTCAAGTAGGAATCATTCGTGTAGAAAATATGGAAATAGTCGAGCAGGTAGATCGGCTTATCAAACCACCTAAAAACGAGTATTTCTACAAGAATATAGAGGTTCATGGAATAAAACCTGAAGACACAGAACATGCGCCCACTTTTGATTATGTATGGCAAGACATTAAGCATTTGATAGAGGATCAAGTGCTTGTCGCTCATAATTCAAGATTTGATGTTAATTGCCTGAGAAGTACCCTCTCCTATTATGACGATATTCAGCCTGACTTTGAAGAGAGATGTACGAGGAGAATTTTTAAAAGGGGCTTGGCGTATTGTTCAAAGAAATATAAAATCAAACTCAATCACCATGATGCCTTAAGCGATGCGCATGCTTGCGCTCAATTATATCTGATCCATTTGAGAAGACAACAACTTCCCAAAACAGGGTCACTTTTCCGATGATTCATACCGACTTTAGTTCCAAAATGGTGATTTCTGGCAAAATACCAACTCTTCCTGGATAGCCAATATATCCATAACCACGATTAACATACAAGTATTGATCTTTTTCCTGATACAAATCAGCCCATCTCGGATATACGTATTGTGAAGGGCTCCAGCGGAATTCTCCAATCTCAATACCAAATTGCATTCCATGAGTATGACCAGCTAAGGTCAAATCAACATCGCCATATTCAGGTCTCACTTGTGCATCCCAATGGCTCGGATCATGCGATAACAATAACTTAAATTGTCCGGACTCTACTCCTTCCAAGGTTTTCGACATATCACCATACTTGGAAAAACGGCCGTTACCCCAGTTTTCCAATCCCAAAATAGCCATCTGCTCGCCTCCTTCTTTAATGATTCTATTTTCATTGAGCAAAATATCCCAGCCCATATATCGGTGCATTTCATGGAGGTTTTGTATGTCTTTGAGTTTGGCTTCTGGGCTCGACCATCTTTTATAATCCCCATAGTCATGGTTTCCCATTGTGGAATAAACGCCCAGCGGTGCTTTTACTTTTTTAAAGATGTCCAGATACGGTTTCGCTTCATCACTTTGGTTATTGACCAAATCTCCAGTGAAGAAAGCGATATCTGGCTTTTGAGCCATCAGCATATCTACTCCACCCTTTACGGCTGTTTTACTGAAAAAGCTCCCAGTATGAATATCAGATATTTGTGCAATACGTATTCCATCAAAAGCCTTAGGCAATGACTTAAACGAAATAGTTCTTTTGCGTACGCGATAGTCATGTGCTCCTGAGATCACGCCAAAACTTAAAGTTGCGATAGGCAAAACACCTGCTACTAAAGACGCTTTGGCCATAAATTCCGATCTAGAATTATCTATTTCTTTTGGTGGTGTGGTGGGTAATAATGAGAATAAGTAGGTGAAAAGCCTGCGAAAATCATCAATAACAAGAAACAACGCAACGACAAGCTTACCGACAAGCGCTACAAAAAACCCGGTAGCAAGGAAAAGTCTTAGATTCTCGAATGATTGTTGGTCTAGTTTGGTGTAAATCGCAACACCAATAAAGAAAAAAATTGAAGTAGCTAAATAACCACCGATGATGGCTTTTCGCCAATTGACATGCAAATCTGAAATGCTGATTTTAATGGCTTGATATACATAAAGATCAAGTAAGCCGTAGAGAATGGCCGCTACAATGAGAATATAGATTCTATTCATTCCTTTAATTTCTGATTTATACCTTAAAGCCTCTATTTAGGAGTGTTTATGAAAAACGTCCTGCTAAAACTATAACAGGACGTTTGACTTCATAAATTATTTAAATTCCTTGAACTAAACTGTGGGCAACAATTCTGCCTTAAGTTCTTCCCGTTTTTTACGACGGTCATAAAACCAATATTTGATCCTATAAACAATGGTAAATAGTACGGGAACAATGATCAGGGTAAGGAAGGTTGCTACGATAAGTCCAAAAATTACTGTCCAAGCGAGTGGCCCCCAGAAGATCACATTGTCTCCACCGATGTAAATTTTTGGATCAAACTCAGTGAACAAAGAAAAGAAATCTATATTCAACCCGATGGCTAATGGAATTAATCCAAGTACCGTGGTGACCGCCGTTAAAACCACAGGTCGTAATCTTGCTTTTCCAGCCTTGATTATTTCTATGTTCGCGGTATCTTTTTCTAAATAGTCATCCTTACTCAGGCCATGCTCCACCTTTTTCCTATCTATCAAGAGCTGGGTATAATCGAGTAATACTACTCCATTATTTACCACAATACCTGCTAATGAGATAATTCCCATCATAGTCATCATAATCACAAATGACCAACCGGTTATAACCAAACCGCCGAATACCCCAATAAAACTCAAGAAAATGGCCACCATGATAATAAATGGTTTCGAAATACCGCCAAATTGAAAGATCAAAATCAAAAAGATAAGTCCCAATCCAGAAAAGAAAGCACCGACCAAGAAGGCCATTTCTTTGTTCTGTTCCTCAATCTGACCTGTAAAATCTATTCTCACGTCCTTAGGAAGCTCTTTAAACTCTTCCATTTCCGCTTGTATTTCCGAAACTATAGCGGCGGCATCTGTAAACCCAGGCTCTAAACCTGAATATACCGTAACTACTCGCTTTTGATCTTTGTGCTTAATCGCACTAAATCCAGACGTGTTTTTATGCTTTGCTACGGAAGAAATTGGTATTTCTTTGATTTTACCTGTAGACTGATCTCTAAAGATGATATTCTGATTAAACAACGCACTCGTGTTGTACCTCAAATCCTCGTTGAATCGAATGTTGATATCATAATCTTCGCCATCAACTTTGTAAATTCCGGCTTTTTCTCCAAAAATTGATCTTCTCAATTGGTTTCCTACTTGACCAACAGCTACGCCTAGTTCACCTGCCTTTTCTCGATCAACAGTCACTTCCATCGAAGGCTTCCCTTTATTTACGTCAATCTTAAGCTCTTCAACACCAGCAACATTTTTAGCATTGATGAAATTTCTCATTTTCTCAGCAGTCACGATGAGTTCATCGTAATCAGGCCCTGCGATCTCAATATTAATCGGATATCCTACAGGTGGTCCAGCGGCTTCTTTCTCCACAGAAATGGCAACACCTGGATATATTCCGCTGAGTTCTGCCTGCACTTTCTTCCTAAGTTCTTCTGTATCTTTTCCTCTACGATATTTGAACTCGCGCATGGATGCCGTGATTTTCGCTTTATGCGGCATTTCAGCGGCCGATCCTCCATCTGTCTGAGGGTTGCCAGCACCTTCTCCTACCTGTGAAACTGCGGCTTCAACCAAGAAATTATAATCACCATCCATGTACTCATCCGCATTGAGGATGTTGTAGACTCGCTCTTCAATCTTTTTAGTAATGGCATTGGTCTTCTCTATTGCCGTACCTTGAGGATATTCGATGTAGACAATGATTTGATTGGGTATGTTGTCTGGAAAGAATTCCACTTTTGTTCGCTGTGTACTCAAGGACCAACCAAATGTCACAAAAGCTGCGATTAGCATTAGAAAAGTGAATCCAAAATACCAATAAACATTACCTCCTTTGAGTGCATTAACTAACCTTCGCTCATAAAAATTTTCGAACCATACTAGAACAGTACTTTGAAATGCTACCGAAAGTCTTTTCAGTCCATATTTATAAATCCAAAATAGGATTACGTTCAAAATCATCAATGATCCAAGCCCTCTGTAATCACCTCCGGTAAATAAGATGAGCACTCCTATACTGCCCATAACCAAAGTAAGACGCCACAAAGCCTTTCTGGTCAACTCTTTATCTCCCACTTCCATGAATTTGGAAACCAACATGGAATTCATAAAAATCGCCACAAATAAGGACGAGCCCAATACTACGGATAAGGTGATAGGAAAGTAAATCATGAATTGCCCGAATAGTCCCGGCCACAATCCAAGAGGAACGAAAGCTGCAACAGTTGTGGCTGTAGAAATGATGATCGGATAAGCTATTTCACCAATACCTTGCTTGGCGGCTTGAATACGGCTCATACCCTCCTGCTCCATCAATCGATAAACATTTTCAACCACGACAATACCATTATCAACGAGCATACCCAATCCCATGATCATACCAAAAAGTATCATCGTATTTAGCGTGTATCCAAGATTATTTAGAATCATGAATGACATAAACATCGACATTGGAATCGCAAATCCTACGAACAATGCATTTCTAAAACCTAAGAAAAACATGAGTACGGTCACCACGAGAAGTATTCCGAAAATGATGTTGTTGACCAAATCCTCTACTTGATTCAGGGTTCTTGGTGCCTGGTCGTTGGACACAGATAACTTTAAATCTTCAGGAAAATAATTTTCTTGCGCATCATCAATAATCAATTTGATTTTGCGGGCAGCCTCAATCATGTTTTTGCCCGCTCTCTTCTTCACATCAAGCATGACAACACTCGAACCAAATGATCTGGCATAAGTAGTTTTATCCTCCTCTGTAAAAGATATTGTGGCCACATCCTTGAGATAAACAGGGGAATTATTTTCATGCTTAATGACAAAGTTTTCGAGCTCACTAGGTTGCTCAATTTCGCCAAGAATTCTTATTGTTCTTCTTTGTCCGCTCGCCTTCAAGTTACCCGCTGACATGGTCATATTGCCATTGCCTATCGCTTGTAAAATATCGTCAAAACTCACTTTTGCGGCCATCATTTTAAATATGTCCACGGCCACTTCTACTTCTTTCTCTTGAGCACCTCTGATATCTACACCTTTGATCTCTGGTAATTCCTCTATCCGATCTTCCAAGTATTCGCCAAATTCTTTCAATTTCTGCACCGGATAGTCACCAGAAATATTGATGTTCATTATTGGAATCTCCTCAGAGAGATTCAGTTCGAATACATTCGGCTCAACCTTGGCTCCATTGAATAACGGCCAATCTTCATCGGCCTTTTCCGAGTCTACTTTGTCCTTGACCTTTTGCTTGGCTGCATCTACAGATATCTCCTCATCAAACTCTACGGTGATTATGGAGTAATCCTCTTGCGAGGTAGACACAATTTCCACCACATTGCTAATGTTTTTGAGTTCATCTTCAAGTGGGTCTGTAATAAGTCGTTCTATATCTTCCGCAGTATTTCCCGGATATGGGGTACTTACATATATTTTGGTTTCAATAATCTCAGGGAAGTTTTCCCGCGGCATATCAAAGTATGCAGATAAACCTAGAACTAGAAATAGACCAATCATTACATAGATAACCGACGGGTTATCTATCGCCCATGAAGAGAGTCCAAATTCTTTATTTACACTTTTCTCTTGCTTAGTCATTGGTTATTTACTTAGGATTTTCACTTCCTGACCATCTCTTACACTTCGGGCTCCTTCTTTGATCAGATTATCACCACTTTTAATACCTTCTAAAACTTCGACATAATCGCCCTTGGTTTTACCTGTGGTAACTATGCTACGAATCGCCTCCGCAGTATTACTGCTCGAAACTTTAGATGTGGTGTACACATACTGCTGTCCTTCTGCATTTTCAGAAATAATACTTTGAGGAATCATGATAGCACTTTGATTGGTATAATCGTTGATCAATACCTTAGCAGTCATATTTGGTTTAATGCTTTTGTCATTATTGGGAACAGTGATTTCTACTGAAAATGATCGATTGGCCGGATTGATATAATTGCCTGTTTGTCTCACTTTTGACATCATCTTTTTACCTAATACAGGAAAATAAATCTCCACAGTTTTACCCACTGTAATGGTCGAAATATAAGTTTCTGGTACTGGCACTTTCAAATACATATCAGATAAATTGATAATTCTGAATATTTCCGAACCTGGCCCTCCGGGTGCAACCACCGTCCCTTGATCTTTAATTACATTGTCAATAATACCGTCAAAAGGTGCGGTAATCTGATACTTATCTAATTGATCTTCCAGTTGAGCTATGGAACTTTTCTGAGACTCATAGGCCGTTTTGGCTTGTAAGTATTGTATTTCAGAACCAATATCTTGATTCCACAATTTCTCTTGTCTTTCGAAGGTTGTCTTCGATAACTGAAATTGAGTTTTCAACTGATTGAGTTGATTAATCATTCCGCCATCATCGATCTTACCAAGCAGTTGGCCTTTTTTCACAGATTGTCCTTCAGTGACATAAACGCGCACAAGAATACCCGGAGCTTCTGGATAAATAAGTACGTTTTGTTTCGTGGTAACGTCTCCTTGCAGTTCAATAAAATGCTCAAAACTCTTTTCTTCAGCCTTAATCGTGCTTACTAATGGAAGGTTTTTTCCACCCATCAGTTCGGTAATCGCCTCATCGTATTTGGCAATCTCCGTTTCGATTGACTTCTGTTGAGTTACGAGTTCCTTCTTTTTAGCTCTCAAAGAAGCTAAATCTCCTGACGACAATACATCATCGGTAGGTTCCTTATCACCACAGCTCGCTAGGAGGATGGAAAGGGTTGCAAAAATGGTTAGTGTTTTTATATTGATCTTTCTCATGATCTTAGTTGTATAATATTCCTAGTGCTTTTTTCAATTGTAATTGGGCAATGATCGCATCGTAAAGTGCGTTATAATAGTTCGTTTGCGCTTCTTTCAGGGAGGTATCGGCTTCAATAACCTCGAGATTACTTCCCACACCCGCCTCGTACTTTATTTTTGAGATATCGTAAATTTCTCCAGCTAGCGCCATGTTGTCTTTTTGTACTTCTAATCTTTCGATAGCATTCTTCAAGTTCATGGAGGACCTGTCCAATTCTAAATCAATGTTTTGCTCCATTGCCTCAAATCCATTTTCTATTTTTCGAAGCTCCAATTTTTGTTGTTGAATTTGATGACTTCTTTGTAAGCCCGTGAAAATGCTCCAATTGAGACTAAGTCCAACTGCCGAGTATCCATACCAGCTATCAGGTCCCGCAGCGTCTATCTCCTGAAAATCGGCTTGGGTTGAAAATAAACCAGTGAAGGTTGGCGATTGTGTCGACATCCCCAAATTGGCAAAAGCAGAAATTGTTGGTAGTGCTTCGGCGTATTTATTCTTAATGTTGAGCTGCTGCAAAGTCCTATTTGATTCCATGACCATATAATCAGCACGCTGCGAGTATGACCAATTGTCTTCATCTGGCACGTTCACTTTTTCAAAGGCAAGCTCCGATATGTCTCCTTTTATTGTCAGATTGTCTTTACTTGGAAAGTTCATTTGAAGTTTGAGTATACGTCTGGAAATTTCCAAAAGGTTTTCCATACTTGACTGCTCCACCCTCAAATTATTGACGGTTACTTTCAGTCGATCTACATCAATTTTTTCTGCAAAACCATTGTCTTTTAAAGCCTTTGTGTTTCTGTAGAGGGTATCAATACGCCTAAGATTTGCTTTAACCAAAGCTAATCGCTCCTTGGTAATCAGCAAGTTATAATATGCTTGACTAACGTTTAGTACAACATCTTCTTTGGTCAAGTTTGAGTTTCTAATGGAAAGCTCTTTATAAGCATTCGACGCTTGGAGGCCTACAAAGTATGACCCGCTGAAGATTAACTGATTAATTCCGACAGAAGCATCTCCAGCAGCTTGAAGTTGGAAAAAGTTCTCCGCTGCATATACATCTCCATCCTGTATTCCCAATGTGGCTGCCTGCTGTTCGGAAATTCCAAAACCGGGATTTTGAGAATTATATTGCGCGAAAAATCGTTGCAGCGTTGGATTGTACTGTAACCCCACAGATCCATTGATCTGAGGAAGCCCAATACCTACCGTTTCCTTCACCCGAGATGTCGCTATTTCTTCATCCAGCTTTGCATTTTTCACATTGACTGCATTTTGCAAGGCGTAATTGAGGCATTCATCCAAAGTGAAAGATTTACCTTGATCCTGTGCAGTAAGCCACCAGCTTACCAGCAAGAACATCAGTGTAAGTTGTCCTTTCATTTAATTGTTGGTTTTGATTCTAGTTGTTGATATTGTTGGTATAATTTTTTTCCCTTTTCTGTTAAAATCCCATGCACGAAATGATCAAATACTTGCAGTTGTACATCGGAAAAATTGAAAGTATTGGATGGGAAAACTTCTTGATTAAAAATTAACTGGATCGTTTCTAGTCGCACTATTGCCAATACTTCAGGGTCTATCTCCTTTCGATAACAACCTTCCTCAATACCTTGAGTAAGATTTTTAACAATGTGGCCCTTGACGAAACTTTGTTTAAATTCTTTGAAAATGTCCCAAGCTTCACGATGGTACTTTTGAAGATCATAAAGCAAAGAAGGATTCATTTTAAAGATGTTTTCTCTCATGCATCGAGAAAGTAAATGCAACTCCTCTATGGCATTTTGAGCTTGACTGGTCGCATTACTTAGTTCGATTTTTTCCTTCTCCATGTGGTGCCTTCCAACTTCACTGACCAGAGCGTCCTTATTTGAAAAATGTTGATACAATGTCTTTTTTGACATGGAAACTTCTCTCGCTACATCATCCATCGAGACCGATCTTACACCATATTGCATAAATAATTTTTCTGCTCCTTCTACTATCTTTTGTTTCACGCTGATTTGTTTTGCTGCTGGTTGAAGAAACTTTGGAAACTTTTAAAACACTCAAAGTTTTCTGCAAGTACGGTATAAATCAAGGAATGTTCGATTATGTTTAAACTTTTTTAATAAAATGATGGATTCACAGCAAATCATAACAATAGCTTAATAATGTCTTCACTACTTCACTACGTGAAACATGGATCTAAAAGTAAGGTGCTCTTGTGCTTTCATGGCTTTGGGCAAGAACATGGACTTTGGAAAAACTACCTTGAGTTATTATCTGATGACTATACGATTTACTTGTTTGATATTTTTTATCACGGAAAATCAACGCGTCTGGCTAATTATTTAAGCAAAGACGAATGGAATCAGGAAATTCAGGAATTTTTGAAAAAGGAAAATATCGATCGTTTTAGTCTTCTTGGTTTTAGTCTGGGAGGTAGATTTTGCTTGGCTTCCTACATTGATTTTCACCACAAAATTGATCGTATGGTCTTATTGGCGCCTGATGGCATTCATCGAAGTTTTTGGTACCGACTGGCAAATTCATTTCTTGGAAATCGACTTTTCAAATACTTGATGTATACGCCTGAAAAATTCGAGCGATTTGTCAATGTCTTCAAGGGCACGGGCATTGTCAGACAATCATTGATCAAGTTTGCCGAAAGAGAACTTGGAACCATGCACGATAAAGACAAAGTTTACAAAACATGGACCTATTTCAGTTCGCTACAAGTGGCTCCTATCCTATGGCAACAGCTATCAAAAGAGCATGCCAATGAGATCCTCATCATCTTAGGAAAACAAGATTCTATCGTTAGACCACAAGACATCAAAGCTCAAATACTAAAAGCTTCAAATATCTCTCTTATTGAAATTGAGGGTAAACATCACCACGTGGTGGAAAATGCCAAAGTTCTTGTGACATCTTTCATGCGTAGGACTATTTCTTAGGTCATTTATTCTACTTTTGCGGCAATGGTAAATGCGAATATCTGAGCGAGCATCAGTGGACAAATAACCATTTTTCTTTTATTCAACACATCATCTACCCGATTCAGGTAATATCTTATGATCGTTTTTTTTCAAAAGTCTAAGTCTAAATATTTTGTAGTAGACACAGCTAAAAGTTTTACAGATGCTGATATTTCTAAACTCGAATGGCTTTTTTCTGGAGCAAAAAAGATTAACGAAGACCGAATTGCTCATCGTTTTATCGGTCCGAGAAGAGAAATGATAACGCCTTGGAGTACCAATGCCGTTGAAATTTGCCAAAATGCAAATATTGACGGTATTCAGAGAATCGAAGAGTTTGAGCTCGAAAGTAGACAAGGCTTTGACCCTATGCTACAACAGGTTTATGATGAACTGAATCAAGAGGTTTTTATATTGACGATATTACCAGAACCTATCAGATATATTGACGACCTAGAGGCATACAATGTGGAAGCTGGCCTGGCATTGAGTAGTGAGGAAATTGACTTCTTGAAAAATGTAGCCACCTCAGTTGGGCGCTCACTTTCGGACTCTGAGGTGTTTGGTTTTTCACAAATCAACTCAGAGCACTGTCGTCACAAAATATTCAATGGCACTTTCATCATTGATGGAGAGGAAAAAAAAGAATCACTTTTTCAACTCATCAAAAACACCTCAAAGGCCAATCACAATTTCATCGTTTCGGCTTATAAAGACAATGTGGCTTTTATCAGTGGATCTACGATCGATCAGTTTGCGCCTGCAACTCAAGACAAACCTGACTACTTCGAGATCAAACCAATCGAAGCGGTGATTTCACTGAAAGCTGAAACACACAACTTCCCTACCACCGTAGAACCATTTAATGGTGCGGCGACTGGTTCTGGCGGAGAAATCAGAGACCGAATGGCTGGAGGTTTAGGCAGTATGCCGCTCGCAGGATCTGCGGTGTACATGACTTCCTACCCACGCCTTGCTAAAGGTAAATTACACGAAGAAAATATTGAACCAAGAAAATGGCTCTATCAATCGCCCAAAGAAATACTGATAAAAGCTTCTAACGGAGCGAGTGATTTCGGCAATAAATTTGGTCAACCATTAATCGTTGGAAGCCTTTTCACCTTTGAACACGAGGAAAATGGAGAGACCATCGCTTTTGACAAAGTAATCATGCAGGCTGGAGGCATTGGCTATGGCAAGCAAAAAGACGCCATCAAGAAAACCGTGGGCAAAAACCAAACGGTAGTGGTAATGGGTGGCGATAATTACCGAATTGGAATGGGTGGTAGTGCCGTTTCGTCCTTGGATACAGGTGCACTTGGTCAGCAACTGGAACTCAATGCAGTACAAAGATCAAACCCTGAAATGCAAAAAAGAGTGGCCAATGCTGTCAGAGCTATGGCTGAAATGGACGAAAACCCTATCATTTCTATTCATGACCATGGAGCTGGCGGTCATTTAAACTGCCTCTCAGAACTCGTAGAAGACTCTGGAGCAAATATCGATTTGGACAAACTTCCTATAGGAGACAATACCCTGAGCGAGAAAGAGATCATAGGCAATGAATCTCAAGAAAGAATGGGTCTAGTAATTAAGCCAGAACATACCGCCACCTTGAAGGCCATCGCTGAGCGTGAACGTGCGCCTTATTATGAGGTAGGAACGACTACAGGCAATCACGAACTAAAGTTTGAGTCCAAAAAACGAAACTCTACGCCTTTCGATTTAAAAACAGAACACCTTTTTGGCTCATCACCAAAGACTGTATTGGAAGACATCAAAGAACAGCGAAACCTTGAAGCTCCCTCCTACAACCGCTCCAAAATAGCGGATTACCTCGATCAAGTACTACAACTGGAGGCTGTGGCATGTAAAGATTGGTTAACAAATAAGGTCGACAGATCTGTAACAGGAAAAGTAGCACTTCAGCAAACCGTCGGCGAAATACAGTTACCACTAAATAATCTTGGTGTAATGGCGCTAGATTACTCGGGCACCAAAGGAATTGCCACAAGTATTGGTCACTCTCCTGTATCAGCGCTCGTCAATCCTGGAGCAGGCTCTCGCCTTTCAATTACAGAAGCACTGACGAATGTAGTTTGGGCACCACTAACACACGGAATCAAGGGAATATCCTTAAGTGCGAATTGGATGTGGCCAGCAAAAAATCATGGAGAAAATTCACGGCTTTACGATGCGGTGGTATCAGTAAGTGAGTTTGCCATAGCGCTGGGAATAAACATTCCAACAGGAAAAGATTCCCTTTCAATGACTCAAAAATACGCCGATAAAAAGGTGCAAGCTCCCGGAACGGTCATTATCAGTAGCGTTGGCGAAGTAAGCAACGTTAAAAACGTAATCACTCCCAACATTAAAACAAGCGCGACAAATAGTCCGCTCTACTATATTGACTTTTCAAAAGGTGATTTTAATCTTGGTGGAAGTTCTTTTGGACAAATTCATAATGCCATAGGCGGTGATACTCCAGATGTAGATCCTAAAACGGTGTTAAATTCATTTGAAGCTGTTCAGCTTTTAATAAAAGAGCAAGCGATTGTGGCTGGTCATGATATATCCTCCGGAGGATTGATTACCACATTATTGGAAATGAACTTTCCAAACAAGAAAGGAGGCATGAACATCAACTTAAATGTTTTTGAAGAGTCCGACCTTGTAAGGATTTTATTTTCCGAAAAACCAGCGGTAATCGTTCAGGTAATCGACGAAACCAAAGCTCTAGAAATATTCGAAAAGACAGGTGTATCTGCAGTAAAAATAGGAAATACAACCACTACAAGAGTGCTTAACATTACCAAGAATGAATCTTTGACCAATTGGAAAATAGACCAACTGAGAGACACTTGGTATAACACTTCTCACCTATTTGATTTATCACAAACGAATCGTAAGGAGGCTTTCGATCGGCTCGATAACTATAAAAACCAACCGCTCAGATACGAATTTAAATCGGATTTTACTGGCAAGTTTTCAGATTATGGCATTAACCCAGCTCGCCAAAATAAGTCAGGATTAAAAGCGGCAATCATCCGTGAAAAAGGAGTAAATGGAGATCGAGAGATGGCATTTGCCCTACACTTGGCGGGTTTTGATGTAAAAGACGTACACATGACCGATTTGGCTTCTGGCCGTGAAGACCTCTCCGATATCCGAATGATCGTATTTGTTGGTGGTTTCTCTAATTCGGATGTTCTCGGCTCTGCCAAAGGCTGGGCTGGTTCATTTCTTTATAATGAAAAAGCCAAATCAGCCTTAGATAATTTCTATGCAAGAAAGGACACCCTTAGTCTTGGTGTCTGTAATGGTTGCCAGCTGATGATGGAACTCGGCCTGCTCATGCCTGAATTGGGAGAAAATCACCCAAAAATGCACCACAACAGCTCTGGGAAATTTGAATCTGCTTTTGTGGATGTGGTCATTGAAAAAAACAACTCTATCATGTTTGAAAGCCTGGCGGGAACAAGAATGGGTATTTGGCTAGCGCATGGAGAAGGCAAATTTATTTTGGAAGGTTCGGCTTCCGACTATGCTATCCCTGTGAAATATGCAAATGATGACTTTCCTGGAAATCCAAATGGAAGTGACTTTGCCACAGCCGCAATATCTTCCAGAGATGGAAGGCATGTGGCTATAATGCCACACTTGGAACGATCTATTTTTACATGGAACTGGCCTCATTATGAAGTAAATTCAAACCATGAAGTTTCTCCTTGGATTGAGCCTTTTGTAAATGCCAAAAAGTGGATAGCAGAGAACTAAACTTCTAAATATTAAAAATAACAAAAGGTGTACACTCAATGTTCACCTTTTTTTATGCCTTAACTACATCAGAATGGCTTTATTTGTATCAAATAAAAAACGATATCTATGAATACCAAATTCTTATTACCCGTTCAACTCCTATTTTTAACCTTCATGATTTCTTGTTCTTCTGAAAACGGCGAAGACATTATAGAAGATTTAAAATTCGATTGTTCACAGTCAGATTTATCACTGACTGTTTCACAGCAGAAAGATCCATCATGTACCGAATCTGGAAGCATTACAGTAGCAGCTAGTGGAGGACAGACTCCATATAGTTATTCACTAAATGATGGAGCGTCACAATCCAGTGCAACATTTGACAACTTACAAATAGGATCTTACGATATCGTAGTTACAGATGCCAATGAATGCACAAAAACTGTATCAGCGACTCTAAATTCAGAATTAGGATTTACAGCCAGCTTTACTGTAGCAGATTGTGGTGAAGGAACAATAGAAGTGTCCACAGTACCTGCAGGAAACTACACATATAGCCTAAACGGTGGAGCATCTCAGGAAAGCAATATTTTTGATAATCTGAACGCTGGTAACTATGAAATTGTCGTCACCAATGATGGAGGATGCACGGCTACCCTGACCAACATTGAAATCAAACCAGAAATTAGATTAAGCACACAAATAGTACCAATTATAACCTCAAACTGTGCCACTCCAAGTTGCCATGGAGGTTCTCAATCTCCTAATTTGTCTAATAACAATAATATAATAGCATCTGCCAACCGCATTAAAGCAAGAACAACAGCAGGTACTATGCCTCCGAGTGGTTCATTGCCACAATCAGAGGTTGATTTGATCGCCGGCTGGGTTGATTGTGGCGCTGATGATAACTAATAATCATCTGGTCTGATTTTTTTTAAAATTCACAAAAATATTTATGAAATTATTCATCTCAATACTCTTACTCATACCTGCGATTGGATTTGCACAAAAGTTTAAATCTGACAGTTCTTACGTACGGTTCTTTTCTGAAGCTCCATTGGAGAATATAGAAGCGGTAAATATCAAAGGCGCTAGTATTATAGACCTATCCAATGGAAATTTTGCCTTTTCTGTGCCAGTTAATCAGTTTCGATTTGATAAATCTTTAATGGAGGAACACTTCAATGAAAACTATCTGGAAACTGAAAAATTTCCCAAAACCACATTTACAGGTTCTTTTAAACCTGCCGATTTGGTAAACGGAGAGCAAACCGTCTCTGCTATTGGTGAGTTTAACCTTCATGGTCAAACCAAACCAGTAAATATTGAAGGAACGGTTATTAAAGATAATGGTCAGGTTACGATTAAAGCTGTTTTTGATATAAAATTGGTTGACTATAAAATCAAAATACCAAAAGCTGTCTTTTATAACATTGCAGAAGAAGTAGAAGTCACCGTTTATTTTGAATACAAAGAATTATGAGAAGGATTTACATTTTCATACTCATCGCTGGTCTTTTAAGTCCGGCCTATGGTCAGGACGACTTGTTGGATATGCTTGGTGACGAGCCGCCTTCCAACGAACCCGTGACCTCTACCTTCAAAAGCACGAGACTTATCAATGGCCATACCATAGAAACCAGAACGCAAGGCGTATTGGAATTCATCATCGGCCATCGTTTCGGAAGATTAAACGAAGGAGGAGAGAATCTATGGGGGCTTGATTTTGCACAAATTCGCTTAGGATTGGAATATGGTGTGACTGACAATTTAAATATTGGGATTGGTAGGTCTGGGGTTGACAAAACGTTTGATCTTTTTGCTAAATACAAGTTTCTACGTCAATCGAATACAGTACCTGTTTCAGCGGCTTTATTTTTGAGTGGTGCGAGAAGAGCCGATAGCTTTTTTGAAAATCAGGTGGAAGGATTGGGTATTCCATTTGAAGGGAAGTTTCGGAACGCTTATACCTATCAAGTACTCATTGCAAGAAAAATATCGAGTGCGCTTTCATTGCAAGTGTCACCTACGATCATTCATCGCAATTATGTAGCAACTAGCGAAGAACCCAATGATTTAATAGCGCTTGGTATGGGCGGAAGGTATAAAATCACCAACCGAGTAACGATCAACGCGGAATACTTCCCTACTTTCAACCAAGACAGTGACAATTATAAAAATGCTATCGCCATAGGTGTAGACCTAGAAACAGGCGGCCATGTATTTCAATTGCACCTCACCAATGCTCAGCGACTACAGGAAAGGGGCTTTATCGGTGAAACTACGGGCAATTTCTTTGACGGAGACATTCATTTCGGGTTTAATATCTCGCGAGTCTTCAATGTTGCTGTCAAAGAAAATATACCCAAAGGCTAAGCCTAAAAAGCCATTTTAAAGAAAAGCGTGTTTTTTAAATAAAATTGCTGACCCCATGTTTTGATTTTTAGAAAGAACGACTACTTTTGCAGTCGAATTGGCCTATAGTGTAACTGGCAACACGTCTGGTTTTGGTCCAGAAGAGTCTAGGTTCGAGCCCTAGTAGGCCAACTAATCCCGGCAAAGCGCCGGGATTCTTTGTTTAGAAGCAAAATAAATGTCAGCAGTAAAGATTTTTTCGGGTAAAGGTTCAAGTGTTTTGGCAAACAAAATTGCTGAACAATACGGCCAGCCGCTCGGAAATAGTACCTCACAAAAATTTAGTGATGGCGAGCTCAGCTTCAGCTACAATGAATCTATTCGAGGTAATAATCTTTTTATCGTTCAATCTACCGTTCCTCCTTCTGATAATATTTTAGAGTTACTACTCATGGTAGATGCTGCTAGAAGAGCGAGTGTGGAGCAGGTAACCGTCGTAATGCCATACTTTGGTTATGCGCGACAAGACAGAAAAGATCGACCAAGAGTGTCCATTGCGGCAAAGTTGATGGCTAATCTGCTAACAGCTGCTGGCGCTAACCGTTTGATGACGATGGATTTACATGCTGGTCAGATTCAAGGCTTTTTTGATATACCAGTTGATCACCTCGATGGCACAGCCATTTTTGTTCCTTATGTCAAATCTCTGAACCTTGAAAACTTGATCTTCGCATCTCCTGACGTAGGAGGCACGGCAAGAGCACGCGCTTTTGCAAAGCACTTCCAAGTAGACATGGTGGTGTGCGACAAACATAGAAAAAGAGCCAACGAAATTGCTTCAATGCAAGTCATTGGTAATGTTGAAGGAAAAGATGTCATCTTGGTAGACGACATGGCCGATACTGCGGGTACGATTTCGAAGGCGGGGAATTTGTTGAAGGAGAAAGGAGCTTCCAGCGTGAGAGCCATTTGCACCCATCCTATCCTCTCGGGCAAGGCATATGAGAATATCGAAAATTCAGCTTTGACTGAAATGATTGTTACCGATACGATACCTCTGAAACAATCAAGTGAAAAAATTACGGTTTTGACTGTTGCTGACCTTTTCGCGAAAGCGATTAGGAAAGTACACGACAATGAATCAATAAGCGCATTATTTATTAACAACTAATATTATTAACAACTAATATACAAACTATGAAAACTGTTGAGATTATAGGGTATAAAAGAGCAAATCTCGGCAAGTCTGAATCAAAAAGACTTAGAGCCGAGGGTTATGTTCCATCTGTACTTTATGGAGGCAAAGAGCAAATCCATTTTTACGCTCCAATGATTCTTTTTAGAGAAATCGTTTACACTGATCAAGCTCATTTTGTCGAGTTAAATATTGAAGGTGATATTCACAAGGCCATCATGCAGGATCTTCAATTTCACCCAGTAAGTGAAGTTATTTTACATGCAGATTTTCTTGAGCTATTTACTGGTGTAAAAATCAAGATGGACATTCCTATTGAAACCGTTGGTTTAGCACCAGGTATAAAGTCAGGTGGTAAACTGGTTAAAAAACTGAGATATATCACGGTGAAAGCATTACCAAAAAATATGCCTTCGACCATTGAAATCAATGTTTCAAGCTTAGGTCTTGGAAAGTCGTTCAAAGTCGGAGATTTGGTAGCTGATAATTATGAGATTCTTAATAGCCCATTAGTGACTATTGTAGGAATCGAGATTCCACGAGCACTTCGTGGAAAAAGCACATCTGAGCTTGAAGAAGAAGAGGGCGAAGAAGAAGGCGATTAATTCTTACCAACAAATTATAATATTAAAACCTGCTCTGAGAGCAGGTTTTTTTTTGCTCAATATTTTAATTCTCAATTCATCACATTTGAATGAGAGCACTCACTCTAGCAGGTTTGTTGGCATAAAAAGCTAGAAATTTTACTCTTGTACCGAACACTTCATGCTGCATTCATTATTTTTGAAAGCTATGAAATATTTGATCCTCGGGCTTGGTAATATTGGAGCAGAATACGAGCTCACCCGTCATAATATTGGATTTCTAATACTTGACAGATTGGCTGATAAGCAAAACGCAAAGTTTGAGCAAGGTCGTCATTCCTTTTTTACGGAAGTCAAATATAAAGGTCGAACACTCATACTTGTAAAACCAACAACCTATATGAACCTTAGCGGCAAAGCCGCGAACTATTGGCTACAAGAGCTTAAAATTCCCAGAGAAAACTTATTAGTCATTACTGACGACCTTGCCCTACCCTATGGAAAGTTAAGATTGAAAGGCAAAGGGTCTGCCGGAGGTCACAACGGGTTGAAAAATATCGAAGAGCTCATCGGTGGACAAAATTATGCAAGACTGAGATTTGGTGTTGGTGATGATTATAACAAAGGCAAGCAAATTGATTATGTCCTTAGTCCATTTAACAAAAAAGAAATGGAAGAAATAGTCTTAAACATAGACCAGGCAATAGATGCAACTTATGCGTTCACCACCATTGGACTAGCGCGAGCCATGAACCAATTCAACTGAAACCATCACCGTTCATTGAATAATTGTAACCTTTGAGATGGGTTTGAGTAAATCCTTGCGTCCTTTCCAATAATTTTCGAGCTAACTTAGAAAGACAATGCCCTATTATTTCAAAATTCTTCTTAGAAATTTTCTACGCCATAGAACCTCTTCCCTCATCAATGTTATTGGTCTCACCACTGGGTTAGCTTGTGCACTCTTCATCTATCTCTGGGTTTTAGATGAGTTTGAAACTGACAAGTTTCATGAAAATGACGCTCGCTTGTATAGAGTTATGGAATTTCAGACTTATTCAAATCAAACTTTTGCTACGAATTCAACACCCGGAGTTTTGGCGGAATCCCTGAAAAACGATTTCCCAGAAATACAATATGCAGCAACTACCACATGGATTAGCAAATCGCTTTTAGCCCACGAAAACATTTATTTTAAAGAAGAGGGCTTTTTCGTGGGAGAAGACTTCTTTAATATTTTCACTTACCCGCTCTTGGCAGGTAATGCTGATCAAGTCTTGCAGAGCAAAAAATCAATTTGTATTTCAAGAAGTGTCGCCGAGAAATTCTTTGGTTCGGTGGACGAAGCTGTTGGAAAACAGATCAGGTATGAAGATGAACGCGATTTTATTGTTTCTGGCGTTTTTGAAAATATCAGTCCAAAATCTACCTCTCAGTTTGACTTTGTGTTATCCTTTGAAGTTTTCAAAGATGATAATGAATGGGTAACCGATTGGGGTAATAATGGCCCAAATACGTTTATCATTATTGCTGAAAATACGAGTCCGGCAGAGATAACCAGTAAAATTTCAGATTATGTTAGAAGAAAAAGCGTAAACAGCAACGTAGACCTATTTCTTAAAAGCTATTCTGAACAGTATTTATATGGCAAGTACACCAACGGGAAGCCAGATGGAGGGCGCATTGATTATGTGAAACTTTTTTCAGTTATTGCTATTTTCATTTTAATAATTGCGTGCATCAATTTCATGAACCTCTCTACGGCACGCGCTTCCAAAAGAGCACATGAAATCGGCGTAAAAAAGGCGCTTGGTGCTGATAGAAATACTTTAATCAGGCAGTTTATTGGTGAAGCATTGCTTATTTCCGGATTATCCATGGCTCTTGCTATCTTTATTGTTCTATTGCTGTTGCCTCAGTTCAATATAATTACTGAAAAAAGTATAGTCTTTTATTTTGATACTCAATTGGCAGCAATGTCTAGTGTTACGGTATTTTTCACGGGAATAATTGCTGGTAGTTATCCAGCACTGTACTTAACAAAGTTCAGTCCTGTAGCAGTATTAAAAGGAGATATCAAAAGCTCTTCAGGTGAGATTTGGGCTAGAAAAGGCTTGGTCATTTTCCAGTTTACCATTACTATTATCCTACTCATTGGCGTATTTGTCATCTATCAACAGATGCAATATGCCTACTCCAAAAATCTGGGTTATGATAGAGAAAACGTGATATTCTTTAATCAAGATGGTAGTATTCAAGAAAATAGTGAAGCATTTCTCAATGAGCTCAGAAAAATTCCCGGCGTTGTGTATGCTTCCAGTTCGAGTCACTCCATGACTGGCCAAATGAACAATACGAGCGGTATAGAATGGCGAGACAAGTCACCGGAATCAAACATACTTTTCGAGAATTTCGCCGTAGGATTTGACTTCCAAAGGACCATGGGTTTTGAACTTGCAACTGGAAGATGGTTTGATAAGACTTTTGGTTCTGATAGCACTAAAATTGTGATGAATGAAACAGCCGTAAAGGTGATGGGTTTTACAGCTGAAAATGCAATTGGTGAAAACATCAAACTTTGGCAAGAATACGACCTTGAAATAATCGGCGTACTAAAAGACTTCCACTTTCAATCAATTCACTCAAAGGTAGACCCTGCTATGTTTCGACTGTCTGAAACCTCAAACATAGCTACACGAATACAATCAGGTGATCAAGTAAGTACAATAAATGCGATAAAGTCACTCTATGAGTCTTTTAATCCTGGTTTTATTTTTGACTATAATTTTCTTGATCAGAGTTATCAAAAACTTTATAGCTCTGAAAAACGGATTGCAACACTCTCCTCCTACTTTGCCGGATTCGCTATATTGATTTCTTGCTTAGGATTATTTGGGTTAGCAAGCTTCACCGCCGAGCGTCGACTAAAGGAGATTGGCATTAGGAAAGTTTTAGGTGCGAGTACATCTCAGATTGTCCTTATGTTGAGTAACGACTTTACACGTCTGATAATCATTTCTATATTTATCGCATTACCCATCTCCTATTATTTTATGGGGCAATGGCTGGATAATTTTGCTTATAAAATCGAATTGAGCCTCTGGACTTTTGTTACAGCAGCATTGGTTTCACTTATGATTGCATGGTTGACTGTGAGTTTCCAAGCCTTAAAAGCAGCGAATATCAATCCGGCCAAGTGTTTAAAAGACGAGTAAGTATAACACTCACTTTGACAAAAAATCTATGTGGCGTTCGATCATGTTCGTCAAAAACAAAGATGCTAAATTTGTCTTCTCATTATTTGACCGGACAAAATCAATTTCATGACAGAACACAACATTGCCTTAGGGCTACAAATCGTACCTTTAAGAACTGAAAAGCACGCATATGACTTAATCGATGAAGCTATAGCTGTGATACAAAAATCTGGCGTTAGATATAGCATTACCCCGTTTGAGACAGTAATGGAAGGCAAATATTCGGAGCTTATGTCGATTGCTGAAAACGCACAAAAGGCCGTACTCGATGCTGGAGCAGATGAATGTTTGATCTATTACCGTATTCAACTTCGAAAGTCCGGTGATGTCAGTTTTGAAGAGAAAAACCTGAACAGATAATCTTGAAGGGCGTATTTGATGTGCTCGTTGTAGGTGGAGGAGCCGCTGGTTTTTTTACTGCCATCAACATTGCAGAAAAAAACAAGCATCTTAAAATTGCGATTCTGGAAAAATCCAACAAACTTTTGAGTAAAGTGAAAATATCTGGAGGTGGAAGATGCAACGTCACAAATCAAAGAGACTCTCCTTCAGAGTTAACCAAATTCTACCCAAGAGGAGAGAAAAAACTGTATCCAGTATTTAAACATTTTGGCACAAAAGAGATGCGCGAATGGCTTGAAAACCATGGCGTAAAAGTAAAATCAGAGAACGATCATAGGGTTTTTCCGATAAGCGATTCTTCCCAAACGATCATCGATTGCTTTCTCAACCTCGCTCGCAAATTCAAAGTCGATATTTTTCAAAAAGTATCTATTACCGACATTTTATCAGTTGATGAACTATGGAAAATATCAACCCATAATGAGGTTTATCATGCTAAAAAACTAGTTATTGCTACAGGCTCATCTCCATCATTTTGGAACACATTGCATGACAACCTTGGACTTAAAATAGCTCCTCCCGTTCCTTCACTATTTACTTTTAATATCAAGGACTCCCGCATCCATGGTCTTGAAGGCATAGCATTTAAAAACTGTACGATCAAAGTTGTTGGTTCTAAAATACAGGAAGAAGGTCCACTCCTACTTACTCATTGGGGAATGAGCGGACCAGCAATTTTAAAAATGTCTGCCCGAGGCGCACTTGATCTTGCTAAAGTGAACTATCAATTCAATGTAATGATCAATTACACTGGGGAGAGCTACCAACAGGTTCAATCCCACCTTTTAGATGTAAAAGAAAAGCATCCTAAAAAGCAAGTTCACAACCTAAGTCTATTTGATATTCCCAAAAGGTTTTGGATCAGATTGTGCAAGTACTGTGAAATAAACAATGACGAAATTTTCGCTGAATTGAGTAAAAAGCAAATGAATCGTCTTGTGGAAGAATTAGCTCAGGGCTTATATGAGGTAAATGGGAAAAGTACATTTAAAGAAGAATTCGTTACTGCGGGTGGTGTCCTCTTAGAAGAAATAGATTTGAATACTTATGAATGTAAGCGCTTCCCGAATTTATATTTAGCTGGTGAGGTTTTAAATATTGATGCGCTAACTGGTGGCTTTAACTTTCAAGCCTGCTGGTCGGCAGGTTGGATTATTTCTGAAAGTATAACCAGTAAGTAATTGCGGCCGGTAATCATTTTAGTCATAGTGAGATTACTTCGTAAAACTTTTAATTGAAATAATATTGCAAGGTGATGCGAAATACAACAATTCGACTACCAAGAAATTTCACCTTTTTGTCTCAAAAATTCAACTTCCCCTTAGCAAAATCAAGAATCGTTTCCATTCTCATTCTGTCATTGAGCCCTCTGGCATAATGTACCACTCTGACCATTCCATTTTCATCAATGAGAAACTCCGCAGGAATGGTATTAATCGACTCTTTCCCCTCCATCGTATGCACTGGTAAGCCTTTCAATTTTGCTCTTATCGCTATTGGAAATATAGATGTGATATGACTAATTGCTGATTTTAGTTTGGAGTTTTCAATGCCATAGTGTTCATACCAAACCTTTTTTGGATCCGCTATAAGTGGTATAGGATTGAGCTCAGCATGAAATTTATGTTTAAGCAGTGTTTTTTTTGTCGATTCAAAGAAGAAAATCATTGATAAGCCTAATTGCTCAAACTCCTGTTGATACTTTTTCAGGTTATGAACTCTCACATTGCAAAACGGACAACCTGCATGTCTAAAAAAACCAACCAACACCTTTTTACCCTTATAATTATTGAGGTCTATTTCCTCGTCGAAAACATCAGTCAACGCAAACATAGGTGCCGTTTGATTGACTTTAATAGTAACACTTTCTGCCATTTTAGTACATTTTTATTTACCCATAATTACGATAGAAGTAATCACATTAGATGTTTCCAAATAAGAATTATTCAACTTCAATATGATATCGATTTCAACTCGTTTTTAAAAGGTCGCGACCTCTAATGAAAACAAATAACTATGGAAGAATCAAAAATTCATAGTGAGAAGAGTTCGACTGTTCAGTAGTTGTAACCTAAATTCAAACTAGCGAAAATTGATGGAACTAATTTGACACTATAGCGTTTCAAAGGGCTATGGAAAAAAGTGAACTGAAGAGAGAGATTATTACTGCGCTGGATGGTGCAGATGAGCAGTTATTAAGAATTTTAAATGCAGTTATCGGAGAGTATAAGCCAGTACACGAGGAGAACACCGACCTCTATCGACTGGTATATACAAGTGCCAGAACGAAACAATGCACCGAACAGGATATTGAGGAAATATTGCTAACTGCAAGGAAAAATAATGCGAAACTGGGAATTACAGGAATGCTGATTCATACCAGCACAAGATTTCTGCAAATCCTTGAAGGAGAGCACGACAAAGTAATGAGACTCTATAATACAATAGAAAAAGACCCTCGCCATATTGCTTCACGAATGCGGTTTTGTGAAAAAGTTGATCAAAGGTACTTTTCAGAGTGGAATATGGCCTTCAAACAAATTGACTCTGATGCAATTCAATTCAACACAAACATTACTAAAGAGCAACTTGACAATTACGATTCAATGCTTGATGGGGACATCAACTCCTATAGAGATCATGGAATGCGAATTCTAAAAATCTTTCTACAGTCTGTTTGAAAAAGTAAGTGATCATTGGAAGTAGTTCATCTAATATATGCACCTAATCATTGAGCAAATGGTGCTGTTCGACGAAAGTCACCTTAAGGTAACATCTAGATAGTGTTTCTTTGACGTATATAATTAAAAAATATACTCAAACCATCCATACCATGAGCCAAGAAAAACGACTTACCATTGCAAGATCCATTGATTTTCTTTTGTTAGCATTATGCTCTTTGATAGCTTATAGTTTTTTTATCGCTTAAATCCTTAA
Source organism: Cyclobacteriaceae bacterium (assembly GCA_040218415.1). Taxonomy (GTDB): domain Bacteria; phylum Bacteroidota; class Bacteroidia; order Cytophagales; family Cyclobacteriaceae; genus JAVJRN01. Next base: position 155,377 of record JAVJRN010000032.1, read on the forward strand.
GCTTAAAATATCATAGGTTTTATGTTCAACTTAGAGATACTAACAATTATAAATTACTGGTATCCGACTAAAAACTGGGATATTTTGTGAGTTCTTGAAAAAATACAATAGCGAGGATTTGATACCTCGCTAAAGTTGCTGATGTTTGAAGTCTTCACACTTTGAACATCATGGTTAAAAATACAAATCTTG
>JAVJRN010000043.1:0-51037 GCA_040218415.1 Cyclobacteriaceae bacterium
AACAACCGGATAACAACACCACTGGTTGTTATCCGCCTTATAGTTTTAGGTTAAATCTAATGGATTTTGAATCCTGGACAAACCAGTTACGGCTATATGTGTATAAACTTCCGTGGTGCGACTAGAACTGTGACCTAATAATGTTTGTATAGATCTCAAATCAGTACCTGCTTCCAATAGATGGGTAGCAAATGAATGTCTCAGCATATGAGGCGTTACTTTTTGCGTGATTTTAGCTTTCTTAGCTGCTCTATCTATGATTTTGGCAACACTTGTTGCACTATACTGTCCGCCTTCCTGACCCTCAAAAAGGTATTCTTTAGGTCGCCAAGCACGATAATAATTCCTGAGATCTTCTAGCAGCCGCTTACTTAGTATAGATATCCTATCCTTTTTTCCTTTGCCTTGAGTGACGCGTATAGTCATGCGCTCACTATCTATATCACTTATTTTCAGATTAAGCAACTCTGCTCTTCTCAGACCACTGGAATAAAGCAGTGCTACGATGCACCTATGCTTGATATTGGGGCAGACGTCAATCATTTTAATCACGCTTTCCTTGCTAATGACTTTCGGCAGAGATTCCTTTTTAAATGGCCTTTCCACACTGTAAAACCGATTAGGCATTCCCAGCACAACCTCATAATAAAATTTTACCCCGTTGGATCGAAATAGTTCCTCAATTCTCATTTTTAGATCATTATTAGATCCTGTCTAATAACTCCAAACCTTTTCTGATAGCAGGACATAAAAAAAATAATATCCATTTTTCATCTCAAATTATTTTGATCCTACGGGGTGAATGGCATTGATCGCCTGATTGATGTATGCATCGGATTTTTTCTCTATTACAAGACTTTGAAGATAACTACTTATCTCGCGCTCGCCCAGTTCCATTAGGTTTTGGACATGCTTGTAATGGTTCATAAACCTTTCAAACATCGCTATATAAACCCGTGCGGTATTTAAGCTGTATTTGCGGATTTCCAGCTTCTGATAAAAAGCTTCCGGGCAATATTTCCAGTTAGGCTTTGGTTTTCTTTTTCTAAAATCATCTACGGACAAAACTTCGTTTCCGTTATGGATTGGCCTATTAGTGAAGAAATATTGGCAATTGACCCAAGCCACTCCTTTGAATTTCTCAAAAATATCATGAAGACTCTTTGGTGTGTTTTCAACCAATACAACGCCATACTTTTCGCTCCAGCGTGGATTTTCAAGTGTTTTGATGAGTGCTTGCACCACTTTACCCCGTTGGATTAAGGCCATTTGATAAGCGGTTTCTTAAATATATTTTTCCATTTCCCGACTTTAAATACTTTTCTCTTCGAGTGGCATCTTGTTGATGGCAACAACCCTCAAAATAGATGAGCTTAAGCGGTCTTCTTAGTTTTGTTGATTTGACTTCTCCGCTTTCATGTTGCTTTATTCTGTTTCTCAAATCAGCAGTATACCCGGTGTAGAACAATCCATCCTTTTCTGATAAAAGCACATAGACATAGTAGTACATATTTCTTATTATTTCAAAATCCTACGGGGAGAATCAGGGTAAAACTTGATCCCAATCAAGCGCCTATCATCGATGACTATGTGCTTCAATGTGATTTGTCTTTCTCTCAGATTGGGTTTCATCTGGTAAACAACGCGAAAAATAAAAATAGAGCTTTATTATTATACGTATAGTTACGTATATTAATACGTATAATATCAGCTAAACGTATAATAAGATGGATAATGGCACCTGTAAAACCTGTGAAAAGCAGTTGACCGGAAGAATAGATAAGAAGTTTTGCAGCACGGAATGCCGCGCCCAGTTTCACAATAGGCATAAACGGAAAAATGAAAGGGTCATCGCTGCGGTAAATCGTCAAATCAGGAAAAACCGAACCATTCTAAAAGTACTATGCCCTGATGGGAAGGCAACAGTCAGGAGAAGCGTGCTCGAAAACCAAGGTTTCTCTTTTCAGTATTTTTCCTCTATTTATAAAGAAGGCTCATTGACCTACTACTTCTCCCATGAATTTGGGTTTACTCCTATAGTCCGGCCATCACGAACAGATAATCAACCCGTCCAAAAGGTCATCATCATCCAATATCAAGAGCATATGAAGGGAAAGTTTGATCCTTGGAAATAAACCCAATATTATTAAGTCGTAGAAGTACTATGGCTAGTAACCTAAGTTCAACTGTTCAGCATTCGTACTAGAGTCAATGCGATTATTTTTTAAGGTTGAAGAAATTAGAAAGTTGAAGCAGACTGCTAGGAAGGTGAGATTGCTTCAATAAAAACCTCATTTTAATCGGTTCTTATTTCGCAAAGACGATTTTAACGCTGATTTCACCGCTTTATCAATCAACCTCGGCTTACTCATATGTCCTATTTGGAGTTGTTCATACTCTTCATTCAGTTAATGAGGGGTGGGGTGTTCCTGATGGCGCTTGGGTTTTGGCTACAGGGCTGCTGCGTCAGGGACAGCAGCGGCATCCTTTTTCCTTTTTTGGAAGGAAAAAGATATAGCGAATGGCCCGCCCGGACGCCCAAAAAAATGGTATTAACAAGGAATGACTTTATTGTCAATTGGAATCGTTGTAACAACTCTCCTTAATCCTTCGTATTTTTGCCGCTTCAAACCGCAAGTGAATGATAGATAAACTCGAGGCGATAAAGCATAGGTTCGAAGATGTGAGTCGGCTGATAGTACAGCCAGACGCCATGTCTGACATGAAAAGATATACCCAGCTCAATAAAGAATATAAAGACCTGCAAAAGGTTGTGGATAAATATGACGCTTATTCACAGGTGTTGTCGAATAAGGCCAGTGCGAAAGAGGTATTGGAAACGGAGAAGGATCCAGAGTTTCGCGAAATGGCGAAGGCCGAGTTGGATGAGCTACAACCACAGATAGAAAAGTTGGAAGAGGAGTTGAAGGTGCTATTGATCCCCAAAGATCCTAATGACAGCAAGGATGTGATTTTGGAGATAAGGGCAGGAACTGGTGGAGATGAAGCGGCGCTTTTCGCAGGCGATCTTTTTGATATGTACAAAAGCTACTGCGATGCGCAGGGATGGACTTTTTCGATTGTGAGCTTAAATGAAGGTACGTCGGGCGGATTTAAAGAAATAGTGGCGAATATTTCAGGGGAAGATGTGTTTGGTCAGCTCAAGTTTGAATCGGGTGTACATCGGGTACAGCGTGTACCTTCCACCGAGTCACAAGGGCGCGTGCATACCTCGGCAGCTACGGTGGCTGTGCTACCCGAAGCGGAAGAGGTAGACGTGGAGCTGAATATGGGCGACATCAGAAAAGATACTTTTCGGGCTTCAGGTGCTGGTGGACAGCACATTAACAAAACGGAATCGGCGGTGCGACTGACTCATGCGCCTTCTGGTTTGGTAGTGGAGTGTCAGGATGGCCGCTCGCAGCATGCCAACTATGACAAAGCTTTGAAGGTATTGCGCTCTCGTCTGTATGAGATAGAGTTGAAAAAGCACAATGACGAGATCAGTAGTCAGCGTAAATCTTTGGTAGGCTCGGGAGACCGATCAGATAAAATAAGAACATACAATTTTCCACAGGGAAGGGTCACCGATCACAGGATTGGTTATACGGTGTACAACTTGCCTACCGTGATGGGCGGGGCAATTGGTGATTTTATAGAAGAACTACGTATTGCAGAAAATGCCCATAAAATGCAGGATGGTAGCCAAGAATAATTGCGCTTGGTGAGCGTTATCAACACATTCATGAGAAAACTTCTTCCTTTACTATTAGTGTTATCCTTTGTCGTCGCTTGTTCGCTAGAGGAAGAGGAAATATCTACTGCTGGTAATCTGGGACTTATCTTCTCTGAAGACACAGTACTTTTTGATACGATATTATCGGCCAGAACGAGTATTACCAAACGATTTAGAATTACCAATCCCAACAAAAACGCCATTGAGTTTAGCAGTATCCGGCTGGGCAAAGGTGCCCAAAGCAGTTACTCACTCGTCATCAACGGCAAGCAGCAAAATGACTTGGAGGGTGAAGTGCTTTTTGGTGGAGACAGCCTATTGGTGCTTGTGGAAGTAGACATTGATCCTATGGATGAGCTGATGCCTTACATTGTGAAAGATTCTATCATCGTGGATTGGAATGGAAACAGTGCCGATGTGAAGCTGGTAGCGTGGGGCCAAGATGCCAACTACCTTAACCAAGCATTGATCAAAACAGCTACTTGGAACGCTGGAAAACCGTATGTGATTCGTGATTTCGCTTTAGTGGATACTTTAGAGACTTTGACGGTATCGGCGGGAACGAGAATTTTATTGGACAATGATGCGTCTCTTTTTGTGGCGGGCACTTTGATTATAGAAGGTGATACGGCCAATCCGGTCGTGATCAGGAACACAAGGTTTGATGCCAACTATCTCCAAGCGCCTGGCCAATGGGGCGCCCTATTTTTTCTTGAAGGAAGCAAAAACAACACAATCAATCACGCCATTATTGAAAATGGAAGTATCGGCTTGAGAGTAGGCTCGCCCGATGAGGACGATGACTATGACTTGGTGGTCAGCAATACAACGATTCGTCACATGCTATCTGCGGGAATTTTGGCTTTTACATCGGATATCGATGCGTACAATATAGAGGTGTATAACTGTGGAACGTATTTGGTGGGGAACTTTGCGGGGGGCAACTATCGCTACCGGCATAGCACGTTGACGAATCAGCCGAGCTTTTTCGTTAATGATGATCCCATGGTACAGTTTAGCGACAATGTGCAGTTAGGTGATGACGAGTTTATTGTTGGAGATCTGACCGTAATTTTGGAAAACAATATTATCTGGGGAAACAACGACTTTCAGTTGCTCTCAAGTGATGCTGGTGGTGGGGTTGTTGAATTTACCGTGACGAATAACATCATTCGTAGTAATGAGGAAATAGCTGAAAACTTCACCTCCTTAGAGCGAAATTTTCCAGGGTTTTTTGATCCATTTGCCTTTGATTATCGGCTCGACTCTTTGTCTTTTGCGATAGATAAAGCCACAACTAGTGAAATTGTAACAGACATTAACGGTTTGGAAAGAGATGATCTGCCTGATATTGGGGCACATGAATACATTCAAAAATGAAGGTTTTACAAAGAGAAATAACACTTCGCGCTTATCCGAGAGGTTTTCACCTGATCACCGATCAAATACTTCGCGCCGTTCCTGAAATCAAAGATATTAATGCGGGCGTCTTGCAGGTTTTTATCCAACATACTTCCGCTTCTTTGACGATCAATGAAAATGCTGACCCCACCGTACGTCAGGATTTTGAGTCTCATTTCAATGAAATGGTACCAGAAGATGCTACCTATTACTTGCATACGTATGAAGGACCAGATGATATGCCAGCGCATATCAAAGCCTCGTTGTTGGGTGCTTCTGTTTCCTTACCCATTAGCAATGGCCGCCCAAATCTTGGTACTTGGCAGGGAGTCTACTTGTGCGAGCACAGAAATCGTGCTTCTGGCAGGAGTTTGGTGATTACGCTGATGGGTGAGTGTTTGATTTTATTTCGTTAGATTCCAACCCACTCTGATCTAAATATTTTGAAAGAACTATTTAAATACCTCCGAATCAGCAGAATTTTTGAATTTCCAGGCTCATCAGATGAACTAATGGAACGGGTGGAATTTTTATCAAATAACCACAAACGCTTCAGAACAACAGAACTTGGTGACAAAAACTACAAGATATCGGCAAAATTCTCTCTCGGCACCCTGTATATGTCTGGTGGACTTGGAGTTCCTATAAACGTACTTATGAATATTAAAACAGATGAATCAGCAAACCCGACGATCCATGTAACATCTAAAGTAAGAGTCGAACAATACATTTTCATCGCATTGTTTAGTTTCATTTTTACAATCACATTATTGAGCAATGAACCATGGTATCTTCCCCTATTTATCATTGGGCTCTTTTTCGTTTTTCATTTCTGGTTTCATCTCGTTTATCGTGTCCAGGAGAACGAACTAATAAATAAGCTGAAGGGACAACTCAAACTTCAGGAAAGAAAAGTCAGAATTTAACAGTCGCCATCGCCATTACCTCTGAGCTTTTAAAATTATGCCCTATATGATAACCGATAAGGTTGCAATTACCTAAATTGTCGAAAAATCGATTTTAGTTATACTTTCTCGCGAATAATGAACGATCTAACCTTCTCCAAAATCATCTTTCTATTTCTATATTTCTGCGCAATACAACATGTTAGTGGACAGAGAGTAGTCTTTCAAAAAGAAATTTCCGTTGGTTCAAAGAATGTCATGAACTTTGATGGTCAGCCGGAGTATTACTTATTAAAAGAGTCAACTTCTTCAGACTTTGTTCTCTACGTATCAGAGCGACTGTCCTCCGCCATTGTTCGGATAGATACGAGCTTAGGTAGCTACAATTCCTTCGTACTAGACAATACAGGTCAAGACGCCTCAAAAAGCGGTTTAATAACCTATAATCAGCATAAAATCAGAAAATTGGCCAGAAAAAGCCTTGCGAATATGGCTTATGGGAGATCGTTTGTTTTTGAAGAAATCGACACTGAAATGGGCTTGAGGGCACAGAATAATCAAGCGGTAAAAATCCCAAGTAACGAATACATTTTAAGCTACTTTTATAGAGACAATAAGTATTTTATACTGACTTTATCCAAGCGGAGCAATGTTTTCAATATTTATGAAGTCTCCTTTAATGCTCATTCCAAATCATCAATAGACCTGTCTTCGGCGGATATTCGCCCATTCAAATATATTGGCGATTTACTGAAAGATGAGGGTTTTGAAGCAAGCTATATTGACCGAAGAGTACCGAAATCGATTGGATATACTTACCATGAAATCAAATACTTCCTTGATGATGATATCCTCACTGTCACTTTTGATAATCAACAATATGAAACCATCCTTTTTGAACTTGACCTGATTAATCTGTCAGGGACAGCAACAAAAATTAAAAAGGATTACGTCTCATGTGGAGAATTAAAATCAAATTCTTATTTGTTCGAAGGGCATCTTTATTCGCTTCGAGGTTGTGAAAAGAATGTCGTGTTTTCCATAAAAGACATTCAAAATGACTCTTTGATTTATAAAGAGATATTGTACAATGATCAGCCTTTGCCAAAAGGATATTCAGACCTTTTTTCTGAGGGGTTTTTCAACATGTTTGGTTTTAGGGAAGATGAAAGCGGGGTTAGTGATTTAAAAGAGATAAACAAATTTTTTTATCGCCAAATCATGCTTTCCGGTTCCGCATTGGCTTTAAGCGTATATAGAAATGACGAAAACATTCAGGTAGACTTTGGGCTTTGCCGACTTTCTCCACCAGTGGTGACAGGTGGGCTAGATACAGAAGTATTGGTGGAAGATTATATTTCCTATTTTAAAACAACTTTTGATCATGATTTCAATTTAATTAATCCCTCAAGTGATACTACTTCCGTTTTGAAAATGAAGCAAGACATTGAAAACAGATATAAACCCTCGCACAAATTGTTGCATTTAACAAGCTTATTTTCTGATTATGATAAAAGAATAAACCCGAGCTATTTACTCCATAACGGAGATTACTATGTCGGCTTCTTCAACAAGAAAACCAAAGAATATACCATCATACAGTATTGATCTGAAATACGGTTCAAGCGCTACAAATTTTTCAGCTTCTTCAATGGTAGTTTTTTGATCATGCCGCCTTTGATGTCTTTTACTTTTGACATGACCAGAAAAGCATTTTCATCAATCTGGTCGATTTCTGTTTCTAGTTTGGTGATTTCCAATCGCGTGATTACCGTATAAATGATATTGATTCTGCTCTTTTCAGCATCTTGAAAGCTCAACGCTTTATTACCAATATAAATAGTGGCACCACGGCGGAGTTTGGTAAGAATCATCCTTCTGATATCCTCGTGATGATCCGATACGATGGTCACCCCAATATACTCATCAAAACCTTCTAGGATAAAATCGACGGTACGCGATGCTGCGAAATAGGTGATCAATGAATACATCGCAGTTTCTATTGATAATAAATAAGCGGCCACCGTAAATATGATAAAGTTGAAAACCAAAATCATTTCGCCTACGGAAAACCCCAGCTTTTTGCCCAAGTAAATAGCCAACACCTCGGTACCATCGATGATCGCACCGCCTCGAATCGAAAAACCAATGCCCAATCCTAAAAATAAACCTCCGAAAACGGCAATGAGTAAAGGCTCATGTGTCATCAGTGGATAGTCAAATGAGTAAAGGATAATGGCCAGTAGTGTGATACTGAAAGCACTTTTCAGTGCAAAAGTGCGCCCGATCTGAATCCAACCCATGATGAGAAACGGAATGTTGATCAGGAAAATGAGTATTGATAGTCGCCAACCTGTAAGCACACTGATCAAAAGGGAAATTCCTGTAACGCCTCCATCGAGCACGTCATTGGGCAGCAGGAAGCTTTTCAGCCCAAAAGCAGCGCAGCATACGCCAAGTACCATGAGAAAACTTTCTCGTACAAGGTGCTTGATTGTAACTCTGAGTTTATTGATGTTGGTATCTGGCATAATTCTAATGGTAAATAAATCTTAGGTAATTTACAAAGCAATAATCCATCTCACATGGGCAAAAGATCAAATATTACTGAAAAACTACGTGATATTGGGTTAGGTTCAAAACGAACCTCGACCGAAAAACTGATCGATGATTCTGGCAATTTCAATGTAGTTAAAAAGGGTGGAGGAATTGATGCTTTCTCCTTTTATCATTGGTTAATCAATATCTCTTGGGCCAAGTTTTTCCTCTTTATCACCTCGGCTTATATCCTGATCAACCTCTTATTTGGCAGTCTGTATTTTGTTATTGGCGCAGACAAACTCACGGAATTTCAAGGAGGTAATCTTCAAGAAAAACTACTTCATTGTTTTTTCTTTTCTACCCAAACGTTAACCACGGTGGGTTTTGGTCGCATCAGCCCGCTAGGCATTGCAGCCAATATGACCGCCGCTTTGGAAGCCATGGTTGGTTTGATGGGCTTTGCTTTTGCTACAGGAATACTCTACGGTAGGTTTTCAAAGGCTCGCGCCAAAATACTTTTTAGCAAAAACATTCTTGTGAGTCCATATAAAGGAATCAAAGGATTAAAATTCCGGATTTCCAATTTGCGAAAAAACCAATTGATAGACATGGAAGCAAGTGTTATTTATTCCTTCTTGGAAAAAACCAATGGAGAAATCAAGCGACGATACTCCCCTTTGAATCTGGAAATAAGTTTTATCAACATGTTTCCCCTTCCTTGGACGATTGTGCACCCTATAGATGAGGAAAGCCCGATTTACCAGAAAGGAGTCTTGGATTTTTCAAAAGAAAATGCCGAGTTTATCATCATTCTGAAAGGTTACGACGACACTTTCAACCAATACGTGCACCAGGTATATGACTACAAGCATTCCGAAATTGTATTCGATGCTGACTTTTCACCTATGTTTGACCCAACCGGTGGCGGGGGAACGGTCGTTGAGTTAGATAAAATCAGCGATTATCGAAAGGTCTAACCCTTTCTCCAAAAAAAAATTTTTTCACGCTGTAACCTTCCTTCCCTTTTCAGGTAACTTATCCGAATCGACCAAAACCGATAATTGATTGGAACCAAGTGATGAGCAGTTGATGCTTGCAATACAAAGAGATAAACTGGATAAGTTAAATATTCTCTTTGATCGCTATCAACACCGCGTATATAGTTATTGCCTAAAATCTACCCAGAACAGGGAAGACAGCAGCGACCTTACTCAGTCCGTATTTGTGCGCGTCATGAAGTATCGCAAAAGCTACAACGGCAATCGTTTTGAAACTTGGCTTTTTCAAATTGCCAGAAACTTGGTAAAGGATCATTTTCGAAAATTGAAGATTCACAATGACCAGTTTAATCCAGTAGACATACTGCCGGATTATGCAGAAGAGGAAAATCCGAACTATGAGAACGAGCAAAAACTTCATCTGGCACTCAGCAGACTCTCCAATGATAAAAGAGAATTGTTGGTGATGAGCAAGTTTCAAGGATTGAAGTACGAGCAAATTGCTCAAATCAGAGAATCGACCGTGAGCGCTATTAAAGTGCAGGTGCACCGCACCATTAAAGAATTAAGAACCCTATACTTTGAAATTGATGAAGAGTATTGAACATATCAGCGAAGAGAAACTTATCGAGTTTCTCGAAAATGGCAAAGAGGATAACCACATTGCGAACCACTTGGCTGCCTGTCAGCAATGTGAAAATCGCTTGCAAGAATTATCAACCATCATCCATTTGATGAGTGATAGTAAGGAAAACAAAGCGCCCGCCCATATCTCCTTCGAAGTAGCCCATGCCATAGAAGAAGAAAAGGGAAAAATTCATGCTACCTCCTCAGGTCTGAGTTACTGGCAAGTAGCCGCTGCTATTGCACTGCTCATTGTCGGGTATACAATTGGTTCCTATAGCGAAGGAGCAGGAAGTTCAGATTTGTCCGCCTTAAAAGCCGAAGTGGAAGCGCTCAAGGAAGTAACCATGGTCAGTGCTCTTCAAAATTATTCTGCCAGTCAGCGAATACAAGCCGTGAATCAAATTCAAGACGCTCCCAAGGCAAGCATAAAGTTGACCCAAGCTCTTTTGGAAACACTGAACACGGACGAAAGCCCGAATGTACGATATGCTGCTTTGCAGGCCATTACAAAGTTTGAGGCTGATTCTGCCTTGAAAGAAAAGCTCGTCTCGTCCCTTAAAGGGCAAGAAGACCCGCTCATACAGATTGCATTAATCAGCTATTTGGTGCAGATCGAAGAAAAAACAGCCATTGCTCCTTTGAGAGATTTGGTAAATGAAAAAGACGCTAGTCCGGAAGTAGTGCGTCAGGCGAAAATCGCCTTGGACATATTGACATAAGATTTAATTGGCCATTAGATAGATTAGAAACACACATCGACCAGCCTTATTTGAGGCTGGGTCAACTAAAAAAACAAGAAAAATGAAAAAGATATTGATAGCAATGATTGTGGCCTTACCTTGGTTGGTGAGTGCACAAGAGTACAAGTTTGCGCCTAAAAATGTGAACGACGACACCAAAGTGGTGATTAAAAATTTCTTTGCTGATATTTCGGTAGAAGGAATTTCTGGAAGCCAAATAATCATTGAGGCACTGGATTATGAGGGTGTTCCCGAGCGTGCCAAAGGTCTAAAGCCCCTTTCGGCCACTGGTCCGGAAAATACAGGCATAGGGCTCAACCTCACACAAAGTGGCAATGAAATACTCATTACGGCAGCATCGAGAAGTGCAGACAAAGGAGAATACCGTCTCAAAATTCCGAAAAACTTCAAAGTGCAAATTGACTACAACAGTTGGCAGGCGGGAGACTTATATATCAAAGGGTTATCCAATGAAGTTGAAGTTTCTTCTCAAGTAGGCGATCTAGTTCTGGAAGACATCACCGGCCCATTGGTCGCTCATACATTGAGCTCGGATATTGTCGTGACGTTCTCCGCACTCAATCAAAAGTCACCAACATCCATTTCCTCCACGAGTGGCGATATTGATGTGACCATGCCTTCCGATACCAAAGGAATGTTCAAAATGTCTTCGATCTCAGGCGAGGTGTATACCGATTTAGATTTCCAGTTTGAAAACGACAAAAACCTGAGACGACTCGGAGGAGGTATGACCGCAGACGCAAACCTTAACGGAGGAGGTGTAGAAGTGGCTTTGAGATGTGTCAGTGGCAATATTTACATAAGAAAAAGATAAAGGGATGAGATTCATACTATTTAAAACCTTAATCCTCCTTTCGTTATTTGTTGCCGCACAAAAGCAAGTAGCGGAGGAAGTCAACGTAGAAAAACAAGTGGAGCTACATCTCAACTTTGCTATTGCCGACCAAATCGAAGTTAAAGTTTGGAAGGAAAACAAAGTGCGCGTGGAAGTCAGCGTGTCCATCAATCAGGGAGAAGATGACCACTTGTATGAATTGGAAGTCAAAGCAACAGACAAAGTCATCCGCTTTAAGCATGACCAGAAAATGTTTGAAAGCAAAGAAGCAACAAAGCGCAACTGCTGGGAAAGTGAGATTTTATATACAGTGTATATGCCTGAAAAAATGTTGCTGGAGGTTCACTCAATTAACGCCGATATTGTGTTAACCAATTTGACCAATCGTGCATTTTTGAAAACAATCTCCGGAGATATTGACATTACGGTCACCAATGGCCTAGCCTTCAAGGCAAAAACCATCTCGGGAGAGGTATACTCTGACTTGACCATCAACTATCCCGATGGCAAGGATGGCCTCAAACAAATTGTGGGCATGAACATCAAAGGAATTGTCGGAAAAGGAAGCGATCTATACGATTTAGAAACAATCAGCGGAAATATCTTTTTGAGAAAGGGATAGCAAAACACGAGCGCTGGTCATAATGAGCCAGCCTTGGTTTTTATCAAATCCCTTGGAGAGATGAGTTGCCAGAAGGTCATCCGTAAGGTCAATAATATGAAAAATATTGAATAAAGAGAGAAGAATCCACTAACATTCCTAAAAATGGTCTAGATGGAAGAAAGTTTAAAAACAGCAAATTGAATTCATTATTGACCGAAAAGAAGGATTAATTTAATAAGAAAGTGCGATATTCGCGGCATGATCACAGTTCCTCAAGACTTTATCAATGACGATGGTGTCAAAAAAATTCTCCTCAATGGAAAGAATGGTCTTGTTCATACGACTAAAGCTTCTCCCACATTAAATCAAGAAACTTACCTTTCACAGCATGCCTTGATTTATGTGATGAAAGGCAGCCTGTTAGTAAAGACCGATTACGCTTCATCCACTGTCAATTCAGGTCAAATTGTTTTTTTGCCCATAGGCGTTTATCAATTCTCCGAGCTTGTTTTGGAAGGAGCACAATTAGAAACATTTACCTTTTTCTTCGATGAAAAACTGGCTCGTCGGTTTTTGGGAAATGTCTCCCTACAGAAGGAAAAAAAGGAACCAGAACCTTTGATCGTCAACGAGTCAGCGGCGATAAAATCCTATTTAAGTTTCCTTCTCAAAAACTATTCAGATCGGACTGAAAAAAATGCAACCAATTGGAAGTTGCTGGAGCTCTTGAATTTGATTGAAAAAACAGATGCTGGAGAAAAGTTGATCACCAGACTCAATAGAGCCCAGAACAGAAAGAAGTACGGGATCAGACTTTTTGTAGAAAAGCATTTCCACCTTCCCCTGAGCATCGAGGATTATGCACATCTGACGGGGCGCAGTATCTCCACGTTTCATAGAGATTTCAAAAAGCAATATGCAGTCGCACCGAAAAAGTGGTTTTTGACAAAGCGAATGGAAATGGCTAAAAACCAACTGATACAGCAACCAACCTTAAAAGTGGCTCACCTGGCCATCAGTTGTGGCTATGACAACACCTCTCACTTTATCAAGGCATTTCAAAAAGAGTTTGGCATCACCCCAAAACAGCTTCAACTCTCGGAGAAGAAAGAGGCCAAAGTATAAGCTGTTATTTGCCGGGAGAATACTCATTTATGGGTATTTGTCGTGAAATTCGTCGAGTAATTTGATTTCTTAACCGAACTGAATTGTAAATACGCCTATTTTCCGTGAACTTGTAAGTGTGAAGATTCTTTACGTTCATCAATATTTTTTAACACCCGAAGAGGGAGGTTGCACTCGCTCTTATTATTTGGCCAAAGGATTGGTGAAACATGGCCATGAAGTAACCATGCTAACAGCCTCCAACACGAGAAAAGGGCAACAGACAATTGAGGGAATTGATGTAAGGTACTTGCCTGTAAAATATGATAATTCTTTTGGGTTTGTCAAGCGGGTTTTTTCCTTCTTACAATTTGTCAAAGAGGCAAAAAAGGAAGCCAAAAAAATCAAAACGATTGACTTAGCCTATATCATGACCACTCCGCTCACTACCGGACTCATCGGGCTAAATTTGAAGAAGACAAGAGACATTCCTTTCTATTTTGAAGTAGGCGACTTATGGCCGGAAGCGCCTGTGCAAATGGGCGCCATACGAAATGGTATATTGAAAAGAATACTCTATCAATTTGAGAAAAAATGCTACTTCCACGCCAATAGAGTGATCGCACTAAGCCCGATGATAAGAAATTATATAGAGGCCGTGTCGCCGCAAACGAAAGTTTTTGTCATCCCAAATTTGTCTCATTGCGATGTGTTTGAGCCGTCATTTAGTGTCAAACCATTCAATGAATTGAACCAATTGAAAGTGGGTTATATTGGCGCTATCGGCAGAGCCAATCATTTGGAATATCTGGTTGAATGTGCCAAGCAATGCCATCAAGAAAAGCTGCCTGTTAGCTTTTCGATCATGGGAGCTGGTGCAGAGCTGGCGATGATTAAAAGAAAGGTTGCCAAGTTATCCAATGTCACAATTCTGCCTTTTGGCAATACCCAAAAGGTGAAAGAGTTATTAGAAAAAATGGACGTAAGTTATGTCTCTTTCCTCAATAAAGACGTGCTGGGAACGGGAAGTCCAAACAAGTTTTTTGATGCTCTAGCCGCAGGCAAAATGACGATTGTCAACTTTAGAGGGTGGATAAAAAATATCGTGGAAGATCATCAATGTGGTTTTTATCACGAGCCAGAACGTCCCGAAGACTTTGCGCGAAAGATCAAGGTGTTTCTTAAAAATCCTTCTTTGTTATACAACTACCAAAGAAACGCCCGCCGCTTGGCCGAGCAGTATTATGATCGGGAATTACAAATACAAAAGCTCGTGAAGATCATTAACAATGAAAAGAAAATCTCATTGAGCGACTCTGAAGTGTACATTTTGACAGCTTGAGTGGGGAATCCTGCCGCAGAGGAAATTAATCTACTTTCTATAATCTTCTGTTCGTGGGGGTTTTATCCGGATGCAGTAGCGTACATCTGATACATTCAATACGTCGGCAGATGAGCTACTTTTATCTCCACTAATTTAGCTCGAAAGCAATAGCACCATATCTGGGCATTAGGACGCTATTGGGTTAACTGAAAAGTTGACAATGTTTAAGTGCTATTAATTGGCAATACTGCTCGGTCATTTCTTTAGACAAAAAGGATTGATTGATAAAATCCAACCATCTATTTTGAATTTTAGCGTATTTGTTAAGAATATTTTCTGCGGCTTTATCAGGTATTCCTGAAGAAGTCATAGCGCTAAAAAAATCGGTTTTCTTTAACCTTTTCTTTTTACCACACAGTGTCAAAGCAAGCTCTTCATCATCACCTTCAACCACTAAGGCTGACGCAACTAAATCATAAGCAGGTGCCAATTCATAATGCCCATTGTCATTTTTCAGTAACGAAAAGTTTTTCAGATGCATATCTGCATTTCCTGTTAGAAAACAGAACAAAGTCAACTCATAGAATCTTACCAAATCAAGTCCAGGATTAACACTGCTTCGCTTTATTTCCTTGGATATCTGCTCATGGGATGATTTATATTTATCCTCAGTAAGTCTACCTAGCAATTGACACATATCTTCCATGTGCTTCTTTACCCCATTTTTTCTATCCATTCTCTTGGTTATGTAGGCGAGTTCACCTGAGTCCAATCGTATCAAGGAATGCTCAGCAGTTCGAATATTTGATAGTGACGCAAGATGCATTGTCAAATCCTCTATTTGAGGCAATTCATTCCACTTCGGTGATTGAGGTTTTAAAATAAATTGTTCCCATAAACCAACGATTGTCAATTTATTGGGTTCATTATCAGGTTTTTCTATTTGCAATGATAGCTTCGGTTGAACACCTGTAATGGTCGCTTTGCCCTTAATCATCTGTTCGGCAAGTTTCAGAAGACCTTCTTCAGTGTATGGCATTTTGGGGGGCTCTGAAACTCCAAAGAATTTCTTACTACAACTCGTATGAAAGTCACGTGCTGAGTCCTTATAACAGTATAAACACGTCATACAAGTGGTTCTATTGATACTGCCCCAATACAATCCTTACATGCAACCAGCAGAATTCCCATCCTATCCCTTTCATTCACTTTCCAGTTTTTTTCAACTAAATCTAAAATCCAACCTTCCGGAATGAGACCATCAAAAAATGGAAATAGCACATTTGAATGATATGGCTCTTGTTGTCTTTGCAGGGTTAAGCTGATTGACTCACCTCGCTTTACAAAATATTCATTTTCATATTGAAAATGATATCCTTCCTCATCCTCAGTGAGTGTCCCCGCCCATTCGTCTTGATAAAGGACTTTAGCTTTCCTCATCTCTGTTAACTTCTATTGGTCCTAATTCATGCCCAAAAAGATTCAACACTTGATTGACCTTGTCCATTTTCAGGGTTGGTTTTCCTTGCTCAAGTTCTCGAACAAACCTTAAACCAACTCCAGCAGCAAATGATAGATCCTCCTGATTCATCCTTGCTTGCTTTCTTTTCTCTTTGATGAACTGTGCTAATATTGTTTTCACTTTATTATACCCTTTCGGGTGTAAATTAATAAATATTGTTGTATTATACCATAACGGGTATAAATATATAGATTTTCCCGATATTATACCCTTTTAGGTATAATTTATAAAGCAAACGAGTGTTATAACCAATCGGTTATATTGTCAAAAAAGACGCTCAAATTACTTAAGGCGTAGAAATCGATATGAGCGCATGCCTCAAACCGCCAGTTTGAAACAGAACTACAAACTCGCTATTTTAGAAGAAATTAAAAAAGTCCAGAGGCACAGCGTCATATCTGGTCGCTACCTATGCCTTCCTATTTTTTTGGATGTCATATCCATTGGGTAGGCCTGTCAGAAGGAGGTTTAGGCAGAAATTAAGGTAAATCTGGCGTATGTTAAATTGTTGCCAGATTTGCAAAGAATGCAGGAGTCACTCCAAACAATATTGGTCATCAAGGCTATTTTTTGCCTTTAAACCCATCATAATGTTTTAGTTCACGAGCTTCAGTAGATGGCCCCAACCCATTAATTGAATGATTGATACCTCCGTTTAGTCCGGCGAATGTTGAAATATGTGTGATTACAATGCCCAAATTGTCAGGGACTTCCATGGCATTTTCGAGCCTCACATTATTTGAGACCGTTGGCTCACCACTGAAAAAACTGTAAATACCTAGTCCATACGCTTCATGATTCTGTACATTTTCAGCAACCTTATAAGAGGCATAGCCAGGATTTCCGTTATCATTCCATGCCTCAATGCTGGGTGGGTGATAGGGAATTTCAGATTGATAAAAATAAGTTCTGCCGTGTTCTCCTTTCCAGAACGTTTGGTACCCTTGAAAATGCTCGTTGAACAATCCATAAATCGTCACATGATCCCCATTCACTACAAGTCCATGTTTATTTTGTCCATCCATCCATTCCGTTCCCACACCGTGATCGGCTCGCCACAACCAAAAATGATCGCCAATTACATAATTGCTATTGATAGTCACGGTGGCTTCCGCTTGACCAACCACCGCACCTCCTACTCTGCAATAGATATCATGGAGAGAGATGGGATTATCGCGATTGTCAGCATCAGCTTCTTCTGATCCAATTTGAATAAGTGTTGAAGATAGCTCAGGTCCCGCGTCCACCATAAACCCTGCTAATTTCGCTCCTGGGATATCATTGATAGCCATCGCAATCTGTCCGTTTTGTGGGATAAGCGTTGGTAATCCAAGTCCCAGCATTACGGCATTGGGTTTTGTTATAATAAGCGTTTTATCAATCTCGTAAATTCCGGGTGTAAAGAGAATATGCTTGCCATCAGCCAAGGCTTGATTAATAGAAGTCGCGTTATCTTGATCAGGAAAAGCGATATGGAAAGACGTGATTGGTATTAATTCACCTTCCTCCTCACGATCGATCCAAGAAGGGCCAGAAGTTTCCCGACGAAGCGCAGGAACCAAAACAGCATAATCTCCAGATTCCGTATAGGTTAGGAACGGCTTTTCACGAATTACTGGTGTTTTGTAGATGACGGTTGTTGGTTTATCAGGCCATGTATCCTTCGGTGCGCCTTCCACGCCCACAAATACTCTGTTCCAGTTGCCTCCTTCCCACGATACTATCCTTGAATTTCTTGTAAACCATTGCTGTCCAGAGGTTAATCCTGCCCTGCCTTCCACAAGAGAATTGGCAAGCACACCACCACTTGCCCAACTGCCTTTATCAAAATTAATATCACCTACTACATGCATGCGCCGGTATGGAGCCGCTTGTGATACCGCCCAATAAATCATTTTATCATCTTGTGGCACAACTTTGAAATTTTCCGCACCGCGCCAAAACATGGTCGTAACCTTGTTAGAAACATTCTTGCTACTGGTAGTTGTGGTTGATTGTACCGCTCCGAGGATGGTAACATCTTCGGGATATCTTCCTAAGCCTAGAGCCTGAACATAATAATCGACTGTAACATCAAAATCATAGGTTCCCGGTTTGAATAGTAGTGCGTATCGCTCTGAGCCAAATTCGTTATACTTCTGCTGCTCGTGTAACGCTTGGAGCGTCATCTTAATACTATCTACATCCATAGAATTGTCAAATACAAGTACATTTTCTCCGAAGATGGAGGTGTATGGAGATGTATCTAGCACATCATTATCTTTAGTTGAATTGGAACAAGCGGTAGCAATAGTCAATAACAGAATAGAAGCTAAGATATTGATATGGTAACTGGAAAAGGACAGAGATCGCATGATAAACTAGAGAAATTGTGAAATAAATTACGAATTCAATTATACCACTAAAGTTCCTAGAAAACGAAGTTTTAATACAAAGTGTACCTTGCTAAGTAGCTACTATAGCATTACCAAATATTATACAGCAGAGAAGGGATTGGTTAGTATTTGTTAATGGGCAACATAAGAAAGCGTAGCAGATGGTTTTACAAAAACGAGTAATTTTTCATTTCACTAGGGAAAATAACTGAAACAATGCTTAGCACTCATTATTGTTTGTGGTTTTATTACTCCACCTGAATTAACATAAATTGAAAAATAAGAGATGATATTATGAAGAAAGTGATGTTAGTCTTCCTGAGCCTCGTTTCTTTTGGGGTTTTAGCTCAAGAAACCAAAAAGAAAACGTTTAACAATGCGTTTAATCTCGGTGAGTATGCACCTATCTATGTTTCTTATTACGGCAACTTTATTACTCACCCAGGTGCAAAAATTGGGTTTGATTGGAATTTACTGACGATAGAAAAAAAGAAAGAGAAGAAAACACGAATTAAAACAGTGATGCACCTCTTTTTTGCAACACCGAGTGTCACATTTTTTAACCTAAAAGAAACCTATAACGCCTTCATCGTATCTGGAGAAGCTGGATGGAGGAGATACGGTAAGCGCATGTTTTACGAAGAAGTAAATGTGGGGCTTGGTTACTACACCATTTTTAATCAAGGCGATACTTGGGAAACTAAGGATGACGGTACGGTTTCAAACATAGGCACTAGTGCAACAGGCTATTTGACACCTTCTATTTCTTTTGCATTCGGACAAAGATTTGTTCTAAAAAACCAAATCCCAATGGCTGTATTCACAAGGCTTAACACCAATTTATTGCTGAATTATAATGCCGCAAGCATTGCAGAAGTTAGTTTGGAACTTGGTATGAGAATGAATGTCAATTGGGGTATCCGCACGGGTGCGGTAAAAACAAAAAGCAAATAATCATGAAGTATATATACATAGCTTTAATAGCAATTGCTCTCTTAGCTTGCGAAAAAGAGCAGACTACTGGCGTAATAAACGAAACATTTTGGGTTAAAAACGCAGATTCCCAAATGCCCGTGTACATGCGCGGAAATATTGACTCGAAAGCGGTCATTCTAATCGTTCATGGTGGGCCAGGTGGATCTGGTTTAGAGTATCGTACAGGACTTTGGACCGAACAATTAGAAAAGAATTACGCGATGGCGTATTGGGATCAAAGAGGGCAAGGCATGAGTCATGGCCATTATGACAAATCTGATGTTACGGTGGCGCAAATGACAGAAGACATGGATGCCGTAATAAAAGTTTTGAAAGCAAAATATGGAAACGATGTTAGTGTTTTTGCTCTTGGCCACTCTTGGGGTGGAACCCTGTCTGCAAATTACATGGTAACGGAAGATTTGCAGTATAACCTAAAGGGATGGATTGAGGCCAGTGGTGCACATGACAATCCTAAAGGCAACATGGAGAGTGTGAAGCTTTATATAAAAGTAGCCAATGAACAAATTGCGGCTGGAAATAGCGTTGCAAAATGGCAAGATATATTAGCGTGGGCGAGTGCCATAGATACCAATAATATTACCGGTGACCAATCTTCAGAGATAAACCAAAAAGGCTATGAAGTTGAGAATTGGTTGACAGAGGATGGTATTTTGGTGGTGGCACAGAGTGGCGGAAATGACAACTCCATGTTTTTTGGCCCAACCAATTTTTTTACGAGCAATCAGACGGGCAATCGGACTAACGAAATGTTAGACCAAGAAGTGGAAATGACAGCCCTAACAGATCAATTGTTTAAAATAGAGATGCCCGTTTTAGTCATTTGGGGGAAATATGACTTTGTTGTTCCCTCTGCATTAGGGGAAGACACCTACAACAACATTAGCTCTAGCGTTAAAAAAATTGTGATTTTGGAAAAATCAGGTCATTCTATCATGGATTTTGAGTGGCAAGAATTTGCGAATGAAATTCAACTTTTTGTAGAGAGTAATAAATAGCAAGATTTCAAAGTTGAATTTTAGGTTATCTTTTGAACTAGCAATTTACGATTGAAAAGGGCGGCTCTGGTTCAAAATATAGACTTAGATGCATGTATTTCAAGCCCTGTAAAATTGTGCTTTTTCTCACTATTACCCCCACTACGTGTAGGTACAACCTACATCCACGCAATCTCTATAGCATTACCAAATATTATACAGCAGAGAAGGGATTGGTTAGTATTTGTTAATGGGCAACAGAAGAAAGCGTAGCATCTGCGACACCTAGTGAGGGGCTTTTGGGATTAAATCAGAAAAAATAATTCCTTAACGTATTTGACTGTTAAGTTGAAATTATTGATATTCAAAAAGGCATTAAATGAAGATTTTGAACAAATGAAAGACGCTGAAGATAACTCCGAAGATTCGCTAAAATTTGAAAATGAATTCAGAAAGCTAAAGCTATCAGCAGAAACAGGAGCTGAGTTTTACGGTGAAAGCGACAATCTCACCCCTTCCGGAGAGTCACAATTTATAGACTATATCGAAGCTTTCAATAAAGCGGAAGAAGCCAACGAATGGAAGAAAGTAAAAGGAATTTTGAGCAATCCCGCTTTTCCTAGTCCATCTGATCTCAAACCTGATGAACTGGCAGAACAACTAGAACGAGCATTCGACCTACTCAAAGAAAACAACATTTCACTTGACGTGCTATATGACGTCTCAAAGCCTGAAATTTACCGCTTTATCGTTGAGGATTTATTGGAAGAAGAGATATCTATCATCGATCTACCCGGCATGATTACCTGTTTCACCTATGAGGATTTTTACCCCAACGATGAAGAAGATTTGAGGCGCTATACTCAGGAATTTATGGATATGCTGATCAAAGCAGAATTTGAATTCATGGATCATGCACTCCACAAAAGCTTATCATTTAGAAATCAGCAGCTATCCGAAAAAGCCTTTATTAGCCAAATGATGGAGCTAGTGGTGGATGTTAATTTATTGGGTAGTGATTATCAGACCGCCGAAATAGCCATCAGTCCTGATCAGGCTTCAGTGGAAGTTTCAGTCTCCACTAAGTCAGACACTACTTTGGTTACGGTTTATTTTGTGCACGATAATGGATATTGGTATATCAGTGGTCTGGACTGGCCGAGCTCATGAATTATCACTCGGAGTTGATTTGGTGCGCATTGAAAAGGAGTACCAGCAGAGATGCAACTGAATCTTTAACTCTATAACATAATTCCAATAGAATTAAGCCATCATCACACCACCAACACCTCACTTACGCCATTGTTCCTCTTGATTACTTGGATTTGTGTAGTGATTCTCTCTTTCAGGTTCTCTACGTGAGAGATAATTCCAATCATTTTCCCTTGCACCTGTAGCGCCTCGAGTGTGGCGATGACTGTCTCTAAAGTTTTGCCATCCAACGTGCCAAAACCTTCATCTATGAAAAGCGACCCGACGGATACATTATGACTGGCAAGGTCTGAAAGTCCCAAAGCCAGAGCCAAGCTAATGAGAAATTTTTCACCCCCACTGGAAGTATCAACCAGCCTCGTCTCATCTGCCTGATAGTGGTCTACGAGACTAAAGTTAAGTTCCTCCCCTGCGCTATACTTGGCTTCCATATTAAGGGAGTATCGTTCATTGAGTTGGAGTAGATGCTGATTAGCTAGGTAAATAAGTCGCTGAAGGGTAAGTCGCTGCACGTAAGTGTTGAAGGCATCTTTGGATCCGCCGATGAGCTTTAGCAAAGTCGCCCATTTATCCACCACTTCCTGTTGCTTGCCTATGGCTTCTAGCACTTTCTCATTGCGCTTTTTGATTTCATTATGCCCGTCAACCTTTGCCTTGATACTACCTAATTCCTTATTAAAATCATCTTTTTGACTACTCAAAGTAGATTTTTCTCGCTCTGCTTCATCATGACTGATTTCGAACTTTTTGCTGCCGAGGTGCTCCTGCTGCTCCTTTTCCCACTTTTCTTGATTGGTTTTATGCTTCAAGCTATCATCCTCTAGCTGTCTAAGTATCGCTTTAAAAGCTGTCTCGTCCGAGTGGCTAAGCAACGCCTCCTCAACTGCCTTTAAGGAAGAAAATTGAGTCCCACCAATAGCCTCGTTTAGCCGTAGCTCCTCATCGGCTAATTGATCTTTAGTCGCCTTGCCTTGAACTATCAACGATTCTCTTTGCTCTTCTATTCTGGATGACTTGTCGCGAAGGTTTTGCGAATCTGCCCTCCTAGCATCAAGGACTTTCTTTACCTTATCCAAACCTTCCTTCAATTCCGCCCTTTTAGAGTCTGTATCAATTCCAGACGGTAAAAAGGCGACTCTCTTTTCCGTATCTTGCTTGAGGTCACTGAGTATTCGATCTAAACTCTGCGTAATTTTCGAGTATTCCTTTTTTTCTTTCTCGAGGTTTTCTTCAACATTCGAAAGGTTGATCTTTAGCTGAGAAAGCTCACTTTCCAACTTATTGGTTAGTTTCTGCTTTTCTTCATACTCATTGATTTTTTGTTGTATCGAGCTTATAAACAACTCACTTTTTTCGACTGTTGGTAGTTTGAGTTCGAATTGCTGGAAGCTGGATGTCAGGGTTGATTCAATGGTCTCGATGGCTGATTTGAGTGACCCTGATTTCTCTCTTCCTTCCTTAATCGCTTGAGTTTTGCTTTGAACCTGTTCTTTCAGGATAGATATATTTTGCTGCACTGATTGAGCGATCTCTTTTTGTTCTTCTTCGTCTTGTTTGAGTGATTTTAGCTGCTCTTGGAGCTGTTCTGCTTTGTCGATATTGACATTTAACGCTTCAAAAGCGTCGGAAATTTTCGCAAGCTCCTCTTCTATCGATTCTGGATTGCATTGACTATCCGAAATATCCAATTCTTTGATGGCAATCATAGCAAGGTTCTTTGCCTCTTGAGCTTCTTTTAGTAACTCCTCAATTCCTGTTAATGAAGTCTCTACTTTGGCTAATTCAATCTTTTCGCCTTGGAGTGATTTATTTAACTCGATTAGAATTTCTTTCCTATCAGCTACCTTCTTTTCACTATCCGATATCGAAACTGGTTGGTAATCAGTAACGTAAGGATGATTCTTGCTGCCGCAGACATGGCATGGCTCTCCAGCAATTAGTTTTTTTCTCTCCTCCTCCGCAGACAGCACTTGTTGCTCTAATTTGAGTATCCTCTCGGCATCCGCCAATGCTTCCTCCGACACAGAAATCTGAGGTTCTAAGCTTTCTATCGCAGCACGGACACTTTCTAAATTAACTTGCTGGTGACCCCTACTTTCCTCCAATGCTCGGATTCTCTCACTTTGCTCTGCTGCTCTTTCCAGTAACTTTTTTGCTTCTTTCAGAATATCCTGGCTGCTTTGTAGGGCATTTCGTTGGTCAACCATTGACCGAATATTGGTTCCCTTCAGTTCATCGTTTAAGGAACTTATTTCCACCTTCAGTTGATCTAGCAAAGTTCGCTGATGATCTAGCGCTTGCTCTTGCACTTTTAATGTGTCAGTCTTAGCTGCAAACTCCTTCTCATCCTTTTTGATAACATTCTCAATCTGCTGCAAGTCCTGCCACTTGGTGGCTCGCAGGGTGAGCTGCTTATCCCAATCTCCTATTAGTGGCGCTATGGTACCGAGCACTCTTTTCTGATCTAAAAACGCATCAATTTGTGTCTTCTCCCTGACTTTATCTTGTTGAGCTTTTACAAAAGTTTGCTGCTTTACTTCCAACTCTTGAATGCTCGAATTGATGATAGCTAGCTTTTGCTGGTATTCATTTTTTTCAGAAGTGGTCTTTTCGATTTTGGTATCGAGCTTTACTACCGCTTCCAACTTGGGAATCCATTCTTGATTGATCTCCTCTGATTTTTGTAGCGCTTGATTGGCGAGTTTTTCATCCTCTGATGCTTTTGCAACAGCGATTTTAACTTCCTCAAATTGGTCATTCAATATTGGAAGTTGCGCTCGCTTTTCTGACAAGTCCTTTTCTAGTCGCTTGATTTCCAATACTTTATCTCTGAAAGGCACTGCCGCCTCATGGGCTTTCATCTGACCAGCTACCCCCAAGTTTTCACTTTTGCGCTTTTCTAGATCTAAATCAATAGCCATTAGCTCATCCTTCTCACGAATCAACCTAGCCTCATCTTGGTACCACTTCAGCACCTTTTCTATCTCATCAAACTTTGGATTAAGTGCTTTCAATGACTCGATTAGCTCCTTTCCATTAGCCTCAAGCTCGATTAGCTGCTCATCTGTCAGTAAATCCTCGCTATTTATTCTGCTGCGTTCGGACTCAAGAATTGTTTGTTCTTCAGCCCTTCTCTTACCAATAGATTCTCCTATTCGCTTGTAAATATCCTCCCCAGTTATTTGCTCGAGCAATTTTCCTTTTTCCTTAGGTGGTGCTGAGAGAAAAGCTGCAAACTCACCTTGGGCAAGCATCACGGATCTCAAAAACTGGTTGTAATTCAACTGAGTGAGTTCCTCTATCTCCTTCTTGTATTCTGTCTTTTTCTCTGCGAGGATTTTTTCGGTATCAAGATTTTTCAACCTTACATTTTCTATAGGATTCCCTAATACCTTCCCATTCTTACCCTTTAGCCTGATATCCCACTGAGCTTCGTATCGAATGTTTTTCACCGAAAATGTTACCCTGGTGAAAGCCTGATCCGCGCCATGGCTCACCACGTCTACAAGTCCGCCTTTGCTGCTAGACATATTGAATCTCGGTACTTGCTGATACAAGGCTATAGTGATAGCATCGAGAATAGTCGTCTTACCTGCTCCAGTAGATCCGGTGATGGCAAATAGGCCGACATCTTGAAATGCTGCGCTCTCAAAATCAATCATGATAGGAACAGCACTGCTCAGCGAGTTTATATTCTGAAGTTCGATCTTTAAAATTTTCATCTTTACTGTTCTCTAGCTAATTGTAATGCTTCTTCGAATGCGTCCATGATCTCCGAATGATCCTCTATGGGATAATCTTCTTCTGCACATTTTTGCTTAAACACCTCTACTGGTGATAGGTCTTTTACACTAGTGGTCTCGGAGAGAAGCTGATCCACACCTTTAGTTTTTCGTTTTTTTGCCACCGCTACTTTCAAGACCTTGGCTCGCTTTTCCTCTGCCACTTCGTGTATGCTTCGTTGGTCTATGACTGTTTGTTGAGTGGTATCAAGGGTGATTTCCAGCCAAGGTGTCAATGCACTTTCGGAAACCGTGAGATTCTGTATCCTCCCAATACACTCTTCCATAGTTCCGCTGATTCTGATCAGTTCTCTAAATACAGGTACTGCGATGGGTCGAATGCTTTTAATTTCATTTTGGCCTGTTTCCAAAATCAGAATTTGCTTCTCATAACCTGTTTCGCTGAAGCTCAGCATCACGGGTGATCCAGAATACCGGATGTAATCTCTCTCCCCGACCAGCTGTGGCCTGTGCAAGTGACCCAGTGCGATATAATCGAATGCCTTCGGGAAATCCTCTGCTCCAATATGACCCAAGTTGCCAACATAGATTTGCTGCTCACTATCTGAAACCGAGCCTCCTACAGCAAACAAGTGTCCCATTGCGATAAGCGGCACACCTGCTTTGCCCAGAGCCACGCATTCATCCGCAGCTTCTTGATAATGATTGACCAAAGCCTGCTTATATCGGCTCGTGATATCATCAAAACTCTCGCCCTGCACCGCTCGCCTGATATCCTGATCTCTGAGGTAAGGAATAGCTGCGACGATGACCTCTTCATCCGCCACTTTCAAGCAAAAAACTTCTTCGGCGACATCTTCTGTTGCTTTACCAATCACACGTACTGACAAAGCAGCCAGTAGCTCTTTGGGCGCATTGATCGTTCCAGGAGCATCATGATTACCTCCCGTGATCACCACTTCACTGCAATGAGTCTGCTGCAACTTGATGAGAAAATCGTAATACATCTTTTGGCTCTGGGTAGAAGGAACACCTGTATCGTAGATATCCCCTGAGACCAGCAATACGTCAATCTTCTCTTCGTCAATTGTCTTGATGAGCCAATCAAAGAAAAGTTGATGTTCTTCATGCTGTCCATTTTCATGAAGGCGATGACCAAGGTGCCAATCGGCGGTGTGGAGTATTCTCATTTAGAGCAAGTGTTATAATCCAAAAAGTACTTTCGTGAAACTAAAAAGAGTCTCTGTATTAAGTCATTATCTGATTCAAAATATTAAATAATTGTAAACACTATTTTGAAAATCAATCTTCCGCCTCCTATGGGTTGATAATTCTGCACTTCAGGATTTGAAATCCAGAGCATGCTGTTGGTTATTTCTAAGTGGCTCCTTCAGCTGACCTTTGATTTAACGATCTGTTTTAAATCTGGTAGCGCGGGAAACAGTTGAAACACCGGCAGACAACATTAGAATAATAAATTCACCAAAATGTAACCTTCAGCTGTCTTAAAAGTACTCTAAGTGTATTGCTCATCAAACCTCTCCAATATGCTTCGCAATTTTTTCATAGTTACGCTTCGAAACCTCCAAAGAAACAGTCTTTATTCTATCATCAACATTTCTGGCTTAGCGATAGGAATCGTCTGCAGTATCTTAATTCTACTTTGGGTGTCGGATGAAACGTCCTACGATATGTTTCTTCCGAAAAACGACCGGCTGCATCAAGTATGGTTAAATGCTGAGTTTGATAACAAAATTAATTCTTGGTCCTCCATTCCTCTCCCAACCTATGAAGGTCTGAAAAATAGGGATAGCAACATCAAAAACACAGCGGTCACAGACTGGGGTGGAGATCACTTGCTGAAAGTTGGGGAAAAGAGATTGATCAAACAAGGCTATTACGTGAGCGAAGAATTTTTGGAAATGTTTCAGTTTCCGCTGCTTAATGGAGATGCTGCTGAGGTGCTAGATGACCCTTCGTCCATCGTAATTACTAAAAAATTAGCCTCCCAACTTTTCGGAAACGAAGATCCTCTCGGCCAACTCATCAAGGTAGATGATGCCAGTTCACTCAAGGTGACTGCAGTATTGAAAGACCTTCCAGATAATTCCACTTTCGAATTCGATTACCTGATGACCTATGCGCAATGGCAGAAAGACAGTCCTTGGGTACTTAGCAATAAAACCAATTGGGGCAACTACTCCTTTCAGGTATTTGTGGAACTGTATGATGCGGATAAGGAGCAATCCACCAACATCGCCATCGCTGATCTCCTTACGGAAAATGGTGAGGACGACATGCCGAGAAGTCTTTTCCTTCACCCGCTACCACGCTGGAGGCTGTACTCCAGTTTTGAAAATGGAAAAGTACAGGGCGGAATGAGCGATTATGTAAGCCTTTTCACCTTCGTGGCAATATTCATTCTCTTGATCGCTTGCATCAATTTTATGAATTTGGCCACAGCTAGATCCGAAAAAAGAGCCAAAGAAGTAGGTATCAGAAAGAGCCTCGGCTCTCATCGTAAGCAATTGATTATGCAATTTATCGGTGAGTCACTCATCATTTCAGTGATTGCATTTCTCTTAGCAATCGTTGTTGCCTTATTGGTCATGCCTGGTTACAATATGCTCGTAGATAAGGAGTTAGCCATTGACTTTACATCAGGGAAGTTTTGGTTATTTTCTATTGGGGTAATTGTAGTGACGGGAATTATTTCAGGAAGTTATCCTGCTTTCTATCTTTCCTCTTTTAATCCAGTGGCTACTCTGAAAGGTGCTATCAAAATAGGCAAAGGAGCCACCACGCCTCGGAAATTTTTGGTCGTCTTACAATTTGGATTTTCTATCCTGCTCATGATCACTGTGGTAGTGATCTATCAGCAAATAGAATTGGTACAAAACAGAGAAGTCGGGTACGATCAAGAAAATCTCATATCTGTGGAGATCACCACCGATATTGATAAAAATTATGAAGTTCTGAAGAATGATTTGTTGCAATCGGGAGCGGTTACCTCAGTGACAAGATCAAACAGTAGCATCACCCAAATTACCTCCAACAACTTCCTAGGATGGCCCGGAAAACCAGAAAATGAAAAAGTGATTTTCGTGACCATCGCCGCTGACTATGACTACACGAAGACCATGGGTATCAAAATGCTACACGGACGTGATTTCTCCAAAGACTTTGGTACCGATACCAGCGCAATAGTCATCAATAAAGCTGCCTTAGACCTGATGAATATGGAAGACCCAATTGGCGCTCAACTCGATCTATGGGGAGGTAAAAGAACCTTGATAGGAGTGATGGACAATGCGCTGATGGGCTCTCCCTATCAGGAAGTGAGGCCTCTTTTCATGGTTTACGACCCGAATTGGATCAATTCCGTTTCTGTTCGCTTGCGTCCCGGGAATCAGCTTTCAGCTACTCTTGAGACTGTTGGGGAAATATTTGATCGACATAACCCAGCTTATCCTTTCCAATATGACTTTGCGGATGTGGAATTTGACAAGAAATTTGCCACTATCCAGATGACGAAAAAGCTTAGTTTGGTTTTTTCATTACTGGCCATTTTCATTACTGGGCTTGGACTATTCGGGTTGGCGTCTTTCACCGCAGAGCAACGTACCAAGGAGATTGGAATCAGAAAAGTACTGGGCGCTTCTGTGGGTAATTTGGTGCTGCTCATGTCCAAAGATTTCTCCAAGTTGGTCATCATTTCCTTCGTGCTGGCGGCACCTCTCGCATGGTATTTCTTGGATCAATACCTTGATCGTTACAAGATCAGGATTGACATCCAATGGTGGATTTTTCCATTGGTTGGTTTGGTGGCGCTTGGTTTTGCTATGGCTATTGTGTCCAATCAGGCAGGTAGAGCGGCTAGAGCCAATCCAGTAAAATCTTTGAGAAGCGAGTGATCGACCTCACGAACACTCGATATTAGATTAGTAAACGTCAAAATGGAGGTGATCTTGCATCCGCTGAAAGTGCGGATCTTAAGTATAAAGAATGCAACCTCTCATCGAGCCCACCAAGTGTAGGTTGCCACTAAACGTACCCCTTTTTTTGTGTTTTAAGCCAGTGTAGATTCCAGCTGTAATCGCATCAAGGAAGCTTATACACATATGGCTTTTAATGCTTGTCCCAGATTCAAAATCTATTAGATTTAACCCAAATATAAGTCGGATAACGATCATTGTGGGTTGCTATCCGGTTGTAGTCTATTATATCAATAACGTAGAGGGGTATGAAAAACACGAATTATCTGAAAGAAGAACTCTATGAGCTTATCAAATCGGATGAGTCAATTTTTGATTTTATCCAAGAGTCTTCACTAGATGGCTTGTGGTATTGGGATTTGGAGCAGCCCGAAGAAGAATGGATGAATCCTAAATTTTGGGCAGTTTTAGGGTACGACCACCGAGAAATGCCGCATAAAGCATCGGCCTGGCAGGATATTATCCACCCAAAAGATTTAGAAATTGCTAAAGATAATGTTACAAAGCATTTAGAAAACCCAGATTTCCCTTACGATCAAGTAGCAAGATATACGCATAAAAATGGCTCTACCGTATGGATTAGGTGCCGTGGTTTGGCAGTCAGGGATGAGCATGGCAAACCGCTAAGAATGCTAGGGGCTCATCAAGAAATTACAGAGCTTAAAAACAACGAATTACTGCTTAAGAGCAAAACTGCCCAACTTCACAACGCCCAACAAATTTCCAAAGTAGGTAGCTGGGAGCTTGATTTAAAAACCAATGAGATGGTCTGGACAGAGGAGCTTTACAAAATGTATGGCTTTGACCACACACTCCCTCCGCCACCTTACTCTGAACACATGAAGTTGCTTACTTCGGAAAGCTGGGCAAACTTAATGTCTTGTTTAACCCTTACTAGAGAGCAAGGCATTCCTTATGAATTAGAACTTAGAAGCATTCGCAAAGATGGAAGCCAAGGATGGATGTGGGCGCGTGGAGAGGCTGTATTTGATGAAAATAAGCGTATCATTGGCTTAAGGGGGGTGGCACAAGATATCACGGAGAAAAAGATACTTGAACTAGAAAAAGAAGCATTAATCAAACGTTTGAATTATGCTTTGGACGCTTCAGGTGATGGGATTTGGGATTGGACCCCTGCAGATGGCATCACCGTTTTCTCGAAGGCATGGGTAGAAATGCTGGGTTATGAGGTGGGCGAGCTTGCCTACATAGCCAGTGAGTGGTCTGATAGATTACATCCCGATGATTCTGAGTGGGTTTTTGCAGCCATCAATAAAGTTACCCAGACACCTGAAAATGGCGACACTTTCAGCCACGAATACCGATTTAGAAACAAAGCGGGCGACTATTTGTGGATACACAACAGAGCAAAGGTTGTTGAGCGAAATGAAAAAGGAGAAGCAAGCAGAGTAGTAGGTACGCATACGAATATTACTGAGCAAAAAAGGAAGGAAGCAGAGATTGCCGCCATCAGCAAAGAGATAAAAGATATCACCATTGCCGTGAACGAAGCTACTGCTCTCTCCATTACCAATGCGCAAGGCATCTTTGTAAAAGTAAACAAGAAGTTGTGCGAGATATGCGGCTATACTGAGGAAGAGCTAATCGGGCAAAACCACAATATCCTGAATACAGACTACCATGATGCGTCATTTTGGCGCAATCAGTGGGAAACGATAATGGCAGGTAAAACGTGGAAGGGAGAAATTAAAAAGAGAAAGAAAGATGGTAGCGATTATTGGGTGAATACTGTAATTCAGCCAATTTACGATGATTTGGGGCAGGTTGTACAGTTCCTTTCTATCCGACAAGACATTACCGACCGTAAAAAGACTGAATTGGTTTTACAAGATAGTGAACTCCGCTTAAGTCTGGCTACTCAAGCAGGAGGCGTAGGAGTGTGGGATTTGGATATAGTGGCCAATAAATTGACTTGGGATGATCAGATGTTTGCTTTATATGGGGTAAAAAGAGAAGAGTTTTCCAGTGCGCTTGATGCCTGGACTCAAGGAGTTTATGAAGCCGACAGAGAACAGGGCTATAAAGAATTTGAATTAGCAATTAAAGGCGAAAAAGAATTTAACACCGAATTTCGAGTCCAAACTCCAAACGGGCAGATCAGAAATATTAGGGCACTTGCCAAGATTCTAAGAGATAAAGATGGCAATGCGACTAGAATGATTGGGACCAATTGGGACATCACCAACGAAAAAGAAGCCTTAAGACAAATCGAAGAAGCCAATCAAAAGTTAAAAAGTATTTTTTATGGTATGCAAGATGTTATTTGGGCAATAGAAGCAGAGACCTTTAAAACAATTTTTATTACTCCTTCAGCAGAAGATTTCTATGGCTATACCCTTGACGAATGGTACTCCAACTCTCAGTTATGGAGTGAGGTCATCGTAGATGAATACAAAAACATCATCCCTCAAATGTTTAAAAACCTAGAAGAGGAGGGTTTTTCTCAGTCCGAGTATAAAATTAGAACAAAATCAGGTGCTCTTAAATGGGTGAAAAATAGAGTTAAAGTCGTGAAAGAAAATGGCGTGGTAGCAAGGTTTGAAGGTGTAGTAATTGACATCACCAAAGAAAAAGAAGCCTTAAGACAACTCGAAGAAGCCAAAGAACAAGCAGAAGCAAGTGAGGGCAGGCTTATCATTGCTCAGGGTGTAACAAAAGTAGGAAGCTGGGAAACGGATTTGCAAACCTTTGAAGTAGTTTGGTCAGAGGAGACCTATAAGATTTTTGGAACTGATAATTTACGTTTTCAGGCATCACATCCTGCTTTTTTGGAATTTGTTCACCCGGAGGATAAGGAGAAAGTAGATAAAGCGTTTTTAGAATCGCTTACAAAAGCAGGTATTAATATGGTAGAGCACCGCATCCTAACCGTTGATAATATTGTAAAACATGTAGAAGAGCGCTGGCAGATTCATTCGGATCTAAATGGTAAACCTACACGGGCTGTAGGTACCTGTCAGGACATCACCGAACGCAAGCAGGCAGAACAAGAATTAATTAAAGCCAAAGAACAAGCAGAAGCTGCCAACAAAGCAAAATCGGAGTTTCTTGCCAATATGAGCCACGAAATCCGTACGCCGCTCAATGGGGTGATCGGTTTTACGGAGTTACTTACAAAAACTCCGCTAAGCCCCGTTCAACAGCAATATGCTAATAGTGCCAATGTATCAGGGCATACGCTTTTAGGCATTATCAACGATATTCTTGACTTTTCTAAGATTGAAGCAGGCATGTTGGAGCTTGAGGTAATGAAAACCGATATGGTTGAGCTTTTAGAAAATAGCATCGATATTGTCAAATTCTCAGCAGCAGACAAAACGCTTGAATTATTATTGGATATTGATCCTTCCATGCCTCGTTTTGCCCATGTTGACGCTATTCGCACCAAGCAGATTTTAGCAAATCTTTTAAGCAATGCCGTCAAGTTTACGGAAAAGGGCGAAGTAGCGCTACAAGCAGTCTATCACACACTTGAAGGTAAACAAGGAAAATTGTCAATTTCCGTACGAGATACAGGGATTGGTATTACCGAAGAGCAAAAAGCAAAACTTTTCAAATCATTTTCTCAAGCTGACAGTTCCACCACGCGTAAATATGGAGGCACAGGTTTAGGACTGGTCATTTCACAAATGATTGCAGAAAAAATGGGAAGCACAATCAACTTAGATAGCACTCCTGGTGTTGGCACTACTTTCTCTTTCGACATCATCACGGATTTTGAGCAGGGAGAAAAACCAAATACCGCAAAGATTTCAGGTGTAAACCGCTGTTTGATTATTGATGATAATGATAACAACCGACTCATTCTGGACCAAATGCTCAAGCAGTGGCATATAAAATCGGACTCCTGCAATAATGGACTTGAGGCACTAAAGAAACTGCAAAGTACTCCGCCTTATGATATGATAATCTGCGATTATGATATGCCCTATCTTAATGGCATAGACACTATCCGCCTGATGAAGGATAAGTTGGAACTAAGCATCGAAAAGCAACCGATCATTTTACTTCATTCTTCAATAGATGACACAGACTTGAATCAAAAAAGTAAAGAGTTAGGCATTCGTTTCCATTTGAATAAACCCGTGAAAAGTCAAGATTTATTCAACTACCTCTCTGATCTCGATCAAACATCAGAAACTATCCCACAGAAAGAAACAGAACAACCAGTTAATACGAGTCAAACACGGGGAAAAATAAAAGTCCTTATCGCAGAAGATAATCCCTTGAACATGGAGCTTAGCAAAATCATCCTTTCACAGCTAATGCCCAATAGCGAGGTTTATGAAGCAAAAAATGGCCTAGAAGCTATTGAGCAATACAAAAGTATTTCTCCAGACTTAATCTTCATGGATGTACACATGCCCGAACTTGACGGCATTGATGCGACCAAAAAAATTAGAAAATTAGAGGTAAATAAAAGTAATCACCTTCCAATTATAGCACTTACGGCAGGTGCATTAAAGGAGGAAAAAGAGAAGTGCATTGCCGCAGGAATGGATGACTTTTTAACTAAACCATTAGAATCCAAAAACATACAAACAGTATTTACTAAATTCTTTCCGAAAGGAAAAAAGATCAATGTTGAATTGCAAAATATAGATGATGCTAAAAATGATATTCATTTTGGATTTAGCGAACTGACAAGAAGTGTTGGAAATAATATGGAGACGGCTCAAAAATTAATATCGATGTTTATTACCGATATGCCGACTAAGATAGACCAGCTCGAACAGGCATGCAAAGACATAGACTTAGCAAATGTCAAGGCAATTGCTCATTCGATTAATGGGACTTCTCTTCATATGCGCTGTAGTCTATTAGCTGAAATTGCAAGAAAAATGGACAATGCTACCGAAGATCATTCCTTTGAGCACTTGGAAGTTCTACTTACCGCACTTAAAGAAGAATGGGAAACGGTAAAGCATTTGTTGCTACAAAAAATAGATGGTTAAAGGAGTAAAAATTGACACAATAGCAGTTTTCCCCACTAGGTGTAGGTTGCCACTACACCCGGCTATTTTTTTGGATTTTATAGCCAGTGTACATACCCGCTCAAGTCTGACTACAGAAGTATACTACATATAGCTAACAATCAATGGTTTATCTCTGATCTCTGATTCAAAATCCATTAGATTTGGATTAATATAAGTTGGTGAGCACCAATTAGGAAAAATGGAAAAGCAAATAGATTCGATTGACCATTATATTTCTAAATTCCCAAAAGAAGTTCAAGAAAAACTTAAATGGATTAGA
The DNA here is from genome assembly GCA_040218415.1 of Cyclobacteriaceae bacterium. Lineage (GTDB taxonomy): Bacteria > Bacteroidota > Bacteroidia > Cytophagales > Cyclobacteriaceae > JAVJRN01. The sequence continues at coordinate 34,934 of JAVJRN010000043.1, forward strand.
AAAGAGATTAAAGATATTGCCCCAAAGACAATTGAAAGTATTTCTTATCGAATGCCGGCTTATAAATTGAATAAAAAACCACTTGTGTATTTCGGAGGTTTTGCAAATCATATTGGGTTTTACGCTACACCAACTGGACATGAAAATTTCAAAAAAGTACTCTCAAAATACAAGCAAGGAAAAAGGCTCTGTTCAATTTCCACTTGAGCAACCGTTACCTCACGAAATAATTACCCAAATTATCAAATTTAGAGTAACCGAAAACCTGAAAAAATGAATAGAGATAAAATAAAAATTCACTCCGAAATTTTCGCAAACAGAAATAAGGTATGGGATTACTATACGAATCCAATACATATCGTTAATTGGAATTTTGCCTCAGAAGATTGGTGCTGTCCGAGAGCTGAAAATGACCTACAAATTGGTGGAACTTATAAAGCGAGAATGGAAGCTAAAGATGGAAGTTTTGGATTCGACTTTGAAGCTATTTATAAAGAAATCAATCCATTAGAATCATTTAGTTATGGTTTTGAAAATCGAAGTATACAAGTTCGTTTTGAAGAAATGGGAAAGAAGACAAAAGTTATGATTGAATTTGACCCAGAATCAGAAAATCCAATTGAGATGCAAAAGAATGGATGGCAATCTATTCTCAATAATTTCAAAAAATATGTTGAATCAAATAAATAAAAGGCACATAGAATGTTTATAAAAAACAGGCTAAATATTAGTAAATTCAAGTGTTTTGGCTCGTTTCAAACTTTGTGTTTAACCAAAAGTTTCGAGCTTCATAACCGCCTACTTTTCATATTCTAAACGTTAATCACTATTTTGCGGTGAGCTGGTTGTTAGGCTCAATTAGAATTTATTTATATGTCATAATATGTTGAAAATTAAGACACTTATTATTTTCTCATTTTTTGTATCTCGTCTTTTCGGACAATGTGATCAAACTAAAAATTGGGGTGCTATTGGATACCCTGATCCAGATACAGGACTCGAAATGTTTCTACCAATGACATTTGAGTTTACTTCCGATTCAATATTTATAAAAAATTCACAAAAACCTGATGATGCAGTTAAGTATTTGATAACTAATTCGGAATGTGATTGGGATAAGGAATATTTAACGGGAGAAGCAGTTTACGAGATATTAATAATAGCTAGTAATAAGACTGCAACACTTAATTTAAAAAGTGAAGTAGGTAAAGGAACAATCCATATTTTAATGGATGACCCAAACTTTTATAGCCCGAAATTTAAAGTTAAAAAAATGAGCACAGAGTAAAATCAAAACAAAGCCTAACACTGCGTAAACCCATTTGTTCACCGCCTTGAAGCTGATTTTCTGCTAAATAGCTCGGAATTTATGCTTGCTTTTCATAGCTGTCTATCACAGATATTGTTTTAGTTAAGTATAGTGTTTAATTATCCTAAACTTTTGCAATTAATGAACGGTACCCGTTTGCGGAGAAAGCATAAATTACTACTTTCAGTATTTCATAACCTAGTGTATCAAACGGGTTTTAAACTGGCGTTATCTTTCACTTACTGCATGACGAAAACAGAACCTCTCAACACAGCAATTAAGATCTTTGGACTACACTATTTTGTGCGATTTGTCCAACACTTCATGGAATTCCCTTTCATGATTTTTGGGAACAACTTTTTCCCTGACGGTCAAGGCTTGTTTATTTACGCTGGAATCTCGATAACTTTTTTGGTTGAAATAGGATTTGCATATATGGCTATTTTCAGAACTGAATTAATTGCTAACAAGATTTCATCTACCAACGAGGGGACTGTTGAACTCGCAACCACCAAAACGGATTTGCTTGAAATTGCTTTGGCCATAGTTTCAGTCTTAGCGATTCTCAACTCCATCCCGAACCTCCTATCTCAACAGGTGAACAGCATTTACTACCATGATCACAAAGAAGTGGAATTCTGGACAACAGCAGCGAAGAATCTACTCTATCAGAACTTATTCATACTTGCAGCAGGTACTTTCCTACTTCTCAACGCCAGAAACTTTGCAAAATGGATCGTGAACCGTGGAACGCAGAACGGCAATAGCGAGAGATAACAGGTGCTCATCGGGCATAGGTCAAAGTGCTTTCTACCGAGGGCAGCTCGTAGGATATTTTATCTTTTGGGACGCAGTGCTTCTTTGAACCGTTGTAAGGCTTCTCTTGCCTAACGCAGCAAATTTCACTAAATTGTGCCCTTTACAAGCTGTGGGTTGAGCCGCGTAGGTATACAAACCGATAGCTTATCGTTGTGGTGCATTAGGCGAACTCCTATGAAGTACATTCTACTAGCAGTATTAGTTTTTCAACTATCGGTCATTCGAACGACCGGCCAAGACCTTTCCAAACAATGGCTTGAATCCCTGAGCAACTACGGTAGTTTTCAAGAAATCAATAGCGCTAGGTTTTCGAACTGGGACTTTAGTCAAGTGCTTTCTAACTCAAATGTTGACGGATTTCCAACCTCAACTTACGTTGGTGTATTTGGACCAAAATTTCGAAGAATAGATTTTCACTTGGAAGTAAGCAAAACGAATGGTTCATATGAAGTAACTGGAAAAAGTAAACTTGGGAACAACATTCAATCTCTGAGTGGAAAAATCGAACTTATTAAGACGCTTTTAAAAACACAAGAATATATCACAGACTCTCTTTATATAGGCATATTTAACTGCACACTCCGTGAACCAGGAATTAAGGATGGCGATGGAGTTTTTAGTGGAACATTTGCTTTAGTATTTTATCGCAAGGACAGTCAACTTCAACTCTTCAAAACGTCCTCCGGTGATGAACCCACTTTTACCAACACTTTTGTTGGAACTTGGAAACGATACAACTCAGATGTAGAGCGAAAGGTGATTTTTTCTTTTCATGCAGCAGGACTCTACGAAAGGCTCCCTTTTTGTGAAGATCTGTACACTTTTGAGGAGAACGATGACTTTCTAGAAATAAAGGAAGAGTATAAAGAATACGAGTGGCAAGATTATCCTATTACGACAAGAAAACGAAAGACTACATGGTGGAAATAACAGCACCAGAACATACTGTATAAATCATAGCTAAACGATAGAATATAATGGCAGAATTACCTTTTGAATACTGGAATAAACTTGCAAATCAATTCATTCTGATATCAGTGTTTCTAGGTGGATTTTCTATAGCATTAACCGCTAACTTAGTAATTAATAAATCCAGTACTCGACTTGATAATGTTATTTTAAAAGTGGCCACCACTTCTTCTGCTGGTTTCCTTACAGCAGTGTTTGCTTTAACTAATATTTTACTAGCAACTACAGATGGTTATCCTAGTGATGTTACCCAAAGTGATTTAAATACACCCAGAATCATTGGTATCCTTGGATATTTAGTTGGGATTCTATCACTATTTGCCATAATAGGATTATCTGGTTGGACAAAGTCTAAAGGAACAGGAGTTTTCACAACTGTAGTCAGTATAATTACATTGATTCTCTTTTTTATTACTGCATCTTAACAACAAGACGTAGAGACACATTACTGCACTGATGAAACTCCTACTGAATACTCTAATCCTTCTTTTGATCGTTTCTTGTGGCGGTCGAACTGAACAACAGCGAATGACGAAGGAAATTATTACTGATCCTACGACGGATACAGTAGAACTTTCTGAACTTCTAGGAACTAGCGAATTGGAAAGTGTAAAATCAGAACCTAATGAGCCGAAACCAACTAGAATAATCAATATCTCTCTGGACTCGCTTGAACCTACTCCTTGCAACATTGACGTAATTCTCTATGCTCATCTCAATATTGACAGCATGTCAACAAAGGCCTTGGATATTTTTCTCAACGTCTTTTCTGAAGAGTGCAACAACAACGCAGAGTTCTCGGAATTCGGTCAAGAAATGATTTTCAAGGTGTTTTCAAAGTATCCTAAAGAGCTAGCTGAACTAATAGCCAAGAACAATTACAACATGGAAGCCTTAATAGGGGAACTTGAAGCTCCTCTTCTAGACCCAGAAATCGAACCTATAATTGCTGACTTCCGATCAACTGGAATCAAGAATGGTAAAATTGATCGTGTAATAGCTGCACTTGGACGAGCTCACAGATACCTAAGCGGAGAATAAACATGTGCGAACGATGCATTTAGCTAGTCTCAGTGCAACTCGACCACTACCCTGCCACTGGGAAATGAAGTGCTTTCTGTTGGAGCAAAGCGCAGGCTTTTTCCTCTTTCAGTGGGCAATGCGAATTTACCATTTGTATCACTCCTACAGTTTAGCTATTTTGGTACTAAGAGCCAGTAAGGCGCACACAGTGCCGTACACTGGCGTTATAAGTAACATGAATACACACTAGCTTAAAGGGCATAAAGATGAGTGATCAGCAAAAGTCAAAGGAAGAACTCATAAAAGAGCTCGAAGTAAATAGAACGGCCTTAAATCGGACACAAGAAATTGCGAAAATAGGTAGCTGGGAGCTTGATCTGCAAACCAAAGAATTACATTGGAGCAAAGAAAACTATAAAATATTTGACATTGCTGAAGATACCCCTCCAGAAAATTTGTTGGAGCTTTATAAAAGCACCTTTAAGAATCCGGCTGAATGGGAGAGATTAGATGAGTTTGTAAATCATTTAATACAAACAGGAGAAGGCTATACTTTTGAACCTGCCATCGTTACACCTGAAGGAACCCAAAAATACATCAAAGCAATAGCAATAGCCCTTAAAGATGATGAGGGGAATGTCATTGGGATACAAGGTACTGTTCAGGATATTACCCAGCAGAGAGAACAAGAAAACAGAAGGATATGGCAAAATTCTGTTTTGTTAAAATTGGCGAGCATCCAAGACGCAGATTTCATTGACACATTGAACAAAATAACTGAGTTGTCTGCTCAAACTTTGAATTTATACCGTGTAGGTATTTGGAAATTTAGTGTAGACAAAGGTGGAATTTATTGTAAATCGCTCTTTAAGTTAAAAGAGGGTATCCATGAAGAAGGACTGATCTTGACAGCCAAAGATCATCCCAACTATTTTAAGGCTCTGAAAAAGGGAATTGCAATTGCTGCAGATGATGCTCATACAGACCCGCGCACCAAAGAGTTTTCTGAAAAATATCTAGCTCCCAATGGGATTACATCCATGTTGGCTGTTGTTATTCAAGAACAAAGTGGAAAAAAGGACATTGGCGTGGTTTGTTTGGAGCATGTGGGTCCCAGTAAAAAGTGGACAGAAGACGAACAGCAGTTTGCCCAATCAATTGCCAATATTGCTTCATTAACATTTGAAAGGAATGAGCGCAAACAGGTGGAGGAGGCACTACGAAGATCTGAGTCCCTCCTGAAATCAAGCCTTGAAAGTTTTAAAGACATCATAATCCTTTCCATCGATACCAATTATAATTATTTGTACTTCAATAAAGCACATGCTGAAACCATGCAAAATGTGTATCATATAGAAATAGAAATCGGGATGAATCTTCTTGATTGTGTCCAAAACGAAGAGGACAAACAGAAAGCAAAAGACAATTATGGGCGTGCTTTGACCGGAGAATCGCATTCCAACATTGAGGTATATGGTGATACTGAACGCTCTTATTTCGAATCTTTCTTCAACCCTATCCGCAATGAAAAAAACGAAATTATTGGTGCAACAGCTGTAGCAAGAGATATCACCGAGCGTAAACAGACGGAAGACCAATTACAGTTGCAATCGACCATTCTGAATGCTGTTGGTCAGGCCGTTATCGCCACTGACCTGAAAGGTACGGTTAATTATTTCAACAAGGCTGCCGAAGAATTATATGGCTGGCCGGTTCCAGAAGTGATAGGTCAAAACATATTAGAGGTGACCGTCCCGAAAACTTCAAATGCACAAGCGCAGGAAATAATGGAAGCACTAATGGCCAATCAAAAATGGTCTGGCGAGATTATGGTACAAAATCGGACGGGTAAAACGTTCCCTGCTTTCGTTCATGACTCACCAATTTTAGATGATAAAGGTAAACTGGTTGGGATTATTGGGGTTTCGGAAGACATCACCGAACGCAAGCAGGTGGAAGAAAAATTGAGGAAATTATCAGAGATGCAATCGATTATTTTGAAAATGGCCTTGAAATACATCAATATGCCTCAAGAATTTGTGCATGATTCAATCAATAGTTCTTTAAAAGAAGTTGGAGAATTTGTTGATGCTGACAGAGCCTATGTTTTTGAATATGATTGGCAAAAAAATGTGTGCAATAATACCTATGAATGGTGTAATGAGGGCATCAGTCCTGAGATAGATAATTTGCAAAATGTGCCAAATTCAGCAGTTGATTACTGGGTTGAAGCCCATAAAAATGGCCAAGAAATAAATATTGAGAGTGTCATGCAATTACCCCCGAATGACGTAGTAAGACAAATTCTCGAACCACAAGGCATAAAAAGCGTTCTGGCCATTCCGATGATGAAACAGCATACGTGCATTGGGTTTATCGGTTTTGATTCGGTAAGAAAAACGCATAAATATTTAGAGAAGGAGAAGACACTACTGAAAATTTTTTCAGGGATGTTGGTCAACCTCGGCAGCAAAAAGGAGCTTGAAACAAATCTGGTAGAAGCCAAAGAAAAAGCATTGGAAAGGGAAGAACAGATTCGTTATATATTAAAACACGATCCCAATGCCATTGCAGTCTTTGATAACAACATGCGAGTCTTACTTGTCAGTGACAGGTTTCTGGAAGATTATAACGTAGATTATAAAGATGTAAGTGGTAAAAACCATTATGAGGTTTTTCCCGAAATTCCTGAAAAATGGCGCAAAATTCACCAAAGAGCCTTGCAAGGAGAAGTTTTAAAAAACGATGACGACTACTTTATTCGCCCGGATGGAAGCACTACCTACACCAGTTGGGAGTGTCGCCCGTGGTATTATGCTAATGGGGAAACTGGCGGTATGATCGCCTATACAGAGGTCATTACTAAACGTAAACAAGGAGAACTTGCATTAATAAAAGCCAAAGAAAAAGCCGAAGAAAGCGACCGGTTAAAATCAGCATTTCTGGCCAACATGTCTCATGAGATTCGTACCCCTTTGAATGCCATTCTTGGTTTTTCTGGTTTACTTAAAAAGAAAAGCTTAAAGGAAGAAGTGAAATATCAATATTTGGAATTTATTGAATCTGCAGGCCAAAGTTTGCTCAACCTTATTTCGGATATTATTGATCTTTCGAAAATTGATGCCAATCAACTTACCATAAATGATGATTCCTGTAATGTCAATAAACTCATCGATAATTTATATGAACGATTCAACGTCATTAACACCAATAAGGAATGCACAATCAAAGTAAATAAAGGGTTGTCTGATGCTGATAGCATCATCTCAACAGACGATAATCGATTGAATCAAATACTTTCTAATCTGCTCGAGAACGCCTTTAAATTTACGGAAAAAGGAACAGTAGAATTTGGTTATCTACAGAAGGGAGAAGTACTTGAGTTTTTTGTCAAAGACAGTGGTATAGGCATAGACAAAAAAGACCATGCAGCTATTTTTGATCGGTTCAGGCAAGTTGATAACGATTACACAAAATCCAAAGCTGGAACAGGCCTTGGATTAGCAATAGTGAAGAATTTAATCGAATTGTTAGGGGGCGAAATTTGGCTTGAATCTGAAATCATTCATGGAGCTACTTTCCGTTTTACAGTACCCTACAATAAAGGAAAACAGAGAAATGAGGAAATAAAAACGACTGAAATAGTTCCGGATTTTAGCAAAGATGTAACCATTTTGATAGCAGAAGATCAATACATGAACTTCACCTACTTAAAAGTATTATTGGAAGGACTTAATTTCAACACGATTCATGCAAAGAACGGGCAGGAAGCCGTTGACATTGTAAAGGAAAATATTGCAATCGATTTGGTGTTGATGGATATTGGCATGCCGATTATGGATGGTTTGGAAGCGACTAAGAAAATCAGGGAAACTAATAAAGTAATTCCAATCATAGCTGTTACTGGTTATGCCATGGCTGAGGACAAAATAAATGTGATGCATGCAGGATGTAGTGATTACTTGTCCAAACCCTTATACGAGGCAGATCTTATTACAGTGTTAGATAAATACCTTAAAAAAGTGGCTAACAAAAAATAAACGGCAATAAATGGTATTAAACCCAAGGGTAGAACCCTTGACCCTAGCTTCCGACGCAGAGCATCGGGGAATTAGACCTATTGGGCTATCGCCCTGCGATTAAAACGAGCGAATATTAAGGTATTTATGAGCTACATATCAGTGGTGACAATTCAGCCTTTAGCACAAACACTGTGTCTCTAAAACAAATAACACTTATGATAAAATTGCTAATTGCACTAACTGCTACTGGACTTATTGTTTTTTGTTGTTCTAAAGATGATGGTGAAATCAGCACTAAAAGAATTGTTAAATGTAATCAACTCGAAGATTATGAATATTTAGAAAATTACCCTCTTGATCAACTATGTACATCCGATACTTGCACTTCATATTTTGAAGTATGGAAATCTCTACTGTTCAATAAAAAATCTGTCTCCAGCGTTTTTTGAAGAACATTTCAAAATTTCAAATACACGTTTAAATTATTGGAATGACGGAATATCATTTAGCGTTTGCTATGAGTTAAAAATCGGGTGGGCAATTGCCTATAATTGCGATTCGTTTCAAATACTTTTCTCAGAAAATACGAGCAAGTTTTCGTCATTGCCAAGAAACAGTCTGCTAAATTTTGAACAAATAGAAACGACTGTTGGCAAAACTTACTCATCTAGAATTGACACCATATCAATTAACCCAGAATTAAAATTTGCAACACTCGAAATCGCATTAAACACGCTTATTCAAGCAGCTAAGGTCAATACTCTCTGCAATGGAAGGATTTTCATAAATGATACCTCTGGTAATCTCATCATGGAGGCATATGGTGAATATGCCGATGAGTTTAACTCTTGTATCCAAGGTAAGATTGATTTAATCTCAGGAATCACCGAAAGTGCTGATATTGCATGCAGGATAAATTAAAGCTCAAAACAAACCTTTAGCTTCCCCTATGAGCCAAAGACTTTACACAGAAAAACAAGCAAGTATCTCTGCTGCCTTAGCTGGGCCAATTCCACCAGGAATTCTGATATATCTAAATTACAAAAACTTAGGTAAGGATAAAGAAGCTTATCTAACCCTTGGCGTCACTTTGATTTTCACGGTTCTTCTTTTCTATGGGATATTTCAAATACCAGAGGAAATCGTTGACAAGATTCCAAACTTCCTTTTCACCGCCTTATATGGACTTATTGTCTACATCTTTTATCATTATTATATGGTAACTGATGTTAACCGAGCCTTTGAACATGGTGCGACAAAAGGGTCAAATTGGACAGTTGCTGGAATCTCAGTTATTGGTCTGATTTTGAACGTGGCAATTATTTTTGGCCTGGCGATGAACCAGCCTGTTTATGCAGGGGAACGAATAGAAGTTAAAGGAAACGAACTTTATTATGATGTCGAAATTCCTCAATCAGACGTTGATAAGCTTCTCAGTGAATTTGAAAGTAAGAACTTTTTTGGAGAAGGTTATGGCAACACGGCTCGACTTCAGCTGCTTGGGAATGAATACTACATAACAATGATGGTTGATGAAGAACTTTGGTCAGATCCAAACATAATTAGTTTCGCTACCAGCGTTAAATGGTTCATGGAAGTAGAATTTGGCAGAACTACCCACCTAAAACTTGAGTCACCATCACTCTCTGGCAACTCGAAGTTCAAATACATTACTGACTAGCTTGGTAGCTAAAAATATATATCAGGCATGAGCTTAAGTGCTTTCTACGAGCTACATCCGAACTCGCACTGTGAGATTGCTACCGAGTGCGTTTTATGCCACTTCGAAGCTTCATCTATTGGGCTTTTTCACTTGTAATACGCTGTACTCACTGCAACCTTTGGAATCTTCCCCAAGGTATAGGTAAGCACCATATTTACATGTGTTTTTGGATTTTAGAGCCCGTGTATATACCCGCTCTAGTCGCATCACGAAGGTTTTACACATATAGCTGTCACTGGTTTGTCTAAGATTCAAAATCCATTAGATTTGGATTAATATAAGTTAGTTAACCGCAATTGGTTGCGGTTAACTAGTTGTTGTAGCACATACAGTAAGACATTCAAAAGATGAACAATATCCAACAGATTGAACAGAAAAGCCAATACTTGGTAGCAAGAATCAATGCCGGAGACAATGCAGCAATTGAAGAACTGCTCCATTTACATGAACCTTTCATTTATAATGTAGCATGGAAATTCACCAATGACGAGAATGAAGCAAAAGACCTTAGTCAAGATGCCCTGATTAAAATCTTTAGCAATTTGTCAACTTTCAAAGGGAAAAGTGCCTTTCAAACGTGGGCTTATCGGATTGTATTTAATGAGTTTATGCAAACCAAGCGTAGACCGATGGAAGACATGTGGAAAGGATTTGACGATTTTTCAGAAAAGTTAAATAACATTCCGAGCATGGATCTCACCCTTGAAGAGGAGGAGGAACAAGTTCTTCGGACGAAAACAGCACGAACACGCTGTATGTCAGGAATGCTCATGTGCCTTACAAGAGAACAAAGGCTTCTCTACCTGGTTGGAGAGGTATTTAAAATCGATCACAATACAGGATCAGAAGTATTTGGTTTGACAAAGGATAACTATCGTAAGAAACTTTCCAGAACAAGAAAAGACTTTCATTCCTTTATGAACAATCAATGTGGATTAATTAATAAAGACAATCCATGTCGGTGCTCCAAAAAAGGGAAAGGAATGGAATCAGCTGGTCGTATGCAAACCAATGCCAAACTTTTCGACCCAAAGTACTACTCAACCATGTCAGATTACGCAGAAAAACACAGTGATGAAGTGGCAGATATTGTAGATAAAAAATACGTTGAGTTCTTCCAGAAACACCCTTCTAAAAAAGATTTTTCTGTCGACACAGTCGTCACCGAAATCTTAAATAACCCCGACCTTCACCGTCATTATCTATAAGTACTAAAAAAATATTCCACCCTTAAACCATTACTTATCAAGGGTTTTCATTTTTGAAAAGTTTTTTTTATTAGAAAAGTTGTCACACATATGTGATTTCTGTATCCAACTGATAAACCATTAAAAATTTATCGATATGGAAATTAAAGTACAAGTAACAATCAACAAACCTATTGCAGAAGTTTGGGAAGTGATGGGAAATCAATTTGGACATGCTCATTTGTGGTCAAGCAATTTTCAATCATCAAAGCCTGGAGGAATAGCAAAATTTGAGGGGATCGATTATTCACTTCGGGATACAACCACTCCAAATGGAAATACTCTCCAGGAGTTAACAGAATTTGACGCATCTAACTTCTCATTACGTTATGAGATCACAGCCGGGAGACCTGAAATAGCTCGTTCTGTTTCTTCTCACTGGTATTTGGAAGAATCCGCTGAAGGTACTGTTGTATATATGGACTCTGTAATGGAACCAAAAATGGAACTGCCAGCAGAGATGGCTGAAAAAATCCAATTGGGATTGATGGCTTCATTCAATCAATTGGCAAATGAATTAAAATATTACCTTGAGAATGGAGTGCCTCATCCTGACGTGAAATAATTGATAACACCTTAACTAGAAATCATGAAGAACATAGACATCAAACTAAGCAAAGAAATAAACGCATCATCTGAAAAGGTATGGGAGATCTTAGGACCAAATTTCTTATCAATCTCTAAATGGGGAACTGGTATTCTCTCATCAGTCAACAACCCGCAAGCCGAAATAAAATTTGTGAATGCTCCAGCTGGTGGCAGATTCTGTGAAGTCAAAGGGATTGGTAAAATCGAAGAGTTAATCCTGCACTATTCAGATGATGATAAAGAAATCACTTGGAGTGCTTATTCACCAAAAATACCTGGGTTTGTACATGGATTGCAAAATGCATTCAAAATTGAAAAAATTGATGAAGAGAAATGCGTGATCAATGCCAATTTAACAGCCCATCTGAAAGGAATTATGGGTTTTCTTTTGGGTGGAAAGATAGAAGGCAACTTTCAAAAGACTATTGAGGTATTCCTGAAAGATATTAAGATCTATGCCGAAACAGGAAAAGTCAGCCCAAAGAAAGAGATAGAATTAAATAAGGCTTGATAGAAGTAGATTTCCGGTTAAGGCTCCGTTGCTTAATAGCGCGGAGTTTTCATGTGAATAAAAGAAAGAATAAATTTACGTGCTACAACAACACCTATACGCAATACCCTCCGGGATACTGCGCATAGCTAAACAGTTGACATCCATACTGCATGACTGAAGAAACTCAATGGAACGCTTCTGGTGGAAGGTTTGAAAGATTGCTCATTTTCTACGGAGGGCTAATCTTAATGAGCTATTTTCTAAGATTTCTGATAATTCTGGGAATATTTATAATTCCAATTACTTTAAAGAGAATACTCTCGAACAAACTAGTAAGACAGGTGTCAATTGATGATGATATGAGAACTCTGAACATCAAATACAGAAAATCGAGAATAGAAATTCCTTTTGATGAACTGGGATTTGCTCTCGACTCTGAACACCGAAATTTTAATGAACTTACTATCTACAGAACGTATATCGGAACTAGAGGGCAAGTTGTAAAGAACTATATAACCGATATAATTGGAATGAAATGGACTACAAGTTGGAAAATGAGTCAAGTTGCATCCATCGCTAATGCACTAAATAACAGGGAACTGACTTCATTCAAACCAACACACAAGGAACTTCCACTTTGGGAACGTTTCATCTAAAAACGGATGTCAACAAGCGCTAGCGCGAATGCGCCACCTGCCACTTTGCTAGCTTTTGTGCAAACTTCACCATGAATCAGCCGCTGGGAAAGGTCGGTGCTTTCTACAGACTTTTGCTCGCAGGATTTTTCTCTTTCATTGCGGAGTGGTTATCTGATACTTTGGAAGCACCGGCAGATTCATTAGTTTTATCGGAACTTGCTAAGCTCGGGGCGCACTCCTGCTAGCTTATCGTTATATTCAATAATCACCATCTAGTTATGACTCTACTTCTAAAAATGAAACATTGGCAGATTTTTCTGCTCTTACTTTTCGCCTCCTTCATTTCAAGATTTACTTGGGTTGGATACGAAATTCTGAACATGCTTTTTAATCTTTTTGGGGTCTTACTTTATATGGTATGGTATTTTGCGATAGGGTTAGAGCTTTCAGAACGACTCCCGCGTAAAGTTGAATTACCAAAGACTATGTTTATAATTAATGGTTTCGTTCTTATTCTTTCAATTGTGCTTTTGGCTATGATATTCGATGGACACTTCGAGTCGAACGGAATTTTAGGATTTATCTGGATTGTTTACTTAATGTATGCGATGATCCAATTCTTCTTTTATCCCGGAAAAGCACTTAAGTCTATAGAACTAAAAAAGGAAGCTGGAATCGGGGAATATATAGGATACTTCCTTCTAATGATATTATGGCCAATAGGTATTTGGTGGATTCAGCCTAAACTTAACAAATTAGAAGCCAGCATGTAACATGGGATAGAGACGAATGGCCTAAAGAATTTCATCGCCATTTTCGCTGCAACTTGACCACTAAATCTGCTCTGGGAAAGAGAGTGGTTATCTGCTGAAAAATTTAAGCAGGATCGGGAGACTTTCAGAACGCACTGCGAACTTGCCAGTTGTATCTCACGGCAGATTTAGCTAGTTTAGATTTTCATAGAACCGGGAGGGTCACTCGCTCTATCCGGGCGTTATGTGTAAAGAATCTCCATGAACCTAGACAAGTTTAACAATCAGTTTGACCGCTTTATTCTTCCTGGGTTCATTGTACTGTTGACATTTTTCGCTCTCACTAGCTTTTACAACTTAACACTTCAACTGGATGATTTGATCAAAATTGAGGGAGAAGTGTACGATATACGAATCGTAAAAGAACGAACTGTAAAGGGTAGAATAAGGGATAATTTTTACGTTTTTCTGAACACCGGAGAGCGGTTTAAAATAATGGATGATGGCCTTTTCGAAAGATATCGGCAGAACATTATGAACCAAGTGAATCGAGGAAATCGGGTGACGATTTACAAACGAACTGACATTCAAACTGCCTTTGGACTAGGAACATCCAACCTGATTTATCAACTGGATTATAATGGGGAGACGCTGATGCCTCTTTCTGTAATGAAAACCAACTTCCGAACTCTTTGCATTGTTTTTACGGCAATTCTGGCAATTCTGATAACAGGGCAAGTCATCAAATCGAGAAAAAAGGCTACAGATAACAGACGCTGATCGGGCATATGTTTTAATGCTTTCTGGCCGGTTTCAGTGCACCTCGACCGTGATATCTGCCGCTGAGAAATGGCAGTGCTTTCTACCATCTTTTGCTCGCAGGAATTTTTGACTTTCAGAACGCAGTGCGATTTGGAAGCGTTGTGAGCTTCGGCAGATTTCACTACTTTAGTGCTATTCACAAGCTGCGGGACATACGCCCGATAGTTGGTCGTTAGCAAGAATTCATGGCTGGAGTAGCACTTTGTAAAATAGTTGGCAGTTTTTGCATTTGGATGATTAGAGGGTTCAAGGGCTCTTGGTTTGAAATCCACAATTATGATGACCCTAAATGGTTTTCGACAAATTTCATCGTAGGATACGTTATGTGCTGTTCAATTTTGATCAGTGTTTCTTATCTGGTTGTTTAACGGTGAATTTCGACGAATAATGAAGACCTCAATCCAACAGAAGTTATCTCACAGGCTAGCACTTCCTGTTGTCACTATAATCTTTCTGTACCTATTAAACCTAGAGCTCTACTGGTATCTCTTAGCTTTTTCAGTATTAACTCTTTGGATTCTAATGACTCACGAACAGATAGAATTTGACAACAATAAAGTTTATTTCAACAAAAAATTTAATCCGCTTTCAAAAAACGATTTATTGCAATTCAGGAAATTCAAAGTGCAATTTTTGTAGATCGAAGTGAGGCTACAGGAGTATCATCATATCATCATAGCTATCTACGACTATTCACAGCTAACAATAAGCACGCTACCTATAGGATCGCTTTATCCGAACAGTCCATTAGAGAACTCATGCGAACGCTGAAGCAACTGGACATTGAAACTCAACTGACTACCGAAGACCCAGACAAAGACAAACCGCGGTTATAACATCTCGCTAATCGAGTAGACGGCCGTAGGCCATAAAGCCTACGGTGCACCCCTGGAACGCCAGCGGTCACACCAACGTACGTACGGCCGGCGTGGAACGATCGCGTATACGGCGGTTCGTAAAGTATAGATTGCCGCTATTTCCTGATCTCGCCAAATCCAAGTTGAAGAAGCAATCCGAAAAAGAAGAACATAAAAAAAGCAGTCACATTTCTGCAACTGCTTCTGACTTTAAAGTGGGTGGAAGATCGGGCTCGATGGGACCGACCTTCGGCCGACGACCCTTTATCTTGAAGTTTTTAATATTTCCTGGTCTCACCAAATCAATGCTGAAGAAGCAATCCGAAAAAGAAGTACATAAAAAAAGCAGCTACATTTCTGCAACTACTTCTGACTTTAAAGTAGGTGGAAGATCGGGCTCGATGGGACCGAGCTTCGGCCGACGACCCTTTATCTTGAAGTTTATTTTTAATATTTCCTGGTCTCACCAAATCAATGCAGATGAAGCAACCCGAAAAATAAGGACATAAAAAAAGCAGCTACATTTCTGCAACTGCTTCTGACTTTAAAGTGGGTGGAAGATCGGGTTCGATGGGACCGACCTTCGGCCGACGACCCATTATTTGGGCTTTACTTATAACCTGAGTTCGATTAATAAAACATTGAAATCAGCGTTCAAATCGTCTTTGCGAAATAATAACCGATTAAAATGAGGTTTTTATTTACTGACATCCGACATAACCCAAATTTTGACAAAAAGGGGCTCTAGCTTTAAAATTAAGGTGATTTTCCTGAGTTTCTAAAAACACCCCCCTCCTTGAGAGCAAATAAATTGAGTTGTACTATTTTGAGATCACGCTCTT
>JAVJRN010000059.1:0-126283 GCA_040218415.1 Cyclobacteriaceae bacterium
CATGGTACTTCAGTATTATTTCTTGTCTTGTATACATACTTATCATTCGAGATAAACGTCTTCTTTTTTCGTTTATCAGATTTTTTAAGTGGTATACTTTTCAAGTGAAATATGGTACACTTTTCAAGTGGTATATACATACTTGATTGTTTTTGGAATAATCCTTGAAATACTATGTCCGTTTATTGTAGGATTTATAAGACACAGTTAATGATAAGTCTTTCCTCCCTCCCCCACTGGCTTAAGTTTAGCGAAGCGTAACTTAAGTCTATTATCATGGTCAGTTTGTAACTGACTGATAGTGGTATTATCTTTGAAGATGTCTTCCAAATACAAGATTGATAATCATCAGTAATTGCATTTTATAACTTTTGCCACAGTTCAATGGGTAGATGCTCTATCAAGGCCTTTATATAAAGATGTAATTGTTGATTCCATGAAGTACTGTCAAAAGGAAAAAGGATTGCTTGTCTATGAACCTGAGCATTATGTTTATTCTAGTGCAAGAGATTATACTGGCGAGCGTGGATTGATAGAAGTTGAGTTTTTATAATGATCGTAGTTACAAACTGCTAGATATAATAAATACGCCTCAGTTACAAACTGAAGCCAGTGGGGGTTATAAAAGCCTAATAGAGATTTCTTGGTTGTAAAGCTTTAGAGGAGCTAGATACAATCTAGCATCGGCTGATGGTTGTTTTTTAATTTTCTAAAGTACGTTAATAGGTCATAAAACAACCCTAAAACCGATCCCTTTTGACTTAAAACTAGCAGCTCTACTTGCTATCTCGCTTCAAATCACGGATGGCTTTTGCCCAGGCAAATGGATTGAGGAGGTTGTTGGCCGGGCGGCTGTACCGGTCGGAAATGGCTCGTTGTTGCTGGTACATTTGGTAATTATAATTACCACTTTCGCCAGCATCTAATCCAGAATAAGCCTTACGCATATATTCTTGCGCCAACCAACCATTCATATTGTCAAACTCTCTTTGATATGGAAGTTCTAGCGACAACACTGCTTTTTTAAACATCGCTTCGCTTGGGTATGGAAAAACTTCCACTTCATCAAGGAAGGTAATGTCCTCTTCCATGGTCAGCAAGAGTTTTAGGCTGTAATCTTCTTCGTGTTTTGGAATCACATAGGATCTCTTTTTGAGGCCTACTCCGCTGAAGACAATACTATCACCTTCACGTACAGGAAGTGAGAAAAAACCGTATGGGTTGGATGTTGTTCCTCTTCCATTTTTGGGAAGATATATATGGACGCCAGGCACTACAGAGGTGGAATCTTCCGTAAAGATCACTCCAGTAAACTGGATAATGGTCGGCGACAAACCGTCCGTTTGAGCTTGTGAGATCAAACTGGCTAGAAATAAGATTGTATAAAAGATATTTCGTATCAAACCTAAAGTCTTTGTATTAATAAACCTTTGTAACGCAAAAAGTTTAATTTTTGCCAAAAGTAACGAATATCTGTCATGAGGTTAAAGAATTTCAGTCTTACGTATGGTACCCAAATCTTTAAATCCTTTGCTGATGAGTCACGGGTGCGTATTCTTCATTTGCTATATAACAATGACGAATTGTCGATTTCTGACTTAGAATCGATACTGGATTTTACACAAACTAAAACATCAAGACACCTTAGTTATTTAAAAAACTCAGGACTGGTAAATGCTTCAAAAAAGGATCAGTGGGTGCTTTATAGCCTGAAAGACGAGGTTTATGACATGGTTGCGCAGATTTTTAATTTCTTACAAAAAGACGCGCAGTTGATCAAAGATTTGGATGTATGTAAAGTCATGAATAGCAATAGAGAGTTGGCCGTAAATAAGTTGATAGCCAAAGGATACAGGGTATAAAGGCTGCCCAAAAACAGCATTGTTAAAAAATCTTAATTATTCTAAAATGAGCTAAAATGCTCGTTTTTGCATTGAGCTGTAACAAAATAGACTCCTCAGGTATTATTACAACTATGAAAAACATAAAACATCTCTTTTTTGACCTAGATCACACCTTATGGGATTACGATTTTAATGCGAGGAAAGTCCTAAACGAGATGTATGACCTGTTTCAGCTTGCTGAAAATACCAATACTTCTAAGGATGGTTTTTTGAAGGTTTACTTCAAAGAGAATGCAAAGTTGTGGCATGCCTACAATCTTGGGGAAATTGATCGGAAACATATCCGAGATTATCGATTTGTGAATGTATTGAAAGCCTGTGCTGGCTCGAAAATGGATATTTCTATGGAAATGAGTCACCATTTCATCTATCACTGCCCAAGGCAAACGCGAGTAATGGATGGTGCGTTAATGACGCTCGATTATTTGCGACAGAAATACAGAATGAGCGTTATCACAAATGGTTTTGATGATGTTCAGGAAATAAAGCTGCAATTGAGTGGTTTGGCACCCTATTTTGAAGAGGTCATTACCTCAGAAACCACAGGTCATAAAAAACCCGCTAAAGAAATTTATGAATATGCACTCGGCAAGGTGGGATGTAGTGCAGAGGAAGTGCTTATGATTGGAGATAATCATACCGCAGATGTTCAAGGCGCCCTAAGTGCAGGTATTCGGCCTATATTTTTTAATCCAGGCCTAAGCTATAAATCGGCTTGTGAAATTCAAATTGAACAATTGTCTGAATTAATGCGCTTACTCTAAAATTCTGTTCTGTGATTAGTAACTTTGCGCCAGCAAACGAAACGAAAGCTTGATAGCCTAAATAGATAATTGAATCTATCAATGGTCTAAAGGAATCAGCTCTCAAGTCATTATTGAAACCCGAAAACGAAAGATACTATGCCAAAAGGAAACTATTACGTGCCCACCCCGGTGAACGAACCTATTCTGTCTTACGCTCCTGGAAGTCCGGAGAAAAAGACCTTAAAAGCAGCGCTTAAAAAGGCCAGATCAGAGAAAAGGGACATTCCTATGTACATAGGCGGAAAAGAAGTACGCACCGGTACGGAGATCAGAATGTCTCCGCCACATGATCATCATCACACGTTAGGGCATTTTCACGAAGGAGATGGAAGCCACGTGGAAATGGCGATCGAGGCAGCATTGGAAGCGAAAGATGCTTGGGCAAACCTCAGCTGGGAGCACAGGGCGAGTATTTTCTTAAAGGCTGCTGATCTGTTGGCAGGTCCATACAGGGCTGAAATCAATGCTGCTACTATGCTTGGGCAGTCCAAAAGTGCCTTTCAAGCTGAAATAGATGCCGCCTGCGAGTTTATTGATTTTTTGAGATTCAATGCCTTCTATATGCAGCAGATATACGAAGAGCAGCCTGAATCAGGCCCAGGGATGTGGAATAGGCTGGAATACCGTCCGCTTGAAGGATTTGTATTTGCTATTACACCCTTCAATTTTACGGCGATTGCTGGAAATTTACCCGCTGCTCCGGCGCTGATGGGGAATACGTGTGTCTGGAAGCCAGCCTATACTCAGGTGTATTCTGCACAAGTAATTATGAAAGTATTCCAAGAGGCAGGCCTGCCCGACGGAGTGATTAATTTGATCTATGTTGATGGTCCTGATGCCGGAGATATTATTTTCAAACATCGCGATTTTGCTGCGCTACATTTTACTGGAAGTACCGCAGTGTTTAAGTCTTTGTGGAAAACCATCGGTCAAAACCTAGATCATTTCAGGACTTATCCAAGAATTGTTGGCGAAACTGGGGGTAAAGATTTTATAGTCGCACATAAATCGGCCAATGCCAAGCAAGTGGCCACAGGAATTGTGCGAGGAGCTTTTGAGTTTCAAGGACAAAAGTGCAGCGCTGCTTCGAGAGCCTATATTCCGTCAAACTTGTGGGAAGAAGTGAAAAAACATATTGCTGCTGATCTAAAAACGATAAAGATGGGCTCACCAGAAAACTTTACTAACTTTTTCAATGCCGTAATTGACAGAAGGTCTTTCAATAAAATTGTCAAATATATAGATCAGGCAAAAAAAGACAAGAATGTGGAGGTTCTTTTCGGGGGTAGTTATGACGATTCTGTTGGTTACTTTGTTGAGCCTACCGTTTTACTGGCTACTGATCCGAAATATACCACAATGTGTGAGGAAATATTTGGCCCGGTAATAACCATATATGTGTATGACGAAGATCAATTTGAAGAGACCTTAACTTTGGTTGATGAGACTTCAGACTATGCTTTAACGGGCGCGATTTTCTCGAAAGACAGATATGCGATAGATCTTGCTGCCAAGAAATTAGTCAATGCGGCAGGTAATTTTTATATCAATGACAAGCCCACTGGTGCGGTAGTTGGTCAGCAGCCATTTGGTGGTGCTAGAGGTTCTGGTACAAATGATAAAGCTGGTGCTGCGATGAATTTACTCAGATGGGTGAGTGCACGCACGATTAAAGAAACTTTCGTTTCTCCTACAGATTATAGATATCCTTTTCTGGGAGAAGAATAAAACAGGAATAAAAAGCAAAGACTCATCCGATGGATGAGTCTTTTTTCGTTGAAACAAATCAACTGGTTTGGCAAAATACTATAGAGCATCTACTTTGCCTTAGCTCGACGGGTGGCGGTGTGAAAGGTAAGAAGACTACCTTCTACGAAATTTTTTAAATATTATGCGTTTTCACGAATTTTTCGATAGCGAACAAAACGAGTAGAAGTACGATTCCAATAATTGAAGTTAACATAGCTGTATTTTTTTGTGAACTAATTAAAGTAAAGGTAGAGGCCACTTGGATGAATTGTAATACCCAAAGTATGGTATTTTGATTAACTAATAGTTGGTATAGATCAATCCCCTATTTATTTCATAATTTAGCCTAGCGTAATCAAATCAATGATTTAGTGTCAGTGATTTTTTTATTTTGTTAAAAAGCAAAGATTTGCTGCCTTGAGAAATGACTTTCATACTCGGGTATTTAATTTCATAGACATAGTTCACTTTCAGAGTGGAAGTTTGATCATAGCCTTCGTTTTACAGCGTCTCTTAATTTCCCTACGATACTGAAATTGTCGTGGCTTGATGAAAGGATAGACGCTGCTTTTTCCCGGACGTTGAGCATTGTAAAACGCTGCTTGTTTAGTCTTTTGTCAGCGCACCCTAAGGTTCAATCCACATTACAATATCAACAGGATAATTGTTGAGGCATATGTTCTAGTAATAATACGCTAATGATACTGTCCAGTATTTTTAGTTTTTCCCTTGAATTATTTTCTAAGCCTACCTTGGAAAATTACATTTTGAAGAAATTATCAATCCTGATATGGTATCTTTAATCTCACACTATGCACTAATAATCTATGTTTGATCAATTTGAGGAGACTGAAGCAGCTCAGTTTTTCCAAAGTGTTTTTAATGGAGCCGACTTGGTCATTTTTACACTAGACAAGGAATACAGGTACACATTTTTCAATCAAAAACATGCAGCTGTCATGAAGACGATTTGGAATGTGGAGATTGATCTGGGTGCTTGCATGCTCGATTATATCGATTCGGCGGAAGACAAGGCAAAGGCGAAAGCTAATTTTGACAAAGCTCTAGAAGGTGAAGTTTTTTCGTGTGAAGAGGAATATGGGGATGAGAAAATCAATCGGTTTTATTATGAGGATAAATACAGTCCTATTTTCGATAAAAATAAAACGGTCATTGGTTTAAGTGTTGTAGTCAATGATATTACTTTTCGTAGAACTGCTGAAGTTGAAAAACTGAAAAAAGAAGCACGATTTCGTCAGCTTTTTGAAAATTCCGGCGATGGTGTGGCCATGTACAATACAGATGGTAACTTCTTAGAAGTTAACACTCATTTCTCGGAGCTTTTTGGCTATAGCGTGGACGAATTTAAGACCCTCAATGTGGCAAACATGAGGGCAAAAAACCCACAGAGCAATCAAATAGGGGCTTACCAATTAAGCCAAGTTTTGAAAAACGGCAGAGTCGTTTATGAAAATGACTTAGAGAAGAAAGATGGAACTGTTTTTAGAGCGCAAATCATTTCATCCAGATTAAAAATTGAAAATGAAACTTTTGTACAATGTGTTATTAGAGATATTTCTAGCCCATATAAGCAGCAGCAACTCTTAAGAAAGTTTGAAAACTTTTTTAAATTTTCAAGTGATTTATTAACTGTAGCTAGCATGGAGGGTTATTTTGTAGAACTCAACCCGAAAACAACAATTCTGCTAGGTTATACACTTGGGGAGTTAAAATCAAAGCCGCTAATTGAATTTGTACATCCGGATGACAGAGAGAAAACGCAGAACGAATTAAATAACTATTTACAGGGGCATTCTGAGACTATTAATTTTGAAAATAGGTACAAGAGAAGAAAAGGTGGATTTATAAACCTCCAATGGAATGCTACTGTTGATAAAGATGCTGGATTGATATATGCTGTAGCCCGAGACGTAACGCAGCTGCGTAAGCAGGAGAAGTTCGCGATCGATTCCAATGACCTTTTGCTAGAACTTTCGAAGAAAAGTAATTTAGTCAACATAGATTTTGATGATTTTATTCAATTAGTTGTCACAAAAGCCGCAAGGTTATTTGATGTGGATTTTTGCAGCTATTGGAGTTATGATCAGGCCCAAGAAGGAATCACTTGCGTTTATGATAATAAAAACAGGCACAATGATGGAATTCATTTTATCTCCAAAGGCTCTCATCCGAGGTATTTTAACGCAATCAATAAAGAACATATAGTTTCTGTATCTAGGGTTAGAGACGATTCAAGAACTTCGGAGTTTAATAATGATTACTTTATATCATTTGCTGTAAAAAGTCTGATCGATGTGCAGATTTTGGATGACACAAATTTTAAGGGGATCATCTGTTTCGAAAGTTTACTTTTCAGAAGTTGGACGATCGAAGAGCAAAGTGTCATAAGTTCTATTGCCAATATTGTGAATCAAGCTTTGGCAAATGGTAAATTGAAAAGAACCCAGCAGGCCTTATTAGAGGAGCAAGAGATTTTTAAAAAATTCGCTAATAATTTACCAGCACGTGTCTCAATCAAAAAACCTGGAGATAGACATATTTTTGGCAATACGAGGGAGTTGGCTAGCTGGGGGGTAACCCAAGAGGAATATTGCGCATCAACGGCACAAAAGTTCGTAGCTCCAGAGCAACTTGAAATGATCAACCGCAACGACTTACAAGTAATCAGTGAAGGAGAGACGATCTTTTCACAATTTGTAGACACTTCGCTTGAAAAAGTATTTGAAGAATTCAAATTCAAGTTATCTGAAGACCTGGTTGGGTCAGTAATTTTTGATGTGACGGAAACTTTTCTCAAAAATCAGCAATTGCATCAAAGAGAAAATGAGCTAAAAGACGCACAGAAAATTGCCAAGTTGGGTCATTATGTATTTGATTTTGAAAAAGGAGAATGGGACAGCTCAGAGGCTCTCAATCAAATTTTTGGAATTGAAGAAAATTTTAAGAGAGACAGAGAAAGCTGGCTCTCCTTTATACATGAAGATTTTAAGAATGATATTCATGACTATTTCATCTCCGGTGGTGTAAATAAGCAAAAATTATTTGATGAAGAATATCAAATAATAAATCAGCGCACGGGCGAGGCAGTCTGGGTTCATGGACTGGGAAACCTTGATGAAGATGGGCAAGGAAATGTCACTCGGATGATAGGCACGATACAAGACATAACTTCCCGAAAAAAGACAGAAGAAGAAATATACACCCTATCGTTGGTGGCTAGCCACACACAACACGGTGTTTTAATTGCAGATAGTTCTGGCCTTATTGTTTGGGTAAACGATGCTTTTACGAAAATGACAGGTTATTCATTGCCTGAAGTTCAAGGTAAAAAGCCTGCGGAATTTTTGTTCAACTCCAAATCGGAAAAAGAGACTATTCATAAAATCACCCAATCTTTAGCCGAGAAAAGATCTGTGACTGTAGAGGTTTCGAGCTACCGTAAAGATGATTCGCATTATTGGAACGAACTAAAAATTGACCCGATACGAGGTGCCAAAGGTGAACATCAAGGGTTTATATTTATTCAAAGCGATGTGACGGCTCGGTATATGGCCGAACAGCTTTTAACAGCCAGTGAAGAACAGCTCCGCCGATTAGTCAATAGCGTGCCTGGAGCAGTCATGAAATATCGTCAGTCTTCTTCTGGCGAAAGTGAAATTCTTTATTTGAGTCAAGGAGCGGAGGAAATATGGGAAATACCCGCCTATGTGCTTCTTAATAGTATCGATAACCTCTGGCGGATGGTTGTACCTGATGATATTGATGCAATGGTGGAGTCCATTCAATATTCAGCGGAAAATCTGACACTTTGGGATCATACCTGGCGTATAAAAACCAAATCGGGAAAACTAAAATGGATCAATGCCAGAGGAAAACCTTATAGAGATGAGTCGGGAAACACCATTTGGGATACAATTCATACTGATGTCACTTTTATAAATCTTGCTCAAAATGAATTATCCGTTTCCAAACAAAAATATGAGTCTTTGCTCAACACCATTCAGGGCGTGGTGTGGGAAGAGGATCCAGAAACACTCGGTTTTAACTTTGTTTCCGAAAAGGCGAAAGAGATTTTTCAATTTGAGGTAGATGAAATTTTAAAGTCTAATTTTTGGTTTAGTCGCTTACATCCTGATGATAGAGAAGCTTCCATCGCTCAGTATAAACTTAAAATAGCACAAGGTCTAAATCATACGTATGATTATCGTTTTCAACGAAAAGACGGTAAGTACATCTGGATACGTGATATCGTAACCTTAGAGAAGCAAGGCGATAAGGTGGTATCTATCAAGGGTATTATGATCGATGTTACTGATCAAAAGCAGTTAGAGCTAGAATTGGCCAAAAGTGAAACCTTATTTAAAAGTTTTACTGACCAGTTACCAGCGTTAGTTTATTTAAAGGATGAAAAGAAAAATTACATTTTTGCTAACTCGTCTAAGAAAGCCCTACACAACATGTTGGGAGAAAGCTATTTAGGTTTGTCAGCTAAAGACTTCTTATCAGAACCTAAGTCATCACACCTAGAGCAATTAGACGACTGGGTTCTTGAGCAAAATAGAATTGCTGAGTTGAGTAATTGGACTTACGATGACCTAGATCACCGCATATTCAACGAGATAAAATTCCCTATCAACTTACCAGACGGGACGAGACTTATTGGTGGCATAGCCATGGATGTTTCTGAATCAGTAGCGCTTCAAGAAGCATTGCTTGAGGAAAAAACAAGAGCCCAGAATGTAATCGAAGCAACAAGAATAGGTACTTGGATTTATGACTGGTCAAATGATACCTTGGAAATAAATGAACGATGGATGGAGATTATTGGCTACTCCAAAAGTGATTTTGAATTGATCAACCTGGCCACTTGGTCAGATCGTTTACATCCAGATGACAGAGCAAAAGTAGCCGAAGTATTCGAGGCAATTGAGTTTGAGGGAAATGATACTATAGACTATGATATAAGACAAAAGCATAAGGATGGACATTGGGTTTGGGTTCGCTCAAGAGGTAGTGTTCTTTCGCGCGATATAGACGGAAGGCGAATCAAAGCTGCGGGTACACACTTAGACATCACCAATGAAAAACTCTCTACAATCAACCTTAAAAAGGAAAGAGCTTTTGCAAGAAACGTGTTAGCAAGTACAGAGGCAGGAACTTGGGAATTGGATATTGCTTCAGGTATTACAGTAATTAATCGCCGATGGGCAGAAATTATCGGTTTTTCGGAGGAAGAGCTTTTTCCTATCTCTTATGATAAATTCAGCGCTTTAGTGCATCCGGATGATTTATCGTCGCTGGAGCGGTCTTATTCTACACATCTCAAAGGGGAAACACTATTTCATGAAGTTGAGTTTAGGCAGAGGCATAAGAAAGGTCATTATGTTTGGGTCTACACCAAGGGGAGAGTTTGGGAAAGAGACGAAAAGGGTTATCCAACGAAAATGGGGGGTACTCATTTGGATATAGACAAGCGTAAAAAGGCTGAACTTGAAATTCTTCGACAACAAAAGAATATTGAAAATATTATTCAAAGCACGCGTGCCGGTACTTGGTCTATAAATCTTTCCACTAAGAAAATGGAAATCAATGAGCGGTTTGCTACCATGTTTGGCTATACAAAAGCTGACTTTGGGGCACTCAATCATGGGGAAGACAATAATCTGTCAAAGCTCATACATGAGGATGATCTTAAACTATCGAGGAAGCTATTTAAAGACCATGTTGAAGGAAAACTATCCGCTTATGAGGCGGAGTTTAGAGTTAAACATAAAGCAGGTCATTGGGTATGGATACTGGATCGCGGGCGAGTGATCGATAGGGATGAAGATGGCCATCCATTAAACGTTTATGGAATACACTTAGATATTACTACCAGAAAAAATTTTCAATTTGAACTGAAAAAAAGTGAAGAAAAATACAAGTCGCTCACTGAGAACACATCGGATATTGTTGCATTGTTTGATAAAGAATTTAACCTAGAATATATCTCTCCGAGTGTTAAAGAGGTACTAGGCTATGATGTGGATAGGTATCTAGAGTACAATGTCTTGAGCCGAGTGTTTGGGGAAGACCGACAGGTAATTCTTGATGGATTCGCTGAGATAGAGTCTGGCTCCAATGAATTTACCAGAGAATATCGGATGCTCAAAGCAGATGAACAACTTGTCTGGATTCAGACTCGAACAAAAGTTATTCGAGATGATCACGGTCAGGTTTTGAATATTTTGACCTCATCCAACGATATCTCTGCCAGGAAGTCTGCGGAGCATTTACTCAGAGAAACGAATGATCAACTGCGGTCTGCAGTAGAGACGGCTAGTCTTGGTATTTGGCATGCCAACCCTTTTAAAAAGGAATACGATTGGAACCACCAAGTATGTGAAATATTTGAGATTTCATGGGATGAATTTTATATCAATCCAGACATATGGAGAGATTGTTTACATGAAGAAGACAAACTAAAAACCAATGCTATGCTAAAAAAGCTTTGGAAGGGAGAGTCGGTCAAGGAGTTTCGTTTCAGAATATTAACAAAATCCGATACATTAAAACACATTTTAGCATCAGGATACCCAACAGTCGGCGATGACGGCCAGCTTAACTCTTATATCGGTGTACTCATTGATGTAAGTAGTTTGGTGGAGCAAGAAGAGATAGCCAAGCAAGCGCTAGCAGACAAGAATACCCTTTTCAAAGAGCTGCATCATCGGGTGAAAAATAATCTACAGTTAGTCTCAAGCATCATTCACCTTGAGTCCAGAAAGTTGAATAACGATGTTATCAATAATTTTGTAAAAGAGACTAATTCAAGGCTCTTAAGCATGGCACAAATTCACGAGCAGTTGATAAAAATTGAAGAGGTAGATCAAATAAATATCTCGACTTATTTAGATGAATTGGTTAAGGACTTAGTGAAAAGTTATTCGGGTAAGTCTAAGAAATACAATCTTAATCTGTCGATACTATCCACCCAAATGCACATCGATAAAGTGTTGGCCATAGGTCTTATTGTAAATGAAACGCTCTCTAATGCCATCAAATATGCCTTCACTGATGAAGAAGAAGGAGAAATCACCATTAAATTGGAGCAAAAAGATAAAGGGTTTCATCTTTCAATAGCTGATAATGGTAAAGGATTGCCTCCGGGTTATGAATCCAAACAATCCCTAGGAATAAAACTGATTTATGCCCTTGTAGAACAATTAGATGGTGTATGTAGCATAGAAAATAATAATGGTGTGACCTACCACATAATGTTTTGATAACGATCATTACCTCAATTAGATCACAATATATCAGAAGAATATTGCAGAGACTGTTTGCAAACTCAATAAAACATGTGGACTTTTATTCAAATGAGATTTCAAGTATTAAAGTTATGTTAGTAAATAAAATCATCTATTTGCGGTATAATCAAGGTGCTATAGCTAGTTTAGCTGAGAGATGTATAAGACTAAGATTTGACGTTTTTAATAGCCTAAATGAATAGCAAAATTAAAATCGTCAATAATCAGGGATTTGCCTATAGGTTTAGCTTGCTTAGATTTGCTTCTTTGTAACTGTAAAACATCCAGACATCCAAAAAATTCTAAAATTTAATCATTATGATATCATTAATATTAGTTGAGGACAATCCGATTACGGCCATGAGCCTATCGTTATTTCTGAAAGATTCATCTTTTGATGTGCTGGCAGAGTTAAATAAAGGTGAAGAAGTTGCCGCCAAAGTAAGCCAATTGAATCCTGACATAGTGATCATGGATATCATGCTCAAAGGAGAGGTAAATGGATTACAAGCCGCTGAAGAGGTTCGGAAGAATAGTGAGATTCCAATTCTTTTTGTATCTGCCTTATCTGATATTGAAACTACCAAACAAATAAATGCAATCCCTAATTGTGCGGCCATTGTAAAGCCATTTGATTACGAACATTTGGAGCTAAAAATCCGCGAATTAGTAAAAGAAGAAACTAAAGGGATTGATTAAGCTATCATTTTGATAGTTTTTTCTCCCTTAGCTATTGATTGAAATGAAATTGGAGAAAGACTTATTTCCCTGAAATACACTTTTGATTGCGGATAGCAACTCGAAGATGTCTGCGCTTTTTGAAACATAGCCTTTTATTCCTTCCTCCAAAGCTTTTTTCATATATGCCCGCGTTACTTCCATACTAAGCATGATTATTTTTTCATCCTTGTTTTTGCTGAGAATTTCTGCTGAAGTCTCAAAACCATTGATGATTGGCATGTTGATATCCATGAGCACGATATCCTGCTTGTCAGTTTCGTATGCCTTTATAGCTTCTAATCCTGAATTGTAAGTACTTGTAACTCTAAAACCTGGTTGATTTTCAATGAGTGCCTTTAGTCCTTGTATGACCATTTCATGGTCGTCGACTATCATTATTCTAATTTGATCTTTCATTGCTTTCAATGTTTAAAGAAAATAAAATAAACGGTATTTTTATTTTAGAATCAAAGATCATGTCAAAAGATGAATAATAGTATGTTATGATAGGCTTAACTTCAATAAGTAATCCCCTTAAATCGTAGAAGTTCCGGTAGTGATAAGGGAAACCCTTACTTTAAAATATTCATAAGCCTATAGGCCTACTCATTGGATAGAATTTACTTTAACTAAAAAAAGACTTGGATTTTATAGAAGACCATCATTCGCGCATATTTCAACCACGTTTTTTGTTTTGGAGATACTCCGTCATTGATCAGAATTTCCATTTCAATACCCAAGGGGGACTTGATTTCATTGGTTTGGATGCCCCGTTTTATAAAAAAGAAGATATTCTCTCCATTATTCATCCGAAGGATATTCCTTTATTCAAGCATTTTTTCCATAATTTAAGAAACAAGAGGTCTTTAGGCATCCAACTGCGAGTGCATGATAAGCAAGGAATTATCAAATGGGTCAATTGTTTTGCCAGTTACAATCGTAGCAACGATCAATATGAAGGCTGGCTCGACGAAATCACGGATTTTAAGCGACGAGAAATCGACCTGATCATTTCAAAAAATCACTTTGATAAAATTGAACAAATCTCAAAGACTGGTTCGTTTAGTTGGACTTTGAGTGATGAAGAGCTGACCTGTTCGGGAAATTTTTTCGAAATAGCTCGATTAAAAGACAATAAAAAGGGGTTTTTAGATAAAGCACAATTTTTCAGTCTAATAGATGTGGAATCTAAAAACTTTGTGCTTGATGTCATGCATGATTGTATTACTAATCAAGAAGATTTTGATGTTTCTTTTCAGCTAGCTCATGTGGATGGTAAGCGCATTCGAATATATGGTTACCCTATCGGCAGTGTGAGTAACCCAAAAATTGTTGGCATCATACAGGAAATTTCCGAACAGTTAGAAAAAGGCCATGCAGTCATCAAGGGGCAGGATATTGAAAGAAAACGTATCTCACTAGAAATTCATGATAGCGTTGGTCAAAAACTCATTGCAGTAAAATATAAATTGGCATTATTTAAAATGTTGAAGAACTTAGATGGAATTGACGACCTTAATGCAGCAATGAATGAAATAATCGACGAAATTCGGGCTATTACACATAATTTATCTTCTCAAATTGTATCGGAGATCGGCCTGAAGAATGCCTTAGGTCAGCTATTGAGCGAAACGGCTAAAAACTTGGCCGCCAAGAAGAATTATATTTTTGAATTAAAAAACATCAATATTCCTGACGAAGATTCAAAAATGATCTATCGCATTGTTCAGGAATGTCTGTCAAATGCGCTAAAACATTCTCAAGCAAAAACGCTTAGTGTATCTGTAAAGATACTTAATCAACAAATAGTATTGAGAATAGAAGATGATGGCAAAGGATTCGAAACGGGTATATACAACAAAGGCATTGGTCTTCAAAACATTAAGGAGCGTGTCACAACACTCAATGGTTTCTTGAAAATAGAATCTTCACCAGGAAATGGTTCATTAATAATTATTAAAATACCTTTAGCAAATGGATATAAGTTATAAACTCATGATAGTTGACGATCATGACATGGTACGTCAAGGTCTGGAGTCAATAATAAATACTAGGGATGATCTGGAGATACTCGTCACCACTGATAGAGGAGCAAAAGCATTAAAAATTCTCGGAGAACTGGAAATCAAGCCTGACTTAATCTTACTTGATATTTTTATGCCGGAAATGAACGGGATGGTTACAGCCGTGAAAATAAAGGAGCTATACCCGGAGGTAAAGATTTTAATGTTGTCAATGGAGATATCGAGTGAATATATCAAAACGGCTTTTCAGAACAACATTGAAGGTTATATTCCCAAAAACGCGGACATTGAAGTGCTACTCGCTGCAATAACCAAAGTATGTCAGGGAGAAACCTACTATGATGAAAAGGTTAAAGATTACATTTTTAAATATTACGTTGGCGATGAAGAAACGTCAGTACCTAAAATACAAAATCTCTCAGAGAGGGAAGTACAAGTACTGAAACTAATAGCGAACGGGATAA
The DNA here is from genome assembly GCA_040218415.1 of Cyclobacteriaceae bacterium. Taxonomy (GTDB): domain Bacteria; phylum Bacteroidota; class Bacteroidia; order Cytophagales; family Cyclobacteriaceae; genus JAVJRN01. Next base: position 14,978 of record JAVJRN010000059.1, read on the forward strand.
CTAATAAAGAAATAGGAGAAAAGTTATTTATTAGCCCGAAAACGGCTGAAGCGCATAGAAACAATATTTTGAAAAAATTGAATCTAAAATCTACGGCCGATTTAGTCAAATTTTCTATTGCAAAAAACATTACTGAGATTCCCCGAGACATGTTTGGCGAAGATTAGTTTGAAAATACAGGTTTCCCTTAAAAGCTTACTGAAACTTAACCGGCAACTTGCATTATGTTCGTTCAGCGAATATTAGGCGATTAGGTTAAAAAAGGGTCATTTATGATCCTTTTTTATTTTAGTGCCTAGCAAAAAGGATTTGCTGTCTCTCCTCAACACGCATGGTACTAATAACAAAGAAGAAGTGGTCCAATTTTGATAAGGTTAAGTAAATAATATCTTAATTGAGATGTGCGTCCGAGTTATATAAAACTGGAAGCATACGAAATTTCCCAGCGATACCGAGTTACATTCATAAATACGTTAAAGATCAGCAACCCTCTTTATTTTCTGAAACTTCTCGTGATTATCCTTAGAACAAAGCTTTTACAATGGCGCGGCTGAAATTGTTATTAATCGAAATCAACAATCTTTTTTCAGTATTAAATAACGTGACAATTTCGTAAATAATTTATTTCCAAGGCTTTACAAACCGTTTGTGAATCCGTTGCTGCTATCGTTTATAAAAACCTTTTTCGATTTACTGGTAAGCGTTAATTTCAATAGGTTTGGTCGATACTGGCTTTGCTATCTTGTAGGTAGGTTTCAAGTATGAATATAGTAGCCTTTAGTTATGAATCGGAGATACGAAAAAGTTGTTGGCTTTGAAAACATGTCTTATTTTCCGATTTGAACATTGGCTATCACCACACGACCAATATTATTTTTTTCGCTAATTGATGCTAAGATTATTTAGTCATCTAATTACATTCTCTAATTAAAATTAATAGCCTAATGACCATTGACGAACAGAAAATAGAGTCCAAAATTAATGACCTAACGGAGCGACTTCAATTGAACCCAGAAGATTCCGCTAATGGTCTTGTTAAGCTTGTACTCTCGCTTGTAAACACAATAAAGGAGGTGATGGAATTACAATCACTTCGAAAAATAGAGAATAATGAGCTAAGTGAAGATCAAATAGAAAGGGTAGGAGCTACATTTCTAGCATTAGATGAGAAAATGAAGGAATTGCGTGAGCACTTCGGGTTATCCGCTGAAGACCTAGATATCGACTTGAATAAATACATTAAAGTAGAATAGATCAACAGTATCTTCTTTAAGTTCAATTTGAGGTATTTTTTTGGGGATTCCCTTAAAGACTTTTAGTAATCTGGCTAGTCTTATTAACCCGATTCTACAGATAAGTTTGTTACATTAATTAACATAAACTAATTTAAACATGGCAGTAGAAAAAGCAGTAGCATCAGGTAGCTTAGTAGAAGTTGTAGACAGAATCTTGGACAAAGGTGTTGTTATCGACGTATTCGCTAGAGTATCATTGGTTGGTATCGAGCTAGTAGCAATCGAAGCAAGAATCGTAATAGCATCTGTTGAAACATATTTGAAATATGCTGAAGCAGTAGGTCTTACTTCTCGTGCGGCCTAGTAAAACCTAACTGGTCATTCAACATCGTTTGAGTGACCAGTTCTTTTTAACATCTAATTTCTTAAGAAATGTTAGGCGATATTCCACCTCATATTGGTTCAAAACTTGGTAAAAAATCACCTGAAGTTCCCGAAACTTTGGAGCAAAATGATTCGGAGCAAAATCAAGAAAGTTCCCATTTAGATGCTAAAAAGCCTATCATTGAAAAAAGTGAAAGCGTGTCGCCAGAAAATGAGGATCAGGATGAAGAAAAGGCAATAAGCAAACGAATAAAAAAGAGATCAGCGAAAAGAATAAGGAAGGTAGATACTCAGGAAAGTACGGCAAATGTGCCAGAGATGGTTATTACGCCTCATCCTAAGACTTCCAGTATGAAGGAGGAGGAAAAGGTTTCCCCAACCCAAGCACAATCTTCTCACGAATCTGAAATTGAAAACTCACCGAGAAGTTCACAAATCGCTACAGAAACGGATCTTAACAATCCTTCTTCTGAGCCTCAAGAAGTGGACAAGTTTGAGGTAAACCTTGAAATACCAAAATCTAAACTTCATAATATTATCGATCAAAGAGATATGACCGTAAATAAATCGAATTCAGACAAAGAAGAGAAGGATATCCCAAAAGCATCTACGCCTAAAAAAGCTAAACCAGCAACAAAAAGGGTGAAGAAGAAGCCTTTACCAGAAAGTACCTCAAGCAGCGTAGTAGATAGTTCAACAAAAGAAAGACGTGATTTTCTAGACAACCTAAGAAAAGACACTTCAAACTACCTAGATAAGCTGAAAAGGGAAAGAGAGGCTAGAAGCGAAGAAATGAAGCGTTTTCGAGAGAATTTGCGCGAGGAACTAGCCTCACAAAGAGCGTCTATTAGAAATAATGAGGCGGAAAGACAAAAGAGAACAAATAAGTAAGTAAAGGTTATGGCAGGTAGTAAAAGGCAAATTACTCTTTTAGCAGAAGCAAATCCCGAATTTGTATCAACCGATTATGTAAACGAGCTCACTGATAGGTCGCTTATATATTTGAAAGCTGGTTTTCCTGTACATTTTAGAGGACCAGCAGGAACAGGAAAGAGTACACTTGCCAAGCACCTTGCGTCAAAACTTGCCCGACCAATATGTCTAATTCATGGTGATGAGCAAATGACCACTGCCAACCTTGTAGGTGGTGAAAGTGGTTATAGTATGCGCAAAGTAAGAGACAATTTTATTTCTTCGGTGCTCAAGGAAGAGGAGAGCATGACCAAAAAGTGGGTCGACAATCGATTAACTCAAGCTTGTAGAAATGGATATACGCTCGTTTATGATGAATTTACTAGATCCAGACCAGAGGCAAATAATGTTTTGCTTTCTGTATTACAAGACAGAATGCTTACCATTGGTAATGATATGTCAGGAGATTCACCCTACTTAGAGGTAAGTCCAGAATTTAGAGCGATTTTCACCAGTAACCCTGAAGAATACGCGGGAACACATAAAAGCCAAGACGCACTTCGCGATAGAATGGTAACTATAGATATTGATTACCCTGATTATATCACAGAGGTTCAAATATTAAGATCAAAATCTGAACTGCCTTTAGACTCTTGCGAGCTTATTTCTAAGATAGTAAGAACGCTCAGAGAGAGCGGAGAGTGTGAGTTTTCTCCCACCATACGAGGCGGTATAATGATTGCCAAAACACTGGCTCAAATAAATATTTTACCAGAGGATAACGTACCTTTATTTACCCAATTTTGCCAAGATATTTTGGCGTCAGAAACTAGTAGATTAGGAAAAAAGAGCAATCAGAATAGAGTAAAAGATCTTGTAAGGAGTATCGTTAGAGAAAATGTGTCAAGATTTACTACCTCTGTTGCATCATAACAAAACAATTATATGAAATCACTACTTAACCAGCGTCTTAAGAGCTTATCAAATACAAGCCAAAGGATCATTCCTCATAGCTCTGGCAATCAATATTTGGAGTTACATAAGCTCGATTATGAAAAACGAAGAATTGAAAAGAAGCTTACCAATATGGACTTTGAAATTGAAATAATGCATGAAAGGCTAGATATAATCAATGCCGAAATGACACGAATGTTTGAAGCCATCGACATGGAAGGTATGAAAATGAAAAGTGCCAAGAAAGGAACCACTGCTAGAAAATTGAAATACTAGAAATTCTAACTAACTTCAATATGTTAATTGATAAAGTAAATAAAGTATTGTCAGATTTTATTAAGGCAAGGCTAAGTCCACAGTTTTCAATTACATCTATCAAAAAAGATGGAGACAACTGGGAAGCTACGGCAGATGTTTTTGAAGATAGCGCTTTTATTCAAACCGTGGGTTTGAAAACAAATGCTAAAGACAAAAATACCTACGCTTTTCAGTTAGATGATAAATTTGAATTAATAGGTTTTGAAAAACTAAATTCCTAAAATGGAATCAAGGAAATCAGTACAAATGCACAGTAATGCCACCAATTTGGCGGATATACTCGAACGTGTATTGGAAAAAGGAGTGGTTGTGGCTGGTGACATCAGTGTCAGTATAGCGGAGATTGAACTGATTTCAATAAAAATTAGATTGGTTATCTGCTCGGTAGATAAAGCCAAGGAGTTAGGCATCAACTGGTGGCAAAACGACCCTTTTCTGTCTGGAGACTCACACATAAAACATTTAGAATCTCAAAATGCTGAACTCATGGCCAGATTAGAAAAGCTCGAAAGCCAAGCGAAGAAATGACTTACGCTTATGAACGAACTTTTTCGAAAGCTAATATTTGTAGGAGGAAAAGGAGGCGTTGGTAAAACGACTATAGCCACTTCACTGGCTACATCTTTAGCCAAAAAAGGATCAACTATACTAATTTCCACAGATCCTGCGCATTCCGTGTCAGATTCTTTACAGAAAAAAGCAGTAAGCACTATAGCGCATTGTGCTGAACTTCAATTTCACTATTGGGAAATAAAGGCAGAAGAAGAATATCAAAAGTTTATCGACCTTCATAGAGAGCAATTCAAGCTTATTTTCGATACTTCCACTTACCTTGATGAGTCTGATGTAGACAAAATATTGAGTCTGTTGATACCTGGAATTGATGAAATTATGTCCTTCAAGGCGATCATTGATTTGATCAACAAGGACGAATACGAATACTTTGTTATTGACACGGCACCTACAGGTCATACATTGAGATTATTGACCATCCCACATCTTCTTGATGAATGGATCAAGCAATTAGCCTCACTAAGGTGGAAATACCGACAAATACAAAAAACTTTTACAGGTAAATATGCCCCAGACGCAGGAGACGACATGATGTTGGATTTGAAAAAGTCTGTTTTGAAAATGAAAAAATTACTCGCTGATACCAAAGTCAGCCAGTTTATGATCGTAACGAAACCAGAGCAAATGGTCTTGGATGAATCGATTAGAATGGCGGCTGAACTCAAAGACGCCAATATTAACCTTACCACGATCATTGTAAATAATGTGATGCCGGATAATGCTGATGGAGCATTTTGTGATGCCATAAGATCTGCTCAGCGCCCTCACATAAAAGCTTTAGATGATCAATTCAATAATATTAAAACGTGCACATTTCCTATGCACACTCAGCCAATCAATGGGACAAAAGCATTTAGCCAATTCTCATCTTTTACCGATCAAATAAGTTTAGACATATGAATAAATATTACTTATACGGAGTAATCTCCGCAGATGTAGATAAGTCATTTGGCGTTTTAGATCTTGCTGCGAAAGATCCAGTGATCATAAATTCTAGTTCGTTTAATGGCTTATCAGTGATTCATTCTGATATAGTGCTGGATGACGAGGAAGAAGTTATACCAAGTAGAAAAAACATGCTCAATCACCAAAAGGCGATCGAGCGAGTGATGGAAGAGCATAACATACTGCCATTTAGCTTTGGGATGGTTGTCGATGATATGGATGCCTTAAAAGAAGTTATTACCAATAAGTTTGAGTTCTTCAATGAGAAATTAAAGAAGATCGATGGGCAAATAGAACTCAGTTTGAAAGGAATTTGGAACGACATGACCGTGGTTTATGATCATATTCTTAATACCAACGAGGAAATACGAAAGTACAAATCAAAAATATTAAAATCTGGCGATCCAGATCAGAATGAGAAAATCGAACTTGGTAAAATGGTAGAATTCGCCTTGACACTAGAAAAGGAAAGACTATCAGATAAGGTTGTCAATCAATTATCCGAAGGATATAAAGACTATAGAATCAACAAAAACATCACGGAGGCAATGTTTTGCAACCTTGCTTTTTTGGTAGAAAAAGACAAAGAATCAGCTTTTGATACATTAGTCAATAAGGTTGGTGAGGAACTTGATGTAAATATTACATTTAAGTATGTGGGGCCTATGCCGCCATATAATTTTATTGATTAATTCGTAACTTTAACTATGTTCTTAATAGATGATATTTTGCTATCTCCTATCAAGGGGTTATACAGCATTTTTAAAATTATTCACGATCAGGCAGAAGAAGAACTATACGATCCTGTCAAACTAAAAGAAGATCTCATGCATTTACAACTACAATTTGAAATGGATCAGATTTCAGAAGAAGAGTATGACGCGATGGAAGCGGATATTTTAGAAAGACTTAGCCAAAGTTCTAAGCGAAAGTAGTGGATGGTGTTTTTTACTTATATGGACTGATCGAGTCAAAAGAGAAGGCGAAAATTGACGAGTTAAATTATCTGTGTTCTCCCGTAGGTCAGCTTCACGCGATTTATAGTGTGGAGGATATTGACGAGTTTGGAGTGTCTGCTTTTCAAGAGAACATCAAAAATATTCCCTGGCTAGAGGATAAAGTAATAAAGCATAATCATATACTTACCATGGTAGCCTCTAAGGTTGCGGTGATTCCTATTAAGTTTGGTTCGGTTTATAGTTCTGAATTGGCTATGCAAAATGTTTTGTCTGAAGAACACGACAAATTTCTAGAACAGCTTAGAAAAATAGGAAGCCGGCAGGAGTGGGGCCTAAAACTTAATTACCACAATCAACAACTCACGGAATATTTGCTAGAAAATGACCATATGCTCGTGGAGCAGTCAAATTTATCCAGAAATGGGACTCCAGGTCAGCGGTTTTTAGCCAAGAAAAAAATTGACACTGAACTAAAAGCTGTGATGAAAAGAGAAATTAATAGCTTGAGGGAAATGCTTTACAAAAATGTAAATAGCAAGTCAGAGCAAATAAAAGTGCTACAAAACACTGCCAATGAGCTATCTGAGAAAGGTTGGGTAAATGTGTTGAATCTAGCCATGTTGGTAGAGCGCATGGAGCCACTGGAAATTGGCAATATCATCGACGATCGTAAAATTAACTATGATAAAATTGGTTTTAAAATAGAGCTGACGGGTCCTTGGCCAGCATATAATTTTGTTGAAAATGAGTGAACACGAAGAACTGCTTTTTGAAGAATATGATCCAAAAGATGACAAAGTTATGCTTTCCACGGTATTGGACAAGCTGCTGCACACGGGCGTAACAATTAATGGAGACCTTATTTTAGGTATTGCTGATATGGATTTAATGTATTGTGGTATTCGTGTGTTGCTGACATCTGTAGATACGCTGCGTAAAGAGTCAAAAATTGAATAGCCAATACCTCCAATTAATTTCTATTATTTCTGACAGTCCATCTTTATCTTTTCAAAGTGAGGGGTTTAAAGAGATTAAAATTATCGAGCGGCCGGGCTTTAAATACTGCTATAGAGAGATTGATCATCACATTTCACAAAAGGATATTCTATTAGCTTACGAGTACAATCAATTCACTCATAAAAATAAAGTAGCAACAATCCCTTTTCAATTTAAACCCTTAGATAGAACCATAGAAGTAGTTTTGGCAAGTCTTGACCAAAAAAGTGAAAAAATCTTACAAGTTTTAGAAAATATAAAAAACACTGAAGAGGTAACCTTGATGCTGTCATTATTGGAAAAGCCAATGATACCGCAACTCTTAAGAACGGCAGAGACTCCATCGTTAAAATACATCAAAGGTAAATTTGAACAGAAGAAAGAACGTATTAACCTAGAAAAATATATTCCTCAATTACAGTTGCTTTTAGAGAACACCCCAACTTTTTTAGACTCCAGTTTTAATGTTAAAGATGATCACATAATGATCGTACTCAAAATAAAAAGAACAGTTGTTAATGAAGATTTGCTAGAAATTTTCGAGCCTTTGAGCAAGTTCATGAGTAGTCGAGTTTTGATGAGAACACCTAACTATGTTTTTTCTGACATTGAATTGGACTTTAACCTTTAATTAAATCGAGGAATTAGATTATTTTCCGAAAATCATTGAATTATGGGTAGAAAATACCAATTAAATTATTTGGGCAAAATTAAAAATGATTAAAAAACAGTTGTATCTGCGATTATTTAATCACACTTGATCAGAGAAAGTTATTTGTTCTAAAAGCATTTCATATATTTGTCTCGTTTCATCAGTTAAATTAATCCAAGGCCGAATTATTTTCTTATAATCTAACACTATTATTTAATTGCTTCATTTTGAGTGTACTTGAAAATTTAGACTATTCTTTCATTGATAATCATTCAGAAAAGACGATTATACTTATCCCAGATGTTTACTATGATTATAGCTTTTATAGTGAAATCATTGATTCGGTACCTCTAGGCTATAATTTTCTCTTTTTCAATCTTCCAGGTTTTGGAACATCTGTTTGTGATAGAAATTTTGACTTGCACGATACGGTAGAGGTCGTGGAAACTTTGGTGTCCAACCTAGGTCTTAAAAAAGTCATCTTATTTGGTCATGGATACGGCGTAAATGTGGCGCTGCGGTATAATGATGCTTCTCCAGAGGATACCTGTGCCATGATCCTTTGTTCTGGATCAAAAATACCCGTACATCACTTGTACAAGGAAGCTATATTGGGCAGTATCAATCACTATTATAACGGAGATATTTCCCTTCATGATTTTACTAATATTTTAAGAGAGAATAATTTTACAAATATTCATTCTGAAAAGGCTAAGCAATGGACTGAACACTTAATTTCTCTTGATAAAGATGCTTTAATGGCGCAGACACAAGCAACCCTTTCTGCAGGAACCTTAGTAGAAAAGTTGGATGTAAACCGCCTTAGGAGAGTCTTGATAATACATGGAGAGTCTGATCGAATTTATTCTCCTGAATGTTCGGAAAAATTATCAATAGAAATTGAAACATGTACGCTCCATATTCTGAAAGGGAAAAGTCATGCACTATTTGAGGATGACCAAATTGTGGAGAAATATATTAATCCATTTATAGATAAACTCTAAGCGATTACACACAAAACATATTGTTTTGTTCCTGGAAGCAACACTTAGCTTATTGTGGTTTTTGTGAAACGCCAATACTAAAGGTATTATTGAAACTTGCTTTAGAAATAAGGTAAAAGTGCTTCTTGAGAGAAAAAATCATCTTTTGAAAGAAACTAGAATGATGTGTTCATTCTGTGAATGAAATGATACCAACTAATTACCCTGATAAGAATTGGCTTCTAATGTTTGAGTTTCACAGAATCAACTATGATGTTGATGGTCTTGAATCGATGGTTTATCAAGAGATACAAAATTTGACGCCATTCCAATCTCTGTAATAAACACCATAGTCGATGCTAAGCTGCCAGCCAAATGATGTTCGGTTCTTGCATCAACGATCTTATTAAACCACGATTTCTAAAGCAACATCATAAGTTTCCTCAATGGCATTTTTGAAAATTTTATATTGATTGTCGTCAAGTAAAATACTTGGATCAGGAGAAGTCAGATTTTTAATGTTAAGACCAGTACCCCGGAACTCTGCAGACACCTTTACAACAATTCTTTGCCATGCGACTGGAGATAAGTTTGAGTCGCACCATGCTTTTATTTTTAGCGCTTCTATTTTCATGATTAAAAAATTAGTCGTTTATATATATTCCGAATAGGGTAAAGTCATTGTAATTTGACGAAATGCTGTTTATTCCTTTTCCAATTTGAGATTCTTGAAGGTCAAACGGCAGGTTGATCGCATTTGCAATGATCTGATTGATGTTATGCGCCAAATCAGACTCAGAAGCACCAGATTGAAGTTCAAAATCCCAACCGTATAACATAAAAGTATCTAAGTTATCAAGTCCATACATCAAATATCCGTCGGCAAAGTTATCAATTTGCCGCATAGTTATCTCTTCTAATCTGTCATTTACTGAATAAACTCGTGTCTTTTTATCCTTTGTCAAGCATCGTAAAGCTTTGGTGTCCCAATTATAACTATGGATGTTAATATTAGATATTTTAATGTCAGACTTGGTCTTTAAATAGAATTCTTCCATGTCAGCGAGCAGTTCGTTCAATGGAACTTTATTACCCTTTGTTTCTAAAATAGATCTTAAGCGATGCTTGAGATGCAAGTAGATGAGCGGGTTGTTTTTTGACGGCTGCAACTTGTAACTAATCTGGTAAATGGCAGATGAGTCCTCATCAGCATGAACAAAAAAGTCTTTAAAAAGCAGTGGATTTTTTTCTCTGAACTGATAGGATATAACATGCTCTACGAACATTTCATAGTACTCCTTATTAGGCTTTACATCGTTCAGGATTAATTCTGAAAGTCTTACTTCTGCCTCGGTTTGTTCTTCATCTTCTTGAGTGCCCGTGGCTACTTTGTTGGAAAATAATGGTGTTCCAGAATATTTCTTTTCACGCATATTATAAATCTGAAGACCTTTATCAATGATTTCTCTCATTTCTGAGTTCTCATATGGCTTGGTGATGTACTTGTAGATACTGCACTTATTGATGGCTTTAATGATCGCTTGAATATCGGCAAACCCTGTTAGAATGATGCGAATGATATCTGGGAACTCTGCCAAGGTCTTTTCAAGCAAGTCAGTGCCTGTCATTTCCGGCATCTTCTGATCAGTAATGATCATATGAATATCGTACTGGCGTAGCATATTGATGGCTGTTTGGCCATTATTGGCAGTGTACACATTGTAATAGCGGCAAAAGACACTATCAAAAACGCGCAAATTGCTTGATTCATCATCTACATATAAGATGTTGTTGAAATCTTCAACTATTTCATCTGGAATATTAAAAGAAGCTATGCTTTCCATGAATTATGATTCTTTTGATTTGAGGATTGATTCTTTTGGTAACTCTATAACGAATTCAGTGCCTTTGCCTTCTTCGCTATTTACATAGATTTTACCGTCGTGTTTTTCAATGATACCATAGGATATGGATAGGCCGAGACCAGTACCAATACCCACAGCTTTGGTCGTGTAAAAAGGCTCAAATATTCTCTTTTTAACATCTTCAGGTATTCCAGATCCATTGTCGAGAATTCGTATGATCACAGAATTATTCATGTTTTCTGTGTAGATCATTACTTCTCCATCGTTTCGTTCATCAGGAATGGCTTGAATCGCGTTGGTCAGTAAGTTCATGAACACTTGATTTAACTGACCAGGATAACACATGATATCCTTGATATGCTGATCAAAGAATTTTTTTACTTTGATGCGGTCCTTGGTTTTGTTTCTCAAAAGAACAAGAGTACTGTCCAGACATTCGTTGATATTGGCTGATTTCTGTTCTTCTTCATCAAGTCGTGAGAATACTCTTAGCCCCTTGACAATTTCAATGGTTCTATTTGCACCAGTTTTGATGTCTGCCAAAACGGAAGGCAGGTTTTTCATGAGTCGCTCATATCGAAGTTTTCTCTTAAGCAGCTCTACTTCTTCCAGTATTATTGGTACTCTTTCTGGAGATACCTCCTTCAATTCATTGTATTTATCTACAATGACCATGAGGTCATCAAGACTCATTTTTAAAGAATCTATTCCATTATATACAAAATTGATAGGATTGTTGATTTCATGCGCAATACCTGCGGTTAATTGCCCTATAGATGCCATTTTCTCATTTTGAACCATTTGTGACTGAGTGTCTTTGAGACGATTCATGGCCATATCTAGTTCTTCCTTTCTCTTTTTCTCCTCTTCCAGTGCTTTGTTTAACGCTTGCTCTTTTTTGATTAACTCCTCTGAAGATGCGAACTGTTGGTCCATGATTTCACGCATTGATTCTTCTGAGGCGCGGATTTCATCTTCGAGAATCTTTCTTTCGGTAATATCACTTTCGATTGCTACGAATTTTTCCAAATCTCCATTTTTGTCATAGATTGGGCTGATCGAAAGCGATAGCCAGTAGCCACGTCCAGATTTGGAATAGTTATAAATTTCGTGCTTGAATGGCTTACCTGTGTTTAACCCTTCGCGAATTTTAAGGCGGTCTTCCTCTTCAGTTTTTTCACCTTGTAAAAATGTGCCTGGTTTTTTACCAATCACTTCATCCATGGTGTACTCTGTGATATGTTCAAATCCCTTGTTTACCCACTCGATAAGCCCATTTTTATCTGTAATAATTACAGCGTTATCCGTCTTACTTGCTACGATAGAAAGGTTTTGAATTTGCTCTTCTTCCGCTTTTCTCTCCGTAATATCGCTCTCAATGGCGATGAATTTTTCAACTTCTCCATGACTATCCAAGATTGGTGTGATGGAAATGCTCAACCAATATGGTTTACCCTTTTTTGAGTAATTGAGGATCTCTTGTGTGAATGGTTTTTTGCTTAAAAGTCCTTCTCTGATAGCTTGTATATGATTGGGGTCTGTTTCTGGTCCTTGAAGGAATTTTCCTGGTTTTGTGCCTCTGACTTCATCTATTGTGTAGCCTGTGATTTTTTCAAATCCCGCATTGGCATATTGTAGTCTACCTTCTTTATCTGTGATGATTACGGCATTGTCTGTCTTACTAGCAACGAGCGATAAGTTCTGGCTTTCTTCCAAAGCTTTGGTCAATTCAGCTTCTTTGATCAATAGTGCTTCTGAAGCTTCAAATTGCTGATCCATAATGCTTCGCATTTGATCTTCTGATTCTTTGATCTCGTCTTCCAGTATTTTACGATCTGTAATATCACTTTCGATGGCGATGAACTTTTCGATTTTTCCAGAGTTGTCGAAAATAGGCGTAATAGATAGAGACAACCAATACCCGCGTCCTGTCTTGGAGTAATTGTAAATCTGGTGGGAGAAAGGTCTTCCTGTTTTAAGCAAGTTTCTAATCTCAAGGATATCTTCTTGAGATGTTTTTTCTCCTTGTAAAAAGGTTCCTGGCTTTCTGCCCTTCACCTCTTCAAGTTTGTACTCGGTGATTCGCTCAAAACCTTCATTAACCCACTCTATCAAGCCATTTGAATTTGTGATGATAACCGCATTGTCCGTTTTACTGGCCACAAGAGACAATGTCCTAAATTGCTCTTCAGTAGCTTTTTGAGCCGTAATGTCTCTTTCTATTGCAATAAACTTATCCAATGTGCCACTATCAGAAAAAATAGGCGTAATTGAAATGGACAACCAATAAGGAATACCGTTTTTCCCATAGTTTAGGATTTCTTGCTCGAATGGTCTTCGTGAAGCTAGTCCGTCCCTAATGGCTTGAACGTGTGCTGGGTCAGTGTTTGGGCCTTGCAGGAATGAGCCAGGCTTTCTGCCCTTCACCTCAGCTAATTTATAGCCTGTTATTTTCTCAAAACCAGCATTAACGTATTCAATTTCTCCTTTTGCTGAGGAAATAATTACAGCGTTATCCGTTTTACTGGCGACTAAGGATAAGTTCTTACTTTCTAATAATGCCTTTTGTAATTCTTCTTCTTTTTTGAGGAGGTTTTCTGAAGCTTCAAATTGCTCATCAATGATAGCGCGCATTTGATCTTCAGAGTCTCTAATCTCTTCTTCCAACGCTTTTTTTCCAGAAATATCACTTTCAATGGCGATGAATTTTTCCACTTCTCCATTCTGATCTAAAACTGGATTTATGGAGATGGCCAACCAGTATCCTCTTCCGCTTTTAGAGTAGTTGTATATTTCCTGTGTAAATGCTCTCTTACTTAACAATCCTTTGCGAATGCTGGCGACATCTTCTTGAGATGTTTTTTCTCCTTGCAAAAAGCTTCCTGGTTTTTTGCCAATTACTTCAGCACTTGTATACTCCGTAATGCGCTCAAAACCTTCATTGACCCATTCAATTGCACCATTTCTATCAGTGATGATAACAGCGTTATCCGTTTTACTTGCCACCATTGATAGTTTCTCAAGTTCTGATTCAGCTTGCTTCTGCTCAGTGATGTCATTTTCTATAGCAATAAACTTTTCTATTTGACCAAGATCATCGAATATCGGACTTATGGAAAGTGACAACCAATAACCTCTTCCTGTCTTAGAATAATTATATACCTCATGCTTGAATGGCTTGCCTGAATTTAGACCTTGTCTTATTCTCTGTACGTCTTCGGCTTTTGTTTTTGGTCCTTGTAAAAAAGCACCTGGTTTTTTGCCAATCACTTCATGAGATTTATACTCAGTGATACGTTCAAATCCAGGATTGACCCATTCGATAAGACCGTCTTTGTCAGTTATAATTACGGCATTGTCCGTTTTACTGGCTACCAAAGAGAGTTTCTCTAGTTCAGCTTCTGCCGCTTTTTGTTCTGTTACATCTCTTTCAATAGCGATGAATTTTTCTATTTCACCATGTGCATCTAAGATTGGTGTCATGGAAATGGATAGCCAATAAGGACGACCTGTTTTTGAGTAATTCAAAATTTCCTGTTCAAAAGGTCTTCTGCTTTTTAAACCTTGTCGGATTGCTCTAACATGTTCTTGATCGGTATTGGGGCCTTGAAGAAAGCTTCCTGGTTTTTTACCAAGCACTTCGTGAGACTTGTATCCGGTGATACGCTCAAAACCATTATTTACGTACTCTATTTTACCTTCGCTATTTGAAATAATAACGGCGTTATCCGTTTTACTGGCCACAAGTGACAAGAGTTGACTCTCTTCTAGTGCGCTATTTAGTTCTTGCTCTTTCACTAGCATAGCCTGTTCCGCATTAGATTTATCGCTAATGATTTGGGCTATCTGCTTGTCTTTTGCCTTGATTTGAGATAGTAGTGACTCTTCTTGCTCGGAGGTAAGTCCCTGATTTTTTAGTGCCTCATCAAGCTTTTGTTGTAAATCTCTTTTTTCATGTTCAACGCTAGTTATTTGAGGTTCGAGATTTGCTAATTTGGCTTCCATCAGATGGAGCTCTGTTAAATCATTGATAGAAATAATGGACTTAGCTAAGTCTCCATATTCATCAAGAATTGGCTTGCTTTGGAGTAGCAGGTTTCTTTTTGCTCCATTGATGATGGTACTTACCTCTAACTTTCTCGGCTTATCAAAACTTAGTCTTTTAGGCTCTTCAGCATTAATCAACGCTGTGATGTCCTGACCGATACAAGAGTTTTGTACATTAAACAATTGATCAAAAGCAGTGTTGGACCAAGTGATAAAATGCTGTGCGTCGATAATTACTGCGGCATTGGTACTAGCATCCGTAATGGCAGAGAGTGCCAGGTTATTATCTTCTAGCTCACGAAGAGTCGTAATGTCATTTTGAATGATAAGATATTTTTCATAATTACTATCAATGTCAAATAATGGTGTCCCTTTTAGATATGCAGTGTACTCTTTATTGTTTTTCGATTTTAAAACGATTTCGGTTTTTACAGCCTTACCTGTGGCTATTCCCTTTTTTAAGGAATTAAAAGCGAGTAGGTCGGTGTTCGTGCTTTTCAAGTTATTGACAATGACTTCTTCGTTGTAATTCTCAAAGTGAATTCCAGTGAGCTTGTGAAATGCTTCATTGTTCCAAAGTAGTGAGCCTTCGATATCTACAATACTCACAGCGTTGGTAGATTGCTCCACGGTTGTATTCATGATAAGTAGCTGGTCCGAGATGCTTCTATTCTCTTTCAAAGCCTTATGAAGCTTTTCTTCAATCTCGGCGACTTTGTCTGATTGGTCTTCAAGTTGAGAGATCAAATGTGTGGTTTCTCTATTGATTGAATGGCTTTTTGTTTCAATTTGATCATAAACGGAGATGTCTTCAACACTGAAAAAGTTGATGCCTAGTTTTGCATCAGACTTAAATTCAATTTTGCTTTTCACTTCTCTTTTTGCGGCGTAATCGCATGTTGTTTCGAGCTGTAAGTTGTTATTATTCCTTATTGCTTGCTCAAGCTTGGCCTTCGCCTCATTTGGGATTCTGAGCCCTTCAATCCAAGAAGTTTGCGTAGGACTGCTTAGCCTGAAAGCATTGATAAATTCCTGATTACTCCAAGAAAACGCTCCGTTAAATTTGAAGCAAATGATTGATTGACTGTTGCTATTAGCAATGAAACGCAATTCGTCAAGTTCTTTTTCTTGTTGTTTAAGTGCGGTAATGTCCTTATCTATAATGATAAGTTTGTCTTGCGATGGTCTGATAGAAAGTAATGAATATTTTGAGGCACCATTTCCTGTATGTTCTATTTCTACTAAGCTGTCTTGGTTAGATCCTTTACTATAATCGATAAGGTTATAAAGGGATGGGTAAAGATTGGTGATCTGCCGAGCATCAGAATTGATTTGTGTAAATCTGTTTTGAGCGATATTATTAGACCACTCCACCTGGCCTGCTTTATCAATAATGAATACAGGGTTGTCTATATTTTCACTGACCAATGAGTGTATTCTTAGTTCATTTTTGGTAGTGATATATTGACTAATATCTGTGACTGTTCCAAATATTGTTCGTGGTTTTTCCTTTTGAACAATAAGGTTGATTTCTGTCCAATATTCTTTGTTGTTTTCACCTTTAAGTCTTACTTCAACCGATTTCATGATGGAAGTTCCGAGAATCATCTCTTCCATGCTGGCCTCCAATATATGTTTGTCTTGTGGGTGCACCAAAGCAAGAACTGAGGCAGAAAGTTCTGGTTTTCTATCCCCAAGACCTAGCCAATTGAGCAGGCTTGGTGAGATGTAGTATTGATCATTGTCGATATCAAAGCTCCAACTTAGAATATTGAAAATGGAATTCTCATTATTGCTGGTTGCTTTCGGCGCACCTTGCAGTTCTTCATTTTTAATTTGAAGGTCGAGATACTCAGACTCTAGGTTTTTTAACAGCTTGGATTCGCGTGTGAGCTTAGATCCAAGTGTATTCATTTCTTCGCGCTGCTTTTCAATGGAGTCTTCTAGTCTTTTGTTTTCTTCTAACAGATGGTCATTTTCCTTACGCAGCTCTACGATGTTATGATCCTTTTTCTTTAATTCATCTTGGGCCTTGGTTATTTCCTCCGATTTGTTTGAGAGTTTTTCGTTGATGAAAAATTTTTCTTGTTCACTTACTTTAAGTTGAATTTGTAATTCGTTGTGAGCTTGTGTGATTTCCGAGTAAGAGCGCTTGTTTTCTGAAAGTTGTCGGTTTATTTCTTCGAATAATTCCTTCTTCTCAGCAAGTTGAATTTCGAGGTATTCACAGTCTTTTTCGAGTGCTACTAAGTCTGATGTTAAAGCTTTGTTTTCATCGGTGAGTTCCTGTGTATTGTTAAGTTCTTCTCTGATGACCTCCAACGAGATTACCTTACCATCGAGGCTTCTCTGTAGCTGAGATAAATCCTCTAACAACTTAGACTGGTTAGACTCGTATTGAGTGTTTTTTTCGATGAGAGAACTAAGGATATTTTTAGTCCTATCAAGCTCCTTTTCCAACTTATAAGAAAGCTCTTCTTTTGCTTTAAGCCCATGGGAAAGGCTTTCTTTCTCAGATTTAAGTTGCTTATAAGATTGAAAGATCTTTTTACGTTCTACCGATAGTTTTAGGATTGAAGCACTATTTTTCTTAAGGGAAGATTGTTGCTGGGCAATCCATTTGTTCTTTTTGGCGAGTTCACTTAGGTATTTAGAGTTGTTTTTTTCTAAGTTTTTATAATTCCCAAACAATCTCGTGAGATTGTTTTGAGCCTTTTGCAATGCGGTGTTGCTTGGGAAAAATACGAACAACACTAGGAAAATAACATTCGCTATGATAAAGGCCCCAAGAAAAAGTTGCATATAGTTGGCATTACTTGCCTTCTGCTGGAAATCATTTTCGATACGCTCCTTGACGAGTTCAATTTTGCCAAGAACGTCGGCATGACTTATCCTGATATTTTCAAAGCTTGGGTTCTCAGTATCCTGTCTGAAAGAAACAAGGCGATCATTGTAGGTGTTTAAGGCAGCTTCTATCATATTAGAAAAAGAGCCGTTATACTTCAATGATGCCAGTTGGAGTGTTTTTTCAATATTTGACGGAGTTAACTCCACCATTTTGAGGTGGTAATTCATTTCCGCCTTTTGTATCTCCAAAGACAAGATGTTTTGTTGAAATGCTTCTGTTGATTGAGTCAATTTGGCATTGATCACAAAAAGTGAAAATGCGCTGAGGATAATCAAGAAGGATGGGACTAAAAATTTTAAACGTGCTTCCATTTCTTTCAATTTTAAATTAGAGGGTAAGGCCAAGAATCATGATGTCATCTGTCTGTACGGTCTCAAGACCTTTCCAGTCGATTAACTCTTGTTCAATGAGTGCATGCTGTTCATGCATTGGTTTTCTGTGATTTCTTAATAATAATTCTTTGAGTTTCTTTTGGGTGTACCGCTTGGTATTTCCTTTATTTAATTGGTCTTTATAGCCATCGGAGAATAGGAAAAACTTATCAACATCCTGCAAGTCAAGTTCATGATATTCAAGTGTTTCTGGTACATCGAGGTGGCTGCCGACCGAAAATTTGGCTGTTTTTTGATTAAATAATTCGTCATCCTTGATAAATACTATTTCACTATTGGCGCCAGTAAAGGTGAGTTTACCTTCTATCTTATTGACCACTAAAATGACTCCTTCCATGCCGTCACTTTCTCGCATTTGATCTTGCTCTTCAGTAAGGTGACCATGCACTTTCTCATTGAGTAGCGTAATGATTTCAATTGGATCTACTATTTTTTGATCACTAATGATCGACTCTAAAGCGGTGTAGCCAAGGATGCTAAGCAGTGCTCCAGGAACGCCATGGCCAGTGCAGTCAAATGCCGCGATCACCAAATTTTCTCCTACTTGGCAGAAATAATAAAAGTCACCACTGACTACATCGAGCGGAGAGTAGTAGATGAAATGATCACTGAAGGTTGAGTTTAGAATTCGATCGTCTGATAAAATAGATTTTTGAATGTTTAACGCGTAATTAATGCTTTCAAAAAGCCTCGAATTAACCTTTGAAAGTTCCTCGGTTCTCGCCTCTACTTTTTCCTCTAAGTTGACATTGGCATCCCATAGCTCATGTATCAGCTCTTCTTTTTCACTCCTTAGGTTATAGACTTCTATGGCTTTGTCGAGCGTTATTTTCAACTCGCCTTGTTCCCATGGCTTAGTGATGTATCGGTAGATTCCGCATTCATTGATCGCTTTAGTGATGTCATCTAAATCTGAAAAACCCGTAAGAATCATACTGATGACATTAGGATAGTCAGGAAGAATGGTCTCTAAAAACTCAGTACCATTCATTTCAGGCATTTTTTGATCTGTTACTATGAGGTGGATCTTTTCTTCTTTCAGTATTTTCATTGCCTCGAAAGGCGATTCCGCGGTAAAAACGTTATAATGTCTTCTAAAAGATGAGCGAAAGACACGCAGGTTGTGTGCTTCGTCATCAACATAAAGTACATTGTATTTAGTACGTGTAATTCCTTCGAGGTGTGGTGATTTATGCTCCGTATCCACTTGCTTTTGCATACTGCGTTTTAAGGTTTTTAGGTAATTCGATGAGGAATTCTGTTCCTTCACCTAGTTCGGAAATCACGGAAATTTTACCATGATGTTTTTCGATTATTCCATAACTGATAGATAGCCCCAAGCCCGTGCCTACACCCACGGGTTTTGTTGTATAAAAAGGCTCAAATAATCTATTCTTGGTTTCTTCAGTCATTCCTGATCCATTATCTCTAATAGAAATAGTAATATTTTCAGAGGTCTGAACTGTACTGATAGTTATTTCGCAGATTTCTTGCTCGTCTTTAAATGCTTGAATTGCATTGCTTATGATATTCATGAAAACCTGATTTAACTGGCCGGGGAAGCAATTTATCTCCGGAATATCATGATCCATGTTCTTTTTAAGTGTGACCCTATTCTTCATTTTATTATTCAAAAGAACCGAAGTAGCATCTAAGCATTCATTGATATTTGCTTCTTTTTCCGCCTCTTCATCAAGTCTTGAGAAGATCCTGAGTCCTTTAACAATTTCAATAGTTCTAACTGCCCCCTCTTTGATGTCTACGAGCATTTCATCAAGATCTTCTCGTAGATAGTCATATTGTAATTCCTCTTTTAAGGCTTGAATTCGACTTAAAGTAGTGGCCTCCTTGGTTCTGTCGTACTCTGTGTAGAGGTCAAGTATTATCGAAAGGTCTCGAAGGGATTGTTTTAAACTTTCAATACCATTATAAATAAAATTAATAGGATTGTTGATTTCGTGCGCTATTCCGGCAGTTAATTGCCCAAGAGAAGCCATTTTCTCGCTGTGCACCAGTTGACCTTGCGTATCCTTCAAGGCATTAATGGCTTGGTTAAGGACGGCTTTGCTTTCTTGCTCTTTTTCCAATAAGCTGCGCAACTGATTTTCTGCAATCAACAACTGTTCATTGGTTTCTAGTTGTTTATCTACGAATGACTTCAACTCCGTTTCGGCAATTTTTGCCCTATCGAGCGATTCCTTAAGTGTTTCCGAACTGGTTTTTAGATCAGAAATGTCAATTAAGTTTAACGCGTATTTATATTTTTCGTCATTTATTTCCTCTATTAAAACTCTAGCCCAGACTGTTGTATTATTGCTGAGTATGACTTCAATATCCTGCGTTTTGTTGTTTGATGTTAGAAGTTGATTTGTCCAAGTGGGGCTTTGAAGATTATTTAAATTAAAAAATTTACTCAGATCAGCTTTGAGAATTTCATTTTTATGATATCCCAAAAAATCGAGTGCATTTGTGTTCATGTCAACTACTACAGCGTCACCATTCAAGAGGATAAATGGTGTAGGCACTACATCGATACTTTGATTGTTCTTTGAACTCTCAAATTCCCTCACCTTTTTGAGAAGCTGATGAGAATATTTTTTTAATTTTTTTTCTTTTTCTAGAATTTCAAGAATCTCTTTTTCTCTTTTATTAAGAGCATAAAGTGCGTTAGCCTTATTTTCATTTTCCTGTGTAACACGGCGTATATATTGCTTGTCTCTCTTATTGAGAACGCTAAAAAAGAGGATAAAAGGAATAAGCGAGAATAAGCTGAGCCCTCCAAATATCAAAAGATTGTCTAGGAGAAAGAAGCTCGTTATCAGTTGTATGATGTATAATAAGAATAACGAAATGTAGAATTGGTTTTTACTTTTGTTCATATTATTCAAATTCAATCATGATGATTCTAATGTCCAGGTCTAATGCGTCGCTATAATCCTCAATTATTTCTTGCATGTCTTCGTCATCAGGATCGCACTGCCATTTTATTTCTATTTCCATTTTATTTCTAAGCTTTTTCACCAACTTAAATAGTGTGAATAAGGCCTTGGAGGTACTTGAATTAAAATGAACCAAGGAAATTTCTATTAATAAATTCTCTAGATTTCGAGTACTCATTGATTCAAAAAGCTCAAAAACAGGTTGGTAAAATTTTGGGGTATCCTCAGGTATTGATACGCCGGTGATAGAAAAATACTTTTCTTCAGGATCGAAAATTATTGCCGGGGTAAATGCCGTTGAATTAATTACTAGTTCTTTCATATTCAGCCGCTTAATAGAATGATAACTTGATTCGAAAGTACTCGTGATGTCAACCTTAATAGAATAAGTAAAACCCCTAATTCTTAGGGTAGTCAGTTTAATTTAGGCTTACAATCAATCAATAGCGCAATAAAATGCAATTTAAAATGTAAATAATACAATAAAAATAGTACAGCGAAATTGGGAATAGGTTAGAAGGAATACAAAAAATCAAACTTCCAGATGGAGTTATGAGGGAATATGTTCTTGATCTTTCCTTGTTGTATTCACCTATAAAATTCTTTGGATAACTAAGAGGTTGATCGCTGAAATATCATTGGTATAGGTAACGCTGTAAGTTGTTTACTAGCGTTTTACAATAACTATATATGCAATTATTGGCTGTAATTGATCCAGAATGAAAAACCTTACTGTAAGTTTTTAATGGTAGGAGAGAAGATCATAAAAGCTGATCTGTTTAATATGACTTATTTCGATAATGTTTAATGGTCGTTTTAGCACTTTTTAGCTCAAAGTTCAAACATAATGAGAGAGAGTATTTTTTTCGTTTGTTGAAAATAAGTGTGATTGCTGAAATACCTAAAAACCTGATAATTTACGCTATCAGGTTTAATACTCCTCCTCTTGTGGGCGGACGGCCAGTCCTCGAACAATTTTGAGCTGACCTTGAATATTTAAGTCATAAAAAAACCTGACAACTTTCGCTATCAGGTTTAATGCTTTTTCTTTTGTGGGCTGACGGCCAGTCCTCGAACAATTTTGCGTCGACCTTGAATATTTAAGTCATAAAAAAACCTGATAACTTTCGCTATCAGGTCTTTTGCTCCTCCTCTTGGGCTCGAACCAAGGACCCTCTGATTAACAGTCAGATGCTCTAACCAGCTGAGCTAAGGAGGAATATCCTTTAAAAAGGAGTGCAAATGTATTTTTTCTATTTGAATTCTTGCAAGCCTTTCCAATAAATTTTTTCAAAAAATCAACTTATGTCAATTTGTAAGCAAAAGCAGCCAGTATGACAGGCTTTATTCATCAAAATTCTTGAAATAATGACAAAATGGCGCTTTTTAAATCTGTTTTTTTGTTTGGTACAGATTTCGTTTTTCTCTTGGCGTAAATGATTTTATAAACTTTAAACAATTATTACCATGACACTAGTAAAATATAATCCAAGAGACTACCGCCCAGCAACGTTTAGCAACTTCATTGACAAGTTCTTCAATGAGGACTTTTATGGGAATAAGGAGGCAGCTTCATTTTCTCCGAAAGTAGATATTGCTGAAACAGAAAAAGAATTTGAAGTCCAATTTCATATTCCAGGAATGAAGAAAGAGGATATCAAAATCGACTTAGAAAAAGACCGTTTAACCGTAAGCGGTGAAAGAAAACTCAAGCAAGAAAAAACTGAAAAAAACTTTCACAGCGTAGAAAGTTATTATGGGACTTTTCATAGATCGTTTTTTCTGCCTGACACAGTCAATGTAGAAAAAATCGATGCGTCTTACCAAGATGGCATTTTGACGGTCATTCTTCCGAAAGATGCCAAGAAAGAAGCAAAAAAGACCATTGCGATCAAGTAAGTTGAAGCCGAGTCATGATTTTTTAAAAGGCGGATTAATAAGTCCGCCTTTTTGTTAATAATTGTTAAGCGCTGTGACCATTAGCCGATAACTAACGTACTAATGAACAAATACGCTAAATAAATAGTAATAAATACAAGAATATTAAAACGACTAATATGAATAAAAAAATGTTTTTTGGTATGGTGATTTCCTCCTTTTTAGGAGCAGTCATCGCCTTAGGAGGATACCAGTTGGTTTTGGAGGAGCAATCACAAAATGTTATCAATACAACCAACGCGGAAAGTCCAATAGCTTTGACCAACTATGTTTTCGATTCGACAGATTTCGTAGTACCAGAAGGTCTTAATTTTGTTTATGCAGCCAAGTCTGCAACACAAGCGGTTGTTCACATAAAAACAAAGTATAATGCGACAAGAGCCAGTGGAAACAACCCGATGGATCAGTTTTTTAGAGAATATTTTGGTGAAAGATATGACCAACAGCGTCCTCCAGGGATGGGAGCAGGTTCAGGAGTGATCGTAACCGCCGATGGCTATATTGCCACAAATAATCATGTAGTGGAAGACGCTGATGAGATTGAAGTATTGCTCAATGATAATAGAAGCTACTCGGCTACTGTTATTGGATTGGATCCTGACACGGATCTCGCTTTATTGAAAATAGATGAAACAAACCTTCCTTACGCTAATTTTGGTGACTCTGAAAACATCCAAATTGGAGAATGGGTATTAGCCATTGGTAATCCTTTTGAATTCAGAAGTACTGTTACGGCAGGTATTGTCAGTGCCAAAGCCAGAAATATCAATATTTTGGCCAGAGGTGGCAGCAACACAAGAATAGAAGCATTTATACAAACGGATGCAGCGGTAAATCCAGGCAACTCAGGAGGTGCTTTAGTTAACCTTAAAGGGGAGTTGGTAGGTATCAATACTGCGATAGCATCACCTACGGGGGCTTTTGCTGGTTATTCATTTGCAGTTCCTGCAACTTTAGTTAAAAAAGTCATCTTTGATTTGAAGGATTTTGGGGCTGTTCAGCGCCCATTGCTAGGTATCAGAATAAGCGATGTAAATGCACAGCTTGCAGAGGAGAAAAACTTGAAAGTAGTCAAAGGTGTCTATGTGGCCAGCGTGGGAGAAGAATCTTCAGCCTTTGATGCAGGTCTAGAATCGGACGATGTTATCATTGCTATAGATGGGAAAAAGGTAACGAACACAGCACAGCTACAGGAACAAGTAGCCATGAACAGTCCTGGGGATAAAATAGAGGTTACTTTTATCAGAGATGGAAAGACCAAAACTACCATTGCTACTTTAAAAAATGCGTTAAATACCACAGAAGTAGTGAAAGCAGAGACTGCCAAATCTTTTAGAGTGGAAGGCGCAGTGCTTGCACCCGTAAATGTTGAATTAAAGGAAAAGCTAAACATAGAAGGAGGGTTGCAGATACAGGAAGTTGAATCTGGCAAGTGGAAAGATGCTGGTATTGAAAAGGGATTTATAGTAACGAAAATAGATCGCAGACCCATCGGATCCGTAAAAGATTTAACGGCCGCCTTAAATAATGCGAGAGGTGAAGGCACCCTGATAGAAGGAATATATCCTAATGGAGAAAAGGCCTATTATGGACTAGGTTGGTAAAAATTGAGTATTGTTTAGGTTAGTTGAGAAGCCGTCCGCAGTTTGTGGGCGGTTTTTTTATAACCAAAAGTTGAAGGATACTCCTCACCAAAATGCGACAATCATGGTCTTCTGGTTCAAGGATTCTATAGCTTTGCGGTCACAACACTTTAACCCATTTTTATCATGAAAACCCCCATTGATATTTCAAAAACTTTAGCTGGGCTCGGCATTGAAGCGGCTAACCCAGGTGCTGCAATCGGTGGCAAGTGGATTGCGACACGCGGTAAGCAAATCTCCTCATTTTCTCCAGTAGACGGTAAGGTCATTGCTAGTGTGACGCTAGCTGAGGAAGATGCTTATGAAAAAGTCATAAAGTCAGCTCAAGAAGCTTTTAAAACTTGGCGAATGAAGCCTGCTCCACAAAGGGGTGAAATTGTGCGCCAGATCGGTGATGAATTGAGAAAAAAGAAAGATCACCTCGGTGCTTTGGTGTCTTACGAAATGGGCAAATCCCTACAAGAAGGGCTGGGAGAAGTGCAAGAAATGATAGATATATGTGATTTTGCCGTCGGCTTGTCGCGGCAGCTTTACGGACTGACCATGCATTCTGAGCGTCCTTTACATCGTATGTACGAGCAATATCATCCAGTAGGTCTAGTTGGCATTATTTCAGCATTTAACTTCCCTGTGGCTGTTTGGTCTTGGAATGCGGCGTTGGCTTGGGTTTGTGGAGATGTTTGTATCTGGAAACCCTCTGAAAAAGTGCCATTGTCTGCCATCGCTTGTCAGAAGATCGCCGAAGCTGTTTTTGCGAAAAATGATGTACATCCCGGCGTTTGCAGCTTGATAATAGGAGATGCCGAAATAGGGAAGAAAATGGCTAGTGATAGCCGAATTCCTTTAATTTCAGCAACGGGTTCTACCAGAATGGGTAAAGCGGTAGGCGAGGCTGTTGGCCGAAGACTCGGAAAAACAATTCTGGAGCTTGGCGGAAACAATGCCATTATTATTACTGAAAATGCCGACTTGGATATTGCTATTCCCGGTGCTGTTTTTGGTGCTGTGGGGACGGCTGGTCAAAGATGTACTTCAACAAGAAGACTAATCATTCATGAAAGTATGTTTGAAGAAATGAAAGAGCGGCTAGTTAAAGCTTATGGTCAGCTAAGAATCGGGGATCCATTGGACGAAAACAACCATGTAGGTCCGCTGATCGATACTGATGCAGTGAAAATGTATGAGGATGCATTGGTCAAAATTGCGCAAGAAGGTGGCAAAACGGTCATAGCCGGAGAAGTGCTCTCTGGAGAAAAATATGCCTCTGGATGCTATGTGAAACCAGCAATTTATGAAGTGGAAAGCACTTATGAAATAGTTCGTAACGAGACATTTGCACCTATTTTATATTTGATCAAATACTCCACGTTAGAAGAAGCTATCTCTATGCAAAATGATGTGCCGCAAGGCTTATCATCTGCGATCATGACGACCAACATGCGTGAGGCAGAATTATTCCTTTCGGTTGCGGGATCAGATTGTGGGATTGCGAACGTAAACATCGGAACCTCCGGTGCGGAAATCGGTGGAGCTTTTGGTGGTGAAAAAGAAACTGGCGGTGGACGAGAGTCTGGCTCTGATGCTTGGAAAGCCTACATGCGCCGGCAGACCAACACCATCAATTACTCTAAGGAATTGCCTTTGGCGCAAGGCATTAAATTTGAGCTCTAAGGCACTCGTTATTTTTTAGTGTTTTAGAATTGCCCTCCCCTGAGTCTCTTGAACTATTTCGGGTTGGAACATTCAATCGAATAAATTATAAATCTTACGTAATGTGCGTATCTTCATGGTGTGCACATTTTTATTTATGCTAAGTAAAATTCAAATACATCAGGCATGTTTTGCGCATATCAAAGAGCGATTAACGAACATGACAGAACAAATGCGGCAATTTCAGTTGGCTTCTAATGAAGACACGAAAAGCAGCATGGGCGACAAGTATGAGACGAGTCGAGAAATGATCAATCTTGAAAAAGAGAAAGTCGCTGGTCAGTTGAATGAAATGTCAAAACTAAAGGCGACTTTGGATGGCATTGACCCAACAAAGGTTTTTGAAAAAGCGCAATTGGGTAGTTTGATTGAAACCAACCACGGGCTCATTTATATAAGTGTAGGATTAGGTCAGCTGAAAGTTGGTGGTGAAAATATCATCATCATTTCTGCAGTATCGCCTTTGGGTCAACTGCTTTTGAATAAAAAGCAAGGCGAAAAAGTCAGTTTCGGACCAAGAAATTATGAATTAGTGACTATCCAGTAATTCATTTTTTGACCTTGAAGAAGTGTGATTTTTT
This sequence comes from Cyclobacteriaceae bacterium, assembly GCA_040218415.1. GTDB lineage: Bacteria > Bacteroidota > Bacteroidia > Cytophagales > Cyclobacteriaceae > JAVJRN01. The sequence goes on from JAVJRN010000059.1 coordinate 41,912, forward strand.
GAAAAGTCTTTGATTGTCACAGGCTTTGTCCTAGAGCGAATACATTTTGCCAACCAGTATTTATAAAAAAATACTTTGTAATAGGAAAACAGACGGGCGACAATGTGCTGGATAGTCAGGAACTTTTAACCAAACTTTGCTTAAAGCTCCAAGTCAGTCACCACTTTTTTAATATTAAAGTCTACTTCTCCAGATACAGTGATGTACTCCTCTTCAGGACCTTTTCTTTGGCCATATTTTAAGTAGGACTTCCATACATGGTTGGCGTACCATTCGGGCTCCTCGGCCCATCGTTTATCTTTCGATTTTCTCGATTCGAACGTAGTTCGTTCTAGCTCAACAAAGATTTTTTTATCATATTCTGATCTTATGGAGGCCGCATAAAAGGCAAACAATCCTTCCACAATTTTCACATCGGCTTTTGATCGCTCCATAGCAGACATCAAATTGTCCCATTTGATGGTGCTTGGCCTTTCCCAGTCGGGAACGCCTTCAACCATCGCCAAAGAAATTACCGGTTTTACAAAGTCGTCTTGACAAAAAATATGCACTGATTTTCTCGACTTTTCGAAATACTTTTTAAGTTTTTCTGCCAACGTTGATTTTCCAGCACGACTTACGCCCCCGATTCCAATGATCATAGTTTATAGAAGTTAGTGATATAGCCAGTATTTTTTTACCGTGTAAAAGACCGTCAAATTCTGGCTTGATAGGTATATAGTTGATAATACCTACCCTCTAATTTAATCAAATCATCGTGAGTTCCACGCTCTACAACCGATCCGTTTTCTATGACCATTATTTGATTGGCGTTGCGAATGGTGCTTAATCTGTGGGCTATCACAAAAGACGTTCTGCCTTTCATCAGCCTTGCAAGGCTTTCTTGAATGTAAGTTTCACTTTCTGTATCGAGATTAGAAGTGGCCTCATCAAGAATTAAAATTCTAGGATCTGCCAATATCGCTCGCGCAATGGCAATTCTTTGTCTTTGTCCGCCAGAAAGTTTTACACCTCGCTCACCTATCAGGGTATTGAGTCCATCGTCGAATCTGTCAGTAAACTCGTTGACATGGGCTGCTTTTACCGCTTCTTCCAGTTGTGCATTGGTGGCTTCAGGCCTTGGGAAAAGAATATTTTCTTTGATTGTACCTTCAAAAAGGAAATCATCCTGTAGCACTACGCCGAGTTGGCTTCTGTAGCTCTCAAGTGACACCTGAGCTAAGTCTTGCCCATCAATGGTGATTACCCCACTGTCAGGATTGAGAAATGAAGCAGCCAATCCTGCAAGGGTTGACTTACCTGAGCCAGAAGTGCCAACCAAAGCCGTGATCGATCCTGCCGGGGCGTCAAAGCTTACATTACGAACCACATCTTTAGTTTCTTCATAGGCAAAACTGACATCTTTAAAAATAACGTCACCTTTGATCTGTGGAATTTTAATGTTTCGAACCGTTCCGTCATCTTCCGGTTCCATGTTCATGATCTCTTCCGTTCGGTCAAGTCCCGCAAAAGCCTCAGTGAGTTGACTCCCGATGTTACTCATTTGTACAATAGGTGCAATCATAAAACCGAGATATAAAGTAAATGCTAAGAAATCGCCCAAAGTAATATTGCCTTCGATGATCATATAACCACCAATCCCCATGATTCCAGTACTCGCTATACCTAAAAGCAACGTTGCAGAACTGGTAATGAGGCTTGTAGAGGTTAAACTTTTCTTGACATTGAGAAACAGCTTTTCTACGCCATCGGCAAAAGTTTTAACTTCTTGCTCTTCCGCATTAAAGCCTTTGATTACCCGAATGCCACTGAGTGTTTCGCTCAATCTGCCTGTGACTTCTGCATTTATTTTACCTCTTTCTCTAAAAATAGGGCGGATGTAGCCAAATGCCTTTAGACTAATCACCCCAAATATTGACACAGGCACTAAGACATAGAGTGTCATCATGGGGCTAATGTTGATCAAAAGAAATAAGGAAGCGATAGCGGTTAAAACACCTCCAAAAAGTTGGACGAGTCCTGTACCGACCAAATTCCGCACGCCTTCCACATCGGTCATGATGCGGGAGACGAGTTCGCCACTTTTGGTATTGTCAAAAAACCGGAGCGGTAAGTAAATTATATGTTTTTGTACTTTGGAGCGCAGCTCAGCTATTAAATGCTGGGCTTCTACGCTTAAAATTTTGGTCAAAAGGAAAGACGTAATCGACTGAACGATAATGGACGCAAGTACTGCGAGAACCAATATTTTGAGCATTTCAAGATCGCCATTGGCAATCACATTGTCCATAAGATATTTGCTGGCTCCAGGGAGGACTAGACTTGCCGCTCTACTAATGATGATCAGCACCAACCCAACCGCTACTATTTTACGCCTTGGCCAGATAATCGTTTTGAAAACGCTGGCCAGACTCACTTTTGATTTACTCATAGAATGTAATTAACAAGACCTGAACTACAATTCCATGTGATAGTTTCAATCTTGTGAATACGTCGTTTGTTTTGGGTGAATATTTTATCTGAACTTAAAAAAGAGTTTATTTAAGCGAACCTGCAGAAAATTTGCCAGAAAATGATTTTGGAAAGGGGTCTCCTAGAACAGTGCTGTCCGCGTCATATTGATAATATGGACGCAAAGTGACGTCCACATCAACTTGCCATTGGTTGCCGTCTTTCTTGCCGGATATGGTGCCATTGGTAATCATCACAGAATCGATATGCATACAAAAACAGACGTATTGGTAAGAAAATTTCAGATGAGACAAGTCGCTATCTTTCAACTCAAAAGCATTCGACGGTGAGGGTATTTCAAAAAATATATTTTCTTCAAACTCATCATCAGCGATGTTTTCTTGATCTGCCGCTTGATAATAATGATGAAAAACAAGGTTGTTTCCAATAACAACAGATTGCATGTCATCATTTAATTGAGCATTGTCAAAATATCTGTTTCGAGTGAGTGCTGTGTTTTCATCATCACAAGAAGTCCAAGTAAACGATAAAATGACGAAGATTAATCCTAGAAGTTTATTCATTAAAGTCAATATTTTCTTCAATGACACAACGATGAAAAAATAGGTTGTGAAAGAAAAATTGTTGAAATAAATAAATAGTTTAAATTCGCCATTCATTAATGGGGCATTAGCTCCGTTGGTCGGGTCGCGTAGATCGGGTCGCGTAGACTAGAGCGCTTCACTGATGAAATTAAAAAGGGGCATTAGCTCAGTTGGCTAGAGTGCTACACTGGCAGTGTAGAGGTCATCGGTTCGAATCCGATATGCTCCACGTTTTAAGGGGGTTTTGATAAAATTTACCAACATATTTACCAACACGAATATGAGGTTTTATCAAAACCCTTTCTTTTTAATACCCTTTCTTTTTGACAAGTTCTCTTCTGATCTTTGATGGCACTATCTTGATTTTAAGTTGGAAAATCTATATGAAGTATGAATTTGCAGCCTATTCGAAGTATTATTAAATGCTTTTTTTTGCTTCTAAAACAGTTTGACATTAATTTCATAACTTTTCAACCTAACCAACCAAATGATCACAGGCGAACTCAAATCCCAAGTCGATAAAATATGGGAATCCTTTTGGACTGGTGGAGTATCAAATCCACTTACTGTCATTGAGCAATTTACTTACCTGCTATTCCTTCGTAGGCTGGATGAAATACAGCAACTAGAAGAAAAGAAAGCCAATATGATTGGTGAGCCGATGGCTAATCCAATCTATACTGATCAAAATAAGACATTAAGGTGGAGTCACTTTTCTAATACCGATCCACAGACCATGTTTGATCTTTTCACTAAGCCTACTGAAGATCGACCTTTGACAGTATTTGAACACATGAAGCAGATAGGTTCTACTGCTGGTGTGTTTGGTGAATTCATGAAAGGTGCAACCTTTATGATCCCTACTCCAAAGCTGTTGGATACTGTAGTACAGATGATCAAATTGATCAAGATGGACGATAGAGATACCAAAGGTGATCTTTATGAATACCTATTATCTAAGATTGCTTCTGCTGGACAAAATGGACAATTCCGTACTCCACGACATATCATCCGAATGATGGTGGATATGGTAGAGCCAAATCAAACCGATACCATATGTGATCCTTCATGTGGTACAGCAGGATTTCTGGTAGCTGCTGGTGAATACATGCATGAACTGCATCCTGACTGGTTCAACGATAAGAAATTCCGTGAGCATTATAACAATGGCATGTTTACAGGTATGGAGTTTGACTCTACCATGCTTCGTATTGGGGCGATGAACTTACAACTGCATGGTATCGAAAACCCACAACTGATGGGGGTTGATTCATTGAGTGAAAGCAATGCAGGTGTGAAGGAAAAGTTCTCACTGGTATTGGCAAACCCACCTTTCAAGGGTAGTCTCGATTATGACGGTGTGGATGATGCCATATTGAGTGTAGTACAGACCAAGAAGACAGAATTGCTGTTTTTGGGGTTGATGCTTCGTATGATGAAGACTGGTGGAAGATGTGCCGTGATTGTTCCTGATGGGGTGCTGTTTGGTAGTTCCAAAGCACACAAGCAGATTCGTCAAGAGATCATAGAAAACCACAAACTAGATGCTGTCATCTCTATGCCAAGTGGAGTATTTAAACCTTATGCAGGAGTAAGTACAGCAATACTATTCTTTACAAAAACGGGTACTGGTGGTACAGATCATGTTTGGTTTTATGACATGAAAGCCGATGGGTATAGTCTGGATGACAAACGGAGTTTGCTGATGAGTGAAGATGAGTTTGAACAATGCTTTACCAAACCAGAAGAAGCGGTGGAAAACCAGAACATTACTACCAAGTGCGACATAGCCGATATACTCATGAGATGGGACACGGTGAATCCAATGAAGCTGGATAAAAGTGTATCATCAGAGAAAGACAGGAAACGAACTGAGCAGTCCTTCCTAGTGCCATTTGATGAGATCAAAGGCAATGATTGGGATTTATCTATAAATAGATATAAAGAGATAGAATATGCTGAAGTAGCTTATGATGATCCAAAGGATATCATAGCTGATATAGAGAAATTGGATCAGGAAAGGAATGAAGCCTTGAACCTTTTAAAGGAGATGTTGAGATGAAGAGCAGTTGGAAATCCCACTTTCTCCCTGAATTACTTTTCTTTCAAGAAGGACCTGGTGTACGTAAATGGCAGTTCAGAGATTCGGGGGTCAAATTACTCAATGTGGGCAACATCAATAAGCAAAAACTTGACTTAAGCACAACTTCATTATTTCTATCAAATGAAGAGGCTTATGGAAAGTACGCTCATTTTTTAGTTGATGATGGTGATTTATTAATTGCTTGTTCTGGAATAGTTGTTGACAATTTTCACAATAAAATTGCCTTTGCTAAATCCAAGGATTTGCCTCTTTGCATGAATACATCAACTATGCGTTTCAAGGCACTTGATAAAAATAGATTAAACATAAATTTTTTCAAATACTTTCTACAAACGAACAATTTCACTGGACAATTAAGAAAATTAATAACAGGATCAGCACAATTAAATTTTGGTTCAAGTCATATTAAAAAAATATCAATCCCCCTCCCACCATTACCTGTCCAAGAACGCATAGCAGCCATACTCGATGCAGCCGATGCACTACGACAGAAAGACCAAGCACTACTCAAAAAATATGATGACCTCACCCAAAGCCTGTTTTTGGATATGTTTGGTGATCCTGTGACTAATCCGAAGGGATGGAAAAAATCAACTTTAGGCGAGTGTGTAAATTTGATTACCTATGGATTAACTGTTAGACCAGAGTACATTCAATCGGGTTATTCTGTTATTTCTGCTAAGGAAATTAAAACAGGGACAATTGATTTTAGTGAGGCAAAAAAAATATCATCACATGATTTTTTGAAAGTTTCGGAAAAGGGGAAACCTAAAAAAGGAGAAATTCTTTATACTAAAACGGGTGCAGGAATCGGTCAATGTGCATTAATTGAAGAAGATATTGAGTTTGCCATTACTCAAAATATTGCTAGAATTGATTTCAAAAAATCAATTAATCTAATTTATATTCTTAATTATCTAAGGACACCATTTATCCAAAATCTATCCCATAGAGTCTCGAAGGGTAATGCTATTAAGGATTTACAATTAGGAGATATGAAGAAATTTGACTTGATTCTACCTCCAACTAATCTTCAAGAGAAATTTTCTAATCGGATACAAGCAATTGAAAAACAAAAAGAACAAGTCCAAGCCAACATCAAAAAGTCAGAAGACCTGTTTCAGAGTCTTTTGCAAAAAGCATTTAAAGGGGAGTTGGTAAGTGAGGAAAACCTAATTACCAATTAATAATTTGAATCCATGAGCAACTTTGAATTCCTAAAAGACGAATGGAGATCCCTGTACCGTAATATGGTACTGGCAGAGCAACGGGTGTTCTCCGAGCCAGATTCTACTGCCATGAAATGCCGTGTGTCTTTGGAATGGGAGGTAAGCGTGTGAAAGAATTTCTTTACAAAAAGTAAACCTATAGGTTGATTTAATGGTTGTAATGGATACATTTGAGGTAATAAGCGCATCACTGTTTAGTGTTCGTTACAACCACGAAGAATATGATGAACTGTACAGAATATTTGAATTATGGAATGACCCCACCTATTTGTACGATTTCTTCGAGGAACATTTTGAGGACTTGAATAGTGGATTTTTTGGTAAGGTAACGGTAAAAGATGCCGTAAGAAAGACCAGAAAAGAAGCAAAAAACCTTGAAAAAAAGTTATTAGATATTGCTAAAAATGAAGATGCTGATTTTGTTAACTTATCATCATTCTTCAAACCATTGACAGCCCATGAAACAGGAAAACCTTTTGAAAAAGACAAAGCTTACGGCCTTTACCAACCTACTTGGTTACGACTCTACGCCATTCGTGTGAATGTAAATGTAAATGTATTTGTGGTGTGTGGAGGAGCGATCAAACTCACACCTACCATGAATAACAGGGCTCATTTACTTACCGAGCTAGAAAAAATGAAAGTCGCAAAAGATTTCGTGAAATCATCCGATCAATTCTACGAACTATCCCTATGAAAAACAGCACGCAATTACCAGACGTACTAAAGAACGCTAAGCCATCGAAATGGCAGGAGCGCGCAAAGGAGCGAGAAGAAAATAGCGATTGGAAAGACTTCTGCTTTGAAGTTAGTCTAAGAGTATACGATATTATTAAGTCGGACAGAACCCTTTCGCAGAAATGGCTTGCAGAGCAGCTAGAAGTAAGTCCACAGTATGTTACCAAGTTGCTAAAAGGAAAGGAGAACCTTACAATACAGACTATCATGAAACTCGAAGGCGCTCTGGGCATCAAGCTCATTGCATTAGCTGAAGAGAAAACCGAATTGAAAACTCCTTTAGCGCCGGTGAACATACCTACTTATAATGATCTGATAGTAACCAGTAATAGTGCAGGTGTATCTGGAGTAACAGAATCAATAGAGGAGTATGAAGATTTTATACTAAGCGCATGAGTGACCAGCTTTCATATCAGTTTAGAATGATTCGTCTACATACGGTCGAATTTGCCATTCTCGAGAAGAACTATCAAGACCAGCAGCAAATCAATGTCAACACCAACTTGAGTTTTGCAGCAAGAGCGGAGCATCGCTTGGTTGCCGTAAGTGCCAAGTTTACTTTCGAGATCAAGGAACAGCCTTTTATCGTCATTAAAGTAGAAGGTCAGTTTGCTATAGGCGAGGAGACGTGGGAGCAGATGTTGACTGATGAACAAGATGGTATTAATGTACCACAGTCTTTTATGGCACATCTTAGTATGCTGGTGGTGGGTAGCTCTAGAGGAGTACTTCATGCGAAGTTAGAAAACACCACTTTCAATCAATTTTTGATTCCTACAATCAATGTAAAATCTATGATTAAGCATGACATCAAGGTTATATTGGAAGATAAAGAAAGTAATAATTAAATTAGCTGGTACTTAACTCATAATTCGTTTCCAGATTTCTTTTATGGCATATACTAAGCTTGTCCACCTCATTATCAAGGAAGGTGAGAAAAAAGGGACAAAGTATTTTATCAACAAATAGTCATGAAATAATGAGTGAAATGTTGATAAAAGTTGATAAAACATGAGCAATGAGCAACTTTGAATTTCTAAAAGACGAATGGCAATCCCTATACCGAAATATGGTACTGGCAGAGCAAAGGGTATTTTCTGAACCAGATTCTACTGCTATGAAATGTCGTGTGTCTTTGGAGGAAGTGGTTCATCGTATCTATGAATTGGAGTATCTGGAAATGCCCTACAACACAGACCTTTTCAGTCTGATGCAAGAACCAGATTTTCAAAACATCGTCTCTTTTCATAGCAGAGGCATGGATATCATCCGAAAGACGGGAAATAGTGCTGGTCATTATAAAACTCGAAAAGTCACCAAGGATGATGCGAAGGTTAGTCTCAAATATACCTTCAGCTTGCTCAAGTGGTTTGCCGAAAACTACAGCGAAGTAAGACCGCAAACTCCTACTCACTTTGATGAGTCTTTCATTCCAAAAGTAGGTAGTGAAGGAAGAAAGTTGAAAGTCCTTCAGCAAGAGCATGAAGACGAAAAACAGAAGCTCCAGAAACAAATAGAAGACCTAATCAAGGAGCAGCAAGAGCAACTAGAAAAGGCAAAGGAGTCCGAACAATCACTGCTTGAGTATAAACAAGAAATAGAGTCAGCCAAAGCTGCCATTAAAGAACAAAAGCTAGAGCGACAAGTCAAGCCATCTTTTGAGTTTACAGAAGCAGAAACTAGACTTCACCTGATCAATGTTGACCTCAAAGAAGCTGGTTGGAGTGCCTTGAATGAAGGAAGAGAATTAGAGTTTCCAGTAAAGGGTATGCCCATTACCAAAGACAATCCAAATGGCAATGGCTATGTGGATTATGTGCTTTGGGGTAATGATGGAAAACCACTAGCCTTGGTAGAAGCCAAACGCACCTCTAAAGATGTGGAGATTGGGAAGCATCAGGCATTTCTGTATGCCAATTGTCTGGAAGCCATGTATGGTCAAAGACCCATCATCTTCTACACCAATGGCTATGATACCCGATTATGGGATGATGTGTTTTATGGAGGTGCAAGAAAGGTACATGGATTCTATACCCAAGATGAATTGCAATGGATGATCCAGCAAAGAGGATCGCGTAAAGACCTTAGAAAAGCTAAAATAGATACTGCTATTGCTGGAAGACCCTACCAAATGGAAGCCATCCAAAGGGTAGCAGAAACTTTTGTAATAGAGGGTAAAGAAGGAATTAGAGGAAGTAAGAGAAATGCTTTACTGGTAATGGCTACTGGTAGTGGAAAAACCAGAACAGCAGCAGCACTGGTAGATATGCTTTTTAAAAATAATTGGGTAAAAAGAGTATTATTCTTAGCTGACAGAAATGCTTTGGTATCTCAAGCCAAGCGAAATTTCAACGAGCACCTTCCTGAACTCTCATCCATTGATCTATCTAAGGAAAAGGAAAACGACACTACACGGCTAGTCTTTTCCACTTATCCATCCATGATGAATAAGATTGATAATTCCTTCTCTGATGATGAGCGATTTTATGGTGTTGGTCATTTTGACCTAATCATTATCGATGAAGCCCATAGATCGGTTTACAATAGATACAAAGCCATCTTCGATTATTTCGATGCATTACTAGTTGGTCTTACAGCTACACCCAAAGAGAGCATCGATCACAACACCTTTGAACTCTTCGATTGTGGGACTGGTGACCCAACATTCTCTTATGAATTGGATGAAGCCGTAGCAAGTAATTATCTCGTGCCATTTGAGAATCTAGATGTCTCCACCAAGTTCTTACGTGAGGGCATTAAGTATGCCCAATTATCTGCTGATGAAAAGGCTAAATATGAAGACACTTTTAGAGATTCTACCACAGGGTTATTTCCAGATGAGATAAGATCATCTGCGATCAACAAATGGTTGTTTAATAAGGATACTGTATTCAAGGTATTGGATCAGTTGATGGAAAATGGGTTGAAGATTGAAGGAGGTGATAAGCTTGGTCGTTCCATCATATTTGCCGTGAACCAGAAACATGCTCAGTTCATAGTGGATTGTTTTGCCGAAAGATATCCAGAGCAGCCATCAGGGTTCATTTCTACCGTGCATAACAAAGTCTCGCATGCAGAAAGCCTCATTAAAGCATTCTGTAATCAAGAAGAAGAGAAGTTGCCACAGATAGCCGTTTCTGTCGATATGATGGATACTGGTATCGATGCACCAAGAGTATTGAACCTAGTATTCTTCAAAGTGGTAAGGTCGTATGCTAAGTTTTGGCAAATGATTGGTCGAGGCACACGTTTATGCCCTGACATTTTTGCTTTTGGTCATCATAAGGAGAAGTTTTTAATCTTCGACGTATGTCAGAATTTTGAATTCTTTGCCATTGAGCAAAATGGCAAATCAGGTGACATAGGAAAGCCACTGACCCAACGAATTTTTGAGAGTAGGTTACAACTCAGCATACTTCTGGCAGAGACAGGAGAATCAGATCATTTGGAGCAATCCAAAGAGTTGAGAGATATGCTTCACAGTGCTATTGCTACACTGGATAAGAGGAGGTTTCAGGTGGGCATGCAGTTCCAACATGTAGAAGAGTTTGAGAAACGGGAAAGGTGGAATATTCTTCGATCCGATGATGTTCATATCATTGAAGAGCATTTATCTGATCTGCCAGTGCCAGAGTCCACCAATGAGAATGCACGTGTATTTGATTTGATGATGCTTAGGCTACAGATTGCTAATCTGCTATTATTAAGTGCTCAAAAGGGCTATCATCAAAAGTTGATCGAGATAGCCGAAGAACTATCTACCAAGTACAATATTCCCCAAGTAATGAAATCTAAGGTCTTGATTGAATCGATGAAAGACCCTGATTTTTACAAGAAACTTTCCATAAGAAAAATTGAAGAGATACGGGTTGAGTTAAGGGAATTGGTGCAGTACCTAGAACACGAAAAGCAGCCTATTTTTTATACCAATATAACAGACTCTGATGCACAGACCATAGCTGGTGATCGCATAGTTCCTTATGAAAATGCAGGAATTTATAAAAGAAGGGTAGAGTCGTTCATTCGTGAAAACCAGAACTTACTGGTAATTGCTAAGATCAAATCCAATGAGGTCATTACTACTGAAGAGTTAAAGCAACTGGAAGCGGTGCTGTTTGATGGAAGTGAGCGTGGCACTCGGGAAGACTTCATTAAAGAATATGGTGAGCAGCCTTTAGCTAAATTTATCAGAAACATCATAGGTCTTGATGTGACAGCCGCACAACAAGCATTTGCAGAGTTCATCCAGTCAGGTAACCTAACAGCCGATCAAATTAAGTTCATCAATTCCATCATCTCATTCCTCACCAAAAATGGCACGATTGAAAACAAGATGCTGTTTGAGCCACCATTTACTGATATGAATGATCAAGGTGTATTGGGTGTATTTGAAGATGCAGAGGCATATAAAATAATCTCCATCATCCAAGGGATTAATAATAATGTGGAGGTGGGGTGATGGAAGAATTAGAAGTCATGGTATCCAAATGATTATCCAGCATTTTTAAATACGCGGATTCAAGTTATAAGTGCAAAAAGGTTGTTTGATTCAGAGTCCATTTCGCGCATCATTTTCTTGATTCAGTTTATTTTAAGCGCTATTGGTTTTGTATCCTAAACCACATCAAATTTTTCCCAACCGCTATCTGGCGATACTCCCGGTGTTTCTGTTTTCGCTAGCAAGTACCAGTTCATGGCGGAGTGTTTACCTTGCCATGATTGTATAGCATCGCTTGGGATTTGTAAGGATGTATTATACGTTTTCGTCTCGTCTTTTTTTAACTCAATATTTGTTTCTAGTTCGATATCCTTTTCGTATAGATTGACATTCTTTTTTGTCTCTTCCGTTGCTTTAAGTGAAAGAAATATCTTTTTGATCACTACATCTTCGTTTGCCTTTACTGTGACCTGAACCACTATTTCTCCGCCTCGCCTCACTTTTCTAGGCGCGAATTCAAGAAGGACGGTTACACAGTATTCATTGATGAATTTTTTAATTTTATCAAAGAGTCCCATGATTAAAAAATGAATTCTTTTTCAACGATCACCTCTGTCCACTTACTTTTAGGATCAATCCCAGCCATGTCGAGTCCGGCTCTCACTAGCCATTTGAAGTGAGCGTTTTTCCCATGATAGGTAGGAATCACTTCTTCAGGAAAGTTAAAGGAGACCAACCATTTTTCAGATTCACCGACCTTAAGGTGGGTTTTTTTAGCGGCGATTTTCTTTTCATAGTGAACAGGCTCGTAGCTTTTTCTGTCGCTCGTCGAGCTGATCATATTACCATCACTGTCGGAATCGGTTGTTTCTTCGGTGGCGAGGTACATTTCTTCGCCTTTGAATTCTACGTATACCTTTGAGATATTGCAGTTTTGACTGGCCTCCGCAGTTACAAAGCACCTGACTGGCGAGGTACTCTGAACCTTATTATTTTCGAAAACAACATCAACTTTTGCAGCACCGCCAGTAATATAATTTTTGATTTTCTTTAAAAAGCCCATAGTCAAAGATCCTTCTTGATGAGCTTTTATACTATCCGTGGAAGACGGTATTTATATGACTCTTTTGAATTTCTTTACGTTTTTTCTATAGTAGTCGTCATTGAGATTAGACTCTACGACACCACGGCTTGTGGAGGCGTGAATAAATTTTATTTTCTCACCCTTTACTTCTGTAATCATGCCTGTATGATACCATTTTTCTCCTTTTTGTTTGAATTTGAAGTAGACAATATCACCAGGCCTGATGGAACCCCACGACTTGCTTTTTCCTACTTTTGATTGCTCCTTGGCTGTTCGTGGAAGTTCAATACCTATTTGGCTATAGCAGTTTTGAATAAGGCCACTACAATCAATTCCTTTTCGAGAAGTGCCTCCATAATGATAGGGTGTGCCGATGTATGACTCAGCTGCGACTATTGCTTTGTCAATTACTTTTCTTTTCTTTTTCCCTTGTGCTAGCCCTTCATTGACGCAAAGAAGGCATATTAGCGCTAAAAAAAACATTTGGCGAGTGATGAATCTCATAATTGCTGTTTGAGTTATATTTTACTTCCATAAATTTAATGCCATATGTGTGGGATCACAGGAATTTTAGCAAATAATGCGGTTGGGAGAATGAATCTTATCCACCTTGAAGCGGCAACCAGAGCGCTTTCCAAGCGTGGACCTGACCATCAGGGCTCTTGGTTTGACGATCATGCGGGTCTCGGGCATAGGCGTTTGTCGATTATAGATACTTCCGAAAAAGGAAATCAACCGATTGTTTCTGCCGACAGTCGGTATCGAATTATTTTCAATGGAGAGATTTATAATTACCGGGAGTTGGCGAAGGAGCTTTCTTCCAAAGGCTATACTTTTAGCTCTTCTTCAGATACGGAGGTGTTATTGTATGCTTACATTCATTGGGGCGAGCAATGTCTGCAAAAGCTCAATGGTTTTTTTGCGTTTGCTATTTATGATCAGAAGGATAAGTCATTGTTTGTAGCACGCGATAGAATGGGCATCAAACCCTTGTACTATTATCATGATGAAGATAAGTTTCTATTCGCTTCTGAGCTTAAAAGTATTCTCAGTTTTGGTATAAAAAAGGAGATTGATCGGACGGCTCTTCATTTGTATTTTCAGTTGACCTACATCCCTTCACCTTACAGCATATTCAAAAATATTTTCAAACTTGATCCTGGACATTTCATCAAATTGGATCCCAAAGATGGGTTTCGAAAGGAGCAGTGGTACGACCTGCCCAAACTTGACCTTCCTAAAATCAAAGATTTAGCGCAAGCCAAAGCGTTGATCAAGGACTCCTTGCAAAAGTCCGTCAATAGAAGACTTGTTTCGGATGTGCCTCTGGGTGCGTTTTTAAGTGGTGGTATTGATTCTTCCGTGATTGTGGCTTTGGCTTCCGCCGAAGTAGAAAAGCTAAATACTTTCAGCGTAGGCTTTTCCGATAATAAATTTTTTGATGAAACCAAGTATGCAGCGCTTGTGGCCAAAAAATATAACACCAACCATCATGTATTCAGCTTGAGCACGCAAGATTTATTTGACGAGGTACAAAACGCGGTGGACTACCTTGACGAGCCTTTTGGAGATTCTTCCTCATTACCCGTTTTTATACTCTCAAAAAAAACCAAAAATCATGTAAAAGTGGCCTTGTCTGGAGATGGTGCAGATGAGCTTTTTTCGGGTTATAATAAACACGAAGCTTGGTTAAAGTCGATCAATCATAGTTTTACTACGAACGCTATTACAAAATTATCACCGATTTGGTCAGTGCTGCCAAAGTCACGAAACACTAAAATCACTGATATTTTTCGTCGGTTAGATAAGTTTTCCAAATTATCTAGTCTGCATCCATCGCAGCGATATTGGTATTTGGCAAGCTTTACTCATGACCAAGCCATTGGTCGCTTATTGAAGTCGGAATATGGGTGTGATTCCTTACCATTGGATCAGTTCAAAGCGCGTTTCACAACAGAGGAAGATCTCAATGAGTTTTTGAGAAATGACATGAAATTGGTGCTGGAAGGAGATATGCTTGTGAAGGTCGACCGAATGTCCATGGCCAATGGCTTGGAAGTACGCGTGCCATTTTTAGATCATGAACTGGTTCAAAATGCTTTTCAACTCGATGCTCATTTGAAAGCCAATGCTTCAGGGAGGAAGTTGATTTTGAAAAATACTTTTGAAGAATTACTCCCAACAGCGCTTCTGAATAGACCAAAACATGGATTTGAAGTTCCACTACTCGATTGGTTTAGAAAAGATCTAGCTGCGGAGCTGAATGAATTGGTATTCAATGAAAAAACGATTTCAGAACAGGCTATTTTCAACTGGGAGGAAATAAAAAGGATCAAGAAAAAATTACATTCTCTTGATCCCGGTGATGTCCATGTACAAGTTTGGACGTTATATGTTTTTCAAAAATGGTATAGACAATTTTATGCCATTTAATCTAACCATGACTTAAACATCCATGCATGTTTTTGCTGCGCATTGATCAAAGCGATCATCATGTCTTCAGTCTCACTATCTTCTGCTTCAATAGCGGCTGCCTTAACTACCTCTTCTTGTTTTACCAACTTGGCTAATTGATCAACGATAGAGGTGACTGCTTCTTCATCTTTAGAAACTCCTTTTACTGCTTCAATATTCGAAGTATTCAAATAATCTTGAAAAGTATGTAGCGGCTGACCACCAATGGCAAGCAGTCTCTCGGCTATATCATCAATATTTGTCAATGCCTCGGTGTAGAGTTCTTCAAATTTTACATGTAACTCGAAAAAGCGCTTTCCTTTGATATTCCAATGAAAACCCCTGGTATTTTGGTAGTAGATATGTAGATCGCTCAGTAATTGATTTACTTCAGTATATAATTTTTCGTGTGACATTTTAAATTCATTTATGTGTATTCAATGAACCATGATGTCGCTTTTTAGTTCCTTTTTTTCACAATTAAGAATAGATCTAAATTGTCTTCACGGCTTTCTTTCAGGGAGAAATCAGCCGTGGTGATGGTCGTCACCAGGTCGTCAGATTTTTTAAGAAGTTTATTCCTATTTAATCTATTCATGAAGTCATAAGGTAGCTTTAATAGCGAAGCAGGCAGCTTATGTTCGAGTTTGAGGAAATCAAACCGCATGATTTTATTGACCGACGCTCTATTTCGTTCATGATATTCCATCACTCGGTTATTCCCTGCAATACCTTTCATTTCTACCTCATCGAAAATCTCTGAAGCCAGCGTTGTGAGTTCTTCATTGGTATATTCTCGTTCATGCCATGGGTTGCGGCTTAGGGTCATTTTAATATTTGGTGTGGATAGCAGGGCAGTACCTCCAGGTTTTAGTAGGCGATAGATTTCTTCCAAAAACAACCGATCATTTTTGATGTGTTCAATGACCTGAAAGGAAACGATGGTGTCAAATGATGCTTCTTTGATTTTTACCGGTGGAAATGAGCCACTTTCGAAATTCAATTGAGGATATTTGCGTTTTAATCGTTTGATGATCTCTTCAATCTTGTCGAGCCCAAGGTAACTTTGTGCTTTGCGATGGATGAGATCGATTCCTCTGCCTTCACCACAACCAAGCTCGAGAACATCGCCTTGGATAAATGGAACGGCTACTTCATAAGCTTTTGATAGCCGCTGGTGTATCACGTTATCTGAAGGGATTGCATCAGACGTTATTTCTGTTGTAAATACGCTCATTCCTAGTTTTTGAGCAAAGAAACCAAATTATTAGTTAACTTTTTTGCTTGAAATGAAGCATATTAAAAAAGGAACTCTTGTTTTTATATTAGTCACCAGCCAGTTTTGGTCCCAAGCCTTGGATCTTACCAAGCTAAATCTCGGCTATCAATATTCGATAAATGCGGATATCATGATGGATTTCCGAGTGATTTCCGATGGTGATTGGTGGAATGTGTATAGTGAAGTCCGTACTGAGTCTTTGGCTCAGTGGTCTACGGTTTTATTATTGCAGAACAGTTATGACGCCAAAGAGCACGATACTTTGTCGATAATGGAGGTGGATACTTTTCTGATGGAAGATAACCGACGTGTGCTCCGCTATGCCTTTCCGAAAAAGACTCCTGGAAAAGTTTTGATATTTTCCTTCACCAATTTGAATCAAGGAGTTTATCGATTTTTCGATGTGTCGCTTAGTCCATATTCTGTGTATTCGTCTTTCTGTCCTTTGGATAAAAATGGCCTACCCATTTTACGAAGTTATATTTTGGATCAGGGAATTAAGTTTCCACCTAATAATAACTATCATGTCTATAAGTACAAGGAAAATTTCGGGCCGGCTGATCCTCCAATGGGAGCGGTAAAGGAACTCGCGCCTACTTTAGCTGTGGACAGTAGCTATTATGTGGGCGATTCATTGGCTTTTGAAAATACTGAGCAGATGTATTTGATCCAAAAAGATACAACCGAAGCAAGCGGTCTGACCGTGCTAAATGTACCCTATTATTTTCCTGAAATGCGCAGGATTAAAGATTTAATACCACCCTTGCAGTACATTACCACTGCTTTAGAGTTCAACTCATTATCGAAAAGTGCGGATCCGAAGAAGAACTTTGAGACTTTTTGGATCAGAACATATGGTACAAAATTTAGAGCAAAACAAGCCATTAAGGCCTATTACGATCGGGTAGAGGAAGCGAACCTACTCTTTACTGATTACAAAATGGGCTGGAAAACGGATCGTGGCATTATCTATATTGTGTATGGAGCGCCAAATGTGGTCATCAAGACAGAAAGAAATGAGATCTGGAAATATCCTGAGGTTGAATATGAATTCGTGAAGATTTCAACTTTGTTTGCGCCTGAAACATACTCAGTGAAAAGGAACAAGAAGTATGAAAAAGATTGGTACCGACAAGTGGGACTTATAAGAGAAGGAAATGGCTAAGCAGAAATATGATAATTTGATTTATGGAATCCGTGCCATCATGGAAACCATAGAGTCAGGTAAAGATTTGGAGAAAGTTTTTATCCAAAAAGGCGTGAAGAGCGAATTGATGAAAGAACTTCTTCAGTTAATTCAGAAAAAACACGTTCCTTTCTCGGTAGTTCCTGTGGAGAAAATTGCTCGTTTTACGGGTAAAAACCATCAGGGCGCGGTTGCTTTCGTTTCTCCGGTTCAATACTATGATATTCACAACGTGCTTTCTCAAATTTTTGAAGAAGGGAAAAATCCATTGATACTTATTTTGGATGGGATTACAGACGTGCGAAACTTTGGGGGGTTAGCGAGAACCGCAGAATGTTCAGGTGTAGATGCTATACTCATTCCCACGCGTGGAGGAGCGCAGGTAAATCCAGATGCGATTAAAACTTCTGCAGGAGCGTTAAATTTTATACCCGTTTGCAGAAGTACCAACTTGAAGGAGTCCATTAGCTACCTAAAAGACTCTGGCTTGCAAGTCGTGGCTTGTACGGAGAAAACGGATATTCTTCTAGGTGAGGTTGACTTTAAAGTACCCACAGCCTTGATCATGGGATCAGAGGATGAGGGTATTTCTGGCGCTTATCTGGGTCTGAGTGATGTTAAAGCCAAGATTAAGATGAGTGGCCGCATTTCATCTCTCAATGTTGCGGCAGCCACTGCTATGGCTTTATACGAAATAACAACACAAAGGAGCTGATTAAATCAGCTTCTCCCCTTTGTCAAGTTTCACATCGTTAACGAAATCTCGGAAAACGCCCGAATCTTCTTTTTTACAAATCAAAAGTACGTCATCAAAATCTGCGATTAGGTAGCCTGACAACTCATGTGCCACTACTAGTCGCTTGCTTTTGCTGATAATGTAATTATCATTGGCATTATAGAGTAATGTGTCTGCTTCCAGAACATTATTATTTTTATCTTTTTCCTTTATTTCATGAAGTGCGTTCCATGAACCCAAGTCCGACCAGCCAAAATCCCCAAGAATCACAAACACATTATCTGACTTTTCCATGATGGCATAATCGATGGATATATTCTTTGATTGAGAGTAGGCCTTGGCGATTTGCTTTTGTTCTTTGTCAGTGAAGTATGCACTTTGACAATCTGCAAATAGCTCGGCTAGTTCAGGTTGGTGCTTGTCGAAGGCAGTGATGATGGCGTTTACTGACCAAACAAATATTCCGGCATTCCATAGAAAATCACCGCTATCAAAAAACTTCTGTGCGAGCGCTAGTTCCGGTTTTTCGGTAAAAGTTTTCACTTTTTTTAACGCTAATTCGCTTGACTCTTCGAATTGAATATATCCATATCCCGTTTCTGGTCGATGTGGTTTAATGCCGATTGTGATTAGCTTTTCGTCATCTGCTTGATTTGCAGCAGCATCGACGATTTCCCTAAAGTCGTCTTCTTTGAAGATGACATGATCAGAGGGTAATACGGCCATGATAGCATGCTCATCTTGTTTTCTTATTTTGTAGGCAGCATAAGCCACACAAGGAGCGGTGTTTCTTTTCGATGGCTCTAGAAGAATATTGTCACTTGAAAGTTCTGGCAGTTGCTCTTTTATTATTCCATCATACAATTCATTGCTAACAATCCAGATATTTTCATTAGGAACTTGATCTTTGAATCGATCATAAGTCATTTGAAGTAGCGATCTTCCTGTGCCTAATACATCAAGAAATTGCTTAGGCTTGTTGTTCCTGCTATATGGCCAGAACCGAGTTCCTGTACCACCAGCCATTATTACAATGTGTAAATGCTTGTTCACTTTAGTTTTGTTTCTATTGGGCTGCAAATATATTCTTTTTCGTAAACCCATTTGTGAACAGTGAGGCCAGAGTAGGTGGGATGTTTATTTTTGTCATTAATTAACGTTCGTTAAGATAAAATTGATTAATTTCTAATACGAAATAATAATTAATGCAATTAGAACAAGATTTATCAATCCAACTCAAAGAGTCACTCAAGAAAGTCTTCGGATACGATAATTTCCGAGGTAATCAAGAAGAGATCATTCATCATATTATGAATGGTAACGATACTTTCGTGATCATGCCTACAGGTGCGGGTAAGTCCATGTGTTACCAACTACCTGCTATCAATCAGCCAGGAACGGCGATTGTAATTTCCCCATTGATCGCTTTGATGAAAAATCAAGTTGATCAAATGAATGCTGTGGGAATAAATGCAAAATTTCTAAACTCCACGTTGAACAAGGGCGAGATCACTCGAGTGAAAAAACAAACCCTGGCTGGTGAGGTAAAGTTGCTTTACGTAGCACCTGAATCCTTGACAAAGCCGGATAATGTTAACTTTTTAAAGCAGGCGGAGATTTCTTTTGTGGCTGTAGATGAGGCGCATTGTATTTCAGAGTGGGGACATGACTTTCGACCGGAGTACAGAAGAATTAAGAGCATCATTGGTGAGTTAGGAAATATTCCAATCATCGCACTTACAGCTACTGCCACTCCTAAAGTGCAGATAGATATTTTAAAAAACCTTGGAATCGAAGGAGCCAATAAATTTCAGTCTT
Source organism: Cyclobacteriaceae bacterium (assembly GCA_040218415.1). Classification (GTDB taxonomy): domain Bacteria; phylum Bacteroidota; class Bacteroidia; order Cytophagales; family Cyclobacteriaceae; genus JAVJRN01. The sequence continues at coordinate 62,034 of JAVJRN010000059.1, forward strand.
CATTCAATAGAACCAATTTGCTTTATCAGGTAAAACCGAAGAAGCAAGCTAAAAAACATTTGGTTAGGGTAGTTAAAGACCACAAAAATGAGTCTGGCGTTGTTTATTGTTTGAGTAGAAAAAAGGTTGAGGAAATAGCGGAGTTTTTAAGAGTCAATGGAGTCAAAGTGGCACCATACCATGCAGGCTTGGATTCTTCTGTAAGAATGAAAAATCAAGATGCATTTTTGAATGAAGATGTTGATGTAATTGTAGCAACAATCGCCTTCGGTATGGGTATTGACAAGCCAGATGTAAGGTTTGTAGTGCACTACGATGTGCCTAAATCAATAGAAGGCTATTACCAAGAAACTGGCAGAGCGGGTCGAGATGGCTTGACTGGCACTTGCGTCATGTTTTATAGTTTCAACGATATTACAAAGCTGGAAAAATTCAGTAAAGATAAACCTGTAACCGAACGAGAAAACGCCAGGTTGCTCCTTGAAGAAATGACTGCTTATGCCGAATCAGCTGTTTGCCGGAGAAGGCAATTGCTACATTATTTCGGTGAAGAATACGACAAAGAAAATTGTGAAAAATGTGACAACTGTCTGAATGCCAGAACCAAGTTTGATGGCACACAATATGCAAAAACAGCCATCAAAGCAACGCTTCAAACTGGGGAAAGATTTAATATAGGTCATATTTCGGATTTTATCACAGGAAAAAAATCGAGTCATATTGTGAGTTATGGTCATGATAAGTTGGATGGCTTTGCAGAAGGAAATGATCAAACCGAATCATTTTGGAAATCGGTGATTCGTCAAACGATGTTAAAAGATTTGCTTTCCAAGGATATTGAAAACCCCGGCGTATTCAAGGTGTCTGAAAAAGGCAAGCAATTTTTGAACGATCCTTTTCACATTGATTTCTTTGAAGATCACCAATACGACACTATCGGGGAAGAGGAAGAGATTGAAAAAGAAACGGTCAATACGAAAGCCTACGATAAAGTGCTTTTTGATATGATCAAACATCTTCGTAAAAAGGTGGCTGATCAGAAAGATGTACCTCCATATGTCATTTTTCAAGAGCCTTCCATGGAAGAAATGGCAACATTGTATCCTACCAGTATTGATGACTTGATCAAAATTGTAGGGATTGGAGAAAGCAAAGCCAAAAAATTCGGTAAACCGTTCCTTGATTTGATCAATAAGTATGTAGATGACAATGACATCATCACCGCTTCTGATGTACTCGTAAAATCCTCGGGTGCTAAGTCTAAGAACAAAATTTTTATCATTCAACAAATAGACAAGCAGATTGACTTGGATGATATAGCGGAAGCCAAAAACATGAAATACGAAGACCTGCTAACTGAAATAGAGGTCATATGCTTCGGTGGAACCAAACTAAATTTGGACTATTATATTGACCATGTATTGGATGACGATCGTCAGGATGATTTATATGATTACTTTCTCAATGCAGAAACAGACAATATGACGGTTGCTATGGACGAACTGGGGGAATATTACTCAGAAGATGAAGTGCGACTTATGCGAATCAAATTTATGTCTGAGTACGCCCATTGATTGAAAAACAAAAAAAACGGGTCTCGTCAAATGTGTTTTGTTTTATCTCACTGGCATGCGACATATTCATTGTCGATTGTTCATTTTAACAACGATGAGGAATCGTAAAAGAGGCTTTTCTGCAAGTAATTCCAATTTTCACTGTATTCTTCCTTGATTCTGGGAAGTGGCAATCAGTTTTGTTACGTGAAATCCTGCTAATATTGCGCTAAAAAATTTACTTAAATCTTCAATAAAATGAACGTATTAGTTCTTGGTAGCGGTGGACGAGAGCACGCATTGGCGTGGAAAATTAGACAAAGTGACTCTTGCGAGCGCCTATTTGTAGCTCCTGGAAACGGAGGCACTCATGAGGTTGCCGAAAATATTCCGCTAGATATTAAAGATTTTGATATGCTTAAAAGTGTGCTGCTAGCAAAAGCGGTGGATTTGCTGGTTGTAGGACCAGAAGAACCTTTGGTTTTAGGTCTAGTGGATGAATTAAAGGCGGATTCGAGATTTCAAAACCTACTCATCATTGGGCCTGACAAGCTTGGAGCAGCATTAGAAGGTAGCAAGCAATTTGCTAAAGAATTTATGCTGGCCAATAAAATACCAACGGCAAGAGCTAGGTATATCAACAAAGATAATTTGGAGGAGGGCTTTCGTTTTCTTGAGGAAGTAGGAGCACCTTATGTGCTCAAGGCTGATGGTTTGGCTGCAGGGAAAGGCGTAATCATTACAGAAAACTTACAGGAAGCGAAAGATAATCTTAAGGATTTGATATTGAATCAAAGGTTTGGTGAAGCAAGTACAACTGTCTTGATTGAAGAGTTTTTGAAAGGTATTGAAGTCTCTGTATTTGTATTAACTGACGGCAATGGCGGGTATGTTATTTTGCCTGAGGCCAAAGATTATAAGAATATAGGCGAAGGAAACACGGGATTAAACACAGGAGGTATGGGAGCCGTCTCGCCAGTTATATTTGCGGATCGTTATTTTATGGAAAAAGTGGAAGAGCGAATCGTCAAGCCAACGGTAAAAGGCATACAAGAGGCAGGGATGGATTATAAAGGTTTTGTTTTTATTGGCCTGATGAATACCAGCGGAGATCCTTTTGTGGTGGAGTACAATGTGAGAATGGGAGATCCGGAAACAGAAGCGGTTTTGCCTAGAATAAAAACGGATTTTCTCCAACTGTTGACTCAAGCGGCTAAAGGTGACTTGGAAAATGCGGTTATCGAGTTTGAGCCTTTCACCTGTGCTACTGTTGTAACAGTCAGTGGTGGTTACCCTGAGGCCTATGAAAAAAATAAGAAGATATCCATTGATAGAGACCTTAAAAGTGTGGTCGTTTTTCATGCAGGAACGACTAGAAAAAATGAAGAAATATTCACCAATGGAGGTCGGGTGCTTGCCGTGACTGCTCTAGGTAAAAATATGAGTGAGGCCACAGCCAAAAGCTTCAACGCAATTAAGGATATTTCATTTGAAGGGATGTATTATAGAAAAGACATTGGATTTGATTTGCAGGAATTGGGACAATAAGTTTTCGGTTTCTTATATTTGATTAAACTGAAAGAACCGAAAAGATGGGATGTGCGACATGTAGTAGTGGTGGTGATGGTGAGGTAGCGGCAGGCTGTCAGAATAATGGTGGCTGTAGCACTGGTGGCTGTAATAAATTGAATTCTTTTGACTGGCTGTCCAATATGGATCGACCAATCGAAACATTTTTCGATTTGGTTGAGGTGAGATTCAAAAATGGAAGAAAAGAGTTTTTTAGAAATACCAATGATGTCATTTTAACAACAGGTGATGCAGTTATTGTAGATGTGCCGAATGGCCATCATCTTGGCCATATTTCTATGATGGGAGAGCTGGTAAGGCTCCAAATGCGTAAGAAAAATGTAAAGGATAATGATGAGATAAAATCGATTTACAGGATTGCTACTGTCAAAGACATTGAAAAATACCGCGAAGTAAAAAATAGAGAATCTTCTACCATGTATCGTGCCAGAACGATCATACATGATCTAAAGCTGCAAATGAAGCTGACAGATGTGGAGTATCAAGCCGATCAAACAAAGGCGACTTTTTACTATTCTGCGGAAGACAGAGTCGATTTTAGAGAACTAATTAAACGCTTAGCGGGAGAGTTTAAAATTAGAGTGGAGATGCGACAAATAAGTCTGCGCCAAGAAGCCGGCAGACTCGGTGGAATCGGTTCATGCGGAAGAGAGCTTTGTTGCTCCACCTGGCTCACCGATTTTAAGAGCGTAAGCACACAAGCCGCGAGATATCAAAACTTATCTTTGAATCCAGGAAAGCTTTCTGGGCAATGTGGAAGGCTAAAGTGTTGCCTGAATTATGAATTAGATACTTATATGGATGCACTCAAAGATATTCCAGAAGTATCAAAGCCGCTACTAACTCTTAAAGGTCCGGCCAGATTACAAAAGACCGATATTTTCAGAAAGATCATGTGGTTTGGCTACTCAGAGGACAATAATTGGTACCCAGTGAGCGTGGAGCGCGTTATTGAAATTCAAGAACTAAATAAGAACGGTCAAAAGGCAGATAGCCTAACCATAGATGAGGAAATTGCTTCTAGTCCGCAGCAAGACACGCTTTTGAATAGTGACTTGGCTCAGATGGATAGAAAGTTTTCAAAAGACAACAAGAAAAAGACCAAAAAGAAGAATTGGAATAATCGGAGAAAAAAAGGCTCCAGCAACAATAACCAGAATAGACCTCCGAAAGGGAAACAACAATGAACAAATTTTTTTATTTCCTATTAATTCTCGGGCTTTTTGCTTGTGATGAAAATAGATTGTTTGAAGATAACTACGCGTTAACGGAAAATTATTGGCACGTAGACTCTGCTGCTCGTTTTTCTTTTGAAGTAAACGATCCTCAACAACCTTATGATATTTTCATTAATATTAGAAATTCCTCTGCTTATCCATATTATAATCTTTATGTGAAGTACACATTAGAAGACTCTTTGGGAAAAGAAAAATTCTCCTCACTTGAAAACCTGATATTGTTCGATGCAAAAACAGGCGAGCCAAAGGGAAGTGGTCTGGGAGATTTGTTCGATCACCAGTTTAAGTTAATGGAGAAATATCAATTTCCGCAAGCAGGAACCTATAGCCTAAAATACCAACAGTTTATGCGAATAGACAGCCTTCCCATGGTTTACTTCGTTGGAGCACGAGTGGCCAAGTCTATTGATTAACACGAAACATAAACTTATTCAGTTTTTCGCCAAATTTCTCATGGTCTATCCAGTGTTCTCGGCTGTAAAAATTGACATACTGCCAGTTTTTATCCATCAATTGGTTAAACCTGTAAGCATAAGCTTCTTTGGAAGAAAGCGTCTGATAAAAGAGATCATCATCGGTAAGGATTAATCCTTTGTATTCATCTTGAGCTTTTACCGTTACATCGGCGTAAGGCAGCTCTTTAATAAGGCTATCGTCCGTTTTTATAATTTTTGAACTTAGGTACCAATCCTGAGATTTTGCGGTATTTTCCGTCTTCTTCGGCTTCCACTTGTTGTCGCTTACTTCTTTTGCATAGGTGAGATAGGCTTTGAGCAATTTGGGACCAATGTTTTTACTGTCCTCTACTTTTAATTGAGAAGGTTCGAGGCTAGTAACGAAAATCACTTTCTCTTTGGCTCGAGTGATGGCAACATTCAACCTGTTTTCTCCTCCAACCGCATTCAGGCTACCAAATCTCAGTTGAATTTTACCTTCAGGATCTTTTCCATAAGCCGAGCTAAAAATGATGACATCTCTTTCATCACCTTGCACGTTTTCAATATTTTTCACAAATAAGCTCTGAGGAATTGAAAACTCAGCTTCGTCGAGCTTATCCAGAATTAGGTTTTGTTGCGACACATTAAAAGTCACTACGCCAATGGTTTGATTTGGATTAATCGCCAGTCGATTTGAAATGATATTTACTACCATTTGAGCTTCAATCAAGTTGGAGTTGTTTTCCCAGAGACCATCAACTTTTATCAAATTTATCGCGGGTTCTTCACTATTTACAGCGATAAAATGGGGTAGCATTTTTAATCGACCTTCATAAAAGTGCTCGTTGGAAAAGTGGATTAATGATAGCGCCTTACTGCGATAATGGCCAGTTAAGTTGCTACTGCTGATGAATTGCTTAGATAGTTCGAGTAAGGACTCTGCCTCGAGTGCTGCATGCTCCTCTGACTCGTCCTCCCAGCGCACCCTGTAAAGATCATTTGGTCTTAGCTGCTTATCATCGCCAGCAATTACAACCTGCTTGCCTCGATACATGGCCGGAATTCCGCGTTCGGCAAAGCACTGACTGGCTTCATCGAAAATAACCAAGTCAAACATCTCTTTCATAGGAAAAATAGCGGAAGCTGACTCAGGAGATGCCATCCAGCAAGGAATCAACGAAAATAACTCTTCTTGAAATTGACTGACGACTTTTCTTATAGGCCAAACCTTTCTTTTTTTGTTGACTTGGTGGTAAAGATCTCTATAGCTTACCAGATTATTTAAGCGGTTGTATTCCAATTCGTCATAAGTCTGCTCCCTCACTTTTAACAATACGATCTCTTGGCTAGCCTCTGTTTTGTCGGTAATTCCTTGTTGCAAATCTTTGGTCAGATGGTCGAGCTTCAAGGATGACACAGCGCGCAGTATTGGATATTTGGACTCAATATGGTTGATCCAGGCAATCGCCACACTGTTGGTAATCACACGCACAACATGATCGTGTTGCACATTGTCTAGCTGATATATTTCATTCAGCAGCTTTTGCTGTGCGGAGGTAAATTTTGCTTTTATCTGATCGTATTCTACGATTTGATCAAAATACTGAGAGAGTTCATTATTGAGTTCTCCGACAGTTTTCTTTTGTAATATGATGGAGCGCACTTGGGAGTCTGAAAGGTATCTACTCCAAAGAGCATGTTGCATTGGGATTCTTTCCGTGAATTCCAGTAATCGGCTCAATGCGTTAATGTAGTCATCTCTTTTGGTATCCTTCACAGAGATATACTCGCCGAGTGATCTTATTTTTTTTGATGCTTGAAAAGATTTTAATCCGAGTTTCTGATAAAAAAACCAATTTTGGATGTCTATTTTTCTGAAAGAGGTAGGGAATTTAGTCAGCCATTGAGTGCTAATCAACTTGGATAATACATGCTCGAAATTTAGGCGATTATCCATTTTTTCAAGAAGGACTTTAAAGCCTAGTGCATCACTTTTCAGGTTATTAGCTACCAAAACTCTCGTGATAAAAATTTTGTCCTTCGAAAATAATTTCCATTTGATCCATTGAAATATATTTTTTCGAGATTGAATCGCATGCTCTAGGGCTTCTTGAAATCTTCCAAGATCTCCTAGTGGAAGGGTTGTTTCCAAGCCCGAGCCTTTAAAACATTGCAAAATCACCTTTTCTTGGGTAGCCAGCCATTCACTGTCTTCCAAAGGCTCAAATTCTCTTATTCTTTTATAGTTCTGAAAGACCTGATCGTTACTCAGATTATTAATAAGCTGTTTGATTTCTTCACGATGGGTGGAGAAATGCAATACAGTTTCATAGTCTATCGTGTCGTTCGCGTAGTGTTTGGACTCAGTAATCAGTTGGTTGTTGAGCGCAATGACGTCATCAATAGTATCCTTAATTTTAAGAAGATCATTGGTGTCAAAATCCGCGAAACTTGGGCCATCTTTCCAGAAAATATTTTTATTGTCAAAGGATTTTTCATAGTCGACAAATCGTTTGACCTGGGAGATAAAACTACCCAAAACGTTGAAATGAAATTCACGATATTCTTGATTGAGTGGCACCAAGGGTTTTTCCGGAGAAGAAATGAGATACAGTTCTTTTACGGACTTTCCACACTCTTTTTCGTCGAAAAGCGCTTGTTTAAATTCGTCGAGTTCCTCTACAGTGGCATCAATGGTTCTACTCGATTGTTGAAATTGACGCTCTAGGTATATCGAATCTAGGCTATTGTTTTTCTGCTTGTACTCGTCAATGCTGTCTATTTGGCGTCCTATTTTCTCAAAAACAGTTTTTCGATCACTTTTAAAATCATGTACCAAACCAACGAAATCATGTAATTCTTTAGAACGTAAGCGGTCATAGACTACATCTAAAGCTGCTTTTTTCTGGCAGACCAAGAGTACGTTTTTACCTCTGGCTATATAGTCACAGATCAGATTGCTAATAAGTTGCGATTTGCCAGTACCCGGAGGGCCTTGTATGACCAGTGATTTTCCTGATTTTATTTTATTCAAGGCAGCCTCCTGTGAGGCATCAAGTTCAAAAGGAGTGTAGGTGTTTTCTTCTTTTACCTTGTCAGAAAACTTGATTTTTTCGGCCTGAATGGCGTTTTTTTTATTTTGGCTGGTGAAAAAACTTTCAATGTCTTTGATCTCCTCATTTTCCAGAAGCTTTACATAATCAGGAACAAGGTACGATCCAGCTTGGGGGAAAATACCAAGGACTGCTTCAGGATACATTTTCAGTTTGCCTGATTCCTCGGTACTGTCTAATTCTGATTTTTTATAGTTTTTAAAAGACCGAAGCTGATCGACAAAATTGTCCTGGTTGAAATTAATTTCAACTGCACTGTCTTTAATTATTTCGTAAAGTTGTGTTCTGAATATGGTATTGTCCTTATCCAGATCGTTTAAGATTTGTTCTATTAAATCCTCATCCAGATTTATTTTATTGAAGTAGGCATAGGCCAGAAGGAAAGTTTTGTTCAAAGTGATATTGACATCTTGCCTAAGCGATAATGACCACTCTTTGCCATCACTTTTTAGCTCTACAGGAAAAAAGGCAAGTGGACATCTGACCAAAGTGTCATCTAGAAATTTTCCCGTGATAAAGGGCCATCCAATATAAAGGTCTTTGGCACCTCTTTCTTGAAAAATAAAGTCATCAATACGTCTTATTCTTTTAAGTCGTTCACTGATTTTATTATTGTCTTTGTCGTGAGTATCTACCTCTTTGCACAGTTTAATATTCTTTTTTTGGGCGATGAGATCAGCAATAATATCGAAAGAAGGCCTTCCAAGTATATTATCAAATTGATGTAAATCTATCGTTTGGTCAGAAATCAGTCGTAATAAAACCAAGGAGCGATTATTTCCTGAAAGATTGGTTAGTCGATTTAAATACGTCTTGAGGATTTTCTCCATATCAGGGGTTTAGTCTCAGGTAAGGTAATATTTTGGCATAAGTTGCGCTATCAAGAATTTTGATCAGTTTAAGGGTCTCCAGATCGGTATAATTGCCATGGGTTTTGCGGTAATTGACAATTGCTTTCGCCAGTTTGTAACTGATATAAGGATGTTGTGCGAGGTGTTTGATAGAATCGGTGTTTACAGGAAATCCACTGATATTTTGTGTGATCACTAGTCTATCTTCCATTCGACTGATAACAGCAGAATCAAGACCATATACTTCCTGAAGTTGCGACAAAGAATAGAATCCGCCAAGCAAATCGCGATAACTTATTATTCTTTTCGAAAGTTTGTCACCAATTCCATTGATTAATTGTAGCTGTGTGGTATCGGCATTATTGATGTCGAATTTGACTACTGGTTTGTCAAAAGTCTTTTTCTCTTCCCTTATGTACTTTTTTTCTTCTTTCTTTATGTGAATAAAAGGAGCTAATTGATCATAGGTGGTACTACTAAGGCCATATATTTTTTTCAAATCTTCTTTGTCGAAAAATTTACCTCCCTTGCTTGTGTATTTTACAATTCTCGCGGCAAGCTTGTCTTCAAGACCCATTTTAATTAATTCATCTTCAGTGACTGTATTAGGGTCAAAATTGTGTGCATTCGTTATACTACTATGTTTTTTTTCGATCGATGATTTTTTTTCAACTTCGCTTTTTTCGATGGAAGTAATCTTTGCATCAATCTTTTTACTCCATTGGTCTAACTCTTGTTGATTATCAAGTTCTAGTGAACTATATTCTGCACGAAAGTAGTACCACGCTTTTGGAACTATTGTGGTCAGTAATACGATAATGATTAAGGTAACAGTGCCCTTGGCTTCAGACTTTGAGAAACCAAGAATATCAACCAACCATTTATCAATTATCATCATTAGGCTTGACTTTTATCATAAATATAGAAAAAGGTTGGCAGCTATTAAATTAAAAGAATTGTCTGTTTTATTTTTGTCGGCACATTAAAAATCAGGAGTGAAAGATTTTAGAGTACTTAAGGTATCGTATAAGCAAGCATCATTGGCATTGAGGGAAGCGGTTTCGTTTGACGAAGCTTCTGCCAAAAGGTTCATGTTTGAAGTACGTGAGGTGTTGGGAATTGAGGAGATGTTAATATTGTCTACTTGTAACAGAACGGAAATTTATTACCGAGCTGAAAAAACCTTCAAAAATCACATTTGCATATTGCTTGATATACATCAGGGGCTTGCTGAGCCTTCTGTTGACCTTTTTACGGAAATTAACGATAAAGAAGCACTTGACCATCTATTTAGAGTTGCACTTGGTTTGGAATCTCAAGTACTTGGAGAAAATCAAATAACAAACCAAGTTAAGAAAAGCTATCAATGGTCTGCCGATGAAAACATGGCTGGGCCGTTTTTACATAGATTGCTGCACACCATATTTTTCACCAATAAACGGGTTGAACAAGAAACGGCTTTTAGAGACGGGAATGCATCTACTTCGTCGTTAGCAGTAGATTTAGTGAAAAATTTCATTCCAAAATTCAATTCGCCGAAAGTATTGGTTGTCGGACTGGGAGAGATAGGCAGAGTAGTAGTAGACAATTTAAAGTCGATTTCCGCCGAGGTTACGTTGGTTAACCGGACAAAATCCAAAGCAGAGTCATTGGCAGAAGAAACAGGCTTTAATGTAGGTGATTTTGAGAAATTGAACGAACTGGTGAATGATCATCACGTGATCGTTACAAGTGCCACGTCGCAATCATATCTCATTACTAATGAATCCCTCGAAAATAATGGGAAAATCAAGTTGATAGTTGATCTAGGTTTACCAAGAAATGTCGATCCTATTTTAGAAAAACGTTCTGACCTTTTGATCTATAATGTGGATCAACTGTCAATGAAAAAGAATGTGGCGCTGGATGAGCGCGCAAAATTAGTACCCGCTGTAGAGACAATAATTGCCGAAACACTCGATGAGTTTTCTTCTTGGTCTCAGGAAATGGAAGTTTCACCAACCATAAAAAAACTGAAGCAAGCGCTAGAGGATATAAGAACAACCGAAATTGCTCGTCATCTGAACAACATATCCGAAGATGAAGCAGCTAGGCTCGAAATAGTCACTAAAAACATGATTCAGAAGGTAATAAAATTACCTGTTCTTCAGTTAAAAGCAGCTTGCAAAAGGGGGGAAGCAGAGACCTTAATTGAAGTGCTTAATGATCTTTTTAATCTTGAGAACGAAAAAAGCTGGAAAAAGTAGTCGTCTGCTGCTACCTTTATCCTAATGTCATTGCTCTTATCACTCCTACTTCTCTTATTCATAGAAGGTCCTGTTGTCATTACATCAGGTTCATTTCAAGGCCTAGCGTATGAAAATGGAGAGATTATTATTCCACCCGTGTATGACGCACTGGGTTGGTCAGATGGTGGCATGGCAGTTCATAATGAGGTTATTGGCTTTAAAGAAAACAGTCGCTGGGGTCTTATCAATTTAAAAAATAAGAAACTTTCAGAGCCAGCTTTTGTCGAACTCAAACCTTTTGAAAAAGGCTATATTCTTGCAGCGCTCAAAGGTAAATTCTCAAACCTGCCATTTTATGGTATTTTAGATAACTCAGGTCGAACGCTCGTTCGATTTAATTACATGCAATTGCAGCCTTTGACTGCTGACAATATTCTTGCTTCGACTTATTCAGAAGGTAGCGTGTATTTTGGTGTGTTAAACTATCAGGGAGAGGAGCTTATTCCACTCATATATGATAAAATAGAAACCAACCTTGATTTGATAATAGCTACGAGAAATGAAAAGAAGAAGCTCTATGATTTCTCGGGTTCGCTGATCACACCAACATTTATAGACGAAATACACGTCTCAAAAGAAGGCTATTTGTTAGAAAATGGAGGGAAATATGGTTTGATATCAAAAACTGGTAAGCTAATTCATGACATAGCCTACAAGGTTATCGCTGATCATGTGCCTTACAGCTTCAATCATTGGGAGATTTCGTGTCTTACCGAAGATTGTTCTACAGTAGAAGTAGCAGCAGATTCTCTTACGATAAATGATCGGCAACAACTTGTGGCACATTTGAATAATACCCGGCATTTTCTTGGAGGCGATAGTGCTGTGCATTTTGGTAAAAAATATGAGATAGTCACTGTAGATCGTGGTTTTATTGTGATGCAAAACAGATTTGATGGCAGTTTTTCATTGATCAAGTCTGATGGAGAAAAGGTTGTTGAAGGGTATCAAAAAATTGTGCTTGATGACCAGTATTTTTATGGGAAAAAGGATAATAAATGGGTTGTCATTGACAATTTTGGCGACTTACTCAATTTTAAAAAATATGATTCCATAGGCACTTCATATCAATTAAATATTCCAGTAAAGAAGAATGGTTATTGGGGTTGGATAGATTTTGCAGGCGAAAAATTGATCAATAAAAAATATGATGCAGTAGCTGCTGGTGCCGATGAAAATCAATTCATCGCTCAATACGTTCACTCATGGGGTGTGGCAAATTTCAATGATAGCTTTGTGGTTCTCCCTAAGTATGACGCCATATCAGTAGCCAACAATTTTTACTTAGCAAAGAAAGGTGAGGCTACTTCACTCATATCCAAAAAGGGTAAAGTAATCTGGCAAACAAGTGATAATTTAATTTATGATCCTGACGAGTCAATCCTTAAAATATATACAAAAAACGGGCATATTGGTGTGGTAACTGACGATGGTATAATTATACCAGCTAAGTATGATGAGGTGAAAAGGCTAAATCAATTTCTATTGCTCAAGTCGGATGGGTACTTTACAATCTATAACAACGGAAATTATATTCTTGACGAGAAGGATCAAATACAAAATGTATTGGGCTTTTCAGAGGGTTATTTTCATATCTTGAAAGATGGAAAACATGGCTTTATAGATGAAAATGGGAAGCTTAGGATTGCTAATAGATACGAGGATGCCGGTGATTTCCAAGATAATTTGGCAGCAATAAAAATTGGAACTAAGTGGGGATTCATTGATGCTTCAGAAAATCTTGTTATCCAACCGCATTTTGAGGAGGTGAGTAGTTTTCAAAGTGGCCTTGCTATAGCTGAAGAGCAAGGACGTTTTGGTCTAATTGATCGAGAGGGAGAAATCCGAGTTTCGTTCAAATGGAAGAATATTGAAAGGCTGGCTACAGGCAACTATTTACTGACTGATCTTGAAGGCAGCCAAGGATTGGCGGATGCTACAGGAAAAATAATATTAAGGCCTAATTACGAGACCATAGAAGACACTTCGCTCGGAAATGTGGTAGTACAGAATGGGCAATTCAAAGGTGTGCTTGACTATAATGGCTATACCATCATTCCTTTTGAGTACGAAGAGATTAAAGTTTTAGGAGATTACTTACTCTTGCTCAAAAGAAAAGAGTACGTTCCTAGCCAACCATCACCCGATTAATTTTTTCTATTTCCAAATACTTATTGGTCATTTCCATAATATGCTCAGGCACAATGGTTTCAATAGCATCGAAGTACGTTTGCCATGCTTGGGCTCCAATGCCCCATTCCACTACAGTTTTAATCATTTGTGCGGAGCTAAATGGAGAATCAAAGGCGGAAAGCAGTTTACCTCTTAAATAGTTTTTTAAAGCATCAAGCTCCCGATTTGTTACTTGCTCTGTCTGAAGTATTTTAATTTCTTTTTCTATTTCAGAAATTGCCAGATCCCTTTTTTCTTTGAGAATATCAGAACCAATAATTAGGTAAGAAGCTTGTTGTAAGTGATTGATAGAGGAAGAAATACCATAAGTGAGTCCTTTTTCTTCTCTGATGTTTTTCATCAGTCTTGATCCAAAATATCCGCCAAGTAGGTCATTTGTTATCTTCAGGTAATTATAATCTCTATGGCTTCTATTGATGCTTCTAAGACCTAGGCGAAGACTTGTTTGAACAGCGTCCTTCTTATCCTCGTAGATATTGAACAATTGATTCGGTTGTAAGGATGCTTTGGCTGTAGATAGTTTTTTTCTGCCATTAAAAACACGCGTAACACTCCCTATTAAATCATCGTCAATATCTCCAGTTAGATATATTCGAGGTAGCGTTTGAAGTTTTTCATTAAAAAAATCCTGAAGATGTTCTCTCGTGAGACTTTGAATATCGGATATAGTCGGATAGGAACCATATGGGTGATCTTGAAACAAATTCGCTCTAAAGAGGCGACTTGCAATGGCATTATTTTTCGATTCTTGCTGCCTAAGCTGCTGTTCTCGAATGCTTTTTTGAATGGTTAACTCCTTGTTTGAAAACTCGCTATTGTGAAGCAAATCTTCTAACAAAATTAAAAGACTTGGGAAAAACTTTTTTAAGCTGTAAAGCTTCACATTAAACTTATCGAAGCTGGAGCCGATTTCCAGATGGCTACCATAAAAATCCAATGTTTCGGCAATGGTCTCAGCACTTTTACTCTTCGTGCCTCCAGTAAGGAGTTTGGCTGTAAGATTGCTTTGCTCAGGCACTTGCTCAACTACTTTTCCAGTGTCGAAAACCAATTCCAAAAATACAATTGGCTGTGCATGATGCTTTAATGTAGTTACCTCTACACCATCAATGATCTGTGTATCAAAGTCAGGGAATGACGGCTGGGATATTTTGGTGGCTTCAGGAGCCTTGGTACGATCTAGAATCAATTTGCAGTTTCTGTTGCTTTGTCTAAATTAAACTTGAATGATAATCTCAGAGTCTCGGCCAAGGGATGGTCATTTTCGCTTGGTACTAAGTACGAGAAGTCAACGCCAAATACTTGATATTTAAAACCTAAACCTGCCGTGAAGTACTTCCTACTACCTTTCTTTTCACTTTCATAAAAATATCCTGCACGAACTGCGAATACATCTTTATAAAGATATTCTGTACCAACTGAGATCATAATTTCTCTCATTTCCTCAACAAAAACACCTCCACCTCCGGCAGTGCCTGGAGCATCAGCGAAGGAGCCGAAAGCGCCGCTTAGTAGCGGTCTAGAGGGGTCTTTGCCTCTCAAAATAACCGGATCTCCCGTTGCAGGATCCTCTACAAAATTGCCAAGATCATCCACTTGATATACAGGCGGGGTGGGAACTAACAATTTGTTGAAATCAAGCAAAAACGTCAGTGAATTGTAAGGGTCGATTTTTGTTTTAAATCCTCCACCTATTCTCAGGTTGGCGGGGATAAAGTCTTCGTTGGATTCAGAACTATAGGTGATTTTTTGACCAAAGTTGGAAATGTGCGCTCCGAAAGAGACCTCTGAGTCTTTACCGCTGAAGATTATGGGTTTGTTGAAGTAATAACCAACATCAATGGCCACACTAGTTCCAGCAGATGCATCGGGAGCACCTGTTAAATTTCCAGCGAGGTTAGACCAAACAAATCTAATTGTTCCTCCGATACCCATTGTTTCGGTCAGTTTTCGAGAATATGTTGCATCGATTGCCGCTTCGCGAGGGTTTTCTAATCCTTGAGGCTCACCGGTTGCATCGGTAAGTTGGATTTCACCTAAATCGAAATACCTCATCGTAACGCCAATCGCCTGTATTCGGTCAATCTTTTTGTAAAAAGTGAGATAGTTTAAGGACATATCATCCACGATTTTCCCTAACCAAGGGCTATAACTAAAAGAAAAGCCCATATCATCTTCAATGAATGCCAATTTTGCATTGTTCCAATGGACACTGTAGACGTCAGGAGAGCTTGCCACTCCCGCATCTCCAAGTGCAGAACCTCTACTGTCGGGAGCGAAACTTAAGAATGGTACGGCAACCGTAATGGGATTTCTTGTCGTGTCTTGTCCAGAGATATAAGCCGCATTAGAGCCTTGTCCTAAAAGGGTGAAGGGCAAGAAACCTGCGGCAAAAACTAAAGCTTTAGAAAGAACCTGATTCATTCATTTTTTTTTAAGGTGCGCAAAGATAATTAATTAATGATTATTAGTCTTTTTACAAAGTTATTTGTCGCGCCATCCTGATTGCTTATTAACTGAACATTGAGGAAATACATCCCCTCTGGAAGACTGGTTGATGGCTGCCAATAAATGTTTTCGATTGTAGACGGACTATCGTCGTACAATATATTTTCCGTGATGATCCTATTGCCCATCATATCGAAAACACCAATATTGACATTCATTGCATCGCCTTCTCTATCGTGTGTAAAACGAATAGTGATCTCTTCCATCTCCCGAACTGGATTAGGAAATATGCTGATGTCAGTCAAATTAAGTATAGGTTGGTCTGATACTTTAAATTCAACCTTAATGCTACTGGAATTATTGTACGAATCCCAAACTATTAATTCTCCTTGATAACTGCCCGGCAATAAATTTTCCATCGGATATACGATTGAACCTTTCTGATAAGTATCAATGCTCGCCTTATAGTAGTCGTTCAATACCACCTTTAAAGTGTCATTCAGTGTCAGGCTCAAATCTTGATTGAAGCCATTTTGAGAAATATTAATTCCAGATTCGTCAGAGAGCTTGGCAATGAAAAGGCTGTTTTGATTTATGGTCATTCCAGCCTTGTAGACTGATTCATCTACGAATAAACTTATATTGGGAGGAATCGCATCTTCTCTTGTATTGTTCGATGAGCCGCCCATTATTACATTATTCGAACCGCCGCTAGCGTCTTCCATCTTATCCTCATCTAAAAAGTAGGCGTTGATTTTTCCATTTTTAAACTTGTAAGAAGTGTTTTTAGGAATAATTAAAGTTGTTTCAAAAAGACCATTTTCAACAAGTATTTCTCCTCGGTGTAAGGCATTGGTTTGCTCGATATAGGTGAAAGGTGGATTTTGCTGTCCTTTTGTTTGTTTTTCCTGTGGTATATCCCAAACGGTCAATGTGCCTATGCCATTAAAGGTCTCCACGGTTTGACCTGCAGATCTTACCTGTCCTTTCAGCGTAATTTCTTGAAGCGCACTTAGTGTATCAGTGTTGTTTTCTAACGCATCAAAAGTGATATCAAAATCGGCGTAATTCAGCGTGAGAAAAGGATCACCCAGCAATGCAAAATTTCGATTGATTGGGCCTTGAAGACTTTCATTTTTGGTTTGCTTGATGATATCTCCCAAGGTAGGTCGTAAGCCATCGATATAGCCATAGGTACTTCTATGAAAAGCTTCGTTTACAGGCTCATTCGTGCTGGCAAAAACTGGTCTTGTAGTGGTCAGAAGGCCAATTGCGCCACCAGTTTTGCTGAGCAGGAGCATCTCTGCGCCTGACACTATTCTAGGGTTATCATATTTACCAAAGTCACAAGTGGCAGTGACAAACAAAGGCAGTCTATGTCGATTGTCTAATTGCCTAATAAATTGTGGCGTAATCACTTCCTCTTGCATTAAACCAAATTCATTACCATGACCCATATAGTCGATCACTAATGCGCCCTCTTTTATTTTTTCTAATAAGGTTTGCTGCATTTGTGGAGATCTTTCTCGGTCGGCGAGGTTCTGGTCAAAAGCATCGAGATATAGTTTTCGAACGTTGACCTCAGGGTTTGCTTCAGCTATTATGGCATTGAATTGTTCTCCTTGCGACATGTGCTTTCCCAAGTCGCCATCGTCGGCGATGTAAATAAACTTGTTTCTCCAATCACCAAAGGTTCTTTTACTTGTGGCATATCGAGAAATTTTTTCATTGACTGTCCGAGCTTCCTCCACGCTTTTCACAGGCAATCTGCCTACTCCAATTTCTAAAGTGTGATCGCCAGATCTTGACTCTCGCCAAGCACCCTCATCATCTTCTAAAAAACCTACATAGTCATCGGAGGAATAACTGTAAATTCCGTGAAGTGATTCTCTAGATTCATAGATAGGCACATAGTTGGTATTATTGTTTATTCGATTTTTGTAGTCGAATGACCCATCTCCATAAAGTAATGCATATTTTAACTTCTGCCCGCCTTCGATGTACACGTATCTGAGGAAATCTCGAATGGCTGTTAGGTCTTGCATACCAGAAGAAAATTCATTGTAAATCTGACGGGTAGTGACTACTGCAATATCAAAACCGTCGTTTGATTGATGAAACGAAGCAAGCTCATTGGCGGCATCTAAGAATATTGGATGAGTGATAATGAAGCCATCAACATTGGTGAATTGCTGTATATTTTGGTTCCTCACTTTTCCAAAGTGAACAGGTCTACCAAGGCTCGCATTTTCATCCATAAGAACCAATTTATGTCCGCTTGAGGTAACCATTCCATTGATTATTTCGATCCTTTTTGGGTTTGTCGGTTCAGAAATATCCCAACATTGCGTCGCACTAGCGGGCACTTGGTAGGTGGACTTTGCGTTGCTATGGTTCCAGAAAATTAGCTCGTTGTTAATCAATGCTATTTTCCGCTCAGCGGCTATGTGATAGTAATCAAGATAGCCGATAGAGGTAAGCGCAGTTGCATTACGATTGAATCGAACGGCTATGTTTAGCTCATTGGTTGGCGTAATATTCGTTTCATAAAAACCAAAATTATCCGTACCTAAAACATACCCACCCGTGCTGGTATTGTTTTTATTGAGGATCAGGTTTGCTTGAAATTGTTGGTTTAATGAAAAGTCAAAAGAGGCTTCTCCTTCTGTTTCCGCAGCAAAACCCAACCAAATTTTAACTTTACCTGACAGCTCAGACAATTCATGTTTAAACGAGGCATTTAACGAGGTAGAATTACTGAATTTATCTCCTAACCACCTACGCCCAGAGCTAAGCAAGTTGAAGAGTTCGGGCTCATGAATGACAGGATGCCAATAAGTGGTCGTGATGTTTTCCGCAATGGAATTAGAGGCTACATTTTCAACCCTTTTACCCTTTTCACCGCCGTAGGTTAAAAAATAATAGGCGGTATCGCTGTAAATATTTGGAGTGTAGATGAGACTATCACCGCTAAAATCTAATTCATTTGGGCCTTCTCCGTAGAAAAGGATTTTATCCTCCCCATTAAATATGCCATCCTGAGTTCCCTTTCCTAGGATCGCATTTTCGATTAAATCTTTCGGTCTATCAACCATGCTAGACTGTGGCAATGTGCCATTCACGGCATTTCCGTAAATTTTCAGCGTAGTTGCATCAATATTTTCAATAGGAACCCCCCAACTCACCAATGTGGATCTATCGATAGAATAAATACCACTTTTTGTTATGCCGATTTTATGCCAGTCACCATTTTCAAGAACACTCGACTGAGCACGAGTATCTATTTTCAGGAACATGCTGAGGAAAATCAAACTTAATTGAAGTGAGCCTTTCAGAAAGCGCTGGTGTGTGGTCCGATATGTGAAAATTCTTTTCAAAGTAAAGGGTTATTCAATTAGCCTGATTTTGGTTGTTAGAAAACGACTGGCTTTATTAAAAATTACTTTTTAACCCATTGTGTTTTCTTTTACCGAGAAAATATTGCTCAGAATAGAAATAACCACGTAGCTAGGTATGATGTAAGGCAGACCATTGATTCCAAATACAGATAGCCAAATAACTGAAGCTACAAGTATCAAATACTTGAAAAAGTTCTGCTTCAAACCAAAAGATTTAAACTTCAAGGCAATGATTTCTATTTTGGAGACTAGCAGGAAAGAGGCTAAAACAGCAATAACCGCTGCAACGATAGGGTTGATTTCAAAAGTGAGGTATGGGAGAGAGGTGATCATAATCGCATTGGCCGGAGTTGGTAGTCCTTTAAATGAATATGATTGTGAGTCGTCGAGATTAAATATAGCAAGTCGAATGGCCGAGAATGGAGCAATGAGTAAGCCTACATAGGGGAGCTGTTCCCATTGAGGTTGTAACTGAAAAATGTAGTTGACCATAAAGATCGCTGGTAATACGCCAAAGCTCACCATATCGGCCAGCGAGTCTAGTTGCTTTCCTATTTCAGATTTCACATTGAGCATGCGCGCAGCAAAACCGTCAAAAAAGTCGAATAGGGCAGAGATTGCGACGTACATTATTCCTAAGTCAAGCTCCCCGTTGGCCATGGAAATACAGCCAAGAGTACCAAAAACCAGATTAAGGCATGTGAGAAAATTAGGAATATGCTTTTTCATTTTTTGGTCGCTTTGCTCAAGCTTTTATAAAGGGATTATTTTCTTTTTCGAATCCAATGGTCGTTTTTGGCCCATGGCCTGGGTACACCGTGGTTTCATCTTTGAGGACATATAATTCCTTTCGGATATTGTTTAATAGCTGCTCATGATTACCACCTGGAAGATCTGTTCTGCCAATACTTTGCCTAAATAACACATCGCCACCAATTATTTCATTGGATGGTTTATGATAAAACATCAAATGGCCAGGCGAGTGACCAGGAACGAAAAGTATATCTAGTGAGGTTTTGCCAAAATCAAGTTTTCCAGATTTTCCAAGCAATTGATCGGCGGCAACCCATGTAAAATTCGTTATTCCATACTGAGCAGCATACACTTCTACTGCTTTGTAAATTTCTACCTCCCCTTCAGGAATCCACAACGGACATTTGAAATAATCTTTTAAAGCGTAGTTGCCCAGCACATGATCCACATGGCAGTGCGTGTTGACGATAGCCTTCACGATAAGTTTGTTCTCGGCGATATAACTTTTTACTTCTTCAATTTCGTGCTTTTCATAGCAACCAGGATCTATAATTAAACATTCATTGCTTTCATCGGTGATGATATAGGTGTTCTCGTAAAACGGATTAAAAACAAATGCTTTGATCTTCATTGTTAGTAGATATGTATTACTGCAAATTTGCTGAAAATAAAGTAGAGTGAAGAAAGTAGACTATATAATTGTTGGCCAGGGAATTGCCGGTTCCGTATTAGCACTTCAAATGCTGGATTCGGGCAAGTCAGTGATTGTTATTGACAATGCTGAGAAGAATACCTCTACAGAGAAAGCTGCGGGTCTTTACAATCCTATTACAGGCAGGAAAATGGTTAAGACTTGGATGGCTGATGAGCTATTTGATGGGCTGGAAGAATTTTACAAGACTTTGGAGGAGCGTTTGGGTAGTCATTTTTTATTTCCCATGACTATTTACAGGCCTTTTTACAGCCATGAGGAGGCAAACGACTGGCAAGGAAAACTTTCTGATGACGAGTATAAGCCATTTATTGAAAAAGTAGTCAGTCGGCCTTCGGGAATCACAGGAGCCATTGATCAATATGGTGGTATCTATTTAAAGAAATGCGGTTATGTAGATCTTCCTGAATTTAGAAACGCTGCGAGAAAATATTTTGAGGGCAGGGGAGTTTACCAACAAGAGGATTTTCAATACTCAAAGCTGGAGATAATCGAGGATAATGTCTGTTACGATAATGTTGTATCACAAGCGATTATTTTCTGTGAAGGGCCGAGAGCTCAGAACAATCCTTTTTGGAAAGACTTACCATTTCGATTGGTAAAAGGCGAAATAATTAAAGTAGAGGCTGATTTACCTAATGATTTGATTTTGAATAGAGGTGTTTTTGTGGTCCCCAAAAAGGATGGTTTTAATATAGGTTCTACCTATGATCACCATAACTTGAATTACGAATCTTCCGAAAAAGGAATTTCTGAACTAAAGCAAAGATTTTCAAAGTTGTTTGATGCGGATTACACCGTAAAAAGCGCTGTAGCAGGTGTGCGGCCTGCAACTTATGACAGACGCCCATTTTTAGGCACGAAAATGGCTGGTAAAATTGGAATATTCAATGGGTTTGGCACCAAAGGAGTTTCGTTGGTGCCATTTTTTGCCCATCAATATATAAATTACTTAGAGCAAAAAAGTGAACTCATTGCTGAAGTTAATGTTAATAGGGTGATCTAAGAAATATGCAAAAGCTGAGGTATATATTAACATCCATTATCATCTTCACTGGCTTTGTGTCTAGTGCTCAGTACTATCATACTGATTTTGGCCATAACAGAATTCAGTACAAAAACTTTGAATGGTACTATTATTCCACAAATAATTTTGAGGTTTATTATTATCCCGGAGGGCAGGAATACGCAGACGAGGCGTTAGACTTTTTGGAAGACGAATTTTCAAAAATCACAGACCAGCTGGGATATGCGCCTTATACTAAGATGAAAATATTTATCTACAACTCTGTAGAAGATCTTCAGCAAAGCAACATAGGAATAGGAGGCGAAGTTTTCACTATTGGAGGTAAAACGGATTTTGTAAAACTTCAAGTTGAAATAGCACATCCAGGAACTGCGCTTCAGTTCAAAAATGAACTAATAAGAAAGCTCTCAGATATTCTTATCAATGACATGATGTATGGAGGAAGTCTGGCTGAGATTTTTCAAAATGCTTATTTACTCACACTTCCTGAATGGTTTATTGGAGGAGCATCTCGATATTTAGCTTATGGTTGGTCGGGTGAAATGGATGATTATGTGAGAGATTATCTTGGCAGAAGAAAAATAAACAAGCTGGTAAAGATCAAAGATGAAGCCGCGGAGCTGGTCGGTCAATCCATTTGGAATTATATCGCTATTAAATACGGTAAAAGTAATATTTCGAATATTCTGAATTTGACAAGGATTATTCGCAACGAAGAAAATAGCATTACAAGTACGCTGGGAATAGGTTTCAAGCAATTTTTGGCCGACTGGCAAAATTATTATAATCTTCAGAAAAACGAAATTGCAGTATCCTACAAAGAGTCACCAGAGGAGACCAGTATAGCGAGTTTCAGAAGCGCAGATGTAAAAATAAAATCAGCGAAGACCAATAGTAACGGAGAGTACACCGCTTATTCTTACAATAAAAATGGCAAGTGGAGTGTCGTTGTGGTTAATCTTCAAACGGGTGAAGAACAAACGGTAGTTAAAGGAGGATATTTGGTTAATGACCAGCAGATCAACTACCACCTTCCGCTTATCGACTGGCAAAACAATAAAAATATTGGGGTTGTATTTTTCAAGCGAGGCTTTTTATATTTAAACGTATACAATATTGAAACTGGTGAGAACACCCAAAAACCGCTCACTAAATTCAGACAAATCGAAAGCTTTACTTTTAATGATAACGGCAAGCTTGCTATTGTTAGTGGTGATATAGATGGCAAAAATGATTTGTTTCTCATCAGTATGCGTAGAAATGCGCTACGGAGGATTACTAATGACTCTTTTGATGATATCGACCCAGTATTTATTCCGGGAACAGCCGCTGTGGTTTTCAGTTCAAACAGAACAGTGGACAGCTTAAATGTAAAGGGCGCCTCTCTAGAGGACGTATCCGACAACTACAATATTTTTCTATACGACCTTGATACCACAACGAATTCTTATTTCCGGCTCACCAATACTTTCAGTGTAGACCGTAAACCGATCGCAAAGAATCAATATTTTATTTATTACCTAAGTGATCAAAAAGGAATAACCAACTTATATCGCTACAGCCTATTGGACTCGACTTTTACACAGGTAACCAATTTTGAATATAGTATTCAAGATTATGATTTAAGCTTTGATCCTGATCAGCTGACTTACGTGATGCTCGATGAAGGTAAATCACGGGTTTATCATCTACCCAATGCCAATCTTGAGAATAATATTTTCACCCCACAAACAGCAAGAAAAAGGCTAGAGCAGGCAAGATTTATTGCCAATAGGCTACCTACAAGAAAGGTAACGCCAATCCCTAAAGCACCAGATACCACGAATGTGTTTTCGAAACTGGATTCTATGATATTACCAGAGTCTTTTTTCTTCCAAGAAGAATCTGAAACGGAGAAAGAGCCAGCCATAGCAGAAGAGTCTGAACAACGGGAAAGCCCTCCGGTGAAGGAGAATAAAGTCTTGGATAAAACGAAAACCAGTAGTGACTTTATTGACACAGATAATTATGTTTTTGAAGACGAGGTGAGAACTACCTACAAAACGGAATCGTTCTTTTCTAACTATCGGAAATTCGAAAAGAAGTCTCGGGTAGTTGGTCCAGTGGACTATGAGCCAAGGTTCAGTTTTAATAATCTCATTACTTCTTTTGCAGTGGATCCTTTACGTGGATTTTCTACTTACATAGAAACAGGAATAAATGACCTGTTGGAAAATCACCGTCTTATTGGAGGAGGGTTGGCAAGTACCGATTTTAGGAGCGGCGATATATTCGCCGAGTATCAATATCTTAAATATTGGATGGATTTCCATGTGAGATTTGAAAGACAGGTGTACCTGCCAATAGTAGCTAGTGAAGAAAATCTTATTCAAAAATACAGTCTAAATACTTTTGAGGTTACGGCGGCAGTTCCCTTGACGAATACTTTCAGGTTTGAGGCGGCTCCATTCGTATCGTTTACTGACTTTAGAAACTTACAAGTTGATGCCATAAGTCAAAACGTAGTGGGCGTGGAAATGGCGCCAAATAGTAACAGAAGTTATGGAGGATTTAAGTTAGGAGCGGTCTATGACAATACACTAGAAAAGGGTTTTAACTTATATCAAGGTACCCGTGCGCTCGTTGAATATAAGCAGTTTCTGGGTCTGTCTGGCAATGTCCAAGGTTTCAGCAAACTCAATTTGGATGTTCGACATTATCAGAAGATTCATCGTACTTTGACCTTCGCTTCCAGACTTTTCTATGGCCGATCCATGGGGCAAAACAAGCAGAATTATTTACTTGGCGGTATGCAAAATTGGCTTTTTCAGCAAACTGAAGATCAGGGTGTCAACGATCCTTTAAGGTTTGACAATAATCGTGATAATACTGATGTTGTTTTTACTGAGTTTGTGACGAATCTCCGTGGGTTTGATTTTAATGAGATCTATGGTAATAATGCCTTAGTTTTTAATGCGGAGCTAAGATGGCCTTTATTCAGGTACTTTTCGAATGCGCCAATCAGCTCCAATTTTTTACGTAATTTTCAATTAATTGGGTTCTATGATATAGGATCTGCATGGACAGGCAAGCCTCCTTTTAATTCAGAAAATAGTGCACTGACCAAGGAATATCGAATTGTAGATTCTCCATTTAGTGCAGATTTGGCGATCTTTCAAAACCCTTGGTTGGCAGGTTATGGTTATGGATTTAGAACCGTACTTTTAGGCTATTATCTCAAAGTGGATGTGGCTCGGCCAATACAAGACGGGACAATAGGTGATAGAAGATTTTACTTTACTCTTGGATTAGATTTTTAAATTTGCCCTATGTTAAAATCAATGACTGGCTTTGGACTAGCCGAATTTCAAACTTCTAATTACCAAATTAAAGTTGAAGTAAAATCACTCAATAGTAAGTTTCAGGATATCAACGTCAAGTTACCAAGAGAACTCGCAGACAAGGAAGCTGAAATAAAAACAATAATTGGTAAGTATTTGGTCAGAGGGAAAATTGGTTGTGTAATTGAAATTATCTCAGCGGAAAATTCCTCTGCTGAGGTTCAGATAAATGAAGAGCTCTTTAAAAAATATTTTGACTCTTATACCAACTTAGCCACCGCAGTAAAAGCCTACCCCAATGAGATTTTTAAATTGGCATTACAATCACCAAATGTGATATCACCGGCATCCAATGATGAGTTCATTCCTTTTGAAGAGGTTAAAAAAATTCTTTTGGACGCCCTGTCAAAATGTGATGGTTTTAGACAAGCAGAAGGGAATGAGTTGGAAAGAAATCTAAAATTGTACGTTGGGAATATTAGATCAGGGCTTGATATAGTCAAAGAATATGATCCTGCAAGAGTGGAGCAGATAAGAAGTCGGCTTGCTCAACATATGGAAGTCGTCAAAGAAAAGGTAACGCTCGACACCAATCGCTTTGAACAAGAAATTATCTATTATCTAGAGAAGCTAGATATCACCGAGGAGAAAGTAAGGCTCACCCGACACCTCGATTATTTCGATGAAATAATGGGTGAAGAAGATAGTCAAGGAAAAAAATTAGGATTTATTTCACAAGAAATTGGCAGAGAAATAAATACTATTGGTTCAAAAGCCAATCATGCTGAAATACAACGTGCAGTTGTCGAAATGAAGGATGAGTTGGAAAAAATCAAGGAACAATCCATGAACATTCTTTAAGTCATTAAATCCTTTTTGGTTGGACAAGAAGGCTTTGTCTCGCGTTCAGAATGTTTATTGTTTACTGATCGAAAAAGGGATGACCATATTTCCCCACATGAGTTTGGTTTCATTTCCTTCAAAAGCAATGGTGAACTTTTCGATAGCAGCGTTGGATTTTTCCGAATCAACTTTCACGCGAAGCACATCCTTCGCTTGATTATAATCATAATGACCCCATTGCTTCCAAACATTGTTGAAAATGATTGTCCAGACTTCTTCTTCATTGATGGTAAATAAGCTGTATTTACCTTTTGGGAGTTTTTCACCATTAATTTTCACGTCATCTTCTACGGAAATCCAGCTGGCTTCATTAGCACCTGTTCTCCATATTTTACCTATTGGAGCAAGTTCGTTGAGGTCTCTTCCTTTTAAAGACGGTCGGCTATAGTTGATCACTACTTTTACCCCATCAATGGTTGTGGAGACTTCATCAGGCGGACTTGGACGCTTACTTTTATCCGTTTGGGCAAATGAAGTAAATCCAAGCAGAATAAGTAGTAAGGTGATGGCAATGGTTGTAAAAGATCTGTGATGCATGAGGTAGTTTAACTGAAATTGTATTGATAGGGTTATGCTTGGAATCGCGCCTTGATTTTCCGCAGGTTCTATTTACTCAGCATCGGCATGCAAAGGCTAAAACTTAAATCCTTAACTTGGTACTTGATTTAGCTCAATTAATAGACTTACTGGTCTGAGATCTATCTTGATTCACTTGATTATTGTGACATATTGCTTTTTAATTGTATAAAATAAAGAAATGCTTAAATTGTAGTCAAACTGGAACTTTATGCGTCGATTAACCTATTTTTTCTTGCCATTTTTTTTGATTTCCTGCACCTCCGAAGTAAGAAGAGAAAGAAGGCCCTTGGTTGATAATATTAATAAAATAGTAAGCCATATTGACTCTAACCACCGTGTCCGCATTATGGAAGATGACTATAAAAGCGGTGATTCCTTGATAAAAATTCGTAGTTACTCAATGGATGGGGACATGCTAAAACTTGTTGCTGTAACGAATACCACGCATTATGAACGTGATGATTATTTCTATTTTCATAATGGGCATGTGATTTTTTCAGGTCATATGGTCAATGACAAGGACGAGTTATTGGCTGAAGAGCATAAGTATTACTACGAAGGAGACAATATAGGGGAGAGCTTATTTTGGCAAGATCATTATGAAAAGGGCAAAAGATTTCCACATGAAAGGTTCAAAGAATTTGAGCCAAATATTGACTCTCTCCTGAAAGCAGAACGGGAGAGAATTGTGTTCCTAGTCACTAAACTTGAAACAGAAGGATTTGAAATTAAGCATTTGAATGAGAATATTGAAGCCAATATTATAAGAATAGATGACAATAGAGGAAGCACAATCTCAAGTAGATGAGTGGATAAAGACAATAGGAGTGAGATATTTTAACGAGCTGACGAATATGACCATCTTGACCGAGGAGGTGGGTGAACTGGCTCGACTTATGGCTCGAACATACGGGGAACAATCCTTTAAAGAATCGGATAAAAATCGTGATCTTGGAGATGAAATGGCAGATGTGCTCTGGGTTTTGATCTGTTTGGCAAATCAGACAGGGGTAAACCTGACGGATGCACTGAAGAAAAATATCGAAAAGAAGACCAAGCGAGACGCCACCAGACATTTAGATAACAACAAGCTTTAATGGACATTGCGCTTACAACACCCGCATTACTTTTTCCGGCGATATCATTATTATTGTTAGCCTTCACAAACAGGTTTTTGGCAATAGCCAGTATTATTAGGCAGCTACACGCTAAATATCTGGCTAATCCTGCAAGTGTGCTGACTGGCCAAATAAATAACCTGAGAAAAAGACTCTATCTTATTCGCGCCATGCAGATTTTTGGCGTTGGGAGCTTGTTTTTATGTGTTTTAGCCATGTTTTTACTCTACATGGAGTTGGGTAACTCAGGAGAGATGGTATTTGGTATATCTCTTGTGGCTTTATTAATTTCTTTGTTTATATCATTGCGTGAAATTCAATTATCGACCAAAGCGCTCGAAATTGAACTAAGTGATATGGAGCTTGACTCAAAACTCAAATTTTAATCAGTTATTGAATGAATTATATTGTAATAGCAAGAGACCATAAAGACGGTCTCGAAAAGCGGAAAATACATCGAGACGCTCACCTAGAAGGAGTAAAAAAGATGAAGGAAATTGGCGAAATAGTATTTGCCACTGCCCTCATCGAAGACGAAAAGATGGTTGGTTCTGTAATGGTTTTTGATTTTTCTAGCGAAGTTGAACTAGAAGAGTGGAAATCGAAGGAACCTTATATTCTTGGTGGTGTATGGGACGATATTGAAATAAAGCAATGTGCGATCCCGCCGCTATTTATGTAGCGTCAGCTCCATATCTCGATAAAGGGGAACAACATCAAATTTATCAATGGACATACAAAAATCAAGATCTTTTTCGATCCCGAAATTAGCGAGTCTTTTAGCGTGGGAGGAGGCTAGCGCAATTTGGAGGAGGTCGTCTTTATGCTGTAAATAGAGCGCTTGAGCAATCTTAGAGGAATCATCAACAAGCTCTGCCTGATCAAGTTTGTCGATGAGTGCCCCAGCAAAAAGTGTGTCCTCTATATTCAAAGCCCCTTTCCAGCCAGCACAATGAATCACGATCTCTAGTTCAGTTGACTGAAGGTATTTAGCCACAGCGCTTAAGTTTAAAAATGCTCCAATAATGATTTCCTGAGCAGACAAAGACTTCACGAGTGCATGCGTGCCGTTCGTAGTTGTTACGGCAACAGATTGACCCGCTAACTCAGGATTCATATACTCGAAAGGAGAGTTGCCGATATTGAATTCTTCAATTTTGATTCCACCACGTTCGCCAGCGGTGAAGTAGCCTTTTCGACCAAGCTCAATGCATTGTTCGACATTATCTACAGGATAGATTGATTTTATCCCATGAGCCATACCTGAAACCATGCAGGAAGTTGCTCTGAAAATATCGACGACCACTACCTGTTTGCCTTCCAATGAATAATGATCAATTAATGCGGGTGTAAAACAGGTTTCGACCTTCATAAACTCAAATTAAAGGAGCTTTCTTCACGATGGCTTTCAGAGACTTATTTCGAACTTCTATGAAAACAGGAGTATCTGCCACGTGCGAGCCAGTTTTAACATATCCCATTCCAATACCGACATTGATTGAAGGAGACATGGTGCCTGAGGTAACGAGCCCAATTTCTTCACCAGCTTCGTTTAGTATTCTATAGCCACTGCGTGGAACTCCTTTTTCGGTCAGCTTAAAGGAAACCAGTTTCTTGCCGACTCCCATTTCTTTTTGAGATTTGAGATTTTCACTGTTGATGAAATCCTTAGAAAATTTGGTGATCCAGCCAAGCCCAGCTTCTAGCGGAGAGGTAGTATCGTCAATGTCATTCCCGTAAAGGCAATAGCCCATTTCCATTCTTAGTGTGTCGCGAGCGCCCAGTCCGATAGGTTTGATGTCGAATTCAGCCCCAGCTTCAAATATGGCATCCCAGACTTTCTTCGAATCGTTCTTATCGACGTAAAGCTCAAAACCACCAGCACCTGTGTAGCCAGTTCCCGAAATAATCATTTTGGCGCCCGCAAGTAAGCCTTCTGTAAAATGATAAAACTTGATGGTGGTCAGATCTACGTCAGTCAGTTTTTGGAGTACTACCTGCGCCTTTGGTCCCTGTACTGCGAGCAATGTATAATCTTCCGACTTGTTTTCAAGATTCGCACCTGCATGATTGTGCTTCGTGATCCAGTTCCAGTCTTTGTCAATATTGGACGCATTGACGACCAACATGTATTTTTCTGCATTAAATCGATACACAATCAAATCGTCAATAACTCCACCTTCTTCATTGGGGAAACAAGAATATTGCGCTTGTCCATCAACTAGTTTCGAGGCGTCATTACTTGTAACATGCTGTATTAACTCCAGCGCGTTTGGTCCAGTGACAAAAAACTCGCCCATATGAGAGACGTCAAAAACACCCACGCTATTTCTTACAGCTAAATGTTCCTCCTTATCTGAACTATACCGTACTGGCATTTCAAATCCTGCAAATGGTACCATTTTGCCTCCGAGTGAAGCGTGAAGGTCTCTAAGGGGAATACTTTTTAATGTCATAGGGCTTATGTTGAGGCGGCAAATGTAGAGAAACGACTAGTTTGCTACAAGCAAATTAAAATTAACCAAATAGATAACTGGTTTTGAGTATAACAGTTTGATTCAGTTTGATTTAAAATTTCGAACGGTAAAAACCGATTTTATAACTTACAAAAAATTATTTTTTAAATAGGAATGAAGAAGTTTTTTCAGTCCCTAAAGATTTATTTTAATGGCAATTGGGCAATGATCTGAACCAAATCGGTCGTTATAAATCAAAGAATCCTCTACTTTTTCAAGTAGTTCATCACTGGTGAGAAAATAGTCAATTCTCCAGCCAACGTTTCTTTCTCTTGCTTTGAATCGGTAGTTCCACCAGCTGTATTTTACCAAGTCTGGATAAAAATGTCTGAAGGTATCCGTAAAGCCAGTAGCCAGAATTTCGTCGAATCCATCAATTTCTGTTTGCGTGTAACCTGATGATTTATTGTAATTGGCCGAAGGTCGGGCTATATCGATTTCCTCGTGCGCTACATTGAGATCACCACAAACGATGACTGGTTTTTGTTCGTTTAATGCGGCAATATGGTTTTTAAAAGCCTCATCCCAGCCTGATCGATAGTCCAATCTCTTCATTCCCTCGCCGCTATTGGGGGTGTAGACAGTCACTAAAAAAAAGTCTCCGTATTCAGCGGTGATCACTCGGCCTTCTTGATCATGCTCCTCGATCCCCATGTCATAACTGACCTCTATTGGTTCTTCTTTGGTGATTATCGCCGTACCGCTGTATCCTTTTCTTGCTTTTGATGAATTTAGATATATATGATAACCGTCTAAAACCTCAAGCGCCTTTTTTGCATCTTCTATTTGCGCTTTTGTTTCTTGAAGGCAAATGATATCGGGATTCATTTCCGCAACATCTTTCAAAAAATCTTTTTTCATAATAGCACGAATGCCATTCACATTCCAGGATACAATATGCATGGGGTTATTTTTAAATCACTATATAAATTACTTTCCGATGCGCTAGCATTAATTCGAAAAGTTTGTTTCCTTTCAAAGTTAGAGATATGTCGCAATAAGAGATCATTCAAATTAGGTTATCTGCTGTTTGTTTTGCTAGTCGTCAAGTCTTTAACCTGGTTTGCCTCATACAGTTAAGAATTTTTGCGAATAGAAGTGACTTAGTCACCTGAAAAGGCCTGTGCTCCTTCTCCTGTTTGAAAAGTTCGATAAGAAACTTTCAATCCTTTTTACTTAGAAGAAACATGGAGACGGCAGTCTTCATATTCAAGAAACCATTTATTAATCCAAAATAGTGCACATATATTAAGTTTTGTGTTTAAATGTAAAAGCCAAATAATCCATGCTCACTCATTATTTTTTAAATAGAATAGTGTGTGATTGAAAGTCCGCATGAGTTAGTTGTTAGAAATTCCGGTTTATCAAAATAAATACTCGTTCATGTATTTAGGCGATTGATTAGAGATCAGATAGCACTAGCTTCGAAGAAGGTATTGACATCAATTCATTCTATAACCAGCACGAACATGGTAGATTTATTTATCGAAGCAACGAACATTACTCCAAAAGTAAAAATTGACTCATCTTTAGGAAATATATCTTTTACTGGAAAAGCGTCCCCTGAAAATGCCATTGATTTTTTCTACCCCATCATTAATAATATCATGCGGCTGTTTCCAGCGGCAACAAATCCCATAACCGTCGATTTGGCTTTTAGGTACTTTAATACAAGTAGTTCAAAATGCTTATTTGATTTTTTTAGAGCATTAAAAAAACTTCAAGCTTCAGGCAAAAGCATTATTGTAAACTGGTACTACGAGGAAGATGACGAAGACATGCTAGAAACGGGTGAGGACTTTGCTGATATTTTAGGTTTCGATTTTCACTATATTGAAATAGAAGATATAAATGTTAGAATGGCGTCTTAAAGCGCTAGTAGTATACTTCAACAATATTTTTTAGCCCATTCAGTTGTAGGATGGGCTTTTGATTTTTCTCCCAAAGCAATTTTTCACCGTTTACGGTAACGCCAGAGGCCGCTTCAAAGGAAAGCACGATTTGCCAGTTTTCTGTTTGATTAATCTCATAGATGGTTTTTTCACTTTCTTTTTTAATATCAAGCGACAGGTTGTTGGCGCCCATTCTCACATTGGAGATATTGGCGTATGGCCAATTGGATGGCAAGGCAGGCGCGATTTCGACTGTTTTATCTGGCGCATTGGGCTTGATTCCAAAGTAATAGTTGACAATTGGAACGGCCACTGCATAAATATTCCAAGCTTGAGCAATCATGCCATAGTCGGGACTGACCTCATACATAGAACCAGGAAAAGCATAACTGAAAGAATTATAAAGTTTTTTCAGATAATCTAATGAATGGTCAATGTTTCCATAGCGAGCCTCGGCAATGGCCTGTACTCCGGTAGGTAGGGTCATTACCGCACCAACGTAACTAAAAGATTTCCACTTAGAAGTTTCGGAAGTTGACTCATCTTGGTCGATACCCGTGACGTAGCTTCCAAATCTATTGGTGTAATTTCTTGCCGTAACCAAAGCTTTTTGCGCTTGATCATCGTCGGCAATGCCCATTTCTAAAGGTGTGTTTACCACCCAGTTGTGATGCACCACAAATCCACGCTTGCCTTTTGGTGCATTTTTCAGCTTTTGTAATTGCGCATTTAGCTCATTGACAGCCCAAGGTTTGTTGATGGTATCCGCACGTACAATGGCTGCCTCTATAAGTTCCATGGCCTCTTCTTTCGAGCTGATAAAATCAGCGAAGGATTTTGATTCGCTGACCCACCACTCTCCGTTGATCTTTTCTTTCAGTATTTGAGCTTTGTTTGCATAGCTCTCGCCTTGCTCTTTTTTCCCAAGGGTAAAAGCCATTTTTGAAGCGGCATCTAATGCTTGCTGAGTGTAGACCACCACGTCGATCATTTCACTGTGCAATCCATGTATTTCCATCATTCCTGGCCCATCAGGATATAAGTTGCCATCCTTATCTTGGTCTTGCAAGAGCCAATCAAGGCCTTTTTCTACTGTTGAAAAATGATCTTCAATGATCAATTTATCCCCAGTCCATAAATATACCTGCCAAAGCAAAAAAATGTAATGTGGCGTTTCGTTGAGGTTGCCGGGGTTGAAAACCACACCATTGGTGGAGGCCTCATGCATAATTCGGCCATTATCGTTCACTTTTTCCGACAATTTGTCAATAATGGCGAGCGTGCTCGTTACTTCTTCATGAGCGCCAGTTGCCAGCAAGCCTTGTAATGCATAGCAATTATCTGCGCCAAACCACCAAGGATAATCAGGTATGCCCGCAGAAAGTCCACTTCCTATTTCTGGCACTTCTCTTACGAGCCAGTCAGTATTGTATTTCGTCCAGTTATATAATTGCTGTATTTCTTTGTCCGGAATATCAATCTCCGATCTGCGAGAGATTTGTTGGTATCTAGCCGACTTTTTGGTTAAGAGGTCTCTTGGTTTGGAAAGCGCTTGTAGATTAATCAAAGCCTTTTCTCGGCTCATGTATGATCCTGCAATGTAGTATTGAATCGTTCTTGTTTGAGTGGCAGATATTACTACTTCACCTAGGAGGCTAGCTTCCTTTCCTTTCCCTTTTCTTTGGTAGTTGCAGGGCACTTTTTCTGAAAAAGCGGAGGGTTCTCTCGCTCTTATTGCCACCCACCATTCGTTATTTTCGTCCTTTCCGATCATGGTATTGGTGGCATTTTCAAAGGAAACATTATCCGTACCATCTTCTAATTCAAGTTTTTCAGCTAACCAAACAGGACTCAAATCGATAAATACATTGAATGATAGCTTTAATGTCTGTGATTGCTTGGAGTGATTGGTGATATTATATTCTACAATAGTGCCTTCAACATCATCGGGTACAAACTGCACCATTTCTACAGTAATTGTTTCATCCACCTTAAAGCTAAATTGGCTGGCCAAAGGATAATTGGTGAAAGTTGACGCATTATTCAGGCAGTAGGTTTTTTGATTTTGTTCGACCGATAGCATATAGCCATCCAAAAGTTTGATCGGGTGATTCCAAACGCCACCCATTTCTCCTGAAACGTGCCATCCCAGATCGGGGAAACTACCATTTTGATGCCCAACAGTGTATACACGATTTCCAGCGGTGACATAGGGCGTGTTGAGATAGGCTGGTTTTCCTTTTATGCTAGGCTGATCTGATAGTGCGGAGAGGAGTGAGTTTTGGTTTTCTTCCTTGGTTTCACATTGAATACATAACATGGAAAAACTCAGCAAGAATAGACTTAGGACAAAATGGGGAAGACCTTTCATCGGGTTAATTTACGCTAAAAAATGATGGGCAGATACGTGTTTCGCGTGATATGAATAGCGCCGCTCAGTTAAGTCTTGACTTGTTCTCTTGACATGATTTCATCTAGCAATCGTTAACCTAGTCGTTAGCATATATTCTTTCAAGTTCCATCACCTCTTTTTATCAGAAAAGTGAAAAAGATTAGGATACTTTTGGTCAATAATTAACCAACCAAACTTCCATTTTCGGTTGGCTTATCTGGTTGCATGAGAATCACCGATCCATCAGGCTTGTAACTTCCCATCACCAAGCATTCGCTGATTATTGGCCCTATTTGTTTTGGGGGAAAGTTTATCACTGCCACAATTTGTTTTCCAATAAGCTCCTCGGGGCTGTAATGCATGGTTATTTGTGCGGAACTTTTTTTCATACCAATTTCCTGACCAAAGTCGATTTGAAGTTTATAGGCTGGTTTTCGAGCTTCGGGAAAAGGAAGCGCTTCGATGATCGTGCCTATCCGCATGTCTATTTTCTCAAAATCATTCCAGGTAATCATGTTGCGGTTGTTTTGTTGAGCTTCTTCAAATTTTTTGTAGTTCGCTTGATGTGGGATGGATGGTCAAATTCCGCTAGCCGTTGTTCGAGTGCTGAAATTAGACCAGGTTTTTCTTCTTCGGAAATCATCGACATCCATTTTTCAGCATATTGACCTACTTGGTTGGGAGGGCAGGAAAGTATCTGATCGAGGAGGAGGCTACCCACCTCATCGGTGTAATTCTTATAGAGTGCAAGCAAAATGGTAATCCCTTTGTCTCTTTGAATGACACCTGCGTGATCCATAATATGGAGTATAGAGGGGAGCACTTGGTAAGTCTCTTTTTGACGGAATGGGGAAATATGGCTAAGCACGCACATGGCCATCCATGCAACTTTATTGGTTTTACTTTTTACGTGTGTCAAGATTAGATCAAAATCATTCGCTAGGATATTTGGATCTTTTTCAGACAAAAGTTCACTTACCTTGAGGGCGTCAAATAGAATTTTTTGGTTGGGAGGATGTTTGATAATCTGTATCAATTCGGCAATGTCAGCTTCATTTTTTTCGTTAATCAACTTTTTGGCCAACGCCTTATTAGGACCTTGATCGCGTCGGTTGAGCGAGGTAGAAAGTTGTGCGATTATGCTCATGAATTGCGCTTAATTATTTTGATACAATGGAGGGAGCTTAACCTCATTGTATTCCCTAGGAAAAATAGGCAATTCAATAAACATGGACTAAGGAAAAAGATCTAATTGCCTCGGAAGTAGCTGAAAACTTAACCGATGATGCACGGTAGTTCCGTAGTTTCTAATCGCTTCGCGGTGTTTTTTTGTTGGATAGCCAACATTGGTGTGCCAGCCATACTCAGGATGAGTGTCGGCTAGCTCACGCATCAACTTATCTCGATAGTTTTTGGCAAGAATAGAAGCGGCCGCAATGGATAGATATTTTCCGTCTCCTTTGATTATGCATTC
The DNA here is from genome assembly GCA_040218415.1 of Cyclobacteriaceae bacterium. Taxonomy (GTDB): domain Bacteria; phylum Bacteroidota; class Bacteroidia; order Cytophagales; family Cyclobacteriaceae; genus JAVJRN01. Next base: position 97,829 of record JAVJRN010000059.1, read on the forward strand.
ATGAGGAATCGTAGCATACTTGTTGAACCGATTGCCGTCGATCAATAAGCAATCAGGTATTTGGTTCAACTGATTGATGGCTCTGTGCATGGCCAAAAAGGAAGCATTCAAAATATTGATCTCGTCTATTTCCTCTGGTTCAACTAACCCTATCGCATAAGCGATTGCATCTTTTTTTATATCTTCTTCCAGTTGTATCCTTCCTTTTTCAGAAATCTTTTTCGAGTCATTCAAAGTTTGATGGCTGTAGTCTGCTGGTAGTATGACCGCTGCGGCCACTACTGGTCCAGCCAGACAACCACGGCCAGCTTCATCGCATCCAGCTTCTACTTGTCCTTCCTTAAAATAGGGTAATAGCATAGGTCAAATTTAAAACAAGTTCCTGTTTCTAATTGGATATTACTCATTTTGAGAAAGTCTGGTGGCACATTGCTTCAATTAAAGAGCCTGAAACTTTTGTTTTTCCAAAGGCAATCAAGAGCAAGTATAATTTCAGGTTAATTTTTTTAGATTTTGATGGGGTATGTTATTTTACGGTTTTATAAGAGTGAATGAAGGCGCAGCTGCTAATAATTATATTCATTATTTCGATAACTACTGCCAGTTCTCAGGTGCTGCGTATTAATCATAAAGAACTAGGTCAAGATACTTTAATTGGCTGGCACGGAGATTTTGAAGTAGATTTTCTGCTCAACAATCTGGGCTCAGTAGCCGACCAGCAACAAACATATTTGGGATTTAAGGTTATTTCGAATGCCTCCCACTTTTCCAATCGCCATCAATATTATTTGAAAAATGAATTGCGCTACTTCAAAGCTGGGGGTAACGAATTTTTGAATCGTGGATTCGCTTACTTTCGTATCAATTGGAACCGAAAGCGAACCCTTCATCCCGAATCGGTCATGCAAGTTCAGTTTGATCAAATTCGTCATCTAGACTTCCGATGGTTGGCCATGCAGGGGCTGAAACTGGCCTTTGTGAAAAATGATAACCACGAATTAGATCTAGGTACCGGACTTATGTATGAGCATGAACAGTGGTCGGATTTTTCGCGAGAAGGCTTGATAGTTACCAAAGATCTCTTGAAAATTTCATCTTACCTTGGATGGTATACCGACCTTAATGACCAGATATTTCTTTCGATGCTTATGTATTATCAGGTCGGTTATGATCAGGAAGATGGCCTTTTTCGACACAGACTCAATGGTAGTCTTGAAGTTTCGGACAAAATTACTGATCGGGTAGAGTGGATCGTTCGCTTTCAGGTGCAATATGAATCCGCCCCCATTGTGCCAGTAGCGCCGGTGATCTTTGAATTGATGAATGGTATCAAATTCAAGCTTTAAACTGGATTTTTGAGCGTAATCCTTTCTCCCTAAGTGAACTTAAAAGTTGAAAACCAGTCCTAAAGTTGGAAGGACAGAACCAGCACTGATATCCTCAATTTCTTTCAATGTGCGCGGATCGACCACATTGCCCTCATCATCTCTGACCAACCCAAAACTAGGAGGGGAAGGCGTGTCTTGGCTTAAAGCATTTTGGAATTCCAAAAAGACATCCAAGGTGAATCCTTTCAGATTCCATTTTTTATCAATTCGAATATCGGTTTGGTTAAAAGAACCCAATCTTATTTCGCCAAGTCGATCATAATCGAGTATGATGGCTGGGTAGTTGGCAAGAGTAGCCGTTTGATCTACCGGCGTAATTGGGGTTTCGCCAATGTACCTCACTCGGGCACTTATTTCCCAGTTGTTGCCAAACTTATAGCCTCCAGTAAAGGTCAAAAGAGTGCCATTGTCCCAGCTAGAAGGGCGATAAACTTCTGTGTTGAATCCGGTAAACTCGCTTCGGTAAAGCGTATAAGCCAGAATACCATAGAAGTTTTTGGTAAACTTTTTCTGTAGTAATAACTCAACTCCATAGGTTCTGCCGAGACCAACACTGGCTACAGGCTCGTTACCTAAAACCGAAAAATCTGCACCGAGGTTAGCGAGCGACACACTATCGACTTGCGATACCGGATAGTCCGCATACTTTTTGTAAAAACCCTCTACCGTAAACCTTGTCGATGGCGTGATCAGATATTCAAATCCTACTACTAAATGATCACTTTGGATGTACTTGGTATTTTCATTGATCAGGTCACCTTGGTTATTTTCAAATCCAAGCACGGTGTAAGGAGGAATTTTAAAATAGCGACCTATGGAAGCATTGGCGGTCCATTTTCCAGCTTCATCCAGCTGATAGGAGATGGAGGCTCTTGGACTAAAAGTGCGGTACAATTCGTTTCCATTATTGGTGAAAGTATTGCCGTCAAACCGAACACCAACCGAAAAGCCCAATCGCTCATCGAGATATTTGCGTGAAGCCTGACCATAAATGCCATAACGAAAGAAATTAATCCCGTTATTGTAAGTGAAGTTGTTGACTAGGTCTTGCGTTTCATTGGTGTAGTCCGCATTCTGAATCACCGCTCCGCCCGACACTGTCCAGTCCTCTAAGAAGCGGGTATAATTATAGCGCAGCTTTACTTCTTGTTCTTTAGAGATGTTGGACAAAAACAAGCCTGTTTCATTCGCATTGTCTTCGTATTGCTTAAAGTCATTGTTCAAAATATTGGTACTGAGAGCAGTCGTCATAAAGCCCGACCCATTCTTAAAGCGTCGCTTCCAGCTCAGTCCGGAAGTGGTTGTCCATTGTCGAATAACCGGTACTTGATCTAAAGTAGCTTGTTGCTCTTCGTCAAAATCATCGGGCACATTGATAGAAAAGTCATCCACTGAACCCACTCCGGTAAAAATCAACTCATTGTAATCGTCGATTTTGTGTGTGAGCTTATATTGATAATCCCAGTAATCTGGTAAAAATGGCAATCCAATAGCCTTGAATAGTAGTTGTAAATAAGAACGGCGAACAGAGGCAATGAATGAGGTGTTGCTAAATTCCTTGTCACCTTTAAAGAGTGGCGCTTCAAAAGTCAGTGCGGCTTCACTGCTGCTAATTCTTATGTTGGTTTGCGCATTCCTATTGTTTCCATTTCTCTGATCAAACTGTAAAACACCCGAAAGCACATTGTCATATTGTGCTCCAAATGAGCTTGAGGATAAGGTTACTCCTTCGAAGAAAGAAACATTGAGCAAACCCACAGGGCCACCCGCCGAGCCTTGCGTTGAAAAATGGTTGATGTTGGGAATTTCAATGCCGTCCAAATAGTAAACGTTTTCATTTGGTGCACCGCCTCGGATGATTACATCATTTCTAAAACCGCCCACAGAACCGGAAACACCAGGTAGTGACTGCACTACTTTGGCAATGTCATTATTTCCTCCAGGGTAGGTGGCTACTTCTTCCGCTGATAATTTTTGTATGGATAAAGGTGTTTCCTCCAATTTTTCAAATGGATTGGCTGTGACTACTACACCTTCCAGCTCGGTGGTAGACTCAATCAATTCAAAGTTCAAATCTGGATTTCCGCCAGAGCGGATGACCACATTGTATCGTGTTTCTGATTTATAGCCGATGTAAGAAGCCGATATGGTGTAAGAACTCGGGACAATATTGTCAATTACGTATTGTCCATTAATGTCAGTAATGGCGCCTTTGTCCGTGTCGTTGATAAGTACGGTCACCCCTATGAGTGTTTCTCCTGTTTTGGCATCAGTAACGGTTCCTCGCAAGCTACTCAAGGCTTTGTCTTCGTCCTGAGCTAACAGTAGTAGGGAGTATATCAATAGAAACGCTGTGAGGCAATATTTTTTCATTAGGGGATAATATTTTCGACCATTCTATAAACTTCGCAAGTTTAGCAATGTTTTTAGTCTCCTTTTTCAACGGTACGTTTTATTGTCTTTTGCGGCAAAGAGAAACCTATTTTAAACATGTGTACTTTAACCTTCATCCAAGTCATACAAAGAAAAAGCATCATCCTCGATCTACGGTAGAGAAGTATTTCTTACCATTTTAAAAATAGCTATCCAATCATCTTTGGATGGACGATACCAACTACAGCTCAAAATAGGTCATTGTAGAAAAATATAAAAGACAAAAATACCGTGGAAGCGCTTATTTATTTCTGATTTTTTTGAGCTAAAATTAAGCTGGTTTGGGAGGAGTTGCAAAAGGAAAATACCATCAATCTCCAGTCGCCATTACTTTTAAATTAGACCTTTTCCACAAGTAAAAATTAGTTAGAAGGCTGGCTCTTGGGAAATAGAGAAAAGTGATGCGCTTGAGGAGTAAAATTTGGCCATTGATAGCGGGTAAAAACAGGAATTATGAAGAAGATAAATATTGTCGCATTAGAGAACGAACGAGTAAGATTAACGCCTTTGGCAAGTGATGACTTGGAAAAATTACTTCCTATCGCGGTTGCTTATCCTGACTTGCTACAATATTCTCCTTCGGCATTTGGTAATCGGCAGGCACTTTCTGATTATATAGCCACCTCTCTGGCCAGCAGAAAACCGTTTCTAATTTTTGATAAAAAGACCAGTGCCTATGCAGGCAGTTCTAGTTACACGAATGTTTCGGAATATGACAAAAGATTAGAAATAGGGTGGACATGGCTGAGCCCAGATTTTCATGGGACTGGCCTCAATAAAGCGGTAAAATTTCTCATGCTCAGCTATGCTTTTGAGACGCTCAAATATGAACGGGTGGAGTTCAAAATAGACAGCCGAAACACTAAGTCCAGAGTTGCAGTGGAAAAAATAGGAGCCGTTTTTGAAGGAGAACTCAGAAGTCATACCTTGATGCTCGATGGTCATCGGCGAAATACTTGCTTTTACAGCATATTGCGTCCAGAGTGGCTAGGCCTCAAAAACTCCATTTTCAAAGAATTTGTAGTGTGAAAGTTGAGCGTCTTGGACTTTTTTGCGTTAATAACTGTGTCTTTATCTGAGAATATTTAGAGATACTTCATTTCAAAAAGTGAAGAAAATAAGCTCGTCTCTTCCGTGAAATAGCTTTTTAAAGCAACTTTTACTTTTTGATGTCAGTAGCTTTATCAGGCATCCGATTAAAGAACATTTTGAGATAAATATTCTTCGCCATATTCACTCCAGATTCTATAGCTAAATTGGCCTTATCTCCAATAAATAGCTCGTTCACTGATTCCGTCCAAAGTCTCGCCCACTCATCAAAGTGATTTTTTGTAAAACTACGATCGAAGCTGCTGTCAATTTGCACATGCCTATGCAGCGGACTGCCTTCATAGCTATCTGTAAAAAGTATCTGTGCAGACCAATATTTGACAAACATTACTTTATGTACTTGCCAGTTTTTCATCGCTTCCGTGAAGAAGTAGGATAGTTCTTCATGACGCATGACTTTTCCATAAAATACATCTATGAGTAGCTCAATATCGTTTTCGTCTTCAATTTCTCTTTTATGCATAGCTGTAAGGATATAATGTTAAGGCCAAAATTACAGATCTACTTTTAGCATAATTATGGTTGAAAGTCAGTAATGAAGATGATGTTCTTCATCTTATCTTTTGAGTGTTTGCACCTGATGATAATGCTGCGGTCAGTGTCTCTTGACAGTGCTTTTTAGTCTTGCGAAAGTTTCTCCAATGGCAGGAATATATACTTGCTATTTCATTCGACTATTTGGTTAATTTTGAAAAAATGAATTGGCTGAAACTATTCAATTTTCCTTTTCCGAGGATCATCTTAACTGAAATGAAAAGAATATGACAAAATGAGGGGTAGAGTTTTACTGTTTGTCGCCCTAATTGGGAGTTTCTTGCTTTTCGCTGATCGTTTAAATGCACAGAATTTTGCTAAAAAATATTGGAATAGCCTCGTCAATGATACGAGTGACTTGTCCCGACCCCAACTTTTAGTCTACCCAACTTTGGCTTATGCGCCTGAAACCAGCTGGGAGATCGGTTTTAGCTCATTATATGTGTATTTCGCCAAGCGAGACACCACCAATAGGTTGAGTGAGATAAACGGTTTTACATTTTTCACCTTGGAGAATCAATATGGATTATGGTTTGATCATGCCATTTATTCCGATCGGGATCGGTGGTTTTTTCTGGGGAGATTTCGTTTCCAAAGTTTTCCGCTTTTTTACCATGGGATAGGAATAGACACCCCAGAAGAATATTTGGCGAGAGTGGAAGCGAATCAAATTCTGATAAAGGAACGCGTGTTAAGAAAATTGAAGAATAATTTATTTTTAGGTTTTGAGTTTGATTATCAGCGACTTGCGGCGGTTGATTTTGTGTTGGCTGAGCCCAATATTCAGGATTTTGAAATGCCTCTGGGACATGAAGGCTCGAACAATCTTGGACTAGGCATAGGTTTAGTGCAAGACAACAGGCACAATGTTTTAAATGTACGAAAGGGGTTTTTTTCTGAGTTGGCTTTATTGCACTACAATCCCGGCTGGGGAAGTACCTTTAATTTCACTTCTGTTTTGTCCGATACGCGCGTTTACAAACCTATTGGCGAAAACAATGTGCTAGCCGCTCAGCTACTGGGTCAGTTCAATTTTGGCGATGTTCCTTTCAACCAACTTGCATTGATGGGTGGTGAAAGTATTATGCGGGGTTATTATTATGGTCGGTACAGAGACAATAATCAGCTAGCAGCTCAGGTCGAATATCGTTTTTTACCGCTTCCACTGAGCTTTACCAATCGAATAGGTGCAGCAGTATTTGCGGGAGCAGGTTCAGTTTTCACGGAAGTCGATAATCTGGAGTTATCCAATTTTGTATTCTCCGGAGGTGGTGGTTTACGGTTTTTGTTATTTCCCAAAAAGGATATTTGGACCAGGTTAGATTTTGCATTTACAAGAGAGGGCGCTGGCTTCTATTTATTTATAGGAGAAGCTTTTTAAAGTTTATGCATGCTTCCTATGCTTGATTTGTCGCAACAGTCCTAAATTACCTATTTACACAGTCATTTTTGATGTATTGATCTGTAAGTTGATAGGTTTTTACATAGTCTATGGTCATTCGGCTGGTAGTGAGTGCGCACCTGAAGCTCATGATATCACCATCTTGGATCTGAGCCACATCTTTATCTATCAAGGGTGCGTCCATGCAGGTAATTGGTACCGAGAAGTCTCTAATTCGATTACGCATTATTTTTTCAACTTCCTTTTCCACTTCCTCTACCTTTTCTTCATTACCAAAGTATGACAAGAGAATATCTTTACTTAAAAGTTCTAAATCTCTACCAATCACCTTTCCAGATCTATGAATTACCGAATCGGTCAAGCCAAACTCACTTCTAAAAAAGGTATGAATATTCGCCAGCTTCACAAAATCGCCAGTGGCGTTGAAATCAAGATTTTGGTAGTAGCTGTTTCTTATCTTATCTGAAGTGAGAAAGCTGTCCATTGGCCACTCTCTTCTATCGTACCATATTTCATGTCGCTGATATTCGTAACCTTCTACTATATCGCCTTTATCAGATTTTTCCATCAGGCACCTTGCATACATATCTACTTCGGTGGCTAAATAGTGGTAGCCATTACGTTCAAGAAAAATCGGCAGTTTGTAGGCTTTATCTAGTTTCCATTTGCCTTGATATTTATAGCAAGGGTAGTTACAGTCAGGCGGCAGGTCATCAAGTTTGATATAAGGATTTATAAATGATGATTCGAAAGTCCATCTCAGCGTATGGTCTCGCGGAATTTCTGGTTTGATAGGCGCTGTATTTCTATTTAAGAAGAAAATAACCACGAGCATCGTGCAAACAATAAATACACTTGGTACGATCCATTTTTTGGATTTAACCGAAGAACCGGGGGAAATACTGTTTAACTCTTTCTCTAGTTTTTCCAGCTTAAGAATGCGGTCCACATTCATCAGCGCTCTTTGGTATTCGCCTTCCGTGGCGGTACCATGAATCAACCTTGAAAACTGAGAATCGCTATAGCCTAATTCTCGGGAAATTTTCGAGTTGGTTGCATCTTGAAAACGTTGCTTATCAGAATCAAACCGTCCAAAAAGTTGGCTAAGTTTTTTTACTAATTCTTGATAAAGCTCTGTCATTTGTAGTGGATGAAAAGGGTGAATTTAAGATTCTTAGCAATAAAATTTGGTAAAATTTGATAAAATTCATTGAATTAGGGCAATCTACTCCCGAACCTCCTATAATTATGAAAATTTAAAATTAGCGTCATAGGAATGTCGTCATATTACCATCTTAATAAAAAGGAATTAATAGGTTATTAAAATGGTAAAATAATGAAGAAAACAAGCATGGTAACTAACCAATAAAGAGGATGAAAAAAATAAGGTTTTTAATAGCAGTGCTATTTATTATTCAAGTTGGAACAGCGTGGGCCCAAAAAGCCAAAGTGAGTGGTAAAGTCACCGACTCAAACGGTGAGGCGCTCGTAGGAGCTACAATCATGGAAGATGGAACTTCGAATGGGGTCATATCAGACTTGGATGGGAATTACTCCATTAATGTAGGCGATGAGGCATCACTAAGGTTTAGTTTCGTCGGTTTCCAGCCAAAGACAATAGCTGTTGGGAATCAAACCAAAGTCGATGTAGTACTGGAAGAGGACTCGGAGCAATTAAAAGATGTAGTGGTTACGGCGCTCGGTTTTGAGGAGGACGCAGATGAAATTGCTTATGCGAACTCACAGGTTAAAAGTGAAACAATTGTCAAAGCAGCGGAACCTAACTTGCTAAATTCCCTATCGGGAAAATCAACAGGTGTCACTATCCGAAGAAACTCAGGAGATCCAGGAGCGGGCGCTTATATTCAGATAAGGGGAGCTTCTACACTTCAGGGAGATGGACAGCCTTTAATCGTGGTGGATGGCGTGCCTATAAGCAACGATAACGTGGGTACGAGTCAGATTGCGCAGCAATCAAGGTTGAATGATATCAATCCCAATGACATACAAAATATTAGTATCCTAAAGGGAGCTCCGGCTGCTGCTCTTTGGGGTACGGCCGCATTAAATGGCGCCATTGTGATCACAACCAAAGGTGGTAAGTACAACCAGAAGCTAAAAGTGTCAGTGAAGTCGACCTACTCCATTGATGAGATTAATAGGAGATTTCCGCTCCAGTCTAGATTCGGTCAAGGCAACAATGGCGTCTTTGATCCCACAGCAAGAGACTCATGGGGAGATAAAATCTCTGAACGATCAGGAGGCGCAGATGAATTTGATACTTCTGGCGAATATTTCGTGGATCAAGATGGGCGTACTTATTATCCTATCGTTTCAAAAAATTCACAAGAGACTTTCAACGATGCAAACTTTGATCAGGTATTCCAAACGGGACACTTTTGGGAAAACTCAGTAAGCTTAACCGCTGGAAATGAGACTGGGAATGTTTTCTTCAGCTTGAGCGACATGGATCAGGAAGGAATCATTGCGAATAATTCGGACTACCGAAGAACAACCGCTCGATTCAACGTCGAACAACTTTTGAGTGATAAAATTACCTTGAATGTACGTTCGGCATATACCAAAACCAAGTCTAATAGGATAAGAAGAGGTGCACAATCATCAGGGTTATATCTTGGACTTTTGAGAACGCCGGCAGACTTTGAAAATGCAGGTTATAGAGGAAGCTATTTTGAAGGACCTGATGCCTCTCCTATAGAAAACCGTCACAGATCATATCGAAGATATTTAGGAAGCTCATCCAATCCTGTCTATAATCATCCCTTATGGACGACCAAGGAGCAGGAAGATCTCGCTGATGTAGATAGATTTATCAACAATTTTAAACTGACCTATGCGCCTACCGATTGGATAGAAATATTTGCTAGAGTAGGATTAGATACTTACACTGAAGAGCGCGTTCAGTTTTTCACGCCGGGATCGGCAGCTGGCACCTTCCGAAATGGGCTTTTTGAAAGAGAGTTAAGAAAAAATTCTATTCTCAATACCGATTTAATAGCCAGGGCTTCACGTCGAATTGGTTCAGATTTCAATATTTCGGCATTGGTAGGATTCAACTACAACCAGAGGAGAATAGTCACTTCTAATAATGAGATTGCTAATTTCATTCAGTTTGCTGATGTAGCCGGCAGAACCAGAGATATGGACAATGCCTTACCTGAAAACAGGTCTGTTAGAAGCCTTTATGGTGAAACTAGAAAAGCGGCTGTTTACACAGAAATTTCTTTTGATGCTTTCGATCAACTTTACATAACCGGAACCCTGAGAAATGAAGCTGTTTCTACTTTCGGTAGTCAAGCTGACCCTACTTTTCTTTTCCCTTCATTATCAGCAGCTTGGCAATTTACCGATATGATTGATGCAAAGTTTTTCAGTTTCGGTAAGCTCAGAGCTTCTTATGGTGAGGTAGGGCAGGAGCCTGCCAGATATGCTACCAATAATGAAATTGTACAGCCAAGCTACTCTGACGAGTGGGGAGGCGATTTGGATGTTGGTTTATTCGGCACAGGAGGCTTCACACCAGGTGTTGCATTAGGAAATCCGAACCTCAGACCAGAGAGAAAAAGGGAATTTGAAATTGGAACAGACCTAAGGTTCTTTGATAATAAACTAACATTTAGTGGAACGTACTATAACAATACGACTGAAGACCTCATTCTTGAAGTGCCTATCGCCAATACAAGGGGTTATGACAGAACAGTGTCTAATGGTGCGGATATCGAAAATCAAGGAGTTGAAATAGACCTTGGGTATAACATCATTAGAAAAAAGGATTTCACACTAGGCGTTAACTTCCTATATACGAAGAATACCAATTTGGTTACCAACTTGCTCGATGTAGAAACTTTGCCATTGGGAGGACTTGCTGCGGTAAATGCCCGTGTCATTCAAGGGCAGCAATTAGGTGTTTTATTTGGCTCAAGAACGCTTAGAGATGAACAAGGAAATATCGTTTTTGATCGCAATGGATTTCCAGAGCAAGATGAAGAAGAAGGTATTATAGGAGATCCAAATCCAGATTGGAGAGGCTCATTTATTACCACCATGAGATACAAAAACTTCAGCCTCAATTTACTCTTCGAGACCTTTCAAGGTGCTGACATTTATGCAGGTACTAAGTCGGTACTATACAACTTAGGTACTTGGGGAGCTTCTGCAACAGAAACGACGACCACTCAAAACTTACTGGACTTCAATGGAAATGTTATCCCAGCGGGAAGTACTTTTCGTGGGGTAGTGAAGGATTTTGGTGCCGGGCCAGTAGCGCTTACCGAGGCGTGGTACCAAGCTGATGGAGGATTTTTCGGAAGTGGGAATGATGAGCTCTATATAGAAGATGGCTCCTGGACAAGACTGAGAGAGATTAGCCTTAGCTACAGGATGAATGGTGCATTGATAAAAAAGGCTGGTTTCGAATCAGCTCAATTCACAGCAACAGGTCGTAATCTTTTCTTGTGGACAGAATTTGAAGGAAATGATCCTGATACGAATCTAGAAGGAGTAAGTCCTGCCGGAGGGATTGAATATTTCAACAATCCGAGCACCAGATCTTATGTTTTTTCCGTCCTACTGAACTTTTAAATAAAAGATAAAGATGAAATTATTTAATAAAATACTTTTAGCATCGCTGGTCTTCAGTTTCATAGCTTGTGAGGATTTGGTAGACGGTGATGGAGATATTAATATCAACCCAAACAACCCAACAAGTACTGGATATCAAAATATTTTGATTACAGCTGAGGTTGGAGCTATGATTCTTCAAAATGGTGAGACTGCTCGCAGAGCTGGGATATTTGCTGGAACACATACAGGAATAGACCGCCAACACCAAGGATATACGATTTATTCTGTAACTACCACAGACTTTGACGATCTGTGGGACGATGTATTCATCAATAGCTACAGAAATGCCAGATTTACAGAAGATGCTGCTTTGGAAGAAGGCATTACTGGAATTACGATCGGTATCACACAGGTGCTACAGTCGCTTGCTTTAGGAACAGGTACTTCGCTATATGGAGACATTCCTTTTGATGAGTTGATCAATATAGATTTTGAAAACCCTGCTTTTGAGCCGCAAACCACTGTTTACGCAAAAGTACAAGGTCTGCTGGATGAAGCGATTGTTAATCTAAGTGCTGGAACTGGTAGACCAGCGAGCGGGTCTGATGTGTTTTTTAATGGAGATGCAGCCTCTTGGACACAAGTCGCCTACACACTCAAAGCGAGATATTATATGCACACAGGCGAATATGCGCTAGCATACGCTGCAGCACAGAATGGTGTCAGTAGCTTGGATAATTCATTATATGCGCCCCATTCCAATGCGCTTGAAGCGTCTAATCTCAATTGGCAGTTTTTTGCCAATGGCTCTAGAGGGCCTGACTTGGTGGTTTCCGATTTTATCATCAACCTTGTTTCTCCGGCATCTGCTACTTCCAGAGGAAATGCGAAAACAAATGAAACGGGCAGATATAACTTCTTATTCGAATCTAATGCAATTGGTTTTCAGCCAAACCAAAGTCCAAATGGATTGGCTGGACAAACCGTCTCAGAACCTATGGTTACCTACCAAGAGAATTTATTGATTCTTGCTGAGGCGGGCTATCGTTCGGTCGACTTCAATACAGGTCTTGGTCACCTCAATGATTTCCGATCATTTATGGCAAATGGCGGCTATATTGTTGAGCCAGATCTCACAAGTATTCAGTATGATGCATATGTCGCCACAGATTTTGACAATGGCGGTATTGAAAACCAAGATGGAATCTCTTCTGGAGACGCGCTACTTAGAGAAATACTCGAAGAAAGGTATGTGACACTTTTTAGTCAGATAGAAATATTTAATGATACCAGAAGAACTGAAGACGAAACAATAGTGCGTGTGCCTGTATCACCGAATACGGGAGACAATCTGCCGCAGCGTTTTATATATGCACAGTCGGAGATCGATAGAAACACAAGTACACCGGATCCTTTACCTAGGCTTTTTGATAAAACAGAAGTCAATCAATAAGTGCTGATGAAGGATTCTCTGAAAAAGTACTTATGTGCCGTTGGGCTATTAGTCCTAGTCTTGAGTGCGCATGCTCAAGGCAAGGATGATACGCTCAGGGTGCTCTTTGTGGGCAATAGCTACACCTATTTTTGGAATCTTCCGCAAACGGTGGAAGCCATGGCAATATCTACGGGAATACCACTTACAGCACGGCAATCTACCGCCGGTGGTACTAACCTGAAGCAGCACTGGCTTGGAGAGGAAGGCCTAAAGTCTAAATCAATCATCGAAGAAGGAGACTGGGATATAGTGGTGTTGCAGAACCATAGCCTCAGTACAATAGATACGCCTGATGAGTTTACAGAGTATGGTCTTAAGTTTATTGATTTGGTGAGGAGCATTGGCGCAAAACCTATCCTTTATCAAACTTGGGCACGCGCCTACAATCCTTTGATGCAACCCACAATTACTCAAGCATATCAGGAATTGGGGGTACGCGCAGGGGTAGAGGTAGTACCTATTGGCGAATTGTGGAAAAAGGCGATTGCCTTGAGACCAGACCTTGCTTTATACGACCCAGACGAAAGTCACCCTTCTCCCATTGGTACTTATCTCACTGCTACGGCTTTCTATAAGTATTTGACAGGTAATAAAGCGACAACACTTGATAAGAGAATTACTGACCGGGACCGAAATGGTCAAAAGTTATACCTATCTATTATGAGTGAAGAAAATGCAGTATTTATTCAACAACTGGTAGACGAATTTATAGGCCTACCAAAAAAGGAGGTAAACTATGGGAAATAATAAGCGAGCCATAGCGATTATCCTTGGGCCACTGGCTTTTCTAATCTTAGAAAGTCTAGGTAAACCTGCCAGTATGAATCTCAATGCTTACCATGTGCTAACCATCACGGTTTGGATCGCTATATGGTGGATTTTCGAGGCTGTACCCATAGCGGTAACGGCACTGCTCCCTATCATACTTTTTCCTATCACTGGAGCTTTGGAATTGAGCTTGACAACTGCTGCATTTGGACATAAGTATATATTCTTATACTTAGGAGGTTTCATATTGGCTATAGCTATAGAACGATGGAATCTTCACCGTAGAATTGCACTCAACATCATCAGCATTATTGGTTCGGATATTTCCAAAATTGTACTTGGGTTTATGTTGGCTACTGCTTTCTTATCCATGTGGATATCCAATACAGCCACTTCTGTGATGATGCTCCCTATTGGTATGGCGGTGGTTAGGCAATTTCAAGCGGCCACAAACGATGAGGAGTCGTCCTCCAGATTTGGGAAGGCGCTTATGTTGGCTATAGCCTATAGTGCCTCTATTGGTGGGTTCGCCTCTCTGATTGGTACACCACCCAACTTGGTGCTCGCAGGTATTCTAGAGCAGGTGTACGATTATAAGCTCAGCTTTTTTCAGTGGATCAAATTTGGTCTTCCTATCTCTGTGGTACTGCTCTTTATTTGCTGGAAATATTTAACGAAGTACGCATTTAAGTTTAAGCTAAAAACACTTCCCGGAGGTAGACAGGAAATCCAGAAAATGAAGAAGGCTTTAGGGGGCATTTGTTATGAAGAAAAAGCCGTATTGATCGCTTTCATACTTACTGCTACAGCTTGGATGATGAGATCACTTATTGAGCGATTGGTTCCAGCAATAGACGATACCATCATTGCTATGACAGCCGCAGTGATACTATTTGTCATCCCAACCAAGGACAAATCAAGAGCGATTGTGAACTGGGAAGAAGCGAAAGGTCTTCCATGGGGCATCATCTTACTCTTTGGTGGTGGTATGGCACTTGCCAAAGGTTTTACTGAAACTGGACTCGCAGATTGGATAGCGGCACAGATGACCAACATGGATAGTCTGTCGATGATACTCCTCATTTTAGTATTAGTGACCATCGTCAACCTACTGACTGAAATCACTTCCAACTTAGCCACTACAGCCATGTTGTTACCCGTGTTAGCACCAATGGCCATATCCTTTGACTTACATCCTTTGATGATCATGGTGCCAGTAACAGTGGCCGCATCTTGCGCATTTATGCTTCCTGTGGCCACTCCGCCAAATGCTGTGGTATTTGGCTCGGGGTATTTGAGAATACCAGACATGGTAAGAGCCGGAGCTATGATGAATGCCTTATCAATCGTTGTTATAACACTAGCAACTTATTTCTTACTTCCATTATTATGGGAAATTGACCCTCATGTTTTCCCAGATCTTTTCAGGAACAAAATTATTGATTAAACAAAAATGACAATGAAACGCACACTACAGAATTCAGCATTTACGCTTTTGTCTACATTGGTTCTCCTATTTGGCTTGTCTTCCTGCGATGATGAAGATTTGGCAAAAGACGAAACCTTTTCTTCCAATGAATTCAGAATTCTCAAAATAGAGGAGGGTAACAATATCATAGAGCAAGGAGAACAAGGCGTCTCGGCAGTAGACCTCTCTTTGGTCGCCACACTTTCTCATCCGGTAGACCCAGCCACATTGGCAGCTGGTCTTTCTATTACTGGGGGTGCTAATATCAGCGTGACACTAGATGAAACCAACTCGATTGCCACGCTGGCATTTGACCAGTTGGACTATCAGACAGGATATACATTAACCCTTGATGCGGGTGTTTATGGCCTTGCTGGTGCTGCACTAAGGGAAACTTACCGCATCACTTTTAGAACACGCGCATTCATTTCCCCAGTGGTTACTTTATCAGCAGAAAACGTATCTCCGGGAGAAGGAACAGCGACAGAAGTGTTTGCTACGCTTAATACGACGACCACTGAGCCTGTGATTATTAACCTGACCTTTGCAGGTACGGCGATCATTGGCGAGGACTACACAACTGATAGCCAGTCGATCACGATCAATGCTGGTGAAACTTCTGGTTCCATCAACTTGACGGTAGTAGACGATGATCTCGTGGAGGGGCAGGAATTTGCTCAAGTTTCAATCATCAGCCTGGTAAACGGTATAGATAATGGGCAGGTCTTGTCGCTTAATATCTTGGACAATGATGTGGCTCTTGAATTATCTCTCAAGGGAATACTCGCTTTAGAGTGGACTACATCGGGTACCAATGGAGGTAAGGCGCTACACTTTAAGGCGCTAGAAGATATAGCCGATTTGAGCGATTATGCTATTGGCGTAGCTAATAATGGAGGAGGTACAGATAGTATAGAGTATAGATTTCCTTCCATTTCTGTGTCGCAGGGTGATGATATATTATTGGCTAGAGAAGATGCCACGCTCACAGGCTACTTTGGTAGTTGTGCTACATCCTTTGAGCATGTGATCCAAACGGATGAGATGAATCAAAACGGAAACGACGCAATCGAGCTTTACAGCGGCACGACCATTATTGAAACTTACGGTGATGTAAATGTAGATGGTGCAGGTCAAACCTGGGATTATACAGGATCATGGGCTTATAAGTTAGGCGGAGAATGGGTTTATGGTGGTGTTGGATGTGCGGCTGCTTCTACTACTTTTCAAGATTCAAACTGCACTTATCCACTATGTGCTAGTGGGCTGCAGTTACAAGGGGTGATGTCATTTCAAACAGGGGCAGATGCCTCAAACAGAGAAAGAGCCATTCATTTGAGAGCAAACCGAGATATTGCGGATATCAGCGTTTATGGTATTGGCATACCGAACAATGGAGGCGGTTCTGATGGCAGAGAAATGGATCTTCCTGCAATTAGCGTAGCGGAGGGTGATAACATCCTATTCATTAGAGATGAAGACCTTGAAACGATCGAAACGTATTTTGGAACGTGCTTTTCAAAGTTTGATCACACGGCCGTAGACCCAGGAATTAATTTCAACGGAGATGATGGCGTAGAGCTTTATTTGAATGCGGATGTCATTGAAGTGTACGGTGATGTAGTAGATGATGGCACGGGTCTCTTTTGGGAATATGACGGTTCATGGGCCTTCAAACAGACTGGTGATAACTGGACTTATGCCGGAGTTGGCTGTGCCTCGGGATTTGATACTAACGCGTCTGCAGGATGTCCTTATGCATTTTGTGACTAGCAGACCAATGATATTGAATGATCTGCTCGATGGTGATTCGAGTGGGCATTCAATTTCAGAGGATTAAAAATGAATGAAAAATTGAATGGGTAAAACAGCATGAACTTAGATGGTTGTCGGAATGACGTTTAACAAAAAGTTTTTATTGATTACTGTTTTGATTGTTGTCCTATCGGGATTTCTATCTTCTCTCATCCAAACTTCAGGAGGAAGCGTGAAGATTTACAGTATAAAAATCCCAACCCAAGATGGGCAATGGGTATACGCTGACCTTTTTAAACCAAAAAGTGCAACAAAAGATAATCCAGCACCACTCGTCATTGTGATTCCTGGTTTTCAACGGTCAAAGGAAGCCCTCTCTAATATTGCGATAGAACTTTCGCGACGGGGTATAGTCGCCGTTTCCATTGATCCTTATGCTCAAGGCTTTTCAAGTTCTTCCATGCAAAGGAGAGCCGCCTCCAACGAGGGTTATGGCATGTTTGCATTGGTTGAATATTTTGCCAGTAATGATGTTTTGAATTATGTTGACAAAAATCGAATAGGTGCAACGGGACATTCAGCTGGTGGCAATGCGGTTATTGCAGGTGCAAGGTATTTTGGCCAGCATGCTCAAGAAACGGGAAAGGCCAGCAAGCTTCATTCGGTGTTCTGTTCTGGCTATGTATTATCGCTCACAGACCGTAACCTGAAGGATGCAAGCTCAAATATTGGGGCAGCCTACGCCTATTATGATGAGGGCGCATACAGGAATGAATACGGCCATGCCGACATGAAAAAGGCGCCTGAAGCGCTGAGATTAATTAATTCAGGATTTAAAGACAGTACTGATTTTGTTTCCGAAGTTAAGATTGGGCATTACTACGGTAACTCGGATGATCGTAACCTCCGGATCATGTACAATGAAAAAACCATTCACCCTTTTCAGCCCTATATGGTTGAAGCCACGGCTAACCAGCTTGATTATTTTGACCGTGTTTTTGAATTAAATAGTGGCCTGAGTAGCACGAATCAAACTTGGTACTGGAAAGAGTTATTAGGTATTATTTCGATTATTGCAGGAATGCTTTCTATCATTCCAATTGCCAGATTGCTTTTGAGCACACCATATTTCCATAATTTGGTTCATGAGATTCCTACTGCGCTACCTAACCCTAGCAAACAAGGGAAATGGCTTTTTTGGGGATTGTTTGTTTTGGCCGCACTTATTGCTTGCTTCTCGTATATCCCAATGGCAGAACTGTCTCAAGATATTTTTGTCGATGCTTCCTCAAGGCGACAGACTTGGTTTTTTCCACAGCGGATGAACAATGCCGTGATGATGTGGGCTGTTTTCAACGGCACCATTGGCTTCCTTATTTTTTATCTCAGTTACAGGTTTTTTGGAAAAAATCATGGCGTCAAGAAGGAAATGTGGGGAACTCAGATTAACAGAAAGGAGCTTATACAGACGTTGTTGTTGGCGGTGATCATTTTTTCAATTTACTATCTGACCCTTTCGGGAGTTTACTACTTCTTCCATATTGACTACCGTTTTCTGTTTATGGGCGTTCGGGTATTTGGGCCCGACAGTTTGATTTTACTGCTCATGTATGCGCCAATCTTTTTCATATTCTTTTTGTCTAACTCACTTCGCGTGAATGCAACGATGAGATTTGAAGGCCAATCTTTTTGGAAGGAAATACTCACCATAGGATTGGGTAATTCATTGGGACTGCTTCTAATAGTGATCGTACAATATGTCACGTTTGCCACGACTGGCACTGTCTTTTGGACGGATGGTTGGCTTTATGTCAATCTCCTTTTTGCGGTCGTACCCATGATGTTTGTACTGCCCATATTTAATCGCTATTTCTTTCGGATGACCGGAAGGATATACCTCGGGCCCATGGTCACCTGCATGATTTTTATTATGATCCTACTCACCAATACGGTGGTTTACATTCCACTTTGACAGAAAGAATAATGAGAACACTAAAAATATTTTATAACCAAAACGGAATCAGCTTAAATAAACGATTAAAAAATCTCCAAACCCTTAAATATAATAAGCTATGAAACAGAATCTACAATTAAGACTTTTCACCCTCTCACTGATTGCATTGTTGATGACTTTCTCATCATACGGTCAAAATGCATTAGAGTTGAAAGGCATTTTGGCACTGGAATGGACTACTTCGGGCACGAATGGCGGAAAAGCAATTCATTTACGAGCGAAAGAAGACATTTCGGATTTGAGCGTTTATGCGATTGGTGTAGCCAATAATGGAGGCGGTACGGACAGCATCGAATACAGATTTCCAGTGATGTCAGTTTCTGCCGGTGACGATATCTTACTTGCAAGGGAAGACGCCACGCTCTCCACTTATTTTACGAGTTGTGCCAGCGAGTTTGAGCATGTGATCCAGAGTGATGCAATGAATCAAAATGGAGATGATGCGATCGAGCTATTTGGGAACACGACAGTAATAGAAACCTATGGAGATGTGACTGTAGATGGTACAGGAGAGGTTTGGGATTACGCAGGATCATGGGCTTATAAAGACAATGGAGTCTGGACTTATGGCGGAGTTGATTGTGCATTGACTTCCACTACCTCAGAAGATTCGTCTTGTCCCTATCCACTTTGTGGTTTTGGTCAAGGAAATGAAACCCCTGATGGCTTGGAGTTGAAAGGCATTTTGGCACTGGAATGGACTACTTCGGGCACGAATGGCGGCAAAGCGATTCATTTACGAGCGAAGGAAGACATTTCGGATTTGAGTGTTTATGCGATTGGTGTAGCAAATAATGGAGGCGGCACAGACAGCATCGAATACAGATTTCCAGTGATGTCTGTCTCTGCAGGTGATGATATATTACTAGCAAGGGAAGACGCTGCGCTCTCCACTTATTTTACAAGTTGTGCCAGCGAGTTTGAGCACGTCATCCAGAGTGATGCAATGAATCAAAATGGAGATGATGCGATCGAGTTATTTGGGAATACGACGGTGATAGAAACCTATGGAGATGTGACAGTAGATGGTTCAGGTGAGGTTTGGGAATACGCAGGATCATGGGCTTATAAAAACAGTGGAGTCTGGACTTATGGCGGAGTTGATTGTGCATTGACTTCCACTACCTCGGAAGATTCAAGTTGTCCCTATCCACTTTGTGGTTTTGGTCAACCCGAGGGAATCGAAAGATCAGTGCTGTTTATAGGAAATAGCTACACTTTCTATTTTGATATGCCAAAAATCGTTGAAGATTTGGCAGCCTCTGTGGGTGATAAACTTATTCAAGATGAAAATACAGAAGGTGGTTATACTTTCGAAGATCATCTTGCGGATGACCAGTCAATTGGTAAAATAAAAGAAGGCGGTTGGGATTATGTAGTGCTCCAAGAGCAGAGTACGCGTCCCGTAAGAGATATTGCCATTGTAGAAGAACAAACATTTGCAAAAGCAGCGGCATTGGATAGTATTCGACAATTAGCCAATCCTGTTGGTGACGTCATGTTTTATATGACATGGGGAAGAAAGAATAGTTATGAGGGTCTTTCATTTACAGAAATGAACGATCTTTTGAGAGAAAGATATCGTACGATGCAAGCCAATCAAAATGGTTTGATTTCTCCGGTAGGGGCAGTTTGGAGGTATTTGAGAGATAACAGTCCTACGATTGAATTGTATGATGCCGATGAAAGTCATCCATCAGAAGCTGGTTCCTACTTGAGTGCATGTACTTTCTACACCAGTATTTTCCAAAAGGATCCTACAGCGCTGAGCTATGATTTTAACCTTTCGGCAAGTGATGCGCAAACGATAAGAGCTGCAGTAAAAGCAGTTGTTTTTGATTCGCTTTCTTATTGGAATGAATATAAGCCCTTACCAAATAGAGGAATCACCATTGATTTTGATAATATTGAAGAGGGTCAAATATTTATAGATACTGTGGCTATTGACTATACGGTATCAGTAAGTAGTGATGATTCACAGATCGAAGAAGTGGTTTTCATTGCCAATGGAGATACGCTCGCAACCGACAATTCAGCACCATACAACACCACTGCAACGATTGATGGTATTGGGGAATATGTAATTACCGCTGTGGCTACTGATGCCAATGGAAGTAAGAATTATGCCATTCGAAATATTATCAGAACGTCTTCTGATGTTGCCAAAGATCTTGAGTTGGTAGGGGTATTTGCTTTGAGATGGTCCACTGAGCCAAGTGTGAATAGTGGAAAAGGAATCCATTTAAAAGCACTGGCAGATATACCAGATTTGAGTGTATATAGCATTGGGGTGGCCAATAATGGTGACGGTACGGATGGTATCGAATACACGTTTCCAGTGATGTCTGTAGCAGCTGGAGATGACATATTACTTGCCAGAGAAGATGATGCACTTACCGCCTATTTTGGAGATTGTGCAGATGAAATTGAGCATGTTATTCAGGCGGACGTGATGAACCAAAATGGAGATGATGCGATTGAGCTATATAGTGGATTTACCGTAATTGAGACCTATGGAGACGCCAATGTTGATGGTACTGGGCAGGAATGGGAATATACCGGTTCATGGGCCTATAAAGACAATGGTGCTTGGATCTATGGAGGGCTTGATTGTGCTGCCAATTCTACTAGCATGCAAGATGCAGAATGTACTTATCCGCTGTGTATTCCTCCTGTAATTACGAATGATGCTACACTCTCCCAGCTGCTGGTTGATGGAGAGGCAATTGAAGGCTTTGTGAGTGGATTATTGAACTATGCGATTGAGTTGCCCTTCGATAGGACAATTGTTCCTGAAGTATCCGCAACAACGACAGATGCGGGAGCCTCTTTAAGCATTAATGACGCAGAAAGTTTGCCAGGTATTACAAGTGTCGTAGTTACAGCGGTAGATGGAACAACACAACGCACCTACACGATCGCGTTTACCTTAGCAGAAGGTGGAGGAACCACATTGGGAATGGAAGAATTCGAAGACATTCAAATAATCATGAATAATGGAAGGTTGTATGTAAAAGGAGAATCACTCAGAGGAATTCATTCTGTGGAGGTTTATTCGCTTTCTGGGCGCAAATTAAATACGCATCAAACAAATAATGAGGTAATTGCAGAGCTTCATGTTCCTCGTGGTGCTGTGGCCATTGTAAGGTTGATGGATGAAGTAGGCAACATGGTCTACAGCAAAAAAATATTTATTGAAAGGCAGTAAAGGAGGATTTCCTGTTGCAAGTATACTTGGTGTGTAAAATCGCACCAAGTATTACTTGATAACACATTTTCACCATTAGCCTTATCAATGAGGAATAATGTGAATTACTTGTCACAACAGAAGCCAATCAGGTTTTGATTAGGCAGTTTGAAGAGTTAACCAATCAATATAAATCTTGGCTTTTATGAATCGAATAGAGTGAAAGAAGGCATACTCATTCTGTCAGTGCATAAATGAAAAGTTAAAGATCTCCAATGACCCTCTGTGTGTCAACATGAAGGTAAAAAATTTATCAGCTTGAGCATTTTCAAGCACTACTTCTAGCAATTCGGAAGTAGAAAATCAAAAACTAAATATCAAATGTTAGAATTTGGAATAAAGTCAAAGAAAGTAAGTCTAGCAGACTTAGGAATAAAACAAGTAAAGGAAGCATGGTGGAACCTAGATGCATCAGAACTCACTGAAATAGCACTCCAAAACCGAGAAGGAAAGCTTACCGATACGGGAGCGCTGATGTGTGATACGGGTGATTTTACTGGTCGGTCGCCCAAAGATCGTTTTATTGTAAAAGATGAAATCACCAAAGACAAGGTTTGGTGGGGAGACATTAATCTTCCCATATCTTCGGATAGTTTTGATCGACTACATGCTAAAATGCTTGGTTTCCTTGCGGATAAAAAAGTCTACGTTCGTGATGCTTATGCGGGTGCAGACAAAACCCATCGAATCAAACTGAGAGTCATCAATACGGAGGCATGGCACAATCTTTTTTGTTACAATATGTTTATCCGGCCTAATAAATACCGGTTGGAAAATTTTACGCCAAATTTTACAATCATCAACTGCCCTGGATTCAAAGCAGATCCAGAAACCGATGGTACACGACAAGAAAATTTCTCGATCATCAATATGACCAAGAGAATCATATTGATCGGCGGTACCGGATACTCTGGAGAAATGAAGAAGGGCATATTCTCCGTATTGAATTTTTTACTGCCAACAGAGGATAATGTGTTCCCTATGCATTGCTCTGCCAATATGGGAATCGCGGATCGAGATACGGCTATTTTCTTCGGACTCTCAGGTACAGGGAAGACGACCCTTTCTGCAGACCCAAATAGGTTATTGATCGGTGATGATGAGCATGGTTGGACAGAAAAAAATGTCTTCAACTTTGAAGGTGGCTGCTATGCAAAGACTATCGGATTAACTGCGGACAAAGAGCCCGAGATTTATAACGCGATCAAGTTTGGGGCGATACTTGAGAATACCCGATTTTTAGAAGATACAAGATCCGTCGATTTTGAAAACACGGAAGTCACTCAAAATACCCGCGTATCTTATCCCATTCATCACATAGCCAATGCTGTGGAGCCATCCATCGGTGGTATTCCAAAGAATATTTTCTTTCTTACTTGTGATGCTTTTGGAGTGATGCCCCCGATACAGCGATTGTCTATTTCCCAAGCCATGTATCATTTTATCTCTGGATATACTTCCAAAGTAGCAGGCACGGAGGAAGGCATAGTGGAGCCGAAATCAGTTTTCTCTGCGTGTTTTGGGGCTCCATTCATGCCATTGCATCCTATGGAGTATGCCAAGTTATTGGGTAAAAAGCTGGAAGAAAACCCAACCAACGTATGGCTGGTGAATACAGGCTGGACTGGAGGGCCTTATGGCGTAGGTTCAAGAATAAGTTTAAAATATACGAGAGCGATGATTTCCGCTGCGCTTTCGGGCGTTTTAGACAATGTGGGATATCGAAAACACTCGCTTTTTGGGGCGGAGATCCCAACGAATTGTCCTGAGGTGCCTTCTAAGATTTTGAGTCCGCGTGAAACTTGGAATGATGATGAAGCCTTTTATAAAAAAGCGAAGCAACTCGTGACCTTATTTCAAAAGAACTTTGACGAATATCGCGATGCAGCAGATCAATCTATTTTAGAAGGGGAGCCTCATTTGTAAGCTTAACATATGAAGACTTTGAAAAAACAAGTCTTGGATAAAGAGTGCTTTAAGTAGCAGGAGCAATTATCAAACAACCCGAAAAAGGCAGAAAATCGCTTCTTTCGGGTTTTTTCTTTGGTTCAGTTCCATAGACTGAAAACTTAACCCAAGGCCTGTGAGACAGGCCATGGAAAAAAATCGTTTTCATGTTGAGCGATATTTAAAAGTGAAAAGAAAGATTCATCGAATGAATAGGTGATAAGTTGAGAAGGAACGTTTCCGAATCCACAAAACTAAATCCACCAGAAACTGGAAAAGCCAAAGGACTATTTACTTCATCATATCTTCTGATTCGGTATCTAAAGCCGATCTCTGACTCTAAATTCACAGACATCCATGGTTTGATGAAGTATCGGGCTCCTAGCATTACTGATATCCCCGGTTCATATATACGATCTTGGATATCGTAAATTGATCTAATGCCGGGGGTGTAGCCCTTTTCATCAATTTCCGTGTAGCCAAACTGCACATCTCCACCAAAGTAGAGGAGTGTTTTGTCTTCCACAGGAAACTGCCACTCGTGACCCATGCGGATCATGAGATAGGTGGTGTTCAGTTCATTGACGAAATCTGAAGTGGCTAAAGAGTCTCTAAGACTAAGGCTAACACCCATCTTAAGCCTCCAAGCATGCCTTACACCATACTCAGTGGTATAGTTTCTTCTGACTAATAGGTTGTTTGCTGGTAATATGTTTTTATCTATTAGCCAGAGCAGGTCAGTACCCACTTCCCAGCTTTTCTCAGGTATGTAAGGGAAATTTCTTGTTTTATCCTCCTGAGCCCAACTTGAAAAATGACCAATGAAAAGTATGAGTAGAAACAAAAAGTACTGCTTGTTACAACTAACTGTCATTTTTTTAAAATTAACTGCCATTACTGCTTATTTAGTCAAAAATAGAAAGGTAAGCTAATATATCCTAATTAATGGTTTATTTTAATTACGGTATTTGTGAAAAATATAAAAGGAGAGAATTAATACCCAACTCAAAGTCTATGCCCCCCAGACCTGATTCAAAACAAATCAACGCTCACCGAAAGAAGGCCTGTGAGACACGCCATGGAATAAAATCTTTTTCATGTTGAGCGATATTTAAAAATGAAAAGAAAGATTCATCGAATGAATAGGTGACAAGTTGAGAAGAAACGTTTCCGAATCCACAAAACTAAACCCACCAGAACCTGGAAAATCCAAAGGACTATCTACTTCATCATATCGTCTGATTCGGTATCTTAAGCCGATCTCCGACTCTAAGTTCACAGACATCCAAGGTTTGATGAAGTACCGGGCACCCAGCACTATTGATAAACCCGGTTCGTAGATGCGATCTTGTATGTCGAAAAAGTATGATGTAATACTGGCGTTCAAGCGCTTTTCATCAATTTTCGTATAGGCAAACTGCAGGTCTCCACCAAAGTAGAGGAGTGCTTTGTCTTCCACAGGAAACTGCCACTCGTGACCCATGCGGATCATGAGATAGGTAGTATTCAGTTCGTTGAGGAAATCGAAAATAGTTAAGGAGTCTCTGCGACTAAGGTTAACACCCATTCTAAGCCTCCAAGCATGCCTTACACTATACTCAGTGGTATAGTTTCTTCTGACTAATAGGTTGTTTGCTGGTAATGTGTTTTTATCTATTAGCCAGAGCAGGTCAGTACCCACTTCCCAGCTTTTCTCAGGTATGTAAGGGAAATTTCCTGTTTTATCCTCCTGAGCCCAACTTAAAAAATGACCATTCAAAAGTATGAGTAGAAACAAAAAGTACTGCTTGTTAAAACCAACTGTCATTTTTTTTTAAAATTAACTGCCATTACTGCTTATTTGGTCAAAAATAGAAAGGCACGCTAATATATACTAATTAATGGTATATTTTAATTACGGTATTTGTGAAAAAAAACAAAAGAAGAGAATTAATATCTACCCCAAGGCCTGTGACTATCAGACTTGATTCAAAACAAATCAACGCTCACCGAAAAAAGAGGCTGTGAGACAGGCCATGGGGAAGAAGTTGTAATAATCATATATAGCTTTCAGGCAGTTGGGCAGTTTGTGGATACCAAGACTGAGCGTCTATATTTCCGGCTCGTTATTGGTAATCAATTTTCAAAGGTCATCTACATCTTTGTTAATAATCAATCGGTTGCCACGATTGTAGGTGAAATAATTCCAAACCCAGTTGGCAAACACAAGGAATTTGCGACGAATTCCTACGATCGAAAATAAATGCACAAACATCCAAACAAACCAGCCGAAAAACCCTCCGAAAGTAATATTAAATGGCGCATCTACTACTGCTCTATTTCTGCCAACAGTAGCCATCGAACCTTTATCAGTGTATTTAAAAGGCTTCATTGGTTTCTTTGCAATCAGTCTTATAAGATTTTCCCCAAGGTGAGCCGCTTGCTGGATAGCAACCGGGGCAAGTTGAGGGTAGCCTTTTGGATTCTTATCACTAATCTGAAGGGCAACATCACCAATAGCATATACAAACTCATGCCCCTTCGCTAAGTTGTGTTGGTCTACTAATATTCTGCCTTTATCTACAGCTCCTTCTCGCAATCCTGGAATCAAGTTGCCTTTTACCCCAGCAGCCCAAATCAAACAATTGGTTTTGATTTGTGTACCATCATTAAGGAAAGCTGTTTCATTTTCGTAGGTTTCCACAACAGTGTTCAAGATCACATTCACACCGAAATGTTTCAAGTATTCTTTGGCTCTAAGCCCGGATTTTTCACGCATTGGCGGTAGCACTTTACCTGAGCCTTCGATCAAATGAATCTTCATTTTATTGAAATCCAGCTCTGGATAATCTTTTGGTAAAACGTGCTTTTGCAGTTCACCAATGGCTCCTGCTAGTTCGACACCAGTGGGCCCGCCACCCACTATCACGACATTCATGTATCGTTCCAAAGCCTCTTCATCGCTATTATCAAGCTGAAGGGCATCTTCAAAGTTGGATATGAGTCTAGTACGAAGCTCTATGGCATCACTCATCTCTCTCAATTTGAAAGCACTTTTTTCCAAAGCTTTATTCCCGAAAAAATTGGTAGTCGCACCCGAAGCAATCACCAGAATATCATACTTGATAAAACCAATATTGGTCTCAAGCTTTTTCTCATCTGCATGGATTTGCTTCACCTTGGCCATACGAAAATGGAAATTCTTGTGGTCTCTAAGAAACTCACGCAAAGGACTCGATATTTCGCCCGGAGAAAGCCCTGCGGTGGCTACCTGATAAAGTAGAGGAATAAAAGTGTGGTGATTGTGTTTATCAATCATCACGATTTGAACCTTTTCTTTACTGAGTTTTTTCACCAATTCGACACCAGCAAATCCACCCCCAATAATCACCACACGGGTAAGATCCGTCCATGGGATTCGCTCGGTTATTTTACTTTGTTTCGCTCTGGGTTTAGATATTAGTTCTTCCACTTTACTTCGGCTTTGTTAATAAGTTCAATGCAAAAATAACTATCCTTGACATTGATCAATGCACTTCATACTACGTTTACATCAAATAGTCGGATGAAAGAATGGAGAGTATTTTTTAACTAATTTTTCACAATGGAATGAGACAAAAAAGTTGTCAAATCGTGGTACATGTATGACTTGGAAAATTCGGTCTACCATCTACCCCAAGGTCTGCAGCCCACAGACCTGATTCGAAACCAATCAACGCTCACCGAAAGAAGACCTGTGAGACAGTCCATGTGGAAAGTACGATGAAAAACAGGTAGTTGATCTCATATCAAAGATTTACTGCACATGGAGAGAAGGTAATTGCATATTGTCACGGAAGTAACTTCCGCGCCAGTAGAGGAGACCGACCAGTCCCATTTTTCTAATGAAGGAAAATAAACCGGCTTTTTTTGATCTGTATAAAGCAAGAACCAAATCAATCAAAACGCTCTTTTCATGTCACGCTAATAAGGCGGCATAAAAAAACGGTTTTTTGCAGTTAATGTTTGGATGTACTACATTGTAAAATGTTTCAGAAAAATTATCCGGTATTAGTCGTTTATAAACGTTTGTACTTGGGTTTGTCTCTGAAAAACAAGCATTTAAAGTAAAAGAAACTAAAAAAGCTATAAGGTAAGTAAACACCATTGTGTTTACTGAATTGTTGTATTGAATTGAAGAAGTTACCTGCTAGTAGTCTGCAGGATTTTTCCCTCAGGTGCTTTTAATAAGGATTTTTTTCAGATTTATGCCAGTTAAGACTTGTCTTAATTGGCGAGAAGTT
Organism: Cyclobacteriaceae bacterium; assembly: GCA_040218415.1. Lineage (GTDB taxonomy): Bacteria > Bacteroidota > Bacteroidia > Cytophagales > Cyclobacteriaceae > JAVJRN01. Next base: position 126,236 of record JAVJRN010000059.1, read on the forward strand.
TTTCGCGGTGAAACCGTCCGAAAGTCATACTTTCAGGAAGCGTGAGAC